>DATAPD010000033.1:0-100557 GCA_036265385.1 Terriglobales bacterium
CCTGGAAAATGACGGAGTCAATACGATTCAGAGGTGGTTGATGCGGGTTGGACACTCGAAGGAACTAGCTTCAGTTCCGCTTACAGACACGGAACGCACTGCTCATCTTCCCGAGATCATCAAAAACATTGTTGCACGGCTCCGACAAACCCGCGCCTTGGAGGCAATAGCCATTCCCTCTCCAGCGGCCGTATCGCACGGGCAGCTCCGCTTTCGCCAAGGCTATACCGCGCCTATGATGGTCCAGGAATCACGAATTTTACAGGTATCAATCTTCGAGACCATCCAACGAAACTTGTCCCGCGTGGATTTCAGTTTGTTGCTGCCCGACGTCATGATTCTTGCGGATGAGGTGGACTCGCAGCTAGCACAGAGCATCGATAGCTTTCTCAAGATGCAGCGCGGGATCATGGCCTGAACGCCTAACGGATCATTCTCGATCACGAGTCGATTCGACAGTCCCCATCAGGTTTAATTGATTGCTGTTCTTAACACGCGATTTCACCAACTACTTCGGAACACCCCGGCTGGCAGTTGTTGGTGTAATCGCGTTTCGAGGTAGAAGAAGGAACGATGACCGGCTTGCTCTTTACTATATCGATCTTCGCTGAGTATCGCGGTACAAAGGAAATCTACTCAGCAAAGGTCATCGCGCCCAACGGTACGCCGCTCTATCATCTAGCAGAGGCGCTCTCAATCCCAGAGGCGGGATTGCGGTGCAACCCCGAGTTGGAATCCCTAGACGTTCACGTTTAGGCTGGTTGTCGAGTCAGACGGTGGGAAAGGCAGACCAAGTTTGGCCTCATTGCTCAAGCAATTGCCGTTCTGATCACAAAAACGCACTGATCCGTCCAGAGTCTAACAGAGCGACCGAAGTGCTGCTCGCCAAAGAACGCTACGCTCTGCTTGACGGAGCGGATCGCAAAGGCGCAAACTTTTAACATTCCTCGCACCACTCGTCACCGAGTGGAATCTGATTTCTCTCGGATGCAAAATCCCACAATTCTGGCCGAAGGAGTTCAAAACATGAAGAAACTCATGCTCTTTGCCTTCGCGTTCACGATCACGATGTCTCTATTGGCCCTCGCTCAGGATACCGCTAAGCCTGATGCTCAACGGCAGCCCACGAGGACGACTGAGAAGATGACAACGAAAACAGTTTCGCTCTCAGGCAAGGTTAGTAATGACGGCAAGATGTTCGTCAGCGATAAGGACAACAAAAGTTGGACAGTAAGCAACCCCGACGCTCTGAAGGGTCGCGAAGGACACGATGTAATGCTAAAAGCCCATGTAGATGAGGCGAAGAACGAAATTCACGTCGTGGCTGTCAAAAAGGGAAAGGGCGATAAGCAAGAAACCGGAAAAGAACCCATGAACGAACAGATGCCAAAGTGATCTACATGTTCGCCTTAGGCCAGCGAAGTGCTGGCTTTTTTAACGTCTGCTTGTAGGCAGTTATCACACGACCTGATTGACTTCAATTCTGATTCGCGATGTATAGACAGTCTGCCAAGAACTCCTACGCATGATCTCCAGCCTGTTCAATCTAGACCGGATTCAATCTCTTTGAGCGACGCCTGCACCCGTTTCGGTTCGCTCGACGTTGTCTCCGACGACGCCTTTGCACGTTGCTCTTGATCGTCATAATGCGTTCACTCAATGGCCTGCTTGTCACACGTCGGGGTGCTCAGATGCGGCCCATACGAGCGTTCACAAAACACCAGCCAAATGAACGCCGTGTTCACAAAAATCAATAGTTTGAAATGAGCAACTTGGGAAGAAGTTTCGAAGGGTTATATGAACGCTCCTGAAATGACTCGTGTAGCTTGCCGATGCTGATAATCGTTTCCTGCGAGATGAAGCCTGAGAGATCGACCTTCTGAGATGTTCCAATTGCTTGCTCAAGAAAATACAAAATGCCCGAGACTCGGGTTAGAGTCATCGAGTATTGTGTGAACAGTCCTCCCCATGAAGTCTGTCCGATGAGAGGGTACGCTTGAGACAACATTGAGAACGGCTCTCACGTGGCACAAAGCGTGGCACCAGCGGGCCATGTGACCGCTTCCAGAGGCTATTAGCCTTCAGTTTCAATCCCTAGGTTACAATCGCTGGTTCCCTCTTGCTTGAGGTTGAAACACCGAGCACTTCCGACTTGGCCTCCAACCAATCTCCAATGCGTGCCTGGGTGCAGCCTCGTTGGTTGTAAAGATCGTAGGCACGCCACGAATTTTTTACTCGATTTCAGGCAGGCTCAATTTCCATGCTCTGGATGAGCAGGACTCAGTCGAGTTTGCATAACCTGAACCTCCTTAATATTGAATTGCTCTGTAATATTGAATTGCTCTGTGCACTGTCCGCGATTGGGCTGCCGTTCAGAGATGAAAAAAGTTCTATGAAATGAAGTATTCGCAGAGCGTTGTGCAAAACCAGAAATGTCGGAGGTAAGACTGACGCGTAAAAATTCTTTGTAGATCAACAGTCCAATTTTGGAGGGCTTGAGCAGGGATGCGACCAATAGATAACAGTGGTGGGCGATTTGCCAGACGTGTATCATTTGCCCCGCTGATCCCTTTGTCTGATTAGCGATGCAAAGGCAGGTGGCGCATGTCGTCCAAGCCCGTTGCTCGTGAACAGCGAAGAAGCACGAGAGTTCCTCTCAAGGTCACCATCTCAGTTCATGGTGTTACTGAATGTTTCACCTGCGAGGGCGAGATAATCATCGTCAATTTGCATGGGGCATCCATCTCCACTTAGGTCGCACCGCAGTCGTTGTCTACGCCGATCCTAACCAGCCGTGACACTGCGGAGTCAATTGGAGAGCAATGAGAACATTTGGGGATTGTGTGCCGCCAGATGACTGGCATGAGGGTGTGCAGACTGTTCTCTAATTGAGGCTTCTGTGGTTTGAGAATCGGTTTGACTGATAACAGACCAGCGGAGCGTTCTTCACCCCAATAAATCAGAGTCAGCATTCTTCAATTCGTCATCGTCATCATGGTGACCTGGTTGACGAGTGATGCTCGTATTTCCGCCCTCGTTCTTTTGATCTTGCTCCACTGCACCCTTGCAATGTTGATCCTTCGATTTGTCAACGGATGCTCTTCCTCCTAGAACGGCGAATTCTACACTGATGTGAACGAGAAGCCTTTCATCTTCCACAATTCAGGTGAGAACTACGTTCTTGGTTTCCCATGGAGAACGGAGTTTACGGTGCGCGTAAAGCCCTAAACGTGCGGCGGTCTACCCTCTCCTGAAATGGGGATCACGAGACGAGCGCAGGCTAGGTGGTGAAAAATCGCGATTACACTCATTGGCCCGAATCATATTCTCAATGAATGAGTGCCCTGAGTTCGATAGTACCGACCGCCCGTCGTTCGGCCATATGATCAATACTGGCCAGTTTTGTGTGCTTGAATGTGGGACGATTGTCGTGGAATCTGTGGAAGGGGGATTATGACGCTAACAATCGTGGCCGTGGTCTTCGGAGCTTTTGCTATCGGTCTGATCGTCCTCCTGATTTACAAGGGCACGCTCACGATGCACAGGGATGAGCAGTTGTTTCTGGATGACACGAGTTCGCACATGCACCAGGAGCAGACGGAACTGTTGGCCAAGGTCAACCGGCTTACCCTACCGATGCGCGTTTTCAGCATCGGGTCTGGGGCATTTATGTTGGTGTTGGCGGGGATGTGGTTCTATCAGAAGCTGAGCGGGGTACACTAGTGTCGAAAGTAGAGAAACTTACGCATCCTGCCAACATCTTCGCAGGTTGCAAGGCTGAAAAGTGGGTCGGAGTTGGCGTAACGCCGCAACTACGCTCAAGAACCACTGTTAATAGCGCGGGCTTTCGCTGCGAGAGTGGTAACCTTGCTGCCGGTTGTGTCGCCCGACTAGGAGGTCACCAGTGTGGAAGCTTTTACTAATCTGTTGGGCGTTGGTGTTTTCGTCTTCACAGCAAAGCCAAACGCCACCTAAGGCGGAGTCGTCCGCCCAGTACACAATCCCGTCCGAGGCAGTGAGGATGGTCAATCCCGTCAAGCCAACAGCGGAGTCGATCGCTCGCGGCAAGAAGTTATATGGCTACGATTGCGCCATGTGCCATGGCAAAGATGGTGGTGGCAAAGGTGACGAAGCCGAAAACATGAAGATGAAGATCCGCGACTTGCGCGATCCGTCGGCCTTGAAAGAAAGGACGGACGGGGAACTCTTCTACATTCTCAAGAACGGGAAAGGTCAGATGCCGCCGGAAGATCGGGGAAGCCCGGAGGCACTCTGGAACCTGATCAATTACATCCGATCGTTCGCGAGCAAGAAAGCTTCGTCCGAGGACGAAGTCGCCACTCCGCAAAAATCCAACTAGAAATAGATGTCGGTTGTCCGTTTCAACTAAGCGTGGCCGCGAAACTGTCACTCAGGAGACGCTTGCCGAGATGGTCGGTATCACCCGGTCGCGGGTCAGCTTGTTTATGAACCGGTTTCGGAACATGGGGCTTTCGTGGACTACGGCGAGGTCAAGGGGCTGCAAGTGCATAGTTCACTTCTCGATGTCGTTCTTTTCGATTAGGTAAAGTGCTTCCCATCATCTTGCTCCAACTGCAGAACAGGTAACCGTGCTCTTCTGCAGCCCGCTTGTCCACTGATTGTGGATTGTGGTCGATAAAAAATTCCCGAGGCGGCAGGCTTTGGACCTTGAACAGTCGGCTAGTCGCTTTTCTGAGCAATATCGAACAGCCAGGCTGACCGATGTTCCGTAGGTTTGGAATATGACGATAGTGCGCCATTACCCGGAAGCTTAACAAGAACCAACGGAGTGCTTTTCCGGGATTACCTACCATAAAACGCGGTTGCTCAAAGCGAACTAATCGTTCAATCTGCGGCCAAAGCAGTGGCTTGTGGCGAACATCCAAGTGGCATAGGCGAAGATCGCGTTTTATGAAAGGTGATTAATAAATGACTACCGCGTCGAGTCCCAACGTTGCCTCAGTATGCCAGCCACCCGCCACTTCCACGATGAAGGCCTTGGTTTTTCATGGGCCAAACGACATCACTGTCGAGGGTGTTCCCATACCGCGTCCCAGCTTCGGCGAGGCCGTGATTCGGGTGACGCTCACCACAATCTGCGGGACTGATCTTCATATCCTTAAAGGTGAATACCCCGTGAGGCCTGGCCTGGTTTTAGGGCATGAACCGGTAGGCATCGTCCATGAGCTAGGGCCCGGGGTCACAGGCTATCAGGTCGGGGAGCGCGTGCTTGTTGGAGCAATCACTCCTTGCGGGCAATGCCAATCTTGTCTCAGCGGGCACTGGTCGCAATGCGGAGGTCCAATTGGCGGGTGGAAGATCGGAAATACTCTTAACGGGGCACAAGCTGAGTACCTGCTCGTCCCGCATGCTCAGGCAAATCTCGCGAAAATCTCTGACGAATTGAGCGATGAACAGGTGGTACTGCTCGCCGACATTGCTTCTACCGGTTTCTCGGCGTCCGAAACAGCCAATCTCCGATTGGGAGATACGGTTGCTATCTTTGCCCAAGGCCCGATTGGGTTATGTGCCACGCTGGGGGCAAAGTTAAAAGGCGCAAGTTTTATTATCGCCATAGAATCTGACCCAAAACGCTCTCAAATGGCCCGACGAATGGGGGCTGACGTTGTGCTGAACCATCAAGAAGTGGACGTGGTGAAAGAAATCAGGAAGCTGACCGCAGAATTAGGCGTCGATGTTGCCATCGAGGCGCTTGGAACCCAGCAGACTTTTGAGAACGCATTGAGCAGTTTGAAACCAGCCGGCACTCTTTCTAGTTTGGGGGTGTATTCCGGCAAACTCTCGATTCCGCTGCAACCCTTTCTGGCGGGTATCGGCGACCAGAGAATCGTCTCGACACTCTGTCCAGGTGGGAAGGAAAGAATGCATCGGTTGATGGAATTGGTGAGGAATAACCGTGTAGACCTGAGGGCCCTACTCACCCATGCATTTCCGCTCGAAGACATCGTGAAAGCATACAAGTTCTTCGAGCAGCGGTCCGATGGAGTAGTGAAAGTCGCGATCAGGCCCTAACCTGGTAGCCCCGATCGGCTGATTCTTACGATGCTTCTGATATGAGCAATCCTGCACAGAAATGCCGGTGTTGAAACGTGTCATCGTGAATGTCGTCACTTTGCTAACGGGCAATACACGTCTGTTCCGGTCGTCCGGGTAAGCCGGTTGGGAGGGGATGGCGGCCATATAGATGAGGCCCTCCCCTTCCCGGAACGACGGCCCACCGGGAACGGGGATTCCCACATCATAAAGGATTGCTCGTCGAAAGCTGCGCGACAAGGTATTTGGTTGGTCTAATGGAACTGTGATGTACAGATATTTCTGCGGCGTTCAATGCTCGGGGCGTCTAAAGCTGTCTGGAACGCTGCTAGACCAGCCCCGTTTCGACAGACATTAACCACCAACACCTTAGCTCGCAACAGCTTAAACCGTTTAGTGCGCAAGTTTTGCGTTAGGAAAGCCCAATCCGATGAAGTAGCTCAGGATGCTCCGCAGAGGAGCAACCCAGCGCGAACGTATGGCAAGGCCAACTATGGTCTGCCCTTTTCCACCGTCTGACTCGACGACCAGCCTAAACGTGAACTTCTACAGATTCCAACTCAGGGTCGCATCGCGAACGATGTTGCAACGAATCTACAACGTCCTCGGCGGTGAATTTCCCCATAACCAGAGCCAGCTTCCGATTTTTAGTCGTCACTATCGGCATGCAATCAATGTACTGGACGTACTCAGGGATGCGACTATCTCCACGAGTCACTTTGACAACAAACTTGGTGATTTTCATGGATTTCACTACATTCATCCTACGCTTCTATTCGAGAGGTAGATTGTGACTACCATCACTTTGCTACAACGACAGCAGGACTACGATTTCGTTTCATGAACAACCATCAGCTTCAGCAGCTAAAGAAGATGCTGGAAGTTCGGCGGAAAGAACTGCGGGTGAGTATTGGGTATCAACTGCAATACGCAAGACAGCGGAGCCTGAAGCGGATGTGCTGGATCGAGCAACGAGCGCATACGACAAGCGAACAAAGCTCCAACGAAGCACTGAAGAGCAGCGACTGCTTGGGATGGTCGAGGCCGCTCTAGGTCGCGTTCGAGATGGCTGCTACGGACAATGTTTGTTCTGCCACGAGGAGATTGGCGGAAAACGACTAGCAGCCGTGCCATGGACGAAATACTGCCTCGAATGCCAAGAGAAGTTAGAGCGATGAGTCGACCGTGACCCCGCCCCATTGTTGGAATTAATTTGCCCGGGAATGACTCTCGCTTATCTTTCTGTTCACAAGCCACACTCTGATATGTGAGCCTGCGTGGACAACTCGGATTCTGCCAAACAAGCGGATCACGCCTCATAAAGCTGAGTTATCCTAATCCTATGGATCACCTCGATGTTCTTCGCGAAAAGATTGCGCTACTAAGGGCCGAGATCGCCCAGATTCAGGCGTTGAATCAGGCATACCGCATTCGACACCGGAATGAGCCAGATGCTCAAATCGCTGACGTCCAAAGGCAAGAGCGGCTGCAGGCCATACAGCAAGAACTTGTCCAACTCGCTGGTCTTGGCTGGAAGGTTCAGTCAGTTGAACAGATGAAGGAAAAGTACCGCTCCCGGCTGCATCTCGCCCAAAAGGCTTCGTAGGCCAATTCATTCTTATGGAGAACCAACTCTGACGTAAGTCGATGCCTAAAAAGCGCTTTACTCGCAGTGTTAAGATAGCGACGTTCTCATAGTTATGGCTTCATCCTCATTCGCACACGCAAAGCAGGAGCCATGCGCCGATTTAGAGACATCCCCACCCACAGCATTTGCAGGTTCGTCTCTTTCGCCGCTGTACTTGCTTACACTCTAACTCTTGTCGCGCAGAAGTCTCCGCAGGCGAGCCAACCGAAGTACGACGTCCGCACTGAAACTAAAATGAAAGGAATCGTGGAGGAGATAAACCTGCCCCCGAAGGGCAGTGAAAAAGACGTTGCACACCTCCGGGTGAAGAGTGGGACGGATAGCACTGGATGTTTTCTCTGTCCCAAGACTTTTCTTGACGACATGGGAATGAATTTGGCTAAACAGTCGAACGACTTTGCGTGGGTGAGGAGTATTCGAGGCGACCTCCAGATGCAACTTTGTCGAGTGACGGTTCTAGATCGACCCTCGAAATGGCCAGAGCAGCACAAGCTCGTGGCTACGAATACATTGCTATCACCAACCATTCTAAAGGCTTGAAAATCGCTGGGGGAATTGATGAAGAGCAATTGCAGCAGCAATTCGATGAGATCGAGAGCGTCAATGCGCTGCTCCGCGCGGTGAAGGTGGCCGATTTGTTGTGCTCCGATCTATTGAATTAAATCTCAATCCATTAGGTGAGGGTGGATTGGATCAACAATCCCTGAGGCCTCTCGATCTGGTTCTGGGATGCTTCCATTCCAGCCTTGAAAAAAGAGGATCAAACCAACGTTATGTCGCTGCGCTCCAAAACCCTGACATCCAAATCCTTGGCCACCCAAAGGGCGCATTTTCAATTTCAGTGAAGGTCTTGAAGCCGATTGGAAACGAGTTTTTGACACCGCTGCAGAACTCGACAAAGCTGTTGAGATCGCAAAGCTGGGCCGTCGCTGTGCGATCCACAGCCAAAACAAAACGGTTTAAGCTGCGAAATAATAACTTGTTTGCATCATGACCTAGATCAGTTTCGCCAATCACTGACCGCTGCTGAACCTACCGGCCTAGGTTTCGGGGTCGCCGGATTGTGGTGGGACGCCAAGGGCGATTGGACTCGTGCGCACGAATCCGCTCAGCAGGACGGCGGGTTAGCGGGATAGAGTACAACAAGCCGTGACGCGTATCACCGCAAGTTGCGCCCCACGACTACATGCTCGCAATCGGTACACAGGAAGGCGTGATTGGCCGAACCTGATAACAAGGTCGTGACGAGAGCGGTAGCAAAACTGGCATTGGCAGGAGAGCAGGCTGGATTGAGCGTCGAAGATATAATTGCCCTGTTAAACGCCGGAATCAGCCTGGATGCTTTGCTCGACGTGGTATGTGGCCAATCGCCGCCTGGCCTGCAAATGTCGTGAATATATCCAGCCAGGGTAATGAAAAACGTTGAATTGGACCAGTCTTTAGGTTCCCGTACCGGACAGAGTAATCTTCCGGGGGCTGCCGCCACCATCATCGTTTATGTTCACGGTTGCCTTCCTACTCCCCTTTGCCGTGGGCTTAAAGGTTACATCGATTTTGCAACTGGCTCCGCCGCCCACGCTTGCTCCACAGTCGCTCGAGAGCACAAAGTCTCTGGCATTGATTCCTGCACTGATGCCTGACACATTGAGCACAGCAGTGTCCGTGTTGGTGAGGATTGATGTCCTGGCAGCAGTCGTCGTCCCAACCGCCTGGCTTCCAAACGATAATGTCTTCGGACTCAAGCTGACTACGCTTCCGGTTCCACTGAGTGCCACAGCTTGTGGGCTCGCCGGATCGTAATCATTCATTACCAAAAAACCTTTCCGCGTTCCTTTTGCTGAAGGCTTGAAGGTGACCCATACATCGCAGGTCGTTCCCGCTGCCAGTGAGGCTGGACAGGTATTGACCTGCGCAAAGTCGGCCGCGTTCACGCCCTCCAAATGGATACTTCTTACTGTGAGTGGGGACGCTTTGTTGTTCGTGACCGTGATTTTTTTGCCGGCGCTTTCAGAATCAACCAATGGTCGGCCGAAGGCGAGTGTCGCCGGCGCTACACTCACAAACGTGCGCGAGGCGATCTTCGTCACAAAGGCATCGGTTGCTCCACCAAAGGTCGCTTGGTACGCGATCGGACTCTTGTTGAATCCCGTCGAGCTCGTCTGTCCGACCACGTAAGCATTGCCATTCGGCGTGACGGCGATGCCGAGGCCGGAGTCATCGGAATGTCCGCCGAGATAAGTCGAGTAGACAAGGCTGCTGTTTGGACTGATCTTGCTTACGAATGCATCCATCCCGCCGCTGCGATACCGCTGCAGCGCATTGACGGTCGGAAAGTCATTCGACTGCGTGTAGCCGGTTATGTAAGCGTTTCCCGAACCATCGACCGCGATGGCGGAGGGCCAGTCTTCGCCGGTTCCGCCGATTGCCAAGGCCCAGTCGTCGCCTGTACCGCCGATGGTAGCGCCCGTCCCAACTTTAAAGCCGCCGGTGGCGTTGGTATTGATCTTAGTGACCACGTGTTGGTACTGCGGTCCGGTTCGCAATAATACATTCCAGCCACACTAATTGGATGAGTGTACCCCATCACGTAAGCATTTCCATTCGCATCTACCGCGACGTCTGTTGTCCAGAATTCGATGTCGCCGCATTCAGAATAAATGGGTTGGATCGAACTTCCGTAAACGATGTTGCTGCCGCTGGCGTCGATTTTTGTCAGGAAGCCATCGATCGTCGCGCCGCCACGCGATGTATCAATGGATCCGGCGGCGTAAGCATTCCCAGATTGATCCACTGCGACGCCAGAAACCCATTCCATATTGGCCCAAAACGAGAAGTAAGCGGAATACACTGCAGCTGTGCCGTCGGCGTTGATCTTGGTTACAAACATGCAGTATCCCAGACATTGGGCGGTGCCTTTGATCGGTGGCTCGTCAAACCATCCCGATCCGCTGACGTAGGCGTTGCCTGCGTCATCCGCTGCGATGTCGGCCACGCTCCCTGCCGCATAGGTGGAGTAAACGATCCGACTTCCATTCGGATTGATTTTTGTGATCCAGCTATTGTTCCCCAATATATACGCGTTGCCCGCCTTGTCCACCGCGATACCGACAACACATTGGCCCGCCCTCCCGCCCAGGTAGGTGGAATACACAAGCGCCGTACCGCTCGCGTTGATCTTGGTGACAAACACATCGATGCTTCCTACGGGGAGTACCGGCTGAATGGCTTTATTTGTCGGGAAGTCGATGGAGTCGGCGCAGCCGGCGACGTAGGCGTTGCCGGTGGCGTCAACCGCGATTTTTGGTTGGACTCGTAGCCACTGCCGCCTAGATATGTTGAATAGCTCAGGATGGGGTCGATAATCAGAGCGCGGCTTCGATCGTAGTTCGCGATTTGGAATCCAACTTCATTGCCGGTGATCACCACGAAACTGCCGTTGATGTTTCGCTTCGCGCCTTGCACTGGCTGATACATTTCAGGTCTTGGTATCCGCATTTCGCCGGCTGCCGTGTCAGAACGAGGTCGCCACGTTCGATGACGATTCGATTCGCGCCATCAATCGCGAGCCGGATGACCGAGGGGTCCGTTCCGGGGCGCACGACGAAGTCGTATTCCAGCTGTCGCTGATTTCCGTAGTAAACCAGGTCCACTCCCGGATAAACATTCTGGTAGCGCACCTTCGCAAATCGCCGGACGTTGGTGTGCCACATCGAAGGATCGCTTCCTGCAAAGTAGTTGCTTGTTCCAGGCAATTCGTCTTGACCGGAGATTTCTGCTTTTACATTGGCGTTTAGCAATTTCATTCTTAAAGCTGAGGGCTGCGCGCTTGGCGACGGGCGCAGTCGAACGACCGCTTCGTTCTGAGTAAGAAAAAGGCTATAGCCAGGGCCGCGCGACAAGAATTTGACCTGAGCATCCGTCTGTCCCTGATTGGCCTCAAAGACGAGGGGAAGCTTGCCATAACTTTCGACGAGACTCGCTTTCAAAGTCTGGGATCCCGGAAGAGCGACAGCTGAGGAATGCTGCCTGCCGCCCCGCGAAGTCACCGCGACAGACACCTCTTCTCGACGCGGACCAAACATTTGGGCCACTCCAGCTTGAACGAAAGCATAGACCATGAGGCATACTATGCGGTGGTGAGAGTGCCGGCTCTGCGGATGAACGTGCTGATCATGACAAACCATCCTGTCTGAAGTAAACCAAGTTTTTTAAAAGGTTGCTTTTGAGTTGCCGACAGTCACTCTTCATTCATCGCACTCTCACAATTACTTGTATAATCTCTAAGCCGCCACAAGCCTCTGCAGCGCAGTCATATTGCGGATTATCAGTGTCGAGCCCTTTAATTCAAGGATCTCCATCTTTCTGAACTCCGCAAGTGTGCGGCTTATAGATTCCCGGCTTGTGCCGATAAGTTGTGAAATTTCTTCATGGGTCAGCGCAAGTTTTGAGTGGACGGCTCCATTTGTGACTCGGCCTTCCGCCGCCGACGCCAGGAAGAATTTGGCGAGCCGCTCCGAAATCGAGTGTGACAACCCAACCGAGCGAATGGTCTTACACGCGCCCTGATAATCACGGCTGATATGTTGGGCGGTCTGCAGGCACGCATCGCCATGCTTCTTCAGAAACATCATAAAATCCTCTCTGCTTACGAAATTCAGGCTGCAGGGCTGCATGGTCTCGGCCGTCAACTCGTATGCCTTGCCTGTGACAGTCGCATGCAAGCCGAGAACTTCTCCAGCTTTTGCTATACGCAGGATGAAAGTCTTTCCATCGCTAGAAGTGGTTGAGAGCTTGACTTGCCCCTGGCAGAGGATGAAGATCCCCCGCGGCATTTGCCCATCGATAAAAATGAGCGCGTGACTCGGGTAGGCGGTCGCGTGGGTTATTTCGCTGAGGGCTTTTAGCGGTTCCTCTGCAAGGGTGCAGAAGAAATTCTCGGAACGCAGCTGACACGTCACACAGTTCTCAACGCAGGGCAGACCGTAAGGTGAGTTCATGACCGTTCCCCACTGCCCGAGAGACGTGCGGGCTTTCCTAGAGTTGCTTAATGACCTCTGACGATAGGAAATTTTAGAATTGGCGGGCAGGGCGCGACTGTTCACATTTGCTCATTCCGCGATGCTGTAATTTGGGTAGTGATGGCCGGGTTGCTAACCGACAATGGATGTGATATCGGTGTCGCGGCCGCAAAAGTGGACGAATCTCTGGGACGGAGCCGACCTTTCACTATGCCGATTACTGACCCATGTGCTCAAAACGCGGCGAGACCAACTAGATTCAGTGACATGTACCGCTCAGGTGGAATCGACCTAACAGGCATAACCGCACCGGTCCCACGTATCTTTCCGAGTTGAGCCATTCTGCACAGTCATGGGAAGAGTAATGGGGCACTCTATACATACCTTGCAGTTCAATGCAGTCTGTCAAACACGCTGTTATCTGCACCGATAAGAGAGCAACGAGTTCAGTCGGACAAGTATTGTTTCTGAGGCAGAGAATGCAATGGCGCAGGTCATTCAAGTCGAAATAAGAACGGGCACCACGCACACCGTGACGTGGCTCGATGCTGCACTGAAACCGAGGCCAGGTATGGCTCTTGTGTGCACAGGTGATTCGCGATCGTGGACCGTCGTACAGGCATACCCCATCACGGCGAGGGAAGTAAGGGAAAGCCAGGCAAGCTGGAAGGTTGTGGTCTGAAGTGCCGCGTTTGATAAAAGGAATGGGAAGCTAGGCGAACTACTGCTCCAAGGGGTCAGGCAGCACCTTTACTCATTCCCGTTCAGCAATCCACAAAGCGAATCGGAAGACCAATGGTGCGAACAACAATCCGACTGAAAATCCAGGCCCGACTCCATCCCAATCGGCGGCTTTTTCGTCTGTCATGACTTCGAGTCTAGCGAGAACAATTCTCAAGAGCCATGGAAACAATTACTTTCAACGCGGCAGCCACCTCGCGGCAAAGAGATGCAACGAGGACTGCAACGATGTGCTTTTGCACGGAAGTGTAATGGCGATTCGATTTGCCCAGCTATCGGTTCGCTTGAGATATTTGCAATCGACGATTCTTAACTCGCCGCTTGGCGGCCCTTAGTACCAGCACGGTGCAAGGTGCCAGGAACAAGCCCATCTCGAAAAAGTTCAGGATTTTCCGCTCTGTCAAGAGTGTGATGCCTGCACAAAGTAGTGCAGCGAAACCGAATAACCTTGGTTTCTCGAACACAATCGAATACACACTGCAAACTAGCGCTGGAGAAAACAACACGGAAGAAATCACGATGAGAACCACCGAAAAAGTATGCCCCAATCCCATGACAGCCATAAGCGGGAAACACGATGCGGTCAGACCAATCGCAAGAAGGCTAAACATCCCAATTGGTGCAGCTTTTATCTCTTCGTGCATGCAAGCTCCGACTGAGCGATGCTAGAACGAATTAGCGGGGTTCAAGTGTTCAGGATTGCTCACTTGTTGGAGATGTCTCGACAAGCGGTTCCCCGGCGGTCATGGCGAAAAGAACTGCAAAGCAAGAACGTCAGATTCGGCAACTTTGCGAGTTGGAAGGCGTGGACCCTCAGCACATGTTGGATAACCCGGCATATGACGTGTTGGAGGTTGTCCGTGTCCTGCGCATGATTCGCAGTGTACGCGCGGCGATGAATGCGCGGCGCATTTGACTTTCGGGCGGCCTCCTTCCGACCCGAATCTGGCGCGGCGTTTCCGGGCCATTACTCCCGGCGTTGCCCCAGGGCTTTAGCCGGGGTGGGTCCACTGCGGAGTTGGCCCGCCCTTTTTCAAAATTCAGGAAATGAAGTTGAGCCAGGGCCGGTTTTTAGGTCAATGAGTGTAATGGCGATGTTTCGCCATTAATCCTCTGCGAGATGCCGCCAACTCATCGGCTTTCATTGACTTGCCTTTGCACCGCGCCTACCATTGCCACGATTCCATGATCGGTCAAACCATCTCGCACTACCGAATCTTGGAGAAGCTCGGGGGTGGGGGCATGGGTGTGGTTTACAAAGCCGAGGACACAGAACTCGGCCGCTCCATCGCCCTGAAATTCCTGACCGATGAGTCAGCTCGAGATCCGCAAGCGTTGGAGCGCTTTCGTCGTGAAGCGCGTGCTGCTTCCGCTCTTAATCATCCCAACATCTGCACCATCTATGAGATCGGCAAAGACGGCGACCAACCCTTCATTGCCATGGAGTTTCTGGAAGGGATGACGCTCAGACACAGGATTGCCGGGAAGCCATTAGACGTGGACACTTTGCTATCGGTCGGGATCGAGGTTGCTGACGCACTCGCTGCAGCCCATGCGAAGGGCATCGTCCACCGCGATGTAAAGCCTGCAAACATCTTTGTGATTGCGGACGGACATGCCAAGGTCCTCGACTTCGGTTTGGCTAAGGTCGGCTTAGTGGCGACGCGGATGAACGCCACACCAGCCGCGCTCACAATGAGCGAGGAACTGCTGACCAGCCCTGGTTCAGCGATGGGCACGGCGGCGTACATGTCGCCTGAGCAAGCCCTGGGTAAGGAACTGGATCCCCGGACTGACTTGTTTTCCTTTGGCTCGGTCTTGTATGAGATGGCGACGGGAATGCCCGCTTTTCGAGGCGACACCACAGCTGCTGTTTTCGATGCCATCCTGCATAAAGAACCAACCGCTCCAGTACGCCTCAACCCCAATTTGCCCTCGGAGCTTGAGCGCATTATCGACAAGTGCCTGGAGAAAGACCGGGAGCTACGCTACCAGCACGCTGCGGACATCCGCACTGACTTGAAGCGGCTAAGGCGGGATACGGATTCCAGCCACTCGCGCCGAGTGAGCGAGGTCATTTCAATGGGTTCCGCAGGACCAGTCGCTCCGCCGACGAGCCGCGCGTCGAGCGGAGCAGTCATACTTGCCGAAGCGAGACGCCATAAGGTAATTCTGGCAATGACGCTGGTTGGATTGACAGCGCTGATCGCCGGGTTAGGGATTTACTTCTCTAGACGGAGCGGAAGTGGGAGCGAGTGGAACGCGCAGGGCATGACGATCAGGCGAGTCACCCAGAGCGGGAACGCGGTTAACGTCGCGATTTCCACTGACGGCCATTACATTGTCTATGCCCTGCGTGAGGGAGCAAAACAGAGCCTAAACGTTCGTCAAGTAGCTACTGGCAGTGACGTACAGATTCTACCGCCGGATGAAGTTGTGTTTTTTGGTCTGACTTTTTCGCCCGATGCCAACTACATTGATTTTGTTCGATCCGAAAAGAACAACCCTGTTAATACTTTCCTTTATCGAATTCCCACGCTGGGAGGGACATCACACCTCGTGATGAAGGGGGGAATCGATTTTTCAACCAGCTATTCTCCAGACGGCGCGCAGTTCGCCTTCTTACGGGTCCAGGGTGAAACAGTTGCCCTATTAATTGCCAATGCTGATGGGAGTAACGAACGGCTGCTCGCAAATCGTCCTTACTTTGACATGTTTTCTTGGGGTACGGCTTGGTCCCCTGACGGCAAAACCATTGCCTTCGCAGCTGCGGAGTCGAATAAAAGTATTCGATCGGTACTTTGGGCAGTCTCGATCGCCGATGGATCGGTGCGTGAAATCTACTCGACGCCCAACCGTATTGGTCATCCGCGCTGGCTGCCGGACGGCAGTGGCCTTCTAGCGCCGATTGGTAGCATTAATCAGGCTCTTCGCGGGCAACTCTGGTTCATTTCTTTTCCAAAGGGACAAGCAAGGCGTCTTACGAATGATCTGATGGATTACCAACTCTGGTCTCTGGATCTCACTCAGGACGGCAAGACGCTAGCCGACACCGCAGGGTCGCAAGTCTCGGATCTGTGGATCGCGCCGACGAGTGACACCACCAAGGCCAAGCAGGTTACGCGCAATGACCATGCTGTTGGGCGATTCTCCTGGACGACCGACGGACGGATAATTTTCGCTAGCGGCGATGGCAATCTTTCCATCCTAAATTCCGATACGAGTGTGCGTACCCTGCTGACGCCCAATGACAATGCAATCTCGGACCCATCATTTTGCGGCGACGGGCGCTATTTTGTCTACTCCGCCTACCGGGAACAAAAGGTTGGAGTCTGGCGGATGGATGCCGATGGTTCCAACCCCATCCGCATCGCGGACGAGACCGTCGCTACCTCTCCACAATGTTCTCCGGATGGCAAGTGGGTGATCTATTTACGGGGTGGTTCGGGTTCCGTCCCGATGCGTGTGGCGATCACAGGCGAAAAGCCTCCAGAACCGATTGCGCAAAGTCCGGCGGTTTGGCTTGGCGATGTTCTTGCGTTCTCGCCAGACGGCAAACGGATCGCGTATCTCGCCGTTTCGCAGAACCCTGGTTCGCCCTCTGGATCACGACCAAATAGGCTAATAATAATTGCTTTCGATGGCGGTGCCCTTTTGCATCAGTTTGATTGGCCCGGTACGTCAGCCGGGGAGCCCCGTTGGGCACCATCAGGTGAGGCAATTGACTATGTATTGACCCGGAACGGTGCCTCCAACATTTGGCGACAGAAACTCTCTGGCGGAACGCCGAAGCAAATTACAAATTTTGAGTCCGGACAGATCTTCGACTTTGACTGGTCGCGTGACGGCAAGCAACTGGCGCTGACTCGAGGCAGCCAAAGCAGCGACGTCATCCTGATCAGTAATTTCCGGTGAATTTGCCCGGACGTGGTTGCACTGCAAACTCTCGGAGCAGAAATTGGATGAATCACAGGACAAAGTGTCAATGGCCATTCTCTGCATGGCACTTCTTCGCGAAGGAGTGATCGCGAGACGATCACTCGAATTGCCAAAAACTCTAACTTTAATTCGTTCGACCTTGCGTTTTTGCACTCGGAAAAACTTCATCTTGTCTGTCGGCAATCTTACAAAAAGGTTTGCTTCACATTTTCTGAGTTAGACCGAAGGGGCCTGAGCGGCCTCGCAAATCATAACTGTTGTTAACAGGCGATTACACTCATTGACCTGGGTGCATCTTCGGTGCATCGCCTTCCGGGGGAAGGGTGAAGGGCCTTGCCGCGGGTCACCGCGAGACACTCCTGCGGTTGGCGGCGGGAGTATAGCGCACGCAGGAACTTGGTTTGAAACTAGCAAACTACTAGCACGGAACTGCTCACGCTGGTCGCAACCCTAAAAAATGTGGTTTTTACTGGGGAAAATGGCGCGCCCTGAGAGATTCGAACTCCCGACCTTCTGGTTCGTAGCCAGACGCTCTATCCAACTGAGCTAAGGGCGCGGGTGTGATGCGAGCCGAAGAAATGCGTGGCTCATCAGTTCGGTTCGATTATAGCGGAAACAGGGCATCAGGAAAAATTTCCATCATGTTCCTTAAAAGCCGTGCGGAATTTTGTCTCCGCGACAAAATCGACGATCAGATTTCAACACGCAATCGTTTCAACTCTGCCGCAAAGTACCGCTCTACAGTGTTCTACTCCTCATTTCTGCATGGTGTCCTACACGTCGCTGCATGATTTTCCTAAAAGGTAAGTAGCTGAAAGGAAACATTCTTGCTATCCATTGGGAGTGTAGTAATTTTTCCTGCCCTGCTGGCAAATCCTACTCGTTGCGAGGCTGACCACCGCCAATTTTCAGTCGTTTAGGGATGGCATGGCGGTTGCTACCACGAAGAGCAGACGAAGTGGCGCGCAACGGGGCGCTCTCGAGAATAACTTCGGCCAGAGGTTTTCTTGAGCGCCCCTTTGCTTTTCTCGCAACACTCAACATCCTAAGCCAAACTCAATCTCTCACGCACATCGAGTCCGGCCTGCTTCAGCAGTTTCATAATCACTTCTTCATTCATGCGGGATGCATCGAACTCCACTCGCACGCTCTTGTCCTTCTCAGCAAACTCGATCCGCCGGATGCCATAAACTTCGCGCATTGCGTCTAATGCTCGCATCACGCGCTCGGTCGGTGAACTCTCATATCGATACACTGCGTCCAGGTAGGTCATTGCTGGCTCTTCTCCTAAGCAGAACTCTTGTCGCGTCTTTCAGTTGTGGTCGTGAATCCAATATATTGCATGAAGACTTCAGGCGTACACCCGTTTTCCGTGAGTGCGTCCGAAAACCCGCCTGCGAGCGTGCCTGAAGACGCCGAAGTTCTCGAAGCATTGCTTGGTCGCCGCGGCGACTTTCTCTCATTCGTGGGCGCCCGCGTTCATGATCGCATGCTCGCCGAAGAACTGCTGCAAACGGCTTATCTTCGCGCTTTTGCACGGAGAAGCCAGCTCCGCAACACCGAACGCGTAGTGGCATGGTTCTACCGTATTTTGCGCAACGTCGTTGCCGATCATTTCCGTCGTCAACTCGCCGATGAAAAGGTGATCGCCTACCCAGCCCAACTTCCAGATGTCGCTGCTTCTCAACCTGAGCTCGGTTCGTGTAAATGTGTTCCAGCCGAAGTGAACTCTCTCAAACCCGAATACGCGGATGCCTTACGTGAACTTGAGCTCGGGGATGCCAGCGTTGCCGAATATGCGACGAAGCACGGCCTTTCCGTTTCAAACGCTTCCGTGCGCCTGCATCGTGCTCGCACAGCCCTGCGGAAACGAGCCGTACAGGTCTGCGGATCGTGCGCCGGCGCAGGATGTTTCGCATGCTCTTGTGAGCCGTCACCCACATCTCATTGATTCTTCGCAACAGAGCAGTCACACTGTAAGATTTTCATCGTTAAGGCGTCAGCACCCAGTGAGAAGCAAATAGTTCTCGACTGGAGCACCAGACCATGGCACCTGAATCTTCGAAACCAGCCGGCAGCACATCTGAAACCAAGGATCCGGTGTGCGGCATGAGAGTAGATCCCGCCACCACCCGTCATGTCCTTACGCACGACGGCTCGACATACTATTTCTGCTCAGCCGGATGCCTCGATAAATTCAAAGCATCACCTGAGAAATATTTATCGGCGAAATCCGCAAAGCTCGGCTCGTCTACCCTGGTGGCTCTTGGTGGATCCAAACCATCTCCCCCACCCCAAGTCACTCCCAGAGAAAAAGATCCTGTCTGCCACATGGACGTGGGCCCCGCTACAGCGAAGTTCAAGCTCGAGTATTCGGGAAAGACGTACTACTTCTGCTGCGGCGGGTGCCTGGAAAAATTTCGCGCTGATCCCGAAAAATACCTGAACGCTGAGCCCTCCTCAGGAATAGTGCAGATCGGCGCAGTTCATTCGCCCACAGCGCACGCGCATGCACACACGTCTGCGGTGACAGCCGATGAGCGTACCTACGTATGTCCTATGTGCCCCGACGTGAGCAAGCTTGGACCCGGTCCTTGCCCCAAGTGCGGCATGGCTCTTGAGCCGGAATCTCCTCTCCCACAATCCAAAATCGAATACACGTGTCCGATGCACCCGGAGATCGTCCGCTCCGAGCCCGGCAGTTGCCCCATTTGCGGAATGGCTCTTGAGCCACGTACAGTCACTGCGCAACAAGAAGACAATCCCGAACTGCGCGATATGACGCGTCGCTTCTGGATCTCAACCGCCCTCACAATTCCTCTGCTGGCGATTGCAATGGGCAGCATGCTCTGGCCGCACGGGTCAATGAACGAACTCTCGGGGCATCAGGCAGACGCTTCCCACTTGTGGTCGTCGAGTTCGATTCTCCCCTGGCTCGAACTCCTGTTAGCCACCCCCGTGGTGCTCTGGGGCGGATGGCCCTTCTTCCAACGAGGGTGGGCCTCCATCGTCAATCGCTCCACCAATATGTTCACGCTCATTGCGCTTGGAACCGGCGTGGCATACATCTACAGCGTCGTCGCAACTTTATTCCCCCACATTTTCCCGGCATCATTCCGCACGATGGGCAATCACCCGGACGTTTACTTCGAGGCGGCAGCCGCAATCACAACTCTTGTTCTTCTCGGACAAGTCCTCGAACTCCGCGCACGCAGCCGCACCTCCAGCGCCATTCGCGCCCTTCTCGACTTGAGTCCTAAGACCGCCCGTCTGCTGAACGATGATGGCACCGAGCGCGATGTCCCGCTTGAAACCGTCAGGCCAGGGAATCATCTCCGCGTTCGCCCCGGCGAAAAAGTTCCGGTGGATGGCGTCGTCCTTGAAGGTTCAAGCTCTGTGGATGAGTCAATGATCACTGGCGAGTCGCTGCCAGTAGAGAAGAAGAGTGGGTCGAAGGTCGTGGGTGCCACCGTCAATCAATCGGGAGCATTCGTCATGCGCGCTGAGCGCGTCGGCTCAGAAACCATGCTCTCGCAGATCGTTCAGATGGTCAGCCAGGCCCAACGCACTCGTGCACCCATCCAGCGTCTCGCCGATCGCGTGGCTGCTTGGTTTGTGCCCACCGTAATTGCTGTCTCGATCATGACCTTCATCGCATGGGCGATCTGGGGCCCCGAACCTCGCTTCGCACACGCCATAGTGAACGCTGTTGCAGTGCTGATCATTGCGTGCCCGTGCGCACTTGGTCTCGCTACTCCGATGTCGATCATGGTTGGCACCGGGCGTGGCGCCGCGGCTGGCGTCCTCATAAAGAATGCCGAGGCTCTCGAGACACTCGAGAAGGTCGACACGCTCGTTCTCGACAAAACTGGCACGCTTACCGAAGGCAAGCCGAAAGTGACCGCCGTCTCTTCCAACAATGACGTTGCTATCGACGAAGTCCTTCGTCTTGCGGCGAGCCTCGAACGGGTCAGTGAACATCCCCTGGCTGCAGCCATCGTTTCCGCCGCCGAAGCGCGCAAACTGCATCTGACCGAGCCCACCAACTTCAAATACATTGCAGGGAAGGGAGTAACCGGAAACGTGGACGGCCATGACGTAGCGGTTGGAAACCCTGCACTGCTGCGCGAAACTGGCGCATTCCCGAAGGATGGACCGGTTAGCTACCTCGCAGCCGGATCGTCGCCAGCATCTGGAGCAGCCTCCGTTCTCGTGGCCATCGATGGTCGATATACTGGGAACGTCGCGATCTCCGATCCAATCAAGTCAACCACTCCGCAGGCTCTTCGTGAACTGCGGGCACAGAACATCCGCTTGGTCATGCTTACCGGCGACAACAAGTTCACCGCCGAAGCAATCGCTAAACAACTCAGCATCGACGAGTTCCATGCGGAAGTCCTTCCCGCTCAAAAGACCGAAGTCATTCAGCGCCTTCAGCAGCAGGGAAGAGTCGTGGCGATGGCCGGAGACGGTATCAACGATGCTCCCGCTCTCGCCCAGGCAAGTGTCGGCATCGCGATGGGTACTGGTACTGACATCGCAATGGAAAGCGGCGGTGTCACGCTGGTGAAAGGTGATCTGGCCGGCGTCGTTCGTGCCCGCAAGTTGAGCCAGGCAACAATGCGCAACATCCGCCAGAACTTGTTCTTTGCGTTTGTCTACAACTCGCTCGGCGTCCCGATCGCCGCTGGCGTGCTTTACCCGTTTTTCGGATTACTGCTGAGCCCCATTCTTGCCGCCGCCGCGATGAGTTTCAGTTCGGTCTCCGTAATCACCAACTCACTTCGCCTGAGGAGGGTAAAGTTGGAACCATGAAAACGCATCGGGCAATCAATGTGAGAGCATTTTTCATCGCTGTCTTGATTACCACACTGGTGACGACGTTTCTTTCTGCAAAACGGCTCCCGCCGAAGGAAGTGACACCGGTTGTAAACAACGGCATCCAGTACTCAGTCGCTGGCGACGGACGCAACCAATATGTCGTGGCCACCGATGTCAAAAGCGGAGATGTATTATGGAAAGTCCGAGTTTTCACAAACCGAATCAAGTCAGGGTTGGAGGAAGATGTCCAATGGGTCTTCATCACCGACCTGAAACTCGTCGGTTCGTCGCTGTTTGTGAAGGACGAAAAGCAACGTTGCTATGCTGTTAGCATTAAGTCGAGACGAGTATCCAAACAGACCTGCAGCGAATTCGCTAACACGCACGATGTCGAAGTAAAGCAGTGAAAGAAAAGATCCGCGTGCCCTTCTTGTCCTCTTCGCGATCCCTTAGCGAACTTTGCGGTTTAGAGCTCTTCGACTACGGTGCCTACACTCCAAACTTCTCCCGATACGCGCTCGGTGAAACTCCCGTGTGCCGTTCAAAAAGCTGCCGGAAGAAAGCGACATCCTGATAGCCTACGGCATCGCTGATTTCCTGCATTGTCCGGTGATCGTTTTCCAGCAAACGTTTTGCCGCCGCGACACGTAGCTTCTGCAGATAAATCAGCGGGCTATCTCCCGTTGCGCTCTTAAATCGTCGGATGAAGTTCCGCATGCTCATACCAACGTGATCCGCTGGCGCTTCCAGTGGGAAATTTTCCTTGAAATGCTTGTGCATCCATTCCTGTGCGCTGCCGATCGAATCATCATCGTGTTCCGTCTTCAACGGCACCACCGCGAAGCCTGCCTGCCAAGCGCGTGGAGTTTCAATCAGGAACGCCTTCGCGGTCTGCATCGCAACATCATGACCGCAAAATTTCTCCACTAGATACAGGCTCAAGTCCATGGCTGCGTGTACACCGCCGCCGCAATACAGACCGCGGTCTTCGGTCACCATGAGTTCCGGCACCCAATTCACCTTTGGATACATTTCGCGAAACTTCTCCGCTAATCCCCAATGCGTTGTCGCCCGTCGTCCATCCAATAATCCACTTTCCGCCACTAGGCCTACTCCCGAACACACGCCCGCGATAGCTGCTCCACGACGATGCCATTTGCGTAGAAATGGGACCACCGTTGGATTGCGCTCCACTACGTCATTGATTCCTATCCCCGTTGTGGGAACGAAGACGAGGTCGGTGTGGCGAATTTCGGAGAGCGATGCATCCGGTGTGATACGGATCGGCCCATCGCAATTTACCGCTCGGCCCCCAGCGGACGCAGCCGTCACGTTGAATCGAGGTATCTGGCGCTTTCCCGTGAGCATGTTCCATAAGGTGCCCGCGTGTTTGAAAACTTCCATCGGGCCTACAGCAGTTGAGGAAAACGTTCCGTCCAGAAACAGCACCGTGACATCGATCATGTTGCGCCACTTTCTCGCTCACACCGTGTCGGAGCGCCTGCGCTAAAGACACTTGGCAGAATTACCTCTTTAGAATGGCATATCTGCCACCTTGCCACAACCGCTTGCCAATCATTATTGTTGACTTCGAACCAGCAAGGCTGCTGAAAACGGGGAAAACAAGTTTCGCAATCATAGGGATGCGTCGTGCGCAAAGCTGTTTCCTGACAGCGAAGCGCACAACGATACGCCGAATCGTTGACCAACGCTCCCACCCGTTTTCAGTTTGTCTTTTTGATTATCCGAGCGGCTACATCTTTCCCAGAAAACCCACGATTTCAGGCGAGGTCCAATCTGCGGCGCCAATGAACTTCCGCCTCACCACGCCTTGCCGATCAATGATGTAGGTTTCCGGCCAGCCAAATGTGCCGTAAAGAGTAGACGTCTTTCGTTCTTCGTCGCGCACCGTCACGAAGTTCACTTTGTAGTCCTTCAGGAACTTGTGATACGCGTCTTCGTCGGCGTCAATACTCACGCCAACCACAACCACGCCCTTATCTTTCATTTTCTCCTGAAGAGCGATCAGGTCGGGCATCTCCGCAATACACGGTGCGCACCAGGTGGCCCAGAAGTTGAGCAACACCACTTTGCCTTTGTAATCACTTAGGCTTAGTTTGCGATCAGAGTCTTGGACGGTAAAGTCCGGTGCGGGATTGCCGATACGTGGTGGACGTGTCCCACCGTAGCAACCCGCCAAAAGCATCAAAAGTGGAATGACAATAGCCGTGCGGCGCACGTAGATATAATAACGAATCAGGGTATGGTCGCGTCATTTCCAGGCTTGGGTCGGCCCGATTTATCAGTGCTGGTGCCTGCGCGCAACGAAGAAGCTTCACTCGCTGCCTGCTTGGACTCGCTGGTTTGTCAGTCCGGCTTAAGCTTTGAAATTATCGTGATCGACGACGGTTCAACGGATCGCACTCGCGAGATCGCATGTTCCTACAGGAACGTTCGCGTCATCACCCCAGGACCGTTGTTCCCGGAAGTTATCGGCAAGAACAATGCCTTGATGGCAGGCGCGGCTCGCGCTCGTGGCGAATGGCTGCTGTTTACTGATGCTGATACCGTTCACCAACCAGAATCCCTTCTTCGCAGCGTCAGCGAAGCCAGGATGCGTGGTGTTGAACTGCTTTCCTATTCCCCCGAACAGGAAGTTCATACATTTGCGGAACGAGCCGTAATGCCTGTTATTTTTTCAGAACTGGCTGCGACATATCCGCCCGCTGAAGTTAGCGATCCAAACTCTCCGATTGCAGCCGCCAATGGTCAATTCCTTTTGATCCGACGCAGCGCATATGATGCTGTCGGCGGCCATGCATCAGTTGCAGGAGATATTTTGGAAGATGTTGCACTCGCGCGACTGGTCAAGAAGAGCGGTCGAAAAATCCTTTTCCGCTACGGTGGCGACGTTCTTCGTACGCGTATGTACCGCACCTATCGCGACTTGCGCGATGGATGGACCAAGAATCTCGCGCTCCTGTTCCCGCAACCCGTTCGCTTAGCAATGTCGCGCTTGCAGGAGTGCACGGTTTTAATCGCTGGCCTGGCTTTCGCTGTTTGGGCTGCGCTCGAAAGACATTTCGATCTTGCTGTCCTGTCAGTCATTCTTTGTATTGCATTGATGGTGCTGCTGATCCGCCGCACGGCGCGTGCTCACTTTGGCTGGAGTTCAAACGTGCTGTTTCTGTTCGGACTTTTGATGTTCAGCTATTTGCTCGTGCGCTCGAAATTGTTCCACCGGCTCGGCAAAGTTCGTTGGAAGGGCAGGGAATACTCATCCGGATCTCATCTCCCTGCAAGTTCCGGAACTCATGTGAAACACACAGCCTAGCGCAGCTGCAAGTTGGCGCATCTCTCTGATTCGCTAGGTCTGGAATAAGTCATCTAAGCATGTTGAATCAGCTTTTTTGAGGAACGAATGGTTTATTTAACCCGCAAGGCTGAATTTTCCGCGTCGCACTACTATCACAATCCCGATTTCACGCCCGAAGAGAACCAGCGCATCTTCGGCAAATGCAACAATCTGAATGGACACGGTCACAACTACACGCTCGAGGTAACGGTAAAGGGCGCCGTTGATCCGCGTTCGGGTTTCGTCGTCGATCTCAAACAATTGAAAGAAATCATGAATCGCGAAGTGCTCGATGCGATGGACCATAGATTTCTCAACAAGGAAGTTCCCGAGTTTTTTAACCAGATTCCTACCACCGAGAACTTGGCCATCGCTGTCTGGCAGCGTCTTGCGCCTAAACTGAAAGCCGCACAACTGCACCGCGTTCGCGTGTACGAAACGCCGGACTTGTTCGTCGATTTCTACGGGGAAGTATGAAGGCTTATCTCACACGACGCTATCGCTTTTCGGCCTCCCACCGGCTGCACAACGATACATTCTCCGAGCAAGAGAACAAGGAGACTTACGGAAAGTGCAATAACCCCCACGGTCACGGGCACAACTACACCGTCGAGGTAACCGTGAGCGGGGCAGTCGACCGCTCGACGGGAATGGTCTGTAACCTGGTCGACCTGGATGGTTTCGTCGCTGAGAACATCCTCTCCCGCTATGACTTACAGAATTTGAATGTACTTCCCGAATTCGCCGCCAATGTTCCTACTACTGAAAATCTTTGTGTGGCGGTCTACGAAATTGTGCAGCGCGGCTTCCATCGCGCTCATCTGGAAAAGGTAAGGATTGAAGAAACCATGATGAATTCCTTCGAATACTGGGGGGCAGCGAACGCGCAACTGTAACCTGCGCCCGCTTCATAACTCAGTCAGAATGGGAGTGAGATGAAAACAGCAGAGGTTCCGAGCCTTACCAGTGCCAGCTTCGAAGATTTGGTCCGTGAAATGATCGTCCGTTTGGGCGAAGACACCACACGCGAAGGATTGATTCGCACGCCTGAGCGCGTTGAAAAGGCCTTCAAGTTCCTCACAAAAGGCTACCAGGAAGATCCCGAAGCGCTTCTCAAGGGTGCTCTCTTCACGGTTCAGTATGACGAAATGGTGATCGTAAAAGACGTGGAAATGTTCAGTCTCTGCGAGCACCACATGCTGCCCTTTTTCGGCAAAGTACACGTAGCCTACATCCCAAACGGAAAAGTCATCGGACTCAGCAAGATCCCGCGGCTGATCGAGCTCTTTTCGCGACGACTGCAGATACAAGAGCGGCTGACTACGCAAATTGCAGAAACCATTCAGAAAGTGATCGAGCCACAAGGCGTAGGTGTCGTGATTGAAGCGCGCCATCTCTGCATGATGATGCGTGGAGTCGAGAAACAGCACTCGGCAGCCGTGACTTCGTCTATGCTTGGCTGTTTCCGCGAGGAAGAGGAGACCCGCTCGGAATTCCTATCGCTCATTCGCCAACGTCCGAACGGGGTTTAGTCGAACGCTGCCCAGTATGTTTGTGACAGAAGGTTTTCTTTTCTGTCCTTTCATTCCGAGGAACGTAGTGACGAGGAACCTGTTTTTTGCCAGTAGCTAAGACAAGCATCAACTCTCGCTTACGCGGTCGCACAGCCCTTGTAACTGGCGCTTCTCGCGGGATTGGGTTCGCCATCGCGCGCGCGTTGGCACAAGATGGCGCGAGTCTCATCATCACAGCACGCGATGAGGATGCTCTCGACACTGCGCAACGTGAACTCGAGCGAGCCGGCGCGAAGGTATTCGCTCGTGCATGCGACGTGAGCGATTCATACTCGGTAGATCTGCTCTTCGCCGACATCCGCGCAACTTTCAAGAAGCTCGATGTTCTCGTCAACAACGCTGGAATCAGCCCCCGGATCTGCAACATCCGTGATCTGCCGTATTCAACTTGGAAACAAGTGCTTGCGACCAATCTGGATGGACTTTTCCTGGTAACGCAAAGCGCGTTGAAGTTGATGAAACGCGGAGGAGTGATCGTCAACAACTTATCGGTCGCAGCAACGCAAGCTTTCGCAGGTTCGGCTGCCTACAACTCATCGAAACATGGCGGTCTTGGTTTTACGAATACCTTGCGCGAAGAAGTGCGCGAACAGGGCATCCGAGTGATTGCCCTGCTTCCTGGCCCAACGGATACGGAAATATGGAACACCTATTGGCCTGACGCCCCTCGCCGCAAGATGATGTCTCCGGAGACAGTTGCGCAAGCCGCCTTGAATGCGATTCTTCTTCCCGAAAACACTACAGTGGAAGAGTTGAAGATCCTTCCTACGGCTGGAACGCTCTGAAAGGAGCGATCAATTGCGAATCCCACCGCGACTTCCGAGCATCCTGACTCACTGAATGCGAACTGCAGGAATGATTGGCGGCCTTGGGCCTGAATCCACCATCGATTACTACCGATCGATCCTCGCGCGTTATCGCGCCCGGAAGCCCCAGGGCGAGAATCCACACATCGTGATTGACAGCCTTGATGTAGACAAGGGGATCGCAATGCTCGATTCGGGGAGGCTCGACGACCTCACCGATTACCTCGTCTCTAGCGCCGAACGCCTGGTACGTGCGGGCGCGACGCTTGGCTTTATCGCCGCCAACACGCCACATATCGTGTTCGCCGAGTTTCAACGGCGATCGTCCATCCCTTTCGTCAGTATCGTGCGTGCCGCCTGTGACCATGCGAAGGCCAAAGGCCTGAAAACCGTGGGTCTGTTCGGAACCGGATTCACCATGCGAGCGAGTTTCTACCCTGAAGAGTTCGAGCATGTCGGAATTACGCTGGTCCGACCGAAGGAACCAGAAGTGGAATTTATTCATAGAAAATATCTTGGTGAACTGCTGAATAACCAATTCCGGCCGGAGACTGCAGCCGAGATACTTCGGATCGCGCGACGTATGAAAGTTGAAGACGGAGTCGAAGCGATTGTGCTGGCAGGTACCGAACTTCCTCTCTTGTTACGCCCCTGCGAATCTAAGGACATCGAGTTTCTCGACACGACTGTGATTCATGTAGAAGCTGTGGTGGAAGAACTGCTGAAAGCTGAGGGCTGAGTGCTGCTCAGACTCACCACGTTCCATATCGGTAGCGTTGTGGACGCTCGGGCAAAAGCTTGATCAGCAGGACGCCTGCAACGAATCCTCCGACATGGGCCCAGAACGCGATGCCGCCACCAGCGGCTTGGTTCGCCGATGCAATTGACGTTGCCGTACCGCTGATGAACTGCGCGACAAACCAATATCCAAGCATTAGCCATGCTGGCACTTTGAAAAGAAAGATGGGCGGGAACCAGACGAGCACCTTGGCTCGAGGAAAGAGAACGAAATATGCACCCATGACGCCCGCAATCGCTCCGCTCGCTCCCACGCTCGGTACCAATGAATTCGGGTTGAGGACGATGTGGGTGAAACTGGCGGCGAATCCACACAGCAGATAAAACACCAGGTATTTGAAGTGTCCTAGATGATCTTCGATGTTGTCGCCGAAGATCCAGAGGACAAGCATGTTCCCTAGCACATGCGACCAGGATGCGTGCAGAAACATGGACGTGAAGATCGGCAAGATCGCAGCGAGTGGCGCAAATACTGGGGTGCCGGTCAGAAGTCCAATGGAATGGCTCGGCACGACTCCAAACTGCACCATGAGGGCATTGAGATCCGCGCGGCTCTGAAAGCCGATGGACAATTCGAACAGGAAGACCAGCAGATTGATCCCGATCAAAAACCAGGTGACAAACGGAGTCGAGAAGCAGGGCTGATCGTCGCGAAGAGGGATCATTCAGAAGAGCTCTGAGCTTTGAGCTACGAGCTTTGAGCAAAAAGCAACGGCTTAGATTGCTCGTGGCTCCTACTTTCGGCGCGCGGCTTATACTGAACCGCAGATCTACACTATCAAATGTACGATCAGTCGTGTGAAGCTAAGCGCCTACGCAAATCGAAGAGTGAGACGTAGCTCACGGCTCGTGGCTAGCAGCTTAAATCGATGAACGGCGTTCTGATTATCGACAAGCCCGGAGGGATGACGTCGCACGACGTTGTGAATCGGGTGCGCCGCATGCTGAACCAGAAGTCTGTAGGTCATCTGGGTACGCTCGATCCCATGGCGACCGGAGTTTTGGCGTTGGTGGTCGGAAACCTGACGCGCCTGGCGCAGTTCTATACCGCCGCAGAGAAAATCTACGAAGGCCAAATTCGGTTTGGGACTGCGACCGATACCTATGATGCCGATGGAGATCAGGTGGGCGAAGCCCAGGAAGTGCAGCTCTTGCAGGAACAGCTTGAAGGGCTTGCTGCGAAGTTCCGCGGCACCATCCAACAGCTGCCGCCGCCATTCTCCGCCAAAAAAATCAAAGGAGTGCCTGCTTACAAGCTTGCACGCAAACAGAAAGAAGTGCCACTGAAGGCGGTTGAGGTGCAAGTCAAAGAATTGGAATTGCTCAACCTCCAACATGACACGGTCAGTTTTCGCGCGCGCGTTTCATCCGGCACGTACGTGCGCTCAATCGCACACGATATGGGACTGTTGCTAGGCTGCGGCGCGCACCTTGCAAGTCTTCGACGGATGGCTGTCGCCGAATTCATGCTGGCCGATGCGGTCACGCTCGAAGGATTGGCAGAGGTGATCGAGAGCGAGAGCTTTGAAGACGTTTTTATCCACCCGCGAAAGCTCCTGCCGCAGTTTCCTTCCGTGACCGCGAACGAAGAGCATCTTGGTTTCATTCGTAGTGGGCGTGCGGTAAACCTTCCGGAAATGTCACGAGCGCGACTGGTAAAGGTGTTTGAAGGACAACGCGATTTGATCGCGATTGCGACCCGGGTGGCTGGTACTTTGTTCCATCCGGGAATTGTGTTTGCAACTAGTCCGGAACCGGTAGCGCGCTCTCACTAGGCAAACACCTCGAGCTCGGCCGGCTCTCGTCTTTCGAGAAAATCGCAATTGTAAGTTCATTCCTGACGGATATTCGGCACTTGCTCTGGCGCGCATTAGAGCCTCTGAGTCGCGCTTCGGGACGGCGGGTGATCTCCGGGTCGTGCCGAGGTCAAACTTGCGGCTGTAGGGCCCAGAAAAGCGAGTAAACGGTATTTCAGGACTGAACTAGAACTCTCGAATCCGGCGCGGGAACAAAGTGGGGAACACGCTGGTCTGCGGATCAATCTTATAACTTATAGCAACTACGTAGAAAGTATTGATTTCATTGTGAAAGGGTGCGTAAGGCGGTGCAACTTGCGTGACCGTTCCGCCAAATGCCGATGCTTCCGGCCTGGGCTGGGTTAGATGGCTGTGGAAGTTTTTGACTTCGGCTCAGAGGTTCGCTGTATTGACTTGCATTCAGAGCGGACAAATACTACGCCGCAGTCAGTCACCCCGCCAATCCCGCCCACGGAATCGTTATGTCCGATCGCGCGTATCTCGCCCGAATTGTTGTACCGGTTTTTGTTTCTACCATCGTCCTCCTTACGATGCCTGTGCTCCTCGCACAGGAGGTACCCGCAGCCGCGGTGCTCTTCCCGAACTTCAGCGAACCCGGCTTTACGTTCTCGAAGCGTGTGGACGAAGTTCAACTGATCTTTACGGTTACCGATAAGAGAGGACATTTCATCGACAAACTGGGCGTCGACGACTTCCGGTTGTTCGATAACGAAATGCCGCCCGAGCATCTGTACAACTTCGAACAGCGTACAAATTTGCCGCTACAGGTAGTGCTCCTGATTGACATCAGCAGTTCGGTGCAAGTGCGATTCAAGTTCGAGCAGAAGGCGGCCGCAACATTCTTGAAAAAGATTCTTCAGCCCGGACGAGATACCGCTGCAGTGATTGCGTTCGGAAGTACTGTGCGGCCCATCCAGGGAATGACAGACAACGCGGCGGATTTACAGTCCGCGATCCACGGGTTGCGTCCGTATGGAGACACCGCTTTGTATGACGCACTAATTTTGGCAGCGCACAGTTTCACCACGCAGCCCAACGCACCCCGGACGCGAAAAGTGATCGTCGTCTTAAGCGATGGAAATGACACGATCAGCAAAGCGAGGGCGGAAGAAGCAATCACAGCTGTGGAGCGGGCGGAAGCTAGCGTAGTAGTCGTCGACTCGTCGTTTCTGGATCTGGCAGAGCTCAGGAGGGACGAGAAGAGTTTTATCGAACGTCTGACGAGAATGTCGGGTGGTTTCGTGATACGAGCCGAATCGAATGACGGAATGACAGGTGCGTTTCGACGGATCGAACGAGGCCTTCGCACTCAATACGCCCTGAGCTACAAACCAGCACGGATGGAAAGCGATGTTGCATACCGGTCGATCCGAATCCTGCCGCAGAAGTCGAAATGGGTTGTGCATTGCCGTTCGGGGTATTACGCGAAGAGGCGCTAAGGGAGGAGCTACTGATGTGTTAGCCCCACGCGCTTGAGAATCTCGATGAACCGCGGATGAGATCGCAGTTTGTCGAACAGGGGATCGACGGCAAGGGAAGTGAGGAGAGGGTCTCGCTCGTCAATGGCCTTCTCGAGCGCGAACAGGGCGCCGTGCTCGTCACCGATCAGAAGCATGTACCAGGAGTCGTTCGTGGGTGACACCCATGTCCCCTGGTTTCGCAGCAACTCGTCTGCCTTGAGTTTCTCCCGGATCGCAGCTTTGAAGCCGCCGCGCGCGTGTGCAGATTCCATCTTTTCTGCGAGCTCCGAATTTCCTTCGAGCACCACCATCGCGATCTGGTGTTTCAGGCCTTCTTCCTGCATGCCCTTCAGCCAGTAAAGTTGTGCCAGACGACCCTGCGCAAAAAAGAATGCGGGGTCCAAAGCGAGAGCCTTATTACAGTTCTCAATGGCGCGGTCGTAATCGCGTGTGTAGGTAAGATGTTCTGCCATATTTACGTAACCGATTGGGTCAGGGGGGCCAAGTTGCATCGCGAAGGTCCGTTGTTTTGCGGCCTCGTCGAACCTTCCCATGGAATCCAAAAATTCCGCGTACATTCCGTGAGCGATTGCATAGTTGGGGTTAAGGTCAATGGCGCGCACAAAGTCCCGTTCGGCGTTCGACCAGTTCCAATCGTAGTTCCATTCCACCCAGCCGAGCGCACTGTAGGCGTCAGCGAGTCCAGGGTCGAGTTGCAATGCCTTCTCTGCCGCCGCTCGGGCCTTCGGGAATATTTCCTTAGGTGGCGAGTCGTCGAGCTCATGGTAGCAATCGGCCAAGCCGGCATACGCAACGGCATAGTTTGGATCGATGTCAATGGCCCGCTGAAAATATGAAATCGCAGTTCGCAGTTCTGGATTGCTGAATTTGCTCCAATGCTCTCGACCTTGCAACACCAAGTCGTGGGCTTCGGGATTAACCTGCCTGGCGTTAGCCAAGCGATTCCTTTGTTGCGTCGTAACCTGAACACTGATTGAATCCGCCACCATGCCGGCAACGTTCGCTTGAAGAGCGAGGACATCTCCAAGATCGCGTTCATAGCTTTGCGCCCACAAGTGTCGGTCGTTTGCCGCCTGGATTAATTGCGCACTGATGCGAACTCGACCACCAGACCGGAGTACCGAGCCCTCAAGCACCGCGTCCACATTCAGTTCACGGGCAATCTCCGGAATTGTTTTCTTGGTTCGCTTGTAGCGCATCATCGACGTGCGAGAAATGACTCGAAGGGCGCTGATCTGCGACAAGCGCGTGGTCAGTTCATCTGTCATCCCATCGGCGAAGTACTCTTGTCCGGGATCGCCTGAGAGATTTTCGAGAGGCAGGATCGCGAGCGATCGAATATCTGGTTGAGGCGAGGAATGCGGGCGAACTTGCAAGTAAGCGACAGTGCCCAATGCAAGAGCAGCCGCGCCCAGGAGAATGGCGACAATCCAGCTTCGGTGCTTAAGAAAGCCCACCTTGGCTTCTGTGTCAGCGATGGCGCGAGTAACGGGCGCGACAAGCCTGTAACCGCCCTTTGAGATCGTTTGGATATAAGCCGCTTCACGTGGATTGTCCTGGAAAGTCCTGCGCAGCTCTGAAATCGAATGCGTGAGGACTTCATCGGACACGAATGTCCCCGGCCAGACACAGGCAAAAATCTGCTCTTTTGAAACTGCTTCCCCGGGGAACTCGGCCAGCGTCAGCAGTACTTGCATCACCTTGGGTTGCAAACGCACGGCTTGCCCGTCGCGTTCCAGAGTGTTCAGGTCCGGAACGACCGTCCAATCTCCTACCGTAAATCTGCCAGGCAAAAAAGAACTCCGAGAGGGAAGCGCCGACATTATAGCTTCGGCCTTCTGGCCGCCTAAGCACTGAAAGCGTCTTGTATCTGAATTCGCCTCAACAGCTCTAACTTCGCGGAAATACAGGGCCGAACACGTCCTCAGGAAAAGGTTCGCGAATGTTCAGCCTTCGTTCAGGACTTAGTTCGCACCCAGCAGCTAATTCCTCTCCCGAGCACGTCGGGAGGAAGAACGATGCAGCGGCTGGTCTTTCTGTTAGCGATCTTTTTGAGTACATCCGGTCAGGCGCAAAATGAAATTCGGTTTCGGCTCATCGACAACTGGGCGATCGTGGTGGAAGGAGCAATCGCGGGGACGTCACATGTATCCATGCTGATCGATACCGGCGCCGTGCCGAGCGCTATCGATGGATGCCTGGCTAAACAAATGGGGCTATCAGGCACTCGATCAGAAATTTCAGTCATGAATCGGACAATCGGGGCGGAACGAATTCGCGTTTCCGACGTGCGCGTGGGACCTGTCTCGGTTGCGGGGTTGGAGATGGTAGCAGTGGATCTCAGCCAAATTTCCAAGGCTTTGGGCACGCGGATCGGTGCTGTAATCGGGCTGGATCTACTAGGAAAACAAAGTTTCAATTTGGACTATCGGCATCGGAGGATCGCGTTTCGCGCCGATAGTGCCGGCATGGACGCCGTGCACTTTGAGGTTGGAGAAGAGGCGAGTGGAAAGTACATCGTGATCCCTGTAGAGAGCGAGGGGCAAAAGTTGAAGGTTCTGCTTGATACGGGGACGAAGGACCTGATGCTATTCAAAAATCGTGTGCACGGCATGGTGAATGCGCTGCCTACGCGTGCCGTGTCTAACTTGAATGCGGGTGGCGAAGATCACCTTTCTGAAGTGGAACTGCCATCGCTCAGCATGGGTCCACTCACGCGCCAGAAACAGAAGGCATACTTGTGGACTTTCACTGAAGATCGGGATCGAGGCTTTGACGGACTGCTTGGCCCTGCTGCGTTGGGCGTTGCCATCATACGATTTGATTTCGAGCGGAACGTAATTGAGGTGGGAAAATAAAAGGGAAACCTCTATTGCTTCATTTCCGAACAACAGGGTTTGCGGACGGGCTTTGGTTCCATCAGCTCAACGCGGGTGAAGTTAGGGTCGTAAAGATTCAGCTGCCATTTTCCGTCGCGTCCAATTTCGGGTTTCTCGTCGATCTTTGCACCACGTTTCAGAACGGTGCTGTATGCAGCCTTCACGCTAGGAACGCCAAGCGCGAAGTGGTGCATCACACCGAGTTCTTTCGGATCGGGATTCTCAACATTGAGCATGTACTCGAGCCAGTCGGTCCCGTCGGGAACGCGCATATCGACCCAATCGCTGGTGTCATCTTTCATGCCGCCGTGCCAAGTCTCTTGGAATCCCAGGACGTCTTTGTAGAAGCGGTCCGCCGCGGCGCGATCTTTGACAACGACGCCAACGTGGATGATGCGCTGCGAGATGCGCGAAGAGGGAAGTGCCCGGCCAAAGCTTTTCGAGTGGATCGATCCGGGCCGATATTCGACGAACTCGACATCGTGGCCATCGGGGTCGATGACATCGAAACCTCGGTTGCCGTCCTGCATAGGCTCGAGCTTTTCGGGAACCTTAACGCCTTTGCTGGCGAGGTATTGACGCATCTGCTCAGCGTCGGTCGTCTCAAACGAAATGTGGGAGAGTCGATCCTGCTTGGGATCAGTTAGTTCCGGGAATAGTTCAATGTATTGCTTGTCATTGACCTTGAAATACGTCAGCAGGAGGCCCGTGCCTTCGTCCGGCAGTTTGTCGAGCGAAAACGGTTCGCCGAGTCCGAGGATGCCGCTGTAGAACTTGCGGGCGGCATCGAGGTTATCGGTGCGAAGCCCGATGTGGGCGACGCCGAGGATTTTGGGCCGGGAGATCTCGGTCCGGCCTTTACCGATCGCTATGAGAAAGAATGTCGCAGCCAGTGACAGGCATAGCGATAATCTGATCTGTTTTGAGTTAGCAACGAAGTACCTGAGTTGTTTCATCGTCTTAATCCATTGTGACATCTACGGAGCGAATAACGCCAGAAACTGCCATTGACAGCCTAACTGGCCGATGCTAAGTTGCGAGCGCTATTTCAGCAGTAACTCCACATGCTTCCGCTGTCGATCGCGAGCAATCATCACCCTCGGCCTCTCAAAGCCAATCTTGTCAAGACTACTTCGCCACAAGGAGACTTTAGTGATCAGTAAGTATGTAGGGTATACGCACGTAGTAGTGTTGTTACTCATCGCCGCCGGTTGGGGTCAGACGGGCATTGTTAATACATTTGCGGGAGGCGGCAGCGCACTGCGTAATAACGTTTCGGCGAGGGAAGCGAGCTTGTGCAACCCGCTGCAAACTGCCGTCAACTCGTCCAGTGATATTTACCTTACTTCTTTTTGTCAACATGTCGTGTATCGATTTGATCACGCGACCAATCGTTTGTCGATCGTGGCAGGTGACGGCACCCAGAATAGCTTGTTGTTTCCAATGGGAGTTGTGCTCGACAAAGCGGACAATCTTTACATCATCGATGGTTCAAAGATCAGGCGTCTGGATGCGCAGACGCAAACGTTGAGCGTGATTGCCAGCGATCTTAATGGAGATTACGGCATTGCAATCGATGGCGCCGGCAACCTCTTCTTTGCTGACGGCTTTGGCAATCACATTCGCCGGTGGGATGCAATCAGCAAAACTATCTCAACTGTGGCAGGGAACGGAACTCAAAGTTTTTCTGGCGACAATGGCCCGGCTCTCAATGCCGCGTTGAACTTCCCTTTGGGGGTTGTCCTGGATCAGTTCGGCAACTTATTTTTCTCAGACAGCAACAATAATCGGGTCCGACGTGTTGATGCTGCCACTGGAATCATCACGACTGTAGCGGGGGGCGGCACTGGATGCGCGTCACAAACTGATGTCGTTGGCGATGGCTGTGCAGCCACGGCGGCTACGCTCCAGACTCCGTTCGGGCTAGCTATCGACGGGCTTGGGAATCTGGTGATCGGTGACGGAGGAAATAATCGTGTCCGCCGTGTTGATAAAACCTCAGGAGCGATCAGTACGGTGGCAGGAAACGGAAAAGCTGGATATAGCGGGAACTATGGTCCCGCCGTGGAAGCCAAGTTATTCAATCCTTCGGGAGTTGCTTTTGACCATGCAGGGAATTTGTTGATCGGCGACGCTGGAAACAATCGAGTGCGACGAGTGGACGCAGTAACTGGCATCATCAAAGATTTCGCCGGAAACGGAGGGAGAAATTTCATCAGTGACAACGTTCCCGCCGCGGGTGCAGCCATAGCGGGACCCGCTGGCATTGCCGTGGATAAATCCGGGAACGTCTATTTCTTCGATACTGGTAACAACAGAGTTCGGCGGATTGATCGCGGAACAGGCATCATTACCACCATAGCCGGCAACGGGACAGCGGGTTATAGCGGGGATGGCAAAGTGGCCACCAGTGCCCAGATATACGCCGGGAATGATGCTCCAAACGGAATCGCCTTTGACAAGACAGGGAATCTGTTCATCGCCGACACGGGCAATAACCGTATTCGCCGCGTGGACGCGGTCACGCATGTCATAACAACGGTAGCAGGCAACGGGATTGCTGGTTTTAGTGAAGACGGGATCCGAGCGACACTAACCAAGCTTGATCATCCTCCCAATGTGGCGTTTGACAATGACGGAAATTTGCTGATCGTCGATGGATTTCTAACGGCGCGCGTCCGACGCGTCGACGCAACTACGCATGTGATCACGACCGTAGCTGGAGGAGGCGAAGGTTGCCCGGAACAGACCGGTCCGCGTGGCGATGGCTGTGTAGCAACAAGCGCAACGCTTGCGCAGCCCTTTGCCGTTGCGTTAGATGCCGCCGGGAACATGTACATCACGGAGCAGCTGCACGTACGGCGTGTGGATGCGGTCACCAAGATCATCACAACTGTGGCGGGTAACGGGAACTACGGTTCCAGGGGCGATAACGGTTTAGCCCTCGATGCGAGACTCTCATATCCATATGGGATCATCGTGGATGGACTAGGAAGTCTTGTTTTAGCGGACACTGGCAACAACCGCGTACGTCGGGTGAATCCGTGGAGTCAACTTATCTTGAGGGTTGCAGGGGGTGGCAGCGGTTGCGCGTCACAAACGGACGCTTTTGGCGATGGTTGCAAAGCTCCCAACGCGATTTTCAATTATGTTACTGGAGTTGCACTGGACAGCAGTCGGCACTTGTTCATTTCCGACTATTTGAACGACCGCATCCGTGACGTTCCTCTGCTCAGACTTCCTACGACAACCATGCTCGAGTCCAGCCAGAATCCTGCGCCCCTGGGGCAGAGCGTAACCTTCACCGCGACGGTAAGTTGGGCGGGCGGTGCCGCTCGTGATGGAGACTTGGTCAAATTTGTGAGCGGGACTAAGGTTTACGGGACTGTTCCGCTCAAGGGCGGGGCTGCATCGCTTGCGATTTCAACTTTACCGGTCGGCACGAGTTCGGTGCAGGCCATTTACGAGGGCGATGCGGACTTGTACGGGAGCCGAAACACAGTTTTGCAACAGACGAATTGAGGGAACGCGTGTTTGAGGTCTGGGGGCCCGTAGTTAGATAGTGTCCGATAACAGGTATTATGTAAAATCAGACTGACCGGGCTTGCCACTGTTCCTGCACCCTTGCTTGTTAGAGTTCCTACAGGTCTGGTCTAATCCAGCGACCCGGTAGTTCGTACCCTGCACTCACCCACACTCAAGGAGTCTTGTCATGAAGTTTCGAGTGATCCTTTCCCTTTTGATCTTGGGGCTGTTTGTCACGGTGGCTTGCAGCAAGCAGGAAACGCAGAAAGCTATGGACGATACGAAGCAGGCTGCATCCGACGCCGCGGATACGACGAAGAAGGCGGCGACCGATGCGGCTGATGCGACCAAGCAAGCAACAACGGAAGCGGCTGATAAGACCAAAGCTGCGGCGGATGATGCGGCTGCCAAGACCAAAGCGGCTGCGAACGATATGAAGGACGCGTCCAAGGAAAAAATGGATAAAGCCATGGACGCTACCAAGGATGCGGCCTCCAAGGTAGCCGATAAGACCAAGGACGCTGCCATGGCGACCGGCGACGCTATCAAGAGGGCTGCCGAAGTGACCAAGGAAAAGACCAAGGAAGTTGTTCACGACACTGCCAAGAAAGTGGAAGACAAGACTGAGAAGAAGTAGTCAGGAGTCAGCATTAGTTTGTGCCCGGTCTCGGGATGAGATCGGGCTCTTCATGTTTAGGAGTCATTCGATTTCACTTGGCGGTCCGCGCGAGATCCCCTTCGGCTTCGCTCAGGGCAGGCTCTCGGCTCGAGTGTCAAACGAGTCTCGTGGAATCTCGTTGCGGCCCGGGTAGCGAGTGCTGTGCGGGAAAAGCAGGTTCTTCGTCGCTGCGCTCCTCAGAATGACAATCGCTAAAAATGACGATAGCTAAAGCAGATTCTTCGTCGCTGCGCTCCTCAGAATGACAATAGTGAAAGCAGATTCCTCGTCGCTACGCTCCTCGGAATGACAATAGCTAAAGGATTCGTTCAGCTATATGAGGATCCGCTGCAGGTGGATGAGGGATTCGCTGCAGCCGTATAAGGATTTCTGCACCGAATCTGAGATTGGCTGCCAAACATTGTCGCCACGGAACATGGCATCTACGAGCGAGGGTGTAGCAGGGAGTTCAGATCCTGGCGAAAGCGGTTGAGGGCGTCGAGGCGCTCGGGAGTGGCTTCGACGATTTCCTGCTTGGCCTGGAAGACCTGCCGGCCTTCCCTTTCGATCAGCACGCCCATGACTTCCCCCATGCGCCAACCTGGAGTGCCCATGATTTGCATCCCATCCACGCCCGGAATGAGCAAGGCGATGCAGCCGTCGCGGATGACGCCTACGCATTTCGCATAACGATCAAAGGTTTGGAGTTCGAATCCGGCGAGGTAGATGCGCTGGAGTTGTTCGGCTGGATCCATGGGATTGGCGATTAAAACTTTCGATTGACGATTGGAAAAGGCATCATTGATTTTTGGTCTGGTGATTGGGAAGACCGCATCGAAATGATTGGTTAACGCCTCGCCGCGTGCATTCTATCGGACGTAGCAAGCTACGTCCCTACGGCAGCTATCGATTCTTTATTCAACAATCAAGCCAACAATCGAAACTGGCTTACATCTTGTAACGCCCGAGGTCGTCGTCGCCGAGGCCTTCCAGCCATTTACCGATTTCTTCGCTGCTCGCTTGCTCGGAAAGTTTCGCGGCCAGGCGCGAAGTCTTCAGCACTTCATCTTCAACAAAAATGGGACAGTCGACACGTAATGCGAGAGCGAGCGCATCCGAAGGGCGTGAATCGATGCTGATGGCTTTTCCTTCCCTTTCCAGCCAGATGACCGCATAGAAAGTGTCGTCGCGAAGTTCGGTGATCACCACTTTGTGGACCTGAGCTTCGAGTCCGGTGAGGACATTCTTGATCAGATCGTGCGTCATGGGGCGAGGCGTGGTGATCTTCTCAATTTCGAGCTGCATGGCTTGCGCTTCAAAGACGCCCACCCAGATTGGCAACACGGTTTCACTGCTGGTGTCTTTCAAGATCACGATGGGTGTGTTCGCAACCGGATCAAGCATAAATCCCCGGATTTTCATTTCGACTTCCATCGGGACCCCCTTAGACCAGTCGAATTGCCGATTGCAGATTGACAACCTCAGAAGCAATTCCAATCGCAAATTGGAAATAGCCACTCGACAATCTGCTTATATCACCATTTCTCCCACCAAACTGTTGGGAAAGCTTGCGGTCACCAACACAGGAACGTAACTGCCGATGGCCGGAGTTGATGCTGCTGTGAAGTTCAAAGTCTTGTTCTGCGAAGTGCGCCCAATCAACTGTCCGCGGGCTTCATTCTTCCCTTCCACCATGACTTCAATGGTCTGTCCAATGTGGCCCGCATACCGTTTGCGCTGGATCTCGCGTTGTTTTTCGTTGAGCACAGCCAGACGGCGAGATTTCTCTTCGTCCGGAATGGCGTCCTCGAGCGAGAGCGATGGCGTGTTCGGGCGAGGCGAGTACTTGAAGGAGAAGACCCCATCAAACTGCGCGAACTCAAGCAAGGAGAGTGTCCTCTCGAAATCTTCTTCTGTTTCGCCAGGGAATCCGACGATGACGTCTGTTGTAATCGAGATGTTGCGCTTCGCAGACTTCATCCATGCGATGCGTTCGAGGTACTGTTCGCGAGTATAGAGGCGCTGCATAGCGTCGAGTACGCGCGTTGAACCGCTCTGGACGGGCAAGTGGACGTGGTCACAGAGTGTGGGCAGTGCATCGATTGCCTCTACGATATCGCGTCCGAAGTCTCGCGGGTGCGAAGTCGTGAAGCGCACACGGCGGATGCCGGGAATTTCGCCGACGCCGGACAGCAATTGGGCGAAAGAGCACTTCCCTTCCGGATCACGATAGGAGTTCACATTCTGGCCTAGTAATTGGATGTCGGTATAGCCGAGATCGGCCATCTGGCGGGCCTCGGAGAGCACAGAAGAAGAAGTGCGGCTGCGTTCCTTACCGCGTGTGAAGGGCACCACACAGTACGCACAGAACTTGTCGCAACCCTCGATTATGGTGATGTATCCGCGATGCGGGTTGGAGCGCGAAGTGAACTCGGTTTCGAAACACTCGTCGGTTTCGCGATCGTCGAGTCCGGTCGAGCGCTTCCCTGCCTCGATCTGGACCAGCATTTCCGGCAAGTTGCGGTAAGAAGCCGATCCGCAAACCATAGAGACGTGCGGAGCGCGCTCGAAGATTTTTTCGCCTTCCTGCTGGGCAACACAGCCCAGTACACCGAACTTCTTACCTTGAGCTTGAAGTTTTTTGTAATCCGCTAAGCGGTGAAAGACCTTTTGTTCGGCTTTGTCGCGGATGGAGCAGGTGTTGTAGAGAATGAGATCGGCATCCTCTACGGTTTCGACCTGACGGTATCCCTCGGAAATGAGCGTGCCGATGACCTTTTCCGAGTCATGGACGTTCATCTGGCAGCCGAAGGTTTCCAGGTAGAACTTCTTGTCTTGCACCCCAGACATATACGCCAGTATATCGCGGCCACAAAGGGTGGAGCAGCGTCAGTGTTCGACTACTGGTAGCACGATGCTCGAAGCCGTCGACTCGGATCTGTACACCTTCTGGGTAGCAGCGGTGTAGTCGGCATCTGTGGCTTTATAGATATTGGGCACAAACTTTTGGGGATTGCGATCGTAGAGCGGAAACCAAGTGCTCTGAACCTGGACCATGATGCGGTGGCCTTTAAGGAAGACGTGATCATTCGGGTGGAGATCGATTTTGAATTCGGTGACCTTGTTGGGACCAAGCGCTTCGGGCGTTTCAAAACTGTTACGAAAGCGCCCACGGAGAATATCGTCGGCGATCATAAGTTGGTACCCGTTTAGGGTGGGGCCCGCACCGGAGGCACGATCTTCATCAGTTAGTTTCTGATAGTCCTCGGGAAAAACGTCGATCAGTTTGACCACCCAGTCACTGTCAGTGCCAGACGTTGATGCGAACAGGTCAGCGAGGATGTCGCCCGTTATGGTCACATCGGAGGTAAGCGGCTCTGTTTTCCAGGTTAGAACGTCGGGACGATGCTCGACGAAACGCTGATCCTGTAAAAGCCAAGTTTTCCATCCGGGCGCGGGATAGGTGGGCGGGATCGGGCGCTGGCGATAAGGAACGGGATTGGCGGGATCGGAAATGTAGGTATCGAACGCGTCTGCATCGGTGGGCGCGTCGAAAGAAAGCTTGCCATTCGATCGTAAGTAAATCTTTTTCTGCGTGACGCCTTTATCAGGCGGCCATTTGTCATATTGCTTCCAGATGTTCGACCCAGTTTGAAATGTGATCGCTTCCGGCTGAGTGAGCGGCTTATCATGAAGCCAATGCGCGAACCAGGGAGCGAAGATTTTTGAACGATAGTAGCGCGAGGTATCGCTTCCCCAATCGATGTCTCCGAGCTTGCGACCAGCACGCATCCATCCGCCATGGTTCCACGGTCCAGCGACGAAGAAGTTCAAGCCTTCTTTGTCGGCTGTTTCGAGAGCGGCATAGATGCGAGTCGGTCCAACGAAATCTTCCTGGTCATACCACCCGGCAACGTTGAGGTTTGGAACCGTGGTGTGCTTGAGGTAGGTTGTGACGGCGTGCTGCTTCCAGAAGTCATGATTCGGTGCTCGACGAAATCGTTCCAGGTGGGCATCTGGCCATGGAAGTAACGAGCGTTGCCGTTTGAGAGCGCGCCGAGATCGAGATACCAGTTATAGGTGTCGTACACGTCGAATTCGAAACTGGTGTTCTTGTCTTTGGCGGCTTCCAGAAGAGCGGAGTACTCGAACCCATAACTCAGGCGAAACGCGCCATTGTGATGGAAGTCGTCGTTGAGGAACATGTCATCGGGTGAAGCTTGCTCACTTGCAGCTTTGAGTGCCGGATGCGGCTCGAGCAGCGCTTGTGTGACGAGCCATCCTGGATACGAGATGCCCCAGATTCCGACCTTGCCACTGTTGTTTGGCACGTTCTTGATAAGCCACTCGATTGAATCGTAAGTGTCGGTGCCCTCGTCAACGGACTTGGGATCGCTTTCATCGCGCGGTGGACGCTGCATGACAAATGTGCCTTCAGACTGAAAGCGTCCGCGGATATTTTGTTCCACGAAAATGTAGCCGTCGGCAATCAGGTCGTCATAGCTGCCCGAGTGGAACTGGCGCTCGTCGTCGGGTACGCCGTAGGGAGTGCGCTCGAGAAGGATTGGCAAGGGTCCGTGTGCGTCCTTGGGCGTGAAGATCACCGTCTGAAGATGAATGCCGTCGCGCAATGGGATCATGACTTCACGTCGATTGAAGAGTTGTTGCTGATATTGAGGCTGAACTTCGGGACCCTGCGCGATCAGTTGCGTGAGGGACAGAACAGCAAAGAGAATCAGGCCTGCGCAGTACGCGAGCTTGAACTTCCTAAGCGAGATGAGAGCCGGCATGGAGGGGAAGTATACAAGTTGTCTGCTCGGGTTATGTGAAATTAGCGAGCGCTTTGGGCCAAGTCCAGGAATGCTTGATGAAGGCTCGAATCATCGCTTAACTCAGGATGGAAAGTGGTAGCGATGGCATTGCCTTGTTTCACGGCTACGGGATCATTGCCCTCGGTGGCGAGGACTTCGACTCCCGGGCCGATGCGATCGATCTTGGGAGCGCGGATGAACACCATCTCAGTGGGATGACCGTGGATCTGGCCAGTGCGGATCGAGCTGTCGATCTGACGTCCGTAAGCGTTGCGACGCACCGTGATGTCGAGAGCACCCAGCGAGCGCTGCGCCGGATTGGTGACTTCCTTGGCGAGCATGATTGCTCCGGCGCAGGTGCCAAATGTGGGTTTGACCTGTACGAATTGCTTCAGTTTTTCAAATCCTGCTTCGCCGAGGATTTTGAGGAAAGCTCCAGATTCTCCGCCGGGGATTACGAGGCCGTCAATCTGGTCGAGTTGCTCAGGCTTACGGACCTCAATGACGTCTGCGCCGAGTTCTTTGAGACGTTTTTTATGAGCTTCGAAATCGCCTTGGATCGCGAGGACGCCGATGGTCATAAGCATTCAGCAATTAGTATTTAGCAGTTAGTAATCAGCGTTTAGCAAAAGGCACTCAGTGATCCCCATTTCAGTCAACAACATGCTTGACTGTCTGATCTGCCTGAGTGCCGTGGGGATAGCTGAGCCTCACCAACCCCTGGTTTGCAGCATCTGTGCTTCATCCAGAGCGGCGACTGCGAGGCCCTTCATTGCGCCCTGCAGGTCTTCGCTGACTTCAAGCAATACTTTTGGGTCTTTGAAGTGCGTTGCGGCGAGCACGATGGCACGGGCACGCTTAGCGGACTCGGCTGGATCAGCAAACTCGGTCGAGTTCTTCATGAAAATGCCCGAGCCCACGAATACTGCTTCGGCACCAAGTTGCATGACAAGCGACGCGTCAGCAGGCGTCGCGATGCCTCCGGCGGAGAAGTTGGGAACAGGAAGCTTGCCATCGCGCGCAACCATGCGCACAAGTTCGTAAGGCGCCTGGTGCTCTTTCGCCTTCGAATAGAGCTCCTCTTCGCTGAGGACGGTGAGGATTTTCATTTCCTGAACGATCTGACGAATGTGTTTCACGGCGTGGACAACGTCGCCAGTGCCTGCTTCGCCCTTGGTGCGGATCATGGCAGCGCCTTCGGCGATGCGTCGGAGGGCTTCGCCCAAGTTACGGGCGCCGCAAACAAACGGGACTTTGAAAGCATGTTTGTCAACATGATGAGCCTCGTCCGCGGGCGTGAGCACTTCCGATTCGTCGATGTAGTCGACGCCAAGTTCTTCGAGGATTTGGGCCTCCGCAAAATGTCCGATACGGCATTTGGCCATCACCGGAATGGAAACGGACGCCATAATCTCGCGGATCTTTTTGGGAGAGGCCATACGAGCCACGCCACCTTCGGCGCGAATCTGAGCGGGAACGCGCTCAAGAGCCATCACTGCGACGGCTCCAGCCTTCTCAGCAACCTCAGCTTGCTTAGCATCGGTGACGTCCATGATGACGCCGCCCTTGAGCATCTCGGCCAAACCAGTTTTCAGGCGAAGACTGGTGGAATTGCCATTTTTCGAATTGCCATTGTTGTTCGCCATAAGACTCACCCTCTAATAGGCATTCGCGCAACAGCGCGGGGAAATGCAGATCTATCGGGACTGCTTAAAGACTAGCTGCCGATTGGTATTCTCGGTATGACCATTTACGGTATTCTAGCCATACCATTTGTATGCCTCGCGAAACGACAACATTGCCTCTTAGTCTGCCTGCTCCGCAGTCTCGGACAAGTTTGTACCGATGGATCTACGAGGAACTGAGGCAGGCGATTCTGGACGGAAGGTTGGCACCAGGCTCGCGCTTACCGGCCACGCGCGACCTAGCACGTGGATATCGGCTATCACGGTCGACGATCGTTACGGCATTCGAGCAGCTTCAGTCGGAAGGATATGTGGAGGGCCGAACGGGATCGGGCACTTATGTCAGCCAGGTTCTTCCAGAGCAACTACTGCAAGCGGGAGGCGCGCCAAAGGGACAGCGTCTTCCTCATCCCCATATCACTTTTTCTGAATACAGTCGGCGACTGAAACCTTTTCGTGCATCTCGGGCAAGGCCATTGCGGGTGTTCCGCGCGAATCAACCGGCGCTCGATTTATTTCCAATCACTTTATGGTCACAAATCGCGGCGCGAAGGTTACGCCGAGTCTCGACCAATATGTTGGCCGGTGGCGAGGCGTTAGGCTACCGTCCATTGCGCGAAGCGGTGGCGCATTACTTAAATGCGTCGCGTGGAGTGAAGTGCACGGCCGATCAGGTAATCATCCTGTCGGGCGCCCAGGAGGCACTGGATCGAACGGCACGCGTGCTGGTGAATCCGGGCGAGACGGTTTGTATGGAAGAGCCCGGATATCCGGGTGCGGCGCTGGTTTTTCAAGCATTGGGAGCGAAAGTCACGCCGATGAAAGTTGACGAGGAGGGAGTGAGCCTGCGGAAGCAGAGTCCGAGGGGACGCTTGATTTACGTCACTCCGGCGCACCAGTTCCCTCTTGGTGTGACGATGACCTTGCGGCGGCGTCTGGCATTGCTGGAGTGGGCGCGGCGATCGGGGACGGTGATTTTCGAAGACGACTACGACAGCGAGTATCGCTATTCGGGGCGGCCGATTCCTGCACTACAGGGGTTGGACCAATCAGGCGTGGTCATATTCGCGGGAAGTTTCAGCGCGGTGCTCTTCCCCGCTCTGCGCCTTGGGTATCTCGTAGTCCCTGAAGAGATGGTCGACATCTTTGCGGCGGCGCAATCGGTTAGTACGCATCATCCACCGCTGCTTGGACAAGCGGTACTATGCGATTTCATTACGGAAGGACACTTCGCGCGGCACATTCGGCGTATGAGGCAGACATATGCGGAGCGGCTATCAGTTCTGCTGGAGAGTGCGCGCGAGAATCTCGCAGGCAAGCTTGAAATCTCCACCGTTGAAGCAGGGTTGCAGACGGTGGGTTGGTTGAAGAATGGTTCGAGTGCGATGAATTTCGCTAAGCGAGCACTTGAAGAAGGAATCGAGCTAGCTCCTTTGAGAACCTATGCGTGGGGGCGAAGTCCCGAGAACGGATTGATACTCGGGTTTGCTGGATTCACCCCGCGTGAAATCCGAGCAGGCGTTCTACGCCTGGCTAATCTAGTGAAGTGAGCGCCTGGGATCATTTCAGGGAGAACTTTTGTTTCAGGCGCTCGGGATCGATGGCGATGAACAACCCGCGTCCGCGAGCGAGAACCTCATCTTTTTCGTTGTAGATTTCAGCAGCGTTGACGTGCCGGCGACCGTGGACTTCCACTTCAAAAGATTCCACGCGAAGTCGGGTGTGCAGTGGCACCGGCTTGAGATAGCTCACCGTGATCTCGGACGTCAGGGCGATGACATGTCGGCGTTTGTTTACTTTACCCATCGCCTCGTCGAGGATCGTGGCGATGATGCCACCATGGCAGTGGCCTGGAGGACCGGTGTATCGCTTGCTGAGCCGAAAACGTGAGATGAAGCGACCACGTTCCTCGTCGTAAACGAACTTCATCTGCATGCCCTGCGGATTGTTGGTGCCACAAGCAAAGCAATAGTTCTTCTGGAGTTGAATGTAGCGGGTGTCGTGACCGTGAGCTTTGGTCCTGCTTGCCATAAACGAATGATTGTAAGACGAACCTATGAGCGAGTCGCGGCCGGTTTCATGGCGACCAGTTCCGCAGTCGCGGTTTGTTTTTCAATTTCTGCACTATGCAAGGTGCGCAAACCGGGGAAAGCGCGTGCCAGCTCGCCGGGCTTGAGCAGATGTTCGGGATTTCGAGGGCCTGCATGAAACTTTTTCTGAGCAACTGTATACGTCTTGTAGATCAAGAAACCGCCCGGTCGAATGACGTTTTCGACTTTCGAAAAGAGCGTGCGATCAAGAAAGAGAAAACAAAGCACTACATCAAAAAGCGGGCCACGTTCGAGGAAGTTTTCAATCGGATGATTCTCAAAATGAATTCGATCGGCGAGAGCTTGCGTTTGAGCTCGCGCCTTTGCAATGGCAACGTCAGAAATGTCGACAGCGGTAACGGTCCACCCTCGCTCTCCTAACCAAATCGCGTGACGACCTAGTCCAGAAGCAAGATCGAGCGCGCGCCCAGGCGCTGGAATTTCATTGCGAATGAAGGTGTCGTAAGCCCAAATCAGAAATGGGTCGGGAGAATGAGTTTCTCCGTGGCCGGCTTCGTAGCGATCATTCCAGAATTGGCGTTCGCCGAATTTGCTCATTGCATCGGGACTGCAGTGTAAATGGCGATCATTTTTCAGGAAACCTGGAGGATCGGATCGATATCAGAGTTGGAGTAGACTCGGAGATGGGGATGGCATTAACCAAGGAAATCAGGGGTGGTGGGAGCACCGGATCGTTGCCGCCTCAGTACGGCGGGGGTGGCGGAGATCCGAGCGGCGGGAACCGGCCGAACTACGCGGAGCGTTTGAGGCGAGCTCGGATGGGGCTTGCGGTGGGACTTACTCCAGTGGCGATGTTGTTCGTCTCGTTTTCGGCAGCCTTTGTGGCGAGACGTTTGTTCGCATCGGCTGAGCTGAGCGTGTCGCCGCAATATGAGCGATGGGTATCGACCCCGTTGCCATGGACGCTGCTGGTGATCAACACAGTGATTTTGCTCGTAAGCAGCGGGTGTATCGAGATGGCACGTCATTCAGCGACGCGTCGAGTTGCGCTAGCACCGGTTAGATCCATTCCCGGTGTATCACTTGGCAATGATAGAAACTTCCCGTGGCTAGGTTTGACAGTTGTGTTAGGCAGTTGCTTCCTCCTCGGTCAGTGGCGAGCGTGGCTCCTGCTGCGCAACCAGGGTGTGTTTATTTCCAGCGCGCCAAGCAGTTCGTTTTTCTATCTGCTTACCGGAATGCATGCACTGCACTTAGCAGGCGGCATACTAGCTTTGCTGTATGCGGCGATCGGAGCTTTACATAAATGGGAAATAGAACGTCAACGAATCATCCTTGAAGTTGCTGCCTGGTATTGGCATTTCATGATGCTGCTCTGGATTTTTATCCTTCTGCTTGTGCTCATCACGACATAAGTTTGCTGCGAGTAAAGTGTCCCACCCTGACGTCTACTGTGTTTTCTGTAGATGAAAATGCACAGTGAAAAATCAGAAATGCTTGCTATCTGGAAAAAAGTTCCCACTTTTTTCGGTTGCACAATGAAACAAATTGAGACGAACGGTCTCAAGCATTGATAAGTCGGCGATTTTCAATTTGGCATGGCGCTTGCACTGATGCAGGGTGCCGCTTCGCTTCGTTAAAGACAAAAATGGCATCAAGTTTATCTCTCCCAGGAGGATGTGAATGAAGAAGCTATCGGTAACCAGCATGCTCGCGGCAACAGCCCTGCTCTGCGGAGTCACGGCATTTGCTCAGGACACAACCACACAGCAGCCCTCGCAGTCACCGAGCACCAGCCAGCCGAGCGCTAGCCAGACTGATCCTCAGGCTTCCGGCGCGACGGGCGCTCAGGGCCAGATGCAGCAAGCAACCAAGGTATTCACCGGAAAGATTTCGAAGGACGGTGATCGCCTCGTGCTGAAAGATGCAGCCACCAACATGACCTATCAGCTTGATGATCAGTCCAAAGCCAAGAAGTACGAAGGCAAGGACGTGAAGGTCAACGGCAGCCTCGACGCCAACAGCAACACCATCCACGTCGACAGCATTGAAGCTGGATCGTAAGTAACGTCTCCAACCATACTGGGGCTCTACGGAGCCCCTATTTTTTTTGCCCCCTGAATCATTCACCAGAACATTCATCCGATAACTTCGTCTCGCAAAGACCGCGGGAGTTCTGTGCTCCCACCAAGACCGGGCACTCTCGCTATAATAGAGAGATTCCGCACCCGCTCTGAGGCGTCTGTGTGCAGCTCTCCTTCTTGGCGGAAGCCTTTCGAGTCGCGCGTGCGGTCGCGAAGGTCCAAATCCATCGATGTCCACGGAAAGCATTGTTGTTCGGGGCGCGCGCGTCCACAACCTAAAAAACATAGATTTCGAGATACCGCACAATACTTTGACGGTTGTGACGGGAGTGTCTGGCTCAGGAAAGTCTTCTCTCGCATTCGATACGATCTACGCGGAAGGCCAGCGGCGGTATGTCGAGTCGTTGTCCGCCTATGCACGCCAGTTTCTCGAGCGTATCGAAAAGCCTGATGCCGATCTGATTGATGGGATTGCGCCAGCTGTCGCCATCAAGCAGAAGAACTCGACGCGGAATCCCCGATCCACGGTTGCGACTGCGACCGAAATCTACGATTACCTGCGATTGTTGTTTGCTCGAGTCGGACGAACCTACTGCGCGAAATGCGGACAAGAGGTGAAACGAGACACTGTTGACGAGATTGCTGAGAACATTCTGGCTCTCGGCGAAGGTACACGTCTACAAGCTCTGTTTCCGCTGCAATCCGCAATCAGGCTTGAGGAAAAGGAAGGAAAGGTCGCCCAGAAGAAGCGAACTAGAAAATCGGCTGTAGCGAGCGAGGCATCTCGCGGAATCCATTCCATTTCGGACGCACTGAAAGAACGCTTATTTGATTTGCGCAAACGCGGATTCAACCGTCTTTACCAGCGCGGGCAGATGTTCGAGTTTTCGACGCCTGAGTCGCTGCTCGAGATCAACTTCACAGAGCCGGTTTTTGTGTTGGTGGACCGACTCGTGGTTTCCGCAGAAAGTCGCGCGCGGATCGTGGACGGAGTGGAGATTGCTTACCGCGAATCGGGAGAGGTCATTTTCGAGATCCCTCCGCATAAAAGCGAAACGGGCCGGCGACTCCGATTTACTCAACGATTCGAGTGCAAGAACGATGGAACACGGTACGACGAGCCGGAGCCCCGACTTTTTTCTTTCAACAATCCTTACGGCGCTTGTCCGCGCTGCCAGGGTTTTGGGAACACGATTGACTTCGATCTAGACCTTGTCATTCCTGACAAGTCCAAGACGCTGAGTGAAGGCGCGATTGAGCCTTGGACGAAACCGAAATATCGTCCGCTATTTACGGAACTGAAGCGATTCGCGAAACAGGAGAACATTCCGCTGGATGTGCCCTGGATCGATTTAGGACCAGAGCACCAGAGGGTGATCATTGATGGTGAAGGTCGATTCGGCGGAGTAAGAGGGTTCTTCAATCACCTGGAGCGAAAGAAATACAAGCTCCACGTGCGAGTGTTTATCAGTCGATATCGAGGCTACTCGCTTTGTTCGACATGCGGTGGCACACGTCTGCGTCCGGAGGCGCGGCAGGTAAAGATCCACGGGAAAGATATTTGCCAGGTTGTTGCTCTGACGGTCGAGCAGGCGGCTGCGTTTTTTGAGAACTTAGTTCTGACGCGCGAAGAAGAAGACATCGCGGACAAGTTATTGATCGAAATCCGTGAGCGGCTGCGCTTTCTGAACGATGTGGGTCTCGACTACCTGGCGCTTGATCGTTTGGCCTCAACGCTGTCTGGCGGCGAAGCACAGCGGATCCAGTTGGCAACATCGCTCGGCTCGCGGCTGGTGGGAACACTCTACGTGCTGGACGAGCCTTCGATCGGTCTGCACAGTCGTGACACTCATCGTCTGATCAAGATCCTCGAAGGCCTACGTGATCTCGGAAACACCATCCTAGTAGTCGAGCATGATCCGGATATCATGCGCGCGGCGAATCGAATCATCGATCTGGGGCCCGGCGCAGGGGAAAATGGCGGACGTTTAGTCGCAGCCGGCAGTTATGACGAGATCAAGAAAACGACTTCCTCGCTGACGGGACGTTATCTTTCGGACGACCTCCGGATTCAAATGCCGCCAGCTCGTCGTAAACCTGGAGTGCATCGGATAGAAATCATCGGCGCTCGTGCTCACAATTTAAAGAACGTAGATTTGGAAATCCCGCTCGGCATGCTGGTTGCAATTACTGGAGTGTCGGGCTCAGGCAAATCCACTTTGCTACATGATGTTTTGTTTCAGGCTTTGGCAATTGCGAAGAAACAGCCTCTGGGGGCAACAACAAGCACGGCGTTTTGGGAGCGAGTAGAGGGCGACGAATTCATCGACGAAATCGTGCTCGTGGATCAGTCCCCCATTGGAAGAACACCGAGATCGAATCCAGTCACCTATATCAAAGCTTTTGATTCGATTCGAGATTTGTATGCGTCGGTACCGGAAGCACAGAAACGCGGTTTCACCGCAGGTCACTTTTCATTCAATATTCCGGGTGGACGTTGCGAAAATTGCCAGGGAGATGGAACGGTGACGGTCGAAATGCAGTTTCTGGCAGACGTGGAACTGGTCTGCGAAGAATGTAAAGGCACCCGATATAAACCGCAGGTGCTGGAGGTTCGGTACAAAGGCAAAAACATTTATGAAGCCTTGCAGTTGACTGTCAAAGAGGCGCTGAAGTTCTTCGCGGAGGTTCCGAAAATTACGGAGAAGCTGCGAGTGCTAGAGGAAGTGGGACTTGGATATCTCAGACTTGGGCAATCGGCAACCACTCTCTCTGGTGGCGAGGCACAACGCATGAAGTTGGCCGCGCACCTGCAACCAGCAAGCCGCGAGGCAGGAAGGCCGAAGGCCGAAGGAGAGGCGCCACGAAGACGTGGTCGAATCCTGTATATCTTCGATGAGCCGACGACTGGCCTTCACTTCGATGATGTGAGCAAATTGTTATTTGCATTCCGAAGGCTGATCGATGCGGGAGGGTCAATTGTGGTCATCGAACACAACCTGGAAGTCATCAAAACGGCGGATTGGGTCATTGACCTGGGGCCTGAAGGTGGAGACCGGGGCGGCCGCATTGTAGGGGAAGGTCCGCCTGAGAAGATTGCTAAACTGGCGGGCTCATACACCGGACAGTTTCTCGCACGCATCTTAAACGGTAATGGAGCGTCGCGTTCCAATGGCAACCGCTAGGCGGTGGCTTGGGTTCATCCTTTGTGGCACATGCTGTCTGACGTTTGCTCAGACAGAATCCAAGGGAACGAGGCGGCATGTTCGTGTTGCCGAACAGGATCCAAGTGCAGCCGCCCTCGCCCAAGCGGAAGATGCGATCTCAAAAAAAGATTACGCGAACGCTGAAAAGTCCTTGGTCCCGATCACGCAACGAGACCCCGCAAATTACCAGGCATGGTTTGATTTGGGGTTCACGCTGAATGCGCTGGGTCGGACAGATGAATCTATTGCGGCGTATCGAAAGTCGGTAGCTGCGAAGCCGGATGTTTTCGAATCCAACTTGAATCTGGGACTTATGTTGGCTCGCGCCGGAGAGCCCGACGCCGCGCAATTCCTGCGGGCTGCCACGAAGCTTAAGCCGACTGAAAAGATGGACGAGGGGCATGCACGGGCATGGGTATCACTTGGGCACGTCGTCGAGACCTCGAATCCTGACGAAGCCTTGGAAGCGTTTCGGCAAGCGATCGCTCTCCAGCCGAAGGATCCTGAGCCACACAACTTCGCGGCGATACTGCTGGAACGGCAAAAGAAATTGACAGAGGCCGAGAAAGAGTATCAGGCCGTGCTTGCTTTGGAACCGAATTCGACAGAAGCAGCGCTTGCTCTGGCGAACATTTACATGCAAAGTCAGCGACTACCAGAGGCCGAGGAGATGCTTCGTAAGCTTGCAGCCGCTAAGCAGACTGATCCTAGTATTCATCTTCAACTGGGACGGCTGTTGGCGGGCCAAAAGAAATTTGATGAAGCTGCCTCAGAGATGGAATTAGCCCTCAAAGCGAATCCCAGAAGTGTGGAAGCGCAGCGCGAACTGGCTGATCTGTATTCTGCGGCTGGTCAGCATGATCGCGCCGAATCGGCCTATAGAGAGCTTCTGAAATCTCAAGGCCCGGATGCGGCTCTACATCATTCATTAGGAATCGAGCTACTTCGGCAGAAGAAATTCGCCGCAGCGCAGGAGGAACTTCTCGCGGCGGTGAAGCTCAAACCAGACCTCGGGCCGGCTTACGGAGACCTCGCCACGGCAGCTAGCGAGAACAAGAACTATGAGTTGGCGATTAAGGCTCTCGATGCTCGAGCCAAGTTCTTGCCCGAGATCCCGGTGGGTTATTTCCTGCGGGCAACCGCCTACGACCACCTGCGAGACTTCAAGAATGCAGCCGTTAACTATCACCTCTTCCTAGATAACGCCAACGGCCAGTATCCTGATCAGGAATGGCAAGCTCGCCATCGGTTGATCGCCATTGAACCTAAAAAATAGCATGCGGATACTCTCTCTACTTTTTGCTTCTCTGGTTGTGCTCGCGTCACTCCCAGGATTCGGGCTAGCTGCAGACCGAGTGGATGATTTAAAGGCGCGAGTCGAAAAAGCAAATGGAGACGAACGCATCAAGATCTGTACGCAGATTGCGGAACTGCAGCTCTCCAGTGCCGACAAACTTTATACGGCTGGCAATGCCGCCGATGCGCGCTCAGCTGTCGACGAGGTAGCGAGCTACCTGGAAAAAGCACGTGATAGTGCGATCGAAACTGGCCGTCGCCTAAAAGAAACGGAGATTGCGGCTCGTAAGGCAGCGCGACGCCTCGAAGATATCAAACGGACTTTAGCCTTTGAAGATCAGCCCCCACTCGATCAGAGCATCAAGCGCCTCGAGAGCGTCCGGACTTCCCTGCTGGAGCGCATGTTCCGAAAGGACAAGAAGAAATGAGACGGACTCTGCTTTTGGGAGGTGTGGTGTTGATGATTGCGAGTTCGATCGCGTGGCCACAAGCCAGGCGGGATCCGCTGAATCCAGTGGAGATCGACCAGTTACGCGATGCGATGCTCGAGCCATTGGATCGATTGAAACTCTATGTGCAGTTCGCGCGCACCCGGCTGGACTCCCTCGAGCAGATGCGACGTGACCCAAAAACTGAAAATCGCGGACAGCGAACGCACGACATGCTGGGCGATTTCTTAGCCATTTACGACGAACTGAACGAAAACATCGACATGTACGTTGATCGAAAGGAAGATATCCGCAAGCCGCTGAAACTTATTATCGAGGCGGATACGGATTTTCAAGCGAGAGTCCGGGCCATCAAGGATGCTGCTGGAGTGGCACCCGAGGAAGCTAAGCAGTACGAGTTCTTGATGTCGAATGCGCTCGACACTTTAGATTCCAGCGCCGATGATCACCGCAAGCTGATGGTCGAACAAGAAGAGCAAGCAAAGAATAAGAAGAAACGAAAATCCAAGTAAGTGCTTGTTTTGTAAAGAAATTCAGGCGAGCAGATTTACAGCCGCGCTCGCCTTGGGCCTGATAATTTAACTCCAGAGTGACCGCGCCCATTCTCACTATCTTTGAGCAGGCATATCGCGAGATTCGTCCGCGATCGGAGATGCCGCCTTTTAAAGTTGAGTTTCGGTCGTACGTCGGCGTGAACAGCACGATCCGCCTGCGCAACGGACTTTTTCTGGTTCGCATCTCAGATCTCTTGGAGGGTGCACCAGAGGCAGTGCTCCGATCGCTTGCGCAAATTCTTCTGGCAAAAATCTATCGCAAAAAAGTTCCTACAGACGCGCTGCGACGTTATCGCGCTTACGTTTCCAGTCATCACATCGCGGAGCAATCCAATCTCGTACGGCAATTGCGCGGGAGAAAACACATCCATTCCACGCGAGGCGCGATTTACGATCTCGAGGAGATTTTTGAGGACTTGAATCGCAGGTTTTTCCACGGCCTCATGGGACGTCCGCGACTGACCTGGAGCCGGACTCGGGCGCGCAATCGCTTAGGTCATTATGATCCAGCGCACAACACGATCGTCATCAGCCGACTGTTTGACCGTCCCCAAGTTCCACGCTACGCAGTCGACTACATCGTGTTCCATGAGATGTTGCATCTGAAACACCCCGTACGGGTGCGAGGCGGCCGACGATGCGTTCACTCGAGGGAATTCCTGGCCGAAGAAAAAGAGTTCCCAAACTGGCGTGAGGCGCAAAAATTTCTGAAACTTCTTTGAGAACATGACAAAGTGGGTGGCCCGCAAAGGCTTCTGCCCTCTGACATTGCGCGACCGTTCGCTGCACGGGATTGCCATGTGATGCGAATCACAACCGGACGTGATGTCGAGCGTTGACCCGGTCCCTGAAGCGCCCGTATCCTATTCTTGTTGAAATTGAATTTCATTTTCATAATCATGTTCAACTTTTGAGGACTGGTCTGAATGCTTCAGGCTTTCATTATTACCTTGCGTGAAGGAGTCGAAGCCGCACTCATTGTTGGCATCACTCTGGCTTATCTAGTCAAGATAGGGCGGCCAGAACTGCGGAAATCCGTCTATTTCGGACTAGGCGCGGCGTTTGCAGGCTCGATCGGTGCTGCCATCGTAATTTCCCGATTAAAGCTCAACCAGGACATTTTTGAAGGATGGGTGATGCTGCTGGCCGCCTTTTTTGTTATCACGATGATCGTTTTCATGATGCGGACCGGCCGAAAACTGAAGGGGCAGATCGAAGGCAAGGTCGGCTTGCTAGCTGGCGAGGGATCGTGGGTTGGGCTGTTCGCGTTCGTGTTCCTGATGGTCTTTCGCGAAGGCGTTGAGACGGTCCTTATCCTGTCAGCAGTTTCGCTCAACTCGACGGAGTTGATGAGTTTTCTAGGAACATTGCTTGGCGTTGTCACGGCCGTCGCGTTTGGGGTCGCCTTTGTCAAAGGCAGCGTTCGAATCAATCTGCAGAAGTTTTTCAAAGTCACGACCGTGATTTTGTTTTTTGTCGCAGCACAGCTAATCGTGGCTGGATTGCATGAGCTTTCCGAGAACGGCGTACTTCCCTCTTCGAAACAAGAGATGGCGTTGATCGGACCGATCGTTCGCAATGACTTGTTCTTTTTCATAACGATCCTCGCACTGGCGGCGCTCATGGTGTTGTTCGAAGTGAAGAGTCGACAGCCGGCGGAGATTCCAGCGCAGGGAGCCGCCAGGCGAAAGGCATTGTGGTCGGCTCGGCGAGAGCGGATGTGGATGGCCGCGGTTTACATGTGCTCTTTCGTGTTCATCGTGCTCGCAACAGCAGGATTTATTTACGAGAAGAGCGCGAGCGCACTGTCGCCGGCAACGGAAGTTACATTCACCGGCGGCAAAGTGGTTATCCCGCTGAATACCGTCATGGACGGTGAACTCCACCGGTTCACGGCGAAGGAAGGTGGGCTGGACGTGCGCTTCTGGCTTTATCAAAAACCTGACGGGAAGGTGGCCACCCTCCTGGATGCATGTGAGATTTGTGGAGCGGTGGGCTTCTACAAGAATTCGACGGGAGTGGTTTGCAAGAACTGTGCGGCCCCAATCAATCCGCAATCGGTGGGGATGCCGGGCGGATGTAATCCGATTCCGCTGAAAGCAGAAGTCACAGACGATTCGGTGATCATTTCTGAGACGGATCTTGCGGAAGGCCGTCACTGGTTCGAGTCTAAATAATATGTTTGTTCGTCTTGTCTACGAGTCTTTCCGACGCCAGAAACGGCGCAAGCTGCTGGCAGGGGTAGCTGTCACGCTGGGTGTTGCTGTGGCGACGGCGATGATCGCAGTGGCGACCGATATCGGAGACAAGATTAATCGCGAGCTACGAAGCTACGGCGCGAATCTGCTGGTAACGCCCCAGGAGGACACACTCGATGTCGAGATCGGGGGAGTGAACCTCAAGCCTCCAAGCGATGGCGCTTTTCTGAATGAAACGGACCTTCCCAAGATTCGTGGAACGTTCTGGCACCACAATATCGTCGGGTTTTCGCCCATGCTACCTGTAAGTGCCAAGTTGTCAGATGGTCGCGATGTCACCGTGCTAGGGACGTACTTTTCGAAGGCACTACGCTTTGGGAAAGATGATTTTGAAACCGGAGTGCGCATCACACATCCGTGGTGGAAAGTAAGCGGCGAATGGCCAGCGGACAATTCCGACAGTGTCATCGTAGGCGATCGGCTAGCCGCAAAGCTAACCAAGAAAGTGGGAGAGAGCATCGAAATCGGTGACCGCAGCTTCCCAATCTCAGGGCTGCTTTCCACTGGAAGTGCAGAAGAGGACCAGGTCGTAGTCCCACTGCGGCTCGCTCAGCAAATACTAGGAAAACCCAGTGCGGTACGCCGCGTTTACGTTAGTGCTCTTACTAAGCCGGAGGATGCACTTGCCCGACGCGATCCGAAGAGCATGAATCCGGAGATGTTCGATCGGTGGTACTGCTCGCCTTACGTGCAGTCGATCGCGTACCAGTTGCAGGAAGCGATTCCGCATTCGCATGCCGACCAGATCCGCCAAGTTGCCCAGAACGAAGGCACAGTGCTAGCGCGAATCAAGGGCCTGATGCTGTTGATCACGCTCGCAGCATTGTTCGCTTCTGCGCTGGCTGTTTCTTCGGCGATGGCAACGGCAATTTTCGAGCGTCGACGCGAAGTTGGATTGATGAAAGCACTGGGCGCCGGAAATGTGGCTGTGGCTGCCGTCTTCTTTGCGGAAGCAACACTGCTGGCATTATTTGGCGGCGTGATCGGGTTTGGCGCGGGATCCCTTCTTGCACGCCTGATCGGACGCTCCATTTTCGCTGCCCAGATTTCGATTGAGCCAGTGCTCTTCCCCATCATCCTGGCTCTCGCCGTTTTTGTTACGTTTGCTGGAAGTGCTGCTGCCATTCGGCGCGCAGTTCGGTTTGATCCAGTGTTCGCGCTGCGAGGTGACGCATGACCTCCCGTCCCTCGCAGCCTGCGGTCGATATGCGCGGTGTGGTTTCCCGTCGAGTGGAAGGAGTCCACTCCTCTATGTTCTGGCGCATGCTCTGGCGCGCAGCGATGCTGCGCCGCGGCCGCGCAGCTTCAGCGTTGTTGGCGATGGTGGTAGCCGCCGCTGTCGCGACAGCGATGATGAATCTGTATGTGGACGTTCAGGCAAAGCTGCAAAACGAATTCCGTAACTATGGCGCGAACATTGTGATTGTCGGTAAGGATGGCGGCGAACTTTCTTCTGACGTTTACAAAACGGTTCTGAACGAAGTGGGTGAGAGCGCGATGGCAGTCCCGTTTGCCTATGTTGTCGCACGCACATCGGAAGGCCAGTCCATCGTGGTGGCAGGCACGGATTTGGAGCGTGCAAAGAGCCTGAACCGCTGGTGGAAAGTCAGTGCCTGGCCATCAGCACCAAACCAAGTTCTTGTAGGCACGCGGGCCCGAACGGCGATTCCTAATTCAGATAAACCATTTGCAATCAGCTTTCAAGGCAAGACTCTTCAAGTATTTCCTGCTGGCACGATCGAGACCGGTGCGGCTGAAGATAGTCGCGTCTATCTTAGTCTCGGGGACTTCACGGCGTGGACTGGAGTGCAGCCCTCCAGCATTGAAGTGGCTGCCGCGGGCTCTGCCGAACAAGTCGAGAACGTACTGCAACGTCTGACTCAGACATTGCCGACAGCAGAAGTGCGGCCCGTGCGGCAGATTATGGAAGGTGAAGCACGAGTCCTGAACAAAACGAGAGCCACTCTTTTAGCTGCAGCCGTTCTCATCGTGCTAACAGCTGCTTTGTGTGTATTGGCAACACTGATGGGCTGGGTGTTTGATCGACGCCGTGATTTCGCCATCATGAAAGCGCTTGGAGCGTCTGAGAGATTGGTCAACGGATTTTTCGCGGCAGAGGCGGCCGCGCTTGGCTTGATCGGTGCACTGCTTGGTTACGCGGTGGGTATTGGGATCGCTGCATGGATCGGGCGCGTGAATTTTCACGCTCCAGTGGTACCGCGAATCAGCGTTCTGCCATGGGTGATTCTTGGCAGTGTGATGGTGGCGCTGCTTTCTGCGGTTCTGCCAATTGGCTTGTTACGTCGCGTGGAACCCGCAATGATCCTGAGGGGAGAATGAGATGATCCAACTGAAGAACGTCATCAAGGCCTATCCCGCCAAGGAAGACGAGAAGAATGGTGGAGAAATCCGTGCTCTCGACAACGTTTCCCTCTCTGTGTCGCAAGGGGAGTGGGTGGCGATGATGGGACCTTCCGGCTCAGGTAAGAGCACGATGGTGAATCTCATTGGCTGCCTGGATCGACCGAGTTCTGGCGAGATCTGGCTGGATGGCGAAAACGTCGCCGACTTTTCTGCTGGGGAGTTGAACCGTGTGCGCGCGGAAAAAATAGGGTTTGTGTTTCAGCAGTTTCATCTGATTCCCTTCCTTACATCGGTGGAGAACGTCATGCTTGCACAGTACTTTCACAGCATGACTGATGAAAAAGAGGCACTTGAAGCGCTGGAGAGAGTGGGCCTGAAGGAGCGTGCGCACCATTTGCCTTCGCAGCTTTCCGGAGGAGAACAACAGCGAGTTTGCATTGCGCGGGCGCTAATCAATGATCCCAAAATCGTGCTTGCCGACGAGCCAACAGGCAATCTGGACGCACAGAATGAGGAGATCGTATTGCGGCTGCTGCGGGAGCTGCATCAGCAGGGTCGCACGATCATCATGGTAACGCACGATCCTGTTGTGGCACGGTTGGCTGATAGGCGGGTCGAACTGCATCACGGAAAGATCGCAGCGCAAGAAGTGTTCTCCATGGCTGACGACGAGCAGTTCGATGAAGTCCTGGAAGAACTCTACGTTCTAGAGGAGCACGGCGAGATTGCCGAAGTCGGGCGGATGGAAGTGCACGGCGCTTTGCCAGTTTCAATTGCGATCGAAAAAATGATGGCCATGGGACTGGTCACGGCTGGACCGCATCCACCTTTATCCCACAGCCACAAGCCCTTCGTGAACCCATGCCACGAGGCGTTGAAACCGGACGGTGTTTCTGTAGGCGACGGAAGCGCGATCGTGGAGTTAACCATGCGAGGTCGTCAGCGTGCGGCGGACATTATCCGCCGGCACCGACTAGCAGAGCGATTATTCACCGATTCCCTTGCGATGGATAGTGAGACTGAAATCGAGCAGCAGGCATGCAAGTTCGAACACATTCTGTCACCTGAAGCGACGGACAAGATCTGCGCTTTTCTAGGTCACCCGAAAACCTGCCCACACGGGGCACTGATTCCGCCGGGGCCGTGCTGCGGGAAGCAGGGCGAGTTTCTTGTATCGCGCACCACGACATCGCAACGATCTTAGTCTCAGTTCAGCTTAGGCCGAGACGCGTGTAGTGCGATCTTTCCTCTGAAAAAGACAATCCCATCCGTTGGGCAACGTCGGGTAAATGCTGTTGCAAGGACGCCAAAACGCTTTGCGCTTGTTCAATTGTGAGCCCTACACCAAATTTGATGGTTCGGAAGCCATGTTTAAATTCGAGTACACTGCCATCCTCATCGGGCTCGTGCCAAGTAAGTTCGCTACATTTAGCGATCGCAAATTCCGATGTTCGGGCAAAACCAGCGAAATAGGGTCGCTTAATTCGAAGCACATCACTCCCAAACTCAAAGATCGACTCTGAGTGCTTGAGCAATTGGAGGGTTCCCGCGACCACACTTGCCACAGCCAGCGCAAGCATAACTCGCCCAACACTCGAGAGCGTATGGATGTGGGGGAGCAGGAACCATAAAAAAACGCCGCATATTATGGCATCGAATGCAGCGCCCCACAGATCCGGCCCTGATGAAACAGTTATGCGAAGAACGCCAGAGATTGGCACGATCTCGACGGAATGCTTGTTAGCAAACCACTGCGCGTTCACTTTATTTTTCTTTCCACACTTCTTTTCCACCGACCATCGTCCACACGACTTTGGCATCTTTGATCTTGTCGGCGGGCATTTCAAACAGATTGTCGGAAAGCATCACGAAGTCCGCATATTTGCCAGTCTTGATCGAGCCACGATTCTGCTCGACGAAGTTGGCGTATGCACCATTGATTGTGTAGCCACGAATCGCAGTCTCCAGATCCACGGTTTGCTCGGGTATCCAGCCGCCCTCGGGCTTTCCATCAAGTCCCTTGCGAGTGAGCGCCGTGTAGATTCCGATGAGTGGCTCCATTTCGGCGACGTTCCAGTCGGACGCGAACGCTAATGTAGCGCCCGAGTCGCGCAGACTGCGAAAAGCCCAAGCGTACTTCCAGCGTGCGGGCCCAACCGCTTTTGCCCACTGTCCTGTGATGTCGGGCGCACAGTGGCGTGGCTGCATGCACGCGATGACTCCAAGTTGTTTGAATCGAGGAATATCCTTCGCATTCAGGCACTCGATATGGACGAGTTCGTCGCGACGATCGCGCGGGCCGTTCTGTTTCTCCGCATACTCAATCGCGTCAAGCGCGGTGCGAATGCCTCGGTCACCGATTGAATGGATGAAGATTTGAAACTTCATCTTGTCTAGCCTGTCGACGACTTGTTTGAATTCCTCCGCTGGGTAATCTAGTTCGCCGCGAGTGTTAGGGCGATCAGCATAGGGCTCCAACATTGCGGCCGTATGTGGCTCGATCACATCATCGATGTACAGTTTCACGGCCGCAACACGCAGATGGTCGTCGTTGTACGATTTACGCGCATCGTCGAATTTGCGAAGAGTTTCTTCAGTAGTGCCGCGACGATGGAACAGCGCCACCTGCAAACGCACAGGCAGGTCTCCCTGCTGGCGAAGTTTTTCGTAGGTGGGTAAGTCTTCGAGAAACGATTGCGGATCGATCACAGTCGTGATCCCATTGCGCGCCGCGGCGGCCAACGTGTCACGAATCCCCTGATAGATAGATTCGGGAGAATGCGAGGGTAAATGCTTTCGCAATTCGGCTTCCGAGTCGTCGGCCAATCCGGTGCTTCCAAAACCCGTAACAATTCCAGTGGGCTCACCTGTTTTTGCGTCTTTCTCAATCTTTTCGGCGAAGATGACCTTCTCCGTGGCGCGGGTGATGCCAAAATCGTTGAGAGCCTCGCGGTTCATCCAGATAGTGTGGTAGTCGTAGGCCACGAGGAACGCGGGACGACCTCCTGTCATTCCCTCCAGGTCTTTAGCGGTGGGAAGCGTGCCGTTCGGAAAAGCCGAATAATTCCAGCCATCTGCTTCGATCCATTTGAGGTCTGGATTTTCATCGGAGAATTTCTTTACCTGCCGCTGGATTTCAGCAAGCGTGTTGGCATTCGCAATGCGCAGAACGTTTGCGCCTGCCCCAATGCGCACATGTAGGTGGCTATCAATGAAACCGGGCAACAACATTTTGTCGCCTGCGTCGACTACTCGCGTTGCAGGACCAATCTGAGAGGTAACGTCCTTTTCCTCCCCGACCCAAACAATGCGATCACCACGGACTGCCAATGCTTGCGCCCAAGGACGATCCTTCTCAACGGTGTAGATACGTGCATTGCGGATAACAAGATCAGCGGCTGGACGATTGCTCGGGTGCCTGGAACAGGCAACGAGAACGACGACGAGGACAAATAAAGTTGAAAGCTTGTGATTCATGGGTTCGGTCCTAGAACGGCGCAGTCTAGCACCAATGAAAGCAGTCCGCGCGATTTTCGATGATTTCGCCCTTCGAACGTTATGATGGATATCGATGGCTCAACGCAGACCGACGATTGGCGTATTCGACTCCGGAGTTGGCGGGCTGACTGTTTTGAGAGCGCTGGTCGAACGAATCCCTGATGCGGACTACCTCTATTTTGGCGATACGGCTCGACTACCTTACGGATCGAAATCGGCACAGACGGTTGCCCACTACGCTGTCGGCGCTGCGCATTATCTTGAAGAACACGGGGCACAGATGCTCGTCGTTGCATGCAATACGGCAACGGCCTTGGCGCTGGAGGAAATTCGCCAAGCTGCGCACGTACCGGTCGAGGGTGTCATCCAGCCAGGAGCCCACACCGCAGCACAAGCAACGAGGAATAAGAAAGTAATCGTTGTCGGCACTGAAGCGACGGTGCAAAGCCATGCCTACAGGACATCGTTAGAGGGTCTGTCGATCAGCGCTCGTGAGAAAGCATGTCCTCTTTTTGTTCCGTTAGTTGAAGAGGGCTGGATCGAACATTCTGTTACCGAGGAAGTGGCGCGCATTTACCTGGCGGAAGCTTTCGCCGACGGATTTTCGGACGCAGACGTCTTGGTCCTTGGTTGTACACACTACCCACTATTGAAACCCGTGTTGCGCCGCTTGGTACCCGAACAGGTCGAGATCGTGGATTCAGCGGACTCAACCGCAGCATCAGTCGCCCACCATTTGAGTCTTGATCCACTTGGGGGTTCCGATGAGACTGCGGAGCGGCGTACTCAAGCACGATTTCGTTTCTTTGCCACCGATTCAGTCACAAAATTCCGAACGCTGGGCGAGCGATTCCTGAGCCATACGATCGAGGATGTCGAGCACGTAGATCTAAAAGAATAGGGCAAAGAAAAACGGCCGCAGTACGCGGCCGTTGTATGGAAATTTAATCGAAATCAGTACAGGTGGAAGTTCACTTCCACGTTGATCTGCACTGCTACCGGCTTACCGTCTTTCAGGGCGGGCTCGAACTTCCAGTTCTTTACCGCTTCGATTGCTTTTTCATCCAGACCAAGGCCGAGGCTGCGGGCAACGCGGATATCGCGTGGACGGCCATCTGGTCCAACTACGAGCCAAAGAACGCAAACGCCCTGATATTTTGCTTTGCGTGCTTCTTCGGAGTATTCAGGCTCGGGATCGGAGATGATGCGGGGAGCACTCACTCCCCCACCCACTTTAAATACGCCACCACCGATGCCACCACCTTTGCCAGGGCCAACACCCGGGCCTTCTCCTGAACCGACGCCGCCTCCCGAGCCGGACCCTATTCCGCCACCAAAGCCAGTTCCGTTGGAGGGAGGAGCTGGGATATTGGACATCGGGTCGCCAAGGTTCGGCGCCGCGCTTGCGAGCTTGATCTGTGGCGGTACAACTACGGTGGGCTCAGCCACGAGCTTCGGATTTTCATTGCGGACAACAACTACCGGAGGCGTTACCTGCTCCATGGACTGCTTCGGCAGTCGTCCTCTAGTTGCCTCGAACTTGTCGCGATCACCACCGCCACCGCCCCCACCTGCCACTGTTTTGGAGGGCGGGAGTGGGGGAATGTCACCCGGCGCAATCAGTTCGACCGTTTGCGGCTTGGTGATCTGCTTAACGACATTCCGGCCCATAATCGTGATTCCAATAATCGCTGCAATAGCCAGAATGTGCACAACCGTGGAACCGAGGACACCATTTTTCTTGTAATCGTAAAAGCCCCATATGTCGCGCACTGGAACCGGCTTCGAGGTCAGTACCAGGGGAGGAAGCTTTTTGGGGAACAAAAACTCATCAACGTTCTGGAACAACGACTTCCATAACGGCTCGTCGAGCGTCTCTTTCGGGAGCAGAAGATGAAGCTCCGGTTCCTTGCTGGGACCCGCCAGTTCCGGGTTTTCTAAAATTTGCAAGTTTGCCATGTATTACCCGAATAGATGTCTCACCCGTAAGACGGGGATCACATCGCTAGGTTATGTAAAAGTTGCGGTCCACGCCACTTCCCGCGTGTTCCCAACTTCGAGAGCGTTCGGCGTATTAGCCGAACACAAAACAACCCCTCTTCCAACCATTAGATGCGACCAAGTCGCTCGATGTTAAAAATTGTACCGCAAATTCTCGTTCTGATACGTTGTTTTCCGTGTTCCATAGGGTCATGCCCTTTTCTTGCCGACCGGGTTTGATAGACGAGCCTACGTCACCCACCTATAATGAAAAGATTCAATCATTTGGGAGAACCTGACCGAGTGCCTGCGGACCTCAAATCCACGATCAATCTGCCGAAAACGGACTTCCCCATGAAGGCCAACCTGCCCCAGAACGAGCCAAAACTCCTGGCGCGCTGGAACGACATGCGGATTTACCACCGGATTCGGGAGGTTCGTCGCGGCGCGCCGACTTTCGTCCTGCATGATGGACCGCCATACGCGAATGGACCGATTCACCTGGGTCATGCGCTGAATAAGTGCCTTAAGGATTTCATCGTGAAGTCTCGCACGATGTCCGGATTTGATTCGCCATACGTTCCCGGTTGGGACTGTCATGGTTTGCCTATCGAGATCAAAGTCGACCAGCAATTGGGCGGCAAGAAATTGCAGATGGATCCGAAAGAGGTTCGGTTGGAATGCCGCAGGTACGCGGAAAAATACATCGACCTCCAACGCGAGCAATTCAAACGGATCGGTGTGTTTGGGCGCTTTGACAATCCTTACTCCACGATGACTCCGCAGTATGAATCTGTTGTCATCGAGATCTTCTATCGCTTCTTCGAAAATAACTTCGTCTACAAAGGTCTTCGATCCGTTTACTGGTGCATCCACGATCAGACCGCATTAGCGGAAGCCGAAGTCGAATATGAGAACCACACGTCGCCAACGGTTTGGGTGAAATATGCCTTGGCCGGAGATCCCGCCTCGCTCGATCCCGCGCTCAAAGGGAAAAAAGTTTTCACCATCATCTGGACCACCACACCTTGGACGCTGCCTGCCTCGATGGCCGTTGCTTTCCATCCAGACGAGGAATATGTCGCGCTGGAATCGAGTGGCGAGGTCTACATCGTAGCTGCAAAACTTGCCCCCGTGGTCGCCGCAAAAACAGGCATCCAGCAGAATGAAATAGCGCGCTTCCCTGGCCGGAAATTCGAGTTCGCTGAGTTTCGCCACCCTTTTCTCGATCGCAAAGTGATCGGCGTACTAGCCGAGTACGTCACCATGGATACGGGAACTGGTGTCGTGCACACGGCACCTGCACACGGTGCTGAAGACTTCATCACAGGAACGAAATACAAGATCGACCCTACTTGCAACGTCGATGAAGCGGGCATCATGCGCAACGGCCTTCCTGAATATGACGGCAAACAGGTGTTTAAAGCTAACGCGCCCATCGTCGAATTGTTGAAAAGTCGCGGTGTGCTCATGCATACGGAAAAGCTTGAGCATTCGTATCCGCATTGCTGGCGTTGCCATAACCCGATCATCTTCCGTGCCACCGAGCAGTGGTTCATTTCGATGGAAACGCCCATGAAGGATGGGACGCTCCGTAATGCAACGCTGGACGAAATCAGGAAAGTGAAGTGGGATCCAGCGTGGGGCGAAGAGCGAATCTCAAACATGATTGCGACACGACCTGATTGGTGCGTCTCGCGTCAACGAGTGTGGGGAGTACCGATCGCAGTGTTTCTATGCGATTCGTGTGGCCGTCCTTTGAATGAGAATAAGGTTAACAACAGCGTTGTGCAGTTTTTCGCTCAGAACGGTGCCGATGCGTGGTACACGCCGGAGGCCGATGCCCTGGTATCGGGAACAGAATGTCCGCATTGCTCCGGAACAAAGTTTCACAAAGAAACGGACATTCTCGACGTCTGGTTCGAGTCTGGATCAAGTCACGCGGCGGTTCTGGGGCATGAACCGAATTTGCCCTGGCCAGCAGACGTTTACCTCGAGGGCGGGGATCAGTACCGCGGATGGTTTCACTCTTCCCTGCTCTGCGCGATGGGGTACGAGGGGTCTGCGCCTTATCGACTCGTCTCGACGAATGGATGGACGCTCGATGAGCAAGGGCGCGCCATGTCGAAAGCGCTCGGCAATGGAGTCGATCCAGTTGATATCGCAGAGAGGCTGGGTGGGGAGATTGTCCGTTTGTGGGTAGCATCGGTGGATTTCCGCGAAGATGTGACCTGCTCCGAAAACCTGATGCAGCGGGTGGCGGAGAATTATCGGAAGATCCGGAATACGTTCAAATACATTTTGGGCAATTTGAACGATTTTGCACCAGAAAAAGACGCTGTACCATTCGAGAAGCTTGAGTCGCTCGACCAGTACATGCTGCGTCAGACGGCCGAGCTAGCTTCGCAAGTAACCAAATGGTACGACGAGTTTGCGTTTCACAAAATCTATCAGCGAATGAATCAGTTCTTCGTCGTGGAGCTGAGCGCGTTTTATGTAGATATCCTTAAGGATCGGCTCTACATCTCGAGCGCGAATTCTTTAGGAAGACGATCTGCGCAAACGGCTATTTGGCGGATGGGTGAGGCGCTGGTGCGACTGCTCGCGCCGATCACTACTTTCACATCGGAAGAGGTGTGGGGCTACTTACCGAAGATGAGCAACCGGTTGGACTCAGTTCACCTTGCGCTATTTCCATCTGAGAAGGAACTCTTCGGTGGCAGCGCTTCCCCGGACCCGAAGCAGGTCGAAGATTGGACAGTACTGCGTGCAGCGCGCGATCAAGTCCTCAAGGCACTCGAAGAGACGCGCAACGCGAAGCAGATTGGAACGGGCTTGGAAGCGCAAGTGACACTCACTGCTAGCGATCCGATGTATTCAGTGCTGGCCCGATATAAGGATCAGCTGCGATACGTGTTTATTGTTTCGGCGGTTGAGCTGAAACGGGCTACGAATGGCGATGCTGCGCTAAACGTGCAAGTATCGAAAGCACCGGGCAGCAAGTGCGAACGCTGCTGGAACTACTCAACCCAGGTAGGAGCAGACGCAAAGAATCCGACCGTTTGCGAGCGATGCAGTGCAGTGTTGAGCAGTGCAGTGTTGAACGGATAGTCCGCGGCTAGCGCTGCCGCTTGTTCCCAGACCGGTGCCTTTCCTGCCGATTTGTGAGAGTCTATTAGCAATCCTCATGCGGAAGCTGCATCTCCTGATTGCTGTCACGGTTGTGGTTCTCGATCGTATAGCCAAGCTGGCCATCGAGCGCAATTTGCCACTCCATGAAGGGTTTCAGGTTATTCCTGGCTTCTTTCGCATCACGCATGTGCAAAACCGCGGCGCGGCATTCGGTTTATTTTCAGACTCACCTTCCGAGTGGAAAGTCGCACTGTTGATCCTGTTTTCCGTGGTCGCCCTGGTAATCGTTTCGGCACTTCTGTGGAAGAACAGCCATGCGATGACAACAACCGGAGTTGGCTTGGCGTTGATTCTAGGGGGAGCGGTGGGTAACCTCTGGGACCGGCTTACGCAAGGCCACGTAACGGACTTCCTTCTTTTCTACCTTGGGCAATACCAATGGCCTGCTTTTAACGTTGCCGATAGCGCGATCGTGATTGGTGCGGGCCTACTCGTATTTGAGATCCTTTTTGTCAAGCCGCCAGAACACGAGCGTGCCGGCTGAATCGACGATGAGCTTACGTGGTAAATGGCATGGCAGTCCCTCCTTGCTAAAAACACAGTCACTTCGATATTCCAGGCTTTAAGGACATACCGGTTGCAATCGGTCGAGCAAACTGTGCAATCCGGCGACTACACGTTCTAGGGTAGTGACAATCGTTCGTTTTCCAACTTACATCTAAGTTGCGGGTTTCGAGTATGAAGCCGAGCCCATTGGGCACCATGCATAGGAACGCCCCTCATTGTCGATGGATTGCTCTGCTGGTGGGAGCGATCCTCTGCCTCGTAACTTTCTCGGGCGCTTACTCCGTGCTAACGCACGAGCAAGTAATCGATCTGCTTTGGAAGGACAGTATCGTTCCCTTGCTAAAGGAACGCTTCCCTCGCGCTACTGAGGAAGAACTGCGGGAGGCGCACGCTTACTGCTATGGCGGTTCGCTGATTCAAGACATGGGGTATTACCCATTTGGGAGCAAGTTTTTTAGTGATCTCACGCATTACGTGCGGAGTGGAGACTTTGTCCTCAGCCTGCTTCACAATTCGGAAGACTTGAACGATTACGCATTCGCGCTGGGCGCGCTAGCTCATTACTCCGCCGACAATATCGGGCATCCTGTCATTAATAGTGCAGTGGCCTTGGAATACCCGAAGCTGAGGAGAAAATTCGGCGATCGCGTGACGTATAACGACTCGCCCACAGCGCACATTCGTACGGAATTCGGTTTCGACATGACTCAAGTTGCCAAAAACCGGTATACGTCAGACCGGTACCGCGATTTCATTGGATTCAAGATCGCCAAGCCTCTTTTAGAAAAGAGCTTTCTTGAAACATACGGACTTGAACTTAAAGACGTGATTCCTAACGAAGATCTCGCTATCGGCAGTTTTCGAAGATCGATCAGCACCATCATCCCAGAAATGACTCGTGTGGCGCTGCTGTCGCGAAAAAAAGCGATGATCGCTGAGACACCGAACTTCGATGCGAAGAAATTCCGATACTATCTCTCGCGCGCACAATATGAACACGAATGGGGCAAGGGGTATCGTCGGCCAGGAATCGGCACTCGAATTTTCGCTTTCTTTTTGAAAATCGTTCCCAAAGTAGGACCCTTCAAAGCGGTGGACTTCAAGATACCTACGCAGAAAACGGAAGACAGTTACATTGCGAGCGTGAACGATACCATCGAGAACTACAAAACGTTGTTGCATCGAGCGGGTCAAAAACAGTTGGATCTTTCAAACACCGATTTCGATACAGGGAAACTGACCAAACCTGGCGAATACGCTCTCACCGATAAAACCTACGCTCGCCTGCTCGAACATCTTGAAAAGCATGATTTCGAGAACACGAGCACGGAGCTGAGACGAACAGTTCTCGCTTTCTATGCCGACGTCAGCGCGCCGATTGCGACGAAGCGCAATCCCGAGGATTGGCAAAAGACGCAAAAGCGATTGGAGCGACTAAGAGCAACAGTTCAGAAGTCTGCCGTGTCGTCCCAAGTCAGTGAATGACGCTTTTAAATCCTTGATCAGTTCAGTTTCCCAACGGTGGTGGCGAAGGGCCGACAAGAAGCCCGCCGTCTAAAACGATGGTGTGGCCCGTCATGAAACTGGACTTGTCCGAGGAGAGCCACAACACCGCTTCAGCGATTTCCTCTGGCGTTCCGAAGCGCCCGATGGGGTGCATATTGAGAGCGTACTTCTTCACGTCTGGAGCGCCGAACAGGCGTTCTCCCATAGGTGTTTCGATCACGGCAGGAGAAACCGCATTGACTCGGATGTTCTGTTGCGCACATTCAAGTGCGGCTGTGCGTGTCAGACCGATGACGCCATGCTTGCTTGCGCAGTATGGGGCAGCCGTGGCGGCGCCCATTTGCCCAGCGACGGAGGACATGTTGACGATAGTTCCTCCCCGGCCCTGCTTGAGCATCTGCTGAATCTCGTGCTTCAAACACAGCCAGACACCTTTCAAATTGATGTCGATTGTGCGTTCCCAATCTTCCTCTGATTGATCAACGATGGGCATCCACTTCCCTTCAATCCCTGCATTGTTAAAAGCGATGTCGATGCCGCCGAATTTTTCGACAGCTTTGTCCACCATCGCTTTGACATCATTGGCCTTCGAAACATCTGTCTGAACGAATTCGCCCTGACCGCCTGCGGTACGCATCAACTCGATTGTTTCTCGACCCTCAGCTTCCCTTCTGCCGGCCACCACAACTTTTGCACCCTGTTTAGCGAACAAGACCGCGGTTGCGCGTCCGATACCGGAGGTGCCACCTGTGATGATGGCTACTTTGCCTTTTAGTTCACTGCTCATAGTTCCTCCATCGCTTGCTGATGTGATCGCCCGGTGAAGCGCGCAAAAAGGATGAGTAAGGGGTGCAAGAATAGCACGGACTTAGTTGAATCTATGCGACCGAAGCTATGGCGTTCCGTAAAGTTGCCGGTACACTTGCGCATTACGCATGATGGCCTGTACGTACTCACGCGTCTCAGTGAACGGAATGGACTCCACGAATTCAGGGACGTCCCGATACTTCGTTCCGCCAAGCCAATCATCCACACGATCGGAACCCGCATTGTAGGCGGCAAGTGCATACTCAAACTGACCGCCGAAACGATCGACCATCGATTTGAAGTAGTGAGTTCCAAGTTGCAGGTTCCGACTCGGAACGTAGAGTTCGCTGGGATTGAAGTGTTTTACCTTAAGGTCGCGCGCCACTGTCTTTCCAGTGGACGGCAACAACTGCATCAATCCGACGGCATTAGCCCGCGAAACGGCCCCGGGATTGAATTCCGATTCCTGCCGAATGAGGGAGGCGACGAGAAATGGGTCGAGATCGTTCTCTACCGAATAACGCTTCAAGTCGCTCCAATATGGCTTAGGAAAAAGTGCTTCCCAATAGGAACGCGGTAACTCAGGCACATCCACTGCGAAGTAATTTGGAACGCTGCGTTTCATCAGTCCGAGAGCGCGATCGTAACGTCCCGTACTCTGATAAATCCGTGCCATTTCAACGGGAACCCACGCACTGGTTTCTTCTTCCTGGCCTGCCGCTTGAACCTCACGCACGGCGAGGTCAGCCAAAGCGCCGTTGGCGAGCAGTTCCGCTTTTTGCACGCGGAAATTGTCTTGTGGAACTTGCGGTTCGTCAGGCTTCGGCGCACGAGGAAGAGGAGGAACACGATCGAGGAGCGCGTAGTGCACGGGTTCATCGGCTTTCACCTTTTTGACGCGGGTACGCGCGAGTTCGGCGTAATAATAGTTCCGAAAACGGTCCGATAGCTTCTGGTAAAAAGCTTGTGCCTTTCCAAGCTCGCCCTCTTCTTCGGCTAACCTGGCACGCCAGTACAACGCAGCCGGGATTTCGTTAGACATCGGATAAAGGGAGATCTGCTGTTCGAAGCCTTTTTTTGCTTCTTCCACTCGACCCTGACGCAACGAGAGCCATGCCGTCTTCCAATGTGCATACGAAGCACGGTTTCCGCTGGGGAATCGTTGCTCCAATTCGCGATATGCATCGATCGCGCGATCGTAATCTTTCTTTAGCAAAAGCCGATTTCCTGCGGAGAGTAGTGCCAATTCCAGCCAACTGCTTGTCGGAGCTGTTTGCCTCAATTGGTCAATTGTTTTCTGAAACCCTTCCTCATCGTCGGAAGAACGTGCAATCTCACTAAGCATGTAGAGACGCTGGGCTGCATCATCTCCAGTAACATCGGTGGCATTGACCAGAATGTCTTTAGCTTCTTTGCTTCCACCACTCTTCTGCAAGGCAGCGGCAAGATCTATTTCTAATCCAGGATGCTCGGCCGGCGGTACTGCAGTAAGTAACTCGCGATATTCTGCGGCTGCGTCAGCATATCGGCGACCTTTCATCAGCAGCTCAGCGCGTGTTTTACGTTCCGGCAATGTAGCGGTGGCCACGCCGAGCTTGCGGAGTTCGCTCCCAGCCGCATCCGCTTCGAAACTGGTTGGCATCTTGTAATAGATTGCCTTGAATGCCGCAGTGGCTTTCGCAGGATTGTCCGCGGCTGCATAAGCGCGTCCCAAAGCCAATTCCAAGTCACTTCGGATTGGCTCTCTGGCAGGCTCGAGAGCCGTGATCGCATCGGCGTAACGCCCTTGCGCCACCAACGCGCTGCCATATACGACTGCGGCATCGCGTGCCATCAAAGAGTCTGGAAAACGTTTATTGAAGTCGGCTAGGGTGTTCACAGCGTCAGCATTGCGGCCTGACTGCTGAAGGGCATTTCCGAGGTAATAAATCACGTAATCAGTCAGATCGCCAGCGTTTTCCTTCGCACGTCCCAAGGGATCGATGGCGCTCGTATAGTCTCGGTCGAGCGTATAAGCGTAACCAAGGACGAGATAGGCCAGAGCTCCAGCATCTTCGGTGGCGTGTTTCTTCGCAAAAGACTGCACGCCTGCGTACGCCTCGGGCGTACGATCCTGGAGAAGCTGTTGCGCCATTGGTCGGAGAGTGCTCGAAGCGACAAATGCCTGCTTTATGCGTCGGACGCGACGTGCGGAAACTGGTTTCTTTCGTCGCTTCCTGGAACTTGTGCTCGATTTCTTCTTCGTGCTAGCTGATCGAGTGCTGGTGGATTTGCTCGAAGTCTTGCTTTTCGAGGAAGTAGACTTGGGCTGGCTTGAGGATGGCGGGGATGACGAAGATTGGGCGACCAGAACAGATTTTGGTTCGCCGATGGCAATGAGCATTGCCAGAAGTGTTGCAATTGCCGTCGCTGAACGCCCCACCAAACTGACCCTACCTACCGCCTGAAATTGGCGCCCATCAGAGAAACGTCGTCTTCTGCAAGGCTGCGCACTACTTCGTTCGAAAAATAATTTCCGCTCGCTGCCGAAGAATTGCCATAACGCTTGTTGTAGGTCGCTCGACTCTTGTCAATATCCTCTTTCAGGCGGTCGTAAACGTCACGTGTCTTTCGACCCTCGCTTACTTTGGCCTGATTGTAGAGCTTAATCTCATCGACCAGCAGCTTGGCGAATCGCTGGGCTTTGCGATGCGTTTCCTGATCTTCAGCACTCAGGCCATCGGGTGCAGCCTCCACGGCGGCCGGAACCGGAGATTCAACGACCGCGACGTCCTCGGAAATCTCGGCTGCCGTAGCAGTGTGCGACGCAGATTCCTCTACGTGCACAGGTGCGTGCGCATTCGCGTGAATCGGGCTGTGACCAGCAAACGGATCGTTAAAGCTCTGTACCGTCTGCGTGGGAACTGATGCCGCACTCGCCGGGGCAGCGGCGGCCCGCTCAGTCATTTCAGGCGAGCCCTCTCGAGCAGACTGCTTGCGCAATGAAATCACTTCCAGCCAGGAGCTGGTTGAGACTACTAAGAGTTCCAGTGCATGACTATCGAGGCGGCCTTCTCTGCCGCCATCTGCATAAACGAGCGCTGCCACCTTGTCTTTCAACATGAGAGGCATCATCGCGATCTCTGGATTGGAGGGGTTGCCGAATTTTTGCAAAAACCGGCCATCCATATCGGCGACCGATCCGGCGACCGCCGCGCGTTCCATCAGCGATTGCGACACGAGGTTCGCGCTTAGATCTAGTACGAACTCTTTTACAGAGTCACCCTCGCTAAAGCCGCGTCCTTGCCACCCAGTTGCGATTCCTCCCTTGACCACGAATAGCGCAACCCGGCCGCAATATCGCGAGCATCCATCAAGCAAACCCCGCAGTATTTCCTTTTGGCTACCGCCGGCGTGTATTTCCGATATTGCACGCAGTAGTTCAGCAGGCTTGGCGCTGTGATCACTGCTGCCGCTGGCCTGGAGCTCAGGTTGCAGCTCCGCCATCACGCGCTGTACGAGGTCCTCGCGCAAGCGGGGAATATGCGTTTCCAGTACTTGCTGAACAACGCGCTCGACGATCTGTTCTATCCAAGTTCGCTCGGCCATGCCGATCAATTGCCCTTCAACACTGCGAAAACAGCTTCCTTTTAAAGGCTAACTCTAAATTATAGGGCACGCTTTCCATTCCGCTGGAGACCGAAAGTACGTGTCTACCAGTGCTTTAGCCCGTATTTCCTCTTCAGGGGACTCTATCGCATCTGCTTGGCAAACAGCCACGTCAAAACACTCGGCAAAATGTCTGGTTACCAAGTAAAATAACAGTCGCTTCTGAGACGTTGGGCCTGAAAATATCTGCATCGGACAAGTGATGGGTGCCATCCAACCAAAAGTAGGAGAGCCTATTTCTGAGGAAATGGCTCTGGTAATAGCCGCGAAAGGCGGGGATGTTTCTGCCTTCGAAGCGTTAGTCAAGAAATACGATCGGAATGTCTTCCGGATCGCGAACCACATTACGCATAACCGCGAAGACGCGGAAGATGTGGTGCAAGATGCGTTCCTCAAGGCTTACGAGAATCTGGAACAGTTCCAGGGACAGTCGAAGTTTTATACCTGGTTGGTTCGCATTGCCGTCAACGAAGCGTTAATGAAGCTTCGAAAACGGCGCCCCGAGCGGATGGTTTCGCTCGATGAAGATGTAAAAACCGAAGAAGACTCGCTCCCGCGAGAAGTCGCGGACTGGAGTCCCAACCCAGAGCAGCAGTATACGCAGGCGGAGTTGAGGGACATCCTGACGCGCACCATCCAGGGCTTGCCCCCGGGATTCCGGACGGTGTTTGTACTGCGTGACGTGGAGGGACTCTCGACCGAGGAAACGGCGGAGGCGCTGGACCTCAGTATTCCTGCCGTGAAGTCGCGTCTTTTACGAGCTCGCCTTCAGTTGCGAGACCGTCTGAGTCGTTACTTTCAGAAACGTGAGAGCGGAGATGGACAAAAGTGAAGTGTTCTGAGTTTCTACAAGAATTAACTGGCTACCTGGATGGGGTCTTGGACGAACGCACCAAGGCCGAATTGGAAGATCATCTAGCCTGGTGCCATAACTGCTACGTCGTCTGCGACACCACCAAGAAAACCATTGAGATCTATCGAGATCAGCAACTCTACGAACTGCCTGACGATCTGCGTGGGCGTCTTCGATCTGCGATCATGAGCAAGTGTCAGCAGAAGAAGAAACATGGTCCCCAAAGCGTGTAGCCGGCACGGCGACCGATCCGAGATTGTCCGCAGTTGCGCACATGTATTTTCTACCGGCTTTCCTTCCAAGTCCTTGGCAGTCCTCTTCTTCATACCTGTGAACCTTTTCCTACAAAGTTGAATCCAACTAATTGAAACGGTGAGCAGCCGGAGTTCACTACTCATGGTTGCGCAAGGATAGAGTCGTTCGGGGAAGGGTAGGTCACATGTTTTCCAAGGTGATGGATGCGCTCTTCGGTTGCTGGCATCGTCGATACAGTTTTCCGATTACAGTTCGCGCGGGGTCGCGTCGCGAGGCCACTCGGCCCACTGGAACTTACGTCGTTTGCCTGGATTGCGGAAAGGAACTTCCGTACAACTGGCAGGAGATGAAAGTCGTTTCGCCAGGTGAGGCGTCGACCGCACGAGTAAGCGCACTTGCGACCAAACAAGCCGCCTGAAGGGTTTTCGGATCCGACTCAACCAGGTTTGAGATCCATAGCCCTCCCCAATACTGAGAAGCCGCGATAATCGTCGCGGCTTTTTCGTTGTCTTTTAGTTCAGTATCCCCCGCAGCAACTAACCAGTCTGGCTCGGTTTCGTCTATCCCAAACGGGAGGCGCCCTCATGGTCTGCAGATTCCTGGTTATCCTTGCGCTCTGTATGTCCGTTGCGGCTCAAACTGCCAAGCGGGAAATCTTTAAAAATGCCGATGTGCAATATGATTTTGTTACGAACTCTCGTGGAGAAGAACTTCGTACGTATATCACGCGCCCAAAGAATTCAACGGGCAAGGTCCCGGTCGTGTTTTTTGTCGGGTGGCTCTCTTGCGACTCAATGGAATATCCGAACGGAGAGACCGACGGCTTCGGTACATTCCTGCGACGCGTAATCGATCAGTCCGGATATGCGACGGTACGCATGGACAAACCCGGCATTGGAGAGAGTCAGGGAAAATGCGAGGCTGCCGACTTCAATAGCGAAATCTCTGGGTGGCAAGCTGCGTTCGATTCGATGGCCAAATACGACTTCATGGATCGGGAGCGAGTCTTTGTGGTGGGACTCTCGAATGGCGGGGGGTTTTCTCCAATCGTTTCCCGCGATCATCCCGTTCGAGGGTTCATTTCGGCTGGCTCATGGGGGCGGTCGTGGTATGAGCACATGCTCGAGTTGGAACGTCTCACGTTAACTCAGGCAGGCAAGTCGCCTGCCGACGTCAACAGCGCGATGAAGGCTCTTACCGAGTTTTACTATTTGTATCTCATCAAAGGGCTGACGCCAGGCGAAGTACTTGCACAACATCCGGAATGGAAATCTTTATGGACAGACTCGCCGGATGGACAATATGGGCGGCCCGCAGCCTTTTATCAACAGTTGCAGGCGCTTAATCTTGGTGAAGCGTGGCAGAAAATCAACGCGCCTGTGCTCGTTATTCGCGGCTCAGCAGACAATGTTATGTCCCGCGCGGATGCGGAAGCGATTACGCAAATCGTAAACCAGGTCCATCCCGGTCGAGCCCGCTACCTCCAAATAGAAGGCATGACGCACGGGTTGACGGTGGGTAGGAAATTCCATGACCCCATCGTTCCAACAGTTCTGGAATGGATGAAGCAACAACTAGCCGCGAACTGAGTGTGGTTAAAAAATTTCGAAACTCTCAATTAGCCCCGGCTGCCGCTTGCATCTTGCTATACGTCCAGGCATCAACTTGCTTTTCAAGAACAGTTAAAGGCAGGGCGCTATTCAGCAAAAGAGCATCGTGGAATTCGCGGATGTTGAAGCTTGCACCTAGCTGTTTCTCAGCTCGTGCCCGCAACTCCTTGATCTTCAATTCTCCGATCTTGTAAGCGAGAGCTTGCCCCGGCCAGGAAATGTACCGATCGACTTCGCTGGTCGCGTTGTATTCAGTGGTAGCAACGTTCTCCATGAAGTACTCGATCGCTTGCTTTCGCGTCCAGTGTTTATAGTGCATGCCGGTGTCGACAACCAATCGAACCGCTCGCCACATTTCATTGCTCAAGCGACCAAACTTCACGTATGGATCGTCGTACAAGCCCAGCTCATCGCCGAGCGATTCGCAGTACAAAGCCCAGCCTTCCTGATAGGCACTGTAACCACCATAGCGGCGAAACTTGGGGAGATCTTTCAATTCGATAGCGATTCCACCTTGAAATGTGTGGCCTGGAACGGCCTCATGCAGGATGAGAGAGGTTATTTCATATTCTGGGCGTGTCTCCGGCTTGTAGGTATTCATATAGAAAAAACCGGGGCGCGATCCGTCCGGCGCGGCGCCGCTTGCATACGCCGACGGCATGTTCATAGCAATTTCTCGTGGTACCGGCATCACACCGTACGGTAAACGAGGAAAAGTCTGAAACAGTTTTACGAGTAGCGGGTCGATCTTTTTTGCTTCTGCTCTCGTGTATTCGAGAAGCTCGTTCTCATTCTTGGCGTAAAACTTCGGATCGTTACGCAGAAACTGAAAGAACTCCGGCATGCCTCCCTTGAAGCCAGCCTGTTCTTTCGTTTTTTCCATTTCGCCACGAATACGTTTCACCTCCACTAATCCGGTCTGATGGATCTGTTCGGGCGTGAATGTGGTTGTGGTCATTGAGCGTGCGAGATATGCGTAAGTGGTGTCGCCATTGGGCACCTGCCATGCACCAACCTGCTCAAAGGAGGCCGGCACATAATCAGTTTTCAAGAATTCGCGGAACCGCTTGAATGCTGGGAGGACGTCTGCGCGGATTGCTGCTTGACCGGCTTCGGTTAACCGCTTTTTATCATTTTCAGAAAATCCGTTTGGCATTTTTGAGAAAGGTTTATAAAAACCGTGCTTGGTTGGCTCATCCCAGTTCATCTCCGCCAGTTGTGCAAGAATCTTCTCACCAATGATCTTTGGGAGAACAATGTGCTGTTGCATCCCTTCCCGCATGAGAGCGATGTTCTGGTCCATGTAAGCCGGGAAGTTGTGCATGCGGCCGATCCAATCTTCGTAGTCTTTCACCGTTTCGAATCGCAGTGAATTGACCAACCCCTCGACCGTTTGGATTCCGCTGAATGTATTGGTCCTCACGAGGTACCACCTATACTGCTCTCCCTCGATGTAATCAGTTAGGTTGTATTCAAAAACGTCATAGCTGATCTGGTCTGAGCCTGAGAGTCTTACGCGCTCAATGGCATGGAGCTGCTTCAAAGAGTCGCGAGCATGAGCAAATTGCTCACGCAACGATTCGAGACGCACATCAGGCCATTTGTCATTCCATCGTCGGTCTCCCAGCAATGATGCGCGCACCGGGTTGTGCTCCATCTGATAATCCCAGTCCCGGTCGAACAGCTGATGGAGTTGGGTGGCGGCCGGATTGTGCTCGGAATTGTTATTGACGGAAGCTTGTGCGGATGCAGCGGCAGCGAAGGCAAACAAAAAGAGCGGCGCTAAGAAGAAAGACCGTGAACCTTGCATTTAGATGTCCTTGGGAGAATCTAGAGCTGAGTGCAGATTGTAGACGATCGAGCTAAATGGCAGTGAGCGAGAGATCCCGGCCGTCTAGAACCTAAACCACGAAATACTTTGCCATTGGATGATGTACCACGAGTGCGGAGGTTGACTGTTCCGGCTCGAGCAGGAAGCCGCTGGTCAACCGAACTCCGACGTTCTCCTCAGGCTTCAGCAAGGCAAATAATTTAGTCTGGTCTTCCAGGTTCGGACAGGCTGGATAGCCGAATGAATATCGCGACCCGCGGTATTTCTGATGAAAGAGATCGCGAATGTGCGGCGAGTCCTCACCGGCGATCCCCAGTTCCTCGCGCATAAGCTTGTGGTGGTATTCGGCCAAAGCCTCTGCCGTTTCCACACTTAAGCCGTGCAGATATAGGTATCGCGTGTATTCGCCACTCTCAAATAGCCGCTGAGTTTCTGCTGATGCCTTCGACCCAATCGTCACGAGAGAAAGTCCCAAAACGTCCATAGCCCCCGATGACTTCGGCGAGAAGAAATCTGAAATGCAGAGCTTTCGGCCTTCCTTCTGTCGTGGAAAGGTAAATCGCAGCAACTCCGGTGGCGCAGAAGACTGCTTCATTCCTCCGGGTTCATAAACGATGAGATCGTTCCCTTCGCCTTGCGCCGGAAAATATCCATACACCACTTTTGGTTCGAACCAACCGGCCGCGAGTACCTCCTCTTGCAGTTTGTTCTTGATCGGACGGTATTTCTCTTCAAGGAGCCGTGCGTAATCTTCCTGGGAAGCGGTCTTCAACTGCCACTGGTTCTTAAACAGAGCCGTTTCGTTGATGTATCGGAAGAGATCGCGCAGGTCGTAATCCCGCTTCACTCTCACGCCCCAGAATGGAGGTGCCGGGATATTTGGAGCATCGGCGACAACTGCGCTGCGTTCGGCGAAAACCGGTCCTTCCTCTTCGTCAACCGCAACGGCTTTCGAATAATCCTTAATCGTCTTACCTTCTTTTAGCCGTTTCTCTCTCTGCCCGTCTGCGGATGCCAGGTCTTCCATCACATGTAACCCGGCAAACGCATCTTCCGCATAAAACACAGCCGATGAGTACTCGCGACGAAGGTCGTCTTCTACGAACTTGCGAGTCAACGCCGCTCCACCGCATATAACTGGATAATCCAGGCTCTGACGTTGCAAGTCCTGGATCACGTACTTCATCTCGAGCGTGGACTTGACCAGCAATCCGCTCAGTCCAATGGCGTTCGCGCCATGCTCCTGAGCCGCCTTGATGATGTTGTCCCCGGGCTGCTTGATCCCGAGATTAACGACTTTGTAGCCATTGTTCGACAGAATGATGTCCACGAGATTTTTGCCGATGTCGTGGACGTCTCCCTTTACTGTGGCTAGAACCAGTGTGCCCTTCTGGCTGCCCTCCGTCTTTTCCATTTTCGGTTCCAGATACGCCACGGCCTGCTTCATCACTCCGGCCGAGTCTAAGACAGACGGAAGTTGCATCTTGCGAGCACCGAACAGGTCACCCACCGTCTTCATCCCATCCAGCAAAACGGTATTGATCAGGTCGAGCGGTGTGTACTGCTGCAAAGCCTCGTCCAAAAGATTTTCAAGGGTTTGCTTGCGGGCTCCTTCGCCAACAGACTTCTCGCCATTGATGATCGAAAACTTCAGCTTGTCTTCGACCGATAACGTCTCGACATGCGCAGCAGCTTCGGTCTGGGGCTTGCCTTTCACGCCGGCAAAATGCTGCATGTAAGCTTGCAGGGGATCACCATTGGACGTGTCTCGGTATATCAGCTTCCGCGCGAGTTCAACTTCTTCTTGAGGTATTTTGTACAACGGATAGATCTTCGTGTAATTGACGATGGCCATATCGAGACCGTTATCAACAGCCTCGTGCATAAAGACGGAGTTCAACACTCGACGCGGATAGGCGTCGAGTCCGAAACTTATATTGGAAACACCCAAGATGGTCTTTACTTCAGGTAGTTCTGCTTTGATCTGCTTTATGGCGTTCAGCGTTTCAATCCCGGCAGTGCGGTATTCTTCCTGGCCAGTTGAGATCGGTAGCGTCAAGGCATCAAAAATGAGGTCTACTGGGCGGATCCCATACTTCTGGGTGGCCAATCCGTAAATGCGCTTAGCGATTGCGGTTTTCTTCTCCGCGGTCAGCGCCATGCCTTCTTCATCGATGGTCAAGGCGATCACCGCTGCGCCGTAACGCTTCGCCATCGGTAAGACTTTTGATGTGCGCTTCTCGCCATCCTCGAGGTTGATCGAGTTGATGATCGCTTTGCCTGGAATGCGCTTCAGCGCTTCCTCAATCACATCCGCTTCAGTAGAGTCGACGAGAATTGGCGCTGGCACACGCGTCGCGATCTTCTCCAAAATCGATGAAATGTAGCCCTTCTCATCTTCACCGACGATGGCACAACACAAGTCCAGCATGTGTGAGCCGTCGTTCGAAAGCTTCTTCGCCAGCGCCAAGATGTCGTCGTATTTTTTACCGCGGACGAGGTTGCGGAAATGGTCGACACGCGTCGTAGTGTTCATTTCCTCAGCCACAATCAGAGGCTTTGGATCAAGATCGAGCGGCACCCCTGTGTAGGCGCTAGATGCCGCTCCAACTGGCTTCACTTCCCTTTTGGCCGGCTCGACTCCGGCGCATGCAGAAACAACAGCCTTCAGGTGTTCGGGAGTTGTCCCGCAGCAGCCCCCTACGATCCGGACACCATAGTCCTGAATGAAATGCTTGTGATGTTGGGCGAGTTCTTCCGGCTGCAGTTTGTAGACGGCACGGCCACCCTCGTTATGAGGTAGGCCGGCATTTGGAAGGACAGAAATGTGCTTTGTGGAATTAGCACCCAGATATCGGACTGCATCGTTCATCTCCACCGGGCCGGTCGCGCAATTAAGTCCGATGACGTCTACGTCGAACGGTTCTAATGCCGTAAGAGCTGCGCCGATTTCGGTGCCGAGCAGCATTGTCCCTGTTGCTTCCAGCGTGACTTGCGCGGTGACGGGAATTTGCTTCCCAGATTTTTGCACCGCATCAAAAACCCCCGCTAACGCCGCTTTCGTTTGTAAGAGATCCTGCGAGGTTTCGATCAGAAGAACGTCGACGCCGCCCTCGATAAGCGCAGATGCCTGCTCTTCGTAAGATTTCGCCATCGCGTCAAAACTGATGTGGCCAAGCGATGGCAATTTCGTCGTTGGCCCCATCGACCCGGCAACAAAGCGCGGTTTGTCTTTGGTTGAGAATTGATCGGCCACTTCTTTCGCGATCTTGGCCGCGGCGACGTTGATTTCTCTGACCTTGTCTTGGAGGTCGTATTCAGCGAGGACCACGCTTGTAGCACCAAACGTGTCTGTCTCCACGACATCGCAGCCGACTGTGAAGAATGCCGAATGAATGTCCTTAATGATGTCCGGGCGGCTTAGTACCAGGATTTCGTTACAGCCTTCTTTTCCCCAGAAATCGTCCACGCTGGGGTTGCGGAACTGTATGTTCGTCCCCATCGCGCCGTCATAAATTACGACGCGTTCTTTCACGGTTTGGAGGAAGCCTGCCATATAGTTGCGAGCTGCTGGTCGCTAGTTGCTAGTCTGGATTTGCTTGGCCCATTCACACAAGGCTTCACCGTTGAACGGTTCCGAGTCACTAGCGACTAGCAATAAACACTTAACGACTGGTTCTAAAACAAACGCCGGCCCGCTCAAACAGGACCGGCGTCAAAATCTTTTCGAAACTCTTAAAATGCAATCTGCACTCTTGAAAGTCGTGAACCTCTCGTTAGATCAATAATCCTAACTGCCGGGAACAAGCGTGGCCGGCGCGCCGTTGTCCACTTCAGCGGTGTTGAATACCGCATTCGCTCCCATGTGCGCCGGAGCAGCAGCGAGCAACTGCTCTTTGCGATAGATCAAATTGCTGGCATTGAACGTAGCCAGTTCAAAACCATGTCCGTGCGTGATCGCGTCGGTTGGACATGCTTCTACGCAATAACCGCAGAAAATGCAGCGGTTGTAATCGATGTTGTAGACGCGAGCATACCGCTCAGCCCCCGAGACTCGATGCTCTGCTGTGTTCTCGGCGGCTTCGATGTAAATGCAATTGGAAGGGCAAGCTGCCGCACACAAAAAGCAAGCGACGCACTTCTCAAGGCCGTTTTCGTCGCGTTGGAGCACATGCATGCCGCGGTACCGCTGTTCAAATTTTGCGCCCTTCAGCGGTCCCGGACCATCTGGATAGTTCTCGACGATTGTGGGTTTGAACATCTCCTTGAAGGTGATGCTCATGCCCTTCGCGATGGCCGCTATGTCTTTTATCACTGGCATACCGTATCAGTATAACGGATACACATGCGTGAAAGCCTACGCGGGCGAGGAACATCGGGAATGTTTGCGCCAATCGAAACTGAGCGCCTGTGCCTTAGGGCACTTGAACAGAGAGACGCAGAGGCGGTGCGTTCCTACCGTATCCTCCCTGAGGTTGCGAGGTTTCAACGTTGGGGCACACGCTCCATTGAATCGATCAAAGCTGATATCGATGGGATGAACGCGAGGGCAATAGGCGCGCCTGGGCAGTGGTACCAGGTTGGTATCTGTTTGCGCAGCACGGGCGAGTTGATCGGGGATTGTGGCTTGCGTGTGCCTGAGTGCGATAGATCGCAGGTTGAGATCGCCCTCAACCCAGCTATGCAAAGAAGGGGCTACGGCACCGAGGCGCTTCGGGCCTTTATGGACTATCTATTTAGAAACAAAGGCAGCAAAACAATATTCGCAACGGTGGATGCAGCAAACACCAGGTCTGCAGCTCTGATGTTGCGATTAGGCATGCGCAAGGTGGAGCGTCACGGAGAACAGCAAAATGACGAACTCGAAGAGGTGTTCGAGATCGTTAAGGAGAAACATTGATGGCCTCGAAATGGTTTGATCGTAAATTCGAGTTCACTTTCCCAATGGAGCAGTTCCCAAACCTTTGCGTTCGCTTACGTGGAACACCGGCCCGTCTCGAAGAATTTATCCACAGCTGTGATGCCCAGAAGCTGGTCAGAAAGGATGGCGAGTCTTGGTCTATCCAGGAACATGCGGGTCATCTGGCTGACCTCGAGCCGCTTTGGTTGGCGCGAGTTGTTGATTTCAGTTCAGGTCAAGAGGTGCTTACAGCTGCCGATCTAAGCAACCGCAAAACGCATGAGGCTCAGCACAACCTTCGCAAGGCAGACGACATACTCGAGGAGTTCCGGCGCGGGAGGATGAATTTGATGCAACGACTGCAGGGATTGGACACCGCGTCAGTGTCACGAACCATGCTTCATCCTCGGCTGAAACAGCCGATGCGGTTGGTCGACCATCTATTTTTCGCAGCGGAGCACGACGACCATCACCTCGCCAAGATGTGGGAATTGAACTTGAGTGCTTGAAGCTCACGCTGCGGCTTGCACGCGCTTGATATCACCGAGCAAGACCTGCTCATGGCCTTCCGGGTTCACTTTTTCATAAACCTTGCGGATGATGCCTTGTGGATCGACGACGAAAGTCGTGCGCTCCCAAAACTTCATTCCCTTCCACTCTGCTTGTCCAATGCCCAGAGCTTTCATGAGGGTCGCATCCGGATCAGATAAAAGATCAATCGTAAACGCGAACTTGTTGCAGAAGTTTTTGTGCGAGGATACGTCATCAGCAGAAACTCCGACTACCTTGACACCCGCCTCTTCGAAGTCCTCTTTGGTGGCTGTGAATGACTTGCCTTGAATCGTGCACCCAGGAGTGTCATCTTTTGGATAAAAGTAAATGACAAGCCAGTTGCCCGCGAAATCGGAGAGCTTGATTGTTCGTCCATCTTGATTCGCAAGTGAAAAGTTTGGGAATGGTGTACCTGGAGCGAGCATAAAAGTCCTTTCTTATTGAATGAAGATTGGAGTCTGCGCTAAACCGAATCGACTAGATGGCCTGCGGCAAGAGAGTGTGCTCCTCCTGCCGCGTGAACATCATGCATTCTGAAATGCTTTCTTGGAACGCTCCATCATCTCCTGTGGAGGAACGTCTTCGATGTGAGTGGCCACTGTCCAGACGTGCCCAAAGGGATCTTGCAGCGTTCCAGAACGATCGCCATAAAATTGATCTTGGATGGGACGCTCGAGTTTCGCGCCAGCGTCAATAGCCTTTTTCACCACCGCATCGCAGTCCCTGACGTACAGCAAAAGACTAACGCCCGGGCCTCCCAGCGATTGTGGGCTGCGATACCCCATGTCCGGGTACTCGTCGGCAAGCATGATGTGAGAGTCACCAATCTTCAGTTCAGCGTGGCCGACCTTCTCGCTTACTGGGTCTTCCATTCGGAAGATTTCTTCCGCGCCGAATGCCTTCTTGTAGAAGTCAATGGCCGCAGAAGCGCCTTTGATGACCAGATAGGGTGTGATCGAGTGGTATCCCTCAGGAATCGGCTGGACTGGCATGAATTCTCCTTTCAAACGTGTATGCAATCATAAGACAGAACGTGAGAAGGAATGGCAACTAGATAGTTGACTTAGTCAACTATCTCGGCTAGTCTGCCTGTGCGCGGGAACACCCATGTCTGCTCACGACCACGTTGCTGCCGTTCGGCAGTTTAATCGCTTCTATACGCGACAGATTGGTCTGCTTCAGGAAGGCTTGCTCGATAGCACATTTTCATTGACCGAAGTCCGGGTCATGTATGAACTCGCCCATCGTGACGCTGTTACCGCAGTCGATTTGTGTCGCGACCTTGGATTAGACGCGGGGTATGTAAGCCGATTGCTCCGCGGTTTTGAAGGAAAGCAGTTAATTCGACGCGCACCTTCAAAGCGGGATGCGAGGCGAAACCTGCTTTCTCTGACGCAAAAGGGCCGGAAAATCTTCGCTCCTCTCGATCGCAAGTCGTCGCAGGATGTCGCTTCTATGCTGGGCAGGCTGACGGTTACGGAAAAGGCCGAGCTTATCCGCGCGATGAATGACATTGAACGCATCCTGCAGAAGCCAGCCGGGGCGGTTGCGGATTATGTCCTACGCGATCCACAGCCGGGCGACATGGGCTGGGTAGTCCATCGCCACGGAGCTCTCTATGCTCGGGAATGGGGCTATGACTGGCGATTCGAAGCATTGGTGGCTGAAATCGTTGCGCATTTTGTCCAGAATCTCGATGTGGTCCGCGAAAAGTGTTGGATCGCTGAACGTAGCGGTGAAATCCTTGGCTTTGTCTTTCTCGTGAAGAAGACCTCTTCGGTGGCAAAGCTCAGATTGTTACTAGTCGAACCATCGGCTCGAGGACTCGGGATTGGCAAGCGTCTGGTGGAGGAATGCGTGCGCTTCGCGAAATCAGCCGGATACAAAAAGATTGAGTTGTGGACACAAAGTGAGCTGACGGCCGCACGCAACATTTACCGACAGGTTGGATTCATCTCCGTCGGAGAAGAACGACATCACAGTTGGGGGCGGAAAGAACTGGTGTCTGAAGTGTGGGAAAAAGTGCTGTGACGCAGTAGCCCTAATCCAACCCTAATTCTCTAGCCAGAGTTTTCCACTTAGCGTCGACCAGAGCCTTCGTTTTCTGGTCCATTGTGATCTCATCGGGCCAAGGACGCGTGAAGCCTTCTGCTGGCCACTTGCGGGTAGCGTCGACCCCCATTTTCGAGCCGAAGTTTGCCAGTCGCGAGGCATGGTCAAGCGAGTCGACCGGGCCAAGCATGAACTGGATATCCCGTTCGGGATCGATGTTGTTCAGCACCTTGAGGGTGACATCCGCTATATCGTGCACGTTCACGTCTTCATCGACGACCAAAATGCATTTTGTGAACATCGCCTGGCCCAGCGACCAGATCGCGTTCATCACCTTTCGTGCCTGCCCCGGATAGGATTTGCGGATCGAAACGATCATCAAATTGTGAAACACGCCCTCGATCGGGAGATTGACATCAACCAGTTCCGGAATAGTCAACTTCATCAAGGGTAGGAAAATGCGTTCGACCGCCTTACCCATCCAACCATCTTCCATCGGTGGTTTGCCTACGATCGTTGTCGAGTAAATTGGATTCTTGCGATGTGTGATACAGGACAAGTGGAAAACGGGATAGAGATCGTCCAAGGAATAGAAGCCGGTATGATCCCCGAATGGCCCTTCGGTGCGTAACTCATCGAGATTCACGTGCCCCTCGAGCACAATTTCGGCGCTCGCTGGAACTTCCAAATCAACCGTCTCGCATTTCACGAGCTCGATAGGTTTCTGTCGTAGAAACCCAGCAATAATGAACTCTTCGACATCGGGAGGCGCTGGCACAATCGCCGAAAACGTAAGGGCGGGCTCCGTTCCAATTGCAACTGCAACTTCCATTTTGCCGGAAGGAAGGTCATCGGCAAGCGCAGAGCCGCCGCCCGAACGGGCCATCAGATCGACCGCGGCCGATCGATTCCCTTCCCGGGCTGATGCCGCGCGCAAGCGCTCTCGATAGTGCTCAGCAGCAACCTTTTGTCGCTGCCAGTGCATGCCGGTTGTTTGCTTGTCATAAACCTGCATGCGATACATGCCCACGTTGCGCTTACCTGTTTTTGGATCGCGCGTAATCACGCAAGGAAGAGTGATGAAGCGCCCCGCGTCTTTGGGCCAACATTGCAAAATTGGAAAGTCGAGTAAATTGAAACTATCGCGGCGAATCACTTCCTTGCATGGCCCAGTCGTCACACTCTTCGGGAAGAACTTGCCCATTTCCGCCAGCATGGGAAGCATCTTTACTTTGTCGAGCAGTCCCTGCGGCGACTTCACGTCCATGAACGCGCGAATCCTGTCGGCAATCGCATCCAGGCTTTGAACGTCGAGCGCCATGTTCATGCGGCGCTCGGAGCCGAACTGGTTGATGAAAACTTGTGATCCTGTATGTCCTTTGACGTTTTCGAACAGAAGCGCAGGGCCACCGTTTCCAAACCTTGCTGTCTTGCTTTTGGATACGCGATCTGCAATCTCAGTAATCTCGAGGATCGGGTCCGCCTCTGCCCGAATGCGCTTCAATTCACCGGCGCGATCCAAGGCAGTGATCCAGTCACGTAGGTCGTCGTAGGGCAATGGGCCTCCGAAGGACGGATGATTATAAATGTCAGCGGCTGCCCTTTGCGGCTGGCATCGACGGGCGGCTACCACGCGCTTGCTCTGTCATTGAGGTTCGCGATACAGTCGCGAGTTCGTTGTCATTAGGCGATCTCGACTTTTTTGGGGAGACCATGAAGAATCTTGTGCGCATGCTTGGATACTCAATTGTTTTGGTGATGATCGTGTGTGAATTTGCGACGACAAGCGCGGCCGCGACCGGCGCGGTTCGTTGCGGGAAACTTCTCGACGTCAAAGCCGGCAAGATGCTCTCGGATCAGGTAGTTGTCTTCGATGCGTCGGGACTGATCACGGGAGTGGGTCCAAGCTCGTCTATGGTCGTTCCAGCCGGGGTAAATGCAATTGATTTGTCAAAATCGACGTGTCTTCCCGGGCTGATTGACGTTCATACGCATCTTACGAGTGATCCACAGCACTCGGGATACAAAGGTCTAGGCATTTCAGTTCCGCGCCAGGCGGTCACAGGTGTCAAGAATGCCAGGCTTACGGTAGAAGCGGGGTTCACAACGATTAGAAATGTGGGTGCCGAAGAATTCACTGATGTCGCAGTCCGAGATGGAGTCAATGCTGGGGAAATAGTTGGACCCCGGATGATCGTTTCGGGTCCGGCGCTGGGTATCACCGGCGGCCACTGCGATGAGAACTTGCTGCCCTACGAATATCACTACAAAGGGCAAGGAGTCGCTGATGGGCCGTGGGCGGCGCGGGAAAAGGTGCGCGAAGTCATCAAATACGGTGCGGACGTTATCAAAATTTGCGCTTCAGGCGGCGTTCTGAGCAAAGGTGACCTGCCTGGCGCTCCGCAATACACTCCCGAAGAGATGCAGGCAATCGCCGCCGAAGCGCACAAACTCGGCAGGAAGGTTGCGGCGCACGCACACGGCACGCAATCGATCAAAGAAGCTATTCAAGCGGGCATCGATTCAATCGAGCACTCAAGCCTGATCGATGATGAAGGGATTCGGTTGGCCAAAGAGCACGGCACATACCTCGTGTTCGATATCTACAACGATGATTACATTCTGGGTATGGGAGAAAAGGTCGGGATGCTCCCCGAGTCGATCGAGAAGGAAAGGAACTTGGGTAAGCTCCAACGAGCCAATTTTCGTAAGGCCTATGAAGCTGGGGCCAAATTAGCCTTTGGAACAGACTCGGGAGTCTATCCGCACGGCGATAATGCGAAACAGTTCTCGAAGATGGTGGAATTTGGTATGAAGCCGATGGATGCTATCCAAGCTGCTACGGTTAATGCGGCGGATTTGATTGGCTGGGCTGATAAAGTTGGAGTGCTCGAAAAGGGCCATTTCGCAGACCTTATCGCCGTCGATGGAGATCCGCTGTCTGATATTAAAGTTTTGGAGAGCGTCAGGTTTGTCTTAAAGGGCGGAACTGTCATCAAGCAGTAAGGGATTTTTTGGGGACGTGGAAAATGATGCGGGAGTGTGCGTGAAGCGACGGGTCGTGATCACTGGGATGGGGGCTGTAAGTCCGAATGGAATCGGCAACACTGCTTTCGCTGATGCCATCCTTGCTGGAAAAAGCGGAGTCAGGAAGATTTCGCGCTTCGATGCAAGCGGCTTGGAAGTACAAATTGCGGGCGAGGTCCAAGGCTTCGACGAACTCGCATGGGTCGACAAACGGGACCGCAAGCATTGCGGCCGGGTGCTGCCTCTGGCCATTGCTGCCGCTGATGAAGCGCTACGCGATGCGGGGGTTGATGCGGCCAATCTCCCCATGTCCGAGCGCCAGCGCTTCGGCGTGATCTTCGGCTCGGGCGGAGGCGCACAGGAATTCACTGAAGAGCAGTACCGACTCTTCTTCAATGACTTGCATCGGCAGATGAGTCTGTTTTGCATTGCTGCCGGCGTACTCGGGACATTGTCTTCCGATCTCAGCATTCAATTTAACTTGCGTGGGCCTAGTCACGTCGTTACGACGGGCTGCACTTCTTCGACTGATGCCATGGCATATGCCACTCGTCAGATCGTGGGCGGGCGGGCGGATTGGGTACTTACCGGCGGCGCTGATGCTCCGATTTCCCTGGGAACGGTCAAGGGGTTCATCCTAATGAAAATCCTGACCGAGTCTTGGAACGATGATCCGGAGAAGGGATCTCGCCCATTCTCAGTCGACCGCGATGGATTTGTTTTAGGTGAAGGCGCCTGGATGTATGTACTGGAGGAGTATGAGCATGCCAAGGCACGCGGAGCGAAAATTCTTGCGGAAGTACTTGGCTACGGTTCGACCTGTGAGGCTTTTCATCGAGTGCGGCTGCAAGAGTGCGGCGAAGAGCCAGCTCGCGCTATCCAGTTAGCCATGGCGAACGCAGGCATCGGTCCTCAAGACGTTAATTATGTGAATTTACATGGGACGTCCACGCAGTTGAATGATCGGATCGAGACGCGGGCCTTAAAACTTGCGTTAGGCGAGGCTCGCGCCCGAGAGGTTCCGATGTCCGCGCTGAAATCTCAGATTGGGCATCCTCAAGGTGCTTGCGGGGCGGCCGGAGTTGCCGCCACGCTCATCGCGATGCAAAGTGGACGGGTTGCTCCAACACTGAACCTGGTCAATCGCGATCCGGAGTGTGATCTCGACTACGTGCCAGAACCTGGTCGTTCCATCGAAATCGAACATGCAATTTGCAACTGCATCGCGTTCGGGTCGAAAAATTCCGCGCTGATCTTGCGGAAAACTGCATGAAAAGGCCCGAAGTTTGTGCGCTTCGGGCTAAATGATTAATTGTTCTTTCAGTGAGCAGCTTGCTGTTGCTGCTCAGTTTTCTTTTTTTCTTTCCATTTCCCCTTATTGTCTTTCCTGATGTCGTTCTCGTCTCGTTTTACATCTTGCCAGTCTCCGCGACGTTCATGGTTGTCTTTATGGAGCTCAGCGATAGCCTCATCAAGCTTTTGTTTACTCTCTCTTGCTTGCGGGCTATGTGCTCCGAATTTCTTGATGTCGGCTTGGTATTGGTGGCGAAGAGCGGTGATATGCGCCTGGTCGGACCTGTATTCAGCGCGATCTTTCGAGATATCAGTTTCTTCCCTTCGGATATCGGCTTTATCTTGCCGAACAGAATTATTTGTGTTTTGGGAGAGAGCTCCTGTGGATACAAACACAGCCACAAGAAGGACGCCCAGAAAGGTGCTCAAGTTCCTCATGTTTACGTAAACTCCTTTTGGTTTGAGGACGCCCCGATACGCAATTAAACACCGACTTAATGAATTAGTCTCGCTCAGAAGTACAACCTATGTATTGGGATGGCACCCGGGCCCCGAAGTTCATGGTCTGTAAAGGGTGTATCGCCTGCAATAAGCGCTACGGATCCAGCGGCCCGAGCCTTGGAAATCACGGTATATCCGAAACTGCGCCTGCGACGCTAGCCCACGCCCTCGAGCGGGGATCGATCAGGTCAAAGTGATCCGCGCCTTGAATCTCAAGGAAGCGAACATCCTCTTTCGCTCGTTTCTTTTTTTCCGCGTAGTCCCTGCTAAATACCACAGGCACAATGTCATCAGCCGAACCGTGAATGATGATTTGCCTCATTGTTGTTGGAAGGTTCAGCTGCATGGGATCAGCTTCGCAATACCGCAATGGAACTTCGGATGGCTTCCCGCCCAGGTATTGTACGACAGCGTCATTGCTGAGGCGCAGTTCATAAGCGCGCTGCAGGTCGAGCACTCCCGCTAAAGTCACTGCTGCGGCAACAGGCTCGTGAGCAGCCGTGGCTAGTGCAAGTTGCCCGCCCGCTGAGTGTCCCAACAGGATAATGCGCCTCTTCTGGAGTTCGGCATCTTCCCTTATACGCTGGAGCGCCTGGCGGATGTCTTGTAGAGACCCAGGCCAGCCTCCACCATTGTCTCCAACGCGTCGATATTCCAAATTGACTGTCGGTAGCCCTTGAGCCGTCAGCGCAGCACACAAGTGTCCAGCGTGCAGTAAGTCATATTTCGCCCGCCAAAAACCACCATGGATATTAACGATTACGCTTTTAGCGGATCCAGACTTCGGATAGCGCAGGTCGGCGAAATGCTGAGGGGCTTCGCCGTACCGGATGCGTTTGTCCGCCGGTGGGGGAGGAAGGCTGAGGATATCCTCTGACATTAGAATCTAAGGACCGTGCGGTTGTTTCTGCTATTGATCCTTCAGTTTGAGTTTTGATTTGTTTTCATCAAGAAAGGCTTTGAGGTCCTCGGCTGCACCGAGAAGGCGACTCCATTGCTCATAATAAAGAGTCACGGGAAAACGACCCAAACCATACACGCTCACACCACCTTTTTCGCTCACTCGAAATTCCATTGCTCCCGAGCGCTTCTTGTTTTCCACCTGTTTTTCGAGCTGAGATAAGCGAGCTTTTAGTTCTTCATAGGTTGGTTCAGACATATGAGTCCTCGATGAAAATGGTTTGTACCTTACCCATCATAGGTTCAGGAGGTGCGATACGTCGAGCGGAGTCATTCGTCGTGGGTGCGCTGAAGTTCGTGTCTCAACGTCACCTGATTTCAAAAATAGCGGCCAACCTTGAAATAGAATTTGCTGTGCCCGCGATCGCCAACCGCACCTCCGAAAACGACTGGTCCAAGAAAAGTTTGGATAAGGACCGCAACGTTGCCATCCATCGGAAGATCCGAGGCGAAATTTCCGAAATATGCCTTCCCGATTTCATAATTTGCGATGAGATACATGTTGCGACCAAGAAGCGGAGTTAACTCCCGCAGGCGCCGAATGTAGCCGCCTTGAAGCAAGTAGTACTGCCTCGTCAGGAACGTGTTCGTACCGTATGCGGATAGTCGCAGTGGGCCTCCTAGGGAAAACGGTGGTACTCCAACGTCATCAAATCCAAAGGTCGTTCCACCGGAGGCCAGCAGGAACACGGATGACGGTTGATTCACTCGGTGGAATAACTGGGATTGGAGTTCAACCACAGGAAACGCATCTTGGGCCAAAGGGTTTGAGTCATAAAAGCGAAATGAAGACTCAAGTCGATATCCTTGCCGGGGAACGGAGCGGTCATCCGTTCGGTCAAGTTGATAGAGCATGCGAGTGAATCCCTGCCGACCACCCACGTTCGGAAACTCTGCTAGGCCGATGTTACGGCTCAGTTTGAAGTCCTCAAGTTGATACCCGATTCGCAGTTCCGAGTACCGGTTGAAGGCGATGCCCATGTCTATTCCGCCCCCGAGATTGCGCTCCCGGTAGGCAGCAATCCTGTTGTCGCCGTCATATAGGTCGAAAGGAGTGCTGCTGGCAAAGAGTCGTGGTGCAACAAACCATTTTCCGAGCCGATCGATCGGTCGATAATATTCGGACGCTATTCCATACTCCGATCCGACGATGACATCATTGCGCCATTCAGCACCGAATTTTCCAAAGTCGAAAAACGTGAGACGCGCTCCTACACTGAGGCGAACATTGTTGTAATCGGAACCATCGACCTGAACGAGTGGTTTAACGATGGGAGAACCGTAATCCTTTTGATCAGCGTGAATCAGCAAGCCTGGCTTGCCATCTTTATGGATGAGTTGAAAACCGGCGCGAGAAAAACGGCCTAAGCCGGTGATTTCCGTCAGTTGACCATTGATTTCGTCAAAATCGAGCGGTTTGCCAACATCATCAGCAAGGTTTTTTTCCAGAGCCTTCGTTGTCGACGGATCTGCCCCCGTAACTTCAATAAACTCCGGCACAGGAGGGTGCGCAGCACGGCGTGCTCTCTCTGCTGCGAACGCGTTCCAATCAGCGTCGCTCAGAGCAAAGCGGGAAAGAACAGCTTTGCGTTCTTCCGATCCCTCGAATCCCAGGTCGATGATCTTTTCCGCGGCAGTGTAGTCAGTGCTGGTGTAGTCCTGCGTGTGGACTTGGATGACGAGATCAGCCCTACGCATGCTTTCGAGTTCATTGACCGAGATACCCACGCTGATAGCTCGCTGTAGCACGCCAAAAGCAGACAAAGGAACATTTGGATCAAGCGGCTTAGTCTGTAAATTAACGGCAATGACAACATCAGCTCCCATGCTGCGTGCAACGTCCACGGGCAGGTTTTTGAGAAGGCCACCATCGACCAAAATCTTACCGTCTCGTCTTACCGGACTGAAAATTGCGGGCAAAGACATCGTCGCACGGAGGGCTTCGGACAGCGAGCCGCGGTCAAAGACGACTGCAGTTCCGCTGACAAGGTCAGTCGCGACACAGCGAAACGGCGTCGGTAACTCATCGAAGCTGTGCAATTCCGTATACGGATAGGCGATGCGGTCCAGAATCAATCCTACTTCGTGACCGCTATTGAAGCCGCTTGGTAAGACAGCCGAGCGATCTTTGAATCCAAACTCCAGAGTTGCTGGATAATCACGAGCATCTTCTTTCCTACGAAAACCAAGGTCATCGTAGGGGATGTCATTGTTTAACGCCGAATACCAATTCACACCCTTTAAGAACTGCCGAATTTCGACAGAGGACCGACCTGTTGCATACAGGCCTCCGACCAAACCTCCCATGCTTGTGCCTGCCACGTAGTCGATAGGAATGTGGTGCTCATCGAACCAGCGTAGTACCCCAACGTGTGCCAGGCCGAGCGCACCTCCTCCTTCAAGAACCAATGCGATACGGGGTCGACCAGCTGGAGTTGAACGTGCGACCTGCTGTTCAGGAGGAGCGGCGTCCTGAGATTGAGTCGCATCGGTGGCGGATTGGTCTTGCGACGATCGAACTTGTGCCCCAGAGGGCGGCGCCTCTTGCGCAAAGAGGCTCAGGGAAATCAGGATCAATGCAATGAGACCTTGAAAGATTTTCATAAACGAGTGATCCAAGCAAAAAAATTTGTCGGGCTGAGTAGCCCGGATGAGATAAAGGCCGACAGGGTAGCTGTCGGCCTCGCCCAAAGAATCACACAGAGCCAACTACGGAATGCGGAGGTTGTCACCCTCTCGAACACTGACACTCCTTCTTCGTCCTTGGTAGATGTAGTCCACCCAAAGTTCCTTGGTGCGACCGGGAGCAGGATCGAATCCGAAAAGGTCGTTGTTCACCCGCACGGACAGGCCGTTACCGTTTGTCATTCCCTGCAGTCTCTGGGTCACGTCCCTTCCCTGTCGCCCAAGCCCATATCGGGCGGAGATAATCCGGATGCTCTGCCAATTGCCACCTCCCCAACCGGGTCCCGGATTACCCAATCGTGGTGAAGCAACTTGTTCAAAGGGAGTGTTGGGCGGGATCCTGTAATTCACCATAATGTCGCGCATGCGGCGCTCCATGCTTTGGATCTCACCCCAGTCGTTACGACGTTGATACTCGAGCCAACGGCTGTAATAGCTATCGAATTTACTTTGCCATTCCGGCGCTAAAACACCGTGATAACCCCACTGTCCACCACCGCCACCACCCCAACCTGGTCCGCCAGGGTTCCAGCCCCCACCGTTGCCGTAATCGCGAATCTGCAAATAAACGTTTTGGCCTTCGCGGAATCGCATCTCTTGCGTCCGACCGTTCCACTCCCGCACGCGCAGGCGAAGTTCCTTGGACTGGCCTGGTGCTGGATCGCCGCCAAGAGCACTATTATTCACTGTGAAGTTAAGCAGTCCGTTTTTAACCATTGACTGAACGCGACCTGTGACGTTTTGGCGACGCGGTCCAGCGCCGTAGTCAGCGCTGATGATCGATCGCTGCGCGGCGGCCGTGACACTCAGGCATATCGCAACAATTGCAAAGGAGAAAAGGCCCCCGACCTTTCTTATAACCGTATACATACCGTCTCCTCGAATGTGGTGAACTCAATCCCTTATCAGAATCCCTGTGAATGAACTTGCTGGGGACGCAGAATAGTACCTTCCTGAGTCGAGGAGAACAATAGTGCAATGGATTCGCAGATGATGTGAGGAAACTGTGATTCAACTTTGTTCCTATAGAGAAAAATCAATGCTGGACTGACTGATGAACTGTTGCGGGAAGTAATTCAATCTATCAATTTGTTGAGAAAATTCTTCTGACGTCCCCGTACAATATGAAAACCGGTCACTTTCAGCGGCTGCCATGAAAAGAGAAGTACGTGTCCATCGACGGGCGGCGGGATTCACGCTGATTGAATTAATTGTTGCAGCAACGATCCTTGTCATTCTGACGGCCATGATTCTGCCTACGGCACGTCTCGCAATTCGGCGCGAAAAGGAACGTGAGTTGAAATCTGCGTTGCGCGATATGCGCGAGGCAATCGACCGTTACAAAGACGCTGCGGATCGCGGCGCCTTCAACAAAACGGATACGAATGGATATCCCCCAGATTTGGAAACTTTGGTCAAAGGAGTCGAGGTCAATGGCAAAAAGGTGCGGTTTTTACGCGCCATCCCGACCGACCCGATGACTGGAAAAGCTGAATGGGGGATGCACTCCATGGAAGATGATCCTGAGTCCGATTCGTGGGATGGCAAAAGTGTCTGGGATGTCTACACCCTGTCTCAGGACACTGGATTAGATGGGACTCGCTATCGTAGTTGGTAAAAGCTTCTGATCCAAAGCCTAATGCTGCCGAATCAACCTATCATGGTTGTTCTCTGTCAACTAGGATGACTGCAGGCTTTTCGCTGGAGTCTGGAGTATAGGCGGTACTTGTCTGTGGGTTGCCGAAAGAGGGGGCAATCTGGCGTTTCATCGAAGTTGATGGGGTAGAGTTTTAGGCAATGCGTGCTACCCTCAGGTAAAGTGGGTGCCGGGTTCATCTTGTCACAAGGTCCATTTCTCTTCGTAAGATATCAGTCCTAAGTGATGAAACAGTTGAGCATTGCCAATCAAACGTATCTCAGCCAGCTTAAGCGTTATGTCCTGGCGTTCGTGGCGCTGGGACTTGCAGTTGGACTTCGGATTTTATTGGACCCGGTCCTGGGTCAAGGATATCCATTCCTAACCATCTTCATCGCAGTGGTCTTTTCCTCGTGGTACTGCGGTTTAGGGCCTTCGATCGCCGCCGCAACTGCTGGTCTGCTCTATGCGTGGTATGACTTTATTCCCCCAGCACACTCATTCGCCCTCACTGATCCGATGGCACAGATTGGGGGAATGGTGGGATTTTGCATTAACGCCGGCGCTGTGATTGCATACGCCGAAGTCAGCCGCCGTGCACGTAACGCAGCCAAGGCAAGCTCTGAGGGTTTACTCCTCGCCCAACAAGTGGCGCATGTTGGTTCTTTCGAATGGGACATCCCCGCGAGCCTGATCAAGTGGACTCCAGAGTTGGAAGCTGTCTACGGACTGAAGCCCGGGAGTTTTGGTGGCAAGTTCGCTGACTGGGAAAAACTGGTGTTCCCGGACGATCTGCAGCAAGCGAAGCGCCGGGTAGAAGAATCCTTGCAACAAGGAGTTTTTGAGGGTGAGTGGCGCGTCGTGTGGCCTGATGGCTCGCTTCACTGGGTCTTGGGCAGAGGGTACGTTTTTAAGGATGACGCAGGAACACCTATTCGAATGGTGGGAGTCAACATCGATATTTCCGAACGAAAGCAATCGGAAAAAGCGAACAGCCTTCTCGCTGCAATCGTTGACTCTTCCGATGATGCAATCGTCAGCAAAACACTGGACGGAATCATTACGAGCTGGAACAAGAGTGCAAATCGCATTCTTGGCTACGCTCCGGAAGAGGCCATTGGTCAACACATCACGCTAATTATTCCCGAAGATCGCCGGGAGGAAGAAACGAAAATCATCGAGCGCATTAAGCGCGGCGAGAGGCTTGAGCATTTCGAGACCATCCGCCGGCGCAAAGATGGAACTCTTGTCGATGTAGCGATAACGGTCTCCCCAGTAAAAGATGCGTTCGGTCGGATTGTGGGCGCCTCCAAAGTGGCACGCGATATCACGGAACAAAAGAGAGCGGAGCTCGATCGGCAACGGTTTATTACGCTGGCTGATCGTTGCACCGAATTCATTGGAATGTGCGACATGGAGTACCAGCCGTTCTATCTCAACGAGGCTGCTCTTCGTACCATAGGCTTGGACTCGCCTGATGACCTCCGCTCAATCAAGGTTTCGGACTTCTTTTTCCCAGAGGATCGCCCATTTATAGAGAACGAATTTATCCCTCAGGTTTTGCGAGAAGGCCGCGGCGATACAGAGATACGATTTCGCCATTTTAAAACTGGCGAAGCGATCTGGATGATCTATAACGTTTTCGTCATTCGAGATCGGATCGGTAAGGAGATCGCACTGGCAACATTCAGCCAGAACATCACAGGACGTAAGGAGATTGAGAACGCTCTTCGGAAAAGTGAAGAACAGCTGCGCGCGCTTTCTAATGAGCTCGAAGAAAAAGTCCGTCGGCGTACTGCCGAGTTGGAAGAGCGTAATGTGGAGATTTTTCAGCAAAGCGAACAACTGAGGGAACTCTCCAAGCGCCTGCTCATAGCACAGGATCAAGAGAGGAGGCGGATTGCCAGAGAATTGCACGACAGTGCTGGCCAGCTGGTAGCTGCACTAGGAATGACTATTGCCGGTTTCTCAGCGTACGGTCGGCAAGATCCAGCGTTTGCCAATACGTTACAGAACACGGAAGATCTCTTGCAGCAACTCACTGCCGAGATTCGGACCACCTCATACCTCCTGCACCCTCCCCTGCTCGATGAGAACGGTCTCCGCTTGGCTCTTGCGTTGTACCTGGACGGATTGAGGGAACGAAGCAACCTGGATATCGACTTCCAGATTTCAGAAAATTTTGGTCGATTGCCGGCTAATCTTGAATTGGCACTATTTCGGATCGTTCAGGAAAGTCTCACGAACGTTCATCGGCACTCGGGAAGCAAGACAGCAACAATCCGACTCACACGAAATGCTGACAGCGTGACGATGGTCATAAAAGACTATGGCAAAGGGATCTCCAGCGAAAAACTGACCGCCATCCGTGCCCAGCGTGCAGGCGTCGGAGTAACCGGCATGCGCGAGCGTATGCGTCCTTTTCGTGGCGTCATGGACATTCAATCAGACGGAGCTGGCGTTACAGTCTCAATCACGGTGCCCGTCTCATCGGGTTCTACGGAAGGGGAGCCCGATAACTTCCCACAAAGGAAAGTTGCCGGATAGCACAGTCAAGCTGGCCAGCTACAATCAACTCAAAATTGAATTTGGAGCGGGAGACCGGGATCGAACCGGCGACATCCAGCTTGGGAATCTTTCCCCCCGCTATAGCTAGAACATGCAGAAGTAGCGAATCGCTTGTGTTCATGCACTTTTCACGCAACACATGCCATTCGTGCACATTCCCGCAAGTTGTTGCAAATTTCGCGAAATGGACTTCGTTCGTGGATGTTTTCGTGGATGTTTTTCATTACTACTCCTTCGGGCCCGTGCCGCGATTTGTCTGGTCACAGCGTACCAGCATCGCTCATTCGCTCGCACGCCAAAGCACAGTGAGTCCAGCCTCCAAAATCAGGATTGGTTCCTCGCTCCCGTTCGAATAACTCTTCGCGTCCGACCCATTGTGAATACTCGCGATTGCGAATCTTTAACCATGTTGCGTGCTCTGACAGATACGGATCAGCTTTTCGCTTTGCCACAATTCCTTCCAGATCGTGTTCGCAGGCCAGCCGAAATAATCCCTCGCCATCTGTATTGATGTGATCGCAGTAAAGTAGACGTTCGCTTTTTTGGGGCACTACTGCGTGAAGCGAAGCTTGCGGTCTATAAGTGGCAAATAGCGAAGGTCTCCCCCATTGCGGAATCTACGCATCTCTTCCTCATCATCTGAAAACGCGTGCTCATCCCAAAGAATGTCGAAGGCGTAAAACATGGGCTCGGCACGTCGGAACAACAGATCTCGGAACTGCGGCTTTCCTTCCGAGTCGAGACAGACGATCTCACCGTCGAGTACGCATCGGCGACCCCTGAGATCTCGAGCCAACCCTTCG
>DATAPD010000034.1:0-7384 GCA_036265385.1 Terriglobales bacterium
CGGACGTTGTTCGAGTTCGGAGGCGCAGGGACGGGAGTCGGACTTGGTGAAATCTGACTATTTGACGTATCTGAAGCATCGCTTGGCGGAGCCTCATTACTCTGCTTACGACTAGTCCGGCGCGGTTGCGGCGTTCGCGGCTTTGGTGCGGGGCGCGCAAACGAGTTGCGTATCGATTTAAAAAAATCCTCGAAAGGCCCGGCTTGCCCTATCTCAGGCGCACCAACGAGGGTTAAGATCGACAGACACATGACAATTGTATGGAGCGGCGGTTTCATAACGCTGACGGATACTGCCTGCATCTTGTGAAGAATGCCAGTCTTCCTAATTTCCAATGGTTCTAACTTCTTAATTCTTACGTCTACCTTTCCTTAGCGCTCAAATAAAATTTAGTCTTCGCGGGTTCGCGGCGCGTGAAATGTCAAATGCTTAGACACGACCTATTTCACAGGCCTGTCCGGAAAGCTAGCTGCGCCAGCTTGTAACCATCGACTCTGGAATGCGTCGCAATCCCAGCGAAGTCTCCGCGCGTTCCCCTTCCACGGGGCTACTCCTCAACGTGCACAAGATTCGGGTCAATTCTCACAATAAGCGGTGAGCGCGATGCACGAAGATGGCTTTAGCTCAATCCAGAAAGGTAAAATATGAATAAACTAATAAACACATGGAATCCGCTGAGAGAGATGGAGGAAGCGCAAAATCGCTTTAATCGTTTCTTCTCGGGCGGCTTTCCCAACAGAATGGGCAGTGGGGAGATCCACAGCCTGGCGGTCGCAGATTGGTCGCCAGAGGTTGATATCAGTGAGGACGATCGCGGGTATGTTCTCAAAGCTGACCTGCCTGAAATGAAGAAGGATGACGTTAAGGTAACAGTGGAAGACGGCATTCTTAGCGTTTCCGGAGAACGCAAAGTCGAGAAGGAAGATCAGAAAAAGAAATTCCATCGTATCGAACGATGCTTTGGCACTTTCCGACGCAGCTTCACGCTGCCTGAAGATGCCGATAGCACGAAAGTCACGGCGGAGTTCCGCGACGGAGTGCTGAAAGTGCACCTCCCGACAACGACGATAGCAAAATCAAAAGCTACCCAAGTTAAAGTGGCGTAATGCCTAACACTGGCCGCGAGCGTGCGGAGGGTTCCGTGCGTTTGCCGCAGTGTAAGAGTTCAGTCAACGACTGTCGGGAGCCAGGAATTACACGGGGACTAACCCAGCCGGTTTTTTATGAATTAGCATGGCCACCAAGTAGCTGCCTCTCCGCACCGTAGAGCCCGCGCAGTCGTTGCCTCTCCTAAGATTTCGTTTAAAACAACGGATGTGGCCGTGCGGGCCATCAAAGTTAATAACCAAGTAGTAACGAAGTGATGTAAGACCTGCGATGCAAGCGCACTCTGTGAGCCTTTCACCGAGCCATTCCCATATCTGACGAAGTCCACTCTTACATTCAACTCCAGCAACAGATCCATCACGCCTCGCGCGTGCAGCAATCCCGACTGGGTTGAGCCGAACGGCAATCGCCCCACCTGCGACTCCTATGAGTCACGCCTTGCGGACCTGCTTGGTCTTTCTCCCCAGACGAACAGCGCTATACCGAGCGTCGCAACTTCGGAAGCGATTTGCGAAATTGCGTGGGAGAGCGACCGACGATTCGCCTAAACGTGCGATTGAAGTTCGTCATGGATTGAAATCCGCATGCAAAAGCAGCTTCGCTAATTCGCGAGTTAGGATTGAGTAAAAGCGTCTTTGATTTCTCTACTCGGACTCTCGAGAGATAGTCGATGAAATTTACCCCGGTCGCTTTCTTGAACATCTTGCAAAAGTAATGCCTGCTGATGTTAGCCGCCTGGGCCACGCGCCCGAGAGACAGCGGCTCTGTCTGATGCTTCTCGATGAAGTGCCGTGCTCGCGTCATGTTCGCGGACTCGTCGTTTTCACGCCGTACGGCTAGTTGATTCGACAAGATTGAAAGGTGTTGCGCAAAAATATTCAGGAGCCGCAACATCGCGCGATACCGGTCGGGCGATAAAACGCACGAACGAAAATACGCCCGCTCAAGTTTCTTCCAATCTGCCTTGTAGCCCCACTCGCGGAGCTGCCGAGTAATGCTCGTGAAGTGTTTCTTACTCGGGTTCTTGAGCATCACTTCGCCTGTCTCAAGAAAACCAAGAATGTGGTCACCTATATACACTGGCACGGCACTTTCGGAGAGTCCCGCAAACCAGGTAACGGTGCGCGTAGTCGAATTAGGCTCTCGAGATGCGTCGGTTTGGGCCCTTAAGCATGCGGCGCGAGCCTTGTTGAAACGAGCCAGAATTGAGGCGAATGAGTCGTGATCCTCTTTCCCGTGGTGCGCCGGCGACCACGAATCATGCCCGCGGATATTTAGCGGCAAACCCGTGGCTTCGCTGAAAGCGCGCTCGTAATCTTTGAAAATGTGCGAGCGCGACAGATGTCGCATCACTTCCTGATCGGAGGATCGAGATGCGCTTCGCCTGTTCATTTCACCCTGCGAAGCAGTACGTCTAACCCCGTTTGCGTGTCGCATCGCCGGGCGCATACTAAAATTCGAGCCCTCTCAGCCACAGCTGGCCTGATCGAAGCCTTTGCCCAATATGTGCGTTGCCGAACGTCTGCTGCTTAACAGCGCAGGTCTGACTTGCGGCTGAAGCGCGAAGCTGTCTGAAAAGCGCAGCCCGACGTTTAGAGCCTTTATGTCGCTTGAAATAAATCGCGCTGCTTTGTTGGACGGTTGGTTGCATATTTGTTGATAAGGAAACTGCCGGTGCTGATCCGAGCTACATTCGCAGACCGCGAAACACCGCATGCCAGCCAGGCTTTAGTCGTCTCCTCCACGATCAGGAGGTATTTGAGCACGATCGGATGAATTGCATACGCGACTTCAGCATCTCGCATTATTTCGCGGAATTGAATTAGATGCATGTGCAGTTAACCTTAGCAGACTGCCTTACGGTGGCGTCTTATTTGCGACATAGTAAGTGTTGAAGTTTTGCCCCGGATTCCCGCCTCCCCCTGCTTGCCAGCTACGGTCCTGAGCCATCGGAAAAACGTGGCGCGGCGTTTTGAGACTTTACGATGCGCAAGATAAAGCGCGCTGTTTTGGGTGATCGTTGGTTCCATATTGTTTTCCTTTAGTGGTTTTAATTTAAATGCGCCGAGCGGTTTCCGGTCTCGGACTCATTGTCGCGCCTGACACTCTCTCGATGCGAGTGCGCATCGCTGTGCCTCTGTATCTCAGGTTGGTGATCTGAACGGGCAATAATCCAACGCCGACGCCCCGAAATGGTAATGCTGCTGGACAAGAAGTCCGCAAGCCATGTTTGGTGCGCGTCCTTGTTTGTATGAATGAAGACGGTCATAGAAATATACTTCTCCTCTATTTGGTTGGTGCAGAGAGAAGGGCCGCACCCGCGGTCGATTGACGCTGCAAACGCTGGCAAGTGAATCTACACCCGCAATGCGGATCGCCTAACGTTATTTTGATACGTTCCGCAATGAACAGTGAATGAGGCGTGATTGTGAAACTCATGTAACCTTAGGACACCCGACAAGATGTCCATTGAGATCAAGAACGAGATCCAGCATCGTTGACTACTCGAAGCTTTCGATTAACGAACAGCACGCGGCGGCTGAGCAACTTCATGGTGCCCGCCACGGATGAGCCAGCGCGGAGTTTCCGGCAGAAAAAACATGCCGGTTCCGAAAACTAGCGCCGGAGCGACGGCCAGGCCGAGCATCCATCTCCAGGTCTCGAGGTTCGCGAAAGCGTAATCGGTCAGGTACGCAACGACAATGCCGACGGTAACAGCGAGTTGAAAGAGCGATACAACCCAGTCACGCGCGTGCGGAGGCGCAACTTCGGATAGGTAAACCGGAACATTTGTTGAGGCGAGACCGATCGCCAAACCGAGAACGGCCCGGCTAACGATCAGGACGGTCGGCGATGGAGTCACGGCGCTGGCGAGCGCGCCTATGCCGAAGATCGCCGTCGTCACAAGCAAGACTCTTCGCCTGCCAAAAAGATCGGCGGCTTTGCCACCGACGATCGCGCCAATGGTAGCTCCCAACAAAACGCCACTGACAACGATTTCCTCGGCGATAGTCGTTAGGCCAAATTCCCGCTTGATAAAAATCAGCGCCCGAGATGACGCCCGTGTCGTATCCAAACAGGAGGCCGCCCAATGCGGCGAATAACGCTGCGATATAGACGAACCTCGTGCCGCGCAGGTGTGAATCGCTCAACGCGGCGATCTCCTTGTCGGCCATAGCTGCCGATCTTACTCAGTCATACGGCCGCGAGAAGTCTGACAACCGATCTATGATTTCTCAAAGAAATTGGACGACGCAGGAATTCCAGTGTACGGGTTCCCCGGGCGACGGCGACGATGAACGAGGATCGAACGAGAGATTCATATTCCGGTAAAAGCTTGCGTATTCTGGTCGTCGAAGATCACGACGACACACTGCAAGCCTTGTCCCGTCTTCTCACACATTTCGGACACGAAATTTCCGTGGCCGATGATGCGGAGAGTGCACGGAAGATTATCCGTTCAAAAGAGTTCGATGTCGTTCTGGCCGATGTCGCCCTGCCCGACGGCAGCGGCTATGATCTGGTTGCCGAGGCCAAGCGAAAACGACCAGTTAAAGCCGTAGCGCTGACAGGATTTGGAACACCTGACGATATTGAGCGTGGCAAAGAAGCTGGTTTTGATTTTCATTTGACGAAACCGGTCGACTTTCACGAACTGCGCACCGTTCTCGGCCAGATCGCCGCGTAGGAAGCGTCGGCGAGAGCGGCGTTCCGCGGAGATGGCATTACGGAGTGCGCTTAGCCCCGCCGACACAAATTTTCTTCCGAATCCTGAGCCTTCTGATTTCAAACGCATCTGCATTGCACTACCCGTTGATTGCGACTTCGACTCGCGCCTGCTGAATCGCTGATGATCAAGAAGGCACGGCTCGCACCGAAAGAATCAGCCAGTCGGCGGGCCTTGGAAATAGAACAAAACGAAACGACTCGCGTCGAAGAGTCCGTGTCCGATGATCACCGCCCAAAGATTGCGCCCTGACGCAAGAACCATTAGTCCCATTAACACGCCCAGTGTGCCGGTAATCGCGATGCCGAGAGGATTCTGGTAAGCGTGCGCTAACTAGACAGAGATAAGCCACGGCAGGGTGTCGTGGCAAACATGCTCGGGTCATATCGAAATGGGGCCGTTGGCTTCATCGATTGGTTAGGCCTCATTTGCGGGGCCCGGAGTTCAACTCTTTTGACGCATACTGTTGCTTCCATTTCTGGAGCTGCTCCTTTGCCTCTTCGGTAAGATCGGACCAACCGCGCTTGCCACGGAATGTGCATCAATCCCCCACGTCGAGCGACAAAATAACGCAAGCTCATCTGAGCCGCGGCGGAACAGTATACCGATGTCGGGAGGTAAGTCCTCTGGAACGACATAGGTGAGGAGACCCTGCTCCCAATGAGCGGGATCGGCAATGATACCCACTAAGCTTTCGCTCGCATCGCGGCTAAGTAGTCGAAGTCGTGACGTATCTACGCGTAGCTCGGAATGGGGTTTGAATGGGAATATGTACACAGACTGTGCATCTCGAACGAATTGCAGCACTTCGGGCGACGCCGGGTCGAGGTCGGAATCTGCCGCTAGACTCGCACGGGCAACCACTAACATGAGAATTCCTAGTGCACGCATGGCTTTGAGGTCTAACGAGAAAGAGATAAGCCACGGCAGGGTGTCGTGGCAAACACGCTGAACTTGCAATGCAATGGGGCCGTTGGCTTCATCGATTGGTTAGATCCGTTGGCAGCAATCGCGCTCGCGCAACATCGGCTACTGCCAAGGTTACGGGCACTAATTCGTCGAATTTCCACCTGCCTTTTACCCGTCGCGCATCTCTCCAAAATTCAACTCCATCCGCGCCCCAGTACTGAACTTCGATGTGGTTCTTGCTGTGCACACGGACAGTGTAAATAAGGAAGGGCTCTGCCATACTCCTTTACCATGTCCTGCTGCTTTAGCCAGATGACCTCACGGATATCGGCTGAAGAAACGCTGTTCACATCCCCTTCGATTTTAGGATGGCTCGGCGGGGGCGGAATTGCTGCGGGTCCGGGTCCTGGCAGACGGACATAATGCGGCTCATCAGCACAACCGCCAGCGATCAGCGCTGCAAGGAGCACCAGCAGACACGATTGTACGCGCATGAGATCTAACGAGAAAGACGGCAGGGTGCCATGGCAAGGTTGCTCGCGTTCACCCTATCAGGGGCCGTTGGCTTCATCGATTGGTTAGGTCTTAGATATGATATCTTTCGACTAATGAGTGATCACTGTACGCCACGGAGAGAGGTCTTGTTCGAGGATTTGCCATCGTCCGCTGCGCTTTGCCAGAGTAAAGACGTAATACTGGGCACCGTCATAATCACTGCGGCCGCTCTGCACCCTCGCGTAGTCGGCGCTAAGAGGTCTGATAAAGATCGTGGGCTTGTCAACGTGGCGCTGGATGATGAGGTCCTTTATCTGCTGGAGATCGGAATCGGAAATGGCCGCCGCACGTGCGCCTACGACGTGGAGATCGGTTCCGCATGAAGTGAGCAAAAGTAGCGTGATCCCGCAGCAATAAGATGAGCGACGTCGCATGGACCTAACGAGATATAGATGGAATTTTTCCGTAATATTTTACGGAATTATTCCGTCTAATCCGCTTGCTTGCTGGGGAACAGTCGGATAAAAGCGGAGTCATGTACACTACAGAATCCAGAAGGTCCGATTTTTCATTGCCCTTTCTCCTTAAACAGGGATCTCTTTTCCTTGTGATCGAAAATGGCCGCGAAATACTGGTCCCCACGGAACGCGCCTAACTGACGCATCAGCCAATCCCGTGCGACGGTGAGATCGTCCGTCCATTTTTTTAGTTTCTTGGTCTTGGCCGGCACCGCCGCACAATGGCCGATCAAAATCACGGTGGTCTCGTAACGTTTTTTTTTCCGGACCTTTATCTGTCCCGGCGCTGGCGGTGGGTGAGGTAACGTAGAGGTCTTCGGAACGGTGACCGCCGCGTTGCAGTTCGGGCACGGAGCCGTGAGGCCGATCTGGGCCGGCGTCGCGGACAGGTGTTGCCCACATCTTGGACATTCAAACCTGAGGTCCATAGGGCAGAATTTCTAACTGCGTTCGGTGATGAAAAATCTGTCTTGTAACCGAACGTGCGACGTGATGCGAGTTAAAAATCACTGAACGTTCAATTTCATTACTGGGTGAATTTCCCATGCAGCGTAGCCTTGAAGACCAGTTCTCCGGTTTGAGTGATCTGCAGGAGCATGGCCGATGTCGAAGAACGCCTTGCCGATAA
>DATAPD010000035.1:0-9142 GCA_036265385.1 Terriglobales bacterium
TGGCGTATTCGAGGAAGAGTTCTCGCACGTTCGCCAAGTCGACGATCGATGAGGCCTCGAAAATTGCAACACCGGCATTTGGGGGCGCTACCCCATCAACATGCCTCCATTAACATTCAACACGTGGCCGGTGATGTACGAGGCGGCATCGGAGGCTAAAAAACTAACGGCGTGGGCAACATCTTCGGGGGTGCCAACCCGGGCCAGTGGAATCATCTTCACCGCACTTTCTTTCAATTCGTCTCCCAGAGAAGATGTCATCGCGGTTTCGATGAACCCAGGTGCGACGGCGTTGCAGGTTATGTTGCGTGACCCTACCTCGCGTGCAATTGCCATTGTCAGCCCGATTAACCCGGCCTTTGAAGAAGCATAATTCGCCTGTCCTGCTTGCCCGGTTTGCCCGAAGACACTGGTGATGTTGATAATCCGTCCCCACCTCTGCTTGAGCATCGAGCCGATCACCTGTTGAGTGCACAGGTAGGCAGACGTCAAATTGGTGTTGAGTACGGCATCCCAATCGGCACGTTTCAATCTCATGATTAGCTGGTCGCGAGTGATACCGGCGTTGTTGACCAGAATGTCGATTTTGCCGAAGTGACCGATCACAGCCTTAATGGCGGACTTGATTTGCTCCTCTTCCGCGACATCCATGACAAACGCCGCGGCTTGAGCGCCCGTACCCTCTATGAAAGCTACCAGCTCACTCAATTTTTCTTGATTGCGCGCAGCTGCAGCGACCGCCACGCCAGACTGCGATAGCGCCAGCGCGCACGCTCGTCCGATACCTTGAGAGGCGCCGGTGACTAACGCCACGCGCCCGGCAAAAGACATGCGATTCTCCCTTTCCTCGGATTGAAGAGAAGGATTATACCGAGTTGGCCAGATTAGATCGCAGGGGGCGAGCTCATTGCGACGCCGCAGCTTCCGATTCGCGCAGTTCCTCACGAAACATGTATCGCAACATAGGCGGGGCAAGCAGAGTAGTAACCGCGGTCATGAAAACGACAATGGCATAAGTAGGCTGCTGCACGATATGGGAGTTTAGCCCCACCAGAGCGACGATAAGCGCCACTTCACCGCGCGGCATCATGCCAATGCCAACGGTCAAGGATGTATGCACGCCCTCCCGCAACATTGGTGCGCCGCAGCCCAATACCTTCGAGATAATCGCCAGGATGGAAATGATGACCGCCGCAGTGAGCACGCTACCACCGAACAAGGAAATGTCGAGCTGCGATCCGATTGAAAAGAAAAAATACGGAGCGAGAAAATCGCTGATGGAAGTCACGCTGGGTAACAGATCCCACTCGGGAGCGTAGTCCGCGAATGCAAGTCCGGCGAAGAATGCGCCGATGATTGCGGCCATGCCAATCTTAACGGCAAGCCAGGAGAGTAAGAGGCATATGGCGAGTGACAAGATTAGAGGTGCGTTGTGTGTGGACAACCGCTCAACGCGCCGGCGTAGCGGGCGAATGATGCGGGAGCCCACGAAGATCATGAACACTGCGAAAACCACGGCTTCGAAGGTGAGAACGCTGAGATGAATCCACTGCACACCGATCGAGGAAGCCAGTCCGGCGACAATAGCCAGTAGAACCATACCCAGGATGTCGTCGAAAACGGCAGCCCCCAAAATGATCCGTGCGGAGCGGCTGCCCAAGACGCCCAAGTCGCCGAGGACGCGCGCCGTGATGCCCACGCTGGTTGCCACCATAGCAGCTCCGACAAAGGTTGCCTCGGTGGTGCTATCACCGCGAATCTTCATGTACGAAAAGCCCAGCACGAAGGGGACGATCACTCCGGAAACTGCAACCAACAAGGACTTTCGCCCAACCCGAACCAGGTCTTGAGGACTGGTTTCCAGACCGGCATGAAATAGAACGAAGATGGCGCCAATTTCTGCGATGGACTGAATTGTGTCGGTGGGATGGATGAGTCCGAGCGCATAAGGCCCAAATAGAGCGCCGGCTACGATTTCGCCAACCACGGCGGGCAACCGGAGCCGCTCAAAGACTTCTCCCACGATCTTCGCCGCGACGAAAATGACGAAGAGTTGGAAGAGAAGCTTCTCAGGACCTGCAGGCATGATGGCAGAATAGAAATAACCGGTTGTTGTCGCAAGTCACTGCTAACATTCGAATCAGCGGGCGCGATATAAAGGCCAGACGAGCACGTCAAGCTTTTTCGCGAAGTGCATCAGTGGCGTAGTGGCAGGCAATGAGATGCCGGAAACTGATGCCATGGTGTTGATCTCGATATGAGCTCTGGCGTCCTGCAAAGGCCATGGCAGATGGTGGATTTCGGCGCGATAAACGTGGCCTCGGGACACTGTGTAGAGGCAATAGCGTTCGGTGAGCCAATGTTCGATGGTGCCGGGACGGCGCAACTGAACGGGCTTTGCAGGATCATAACGGGCCCGAAAATGCGCCTCTGAAGCAAGCCGACGCGAAGCATAGTCTACTCTGTCGGTTGTTAGTTGCACGCGCATGTGCGCGTGGAAATACGGCAGCCGGTAGAACGTCCGAGCCCCCCACACAGCCATGCGGCTGGTCACATCGAGACTGAAGAAGTACACACCGGGCTTGCCATCGAGAATTACGTAGGTGCGAACGTTCAATTCCGGGAAGCGAGAGAGCCCTGGAATCGGCGGCAGACCGCGCGCGCGTATTCCAGTCATGTGAAATGGAGTGACGGCGAGCCATGCCGTACCGTCGTAAGTGTCCAAGGGCAATTCTGGCGGGACCAGCGCGCGAAGAACATTGGGAGCCACCGGCCAGTGAGCGAACAACAAGTCATTCCAGGTCTGCGCCATGATCCACGGCCCCGTCGGAAGTGGCCATGGTCGATGCGAAGATTCGCGAAGGATGTCTGCCGGATCCATTTCGTCGTTTCAGACTTGGCTAAAGTCTAGTTGGTGGGAATGACAGAAAGCGAGGAAGTCTCGCGGGCTGACTGAAGTGGCTGAGCCGGTGTTGGCTCGTAATCGCGATGGAAGATATCGACCACGGTTCTGCCGATGACACGGGCCACAGCGTTCGTGTGAATGTGAACCGGAAAGGTGAAATTGTCAACGTCAGCGTAATCCTGTACAAAGTCTATTTTCTTGACGAAGAACGAAGGCGATTTCACCACTGAGCCTTCGGCACGAACCAAGCTACCGGTGTGCGCGTCGAGATAGATTCTGCCCTTGAAGAGGCCGGGACGCTTGCTGCGCGGCTTCAACTGGTAAATGTGCACTACGCGATTATCGATCTCCGACGTACCCTTATACGAGAACTTGTAGTTCTGACTGCTGATTGCGGTCAGGCCAGTGTCGTCCTGCTTCACGTGATCGACCTCGGACTGCAGCAAGCGAGTGATTATGTTGGTCTTCACGAAGCCATCGCCCGTGTAGTGCAAAGCAGTGAATTGCAAGGTGTGAGGGGCCTCGAAATGGCGCTGCAACTCAAATTCGCCCTGCTGAGCCGTATCGGGTAGTTCGGCACGAATTGTAGTAACTGCCGAATAAGCAGCTAACTGTTGAGCCTGGATTACGGACCGCCCGTGGTAAACCTGCAAGGCCAATTCCGGAGCCATTCGAGGCAACGCCACAGGAGCGGAAATATCGGGCGTAGATGAGCGCGGGGCAGTTGCGTTGTAAGCAGGAACGGATGGGATGGCTCCGTCCAACGCTCGCGGCCCAAAAGACTGCCCAGCCGCGAAGCTGACTAGCGCACAGACGGATATTAAGAAAAAAAAGAAGTGCCTCATCGACTGAAAAGTTCGTTCGCTTATAGTTGGAATCTATTTTTTATATATGATTCAGCTGCGTTCTGAAAAGTGTCAAAATCTGAACCGGGTATCGGAAGTAACGGGGCTTCAGGCGCTTTCGGGACGGTTCTGTTGTCTGCGTCGTCAATGAGGAATTTGTGAGATTGTGCATGTTTAACGCTCGAAAGTGAGAATTACTCTTTCATGGCTGATTCATCCGACCATTCCACTTCCAGTTCGTCCGGTGCCGCACCGTCTCCGTCCGTAGAAGTCTTTGCTGTCTATGGCGTTGAGCCAGAAGTACAGGCTTATGCCATGGCTAAGTATTCGCGCTCGGCGCTTTCAATGAAGGAATCTCTAAAGGAGATTACGCAACAAAAAGCCGAGAAGTTTCTCAACACTTTCTACTTCCAATACGGGCATCGCTCAATTGCGGACTTGGCGCACATCGCGCTGGCGATCGAGCGGCTTTCGATCCTGGCAGCGATTGAGGTGGCTGACGAGCAACGCTGGGATGGGCAAGAAAGATCGACGCGCTATCAGGACTTTAACAAAAGCGGCTATTTCACACCTGATTTCGGAGCGGATGAAGGAGCGACGAGACTCTATCGCGAGACAATCGAGTCTCTTTTCGCTCAATACAAGAAGTCGTCGGAAACGATGTTCCGACACTTGGCGGAGATCACGCCTAAGCCAGCGGAGTTGAAGCAGGAAGCTTATGACCGTACTTTGCGAGCGCGAGCCTTCGATATCACTCGCTATCTGCTGCCGCTGGCGACCAACACTTCTCTAGGCGAAATCGTGAATGCCCGCACCTTGGAAAGCCAGGTGGCTCACTTGCTGTCGCATACTCATCAAGAGCTGCGCAGGCTCGGGGAGTTGCTGAAAAAGGCGGCAATTGAGCCTGCCTACAATGTGAATCAGGATGTCTTGCAAGATCTCGTCGCGCAAATTCGCGCTGTTGACCCGGAGCTTGGGAAGCGTGCCGCTGATGATTTGCTGCGAGAGGTACGGGTCGCACCGACGCTGGTGAAGTACGCCGATCCGAACCGGTATGAAATAGAAACGCGCATCGAGCTACGCCAGGCTGCGCATGAACTCATGCGCGCCGCGCCGATCGAAGCGGCGAAAATTGTCGAACTCCTGGACGATGAGCCGCTCGAACTAGAGTTGGCTACGACGCTTCTTTATGCGCACTGCCACTATTCATATCGTCAGGTGCGAAACCAGCTGGACGCGATGGGGATCAAGATGCAGCGGGAGATCATCGATCTGGGCTTGCGGCACCGTGGCAAACACGATGAGATGCTGCGCGCCTACTGTGGTGGTCAGAAATTCCGCTTTGACATTCTTATGGATATTGGTGGATTCCGCGACATGCATCGCCATCGCCGCTGTGTGCAGATTGGGCAGGGTTTTACAGTGCTGCATGGTTACGATACTCCGGAAGAGTACGGCTCAGCGGGCGTTCGCACGGAATATGAATTGATGATGGATCGCACTACATCCGCGGTCGAGCAACTCGGCCGCGGAGCAGCACCCGAATCAGCACAGAATGCGCAGTACGCGATCCCGCTCGCCTTCCGGAAACGGACTTTGTTCAAGATGGATTTCGCAGAAGCTGTTTACATTGCGGAACTGCGAACCACGCCCGCGGGACATTACTCCTACAGGAATGTTGCATATGCCATGTACGAGGAGGTCCTCCGCAAACACCCGTCATTGGCACAATATTTTCGCGTGCACGATGTTCGCGAACCCGTGGACCTGCTGAAGAGATGAGATGCGCCCCCGAGTTCGCTAGTTAGACAACCGGCACCCCGTGCCGCGAATCTCACCTCCTTCTATTCGAGAGCTGCAGCTCACTTAGGGAGGCTCACAATGCGCAGAGATGACCGGAACGACAACGAAGCTCGTCTTGATGACCTTGGGACCGATCCTGGACAAGTTGGGCCAGACAGCGCCGGGCAATCAGGTGATCCACAGCAACTCTCGCCAGACGCAGAGGCGTCGGAGGAGAGTGTAGAAGAGCTGGCCGACACGGATCAGGCGCTGGAGGCGGCGGCGGTGGATGGATCAGAAGACGCCGCCGACCATCCGGAGCGCCCAGTGCATACGCATACCGAGTACGGGCGACCGGACGATGTACCGCCACAAAGAGAACCCGGGGAGGACGCAGCGTAGGCTGTAGATGACGGGCGAGCGGTGACCCACCGCCCTGCCGACCATTACTTTCAAGGTTCTTAGTTGTTGGGATTCATTTATGTATTCGCTTTTGTTTCGCCCTGTCTGATATAATTCCCGAAACGATAAGCTGTGGAAATTCGTGTGATTTGTGAACTGTTGCTGCGTGCACTCTCGTTGTAGGCTAGCGGGTTCATCACTCTAAGGGAGATTCCCGGAAAAGGCAGGCATTCATTCATGGCTGACGAGCGTTCCAAGGCAATAGAACTGGCGTTCTCACAGATAGAAAAACAGTTTGGAAAAGGCTCGATCATGCGGTTGGGATCGAAAGAAGCCGTGGTCCCGATCTCGGTAATTCCCACAGGAGCTATTTCCTTCGACGCTGCCTTAGGAGTGGGGGGCTTTCCCCGCGGGCGTGTGGTTGAGATTTTCGGCCCGGAGTCGTCGGGCAAGACGACCATTGCCTTGCAAGTGATTGCCGAGGCCCAGAAAACCGGAGGCATGGCCGCTTTTGTAGATGCGGAACACGCGCTGGATCCCGCATACGCCAAGAAACTGGGCGTAGACGTAGACAACCTTCTCGTGTCTCAGCCCGACTATGGCGAACAGGCGCTGGAGATTGCTGAGGCTCTGGTCCGGTCGGGCGCTCTGGATGTCCTGGTCGTGGATTCCGTCGCAGCCCTGGTTCCGAAGGCGGAACTGGATGGCGAAATGGGCGATAGCCATATGGGATTGCAGGCCCGGTTGATGTCACAGGCCCTACGAAAGCTGACCGGCATCGTTTCGAAGTCGCGCACGTGTCTGATCTTCATCAACCAGATCCGGGAAAAGATCGGGGTAATGTTCGGTAATCCCGAGACCACCACCGGAGGCCGTGCTTTGAAGTTTTACTCTTCTGTCCGCATCGACATCCGGCGCATCGCGGCTATCAAGGAGGGCGATATTGTCACCGGCTCGCGTACTCGGGTGAAGGTGGTGAAAAACAAGGTCGCGGCTCCTTTCCGTGAAGCCGAGTTTGACATCCTCTATGGCGAAGGCATCTCGCGGGAAGGAGACCTGCTTGATCTCGCTGCCAATAACAACATCGTCGAAAAATCGGGTTCATGGTTCAGCTATAAAGGCGAGCGTATCGGCCAAGGGCGCGAAAATGCGCGCCAGTTCCTGAGAGACAACAAAGAAGTTCTGGCAAGAATTAACGTCGAAGTTCGTAAGCATCTGGGACTTTCCGCGCCGGAAAAAGAGAACACGCAAGCAGCCCAGGCATCGGCGGGCGGTCGCGTGACGACGATGCCCAGTGCTGCGCCAGAGCCGACGAAAGTGCCGGCTGCGCGCCGTTGATAATTCTGCAATGGGTGTCATCTCTACCTGTAGTGCGAGCTGACACCCATCCACTCTTCTTCCGAAACATCAATTGCCAATTCTGTTTCCTGCCGAATAGAATCTTCCTTACTCTCCCGAACTGGTGTCCGTGAGGACCATTGAAGAAAGTCACTGCGATTTATCCCGGCTCCTTTGATCCGCTGACCAATGGGCACCTGGATTTGATCGAGCGGGGCAGCAAGATTTTCGACCGGCTGATCGTCGCCATCTTGCGAAACACGGAGAAGACACCTTTGTTTTCCTTGGCTGAGCGCCGTGACATGATGGAAGCTATGACCGAGCCGTGGAAGAACGTGAGCGTGGACACGTTTGAAGGGTTGATGGTGGATTACGCGGTGAAAGTAAGAGCGACTGCCGTTCTGCGCGGGATACGGGCGATTAGCGATTACGAATACGAACTCCAGATGGCATTAATGAACCGCAAACTCGCGCCAAATCTGGAGACGGTTTTCATGATGCCGGCGGAGGCGTACTCGTATTTGAGTTCGCGCCTTGTACGCGAGATCGCGCAATTGGGTGGAGTGGTCAAAGGACTGGTGCCCGACTTGGTTCAGCAGCGATTGCGAGAGAAGTTGGAGCCTGCGCATAGATTTGAAGACGTCAGTACTTCTCGAACAGGAAAAAAGAAATGACGGTAGCGACAGAACTAAGCCTCGTGCTAAAGCTTACGGAACGCATCAATCGGATTGAGCCTTCGGCAACCATGGCAGTTGTGGCCGAAGCCGAGAAACTGCGTAGCCAGGGAATAGATGTCGTTGATTTTGGCGCCGGCGAGCCGCATTTCGCGACGCCGCAGCATATCAAGGACGCGGCGATTGCGGCGATCCAGGGGAACTTCACGAAGTACACAGCTGTAGGCGGGACGGCAGAGCTGCGCGATGCAATTGTGCAGCGGCATGCGGCTGACCTAGGCTCTGACTATCGCCGCGAGGAAACCATGGCGTCGGTCGGTGGGAAGCACGTGCTGTTCAATGCCATTCAAGTTCTGATCGACCATGGTGACGAAGTCATCTTGCCGGTGCCCTACTGGGTTTCTTTCAAGGACATGATCCGGTACTCCGGTGGCACTCCTGTTTTGGTTCAGACCGACGAAGAAAACGGATTCGGCTTGACGGCAGAGATGGTCGAGCGCGCGATGACTCCGCGAACGAAGATGATCATTCTCAATTCCCCCTCGAATCCTGCGGGGGCGGTCATGAGTCCGGAGGACATGACGGCGATCGTTCGCCTAGCTCTTCAGCGTGGTATCTGGGTAATTTCCGACGAGTGCTACGTATATCTCAACTACACGGGCAAGCGCTTCTCCGTCGGTTGCCTGAGCGAATGCAAGGAGCGCATGATCGTGGTGGGTTCATTGTCGAAAACCTATGCGATGACCGGTTGGCGCCTAGGGTACGCGCTGGCGCCTGCGGCAGTAATCAATGCGATGCAAAAATTACAGAGCCAATCGACTTCCAATCCAACTTCGATTGTGCAAAAGGCTGCAGTTGCAGGACTCAAAGGGGCTCAAGACTGCATCGAAGAGATGAAACTTGAGTACATCCGGCTGCGCGATCATGTGGTCAAGGGACTGCGTTCGATCCCTGGTGTGTCATGCACCATGCCACAGGGTGCTTTCTATGCTTACCCGAACGTCTCCGCTTTTTTCGGCAGGAGCGGAATTCGATCGGCTTCCGACATCGCAGGCAGATTGTTACGTGAGGCGCACGTGGCGGCGGTGCCCGGGGAGGGATTCGGTACAGCCGAACACATCCGGGTGTCGTATCCTACGACCACAGCAGAGCTAGACCGCGGCCTCGAACGAATGCGCAAGTTTTTTGCTTCCCTG
>DATAPD010000036.1:0-15962 GCA_036265385.1 Terriglobales bacterium
GGAACGCCGAGCGGCAATTGGCGCTGGCGCATGCTACCTGGTGCGCTGACTGACGAACTGGCTGCGCGCCTGCGCGAAATGAACAGAGATTATGACCGCTAAGTTGTCGCAAGATTCGATAGTCCAGCCCCGCAGGGGCGGGATGAGAAAGCCCAGGACGGAAGTTCTGGGAAAGGAACAAAGTTACGCTAGGTCCCGTTGGGACGACACGACTTCACAATATGGAACGCCCTGTGAACAAGCCTCCACGCACCTTCTGGCAAATCTGGAACATGAGCTTCGGGTTCCTCGGCATTCAATTCGGCTGGGGCCTGCAAATGGCCAACATGAGCGCTATCTATGAATACCTCGGTGCGCACGCCGACCAGATTCCAATTCTTTGGCTCGCTGCCCCCCTTACCGGACTTATCGTTCAGCCCATCATCGGACACGCCAGCGACCGCACTTGGGGCCCTCTCGGTCGCCGGCGCCCTTACTTTCTAACTGGCGCAATCCTCAGTTCCCTCGCACTCATCTTCATGCCGAACAGTTCCACGCTCTGGATGGCTGCCGGACTCCTCTGGATTCTCGATGCTTCTATCAACATCAGCATGGAACCATTTCGCGCATTCGTCGCCGACCTGCTGCCCGAACAGCAGCGAACCCGCGGCTTCGCCATGCAGAGCCTTTTCATTGGACTCGGCGCGGTCATCGCATCACTTATGCCATGGCTCCTGCGCAATTTCTTCCACGTGAGTGAGGCGGCCGGCGAAACGCGTGTAATCCCGACTACCACTCGATTGTCGTTTTATATCGGCGCGGGTGCATTCTTGGGCGCGGTCCTTTGGACAATCCTGACCACCAAGGAATATCCGCCCGAAGATATGGAAGCTTTCCGTCGAATGAAGAAGGAGAAAACGGGTCTTGCCGCGAACGCGAAAGAAATTCTTGTCTCCATCCGCGAGATGCCGCAAACCATGCGCCAACTCGCCCCCGTGCAACTGCTCACATGGCTCGGACTTTTTTGCATGTGGCTCTACTTCCCGGTCGCAGTCGCACGCAATGTCTTCGGCGCGCCGGATACAAGTTCGCCTCTATATCCGCAAGGCGTCGAGTGGGGGGGCGTTTGTTTTGCCGTGTACTCAGCTGTTTGTTTCGCGTTCTCCTTCGTTCTTCCCGGCATGGCGGCGAAGCTCGGTAGAAAAAACACGCATAGCTTGTGCCTGCTGTGCGGGGCAATCGGACTTGTTTCCGTGTTCCTCATTCACAACAAGTACGTGCTTCTGCTTACGATGCTCGGTGTCGGGATCGCCTGGGCCAGCACGCTTGCCATGCCCTATGCCGTTCTCGCTGGATCGCTACCACCCGGCAAAACTGGGGTCTACATGGGCATTTTCAACTTCTTTATTGTGATCCCCGAAATTCTTGCGTCGCTCTTTTTCGGATGGATCATGAACCACCTGCTCGGCAATAACCGCATCGCCGCCGTCGTCGCGGGAGGAATTTTTATGGCGATCGCGGCGTTACTCATGCAACGTGTCGTCGATCAAACAGAAACTGTCGTCGCCTCTTCGAAGCCCTCGACTCTTGCCATCTCTCAAACCCTGTCATCCTGAGCGGAGTGAGGCGAAGCCGAACGTAGTCGAAGGACCCCACGCCTGCCGAAAGCGTCGACACCCGTCCAGATTTCATATCACGACCCGATTAACCGTTCCAGGCTGTTGACTTGAGCAATACGCCTGACTACCTTGTAAACCAATACTCGGGCCTGGGGCATGAGCGCCAATTCTTCCAACTACACTCCTGACGTCACTCGCTTGCTCATCGAGTGGACTGGCGGCAGTCAGCACGCCATGGAAGAGTTGCTTCCTCTGGTTTACGACGAGTTACGCAGACTCGCCGGCAGCTACCTTCGCAGGGAGCGTTCCGATCACACATTGCAAAGCACCGCACTCGTGCACGAAGCTTACTTGCGCATGGTGGATCAAAGAAATGTCACATGGCAGGGACGTGCTCACTTCTTTGCCATCGCCGCGCAGATGATGCGACGTATCCTCGTCGATCACGCCCGGGGGCGAGATGCGGCCAAACGCGGATCAGGCGCCTGCAAAATTACACTCGACGAGGGTCTGCTCGCGCCAGCAGAACGCGACATCAATCTAGTTGCTCTCGATCAGGCTCTCGAGATGTTAGCGAAGCTCGATCCGAAACAAGCCCGGATCGTCGAACTCCGTTTTTTCGCCGGACTTTCCATCGAGGACGCTGCGGAAATCCTGAAAATCTCCCCAGCCACAGTCAAGCGCGAGTGGGCCATGGCCAAGGCATTTCTCACCCGCCAGATGAAATTGGGCTTCGCCTGATTGGTATGCGGTGGACATCCCATAAAACCAAACTCTCAGGCTACGTCTTCAATGAACTCCCACTCGTCGTACTAAATCGATAAAGCGTGGATCGTTGCGCAACGGATCCATAAAGGGGTGTACTTTCACATATTGGAGAATGTTGGAATGTTCCTGGTAAGCACGTTCCAGCCATACAAAGGCCTGCTCCTTGTCATCGAGCCCCAAGTAGGCGTTCACAAACGCGGCCGCGGGCACGTAACCTTTTTGCTGACGGTTCTTCAACTCATCCAGGATCTTCAATGCTTCCTGCCGTCGACCTGCGTGCGCATATGCTCTTACCTGTATGCCCATGGCTGCAGAACTTCCCTTGCTGAGTGCCATAACCTTGTCCAGAACGGGAATAGCGTCTTTAGGCTGGCCATTCGCAATCAGCGCAAATGCAAGGAACCACGAAACCGTTGCATCGTCCGGTCGGACACGAAGTTCACTCTGCAGTTGACGAATGGACTCGTCGTAGCGTCGCGCTTGAAACAAGATCCATGCTTTGGTTGTTCCGATTATTCCGAGAGGGTCGAGTTCGCGGGCCCGGTCCGACCATTGAAGCGCTTCCTCCAAGCGACCTTGGCAAAGCAGCCAATGCGCGAAACCCAAATGTGCAGCCGCATCATTGGGACTCAACTCAAGTGCTCGTTTGTATTCTGCTTCTGATTCAGCCCACCGCCACCGCTCTTCATCGATTCCAGCCAGCAGCACGTGAGCACCGGCCAGCTCTGGATCCAGCTCTAATGCCTTTCCTGCTGCGCTCACCGCTTTCTCGCGTAGCTCCTCCGGCGGAGCTCCTACGAAGACGGATGCCATCTCCGCATATGCCTCTCCTAGTCCTAGGTAAGCGGGAGCGAACGTGGGGTCTCGGCGAATTGCCTCCTCAAAATAATGAACGCCTTCTTCAAGCTCTGCCAGGCTGTTTCCCTTGCTGTACTGACCTTTGAGATAACTTTCATAAACTTCAGGGGCCACGTGTCGTGCGGCCACCAGCCTGGCATGTTCTTCTCCGGTAATCGTCGCTTGCACTTTGCTCGCTATCGATTCCGCGACCTCGCTTTCCAATGCCAGCGTGTCTCCCAGGTCCCGATCATAAGTTTCTGACCAGAAATGTTCGTCCGTAGCGGTTCGAATTAGCTGTGCATGGACCCGGACGCGGTTGCCTTCACGCATCACAGAGCCCTCCACGATGGCGTCGACGCCCAGCACCTTGGCGATTTCAGGGACAGTTGATCGACCGTCCTTGAAATGAATAACAGAAGTTCGAGAAATCACTCGCAGATTGTGAATTCGCGAGAGTCGGCCGATAAGTTCCTCCGTCATGCCATCGGCCAGATACTCTTGGGAGGAGTCGCCCGACAAGTTCTTCATGGGGAGCACGGCCAACGATTGGATTTTTGGTCGCGATGCAATTCTGTTACGGACTGCGAAGTAAGTTATTGCTAGCGCAAGACAAACCGCAAATCCAACAATAACCAGCTTCCTTTTTCGGGCTCGCTCGGACTCAGAGAATGGCGCAAGAACGTTGTTACTGATCCCCTGGATTCCAGACTCTGGTGGTTCGGGCAGCGTAATCCGGCGCTGCATCCAGGTATCAAGCTCAGTCCTGAACGCATAAACCGATCCCCTCTTATCGTGAAGATGCCGGTGAACGGGCATTCCTTCCCGCTTTTCCCAGCGCTGGACCGTGGTGATGTCACGCTTGAGGTAGGTAGCGATTTCCTTCCAAGAGTCGAGCTTCTTTTCGTCGGATAAGTTCGCCGACGCGGGCGCAATGGAAGATGGGTCCATCGAGCTCTCCAAGGTGTATGGGGCGGCTCTCACCCCCCGGGGAAGAAGCCGATTGTAGCGCCCTCCGCCCACTGCGGCAACAAACGGCATTAGGCGGTATCTCGGGCATGCCGCGCGATGCCGTTTGCTCCGGACTGCAGACTATTCGATTGTGTTCCGGCGCCTGCATCCAGCAGCGCGAACTAAATTTCGGAGGCTCCCATGCAACGAAGAACAATGCTGTTAGGTATGTTTACCGCCGCGCTCCTTGTGTCCAGCCTATACTTCACCGGGAAAGTCCATGCCACGTCCGCCGTGGGTTTTACTGGGACGACAATTTCTCAAGGTCGGCTTGGAAGTTTCAACGTCAGCAATTTCTTTATCTCACCGGATAAGCGCCAAGTATGGCTGTCGTTGCAAGGGACCAAAGGACAGTCTGACTTATACGTGCAAAGCAATGTCTGGGAACCGGGGGGTAGCACTGGCTGGCACTCGCATCCGGGCCATAGTCTCATTACGGTCACGGCTGGCACCGTAACGGTTTATGAAGGTGACGACCCCTCTTGTACTCCCCATGTCTACACAGTAGGAATGGGCTTCGTTGACGCTGGTGGAAGTCATGTGCACATCATTCGCAACGAAGGCACAATTGGGGCGCAGACGATTGCGGTCCAATTAATTCCAGCAGGTCAGCCGCGCCGAATCGATGCGGCAGATCCTGGGAATTGTCACTTCTAATCGCGAGATCCGCTAGGTCGTTGCTGCGAGCATTGTTTGGACGCGCGATCGGACGGCGCGTCCAGAACTCGCTTCGCTCATCATCAGCGGTTGTCGGCGCATTGGCTTTGATATAGCTTTGGCCGGATGTCGCGATTGCTGTTTGCTTCCGCATTAGTCTGCCTCTGCACATTCTGGCTGCCGTCCGCCTCTCAGCAGACTGCTCCTGCCGGTAGCTCAACACAGGTTCGGGAACATCGTGTTCCAGTGGGCGGGGCTGAACTGTATGCCCGTGAGGTTGGATCGGGCACTGCCATCATCATCCTTCACGGTGGTCCGGATTTCGATCAATCCTATCTCCTCCCGGAGATGGATCGTTTTGCTGACTTTTATCGCCTCATCTACTACGACCAGCGCGGTCGGGGCCGGTCGGCCGAGCACGTGCGCCCGGAAGATGTCACGCTCGCCTCCGATATCGACGATCTCGACAAAGTACGTCAGTACTTCCATCTCGAATCGGTTGTTCTGCTCGGCCATTCCTGGGGCACGGTCCTCGCTCTCGAATATGCGATCCAACATCCCGAGCGCGTTTCTCAACTGATCCTTATGAATCCGGCACCCGCGTCGACTGCCGATTTCAGCGAACTGAAAAGAGAGTGGGCCGTGAAGCGGCACGACGATGTGGAGCGCAAAAAAGCCATCGCATCTACGCCGGAATACATAAATGGCGATCCAGAGGCGGTGACGGCGTACTACCGCGTTCACTTCAAGACTGGTTTAGCGAAGCCGGAAGACTACGAGAAGATGGTGGCTCGCTTTCACTCCAGCTTCACTAAGGAAGGCGTCCTCAAAGCGCGGGCGGTTGAGGCGCACTTGATGACCGAAACCTATTCTTTGCCGAGCTTCGACCTGTTACCCCAGTTCAAAAGTCTGCGCATTCCCACGCTGGTCATTACTGGAGATCACGAGTTCATTCCTGCTTCCACCGCTGAACACATCACGAATTCGATACCCGGTGCACGCATGATCACGTTGAAACTTTGCGGACACTTTTCTTACTTGGAATCTCCGGCAGAGGTGCGTGCAGCGGTCAATAGCTTCCTTCCCAGTCCGCAAAAGACGATTCGTCATCGAGGGGATTGAAATTGAGCGGCACGCGAGGAATTCTTCCGGACTGAGCACTAAGATCGGCGTGTGTGGCGTAATCGCCTATCATGAATGGCATATCTGCCATCTTGTTGGCTGATTCACAATCCAGCTACTCTCTTGGTGTGGCTGCGATAGCAGAAATCATCGACTGTTTAATAGGAGAAAACATGAGCGACCACTATCATGACGCAGCAGACCTGCGATTGTTAAAGGACATGGGCCAGCTCGCGCCCAAGGACTTCGAAGCTTGGCTGAATCTTGACAAGATTGTTGGCCGGGAAGACGGGGCGATTCCGCGCAAATATCGTGAGCTGATTGCGATTGCGGTGGCTTGCACGACCCAGTGCCCGTACTGTATCGAAGTGCATACGAAGGCTGCGAAAAGAGCAGGGGCTTCCCGCGAAGAGATCACGGAAACCTCACTGCTCGCGGCTGCACTGCGCGCAGGTGGCGCGGCTACACACGGCGCCATGGCTTTGAAGTTTTTTGATAAGGCGTAACGGTGTTTAATTTCGGGCTTCTTCGCGTGGAGAGGAAGCCCGCGCTCCAAGAAGATGTTCAAGAGCGTTTTGACACTCCACGAGCGCCTGAGCGGCTTCATCCGGCGCGTGCGCGTCAATACCGCGCAATTCCCCCTTCTCGCGGAGATCTCGCCAACCATCGAGGCTTTTGCGATACCAGGACTGGGCAGTGAGTAAATCTTGTTTCTTGCTGCCCGTACCTGGACCTTGCAGTGCTCGCTTGTAAAAAAGCGCTCCAAGATTCTGGTAGATTTCCGCGACATCACGTCTTGCCGATGCATTTGCTGCATCGGATGCAGCGCGACGCTCGGCATCTTTCGTAGCTTGAAGGTAGGCTAACTCGGCTCCACTAAAATCTCCGGTCTGGGCGAGAGCGTCTCCAATTTTTTTGTGGTTGGAAATCTTGTATTTCATCGCCCACGCGTCCTTTGGGTCGGCGGCAGCGAGCGCTTCGCCTAAAGTGATGCTTCGTTGATAAGCCTTAAGTGCTCCTTCAGTATCACCAGTCTTCAGCAGCACGTCTCCGATGCTCTCGTGCGTAATCGCAACATCCCGTTTCGCAACCGCGTTCAGCGGATCCTCTGACGCCATAGCTTCATCAGTTTGCAACGCCTTCTGGTACTCGCTTAACGCGAGATCCAACTTGCCGCTGGCTTCAAGAACTCCACCGATCTTTTTGTGCTCAATCGAAATCGCCCGTCGGTATCGCGGGAACTTCGGATCTTTCTCGTGAAGAGATTCAAAAATTGAGAGGCTGTCGCGATTGTTGTCGAGCGCGATCTCGAACAAGCCGTTGTCGGCAAGCACGTCGCCCAAGCCGTCGTAAGCCAAAGCCAAATTCATTTGCGCATCGCGATCATCCGAGCCTGCCGACGCGGCTAACTCCTTACGCATTTCCAAAGTCTTCCGGAACAGAGCGAGCGCCTCTTTCTGCTTGCCCATCTGCATCTGGATACTTCCCAGCTTGCTATATGCCTCAGCCAGATCGGAGTGTGCTTTTACATCCTCTGGGTGTGCCGCTACCAGCGCTTCACGTATGGCGAGCGCCTTCTGATAGCTCTGCAAAGCACCGGCCGTGTCGCCCAGGTTCGATCGGACATCCAGTCCTTGCACGTCGCCGACCTTCTCGTAGGCCATCGAGAGTTCTCGCTGAAGCGCCGCATCTCCGGAAGCTTCCTTCGCCAGGCTGTCCAGATATTGCAGCGCGTTCTGCACGATCAGCTGTCGAGCGGGAGTCGCACCTGGAAGTTGTTGGATGGAGTCGTGCACTTCGAACAAAAGAGAATTGGCAAGCCATCGAACATCGTTGAATCGATGCTCCGCGCGAGCGCTCTGCTCTCGCGCAATACGAGCTTCCCGCATGGTGGCGAGCATCCCGAGTGTGAGCGATACAACCATCAGAGCAGCAGCACCAACCAGCGCACGGTTTCTTTGCACGAACTTGATGGCCCGATATCGCAAGGTATCTGGACGCGCAATGACTGGCCGCCCGTCGAGGTAATGTTGGATATCATCAGCTAATTGCTGCACAGAACCATAACGGCGAGCGGGTTCTTTGCGTAGGGCTTTGAGGACGATATTGTCCAAGTCGCCCTCCAGCTTGCGGCGCAGCAGACCGGGCCGCGCATCCCGCACTTCGCTCACGGATTCCGGTGTCAACTCGCGACTGCTTCCATCGGTGTCTGTGATGGTTTCGACGCGGTTCACGGCATCACTTGGACGCTCGGGTTGCGATTCCGAAACGGCTCTCGCCATCTCCAACAGGGAAACATTGGAGTCCACGCGGTACGGAGGGTGTCCCGTCAATAAGCGATAGAGCACAACGCCGAGAGAATAAACGTCACTCGCAGTGGTCACCGGCTCGCCGCGGACCTGCTCGGGACTGGCGTACTCGGGAGTCATTGGAAGTGCCATCACCGTGGGTTCGGCCGTCTGGAAAAACAATTCCGGTTCGAGCGCCTTTGCGATCCCGAAGTCCAGGAGCTTGGGAACCCCGCTCTCGGTCACCAAAATGTTGGCCGGTTTTAAATCGCGATGCACAACCAGGCTCTGGTGCGCATACTGTACCGCCCCGCAAACGTCGACGAAGAGTCGAAGCCGGTCGATCGTCCCGAGCTTCCGTGAGTCGCAGTAAGCGTCGATCCTGCTGCCCTCGATGTACTCCATCACAAAATAAGGATGACCATCATCGGTTGCGCCTCCATCAAGGAGCCGAGCAATGTTTGGATGGTCGAGGCTCGCCATGATCTGGCGTTCGTTCTTGAACCGCCGCAACGAATGTTCCGTTCGCAGTCCGTGCCGGAGCAACTTGATCGCTACTTGCTTGAGATAGTGGTCATCGACGCGAACTGCGCGATATACCGCGCCCATTCCGCCTTCCCCGATTTTTGAAATTGTTTGGTAAGGACCGATGTTCCTGCCGAGGAATGGATCACTGAGAGCCTTGGCTGCGACTTCATGAAGATGGGCGGGTGTTTCCAGGCGATGATCGTCCGCTTCGTGCGAAGTCAGCAAAGATTCGATTTCATGTCGCAACTCCGGATCACCTGCGCAGCATTCATCGAGATAGTTGGCGCGCAGCTCCGGACGAAGTTCCAGCGCAACCTGGAACCTCTCTTTCACTTGCTGCCATCGTTCCGGAGTCACAGCTTCTCCTATTTAAGCGAAGAGTGGGCAGCCGTGGGCGTTGGAACACCGACGCCGCATTCGGTTGACACAGACCTTCAGGGGAGGGTTGTAACTTACGCGGTCAGCGGAAGTAAATCCACAGGCCGATTACGGTCGCAATTAGTAGCATCGTTGCGATCAGGTTGATCTTATGTTCTGCAGCTGTCTCTCGCGCCGGCTTACGCGCGGGCGCGCCCACTGTGATGACTTCCATTTTCTCATCAACGGTTGCAAAAGTAAGCCCGGCAAGTTTCCGCCGCTCGGGCGCTGGCGTCATCATGCTCACGACAATCAGCGCGACCGAGCACACGACGAACATGAAGATCGCGTAGTGCAGGAAGTTCATCTTCACGAGCCAGTGCATCAGGCCGGTGAATTCCGTCCCTTTCGCGGCCATGATTTCTGCGACGAATCTTACCGAGCCGAGCACGAAACCAGTGAGCAGGGAAGTGATTGCGCCTGCTCCGTTCAGACGTGGCCACAGGATCCCCAGAATGAAGCACACTGCAATCGGCGGACTGATATATGCTTGCACGCTCTGCAAATAGATGTAGAGTTGGCTGCTGATCAGGTGAATGAACGGCACCCATGCAAGTCCAAGCACCACCATCATGCCAGTCGCGATGCGCCCGAAATTTACCAGCTGTTTTTCGTCCGCCTCTGGACGCAGCTTCTTGTAGAAATCGAGCGTGACGAGTGTCGACGCGGAGTTGAAGACTGAAGCCATGCCGCCCATCAGTGCCGCGAGCAGCGCAGCGATCATGAGACCGACAAGACCTTTGGGCAGCAGGTTGATGATTAATGTCGGGAACGCGATGTCACCATTCGTGACTTGCCCGGCGGCATTCATCGTGAAGAGGTCGCGATAGAGCGCGTAGACAATCAGTCCGGGGATGACCAGCAAGAAGACCGGTAAGATTTTGAGGAAGCCAGCGAAGATGGTGCCGGCCTTGGCATGTCCTTCATCCTTTGCGGAGAGCACGCGCTGCACGATGACCTGGTCCGTGCACCAATACCAGATGCCAAGAATCGGCGCTCCCAGAAAAATTCCAGTCCACGGAAAATCCGGATCGCTGATCGGCTTGATCATGTGGAAGTAGTCGGCCGGAACTGCGGCACGCAGCCCCGCGAAGCCACCTACTTTCGACATGCCAATGAAGGTGAGTGCGATCGCGCCAGTGAGCAGCACGAGCGTCTGCACGACTTCGGTATAAATCACTGCGCCAAGTCCACCGGCGATGGTGTAGATTCCGGTCGCGATCACGAGAATGATAGCGGCTTCCATCGGACTCCATCCGACGACGCGCTCGAGCACGATGGCGGCTGCCCAGAGGTGGACCGAAATTTTCGTGAGAATATAGGCGATGATCGAGACGCTCGCCAGATACACGGCGCATTGTCGATTGAAACGCCGCTCGAGGAACTCAGGCATCGTGAAGACGTTCGAGCGCAGGTAGAACGGAACGAACACCCATCCTAGAAGTAAAAGGATTAAGCAGGCGAGCCACTCGAAGTGTCCGACAGCCATACCCGTGCTCGCGCCCGATCCAGCGAGACCTATGAAGTGCTCCGTCGAGATATTGGAAACGAAGAGCGAGGCGCCGATAGCGAACCATCCAATATTGCGACTGGCAAGGAAGTAGTCGGTGGAAGTGCGCTCTTTGAGGGCAAAGTACAAACCGATCGAAAAGATTATCAGGAAATAAATTCCAATGATGATCAGGTCGATCGGCGCAAGGGTACGATGGGTGATCGCGGCAGCATTCATGTACTCAGACGGCCCCCAGGATGGAATCCCCGCAAGCGCGCCATCATAGGAGATTCGTGAAGGTGAGTAAATAGGGACGAGACTCGAGGGGCAAAGCCGCGAAACATCTTAATGTTCCACGTGGAACATTTGACATTTCTTAAAGCTAACATTTCTGGTTCGTAAGCCGGTGATGCGAAAAGATTTGCGCGATTAACTTTTCGATAAGAAAGCAGTCAACTTTCAGGAGTGTTCCAGCGAGCTTCCGCGCTCGTTTCGGAACCTTAGTCTGCCGCCTGCTCTTTTTTCAGACGACGCAACAATGATGTTGGATGGATCCCAAGGATGCGGGCACTTTGCGTCTTGTTGTTCCCGGTTGCGGCGAGCACTTCCTGGATGTAATCGTCCTCGAGTTCGCGCAGCGTGAGGAACTGGTGCCCAGTGGGAGAGACATCGTAGTCCGACGATGTTTCAGCTTCGCTCGGGCTGACAACTGGTTTGTAGTCGCGAATTTCTTCAGGCAGCGATCCGGCGTCGATGTCGCCTTCGGGAGCGAGGATCATGGTCCGCTCGATGACATTTTTCAATTCGCGAATGTTTCCCGGCCAGGCGTAGTTCTGAAGTAACTCTGCGGCGGCGGGTGTAAAGCCCAGAAATTTCTTATTCAATTCGCGGTTGAAATGTTGCACGAGATCGAGCGCGATCGGCAGGATATCTTCGCGACGCTCGCGCAAAGGAGGAATCTCTAGCGGGACGACATTCAAACGATAGTAGAGATCTTCACGAAATTGGCCGTTGGCAACGGCTTCTTTCAGGCGAGCGTTGGTGGCGGCGATGAGCCGGATGTCGACCTTGATCGTGCGGGTGCCGCCGAGGCGCATGAATGTTCCTTCTTCAAGCACACGAAGAAGCTTGGCCTGTACGTTCGCCGACATGTTGCCGATTTCATCGAGAAAGAGAGTGCCTTCGTGAGCGCGCTCGAGCAGACCTTCTTTGCGGCGGCGCGCATCCGTGAAAGCACCCGGTTCGAAGCCGAAGAGTTCGCTTTCGAGCAATGTATCTGGAAGTGCCGCGCAGTTCAGTTCGATGAGAGGCATGGCCGAGCGTGGGCTAGCATAGTGAATGGCCTTGGCCAGAACGCCTTTGCCGGTGCCGCTCTCTCCCTGAATAAGGATCGTGGTGTGCTCCGATTCTGCCGCTTTCTGTGCGACTTCGAGCATGCGTCGTGTGTCGGGATTCTGCGTGACAACACGGCCGAAATCATACCGTCCCTTAGCGCGCTCTACGTTGTCGCGCACGCGGACACGCAGGGCGAGCATTTCACTGGCGCGGTGGAGTGTCGCGATCATGTCCGCGAGATGGAACGGCTTGACCATGTAGTCGTACGCGCCAAGCTTCATGGCTTCGACCGCGCGATCGACCATGTGGTACGCGCTCATCATCAGCACGATGGCGGCGGGATTTGACTGCTTGATCTGGCGTAGCACTTCTACGCCATCCATGCCCGGCATGACGATATCGAGAAGGGTGAGGTCCGGCTTCTCGTCCGCGAAAACCTCTAAGGCGTGCTCGCCGCAATTGGCCGTAGAGACATCGAAGCCCTCTTCGCGCAGACCGCGAGAAACGGTGCGCAGCGTCAGTTCTTCGTCATCGACCACCAGCACGGAATAAGACATACAGTTCGCGGCAGAGCTTAGACAACGATCTGCGATTCCTCCTTGTTCTCCTCTTCTGTCGTGGTATCGCGAAGCGGAAGAGTGATAGTGACTGTTGTTCCGTGGTTGACGACACTGTCGATGCGAATCTCACCACCGTGGCTCCGCACATAGGCATGGCTGATGCTGAGACCAAGGCCGGTGCCTTTGCCTCTTTTGGTCGTGAAGAACGGTTCGAAAACGTGCGCAAGAATATCGGGCGGAATGCCACAACCCGTGTCGTAAACCCGGATCTCGATGCTGTCCACGTATGTCAGGCGGGAAGCGGAGATCGTGATGTTGCCCCCCTCCGGAGTCGCTTCGGCAGCGTTCAGCAATAGGTTAATGAAGATCTGGGATAGCTGATTGGCATCGGCACGGATTGGAGGCAAATCGGCAGGCACCTGATTTCGGAGCTGCTTTTTGCGCAGGATCGGCTGGTGCTCGAGGAATACGAGCGTCTCGGCTACGAGACGAGCAAGAGAAATGCGATTCAAAACTGGCGGAGTCGGACGAGCGTAGTTCACCAATCCCCGAAGAGTCGAAGAGATGCGGCGAGCGCCGGCGATGCATTGCTCGATTTCGAGGTGGCGTTCGGGATCTTGCTCCTTTTTCAACTCAAGTTCCAGGTGAGACAGGATGCCGAGCAGAGGATTATTGATTTCGTGCGCGGCGCCGAGGGCGAGCTGCGCGAGCGCGGCATACTTCTCGTATTCCGCGAGCTGCGACTGGAACTGGACTTTGTCTTTATTGAGCTCACGTTCCTCGTAAAGGCGCCGGAAAAGTTCTTCCTGGGCGAGGTCGCGTTCGCGTTCTCGGTCTTTGGCGAGTTTCTGGGATTGGCTGAGTTCTTCGTTGAGCTTATTGACGCGCTGCCGCTGCAGGCGAAAGAAAAGAAAGGAGATGACAAGGAGGGCTGCGAAAGCCGTGAGCACGCTTACGACACTGCCCGGCATCATAGCCACGGCAAACACACCCGGATTTTCGCCACGCCAAACGTGGCACCAGAGGTCCAGGTTCATCTGCTAAGAGGATGGAAGAAAGAGGGCAATAAGGGCAGTGATGCGAGTCACGGCTGGACGTGGTCGGGAGCACGTTGGTGGCTGGAGAGGTGGCCCATCCGGCTGCGGACGGAGAGGTTCAAAAAGGCGCGCGTTGGAGAAAGCACGTGAGTTAGGGATGACGCTGTGAAAGGGGTCATTCGACGGTTTGAAAGCAGATTCCTCGCTGCGCTCGGAATGACAAATCTTGGGTATTTAAGGCTGGAGGGCTAAGCAGCGTGAGGAGGAAACGGCGGAAAGGGATTGGTGGTGCTCATGCGCGCGGTGACACGGGTGGCACGTTCGTTCTATAGCCTTTCCTATAGGTTCTGGAATAATCCCGTCGCAATTGGGATGGTCTTCGTATGAGTACTCCTGTGATCAGCGGAAGGGTTACGCTGCCGCAAGTGACGGACACGAGCCGCCTTACGGCGCGAGGCCGGAAGCTGGCTCTCCTCTTTATCGTGGTCACGCTGCTGACTTTCGTCGTGCCCCTGTTCAATGTCGATCCGCCGATCATGGGCAAGGAGCATTGGTCTCCGTTGGACATCGCAGTTGAGATACACACTCAACTCGGCGCAGATGCGCCCTTTTTCCTGATTTTTGTTCCGTACGCGTCGACCTACTGTTTGTTGCTGCTCGTTGGGGCCATGGTATGCGTATTGCCGTCTCGGAAGCTGCTGCTTTGGATTATCGGCCTGAACCTGTTTCTGTTACTTGCCCCGCTCCGAAGTATCTTCGGCCTGATGGTGCTGCCATCGATGCTGACGTCGGGTAAGGGGAACAGTCCTTCGTTGTGGCTGCTGCTGGTGATTCTGACTTCGGTGATTGGGTTTGTGGTGTGGAAGGACACACCGGTGTAGGGTTGTGAGAGTCGGCTGGGGTCGCCGAGCGACATAGGCGACGAGACTGTGAAGGGAGCTACTCGACAACGACCGTCTTCTTCTTCCTTACGACTCCACCACTCGAATTGAAAAACACTTGACAGTTGAAGTTTTGTTCTTCGATAGACCAAATTGACTTCGAAGTTTCATTCCTTCCGAGAACGATGTGTCGTGTCTGAAAAATCTCGAACACATTCGCTCTACTCATACCGACGGAGATGTCATCGCAAACAGATCGTGCAGTTGAATTCAAGTGTTGATTGGGGCTTTCCATTCTGGATGCGAGGGGAATCGGTGATGAGCCGTTGCTGAACTTGCGACGCCACAATTCATGGCCTTCTGCGGTGATTGCTCTTAACCAGTCACCATCCGAGCAAGTTTCTTTTACGTATACGTCCGGGCCACCCGAGCTGGGAACGGCGGGCGTTATGTCAATCGTTTTGCATCCTGGAAGTTCCTGAACGGTCCACTGCGCAGTCCCGATTGGTAATGCGCTGCCAGAGCGGACCTCGAGAGTGGCTTCTGCAGATTCGGTGCCAGCATTTGCCGTAAGGATGATGCTCGACGAAGGCTGCAGCGCGATCAAAGTAGCTATCTGATCGTCCGATGTTAGTCGAACGGCATAGTCAGGAGATACTCTCCAGTGCACATTGCGCAGTGCGCGTCCGTCTTGTCCCACAGCTCGAAATGATTGGGAGTCACCCACTACGATGGTAGCTTTTGACGGCACAATGAGAAGTTTAGGGACATCGTCCGCGAGAAGCGGCGTTAGTGATAGGCAGAAAAGAGAAACTAAGAACAAGAAGCGACACAAGGTTCGCACGGGCACACCTCGCGACCACCATCTAAGATATTTCGGACCCATTGAGAGGGAAAGTTACTTTCGACACCAGGTTCAAGCTGAAGTACTTAGTGCTTCTCTTCCTGCTTCTTCAGCCAATCCAAGAACATTTGTTCTATAGGTTTGTCATAGGTCATGAGCAGGTGGCGCACGGAGCGTCCGCTGACCATGTGACAGACTTCCTCGGCAAGATTCTTAACGTGGTCTCCGGCGCGTTCAAGCGACTGGGTCATGAAGATGACCTGAAGACTCGCCTGTCGGGGTGCGCCTTCTGGGTTTTCGATGTGGCGAAGGAAAATCAGATTGCGGAGCCGGTCGATCTTCCCATCGGAGCGCAGCACCTCAATTGCTTTTTTGGCGTCGCGTTCAGCAAGTCCGAGCGTTACGTCGGCAAGCATTTTTTCGAGAAGCGTAGCCATCTGCGTGAGATTGCGCGTGTCCTCGGGATCGATCCGGTTGTTGGCGGCTTGAGCACTGTTGGCGAAGCTGAGGAGAAGATCGCCGATGCGTTCGAGTCCGATGACGAACTTCATGCACGCCAAGAGGTCGCGGGCTTCGCGCTCGCTGAC
>DATAPD010000037.1:0-2091 GCA_036265385.1 Terriglobales bacterium
AGGCCGCGGCAAAGGCAGACGCGTGCGATTTCGATTATCCTTCGACTTTAACTAGCCAGGGCGTCAATCGCTTTCCACTCTTCCGGCGTGAGCTTGAGCTTCGCGGCAGCAACATTTTCTTCGAGGTGCGCGACCGATGACGTGCCGGGAATTGGCAGCATGTTAGGCGAGCGGTGCAGAAGCCAGGCCAGGGCAAGTTGCACGACTGTCACGGCATGACTTTTAGCGGCCGCTTCCAATGTGTCGCCAGCTTTCAAGCCTCTGCTTCCCCCAATCGGAGACCACGGCATAAAGCCAAGACCCTCCTTTTCGCAATAGGTCAGCGTGTCTTCCCATTTCCGGTTACCAATGTTGTACTGGTTCTGGACACTCACGATCGGAACAACTTTGCGCGCCCGTTTGACTTCGTCCGGCGACACCTCCGACAGCCCCACGTGGCGGATCTTGCCCGCATCTTGCATTTCCTTAATCGCGCCGAGCGAATCTTCCATCGGCACCTTCGGATCGATGCGGTGCAACTGGTACAAATCGATCCGTTCGAGCCGTAGCCGTTTCAGACTCTTGTCGACACATTGCTTGAGATATTCAGGTCGACCATCCGGCACCCACTGGCCGGGGCCCGGTCGGGTGTTCCCGCCCTTGGTCGCAATGACGAGATCTTTCGGATAAGGGTAAAGTGCCTCAGCAATGAGCAGTTCGTCGACTTCCGGTCCATAAGCATCGGCCGTATCAATTAAATTCACGCCAAGTTCTACGGCGCGCCTTAGAACTTTGAGCGAGTTAGCGCGATCAGGCGGCCAACCCCAGATGCCTTCACCGGTGAGCCGCATCGCGCCGAAGCCGAGTCGGTTCACGGGAAGATCCCCGCCGATGCGAAAAATCGAATTACTATCAACACTCGTGGGGGACGCAGCCCCGAAGATTGCGTCCGACCCTCCCGCAAAAAATGCCGCGCCAGTTACTAGCGTCGTTCCTAGAAATTTTCGGCGAGTAACATCCGCTTTCTCATTCGAGTCTGAAGATATTTCATGCATGTCTGTTCAGCGTACGTCCAGCCAAATTGCTGTCAACGGAACGGCATCGTTGGTAGGTAGCGCGCGACCATAGCCTGCTCGCCGTGGCGAGGACGCGCCGAATTGCATTGTCATTCAGGGGCAAATTTCTCCCTCTCGCGCATGAGGACACCGAATGCCTGCTCAAGATCTTTGCCGAAAGTTAGAATGCCTGCTTCGTGGCCAGCCATGACAACAATCTTTCTGCTTTGCACGTCGATGCGCTTGAAGAGTTGCATTATCTCATTCGCCATCTCGTGGGTTCCATAGTCAGCAGTCTTCGAAGTTGTCGGCGCTTTATTCAAAACTGCTGCCCACAGCTTGGAGTCGTGACAATGAATAACCGCTCCTGCGGTTGCATCCGACTCGTAGACTGCAGCGTGCGTCAGCGATTCCGATGAGGGCAGCGCAGAGCCTTCGTATCGGACCCGGTTCCTCTCAAAATCGCACGCCACTACTTTTGCGCAGTCTGCCAGGGTCAGTTCATGTATGCCTCCGGTCGCAGAACCGGTGATGTAAAACCTGTCGGTCGCACCGTCCCTTACGCTCAGGTTGCCGAACCCAATACCCTTTGGATCCACACCGATCAGACGGAGATCGAGAAGTTTCCTCCTGTATGCATTTAATTCAGCAAGCCCGCCAAACGAAGTAATCTCCGCAGCCACGCGCTCGCATGAAAACTTTATGTATTCGCTCACGACGCCTGCTCCGGGAAAAGCGCGCGGATGCTTTTCTCGTTCGCTTCACACACACCCCGCTCGGTAATTAATCCGGTTACCAGCTGGCCGGGTGTAACATCGAATCCATAATTTGCAGCCGGGCTTCTCTCCGGGGCGACACGGACCTCGATCTGTTGTCCCTCGAACCAGCCATCGGCTTGCTTCACTTCCTCCGCGCTACGTTCTTCAATCGGGATTTCTTTCAGCCCGTCTCGCAACTTCCAGTCGAATGAAGACGAGGGCAGCGCTACATAAAAGGGAACGTTATTGTCCTTCGCTGCCAGCGCCTTCAGATATGTCCCGATCTTGTTCGCAACGTC
>DATAPD010000038.1:0-2658 GCA_036265385.1 Terriglobales bacterium
AACCGCAGGAACGGACGCCGCTCTTTTGTCACATGGTCACGAATCGTCCCCCGGAGCATCGGATATCGTTCCTCCAGGGCATCGAGCACGGAGCGCTGGGTAACTTGGCCGTTGACTTCGAGCGTCAACTCGCTGCCAACCTGCGCCAGGTTTCTTAGGTGAAATGGGAGGACAACTCGAATCATTCGCTCAATCTCAAGCTACTGCGTTCAAGGTAGTGTCTGCACCTCGACTGAAAGCACAGCCGGCAAGTCGCGAACGATCGGCGCCCAACTATCACCGGCATCCGCCGATGCGTACACCTGTCCACCCGTCGTGCCGAAGTAGATGCCGCACTTATCCAGAGAGTCAACAGACATGGCATCGCGCAGCACGTTCACGTAGCAGTCCTTCTGAGGCAGACCCTTGGTAAGGGGCTCCCATTCGTTACCCCCACTCCGGCTGCGAAACACTCGCAACTTCCCTTCGTGGACATAGTGCTCGGAGTCGCTCTTGATGGGAACCACGTAGATGGTCTCCGGTTCGTGGGCATGAATGTCGATGACAAATCCGAAGTCGGTGGGCAGATTCCCGCTGACCTCCGTCCACTGATCTCCCGCGTTATCGCTGCGCATGACATCCCAGTGCTTCTGCATGAACAACGTGCCCGGACGCTTCGGGTTCATGGCGATATGGTGCACGCAGTGTCCCACTTCGGCGTTGGGGTCCGGGATATATTGCGAGCGTAGTCCTTGATTAATTGGCTTCCAGCTCTTGCCGCCATCGTCGGTGCGAAACGCGCCAGCAGCCGATATGGCAATCCAAATTCTCTGGGGATTGCTGGGATCGAGGATAATGGTGTGCAGGCACATGCCCCCTGCGCCGGGCTGCCACTTCGGACCTGTGCCATGGCCGCGCAATCCAGGCAGTTCCTGCCAATTGTTTCCTCCGTCCGTAGAGCGAAAGATAGCTGCATCTTCCACGCCCGCGTACACCGCCTCCGGATCGCTGAGCGATGGCTCTAAATGCCACACCCGCTTGAATTCCCATGGATGCTGCGTCCCGTCATACCACTGATGCGTGGTCAGTGCCTTTCCAGTTTCGGGCGACGCATCGTAAGCAAACTTATTACTTTCGGCTTTTGGCGGTCCCGCTGGAATAGTGGATCCCTGTCCCGCAGGTGTTCCCGGCTGATGCCAGGTCTTGCCGCCGTCATCGGAGCGCTGAATAATTTGTCCAAACCATCCGCTCGACTGTGAAGCGTAGATGCGGTTCGGATCAACCGGCGACCCTTTAAGGTGATAGATTTCCCAGCCGGCGAAATGTGGGCCGCTCACGTTCCATTTCTCGCGTTTGCCGTCTGATTCAAGAATGAATGCGCCTTTACGCGTTCCCACTAAGACCCGCACCTTACTCATTCTTCGCTCCTGATGAAAATCACTTGAGAATCGAGTGCCCTGCGCCGCAGAGTACAAATGTCCAACTGCAAGCGCAGGCACTCGTTCGGTTGACCGTTGGGTTCTAGGCTGCTTTGGCCACTTGCGAGCGCATCTGCTTCATGAACTCGCGCATTGCTGCGAGGTGGCCCGGCGAGCGGCTTTCGATCCACTTCTCATAGCGCTGCGCCGCTTTCTCAAGATTTGCGGCAAAGCCCTTGTAGACGAAGCGTTCCCGGAATTGAGGCACGACGGCCTTGATCATTTCCCATACTCCGAAGAATTCTCCGCTCGTCTCAAAGAACAAGTCTTCGTGAAGCAGACCATAGTTGAGCAACGCGCAGGCTTGTTCCCAGTAGCTCATAACCATGCTGGCCTGTGCACCCGCTTCGCTTCCCATCGGAGCAACACGCTGTGCGTCCTCAAGACTGGTTACGTGATAATTCTTGAAGAACCAGTCTCGCGCCTGCCGCAACTTGGCTTCGCGCCGCTGCTCGTACACCTGCAAATGAAGTTGTGCTTGCTCATGCGTTGGCTTCGTATCCATGCCTACTTATCTCCTTTGTTTGTTGTCCAGTTTTATGATTGACAGTTAGCGCCGCGGCTGCAAGGCGTACTTGCCGCAGCCGGGCACCCTTGGGATATAGACGATTGGGCCCAAGCTAAATCGACAGCGTCTGAAAAAAAACCTGTGACAATTTGAAGTTTCTGGCAGCACTTATGAAGCACGCTGAATCTTCGGCTTTTTACCCGGCTTATGCACAACATCGTCGAACCTGGGTATGAGTGGCGTTGTATCCCGCTCGCGCCATCTCCGCCGAGCTTCCGCGAGCACCTTTTCGCGATTACTCTCCATTTCCTCAACTACGGCACAAGGCGCGCCAGTATTCTCGTTCCGCGCTCCCCAGATCAACAGCTCCAGTAATACAGGAGCCAAGTCGATGCCCTTTTCTGTTAAGCGATAATTTGCTCTTCGGCGGTCAGTCTTTTCCTGTTCGGCGGTGATAATTCCCGCTGTTTCAAGCTTATGTAACCGGTCCGAAAGAATATTGGTCGCAATTCCCTCCCCCGATCGTTGAAATTCTTTGAAGGTTCGCAATCCACGAACCATGAGGTCTCGGATGATCAGCAACGACCATCGGTCGCCAAAAATATCGAGCGAAATGCTCACAGGACAGCCGGAGCGTCGCTTCGTTTTAGACTTCCCAACCACGTTTTCGAACACCCTACCAATGTCACTTGC
>DATAPD010000039.1:0-3380 GCA_036265385.1 Terriglobales bacterium
TATGGGTGACGCCAACAGATCAGAATCACTTTTCCCTGCTGGTTTGCACGCAAGTCAGCCGCCAGCTCAGTGGATTGATTGTTACCAAAACGCATATCGATTTTCAATTGGGCTGCTTTTGCAAATGGTTCCACCGTTAGACGCGGCCGATGACTCTTCTTTGAGTCTTTAGCGGCAAAAACGACGTCGGGTTCCAGCCGCTTGGAATCGACGCTGAAATTCAGGAAGTAATTCTTGTATGCTTCAGCCCGCTGCTCGCCGCGGGGCGAGATACCGTCGCCGCTGCCGGCGTCTTCCGAATGACGAATAATCAGCACGACAGAACCCTTCGGCCCGTCTTGTGCATTCGCTACGAATATCAGCGCGAAAGCGAAAAGGATCACGGTGAAGAGACGCCGATGCATGAACGTCATCGTTGATGTGCGTGGGATGAATGTCAATATGCGCAGTAGCGAGGATCCAATAGAGGGAATTTTTTGCCTAGCGCCAAAGGCGCAGCATTCATCGCGAGTCTGGGGCAACGTCCCAGGGATTCGATTGCCCCCAGATAACCAAGCGCTCAAAGCACGGGTGAGCTGAGTGTGTAGTTTTCCAATTCCATACGCACAGGTTACTTTGCAAACAGAACGTGCGTTAGACTTCGCCTCTCGGATTGAGCACGCCTCCTCACCTCAATCCTCTCCCCGCAAGCGGGGCGAGGCGGAATGGTGCCGCGTATCGCGTACATACCGTCGAAAAACTCGTGTTGCTTCGTGCCTGCCAAGCCCGAGGAGCACATCGGCAACTCGCATAAATTATCTCAAATTGAACGCCTGTTAGACTTCGCCTCTCCCTTTTCCAAAGGGAGAGGATGAAGGTGAGGGTTTGTTTTGCTGTCGCTCCCCGAGTGCGAACCAGATTGCTCGCAAGACGCTATCGAGTTCTCGGCGAACCTGATGATTCCAGAATCGCAACACAATGACTCCATGGCGCGCGAGGAATTCCGACCGCGTGCGATCGCGAATTTGGCCTGCACGATAATTATGTCCACCGCCGTCTAATTCGATAGCCAGCTTTGCGCTGGGACAATAGAAATCCAAGACGTAATCTTCGAACGGATGCTGCCGGCGAAATTTGTAGCCTGCGAAATTTCGGTTCCGTAAGTGTCGCCAAAGAATACGTTCTGGCTGCGTCGCCTTCTTTCGCAACAATCGAGCGCGATCCACAACGATTGATTCTAACTATTAACTCGTCTTCTGAAAAGCCGTTTACGAATACCCCTCACCTCAATCCTCTCCCCGTTGGCGGGGCGAGGCAGAGGAGCGCTCAGCATTGACCTCCTAGGATCCACTCGAGCATGCCGCAGGCTCACTCTCGCCACGTATTCCTAGGGCGATGTCTCAGGTTCGCCAAGAGCTCGACAATCCCTCACCTTTATCCTCTTCCTTTGGCAAAGGGAGAGGCGAAGTCCACGTTCCGTCCGTAGAGTAAGCCAACAAGAGCACCATCGCACTCGAACGTTCCAAGAGGAATACCGCGAGTTGCTACGCAGGCACGGTGTTGATTTCGACGAGCGATATGTCTGGAATTGAGAATAGTTGATGAACTGAATCGCGCTTTCAGCGCTTGATTTCCCTCGCAATCGCATTCTCACAAACAGATGTTGGGGATGGCTGTAGGAAGTTAGGGCAATACTTCTCGGCGATGCTGTCCCCTCTCCCGCTTTCAATACAGACATGCTACTGCATTGGCAGTCCGGGACAATAGCTGCGCACCGACGGCGTGTGGCCGAGCTATTGATCGACGTGCAGTGCCATGACGGGATGAATTTCCCAAACCGAGTATTTCTTTGCTTTAGTTCGTCGGTTTGAATGATCCGCAGGCGCGTGATCGACATCGAAAAAGGCCTGGCCTGTGACCGTGATTATATGCGTCTCGCGCATTTCGAGCCTTTGGGATTCCTTGAAACTGAACGGAAAGCTCTGCGTTGTCCAACCGAAAACAGTCTGCCGAAGCTCACACCATGTGGAGCCGACGGGAATTTCGGCACCAACACTTCCCGCTTTCTTGCCTTCGGCGTCTTTGAGCACAAGCGTAATGTCACCATCGTCTTCAACTTTTACGCTGTCGAGGCGGCCAGTGAGGTTATACCATTTTTGTTCAGCTGCGATTCTCGTATCCGTCTTGGGCGTCAAAGGCACATCGGTCCGTGGTCCTTTCCACTCATAGATCTGCGATGGTGTAACTGCTTGAATAGTCGACTTGTCCAAAGGCACAGGCGACGGATCGGTTTTGACCGGCCAGCGACTACCGCTCTTTTGGCCCTGACACTCGCACGGCGACACGAAAGTCACTGTGCCCTGTCACAGATTTTGCGAACGCCGAGCCAATAACGAAGGCCGCCACCAGAGCGGAGAATAGGGCGCCGTTCACAGCAGTAAGTAGACCAGGGCCTGCTTAAACCACGTCGACGTTGATCTTGGAGACGTTGTGCTTCTTCAAGCTCGATCGCACTTCTGCTTCCAGCTGCATTGGGTCAACTCCGCTCGGGATATAGAGCAGAAACACCATCTGTCCCTTGTCTTCATAGAGCGCGGAACTTTGCAGCCGACACTTGTGGGACACGAGCAACGATTGCACCGTGCCAAACACTGGCTTCGGATCCTCTCCGTCGTCGAGTCGAATTCTGACCCGGCAGCTCGAGTGCGAATCAAGCCAGTAGACGAGTACCCAAGCAAAAGCGGTAACGAAGACGGCCATCGCCCACGATCCCATGCCGCACGCAAGCCCAACTACTACGACCATGATTGCTTTCCCAGTGAGTTTCGGATTATCGAGCAAGGTCCGAAATCGTAGCAGCGCGCCAATGCCGAAGATAACAAACGCAAGCGTCTGACTGGTCCCGCTCAGTTCAGCAACAACCGCGCCAACCACTCCAAGGAGAATCAACGCCTTGCGCTCCTCAAGATCGGCTAGCGGATCGGCAAGTGATGCCCGCCGCGGATGCCACGCGATTGCATATGCACAGCCGACTGCCAGGCTAAGGCTGAGGAACAGCCGCAGAATGAATTCCGGATGCCCGAACTGTTCGACACTTTGCTGGATCGACACCCACGAATTGCCCTTGGGATCGATTCCTCCAGTGGATCCCGCCTTGGCCAACTCTTCCGCCGGGTTAGCACCCAGCGCTGCCGAGGACAAGACACCGAGAAAGGCGATGACAATTACTATACTGATAGTACGCAGCGCCCGCCCAAGATGGCGATTCGACCAAAAAAGATGTGACGGTGTCGTATAAATGGAGCTGAGCAGCATTTTTTCCTTTCGCATTCGGCGTTCAAAGAAAATTACGCTCGACCTGTTCATTTTCGCTGGAGTCATTTTTTCTCGTTAGCCGCAAG
>DATAPD010000040.1:0-3145 GCA_036265385.1 Terriglobales bacterium
GCTGAGCGGATAGCTGGCGAGATCGGGTCCCGGGTCCTCGCTCGTTCCGCCCTTGGCGGAGGTCGCCCAGCCGCCGAGGTAGATCGCCTCGATCCCCATCCGCTTCATCGCCACCGCCTGCCCCGGCGAGTACGGGCCAAAGGTGGTGATGCTCTTGCGCTCCGCGAAAAGTTCGCACAAGCGATCGTAAAACGCTGCGGCCGCCTCACGAGCTATCGTGTAGTCGTGGCCGATGGTGCCGCGCTGCTCGACCACCTGACGCGCGGTATACAGGCGAACGATCCCCGCGAATCGGGGGCTGTCGAACCACTCTTGGGTCTCGTTGATTTCCTGTTCAAACGATCTCATAAGGGCACTCCTTGGTTCAGACAACAAAATCGAGGTTCTCGGTGATCCGCGTTCCGTCTCGCTCGAAGGCCTCGATGTAGGACCGGATGCGGGATCTGGCATTGGCGAGATCGTGATTGTTCAGGTTCAGGAGATCGATGTACCAGGGCAGCTTGGCGCGAATCTATTTCCTGCCCTTCCGAGGAAGGAATGCGCAAAAGGCTGCATGGGAGAATTGTGCAGAATTATTCGGCATTCGGGAAGCGGAATTTAACAGGCTACACAGAAGCGCGAATGCCGTCCGAGGAAAAATGGTATGCGCTCACAGGGCGCGTCGTTGACGCAAAAGTGGAAGCGGACGGCGACATTCATATTGCACTTGTAGATGCCAACGGAAACAACGTCGGAACCGTTAGCGCCGAAATTCCCGTCGGTCCCAAGTGGTGCGAGATTCGACAGATTGTGTTTGGCTGGACGACGCCGACGAGCTTGAGCATCAAGAAATGGGCAGCATTGGACAACTTATGAGTAGGTCCAGGGCCGTCCTAGGATGATAGTTGAAGCTAACAAGGAAGGTAAAATATGAAGAAAACGATATTCGTAACAGCGATATGTGTCGGACTGGTCGCTATGATGAGCGCCCGCGCCGCCGAGAAGGCGGAAAACCCAAGTCTTGCCATCTTGTCGGACAACAAGGCCGGCGCGAGCGAGAAAGTCAGTGCAATTGAAGCCTACGTCCGGAGTGTGGAAAAGAATATTTCCTCCTCCCAACGCAGAGAACAGATGCTCTCCCCCGGTGAGCTGAAGAACGTAACGAATGAGAATTGGACGAAGATCCATACTTACTCTGATGGTGCGGACCTGAAGCGGATGAAACTGTATCCGCCGGCGGGTTCACAAAGGACAGAGGAGTTTTACTATCACGATGGCAAACCGGTCTTCGTCTTTCTGGAAGCGAACGGAGCTGGCAAAGAGAACCACGATCGAAATGCCACCGGAGATAAATACTATTTTACCGATGGAGAATTGATCGCGGCCACTGCTGCCGACGGCAAATCGATAGATGTTAAAAGCGCAGAAGCGAAAAAGATGAGCGAGAAGTTGCAGAAGGAATCTGAAGCTTTTCGAGCTACGGCGAAATAATTCTTCGGCATGCTGTGCCTTGTGAACCTACGTTGATTTCAACGTAGGTTCGCCTCGTCGAAAAATCTTTCTCGCGAACCTACAGGCTGCTAAAACCTGGGCCTCGTCCTCATGAACTCGAAAATTATTACCCGCGCAGCCTGTCTGGCGGCACTCACTTCCAGTCCCAAATCATTCTTGAACTGTCCAGACTTGCACGGTGATGTCCCGGATCTGGCAAGAGGTAGTCGTCCAGAAGGAATGGCTGCATCGATCGGTCAGGCTTCGGTCGAATTCGTGCACGCCAACAACCCAATTCCAAAAGTTTCGGGAAACCGAATTTCGCGTTTTAGAGAATTGGTGGCACCACAGCGAGCGGTTCGCCTGGTTACCTTCGGGCCCATGCCCCGACGACGGCCATCCAACTGGTAACGCCGTTCGATGCCGCAACCTCCTTTTGAAGCCTCTCTTGCAGCGTATCGAAGTCACCCAGCTTCCTTAGAGACAGGTTTAGCCGCTCAATTTGCGGTCGCAAGCTGCACATAACATCGTAGATCCAGCGTATGAAGTCTGGATCATCGCCAAGCGGTACTTCCATCTGCATGGTTGGCGCGGGCAGTCCCACCTCCTGAAAAATCCCATAGAGAGCAAGTCCCATCTCTGGGTTTGCCCCTGAGCGTCGCATGGTCTCGCACATCAGAGAGGCAGCGGCCGACCAAAGGGTCAAGTGCGTCGAAATTGCAAAAACAGGCGCCCAAGACGGTTCTTGGAAGGCAACAACTCCACCGGGGCGAACCAACAGAGATAGCTGGCGCAAAACGGAAGCCGGGTCAGGAAGCCACATCAGAATGAAACGGCCCACGGCTGCGTCGAAGCGTTCGCTTGCGGTGATTTGGGAAACATCGGATTGGATAAAGCTCACATTATTTAGGCCAGCTTCAGCCACGCGAGCCCGCGCGCGGTCGAGGGAGCGCGGGTCGCGCTCGATTCCCACAACCTCTCCGGAATCACCAACCAATCTTGCCACCAGCATCACCACATCTCCTACGCCGGAGCCTAGATCCAGAACACGTTGACCTGGGGCGATTCCTGCTTCGCGGAATAGTCGCTCGGTTAGGGGAGCGAGACGCGCGGCCTGTCCGATCAGGCGCTCGTGCTCGGCGTCCGTGCTGCCAAGCACGTAATCAGAGGTGGGATTGCTCACTGTCATGTTAGTGCCGGATTCTATAGCACGTGACGACGGCAACTTTATAAACATTGCGCCGCTTCAGCTCGGCCAAAAGTTCGTTGGATTCACTTTGCGCGCCTTGACGAAGCGCTCGTCACGGCACCACTCTACCTCGATGCGCGTGACTTGAAAAGCGCGTGCAAAGTCCGAAACAACCGATTAAGACTGGCTGACGTTCAACACTCGCGCCACAGCATTCGATTCGTCTCATTAAACGTAATGGTACGTCGATGTTGCCGGTTGAATCCAAAGCGCGAATCTCACCTCAGCGAAAGCACGCGCGCGTTTCGGCATAGCCGATTGCGTGATCTTTCTCCCGGAACACACGCTCAACGCCCGGAGCTTCAAAAACTTTCCAGCCCCAAGGATGCGGTTTGATTTCAATCACTGTCATCGCTGTGACGCGCGGGTTCGCTGCATCGCCTAGTTAGACTTTGGTGTGACAGCGGCTATTTGAACACGAGGTGA
>DATAPD010000041.1:0-1572 GCA_036265385.1 Terriglobales bacterium
CGCTCGAGTCCCAGATGTACGTTTCCTGCCCATGGCTAGGCCAAACCGATCGCAATAGGCCGCAAATCGAGCGGCGCTCTCTGCTTCTTGCACCTCAAACTGTGAGAGATCGTACCGATGAAGCTTATATCTTTCCTCCGGTTGGCTTGCCAGTGCTCGGCGCATCAGTTGCTCTACTTTCTGGGACAACGACCAACCGAAGTGCGCATAAATACGTCGCACCGCCACGATGGGGTCGCGACGGATCTCAGCATAAGTTATGTCGCAAATGCGATGCTCTGCTAATCGACTTCGCTGTTGCAAGAATCTCTCCAATGTTTTCGACCAGTAGTCGATAGCCTCGCGGCAAACCGTTTGTGGATCGACCGCATCGCTAAATACGCGCCGAAGAATCGTTATTAAACTGGATACCGAAGCCATGGCATCGAGCGGTGCTCGGTGAGTCTGGACGAAAATCGCATCAGGGTAAACAGCCAGCAACGTCGGCAGAGCAAACATGTGCGTGGGGGCCTTGAGCACCCAACGCAGCGCGTTCCGCCGGACCTGCAGATGTTGAAGGAAATGGCGATGATATTCGTATGCCGCTCGCAAATCCTGACGAAAGAACCATGCCCGATACGAAGGCACATAATACATCGCATCGAACTGGTCACTCATAAACGTCGGCGCCATGAGACTGACACATTCTTGCGGAAGCTCCGCACCAACTGGGTGAACTTGGCGAAATGTGGGCGCCAGCCAGTTGAAGCAATTACAACTGCTAATTGCGCGTTGAATTCGTCGTTTCTCATTATCGCCAGTAGGTGGGGATGGCGACATGACTTCCCAAGTGAGGGGAACCCGGTGATCCGGATCTACGGCGAGCAAGGTGTGCAAGAGGGTCGTGCCGCTGCGTGGCAAACCAACGATGAAGAGCGGTTCGTGAATTTCCTGTCGCACAATGCTTGGATACACCTCCCGGTCCCGTTGCATGAACAAGCGTGAACACAATGTCCGTATGAGATCGGCCCGAAGGACAATTCTTCCGATCAGGTTGAGTTGGGACTCGCGCTGGCAAGAATCGATCAATCGTGAGAGGCCCGCAAAAAAGTCGCCTCCGCCAAAATCATCAAGGCCGCACCGGCGCTTTGCCGTCTTGATTAAATCAACTGCTCGAATGGGAGTGCGTGGAATTCGGCTTTTGTCCAGCAAGGTGCCACAGCCATTGAGAAGCCGAACCGGTAAGATCGGGCGAGTTTGGTCAAGAGTCGTGGTGGAGGAATTCATTTTTGATAAGGATTGTTGTTGTTCTGCCAGATTCGACAGCCGTTGGCTACTAAGACTTTAGGGCAATATCAGCGCAAAAAAGAAACAGAGGGAGCATCCCAGGCGGTTATACGATTCTGATGGTTGCACCGTTCTGATAATCGTTCCACTTTGCTTCTGATGAGAACGGAAAAGGCAACGTTTGGCGCAGGCTGTTTTTGGGGAGTTGAAGAAACTTTCCGCAATCTGAAAGGCGTGTTGTCTACGGCAGTCGGTTATGCTGGCGGAACGAAAGAGAATCCGACTTACGAAGATGTGTGCACTGAC
>DATAPD010000042.1:0-436462 GCA_036265385.1 Terriglobales bacterium
TTCCAGCGTCTTTTCGCCACCTACATTGACTTTGATCTGCTTGGGCTTGGCTTCGGCCTTTTTGGCCAGCTTTACCTTCAGCACACCTTTCTCGTAGTTGGCGGAAACGCCTTCCGTGTCCACCGTGTTGGGCAGAGTGAAAGTGCGAGTGAAGCTGCCATACTGCCGTTCGACGCGGCGGTAGTTCTCTTCTTTCTCATCCTTCTCGAACTTGCGCTCGCCATGCACGGTCAGGGTGTTGTTCTCGATCCGTACATCGATATCTTTCTCGTCGATCCCAGGTACTTCAATCTTCAGTGTCACGTTGTGCTCGTCTTCGTAAACGTCAACGGGCGGAGCAAACGTTGTGGTGGTCAGGGCCTCTTCGCGGCCTTCCGGATATGAATCACGGAATAGCCGGTTCATCCGGTCCTGCAAAGTGACGAACTCACGAAAGGGATCCCAACGGGTTAGAACTGTCATGACTTCAAATCCTCCTAAAGGCTGATCTTTGAGTGTGCTGCTTGTCACCCATTTAGATGAGCGATTAGCATGAAAGAAGCATAAAATTTGAGTGTAGTATTGTCAAGTACGATATCGACCGGAATTTCAGTAACTTACAGTCGATATCAAGCATTTCAAATAGCTGGTTTCAGGAATTGTAGCGATAATTGGATGGTCTTTCGCCTGGCCGCGTTTTTCTAGGATCCTCAGATTTTTGCCAGAATCGCGAGCCGCCTCGGCGACGACCCCAAAAAACTCCGTCTCGCTGACATGGTAAGAACACGAGCATGTCACCAGCATGCCGCCGGGCCGGAGCATTTTCAGCGCGCGTAGATTGAGTTCCTTGTAGCCGCGCAGGGCTGTCTCCACGGTTTTTTTCGTTTTCGCGAAGGCGGGCGGATCGAGGACGATCGTGTCATATCGACGTCCGGAGCTGGCATAGTCCTTCAACAGGTCGAATGCGTTGGCTTCGATCCATTCAATCTCTCGACCATTCAGCGTAGCGTTCTGGTCTGCGATCTCGAGCGCGGGTCTGGAACTGTCGACGCCTGTAACGCTCGTGCACTGCGGAAACATGTGCAAGGCGAAGCCGCCTTGGTAACAAAAGACGTCGAGCGCCTCACCATGCGCGTACCGTGCAGCCGCCGCATAGTTTTCCCGCTGATCGAGGAAAGCCCCGGTCTTCTGCCCGGCTGCTGCGTCGTAATGAAACCGAACGCCATTCATCGTGAAGATCGTGCTGGACTTCTCACCCGAAACAAGTTGCGAGTCGCGAGCCGGCAATTGCTCGAGTTCCCTGATATGCGGATCCACTCGCTCGAAGATGCCCGAGGGGGAGAATCTGTGGAAAAGGTGCGCGGTAACGATCTCCCGCACGGGCGTCGCATCCATTGCTTGCGTCAACACCTGGAATGACAAAACATCTTTATAGCGATCAACGATTAGCCCTGGGAGGAAATCGGCTTCACTGAAAACGAGGCGGTAAGCATCCGTGTCTTGCACGAAACGCTCGCGATAGTCGAACGCCTGTCCGAGCCGTTGTGATAAAAGCGCGGGAAGATCGTCTACCATCGCGCTTGAAAGCATTCGGATTGCGATCTGCGAGGCGCTCGAATAAAGCGCAGACCCCAGCGGCCTGCCGCGTTCATCCGTGACGCTTACCAGCGCGCCCGGCTGCACGTCCGTCGCATTGGTCACGTCGGACCGATAAATCCAGACGTGTCCCGCCTTCACGCGCGCAATGCCCCGCGCACTCACCTTGACGACAGGCAAACCTGGAACCGCTTTATTCGGCATTCCGAAATTTTAAATGGCAGGAGCTTTTTGCAGACGACCGACGACGAAAGGCGGACGCCGTTCTAACTCGCCGCCGGATGTTGGCTCGCGGCGTGGGCGGCGGGCGTGGGCTTTTGCGCGGACTCGTGCTGGGCAGCACGCAGGTCCGAATGCAAACTATCGAGCACATGGGATGGGAGTTCCGATTCCCACTCGTCCATCGCCGATTCGTCCCAGTGACCGTTCAAGCGCACCACCGAATCCGGGAAATCCTCTGGGAAAGCCAATCGATAGCTCCCTTCGCGAACAAGAATGTCACCGATTTGACGTCCGGTGTGCATGTCGAAAATGCGCCGGCTTGCGCTCCCGCCACTGTTCGTAAAGACGAGTAGGACTTCTCCCTCTTCCCCGTAGTCAGGCCGGTAAAACCAAGCCTGGGAAGCGTCCGATTTTGGGCGAGGCCGCTTGCGCTGGTGTGCTCTGGCCGCCGCAGCTTCCTGCTCCTGCACCGTTTCGCTTGCAGGATCGAAATACAGGATACGTTGGCAAGAATCGCACACCATCACCTCTTGCCCGGCGCGAACTTCGTTATACGTTTGCGGACGCAGCATTACCTGGCACGCGAGACATTTCTGATTTCGCACTTCCGACAAACCGCTGCCGCGAAACTTCGATACGCGCTCATAATGACGCAGCCAATCGGCCGAAATGCCATTGCGCAGTCCATCGCGCTTCGAATTCCACTCCGCTAGCTGCTTCTCGTCTTCCGCCGTCACGCGCCGCGCTTCTTCTTTTTCTTTCTCGATTTCGGCGGTTTCCGCCTTCAGTTCCGCTTCTGCAGCTTTGACGTCTTTCTCGCGTGCCTCGGCATTGACCATCAGCTCGAGAATCTTGTCCTCGTTGATGCGGATTTCCTGTTCGGCGAACTGGATCTCGTGCATCAGAGCTTTGTATTGTTCGTTGGTTTTTACGTCGAGGGATTGGTCGCGGTACTTGGAAATTTTGCCTTGCAGGTCCTGGATGCTGGTTTCGAATTTCTTGCGCGATGCCTCGTCGCCTTTGACTGCGGCACGGGCCTTTTCGAGATGCGACTTCGTGCCGGCCAGCTTCGCTTCGATGACCGACACCCGTTTGGGCAAGGCCGCAACCTCGTCTCTCAGCTTGCGGATCTCCCGGTCAGCCTTCTGCAGTTCCAGCAGTTTTTCTATGTCAGGAAGCATTGTAAGCGCGATTTACAAGGATTCTAACACGCTCATCTGAGGTGCGTAGGACAGCCACCGTTAACGGTACGGCGGCCGAAGTCCGCATCTGTAAAGCAGTTTCTTCGATTGGATCACAGACTAGAAGATTTCTCCCGAATCAGCTTCCCAATCTTCTCGACGAATTCCGTTGCCGCCATGTCTTCGGTCTTTTCCTTGCCGCGCGTCCGCACATTCACTTTTCCGGCCTCGGCCTCTTTATCGCCCACAACCAGCAGAAATGGCACTTTCTGCAACGCATGTTCGCGGATCTTCGCGTTCATCTTCTCATTGCGCCCATCGACATCTACGCGCACCCCGATCGCTTTCAACTGCGCCGCCACTTTATTGGCATAGTCCACGTGGCGCTCAGCAATCGGAATCATCACCGCCTGCACCGGCGACAGCCACACTGGAAACGCTCCCGCATAATGTTCGATCAGCACTCCAAAGAAGCGCTCGACTGATCCGTACAGCGCGCGATGCACCATCAGCGGCTGCTTGCGCGTGCCATCCTCGGCAACGTACTCGAGATTGAATCGCTGCGGCAGGTTGAAGTCGAACTGCACCGTCGACAACTGCCACAAACGCCCAATCGCATCCACCAGCTTGATATCGATCTTCGGCCCATAAAACGCCGCTTCTCCGGGGATGACTTTGTACTCGATGTTCAACCGCTTCAGCACATTCTCAAGCGATGCAGTCGCCATGTTCCACTGCTCTTCGCTGCCCACGAAACTCTTCCGGTCGTTCGGGTCCCACGTCGAAAGCTCCGTCTGAAACTGGTCAAAGCCGTAATCCCGCAGCACATCGCGCGCAAACTCTACGCAATCGGCAATTTCCTTTTCAATCTGGTCCGGAGTGCAGAAGATATGCGCGTCGTCCTGCGTAAATCCCCGCACGCGCAGCAGGCCGTGCATCACACCCGAGCGCTCGTACCGATACACCGTCCCCAACTCTCCCAGCCGAATCGGCAGATCGCGATACGACCGCAATGAATCCTGGTAAATCAGGATGTGCCCTGGGCAGTTCATCGGCTTCACGCGATATTCCGCGTCATCGAGTTCCATGAAGTCGAAAAAATTCTGCGCGTAATAACCCTCGTGGCCTGAGGTGAAAAATAGCTGCCGCCGCATCACGTGAGGCGTGTACACCAGCGAATAGCCGCGCTTCACGTACTGATCGCGCATCCAGTCTTCCATCTCTTTACGGATGATGCCGCCCTTCGGATGCCAGAAAATCAGCCCTGGCCCGGCAAGCTCCTGGATCGAAAACAAGTCCAGCTGCTTCCCCAGCACGCGATGGTCGCGCTTTTTCGCTTCCTCCAGGCTGTTCAGGTACCCGTCGAGATCTTTTTTCGAAAAGAACGACGTGCCGTAAATCCGCTGCAGCTGCGGATTCTTCTCATCTCCCAGCCAATAAGCGCCGGCAATGTTCATCAGCTTGAACGCTTTGATTTTGCCGGTTGAAGGAATATGCGGCCCTCGGCAGAAATCGAGGAACTTCCCGGTCTTGTAGATCGAGATCTTTTCATCGGGCTGGGTGAACTGCTCGATGAAGTGACACTTCATGAAGTCGCCTTCGCCCTTGAACTTCTCCAGGCCCTCCTGGCGCGGCAGAAATTCGCGCGCGTACGGCAAGTCCTGCTGTACAAGCTCTTGCATCTTCTTTTCGATTTTCTGAAGGTCCTCGGGCGTGAACGGCGTCGGACGATAAAAATCGTAGAAAAATCCGTTCTCCGTGGCTGGCCCGTGACCGAGCTTCGTTTCGGGGAACAACTCAAGCACCGCCGCCGCCAACAGGTGCGCCGAAGAGTGCCGATACACTTCAAGCGCCTCGGGATCTTTGTCATTGAGCAGCCGCAGATCGGTATCTTTTTCCAGTGGGCGAGTGAGATCAATCAAGTTGCCATTGGTCTTCGCAGCCAAAGCCGCGTCCGCCAACCGTGGACTGATCGTTTTTGCGATCTCGAGCGGCGTCGTGCCCTTCGGTACTTCTTTGACACTGCCATCAGGCAGCTTGACGTGAATCACCTCGGACGACATAGATAGGCCCTTGTATTTGTCTGAATCTTCTAAGTTTAAGGGAGTGGGAAAAGGGGGTCAAACGAGCGAAGGGGGGTGGTGCATTACAGACGGCAAAATGCTCCCTCCCCGCATTACTGGGTGGGCGTAGGGTGGTCCGTCACGACGGCTTGGCGTGAGCGGGGGCTGGTGCAGCAGGTCTCAATGAGTGTAATGGCGATTTTTCACCAGTTGAATCGCACGTAGTGCGTGGCGAAAAAATAAGACGCTTGTAGGCTAGGAGGCCAAAGCTCGTCTTGGCTCCTTCCTCCTAGCTACTCAAGCATTTTGGAGGCGGAAGGCGGCGCGGAATAATCTCACGCTTCGTCCCGGTCTCTTTTCACCTGGAAGATCTTCCTTGAGCGTGTGCACGGCAAAGCCTAGGCTACACCACGTGTTCCTCGAAAGAAATGCAACACCAAGGAGATTACGGCAAAGATGAGCAGCAAGTGAATCAATCCACCGGCGACGTGGAATACGGTGAATCCAAGTAACCATGCAATCAGCAATACTACGAATAGAATTGTGAAAATACTCATTGGTGACCTCCACACCATTAGATTCCCTGGCAGATTGCGCGATGACCCGTCAATCCGGTATTCGTAGCTGGAAGATAATGCACGTCGCACGTCCTTAAAGGCGTTCATCGCTCATGAAATCTCTTGGCGATTCGAAGTACTGCTAAACCTGAGAGACTTGGAAGATTGAGGGTTGCCGTATCGATATGCGACGAGGCCAAGCGAAAGTATTTCTCACAGTTGGGGAGACGAGGGCCTACATGGATGCAACCTAGGAATTGAGCATTCACACCGATTCTTGCAGGGGCAACTTAGTGATTAAATCTCATGATGCAAGATTCGCCATCAGATCCCAAGATCAGATATAACCGTGCGATGAAACAACTGGGCCGTACTCTTGAGTTGAGCCGCGCCAATTCCATCACAAAGGGCGTACCAATCGCACTACGAAGAGGCTCTGAACGCGACTCATTAAAGGATGCCGTTGCAGCCTTGGCGGCTCTTTGGAGTCTTTCGCGCAAGGGTGCAGAGAAAGTCGGGCCGAGAAGTCCATCCAGACGCTGTGTGAAGAGAATTGATGAGAATCAGAAAAACGATGAATGCTGCCGCAGTTGATGACAAAGCGGCGCGGAAGGGACTTCCGGGAACGCCTCTTGAAGAGAACGCCACGCCCGAAAGTTTGCCACGGACACGATTATTGCCACGGACGCGATTATTGGTAAACCTTTAGTGGGATCCTCCTGGATGGCACATTCGTGCCGTCGACCAGTTTGCCAGCCCTCAAACCCTGACTCTGGAGCCGCTGATACTGAGCGGCCTTGTTATCCCCGCCTCTCGGAATATTAATCGTTGTTAACAGGCCGGGTGGCCCACACAACGCGGTGTTCGTTGTGTGGGGACGATCAAGTCTTAACATTTTCAGCGCAGAGAGATTTTTAAACTTCAAGCATCAGACAACACTCCTACTTCGCAATGCTGTACCACCTCAACACCCGCAGCGCCCGCAGCGTGTTCCATCGGCTCGCCCTGCCGAGTTCCGTCTCCATTTCCAATGGAATTCTCTCCGCGTGGCGTAGGTTCAGCGGCCAGCGTCCGTTTTGATGTCCGCGCTGCTTCACGATTTCAATCGCCTCGCGAACTCCGCTGTCTGGTTTCACTCCGGCATTCCGCAGATAATCGAGTCCGCGCAACACATCGTAGTGCCAATATGTCGGATACGAGAACCGCAGCCAGCGTTTGTCGATGACCTCTCCAGATCGAAGCGAACGAAACATGCGGCGTTCCAGCAGATAATTCTCCGCCTTCTTGCGCGCCTTCGTTACGATTGCGGACTTGTGCCCTGCACGTTCGTATTCCAGCAATCCTTCGAGCACACATATCGTGCTGTGAAAGGAAGAACGCTTGCTCTTCGGCGCTTCGCAGTTCCACCCACCATCTTCGAGCTGTTCGCTCAACAAACGACGCGCCAATGCGTCATTCGGTTTCTTAAAGTACGCCCCAATGCCCAGGATCCGGCCATTGATGCAGGGTTCCGTTTCACCGGCCAAAAACGGCTGCTGGTCGAAGCTCTTGAAGATCAGCCGCTTCTCGATGCGATCAATCATCTTGCGTGCTTGATTGCTGTCAGGGTCGAGCCCGACCTCCATCAGAACGGAAAGAGTATAGAGGGTGACAAGCATGCCGCGATCTTCCATCGGCAAGTCAGGCCGGTCGAGCAAGCGCCCGAATTTTTTCCAGCCGCCGTCAGGAGATTGCAGGGCGAGGAGCTGTGCTCCCCAGCCTTCCGTAGCGATGCGGGCGCGCTCGGCTGCAATCGTCTCGGCCGATTCATCCGCAAGGTCCCGCATCACTTGCCAACGAATGGCCGGATCCGAATCCAGTAGCCATTTCAACTGAGCTGGACGAACTTCGGAAGTGCGTACTGGCATTTCTCCCTTATAGCAAACTGCTGCGGCGTGTGGCTCAAGCCGCAGAGACAATCCTTTTGCGAGAAAGTGACAAGCCCGTGACACCCGCTTTCTCTCCGAAATGGAAAGCTACCCTATCGTTCGTTTTTGGAGAGAGCGTTTATGAAAACCATCGCCCTTTTGTCTCTCGTTGTGCTGTCCGTTGGCTGCGGATACAGTTCGTCGAACTCTAAGCCGTCACCCGGAACTGTTCCCACAATCGCTGCGCTGGCGCCTGACAACACCAATGCTGGCACCGCCGGCTTGACGCTCACGATCAATGGCAGCAGTTTCAACAGCGATGCCGTGGTGAAGTGGAATGGCACTGCCCAGGGCACTTCGTTCGTCAGCGGAAACCAGCTCACGGCCGCGATTGCTGCGACCGATCTCGCAACCGCCGGCACGGCGTCCGTGACGGTAACAAATCCTGGTCATCCCGGTGGCGGAATGTATGGCAGCGGCGGAACGACCGCCCAAACCTCGAACAGCATGACGTTCACGATTAACTAGTTTGTCGGAAGCAGAATGCGGAGGGTGGCTTATTTCGCTACCTTCCCAGCTCCCACCTCTCCTTCGAACTCTTCTCCCATCCACCGTTGCAACGCCGTCATGTTCTGCGGGCGACCCAGGAAGTTCTTCACCAGGTCATTCGCTGACATCGATCCTCCCGGTTCGAGCACTACCCGTCGATACTTCATTGGCGCGCCCCCAGCAAGCAAGTTCTCGTGATCGAACTGGCCGAAGAAATCCACGGCGATAACCTTGTCCCACATATAGGTGTAGTACGCAGACGAGTACCCGCCCAAATGTCCGAACGATGCGTACATGTGTGTACCTTCCACGGGAGTGAATAGCGTGTACTTCGTCGTATCTGCTTTTGCTACGGCCTCCACGTCAATATCTTGCGGCTTGCCCTTATACACGTCATACGAGAGCGCCGTGTAACTCACCTGTGCGGACGTATAACCTGCCCGACCGAATGCGGACGCCCGATTCATGCGCTCAATCAGTTCCGTCGGCATCGGCTCTCCCGTCTGATAGTGACGGGCAAACTGCTGCAGCACCTGCGGACTGCGCAGCCATTCTTCGAGCATCTGCGATGGCGCCTCTCCGAAATCCGCTTCCATCGTGATCCCGCTGATCCCGGCCCACTGCTGTTGTCCGCCAAGAATGTGGTGCATCAGGTGCCCGAACTCGTGGAAGAAGACTTCGACATCCCCGTACTCCATCAGCCCGGCATCGGTTGCAGTGGGCGCAGGGAAGTTGCAGACCAATGTTGCTTCGGGCAATTGTTTTCCCCGAATGCCATCGAGCACTTGCACCATCTCGGCATGACTGAACTTTCCCGGGCGCGGATGCATATCGAGGTAGAACCGCCCGACCATCTTCCCGTTGTCCATCACGTCCCAGGTCTCGACACTCGGGTCCCACGCCGGCACGTCCGCCTCCTGCTTGAAAGTCACGTGGAACAACTGGGCCGCCGTATCCATGATTCCTTTTTTCACGCCGTTATAAGGAACATAGGGACGCACACTCTGCGAATCGAAGTTGTACTTCGACCGCCGTAGTTGCTCCTTAACAAAGCTCCCCTCGTATTCCCAGATCTGCTTGGCGTCGGGATCGGTCTTTCGCTTCTCCTCAAGCATCATCGAGAACTCGCGCTCTGCAATCGGCCGCGCCGCCGCATCAAGATCGTGAATGAATTTCGCAATGTTCTCTCCGCTGCCGACCATCTTGTCCGCCGCATAGTAGTCGGCCCACGAGGAATAACCCAGAAGACTGGCGATCTCGTAACGCGTTTGCATCATCTTCATCAGCAGGTCGCGATTCTTCGGATACGCCCGATTATCGAATTGCTCGAACAGCCGTTTCCTCAGCGCATCGCTCTTCGCGAATTTGAACACCGGCAGCGCATCCGGATAGTCGGTCGTGATCTTGATCTTGCCATCGGCGCCTGGCTTGTGACGGTCAATGTAATCCTGGGGGAGGCCATCCAACTCAGCTACGTTTGCGACTTCGACCGTCCGCTGGTCGTCGGCAATATTGCGATCGTACTGGGCGACTTGGACCGTCAACTCCTCATTCAGTTGCTTGATTCGTGCCCGCGTGGCGTCATCTTTGTCCACTCCCGCGAGTCGGAACTGCAGCAGCGTGCGTTGCACGTAATATTTCGTTGCCGGATCGGCCTTCGACAGATCGATCCCTGCGAGCGCCTGGTACACGTTTTTGTTCAGCGAGATGGTCGTTAAAGCGGCGGTGCCTTTTTGCAACAGATTGGTGGAAAGATCCCGGAACGCAGCATCCGGATGTACCTGGAGCATCATGTTCGCAAGGTACGTTCCTGTATTGATCTGTCGAATCGCATCATCATAAGGAACGAGTGTGTTCTCGATGGTGTGCTGGCCCTTCACCGCGACGACTTTATCGACAGATACCTGGCCCGCAGCAAGTCGGTCATTCACGATCTTTTCGAAAGCTGCCTTGTCCGGTTTCGAAGCCCAAACCGTCGGTTGCGAGGTAGAAGTCGATTGAGCAGCGATGCTCGCCGCCAGCAAACAAACAAAAAAGACAGAACACACCACTTTGAACATAGTTCTCCCCAGTCTCAGGATTCAGACGCGCGAAAGTGCCCTAGGTGAGCGCGGATCGCCTCCAGATCCGCGCCCGAGGCCACCAATTTAGATCAGTTGAGTCTTGGCGAAGAACGCCTACCAGCCGACTTTCTTGCCCTTATTCTGCTCGTCGAGCCACTGCTTCAGTGGAGCGAAGTATTCCAGCAGAGCTCCTCCATCGATTTGACGCTCTCCCGTCAGAGCTTCCAAGGCGTCTGGCCATGGCTTGCTCTGTCCCATTTCGAGCATCTTGTTGAACTTGGCGCCCGCTTCCTTAGAGCCGAAGAATGTGCACCGATACAGGGGTCCCTTGAATCCCGACTCATGGCAAAGCGCGCGATAGAACTGGAACTCCAGGATATGCGCCAAAAAATATCGTGCATATGGCGTGTTCGCAGCCACGTGATACTTCGCTCCCGGATCGAAATCTTTCTCTGTCCGTCCCACCGGGGGTTTGACTCCTTGATACTTCAGCCGCAGATCCCACCATGCCTGGTTGTAATTCGCCGGAGTAATTTCCCCAGAGAAAACTTTCCATCGCCACTGGTCGATCAGCAGACCAAACGGAAGAAACGCCACCCGGTCGAGGGCCTGTTGCAGCAGCTGAGGGATGTCGTTATTGCCTTCCGGAACTTTTTCCAGCAGCCCTACCTTTTGCAAATACTCCGGAGTGATTGCCAGCGCGATCGCATCTCCAATCGCCTCGTGGAATCCATCGTTCGCACCGTTCTGAAACAGGAATGGCTGCTTGTTGTACGCCCGCTGGTAAAAATTGTGACCAAGCTCGTGATGGATAGTCACAAAATCTTCGCCACGAACTTGAATGCACATCTTGATTCGCAGGTCGTCTTTGTTATCGACGTCCCATGCGCTGGCATGGCACACCACGTCACGATCCGCGGGCTTTGTGAATAGCGACCGCTCCCAGAAAGTGTCGGGCAACTTATCAAAACCCAGGGACATGAAAAATCCTTCGCCATACTTCACCATGCCCTTCGCATCCAGATTCTTCTTTTTGAGAAGAGATGTGACATCCACGCCGCTCTGTCCTTCAGGCAGTCCCATGAGCGAATAAACGTTGCCCCACTCCTGTGCCCACGGATTCCCTAACAGATGCGCCGGAATGGGTCCATCGGGCGGAACGACCGCTGGCCCATATTTTTCCGAAAGCTTCGACCGCACATACGTGTGCAACGCAAGGTACAGCGGCTGCACTTGTTTCCAAAGCCGCTCCATGTCCGCGCTGAACGCTTCCGGCTTCATGTCGTAATTCGAACGCCACATCGCGCCCGTATCTTTGAACCCAATCTCGCTCGCTCCCTGATTCGATAACTCGACGAACCGTGCATAACGCTGGCGCATTGGGGGTGCGATGGCGTGCCATCCTACCCAGAGTTCTTTCAGTTCCTCCGGATCGCGGCTCGTCGCCATAATGCGCTCAATGGCAGTGATGTCGAGGCATTCCCCCGATTTGCGGCAATACTTGCCTCGCCCGTAATCGCCTTCGAGCGACGTCGTGATATCGGTCAGCTCTCTTCGCAACTTCGGATCTTTCGGAGTGGGAGCAGTCAACGAAAGCTTTAGCAGCATGAATTTCCGCGCCAGGTCTGGTGGAAGGTTCAGGCCCTCAAACTTCTTTGCCTGCTCGATCAAGTCGGTCGTAATCTCGGCTGTTTTCTCGACAGCGTCCGATGCCAGCGCTTCCGTGTCATCGGTGATGAAATTCGATTGCACCCACTGGGCGCGGTTGGTTCGGACACTCTGGTCCGCAAGTTGCGCTTCAGCCTTCTTCATGAACTCTTCGGCTTCGGCTACGGTTGGCTTCGTTTGAGCTTGCATGATCATGGCAGATAAAAAAACTAGGAAAACGAATAACTTCATAACACCTCCGTCCTTACTCAGAGGACCTGAAATTATGACGGAGCGCGAGGGAATTTGTCAGCGTCAAGGGACTAACTGATTTGTGGCTTCGGGCGATCTCGGTAATACATCTCGTCGATCGCGGCATAGACTTTGGCCGAGACATCATCCAAGTCACGAAGCGTAAGTCCCGAAGTTGGAATGGGAGTTCCCACTCGCATTTCAAGCGGCTGAGACTTGATGTGATATGTGTTCATCGGCAGCAGGTCGTAAGTCCCAACCAGGGCCACGGGAACGATATCCACGTGTGCGCGAATGGCCAGAAAAAACGCGCCTTGCATAAAGGGCTTCAGCTCGCCGTCCGGTGTTCGGCCGCCTTCCGGAAAAATCACCAGCGGCATGCCCATCCGCAGACTTCGCACGGCCGACTTGATGCTCCCCACCGATGACGTCGGATTCTGCTGATTGATACAGACCTGCCCCGAACGCTTCAAATGCCAGCCAACAAATGGATACGAGAGCAGTTCGCTCTTGAACACAATCCGGAACTGAAATGGCAGGTACACGTACAGCACGGGGATATCGAGCGCGGAGGCATGGTTCACAGCATAGACATGCGGCTTCGAAGTATCAATCTTGTCGAGACCGATCACCCTCACCGGCGACAGCGTCGTTTTCATGATCAACCACGACCAGAGCCATGCAAACCAGTGCTGAACTCTGCCACCGCGGTCAACCAACGAACTGATGAGCGACAGCGGTCCCAGTACGAGCGTATAAACCCAAATCAAAGGATCAAGAATCAGGTACGAACGCGCAGCGCTCAGCCAGCCATGCTCGCTCTTTTTCCCGGCAGCCGTGGTCGACGTCGGCAGCGTTACCGCTCGCTCGACAGTCACATCCTTATTCTCGACCTGTGAGGTTTCGATCGACATGCTCACATTAGATGCGGACACCCAAAAACCGCATTGCCTCTCCCACAACGTAGATCGATCCTGTTACAACGATCAACCCACCCGCTCCTGCAAGTTCTCTCGCCCGCTCCAGCGCATTCTCGACACTGGAAGACTCTTCGACATCCGTCGCCGTTCGAGCCGCTGCCGCGCGTATTTCCGCTGCTGTCGCGGATCTGGGATTGTCTGCCGCTGCCGCCACCACGTTCTCCGCGAGGGGAAACAGGATCTCGGTCATCTCTGCGATCGCTTTATCGCGCATTGCTCCGAACACAAAAACCATACGGCGATCTTCATAAAGGCTGGATAACGCCGAGCGAAGCGCCCATGCCCCCGCCGGATTGTGAGCGACATCGAAAACGATCTCTGGCCATTTCTCATTCGGCGGAACAACTTGAAATCTGCCTGGCCAATGCGTATTGCGGATCCCCACTTCGATCGACGACGGGGTGATTCTCGCAAAACCTTGTTTCGCCAGTTCCTCTGCGGTTGCCACGGCCAAGGCAGTGTTACGAAGCTGATGCCGCCCAACCAGCGGGCTCTCAATCGAAATCTCTTCTCCCATCACGGAGAGACTGTACCGCGTACGAAACACATTGGGATCGGGCGACACACGGAAGCCAGTTACCGGCGCTCCCGGTGAAACCGGTGGGATGAAGGGCACTGCATTAATCGCCTTCGCGCCACGCTCGAGGATCGAGTTCCCGATCACATCGTTTGCTTCCGGTGATTGTGGCAACGTCACGACCGTGCCGCTGTCCCGGATGATGCCAGCTTTTTCACGGGCAATCTCGGCCACCGTGTTCCCAAGATACTTCTGATGATCGAGCGATACATCGGTGATCACGCTGACGCGCGGCTCAACCACATTGGTCGCGTCCAGTCGTCCACCCATGCCCACTTCCAGAACAGCAATGTCGACTTTTTCCCGTGCAAAATACTCCAAGGAAATGGCCGTCAGCATCTCGAAAAAGCTCGGATGCCACGGCAGCTCTCCTTCCGAAACGAGCCGTTCAGCCGTTCGATCCACCAGGTCATGGATCAACGCGAACATGTCATCGGGAATCGGGATACCGTCGATCCGAACACGCTCGTTAATCCGCACCAAGTGAGGCGACGTGTAGAGTCCCGTCTTTAGCTTGGAGGCTTGAAGGATGGCCGCCAGCGTCGCGGCCGTAGACCCTTTCCCATTGGTGCCCGCAATCAGAACACTCGGAAACTTTCGCTCAGGATGTTCCAAAGCCTTGAGCAAAATTCGCATGTGCTCCAGGTCGAACTTGTGGGACGGCGTCTGGGCCAGCTCATGCCCGAGAGCAAACATGCGCGCAACTGCGGTGTCGTAGGACATCGTCGTCGGTCGTCCGTCGTTGGTCGTCGGCACTTCTATTCTAGGCTACCGTGTTTGGAAAGAGGCAGCGAGCGCCACACAGTGGAAGGTAATTTCTATCGCTTGAATAGTAGTTTACGGGCCCTGCCAGCTCGTTCTAGAAGAGTGAATCAATAGACGACGGACGACTAAACGACCGACGAGGGTTCTTCTACGCTGCCAGAAAGACTAGTGAACGAAGGAAAACAGTGGTTGGCGGAGTGCTGACTGCTTCTTTTCACGCTGCCATAAATTGCAATGCCCGGGAAATATATGGTCTCAGCTCGCGTCGATGCACCACAGCGTCCAGCATTCCATGCTCCAGCAAGAATTCCGCTCTTTGGAATCCCGGCGGCAACTTCTGGCGAATGGTCTGCTCGATCACTCTAGGACCCGCAAATCCGATCAACGCCCCCGGTTCGGCGATGTTCAAGTCGCCGAGCATTGCATAGGAGGCCGTGACCCCCCCAGTCGTCGGATCGGTCAGCACCGAAATATAGGGAACTTTCGCATCATCGAGCCGAGCTAATGCGGCGGAAATCTTCGCCAGCTGCATCAGGCTGATGGCACCCTCCATCATGCGGGCGCCTCCTGAAGCCGAGACAATAATTATAGGAGTCTTCGTCTCGCAGGCTTTCTCGATGGCTCGGGTGATCGCTTCGCCAACCACCGCGCCCATGCTGCCACCAATAAACGAATACTCCATTGCGCTGACAATGACCGGACGGCCATTGAGCTTGCCATGCGCGTTCAGGATTGCATCTTTTAAACCTGTATCGCGCTGCGCGACTTGCAGTCGCGACCGGTATGCTTTCAGATCGACGAACTTCAGCGGATCGGTCGAAACCAGGTTTGAGTCGAAAACCTCATATTGGTTGTCGTCCAGCAGTTGCGCCAGGCGGGTTCGCGCATCAATCCGGAAGTGCTTGTCACATTTAGGACAAACGTTGGCATTCTCTTCGAGGTCTTTTTTCCAGATGATCTGCCGGCAGCTATCGCATTTGACCCAGAGGCCTTCCGTTTTGACGGTCTTTTCCCCCGAGGTATCCAACTCCGCGGATTCTCGCTTAAACCAAGCCATAAAAAATCAGTAGTCAGTGCTCAGTAGACAGCAGTTAGAAGTCAGACACTAGGTTGATATGGGTGCGCTCTCGGCCGACCCACATTCGCTGCCGCCGGTCACGTCTCAGCTGAGATTTCGCTGACTCCTGACTACCGACTCCTGACTACTTAGTATTCAATTCCTCTCTGCGCCAGCACGCCTTTTTCGTACGCGTGCTTTACCTGGCGCATTTCTGTCACGGTGTCCGCGAGTTCGACGATTGTCGGATGTGCATTCCGTCCCGTCAAGATGACATGAACCATCTCGGGTTTGCGGCTCAAGCTCTCGACCACCTTTGCGGGATCGAGCATGCCGTAGCTGATTGCGTAATTGATCTCATCCAGGATCACCACATCCCAGTTGCCCGAATGAATGGCGCTATCCCCCTGCTGCCACGCATCTTCCACCATCTTGACGTCTTCGGGATCCGGCTTTTCGGTGCCCACCTTCACGAAGCCACGTCCCAGTTGCTTCATAACGAATTTGTCGCCGAAAGCCTGTACCGCATCCAGTTCGCCGTAATGCCAGGATCCTTTCAAGAACTGGAGCATCAATACCCGCATTCCCTGGCCAACGGCGCGTAAACCTGTGCCCATGGCAGCCGTCGTTTTCCCCTTGCCGGGCCCGGTATTAACGATGATCAGTCCACGGCGAATGTCGGACATAAAGGGAGAATCTAAGATTGTACCTGTTTCCACAACTTTCCGGCTTCCCGCAGTCGGTCGCCGGCCTCCCCTCGTGGTACCTTCGACACTCCCGGGGAACAAGAATCCGCACGTTCTCGTACCCGACTACATTGGGTGGTCTTCGCTTGGCTCCTCCCGGAGGCATTTGATGAAACAAAACAGGCTTGCTTTGTCTCTGTTGGTCTCATTGTTCGTACTTCCGAGCTTCGCACTGTCGCTCCAGACGCAGGTCAATGCGCGCTCACTGAATGATCCTCGGCAGGAAGTGATCGAACTCGAACGGCAGGCGAAAGAAGCCACGCTGAAACGCGACGCGGACTTTTCCGAACGAACGTTGAGTGACGACTATATGGGGATTACACCGTTAGGCCAGGTGATCAATAAGGCCGATACGATCACCGCTCGGCGCAGCGGCCAATTGCGATACGAGTCTATCGAAATCACAGATATGGTCGTGCGTGTCCACGGCAACATTGCGATCGTCACGGCACGCGCCGACGTGCGAGGGCATGACCTCGGCGAAGAATTCAATGGACCGTACCGCTACACACGCGTATGGATGCGAAGGAACGGCAAGTGGCAAACGGTCAGCTACCAGGCAACAGTGACGCGATAATCCAACACAAAAACAAAAAAACCGCGGCGCTAAGTCCGCGGTTTCGATCTTTTCAGGTCCGGTTGCTCAGGGCATTTCCACAACTTGTCGGCCGTCGCCTTTTGCCAAGCTGATTTTGTTAGTTGGCTCTTCCAGGCCGATCAATCGGGCCGTGATCCGAAGGGCTTCAATCTCCTTCTTTACACGAACCAATTCTTGCTCTTTCGCTTTTAGAACCTCATACGGATTTCTCATTTTGGGGAGGGCTCCCTTACTCCTTGGGATCCGGCCCTCATCGGGCCGTTCGAGTACTCTAAACCCTTTTTGTCTGCCATGCCGATATCACTAAGGTTCAATTTGAATAATGCATTCGCACGAACATTGTTTGTCCAGATTCGTGGTCAGTGTCCCGTGTGATAAGGGTGTCCCGCCAGGATGGTGCATGCTCGATAAACCTGTTCCAGCAGCACGACACGCGCCAACTCATGCGGCATCGTGAACTTACCAAGTGAAAGCGTCAGCCCTGCTGCCGTTCGGATTTCGTCTCCGAACCCGTCGGCTCCTCCGATCGCAAATAAGAGAGGCTGCGACGACGACTCTTCTCGTTTGCGCAAAAACTGCGCGAACTCCTCTGACGAGAATTGTTTCCCGCGCGAATCTAGAAGAGTGAGGAAGGATTTCGCCTGATTTCGCGGTCCCCGCGCCAATGCCAGGACGTGCTCTTCATCTTTCAGGGGCGTGCCTTCCACTTCTGCGTAACGTGAAATTCGTTTCAGATACTCGTCGGTAAGGGCCTGAATCGAACTTTCCTTCGTGCGGCCAATCCATGCAATCTTGATCTTCACAGGTGCGTCTCTGATTCTTACGCAGGCTTTCTACCCGACGCCATCACCACACGTACACCGAAATTGACATTGTCTTCGTCGGAATAGAGGCGTACGGCGGCGTGCACGTCCGCGTTCACCTGAGGCCACAGCTCTTCTGGCACGCGCTCCAGCAATGGGCGAAAAGGTGTCGACACGGACTGCGCGTACTCCCACACTTCCTCGACCGGGCCCGGCCAGCTCCAAGGCACGGTCTTTGTCTCCTCTTCAATCTCGCAAAAGCCAGCCTCTCGCAATGCCGCCGTCAAACTTCCAGGATTCGAGAATCGGAACATGTCGGGACCGCCGGGCGCGAGCAAAGGTCCCCCAACATGCTTATGCACGATTCCCATCGTGCTCGCCCAATAAGGTTGTTCGAATGGTCCCCATGCAATGAAGCAGGCGCGTCCCCCAGGTTTCAGCACACGAAGAAGTTCTTTGAGGGCACCCACCGCATCGCAGAAGAACATGACTCCAAACCTGCAGGTCGCCAGATCGAACGCTGCATCGGAAAACGGAAGCTCATGCGCATCCGCCACACGGGTCGTGAGATTGCTAAGTCCTCTCTGTGCGGCCCGCTGTTTGGCGATCTCTAGCAGTTCGCTGCTCAAATCCAGCGCGACAACGTGGCCTGAGTCTCCCACCTTCTTGGCAATACTGATAGCAGGCTCTCCCGTGCCGCTGGCTAAATCAAGAGCCTTCATCCCAGGGGCAGGCCTCGCCAATTCCACGATCGCTTGGGTGACGCCCCGTCCCATCGCTGCCGATTTCGACTTCCACTTTTCGGCCGCGATTAACCGATACGAGGCGCCCCAGTTGCTGGGCTTCGATTCTGCGCTCATGACAATTTGACGAGATCCCGCATTAAGCGGGCTTTCGAGCGGTTGCTGTGGTCGTTCGCTTCCGTCTTGCTGGTTTCAATTCTGTCGGCTCAAGTTTCTTCGCCGATTTCCAAAGCCGCTCCAGATCGTAAAACCTCCGCGACTTCTCCGAAAATATATGGACAACAAAGTCCACATAATCCAACAATACCCATTCCGCTTGCTTATATCCTTCCGAATGGGTCGGACGCAGCCCTGACTTTTCCAGTCGCTCTTCCACTTCGTCCGCGATAGCTTGGATCTGACGAGGGTTTGTCCCGCTGCACACCACAAAGTAGTCGGTGAAAGCTCCGGAGCCTTTCTCAAGCTCCATCACGGTGACTTCTTCAGCTTTCTTGTCCTGGCACGCCTGGATGGCCTCGAAGACCTGGTGCTTCAAATCGTTTTTCTTCATCAATGGACGTATTTTACCTGTCGTTCGCGATCAACAACAATGTCGCTAATCCTTCGCGTGATACAGTCCCTGCTTCTTTATATAGGTTGCCACCGCGGGGTGGACATACTTGCCGAGCGCTTTCCCTTGAGCCGCGGACTGCCGGATAGCACTCGATGAAATGTCTTGTTTGACTCCATCGAGCAACCGTAAGTGAGCTCCAGGCAATACCAGGTCTCCACTGGCCGCCTGCTTGTGAAAAGGTTTGGTGACATGAGCTGCCGGGCGAACTTTCTCCGGGAGCGCATTTGCCACATCCGCTAGCGAATATCCCGGACGGCTCGCCACGATGAATTCGCACTCCTTCAAGAGGGCTGATGCCTCATGCCATTTTCCGATGTCGAGAAACGCGTCGATGCCAATCAGAAAAAACAGGACGTCACTTTTGCGCAGTGATTGCTTTACCCGCTTCACGGTATCGATCGTGTAATTCGGGCGCGGAGGCTCCGAAACTTTGTTGCGCTTTTTCACATCAGTCTCAGCATCGGCGGGAGCCTCCAACAAAGAAGGTACAAACGTTTTTTCCTCAGCCGTGCCCAGTGACACCATCGCGTAGCGATGACAGTATTCACTCACCGGCTGCTTCTGTTTATGTGGAGGAATATTGGCCGGCACAAACAGCACGCGATGCAAGCTGAATTTGTCTGAAGCGGCGCGCGCCAGCGCAATATGTCCGTGATGAATCGGGTCGAATGTACCGCCCAGTAAGCCAATGTTCATGGGTTTGGTTCAGTGACGCAGGTAGTTTCCTGTTTTGCGCTGGCACTTGCAAGCTTTTGTGGTATGTTGCTCGGACACCCGCGAGCAGCGGGCGTTTTCGCGCGCATTACTTCTTCGTCGTGTTTCGCTTGTGCGATTTAGCCGTACGTAATTCCCCGTACCAGATGTCCTTCCGGGCAGGGGTCTTCCGGCGGCATTCGGCTGACCTTGCGTAACTCGTCCACTTCGTCTGGGAACCATAGGATATCTCTGTATGCGATTGAACCTCCCCCTTCTTCGCACACATCGTGTTGCCCCCGCACGGGCTCCCATCCTGCGCTATGGCGTTGCTGTGCTCAGCACCACCTTGGCGCTTATTCCAGCCCTTCTTCTCTCTGACGTTGTCGAAAGCCGCCTCGTCGTTTTCGCGGTCGCCGTCATGGTCAGCGCCTGGTACGGCGGCTGGAAACCCGGACTCGTTGCAACTTCTTTTGCACTCACCGTCAGCGCTTATTTTTCGCTGATGGGAACCCATACTCCGAACGAGTATCGCAATGCCATCCTTCAGCTCATTCTGTTTGTCAGTGTCGCTGTCCTCATCTGCTGGTTCAATGCCGCATTGCGCGAAGCGCAGGACGGACTAAAAATTTCCGAAAGCAACTTCCGCTCACTCGTCACGAATGCGCCCTACGGAATCTGTCGGTGCGATTCTCTCGGCACGATCATGGATCTGAACCCGGCTCTGGTTTCGATGCTCGGCTATGCAGATTCCAACGAGCTCGTCGGTCGCCACCTCGGTACGCTCTACGCAGACACCCAGGAATGGTTTGATCTCGCCGATCAGTTCCGCACCCGAAAACAATTCAACGGATTGGTCGCCGAGTGGGTCCGCAAAGACGGCACCACCCTCGCCGCGCGAATGTCCGGCCGCGCCATCGAAGACAAAAAAGCTGGCACCACCTATGAAGTCTTCACTGAAGACATCACCGAGCGCCGCGCGCTCGAACTGCAGCTTCGCCAGTCACAGAAGATGGAAGCCATTGGGCGCCTCGCAGGCGGTATCGCTCATGACTTCAACAATCTTTTGATGGTCATCTCCGGCTATTCGGAATTCCTGCTTGAGCGCGTGCCTCACAATCCTGAGTTGCGTGGACCTGCACAGGAAATCGCCAGCGCAGCGGACCGTGCCACATCCCTCACGCGCCAGTTGCTTGCGTTTAGCCGCAAGCAGATGCTCACGCCCAAGGTGATCGACCTCAATGAGATCGTCACCGAGAACCTGAAAATGCTCACCCGCATGATCGGCGAGGACATTGATCTCGTCATGGTGCCCGGCGCCGAACTCGGCGCGATCAAAGCCGATCCCGGACAGATCGAACAGGTCATCATGAACCTCGCCGTCAACGCGCGGGACGCGATGCCAAACGGCGGCAAGCTGACGATCGAGACCTCCAACATCACGCTCGACGAAAACTACGCACGTATCCACGTGCCCCTCGTTCCTGGCGAATACGTGATGCTCGCGATCAGCGATACCGGCGTTGGTATGGATAACGAGACCCAATCCCGGATCTTCGAACCCTTTTTCACCACCAAGGGTCCGAAGGGAACCGGTCTCGGACTCTCTACCGTCTACGGCATCGTGAAACAGAGTGGCGGTTATGTCTGGGTTTACAGTGAGCCCGGACGCGGCACCACCTTCAAGATCTTTTTGCCGCGGGTCGCGGCAGTGAGTGAGGCGGCTCAAATGGAAACTTCATCGACGACCGCAAAGCCCGAGCGCGGAAAAGAAACCATCCTCATCGTCGAAGATGAGCCCAATCTGTTGCGCCTCACAAACCAATATCTGCTTCACCAGGGGTACATGGTCCTGGCCGCTGTCGATGGCGCATCTGCTCTGCAAGTAGCCAGCGCCCACCCGGGCCCGATTCATCTTCTTCTTACTGACGTCATCATGCCTGGCATGAACGGACATGAGCTGGCGCAGCAACTTCTCAAGCTCCGTCCCACGGTCAAAGTCGTTTACATGTCCGGTTACACCGAAAACGCCATTGGCCATAACGGCATGTTGGATCAGGGCATCACCCTGCTTCAAAAGCCATTCACCTTGCCCGCGCTGAAAGAAAAAGTCCGCGCGGTTCTCGACTCCGCACCACTCCCCCAGGAGGCCGTTATGTCCAGTCGTGCAGTGCCTCAGCCCGCTGCTCCAGGAACGCGCGAAAAGTTATCCACGTTCCGCGCGCAGCGATTCAACCTTCACCTCCCTTTGCGCTATCGCCCGGTCGGCGAACAAAGCTGGCGCAAAGGTACAACCGAGAACATCAGCCGTTCGGGCATGTTGTTCCAGGCGGAAGAATCGCTCGAGCCCAATGCCCAGCTCGAAATCAATCTGGTTCTGCCCGTGGAAATTGCGGGATTGGCCGCGACCGAAGTTGTCTGCCGGGGCGAAGTGGTTCGTTCGGTAGATGCACCCGGCGCGAACGTAAGCCCGGCGTTAGCCGCGAAGATCCTGCAATACCACTTTCAGCATGGATCGCGCGTTTCGCAGGCCTAGTTGATTGATTGTGTGCCCCGGATTCGCCTTCGATCCGGTGGCTTCCCAGGTTTGAGCGACGGACGGCGATCACGCGCCGTCCGTTTTGCTTTGTAGCGCCAGAAGCCGCCGAAAACTTTTAAGTTGGCCCCACACTCACTAATCTCGCCCACTCGACCGCGATCACACCTACCATCGACTGTCATCCTGAGCGAACTCCGAGCGTTCAGCGAGGAGGAGTCGAAGGACCTCTGCATTCGTGAGGAGCACCTCTGAATTGAAATCAATGACACCAGAAGGGCCGACTCTGGATCTCAAAACGTACAGAGAAAGGGGCGGGCATTCAGTCCCGCAGGGCCGCCTGACAATAGCCCAGCGCTTCAGCGCTAGGAAAAGGCTTGCTACAAACATGAAGTCCCGTAGGGACGACTGAACTAATAACTACCCGCTCGCCGCTTCGTCTTTCTGAAGCCCGTCACCTGAGGTCTCCCGGCGCACATCCTCCACCTTCTCCGCCATCGCCCACTTCAGCTTGTCGATACCCTCGCCCGTCACCGCCGAGATCGGATACAGCTTCCACTTCTTCCGCGTGCAATAACGCTTCAACTTCGCCAACTTCTCTTTGTTCGCAACATCGACCTTGGACGCCACCATCAACACTGGTTTCTTTTCCAGATCGGCGCCGAAACTCTCGAGCTCGCCCATGATCACTTCAACATCTTTCACCGGATCGGGCCTTCCGCTCGCGTCCGATACATCCACCAGGTGCACCAGCAATCGCGTGCGCTCGATATGTTTCAGAAACTGCGTTCCCAATCCTGCGCCCGTATGCGCGCCCTCGATCAGTCCGGGAATATCGGCCACCACGAAACTGATCTCATCTCTTTTATCTCCGACCGCGACCACACCCAGGTTCGGCTGCAAAGTCGTAAATGGATAATCCGCAATCTTCGGACGCGCCGCCGAAATCCGCGAAATCAGCGTCGACTTGCCCACGTTCGGATAACCCACGATCCCGACATCCGCCAACAGCTTCAGCTCAAGCCGAAAGGCGCGCTCTTCTCCCGGACGCCCATCTTCATGCTCGCGTGGAGCCTGATGTACCGACGTCGCGAATCGCGCATTACCGCGACCACCTCGGCCGCCTCGCGCCACCACCACCCGTTCATCTGCCTGCGAAAAATCGTGGACAGGCTCGCCAGTGTCGGCATCGTAAACGATCGTTCCGACCGGCACCTTCAGCGTGACGCTCTCGCCGTCAGCCCCAGTCTTGTTCGAGCCTTCTCCGTGCCGTCCTCGTTGAGCTTTGTATTCTGGATTGAATCGAAAATGCACCAGCGTGTTGTGGCGCTCGCTCGACTCCATGATGACGTCGCCGCCACGTCCACCATCTCCACCCGACGGTCCGCCGCGCGGAACAAATTTTTCCCGCCGGAACGCCATGCAGCCATTCCCGCCGTCGCCCGCCTTCACTCGAATTGTCGCTTCATCGATAAACATTTTCTCGTGTGGGGACGGGCGCCCTCGCCCGTCCGGGCCGAGTGCCACTCGGCAGTATTAACGCACAAAAAAGCCTCGGCTCGAAGCCGAGGCCCTCAACTCCTTAACTGAACTTCGCCAAACTAGGATTTCACAAATCGGCCACGAGTGCGCATCGATTCCTTCGAGGCCTTCGCGAGATCTTTGCGATCTTTGCGGTTGAACGCTACTTCGCCGCGACCTCTACCGGCTCAACCATCACAAACCGGCCCATCGATCCGCGATCGACAAACTTGATGCGGCCAGTGACCTTCGCAAACAAGGTGTCGTCTTTGCCGCGGCCAACGTTCAGTCCCGGCTTTACGCGCGTGCCGCGCTGCCGAACAATGATCGTGCCGCCCGGGACTAACTGTCCGCCAAAAGCCTTAAAGCCGAGCCGCTGCGCGTTTGAGTCGCGTCCGTTTCGTGAGCTGCCTAATCCTTTTTTATGTGCCATGAAAACAGTCCTTAGTCGTTAGTCTTTGGTCGTTGGCAAAACCACTACTTCTTTTTCTTCGGAGCAGCCTTCTTCGCGGGCGCTTTCTTTGCCGTCGCCTTCTTCTTCGCGGCTTTTGGTGCGGCCTGCTTGGTCTCGCCTTCAGGTGCCGCCTTCTTCACTTTCGGTTCCTTCTTTGGAAGCTCCGGCGCCTTGTAAGACTGTCCGTCCGCTGCAATCTCAGTGATCCGCACAGCCGTGTACGGCTGCCGATGGCCGCGCAGCTTCTTGTACTGCTTCTTCCGCTTGTAATGGAAAACGAGAATCTTGGGGCTCCGGCCATCTTCCACAACTTCGCCAACCACTCGCGCGTCCGACGGACGACCCACATGGCCATCACCCGCCGACACGGCCAGGATGTCGCCGAATTCGACCTTGCCGTCAGTGCCGCTCATTTTTTCCACGCGTACCACATCTCCGGGCGCCACCCGATATTGCTTCCCACCGGCGCGGATGACCGCGTACATAGTCCCTCCAGGAACTCAAGTCGCCGCGCACACGCTGGGCGCGGCCAGACATTAAATTTCTCGCTTTGCTTGCTGTGTCGTCCGCAGCGGCTCTCAGTCCAGAATGCGGGCGTCCCCAGAACGGGTCCGCGAGTACAGGCAAACTCAATTATTTTAGCGTGACCTGCGGAAATCGGTCAAACCAAAGCATTTCCGGGCAGTGGGTTAGTTTCGTTTTTTCAGGACTATCAAAGCGCCGCACAGGCCGCATAGGATCGCGCTCTCGAAAGATTCGCTGGTCGATAGTGGCTCTCGCCATCGGAAGAATCGCGTGAATCCAGGGAGGTAGTGGAAATAGAGAAAAGTAACACTAGCGCTCAAAAGGAATACGAGTACAGCCTTGGTAATCGCATTCATGCTATTGCCTCAGCTGCATTATGGGCCAACAGTCCTAGCACTGCGGACTCTAGCACCTTTGGAGCTGCTTGCATGAGATCTATCGTGACTAAGCATCAATCGCGAATCCGCAATCTGAGGATCGAAAATCGAAACCTTCGCACCCGCCGAATGCTTTCCAATCCTCATTTGGCAATCGTCAATCCTCAATTTTTATGCGACAATCCAGCCGATTTTCGGGAGGAACCCAATGCAGAAGCGCCTTTTCACGATTTCGTGCGTGCTCATCCTTTCTCTGGCCGCCTTCGCCGCCGATAAAAAACCCGCTGCCAAGTCCAGTGGCGGCCCCGACAAAGCTTATGTCCAGAAGATCTGGGACGGCTGGGCCGGTCTCGATGCCAGCAAGCAGGCCCAATATTATGCCCAGGGTCCGCATACCTTCTTCGATATCGCTCCTCTGAAATACGCGAGCTGGGAGGAGTACCAGGCCGGTGTCGCAAATGTTCTTGGCGATTACAAGTCCGCCACTCTAGCCGTGAACGACGACTTCCAATCGCACATGGTCGGCGGCAATACTGCCTGGTGTACCGCAACCGTCAAGGCTGACATGGTGAAGAAAAACGACAAGCGCGAGATGGCCACCTTCCGCTGGACTGCCGTATTCGAGAAGCAGAAGGATGGCAAGTGGCTCATCGTCCACGAGCACGTCTCCGAGCCCATACAGTAGCCGCATCGCCAACTTATCGTATGAACGATGGAGGACGGGCGTCTCGCCCGTCTTTTTTATCGATATCCGCGCCAGAAAAAATAAATCGTCATCCCCGTTCCCACCACAACGACAAAACTCCTCACGACCCATTGCGGAAGCTTCTGCGCATAATGCGCGCCAAAATATCCGCCAAGCAGCGCACCTAAGATCATCACTCCGCCCTGCTTCCAGTACACCGCCCGCGCCACAATGAATGCAATGACAGCCACGCCGTTGATGGCGCTCCCCAACACACTTTTGAGCGCATTCATGGCGTGAATGTCTGTCATCCCGATCGCGGCCAGCATCGCCAGGTTCATGATGCCCAGCCCGCCACCGAAATATCCGCCATACACCGCAACAACCAACTCGAACATGGACGCACCGACGATCGCCGCTGTCGACGCATTGTGCGCAACTCCCGCGGTGAACACTCCAGTCAGGCGCTTGCCGAACACGAACAGCAGGGTAGCGCCCAGCATGAGCCAGGGCAGAATGCGAAGGAAAGTATGTGCTGGCGTCTTTAGCAGCAGGAACGCACCGATCAAGCCGCCCAAAGCACTCGTAATAATGAGCGGGATCAATACCCGCCGCGAGATGTCGAGACGCTCGCGATAGGCGCCGCTACTCGCTGTCACTCCACACCAAAGCGCGATCGTTTGCGTTGCGTTCGAGGGAATCGGCGGAACACCTGTAAAAAGGAGAGCGGGGAAGGCTATAAAACCCCCGCCGCCGGCAACGGCATTCAGCGCGCCGCCCAGTACTCCCGCGACGAAAAGCACCAGGATTGTGTGCAGGTCCAAACAAGAGGTGTATCACACGATGCGGCGAGTACGAAGCTAGACAGCACAGTCCGAGACACTCTGTTGTCATCGATTCCCTGAATCCGCGCCAACGTTTCCGCTGATCGCGCGTCAGATGTTCGGAGGAACAAATGATCCGCAGATTGCTGCCTGTCTTTCTGCTTGCCATCGCCGCTGTTGCACAACAAACGCCCGCCGCTCCACCGAATCCGTGCGCCGCACCCCAACAGAAACAGTTCGACTTCTGGGTCGGTGAGTGGAACGCGTCCTGGCCAGGCCAGAAACAAGGGGAAGTTTTGAAAGGAAGCAACAGCATCAAGCGTGTGCTCGATAGCTGCATCGTCGAAGAGAATTTTTCTGGTGGACTTCTGAAAGGTCACAGCGTTTCCGTTTACGTGCCGAACGCCGGGAAGTGGAAACAAACCTGGGTCGATAATCAGGGCTCGTATCTCGATTTCGTCGGCGAATTCAAAGACGGCCAGATGACTCTCTGGCGCGAAGCGACGAAACCGGACGGGACCAAGGTCATGCAGCGCATGGTCTTCAAAAACATCAAATCTGACTCGTTCGACTGGAGTTGGGAAGCCTCCCAGGACGGCGGCAAGACCTGGCAAGTGCAGTGGCCGATCCACTATCAGCGAAAGAGTTAGACACATCAGCTTTTTTTTTAACTTTATCGTCGGTGCCCCAGGTTCCCGCCGGTGCCCGGGTTCGCGTCCGTGCCCCAGGGTCGCGCCGTTCTTTGGCGCTAACCTGGGCTGTGCCCCTCTGGTCGACTTCTAAGATTTAAAATTCATCCCATCGCCACTGAGTACAATCACTAACACGGTACAGACTTTTCCTCCCGAGGTGTTCGCGTGCAACTCAAGCCTTTCCTCCTGGATGCCTGGCTCGACCAGTTCGAACACAACATCGAGTTCAACCTCGCGGCAAGTACCGGGCCAGCTTGGACCGTCAACGACATTCTCGCCCTGGCTGACGACGATACGCTCCAGAGATTTCTCAACCACAAGCTTGTCTACAGTCGCCCCGCCGGCGCTGACAGCTTGCGCGAGGCCATCGCCGAAATGCAGCGTGTTCCGGTCGAAGCCGTCCAGATCGTGACCGGCGCTTCCGAGGCGCTCATTGCCCTCATGTGGCTCGCTGCCGAACCGGGCGCGAATGTCATTATTCCTCTTCCCGGATTCACCACTTTCTCAGCACTTCCGGAATCTCTCGGCCTTGAAACCCGCTTCTATCGTTTGCGCCGTGACAACGGCTTCCGTATCGATCCCGACGAGATTAAGCATCTCGCCGACTCGAAAACGAAGCTCATCCTCATCAACAGCCCGCATAATCCCACCGGCGCCACGATCCACGATGACGAGATGGAAGCCTTGCACGACTTCACTGCCGAACGCGGGATCCAACTGATCAGTGATGAGGTCTATCACCCCATTTACCACGGAACACCGACGAGATCGGCCGCGCGCCTTCCGCACGCTACGGTCATATCCGACCTGTCGAAAGCGTTTTCAATCGCGGGCGTCCGCACCGGATGGATGATCGAGCATGACGCCGCCCGCCGCCAACAATACTGGAACGCTCGCGCATACTTCTCAATTTCGAACACCACCACCGGAGAGATTCTTTCGGAGATTGCAATCCGCAAACGTGACGTGGTGCTCGGCAGAACACAGGAGATTGCAGCGCGAAACCTCAAGCTTGTCGACCACTTCATGGTTGACCACCGCGACGTCCTCGGCTGGATCCCCCCTCAAGGTGGAATGACCGCCTTTCCGTGGCTGCTCAGCGGAGAGAAAGAACGCCCATTCTGTCAGGCCGCCACCGAGCGCGGAATCTTGCTGGCACCCGGCGATTGCTTTGACTCACCTTCGCATTTCCGCTTAGGTTTTGGCGCCGTCGGAGACGATTTCCCCAGCGCCCTCGAGCGTTTCGGAGCTTTCGTCAAAAGCTGGTCAGCAAAGATGGCCACAGCGTGAGTGACAGACTGTAAATTTTCCTCCACTTCAGGCAAACCAAAGCCCGGCTCGAACCTCTAACTTCACTTCTGCGCCAACTTCAATCTCGACGCGCAGCTGCGCGAAACTTTGGTGGAGGTTCTTCAATGAAAAACTTATTGCTAATGAGCCTGTTCATGCTGGCAACGCTAGCCTGGGCGGCGGCACAACAGCCCGGCAGTGCACCAGATCCGAACAGTGGGCAATCAGCTTCCCCGAGTTCGCAGATGCCGGGACAATCTCAACCATCCTCCCCCGGCGCCGCCGATCAGAGCGGGGCCCAGGGTCAAGCCGGATCGCAAGGTCAAGCTTCCAGCTCCCCGATCACCGAGGGCTGCCTTGGTGGGAGTGAGCCCAATTACACCATCACCGATAAAGCTGGCACCGCCTACAAATTGAATATGCCCGCGAACGCCAATACCTCTTCGCTGAAGTCCCACATCGGCGAATCAGTCCAGGTTCAGGGCGATTTGAAGGACACCGGCAAGCCCAGCGCCTCGATCGACGTTCAGCGGATCGGCCGCGGATCAGGCACCTGTTCCGGAAGCGGTTCGAACAGTGCAAGCCCGAACAGCGCAAATCCAAACAGCGCGAGCCCGAATAGTGCAACGCCGGACAGCTCAAATCCGAACAGCTCGCAGCCAAACACTGCGCCGCCCCCGAAGCAATAGTTCAACTCGATCACTGTCTCCAATAATCCCGGCACACGCCGGGATTTTTTTGTGCCGCGCTTTTCCCCCCAGCTCCGCGGAGTGCCTCAAACAACGCGGGTTTCGTTGTGCGGGTAGATAGCCCCCTTTCCTGAAGAACTGCTCTCCAACTACGTGTAGAATTCGCAGCTTGCTACGGAGGATCGCATGACCTCGAAGACCCTTCTCCTGCTCGCAGCTCTGATCTTCACCATTGGCCCGCTCGCCGCGCAGCAACCTCCCTCCACTCCCACAATCGTGATCCGCGCGGGCACGCTCATTGACGGCAAATCCGACACGCCACGCCACAATCAGGTCATCGTCATTCAGAACAATCGCATCGTGAGCGTATCGGACGCAGGCGAGCCCACCGCTCCCTCCGGCCAGACCATCATCGATCTCTCCAAGGCCACCGTTCTCCCCGGACTCATCGACTCGCACACACACATATTTCTTCAAGGCGAAGACCCAGCCGAAGGAGGCTACGACGCCAACATTCTCAAGCAGCCTTTGGCATACCGCGCCGCCCGCGCCACCGTCGCCGCAAAGACTGCGCTCGAACAAGGCTTCACAACTTTGCGCGATGTCGAAACCGAAGGCGCCGGCTACGGCGATATCGGAATCAAGCAGGCCATCAACGAAGGCCACATTCCCGGCCCCCGCCTGTTCGTGGTGACGCGTGCCATCTCCACCACCGGAGGCTATCAACTCGAAGACTACGCTCCCGAACTCGTCATGCCGAAAGGAGCGCAAATCATCGACGGCCCTGTCGAAGCTCGCAAGGCGGCACGCGAGCAACTCGACCACGGCGCCGACTGGATCAAGGTCTACATGACGCATCGCTCCTGGGTCGGCAAGAATGGCGAACTCGCGGCACAGCCAACTCTCACCGTCGAAGAACTAAAAGCCATCACCGACGAAGTTCACGGATGGGGCAAGAAAGTTGCCTGCCACGCCTACAGCGGCATCGGCCTGCAACGCGCGCTCGATGGCGGCTGCGACTCCATCGAGCATGGCCTGCAGATGTCCGACGCGCAGATCGCGCAGATGATCAAGCAGGGCACCTGGTACTGTCCGACGCTTAGCGTTTATTACGCCGACTGGGCGCCCGCCGACACGCCCAACGGAAAACGCGATCGCCTCCGTGCCTCGGCGCACGAAGAGTCGTTTCGCAAAGCGCTGAAAGCGGGAGTGAAGATCGTCTTCGGCACCGATATGGGCGGCATCCCATGGGCCCAGCCAATCGCGCAGGAATTTCCGCGCATGGTCAAGCTCGGCATGTCACCCATGGAGACGATTAAGAGCGCAACCTCGCGCGCAGCCGTCATGCTCGACTCGGACGGACAAATCGGCGTCATCGCCCCCGGCGCCTTCGCCGACATCATCGCAGTCCCCGGCGATCCTCTCGCCGACATCACCCAACTCGGCAAAGTCCAGTTCGTCATGAAGGACGGCAAGGTCGTCAAGCAATAAAGCGGTTTTGGGTGGCACAGCGCTGGATCCAATCACGCCTGTTCTGATTGGTGAAGGTCTTTCAACGGCGTAATTCCTAAAGTTTTTAGGCGGCGCAGCGTCCGGTCCAATCGCGCCTGTATCGGCATGATGGGTGGAGAGCTTTCACTGATGTTAGTACGAAAGCTTTTGGGTGGCGCAGCGCTTCAGCGCTGCGATTGAGGCACTCCTTTCGACGGCTTCAGCCGCTGCGGTACGGCGGGTGCTCCACACAACGCCGTTTTCGTTGTGTGGGCGGATGTTGGGTACCCCATCCTTACCGCATCCTCTCCGCTTCAGATCGCCTCCGTCCGAAATTGTCATCCTGAGGAGCGCTCTTCGCGACGAAGGACCTGCTTTCATTGCGTCTCACCATAACCGTTGGGTGCCCCATCCTAGCGCGCGCACTTTGCGCTAGGGTGGGTGTTTTGACTTTGATGTGCCGTCTTCCAGAGGTTCTGCCCTGCGCTCGGTACCCCATCCTTACCGCATCCCTCTCCGCTTCAGATCGCCTCCGTTCGAAATTGTCATCCTGAGGAGCGTTCTTCGCGACGAAGGACCTGCTTTCATGTGTCTCACCATAACCGCTGGGTGCCCCATCCTAGCGCGCACTTTGCGCTAGGGTGGGGATTTTGACTTTCATCTACCGAGTGCACGAGGATAGCAAAGCGTCCGCACCCGGCCCCCATCACCCTGGAGATCCCTCATGTCGAACTACCACATCGGTCAGGTCAACATCGGACGCGTCCGCGGTCCTCTCGACAGCGCGACCATGCACGGATTCATGTCGCGCCTCCACGAACTCAACGCTCTCGCCGATCGCAGTCCCGGATTCGTCTGGCGCCTGCAAACCGATGCCGGGAACGCCACCTACTTCCGCCCTTACCCGGAAGACGATCGCATTCTTCTCAATATGTCCGTGTGGGAATCAATCGAGGCCTTGCGACATTACACGTACAAGACGGTGCACGCCGAACTGCTTCGCCAGCGGCATGACTGGTTCGATAAATTCGAGAGCAGCTATCTTGCGTTATGGTGGGTTCCCATCGGACACATCCCCGGCATCGACGAAGCGAAGAAACGTCTCGCCCACCTGGACGCCCACGGCCCCACGCAGTTCGCCTTCACTTTTAAGCGGACCTTCGATCCGGATGAAGAATTTCAGTCAGGCGTCGATTGGACATCGTTCGTCCCCTGCCCGGCCGCGTGATATCTAGCACGAACGGCGCGCCACTTTGCACTTCATTCAATACCCGCCTGGAACATTTCGCTCGAAATAGCGCCTAAGCCGATCCAAAGCAGCTGAATGAATCTCAGATTTCAAAACAGGACTCCAACGAGACCATATGCGGTCGGCCCATCGGATCGAGGTTCCTTCGTCAATCACGAATTCGGTGGTCAGGTATCGTACGGGTTGATCGCGAATTACCCGCTCCCACTCGCTGAGTGTCCTCCGAGAAAGATTGCCGGGTTGCACTACCTTTGGATTCTCCTCTGCTTTGGCACGCATCACTCGCTCGACGAAGAAAGTTTGAAACCGTTCCGCTAAAAATCGTAACGCGACACGTCCACCATCATCGGCACAATCGGCCATATATAAAAGTAGGAGCATCTTGTAACAGAGTGTCATCGGATGCTTTTCAATTTCAAACAGCAGTTCGTGAGTCGCCGGAGGAAGAATGCCGGGAGTTTCCACTACCTCACTGAAAAGATGGCTACTCGGCTGTTTTCGCATCGAGCACTCGTGAACACGCCGGTCAAAATCGTGCTCAGGATATTCGCGGAACTCATAGCCGTGTTCATCCAGAAATTCCTTGTGCTGCGGTACCAACCGATTTGCGATGAACATTAATCGAAGATGGATTGAAGGATATTTCGCGCGATAATCGAAGTAATAGTAAAAATGACGTTGTAGGTGATCTTCGTCGAGCCTTCCCCTCTGAATTTCCACCAACAAATGCCGCGCCAACCCATCGGAGAACAAGACATCCGGTCGGCGCCCGTTTATTAGGGCCTGCCTTCGTATTAGAGTGAGTCCAGGCTCAATGAACAATTCTGGACAGTTCGCGACAGCAACTTCCATTTCTTGTTCCAGCATGCAAGGGAAACTATGGCCTCAAACTCGTGCTTGTCAAACCTTGAACATGAGTGCACCTTTGGGGCCCCCCAGGCGGAATACGGAAAAGTGGGTTACACCGCATTCCCCGCCTTCTGTGCGAGGGCGCCGCTAGTGGTCCAATCGGATTTCCAAGGCTGCTCTACTTATCGCTCTTCGCCGTATCCGTCGACCCCTTCCGAAAAAAGCTCGCGAGATCGTAATAGTCCGTCAGATGTTTCAATTGTCCGTTCTCGATCACCACGACCGAAACACCGCGCCCAGATACTCGTTGATCTTTCACCGGCCCAGTCGGACTGTCGCCTGTAAATGTGCTACTCCAAGTCCACTCCGCCACCACCACCGGACCGGACTCCACAATTCTGGTCAAACGCCAGTCAAGATCCGGTTGCGCTTGCAGCACCTTCTGCATGAAATCCTTAATCTGTGCGCTCCCCTGCGCATAAACAGCCAGCGCGATGTCTTCGTGCACGGCGTCCGGAGAAAGTATCTTGTCGAACGCTGCCGCGTCATGTCGATTCCACGCGGACGCGTATGCTTCGAGCACCGCCTTTCCTGACGATGATGCAGACGTTGCCGGTTGCTGAGCGAATACAGTCACTGCCACCACGAGACACATCCCCAATGCCGCAGCTCTCATGCGCCCTCCTCTACCTGGAATCGAAGCATCATCATAAGCGCAATCGGTGCCCCAGGTTCGCGCCGTTCTTTGGCGCTAACCTGGGATAGAAGTTCAACCTAAATCCGTGTTCATTCGCGAAATCCTCGGCAAAGAGGGAGCCGGGTGCCCACCTCCACCGCATTACAAACCTGGAGAAGCCATAAAAAAGAAAGCCACCGCAAATTCTGTTGTGCCCCAGGTTCGCGCCGTTCTTTGGCGCTAACCTGGGATAAAAGTTCAACCTAATCCGTGTTCATCCGCGAAATCCGCGGCAAAGAATGATCTGGGGTGCCCACCTCCAGCGCATCTAAAATGTCCGAACTTGGAGACGTCATGAAAAAAACCGAAAATTCTGCCTCCGCCATACTCGACGCTAGAATCAACGAACTCAAAGATTGGCGCGGAGACACGCTTGCAAAAGTACGCGCTATCATTCGCGACGCCGATCCCGAAATTGTCGAAGAGTGGAAGTGGGTCAAGCCGACATCGCCCGGCGTTCCCGTCTTTTCTCGCGGCGGCATCATCTGCACCGGAGAGACTTACAAGAGCGTCGTCAAGTTGACCTTCGCCAAGGGAGCTTCGTTAAAAGATCCCAAACATCTCTTCAACTCAAGTCTTGAAGGAAACGTCAGGCGCGCCATCGACATCCATGAAGACGAGAAGATCGACGCCAATGCTTTGAAAGCTCTCATCCGGGAAGCCGTCGCGCTGAACCTTGCCGGCAAGGACAAGACGAAGCCGAAATCCAAATCGAAGTCCAAATAAGAATGACGCCCAACTTCGCAAAACGCGAGATTTCAGCATGGTCTCCGATCGGCCTGGCACCGAAGAGGAAGCTGGCCCGCAACGTGCCACTATGTTTCGGGGCATTCGTACTCTGGGGTGAATCCGCGGATTTACAGACGTAAGTCTTTATTCCGGAATATTTTGCGTGTAAGTACTTTAAACTCAAAGATCTGGCGGGACGTTTTGCCTAAGTTGCTGATTCCCAAAGATCGAGGTATGGGAGGGAGGGGTACCTGTTAGTAGGTAGTTAACAACACAACCATCAACATGCTGCCGAAATGCCCAATCATGGTGCCCATATTTCGGCACCACGCAACACTGGGTGGGGAAGTTTCCAGTCATCACTTCCGCCCTGTCGAGCATCGAAGAAAAAATCCAAAACAGGGGTTCGACAGATGCCAGAACAAAAGCTCGTTCCGGCCCAGGAACTAGTCAGCAAAAATCAAAACCACTATCCAAATGAGAGCACAGAATATCGCGCAGCGCGCAACTCACTTTTAGCGGAAGAGATCGAATTGCGCCGACACATCGAACGTGTTGCTGCCGAGCGTCGCGCTCTGCCTCGCGGCGGAAAGATCGCCAAGGATTACGATCTCGTCTCTGACAGAGGTCCCATTCACTTCTCGGACCTGTTCGGCGACAAGGACACTTTGATGATTTACAGCATGATGTATGGTCCGCAGCGCAAAGAACCGTGTCCAATGTGTACATCCTTCTTGAGCGGTTGGAATGGACTCGCAATCAACTTGCGCAATCGGGTCGCGATTGCTGTAACAGCGCGCTCGCCGATCCAAAGGTTGCTCGAGTACAAGCGAACTCGCGGCTTCGTCAATCTCCCCTTTGCTTCCGATCTCAGCGGCGAGTACACGCGAACTTACGTGAATAAGGACGACGATGATGTTCCCGGGTTCAGCGTCTTCACTCGTCACAATGGAGTCATCGAGCACTTCTACAGCGGCGAGATGAGCGGCGAAATGGCCGACCCTGGACAAGACCCTCGCGGAGCGCCCGACCTCGACGCGCTTTGGCTGATGCTTGATCTAACTCCCGAAGGTCGCGGGACAGATTGGTATCCCAAGCTGAAATACGGAACCTGAGTCCTTGCCGATCTTCGCTCGAGGCTCGCAGAAGCGTCTCTGTTTGACTTGACGTGATTTCGCATCTACCATGCAGCCGCGACCTTCGGCATGATCGGCCAAACCATATCTCACTATCGAATCCTGGAGCGGCTCGGCGGCGGTGGGATGGGCGTGGTCTACAAAGCCGAGGACTCTCGGCTTGGCCGCTTCGTTGCGCTCAAGTTCCTACCTGACGACGTAGCGCAAGATCCGCAAGCGCTCGAACGCTTTCGGCGCGAGGCGCGAGCCGCGTCCGCACTGAACCATCCTGGGATTTGCACCATCCACGAAATTGGCGAGCTTAACGGGCAACTTTTCCTTGTGATGGAGTGCCTGAGCGGACAGACGCTGAAGCACTTGATCCAAGGACGTCCGCTCGATCTCGAGCAGCTGCTCAGTATCGGTATTGAAGTCGCGGATGCGCTCGACGCAGCGCACGCGAAGGGAATTGTTCACCGCGACATCAAGCCCGCGAACATCTTCATCACCGATCAGGGACACGCGAAGATCCTTGACTTCGGGCTCGCAAAGATCGCCGACACGCATCGTTCCTCTAGTGGTGATTCGCAAACCCGGGCCGAAGCCGCCAATCTGAACTTGACGAGTCCCGGAACGGCGGTCGGAACAGTCGCGTACATGTCGCCGGAGCAAGTGCGCGGAAGAAACCTTGATGCGCGCACCGACCTCTTCTCGTTTGGAGTCGTACTCTACGAGATGGCAACTGGAGTTCTGCCGTTTCGTGGAGAGACCTCAGCCGTCATCACCGAAGCCATTCTGAACCGTGTGCCAACTCCACCGATTCGACTGAATCCCGATCTCCCACTCAAACTGGAGCAAGTGATCAGTAAAGCGCTCGAGAAGGACCGCGACATGCGCTGTCAGTCTGCGGGCGAGTTACGCGCCGACCTGAAGCGCATCAAGCGCGAGCTGGAATCGTCGCGAACCTCTGCAGTGGTGGATACACCGGAGTCCTCGTCGAAGATTGCGCTGCCGATTTCTACACCAGTTGCAGTGGCTCCGAAGAAGTCAGTTTCCCCTTTCCTGATTGTGGCAGGAGTGTTGGCGGGTTTAGTACTCGGCGTGTTCGCAGGAAAAGCGATCTACAAACAAAGGGCCGCAGATCCACCGACATATCGGCAGCTTACATTCCGCCGTGGAAGCATTCGGTCAGCGCGCTTCGCGCCAGATGGGCAGACCATCTTGTACAGCGCGGCTTGGCAAGGGAATCCGGTAGACGTTTTCACGGCAAGGCCGGAAGCGCCAGAATCGCGCTCAATGGGCTTGAGCCGAACGCAGTTGATGTCCGTATCTTCGATGGCCGAAATGGCAGTGTTACTGGACAGCAAGGCAATCGGAACCTGGGTGACGATGGGCACGTTGGCGCGCGCGCCCTTATCAGGAGGCGCTCCGCGACAGATCCTCGAACAAGTGCAGTGGGCAGACTGGTCGAAGGATGGACGCGACCTCGCGGTTGTACGCGATTATGCTGGACGAAATCGTCTCGAGTTTCCCGTCGGAAAAGCGCTCTATGAAACGGGAGGATGGATCGGCCATCCACGTGTTTCCCCTTCGGGAGACTCGATCGCATTCATCGATCATCCCGTGCAAGGAGACGACAGCGGGTCGGTCGCGATCGTCGATCTGCAAGGAAAGAAGCGCTCACTTACGGGAGAGTGGTTTACCGCACAAGGTCTCTCCTGGTCTCCGGATGGCAAAGAAGTCTGGTTTACGGCGAGCAAGTCAGGAACCGATCGCACTCTGTACGCAACTACCCTCGATGGACAGTCGAGAATTGTTGCACGTCTGCCAGGCGCACTGATGTTGCTGGACATCGCAAAGGATGGGCGCTTGCTGTTAATGCGCGCAAGCTGGAGACGTGAACTGATGGGAGTTGGCGCGGGTGAATCGAAAGAGCGCGAACTTTCCTGGCTCGATTACACGTATCCGGCTGATCTTTCCCCCGACGGGAAAATGCTCCTCTTCGATGAAGAAGGAGGTGGAGGAGCACTCGATTATTCAAAGTCGAGCGGTCTTACGTATGCCGTTTACATCCGCAAAACGGACGGTTCCCCGGCGGTGCTGCTGGGTGCAGGTTCGGCGCAAGGCTTGTCGCCAGATGGGAAATGGGCGGTCGTGACCACACAGGATTCTCCACCACAACTGCGCCTGCTTCCGACGGGTGCTGGCGAGGCTCGTGATCTTAGCAAGGACAAAATCAATCACAACACGGCGCGATGGTTGCCGGATGGCAAGCGCATTCTCTTTTCAGGCAATGAGCCGGACAAAGGTGTTCGGCTGTACGTCCTCGATGTGGACTCGGGCAAGACGACACCGATCACGCCGGAAGGCGTGCACGGAAATGCGTTCGTGATTTCTCCTGATTCTCGTTACGTAGCGGGAGTCGGGCCCGACCAGAAGGGATACCTTTATCCCGTTGCGGGTGGTGATCCACGCCTGGTGAACGGCCTTGAGGCCGGCGAGCAACCTGTTACGTGGAGCGCGGATGGGCGTTCCCTGTACATCTATCAGCCTGGTGAGCTGCCGGCGAAAGTGTATAGCCTCGATCTTCAGTCCGGAAAGCGCACGCTCTGGAAACAGCTGATGCCATCGGACCCAGCTGGAGTCGAAAACATCGGACCAATCCTGCTCACGCCCGACGCCAAGACGTGCGTGTATGGTTACCACCGCATGCTGGCGGATTTGTATCTAGTGGAAGGGTTGAAATAAGTAGTTAGTAATTAGTGTTTAGCATTTCAGGGCTAACGGCGAAAATAGCACACTGAAACCGAACACGACATCGAAGTTCCACCCCAAAGAGAGAACGAGTCGGCCCGAACTGCACAGCCCGGGCCGCTCATTGTCAGGCTGCTGCTTGCTTGGTGCTCTTGCAGAAAGCAAGCAAATCCTCATTGATCACGTCTTTATGAGTGGAGCACATGCCATGAGGCAGTCCCGGATAGACCTTCAGAGTCGCCCCTTTGACGAGCTTTGACGACAGCATGCCGGACGCGCCAATCGGAACGATCTGGTCATCATCACCATGCAAGATCAAAGTCGGGACATCGAACTTCTTTAAGTCTTCGGTGAAGTCTGTTTCCGAGAGCGCCTTGATGCAGTCATAACACGCGTTGTGACCCGACATCATGGCCTGCATCCAGAAAGAGTCTCGAAGTCCTTGTGAGACCTTCGAGCCGGGACGGTTTGCGCCGTAGAACGGTATCGCGAAATCTTGAAAATACTGGGAGCGGTCGTTTAGCACACCCTCCCGTAATCCATCGAAAACTTCGATTGGAATTCCAGCAGGATTTGCCGCACTTTTGAGCAAGAAGGGCGGAACGGCGCCAATGAGAACGGCCTTGGCCACGCGCTTCGTGCCGTGACGTCCAATGTAGCGGCTGACCTCTCCGCCACCGGTGGAATGGCCGACGTGAATGGCATCTTTCAGGTCAAGAGATTCGACCAGTTCGGCGAGATCGTCGGCATATGTATTCATCTCGTTGCCCTTCCAAGACTGGCTGGAGCGGCCGTGTCCGCGACGATCATGGGCGATGCAGCGATATCCGCGTGATGCAAGGAAGAACATTTGGTCGTCCCATGCATCCGCGCTGAGAGGCCAACCGTGGCTGAATACAATCGGCTGTCCTGAACCCCAATCCTTGTAATAAATCTGTGTACCGTCTTTTGTTGTGATGGTAGGCATAGCAGGTCTCCTTGCATTTTCGTGATTTGTGCGATGAGTGGCGTTGGCCCGACTACTTAAAACAAATTATTGCCAGATTCGACCGGGGAATTGTTACGAAGCCGTGAATTCTTGAATGAGAGCGAAGGGCAGTTTCTTACGAGGCGGACAAGTGTACATCAAAATAAACGGAAGCGTCTGGGTCGGCCGCATGCTACGGCATGCGTGAGACAACGTTGCGCGATTTCACTTCTCGACTAAGCAGTACTCGCCTAGCCTCTCGGTTTTTTCGGGATCCAATGCATCGTTCGAATAGATCTCAACATTGCGGCAAACGTACATGCCGAAATTTTCGGGAAGCTCGACCATGGTGTAGGTCCCATTCTTCAGCGGCTGACAAAGGTAGCCACCCGCATTGCACTGTAATTCGTAAGTTTTGCCGTTCTGAACGATGTCAATGACAACCACATTGGTGACGACTTCACTGTTTTTTACTTTGATCGAGGAGCGCTCCTGTCCCAAGGACGGAACTTTGAACGCAAGCAGCAAGAGCGCGATGGTGAGCGGGATCAGAACTCTGCGCTTCATAGAGCACCTCCAAGGAAGCGAGAGGACGTATGTCCCATTACAAGATTGGCACGTGAAAGAGAGTTTGTCTGTGATAAGGAGGAGGCTGGCCGGCTAGTACGAAATTTGAACTGCCCTAGTGTGATCGCCCTATCTTTTATCGTTTGTTAATGGATGTCTTGTCCGAAAGAACCCAAAGATCGGGATCGAGTTCGATTTTTTCGGGAACAGCAGGCAATTTCAGATTGACGGGAGTTTGGGGTCCGAGCGCCGCCACCGTGATCGACCCGGCCTTTCCACCTGGCATGTGAACCACCAAAGGAATGGGCATGAACCACTTATCGTCATCAGGCATGCCCTTTTGAAGGAGTTCGCCTTTTAGAAGAGCGCCACCAGCTGGATTTGGCTCGATGTGATAATTGAGTTCGTACGAAGGTAGATAGCTTTCCGTCACCCACTGCCGATAAAACCAGCTCAAGTCTTTGTAGCCGTATTTCTGTGCGATTGGAGTGTTCTGAATGCGCTCGCTGGCCAAGGCAAAGAATTGGTCGGTCGACGCCGTGCCGTCCTTGTACCGGTTAACGAACTCCGTCATGAGATCAAAGAACGGTTGACCATTCCCGGTAGTAGGGTCGGTAAAAAGGAAGTGCAGCATGCGCAGCACGAGGGCGCCCTTTTTGTAGGTGAGCGCTGTGTATGCGCCTTGCGTTTCCCGTGTTTCGAGGCGGCGTCCCATAATGAGTGGACCGACATCCGTAAGGCGTCCCGGGCCGATTCCTGTCAGGGTCAAAGGAGGGTTCTTGAGATCTTCTCTGGCCACCCGAATCAAGTCTTTCTCCCCGGAAGTTTTGTCCCGTAACTGTACATAAAGCATCCCTGAATATTCTGCGAAGCCTTCACTCAGCCACTGATCATGATAGGAACGCCAAAGCACCATATCGCCCCACCATTGGTGCGAGGTCTCATGCGCGATGAAAGAAAACGTGCGTTTATTCGAGCTATCGGCAGCTGGGATCATGATTGTGGTTGGGAAGCCTTGTCCGAACCTAAAGGGATGGAAGACACCACGAAAGAGCGGGTAAGGGTATTGGCCGAACGTATTGCTGAAAAACCGAACGCTGTTGTTCATTTCGGCGAGAATGAAATCTTCCTTAATCGCCATACGCCCGCCTGGCATCGAATAAAACTCCAACGGGAGTTGCGTCCCGTCTTTCTGTTTCGCGATGTCCTTATGTATTTCGTACGGTCCTATAGCAAAGGTGGCAAGCCCGATCGGCTTTTCCATTCGAAACTGAGTTAACACTGCATCTTTCTGGTCCGGCGCTGATTCCTCCTTCACGACTGTGCCCACAGTCACGACGTGATCTTTTTTACGATGCAAGATCGATATGTCAAAAGGGCAGCGCGGAAGAGGCCCGTGTCGTGGGTACCAGTTCGTGGTAGAACGCGGGTAAAAACTGTCAGTGGATTCAACCTGACGCATGAGATCGCCCGATAAATCTACAGCGATGGTGATACGCTCGCCGGCATTTATCGGCTTGGCTAAGATGACAGTGAACCCGCCTTCCCAAGGTTCTTGCAGAAAAGCGAGCGCGTTTCCATCCTGATCATGTGCGTTGAGCAGATACAGTTGTCTTTTCCTGCGCTCATCGTCGTAGATTGAGAGACTCTCTCCGACGGAGAACGGTATGGCACGTAATGCATCCATGCGAGAGACCAAATCGATCCTGGCAGTTAAATCCAAAGCCTTCTTAGGCTCGATCAAACCCAAGGAAAGCGCATAATGGCTTGTATCGACCAGATTGTACGAATCGGAATAAGGCGCCTGTCCCTTGTCGTAGTCCTCCCTAGCGTAGAAAGCTAACCAGACGTCATTCGCAAAGATGTTCTCGTCGTAGGCGAAGATCAAACCTTTCTCGCCGGCATTGATACCGAAGCTGTTAACAGGTATTCGCGATTGCGGATCGAAAAGATAGGTGAAGCGACCACGTCTCCCGCCGTCAAACTGGGCAAGGAAAATTCCAGGATCTTCGTGGTTGATAATGGATACTATCTGCCGAGCCGAAACATTCATCCCGGTTTCCTTCAGCAAACGAGGACATAGATCCTGAGATAAATGCTTTAGCTGGTCTGAAACGCTGCTCTGCTGAAGATGGCCGAGGCCCATCAGCTTGTCAGCAGTGTCATCGGTAAATCGCAAAACAATGGTTTTGAAGTCGGAGGAGATCTCCTCGGCTTTTAACAAGCGGCGTACGTTGTCTTTTTCGAATCCTTCGGGCGGGGAGGCTTGAATCGAGCCAGATCCGAGAAATACTGCCGAACGTATCTTGCCGGCAACGGGTTCGCCGAAATACATCATCCCGCTGCCGAAATTGATACGCACGCGGTCGCGCGCGAAAGGCACGTTTTCAAGGAATACGCTCTTCGTAAAATTTTGAGTCTGTAATTGCTGGTACAGGGTAGTTACATCGGTCTCTGTGTTCGAGACTGCCTCAAGAGCGTATGAGGTTGATAAGAAGAAGGACAGAAGGATACTTGCAAATTGAAGATAGGAAAATTGATGTGGGGTAGACGAAGTTGGCACAGAGGCCCCCATTGGCACAGTAAGTGAAGCGCCTAAGATGCCTTGTAACAGGGGCCTTACTGGGTGTCAATTGCTATAAAGAATGTCAACTTGCTTATTTCACGCCCTTCTCGGGATTCCAGGATCCTTGTAGGCGACGGATGTAGATCATCTGTCCGATGTGGTAGGCGTTATGCGCGCCGATGTGCGCGATCGCGGACGACCACTCTGCGAGTTTAGCGTCATCGGCCTGCTCGACCGCTTTTTCCCAGGCGATCATCACGTCGTCGAGCTGTTTAACAGTCTCTGCCCATTTCTTGGCGTCGAAGTTATTGAAGGTTTCATTGTTGTCGCCGCTAAACTTCGGCGCAGGTTCGCCTTTGAACTTCGCGAGTTGCTCCGTATTCCAGAAGACCAGGTGGTTGGCGAGCTGTCCGACGGAGTGATTGCCACTCTTGTCCCTCCAACTGGCCTGTTCGGCGGTAAGTCCTTCGACTGCGACGTTCGCTGGCACGAACCAGTCTTTTTCGTTATGGGTGGTCTTCAACTGCTCGAGCAAGACGCCGCGCAGGGTTGTGGGCTTCTTTTGGTCTTGAGCGACGGCGGACAGCGCTACTAACAGACAAAGCAAAACAGACAAAAATTTCATGTGTCTTCTCCTGTGAAGATAGTTGGACGGGTGAGTGCGGTAGATCGTGAGCACGATTGTAAAGCTTAACGGTTACAGAAAGTTGGCGATAGCTTCCATGGTTTCTTGCGGGCGCTCTTCCATAAGCCAGTGTCCCGTACCATCCAGCACGACAGTTTTCACATTGTTGCCGACCAGCTTCATTTGGGCTGCAAGTTCAGATCCAAGGCTCTTTTCACCCCCGATGGAGAGAATCGGCATGCTCAGTTTTATCTTGGACAGCTCTGCGAAGTCGGTCGCGGTTTTTGGGAAGGAAACGAAATAAGCCCATCCGGAACGCATGCGTCCGGGACGCGCGTATGCGGCGGTGTAGAACTTGCGGTCCTCTTCAGGGATGGAATGATTTTTATCGGCGGCAAAATCATTCCAGTAGTGCTCGAAATAGATGCGCTCACGGCCCTGGACCAACTCTTCGGGCGTAGGACCCGAAAATCGAAAATGCCACATGCCAGGGTTGTTGTATATCGGTTCCCAACCCTCCACTCCTGGAAGAAAAGCATCCATGACTATGAGTTTTTCAGTCTCGGTCGGATACATGGCGGCATAGGCATAAGCCACCATGAGGCCGATATCGTGTCCAACCACGCGCGCCTTACTAACACCGAGGGATTTGGCTAGGCCATGGATGGCTGTGGCCGCGCTTTTCATATCGTTGCCGCTTGAAGGAATGTCCGAATCGCCGATCCCGGGCAAATCAGGAGCAATCACCAGGAACTTCGCGGCGATCCGCGGGATTAGAGGGCGCCACATGTGCGAGGTCTCTGCGTAGCCGTGGAGCAGAATGACGGCATCACCGGAGCCAGCCGTCAGATAAGCAATCTTGCTACCGTTGACCTGGGCCGTTCGGGAACTGATCGACGGATCGGCCGAATAGGCCAGCGTTGAAAAAATATTCAACAGAAGCAGCGATTGCAGAACCATTTTCGTGCAGCGGAGACTCTGAGAGACGGGCATGGTTTCTCCTGTGAGATATGTTTCCTGGAGCAGGACGCACAGTCTATACGTTCAGAATAATGTGGGTCGAAGCCTCACGGTGTGATGATCCGGCTGCCAGCCTCTTCGGGCGCGATGACTGATTTTCTTTCCGGAAATTGGCTGAACAAGAAATCCACGAAGGCACGAGACTTCGGTCGGCCTGACGTCCGCGCATATGCCATGCGCAGCAGAAAAACCAATCCGCGCAACACTTCGGAATCTTTGAGACGAGTCACTCCGGTGTGTTTCTGTTCGGCTTCACGATATTCCTTCACCATCTTTTGAACTTCGGCGGCGATGGACTGCTGCACCACATTGGCTGTCGGAGTCTGATAGACGAGGCCGGAGTTGATGAGCGTTTCATAGCTTTGGGCGAGCGAAGCGAGCGCCACGATCAAATCGCGATCGTTGATGGAACGGTTGGCGTGCGCCGAGTTGGCAAGGGCGAAACTGAGTCCGAGAATGAGGTGTTCGTGCTCATACATGAACTGGTCGTTCAATTCGACTTGGAGAAAAAGATCTGAAGGGCTCAAATTGGCCGCCGGGCGGGCTTTTTCGTGCTCGCGCGCTTGCAACAAATAAGGACAGTCGCTGGGGCAGTCGAGGGTTACTTCGCGTTGCTCTCCGCAGCATTGAGGACAGATTCGGCCGTGAACGGCGGGGCAGAATCTTTTTTCTTTTCGGGTCGAACAGATCGCGCAGCTCACGTAAGGATTTTACAGGCACAAGCGTGAGGCTCCGGCCTTCAAGCTCCATGCTTCAGCTTTTCGGCAAAACGTGGCGTGAAGCTCGCCATTAACAATGGGTCGCAGGGCGGCTGAAGCACTGGTTTTAAGCCTGTTCCGGGCGTTCAAGTCGCGCACAAGCTGGTTTTAAGCCCTTCCGCGCACCTCTAGAGTAAAAAGACCGCATAAAATCTGGCGATTATCCTACTTTTCCACAGGCGCAGTGGTATAAGATGCGCGCATCGTTGAAACATCACTGAGTACCTTGAAGGAGGAATCATGGCTGCAGGTATGACGAAGACCCAGCTCGTACGCCATCTGGCAGAGAAGGCCGAGCTGCCGAACAAGACAGTTTCCGGATTGCTCGAGAACCTGGCTGACACCGCAATTAAAGAGACCAAGAAGAACGGCGTGTTTGTTGTGCCCGGACTGGGCCGCCTGGTGAAAGCGCATCGCAAAGCCCGCATGGGCCGCAACCCACAGACTGGCGAACCGATCCAGATCAAAGCGAAGACGGTTGTGAAGTTCCGCGTCGCGAAAGCCGCGAAAGACGCGATTGCTCCCAAGAAGTAGTCATCATTCGGGAGTTAGTAATCGGCAAAATAAAGAGGGCGCAATCTTCAAGGTTGCGCCCTTTCGCATTTCCGCGATAACGATTCTTATTTCACGTAACCGTTCTTCACGACATCGCCGCCCTTCATCACAAATTTGACCCGCTCCAGAGTTGTGACGTCCTGCAGTGGATCACCATCGACAGCGATCAGGTCAGCATATTTGCCAGGCTCGAGTGTTCCAATTGTGCTCGTCCGGCCGAGAAGGTCGGAAGCATTGATGGTCGCGGTCTGAATCGCCTGCAACGGAGTCAATCCCAAGCGCACATAAACGGCAAACTCATGCGCATTCAAGCCGTGCGGATAAACGGCCGCATCTGTGCCGAAAGCGATCTTCACTCCAGCCGCGAATGCTTTCTTGGCATTGTTTTGGCCCACCGCCGTCACGGCTTGCATTTTCTTTACGATGTAGTCGGGAGCATGACGCTGGCTCATGTTCTCGCGATTCCAGTCCATGAGGTAGAGCGTCGGGACGAGGTACGTACCATTCTTTTTGAGAGTGGCGATGGCAGCGTCGTCCATGAGATGGCCATGTTCGATGGAATCGACGCCCGCGTCAGAGGCCCAGCGGACTCCTTCCGCACCGTGCGCGTGAGCGGCGACCTTACGCCCGAGGCGATGCGCTTCGGCAACGATAGCTTTCATCTCGTCCATCGTGTATTGGGACGCATTGGGGTCATCACCCTTCGACATCACGCCTCCCGTGGCGCAGATCTTGATGACGTCGGCGCCATACTTTATGACTTCGCGGACTTTGTGCTGCACTGCGGCGACTCCGTCCGCCACGCCCTCGGCTTCCTTGTGCTCTTCGAAAGGAAGCAGGTTGTTATCGCAATGTCCGCCGGTGATGCCGAGGGCCGGACCACTCACGATCATGCGAGGTCCGGGAACATCGCCGTCGTTGATCGCGTCCCGCAAGGCGACATCGGAGTAGCCGCTTGCACCGACGTTACGGACGGTCGTGAATCCTGCTTCAAGCGTAATTCGCGCATTCTTGGCACCAGTCAGGGCCTCGCGGGGAACGGAAATGCCCAAGCTTTCATAACCGAGACCCTTGGGATCGAAAGTGATGTGCGTATGACTATCGATGAGGCCGGGGAGCACGGTCGCATTCGGAAGGTCGATGATTGTTGCACCCTCTGATGCAGCGCTGCTAGCTGAGCCGATGCTCACGATTTTGTCGCCTTCAATCGTGATTGCCTGGTTGGACGCGGTTTGCCCAGTTTTTACATCAAGGACTTTCCCGGCACGCACAATCACGCGGCGAGGCGCCGCTTGCGACATTGCGGGAATCGTAGCGAAGACGATCAACAAACAAAGAACAGCAACTTTCTTAAGCATGTTCCCCCTCACATTTATTTCGAAAGCTTTGTTCGGAAAAGAATTAGAAGACTATCGAAAGCTGATCGAAGGCGCTAGTGAGCACTGCAGAATGGATTGGCTTAGGTGGGAACCTTTGGGGTAGCGTCTAGGATGGAGATTGCTGATAGAACTTAGGAAGCGAGACGGGCTTCCGGACGAACAAACCAAATGTTCGCTGCTTGAAGCTCAAAGCCAATCAGGCCTCGACAAAATGGGCAGCGCACAAATTGGCGACGAAGAGGTCCTCGCTGAAACCAGACTTCAATGCTGCGCCTTGAGTTCCCCGTGGCGCGGCACGCGTTCGACTCGCAATGTAGGATGGTCATCCCGGAAGCCATTCATCAACCTTTTTTCTTGAAGATAGAAATACTTTGCCATTCTCTGCGGCATAAGCAAATCGGGGTTTTCCTTTATTCATGCGTATTGATCTTTATTCATGGCGATTCGGGAATTACGCGGATTATGAATAAAGTTGAAGAAGAATTTCATTACTTGGGCTTAATGCTCGAGGATGGCTCGCAAATGCGACGGATGTCCGACGCTTTACGGTTCCTATTGTCGGTGATCAACCTACGATTGTGTCAGAAGAGCCGAATGCCTTTTGCTTCTTCAATGGCAGCCATTTTGCGAAGTGCCTTCAAAACCGGCTCGGGCACGCGTTCATCGATGTGAACGACCGCAATCGCTTCGCGCGGCTTTGATTTGCCCGTCTCCTCAGACTCTGCCCTGCGCCCGAGAGAGAAATTCGCGATGTTGACCTTGTGCTTGCCTAGGATTGTTCCTACCTGTCCGATCACGCCGGGCACGTCGCGGTTGCGCATGTAAATCAGATCGCGTTCAAGCGGAGCTTCGACATCGATCCCATCCACGTTGAGTAACCGCGGCGCGCGTTTGTGCAGCACCGCTCCCGTTACAAGGTGTTCCTCGGAAGATGTCTTGAGCAAAATGGAAACAACACTGCCGGCGCCTCCCGTCGGCTGCTTTGACTTACGCGACTCGACCACACGCAAACCGCGCGCACTGGCAATCGACGTTGCATTAACAAGGTTGGCCTTCTCTTCGAGTCCTTGATTCAAAATGCCCTTGAGTGCGCCGTTGCGAACCAGATCGGTTTTCCATTCTGCGATGTGTCCGCTGTAGCGGATCGAAATTTCCTCGAGACTGCCGTCACTCACCTGCGCAAGGAAAGATCCGAGTCGTTCGGCCAACTCAATGTACGGCTGCATCTCTACATATTCATCATGTGAAACCGATGGCACGTTGACCGCGTTCTGGAACACTCCGTCTTTGAGATATTCCTTGACCTGAAGTGCGATCTGGTAGCCCACGGCCTCCTGCGCTTCGTGTGTGGAACCTCCGATATGAGGTGTGAGGATTACGTTGTCGAGTGTAGAGAGTGGAGAGTTCTTGAGCGGTTCCTCGATGAAGACGTCGAGCGCTGCGCAAGCCAGGTATCCGGACTTGAGCGCCTGTGCGAGGTCTGCTTCGTTGACCAGTTCGCCGCGCGCGCAGTTGACGAGGCGCGCGCCTTTTTTCATCTTGCGGATCGATTCGGCATTGATCATGCCATGGGTCTGTGGAGTCAAACCCACGTGCAGTGTCAGATAGTCTGCTTCGGCGAGCACTTCATCCAAAAGTGCCATGCGGATGCCCTGTTCTTTCGCCACGCCAGCCGATACGAATGGATCATGAGCGACGATCTCCATTCCAAAGATGCGAGCGCGACGCGCGACTTCCATCCCGATCTTTCCAAGGCCAACCACTCCGAGAATTTTGGCGCGCAACTCGGTCCCCTGGAGTGATTTCTTCTCCCATTTCCCAGCATGCATGAGAGCGTCAGCGCGTGGCACCTGGCGCGCCATAGCCAGCATCATGGCAAGCGTTAGTTCGGCGACGGCGACTGCATTCGCGCCGGGAGTGTTCATCACTGCGATCCCTTTGCGAGTCGCCGCGTCCAGATCGACGTTATCGACGCCCACACCGGCGCGCCCGATTACACGTAATTTTTTGGCATGCTCAAGGAGTTTCTCGTCCACCTGGACGGCCGAGCGCACGATGAGGGCATCGGCAGATTCCAACTGCGCGGGCAAATTGCCAGCGACTTCTTCCGGCGTAACGATGGTCCAGCGTGGTTCGCGCAAAACATCCACGGCTGACGGAGAAATCTTTTCAGCGATGACTACCTTCATAGGATCCTTAGACTCCCCATTCCAGGTCAGCAAGTTTTGACCGGGTCATGACAACTTTCTGACAAAGTGCCTTCCGCGCCTTACTACTCTTATGGCAATGGTGCGTGTTCTGGTTGAAGACGCCAGATCAGGAACGAGACATTCGAACACGTTGACCTTCAATGCGCAGTGACATCGCAAATTCTGATCGGTGTTCCTGATGCACCAACGAGCCGGTCATGGGTTGGGAAAACTTTTCGGGATGCAAAAGTTTAAACCCCACTGTATCCGGTGAGGCTTCCCAGCCCGTGGCCTGATTGGCAGATCGGAATTCGCACGCAGTCGCAAAGCTAGTCTTAAACTCCGGCGGCCTGTTTCTGCATATTGCGAGCGAAAACTTCCTGTGCAGCCCGTACCGCTGAACCGAACTCGACAGGTTTGCCGGACACTTCACTCAGAACCTGCTCAAGTGCAGCGAGCGCTGCGATCGTATCCATGTAATCGTAGTAGCCAATGTGGGCCACGCGGAATAATTGCCCTTTCATTTCGCCCTGCCCATTCGCCACAACTGCGTTGAAGTGTTCGCGGAACGCTTTCACGATCAACCCTGAGTCAATTCCTTTCGGAGCTTCAATGGCGGTGAGCGCAGCCGCCGGACATCCGCCCGCAAATAATTTCAATCCGAGCATCTTCGCGCCGTCGCGAGTCATTTCAGCGCACAGTTCAGCATTGTCGACAAGATCGCGACGGCCATCGGAAACGCTGTCATTGCCGACTTCTCTTAGATAATTGAGCGCCGCTCCGAGTCCCGCGATCAGCGATGTTGCCGGCGTGTAGGCCGATTCACCCTTGGCCGCGGACTTCCGTTCTTTTCGCAAATCGAAGTAGTAGCGGGGTGAGGTGGTCGTTTCCATCCGCTGCCAGGCGCGTTCACTCACGGCACAGTAGGCGAGCCCGGGCGGAATCATCAGGGCTTTTTGCGAACCGCCGATGATCACGTCCACTCCCCATCCATCGACGTTGAAGTGGGTTGTGCCCAGCCCGGTGATCGCGTCGACAACAAGCAGCGTGTCGTCCATTGATCGAACAAGTTTCGCAATGCCCTGAATGTCGTGGCGGGCGCCGGTGGAGCTCTCGGTGGCTTGCACGTAAACACATTTCACATCCGGCGTGAGCTTCACGGCGATTTCTTCCAGGGAAAAGGTCTGCCCGTAAGGCACACTCAGCGTCTCAACACGGCAGCCGTACGCTTTACTAAGTGATTGCCAGCGCTCTCCGAATTTTCCTGCCGTCAATACAAGGACTTTGTCACCGGGAGAGGTGAGATTCGAGACCGAAGCTTCCATGATGCCTGTACCGGAACAGGCAAGTACCAGGACATCGTTTTTTGTTCCGATGAACTCTTTCATATCGGACAGCACGCGGGTGTAGAGCGCGCGGAAATCGGCAGTGCGATGGTGCGCCGTGTAGGCAGCCATCGCGAATTGCGCAGCGGGCAGAAGCGGCGTAGGACCGGGAGTGAAGAGGCGATTTTTGCGCAGCATAGGAGGAGTCCTCAATGAAGTTGGGCTAATAGTGTACAACCCGGAAGATGGATTGGCTGTGACGTGAACAGCAATCAGCAATCAGCAATCAGCAGTCAGCAGTCAGCATTCAGTCATCATGATCAGGAGACGAAGCGCGTAGCTCGAAGCTCGTAGCGCCATCTATAATCCCACCATGCCGCTTATCGATCAGATTCAGAAAGATATTGTGGGCGCAATGAAGGCGCGGGACGAGCAGCGCCTCTCCTGCCTGCGCATGGTGAAGAGCGCGCTCAAGAATAAAGAGATCGAGAAGATGTTGCCGCTCGATGACAAAGAATCGCAGCAAGTGCTCTCCACACTCATCAAGCAACGCAAAGACTCGATTGAGCAGTTCACCAAGGGCGGCCGCCAGGAGATGGCAGACAAAGAAGCTGCTGAGATCAAGCTGATTGAGGCTTATCTGCCCAAAGCCGCCGGTGAAGAAGAGATCGCGGCTGGCGTGCGTGCCGCAATTGCCGAGATGTCCCCTGCGCCGACGATGAAAGACATGGGTAGCGTGATGAAGACAGCCATGGCCCGCTTCAATGCCGCAGGAATGCGCGTGGATGGGAAAGTCGTGAGCGAGGCAGTGAAGAAAGAGTTGAGCAAATAGCGGCCGCTGGAGCGACGGGCGCCTCGCCCGTCCCCAGAATATTCACGAATCTTCCCACTCCCCAAGCAGCCTCCGTACCGTCACTAACTGTCCGAGATGGTAGGCGTTGTGGTCGGCCACCAGCAGCGCCTCGCGCAGGATGGTCTGACCATCGCCCCAGGGAATCTTCGCGTATAGATCCGTTTTCGCATTCCGCACAAGATCCTCCATCGCTTTCAGGTCTTTCTTGAATTCACGCACACTCTTGTCCCACGCTGCATCGTCGGCAGGCTCAGGAGACTTCGGCCAGTACCCATCGGGCCACGGCGGCGAAACGTGGTCCTTACTACGGCTGAACTCGAGGATGTCCCACTGAGCCAGGCGCATGTGCTCGAGCAGCATCCAGGCGGAATACGGAAGTTCCTGCGGTTTCTTCCCTCGCGCTTTGTCGGGGAAGTCGCCAACCACGTCGTCAAACTTGGCGTGTGCCCCACCATCCTGCAAGAGATAAACCAGATGCTCTCGCAACGTATTGTCGTGATCCGCCATAAACTCCCTCCGCCGCGGTCGACGGCTTTTCAATCAACGATCTGAAATCAACAATAATCCATCAACTATGCACTTCCTTTTCACCGCGATACACACGCGAGATGCCGCGCACGATCCTTCGCATCGGCAACTCGCCTTTCCTGTCGGCGATAAAAATTTCGCCGTCGCGACTCGAGCGGTAGTACCACCTTTTCAAGATTGCCAGATGCTCCATCCTCTCTGGCGCACTCTTCGGGACCGCTGGCGGCAGACTCGACAATGCCTCTTCGACCCGAGCTTCCATGGATTGAGTTTTGGTGTGGTCGGGAGCTGAAATCGCAAATGGCAGGGGGCCAGCGAGGGATCCCGCATCCACTCGAAAAAAGTTCACAGTCTCAGCGGCTGGGGACCGCTGCACAATGAGTGCATGCAGCTGATCGAGCCGCCGGACTATCTCCGGTAAGGAAGTGACGACCGAACCCAGCTTTTCGAGTCGCGCATGGTGCGCGGCAGCATCTTCGAACTGAAGGTCTGCGGACGCAGCCTCGCGTGCCGACGAAATCTCACGAACCAGCGAGTCGCCTCCAGACTCGAAGTACGCGTTGACGCGCGCAACTTCGGTGGCATAGGCGTCATCCGTGCAGCCTTTGAAACAAGGAGCCAGGCACATCTTCATTTCCGAATAGATGCAACCGGGGAACTTCGGGTCCGGGTTGAGATCGTCGACGCAGCGACGCATCTTGAAGAAGTCCAGCGAATCGTTCATGAACTTTTCGGCCGCCACGCGAGAGAGGAAGGGCCCGTAGTACTTCGAGAGATCAGCCGAGCGTCCGAGGCGAGTCGTCACGGAGGCTCGCGGATAAGCGTTCTCCATGTGCATCTTTACGAGGGGCGCAAAACGAAAACGCAAACGCTTGGCGTAGGTTTGGGGGAATTCCACCCGCAACACGCGATAAAGAAGGAAAGCCGACTCGAAGTCGGAGCCAGTGGCCGAATGCTCGATCCAGCGCACGCGATCGCGCAGGTTCAGTCGTTTGCTTTTCTCAGTGGGAGCGCCCAACAGCCGCTGCAAGCGCCGTCGAAGATTCGCCGTTTTTGATACGTAGGGCTCCGCCGTGGCGTCCGCGCCACGCAGCATGAAGACAGCAGGCGCGGCCGGGGCGGCGGCAAAGAGCTCTGCATCCTGCTCAGGGACGAACTCGACCCGCTCAGTGAGCACATCTAAAGTCTAATCGACGGGGCTGTGGGCTACGAGCTTCGAGCCATGAGTTACGAGGGGAAACCCGTTCCTAGCATCACTGGCACGCTATGCGAACCGTCCAGATGAGGACAGATTGCTGGATGCTGAGTGCTGAATGCTGTTTTGTTGCTGGCGCGCAGCGCGGCGCTCGTAGCGGAGAATCATCGAAAGCTAGCGCTGCGGATCTTTTGGCGGAAGTCCGACCCATCGAGTCGAATAATGCGGCACATCTCGTGCAACCGGGACCGCATGCGCTCACCGATGCGATCGCCCAGCGTCTCGTCACGAGAGGCGGCCCGGGCGGGAGAGAGCGTGCCAGAGACTCCGCCAGCTTTTTCATCCGCGAAGTTCGTGGTGATGATAGTGGTGCGGTTGTCGTTGTAGCGGGTATTAAGAATGAGGCTGACCGTGTCCCAAACCCATTCTGTCGGCTTGACCGCGCCCAGTTCGTCAAGCACGAGAACTTCGGCATCGAACACCGGACGCAGAACGTCGAGTTCAGTCGTCTTCACCGACTCGTTGTAGGAGTTCTGAATGTTCTTGAGCAGCTCGCGATAATCGCAGAAGAGCGCCGCGATCCCCTTGTTGAGGATCAGCTCTTTCATGATTCCCACGGCTAGGTGAGTCTTTCCCACGCCGATCGGACCAATAAGGAGGAGGCCAGATTTTTCGACCGGATACTCTGAGACAAAATTCCGCGCTTCCAGCAGGGCCCGCATGAGGGTTGGATGAGCACCTTCAAATCGTGTATCGAACTCGGCAAGCTCGCAGTGCTCGTAGCGCTTGGGAATCTGTGCGGCGCCCAGCAGGGTCGCGGCCCGAGCGCGAATCTGGCAATCGCAGCGCTTCACGCGACGGTCCGGGCCGCGAGTCACCGGTTTCCAGCCCGTGCCACCACACAGCTCACAAACGGGATTGGTGTCTTTGGGTTCGCGGATGGGAGAGATTTTGCGATCAGAAATCTGCATGGGCCTAGGCCTAGTTCAGTTCAAAGGTCAGAGTTCACAGCGGGGCTCAAAGTGCTGTGCTCTTATTTGACTGTGCAACGGCGTGAGCGTTTGCGCAAGTGCGAATCCCGGTCGAACTGTGCACATCCTGTGGAGTTGTGTTCACAATTGTGGATGTTGGAGGAAAAAAGGTTTGATTGTCATTTCGTTTTCCCCTCTAACTCGCGTCAGGCGCGCCTTGGAATTCAAAGAGTCTACGCTTTTTTGATTGTCATTCCGAGCAGAGGGAGGAACCTGCAGTTGCAGGCCGTCTCCAATTATGATGGAAGCCTCATACTCCCATGCGCCGCATCCTGATTACTGCCTCGCTCTTTATCGTTGCTCTCATTCTTGTCGCTGCAGCCCCTCAGGTTGCGAAGCCTGATCCTGCCGAGGCCGCGCGCCTGAACAACTTGGGCGTGGCGTACATGAATCAGCAACTGTTCGAAAAAGGTCTGCGCGCCTTCGAGCAGTCGGCGGCAGCCGATCCCAACTTCCAGACCGCGCAAATCAATCGGGGTATCGCGCTAGTCAATCTGCAGAAAGTCGACGACGCGAAACAGATTCTGGAAGCGGCGTCCAAGCGCGATCCGAAGGATCCGCATGTCTGGTACAACCTCGGCCTGGTCTATAAGAATTCGGAAGGACCGCAGGCTGCCGTCGATGCGTTTCGACACGTGACGGAAATCGATCCCGACGACGCGGACACGTGGTATTTCCTGGGAACGACATATGCGCAGCTGAAGCAATTTCCGCCGGCAATTGAGGCGTTTGAGCACGCGCTGAAGATCGATCCGCTGCACGCCTCGGCAGAATTCGGACTGTCGCGAGCCTTGCAGCAGTCGGGGGACACGACGAAGTCTCGCGAGCACCTCGTCAAATTCCAGTACATCACGAAGAACAAGCTGGGCTCGCCGATCTCGCTGGCGTATGGCGAACAAGGAAAATATTCGCGAGCGGAAGAGTCTCCGGCGGTGGTGGAGAAAGTTCTGCCGCAGATTCCGGTGAAGTTTGTGGACGTCACGAAGGAGGCGGGGATTACGGCTCGCGTTGGAGCGCAAACTGCAGCTTCGGCAGCGACATTTCTTGGGCCCGGCGCTTGCTTTTTGGATTACGACAACGATGGGAAGATAGATTTGCTGCTCGCCGACAACGGCACTCAAGGAGGGATGTCTCTCTATCACAACCTTGGGAATGGCAAGTTCGAAGACGTAGCCAACAAGGCTGGGCTTGGTCTTTATGGGCCGGCGATTTCCTGTACCGCGGGCGACTACGACAACGATGGATTTGCTGACCTCGCAGTGAGCTTAGGTAATCGCGTTCTGCTCTTGCACAACGAAAAAGACGGAACATTTAAGAATTTAGCCGGGGATGCAGGCATCATTGTGCAGCAAGCGGCCCGGCAGCCTGGCGTTTTGGAGACGGGTTCCGCAGCCGCAGTTGGTCTCACCTTCGTTGATTACGACCATGACGGCGATCTTGACTTGTACGTTACGGAAATACTCCCTCGCGTAAATCCGAACTCGGGCGCGGATTCGTCCTCGGGTCGCGCTGTGATGTGGCGGAACAATGGAAACGGTACCTTCACGGATGTAACCGAATCCACCGGTCTCGCTGGTTCCGAGTTTATCGTGGCTGCAGCTGGCACCGACTACAACAATGACCGCGCTGTCGATCTTGCCGTCACTGGGGAGAAGACAGCAATCTTCCAGAATCCGCGCGAAGGAAAATTTCTTCGACTGTCTCCCATTAGATCAACGGCGACTTTTGGTGTTGCCGCGCTCGACTTCAACCACGACGGCTGGGTGGACCTTGCCTTCACGAATATTGGCATCTCAGCCGTAACGCTTTGGCGTAACGACAAAGGGAAAGCCTTCGAAGAGGTCCGTGTGCCGGAGTTCAAATGGTACCGCGCGTTCGGCGTCGTTGCTTTCGATTACGACAATGATGGCTGGATTGATTTAGCTGTTGTCGGGCAGAAAGAGTTACTTAAACCCGAAGGGGACGTCTTCGAAGTCCGTCTCTTTCGCAATCTTGGCCCCGACGGCTGGAAGGACGTTACCGCCGACGTTGGCCTCGACAGGATCCAACTCAAAGATCCGCGCGCCATCATCACCGGAGACTACGACAATGACGGGGCCGTCGATCTTCTCATCACCCAGAACCACGGCCCCGCGGTTCTCCTCCGAAACGAGGGCGGCAACAAGAACAACTGGCTGCGGCTCAAGCTCGTCGGACTGAACGACAACAAATCCGCCATCGGCACTAAGGTCGAAGTCTTCTCCGGCGCGAACCGCCAGAAATTTGAAATCTACGGATCGTCCGGTTATCTCGGACAAAACTCTCCTTACCTTACCGTTGGCCTCGGTCAAGCCAAACAGGCCGACATCGTGCGCATGCTCTGGCCCACTGGTGTGTTGCAGGACGAAATCGAAATTGCCGGCAACAAGCTTCAGGAGTTCACCGAAATTGATCGGCGCGGTTCCTCGTGCCCGACGCTCTTCGTCTGGGATGGCACGCACTATGAACTCGTCGGCGATCTTCTCGGAGCCGGTGTTGTCGGCCACTGGGTTGGTACGGAGAACGGCAAAGTCGAGCGCAACATTCCGCGACCGACCGAGTACATCAAGGTCGATCGCAGCATGATGAATCTGAAGAATGGCCGCTATAGCTTCCGCCTGATGGAACCGATGGAAGAGGTCGTGTATCTCGACCAGGTCCGTCTGCTGGCGGTCGATCACCCGGTCGGCGTTGACGTTTACCCCGACGAGCGGTTCGCTAGCAACCCACCGTATCCGCCGTTCAAAGTTGTCACGAGTAAGGATCCCCAGCTACCCGCGGGTGCATGGGACGAGCATGGCCACAACCTGCTCTCGGATCTCAAGGCGCACAAATATGTCGGCGATTTTGAGATTCTTCCGTTCAAGGGATTCACGAAACCGCACAGCCTCGAATTAGATTTAGGCGACGCCTACAACGGCGGCCCGCTCCGCCTCCTGCTTCACGGCGAGATCGAATACTTCACGGCCACCGGGATGTACGCGGCCGACCAAGCCGGGTTGAAGCCAGTCGCGCCTTACGTCGAAGCTAAAGATGCGAAAGGAAATTGGAAGAAGGTCGTCGACGACATGGGGTTTCCTGCCGGTCTTCCTCGCACGATGACCGCCGACTTGAGCGGAAAATTGCCGCCCGGAACAAAACGCATCCGCATTTCAACCAATCTCCAAATTTACTGGGACTCAATTCTCATCGATCGCACGCCGCAATCCTCCCAGGTGAAGCTCACTCCGGTTGAGCTCACGACTGCCGACCTGCACTTCCACGGATATCCGCGACAGATCGAAAATCAGCCGCCTGGGAATGTGCAATATCGATATGAAGAAGTAAGCAACACTGGCCCTTATGCGCGCCAGGCGGGTGCGTACACGCGCTATGGAGACGTTACGCCACTGCTTTCGTCGAATGATGACCGGTTCGCTGTGTTCGGGTCGGGCGAAGGTGTCGCGCTCGAGTTCGATCCGTCGAAACTGCCTCCTGTTCCTGCTGGCTGGACGCGCGATTATTTCTTCCATGCCGAAGGCTATGAAAAAGACATGGACTTCTATGCGGCGGAGGGCAACACGGTCGATCCGCTTCCATTCGCGAAGATGGGGATCTATCCATATCCAGGGAAGCAGTATCCGCTCGATGCCGAGCACCTGAACTATCTTCTGCAATACAACACGCGGACAGTGTCAGGAAACGAGCCGAGTGGCTATTGGTATCAGTTCATTGATGGAAAGAAGTAAGCCTCGTAGGGACGTAGCTTGCTACGTCCGGGCACAGCAAGCTGTGCCCCTACGCTCGTCGCTCCTGTGTGGTGACAGCGTCCCTCACGTCGTCCGCGCGCCTATTCTCGATAGAATATTCATACACTCCACGCCCCGACTTGCGCCCGAGTCGTCCAGCTTTCACATACTCAACCAGCAAATCTGCGGGGCGATACTTCTCTCCCAGCGTGCGATGCAGATACTGAAGAATACTGAGCCGGGTATCGAGCCCAACCAGGTCCACCAACTCAAACGGCCCCATCGGATGGTTTAATCCAAGCTTCAGCGCTTTATCAATGTCTTCGGCTGACGCGATGCCTTCCTGCAGCATGTAGAACGCTTCGTTGCCGATCATCGCATTGATGCGGCTGGTGACGAACCCTGGAGACTCTTTCACCACCACTACTTCTTTCCCCATTCGCCTGCCGACTTCGACCGCCGTTGCTACCGTATGGTCGTCGGTCTCCAGTGCCCGCACAATTTCGATCAGCTTCATCTTGTGCACTGGGTTAAAGAAGTGCATCCCGACGATCTTCGGCGCTCGGTACGTAACCCCAGCAATCTCGGTCACACTTAAGGACGACGTGTTCGACGCCAATACAGTATTCGGGCGGCAGATCTTATCGAGGAGAGTAAAAATCTCGATCTTCGATTCCATCTCCTCGGGCACGGCTTCGATTACGAGGTCAGCCTGACGAGCGGCCTCGTCGACCGAACTTGCGTATTCGAGCCGTTGAACTGTTCCTTCCGCATCGCCCGCAGACAGCTTTCCCAACTCGACTGCTTTCTCGAGATTGGCGCGAATCTCTGTATCGGCTCGCCGCAGGGCGTTCGGCAAGATGTCTTCGAGAATCGTCCGATACCCGCCCATCGCCGCGGCCTGCGCGATCCCCCGTCCCATGATGCCCGCGCCAATCACGGCGATAGTGTTCACTTGCGACACTACTTGCCTCCGTGTTCGAGCGAAGCTAAGACCGACGACATGCTCGGGTCGGACTTGTGGATGTATTCCGCCAGCCGTTGCCGCTCTTCCGACGTCATGGCTGGAATGCTTGCGTTGATGCGCCGCAGCGTGGCTGCGATGTCATCGACATAGTTCATTAGGCGAATAAGTTCTCCCGTAGCAGACATATGGCTCCTTATATGAGGACTGATTTGTGTAGAAGATAGTATCGCGGCCCTGCGAACCTCCTATTCTCAATATCTTGTACGGTTTAGTAAAGTTCGCGAGCTTGACGGGGTTTTAGCCCTGCAAAGAGCGGGCGACGAGCTTCGCCAATGCACAGTACGACGTAAATACAATCACGCACCCGATCGTTTAACGAATCTGCTGTACAGCCAAAACGCGGCGGCATTTGTACTCTGCAATGTGAGGTGTGGTCGAACTTTTCGGTAGAACGGTTCCATGCGATGGTGGGCCATCTCTCATAAGCTTCTCCCTTCTATTGGTTCGGTCCCAGGGTCCCCCGGAGGCATGTTTTGCTTTTGAAAGCTTTTCGTATTTCGCCCAAAACTGTTTTTTTCGCCGCAGTTCTAGCCTTCTTCAGTACGGGTGCCATGGCCGCGCCGGTCATCGCCCTTCAGCCAGTCGTCAGCGGATTAACGAATCCTTTGGATTTGGAAACCCCCAACGATGGGACAGGCCGACTCTTTGTCCTTGAGCAGGCGGGCAAGATCCGCGTCATCAAGAGTGGCAAGCTTCTCTCAACGCCCTTTCTGAACATCACCTCTCTGGTCTCCTCCGGCGGCGAAATGGGTCTGCTCGGATTGGCATTTCACCCGAGCTATAAATCGAACGGCCGGTTGTTCATCAACTACACTCGCGTCCAGTCGGGACAAGTCCAGACTGTAATCGCGGAGTATCACCGCTCCTCCACGAATGCCGATGTGGCGAGTACTACCGCCAAAGTGCTGTTAGTGATCAACCAGCCTTATGACAACCACAACGGAGGACAGTTGGCCTTCGGCCCCGATGGGTATCTATACATCGGGCTTGGAGATGGGGGCAGCGAAGGCGATCCGCTGGGGAACGGACAGAAGCTGTCGACTTTGCTCGGAAAGATTCTTCGCATCAATGTGAATTCCGGAACGCCCTATAGCATTCCGTCTACGAACCCTTTTGTTGGACGAACGGGGGTGAAACCGGAGATCTGGGCATACGGGTTCCGTAATCCATGGCGGTTCGGATTTGATTTCTCCAGCGGACGTCTCTTCATCGGAGATGTCGGACAGGACTCTTACGAAGAAATTGACCTCGGAAAATCTGGCGGCAACTTCGGTTGGAGCCTCATGGAAGGTGCGCACTGTTATCCGATCGGAAGCACCTGCAATAAGACTGGAAAAATTCTGCCGATCACGGAGATCGCGCACCCGACTGCCGAATGCATTATCGGTGGTTACGTATATCGAGGATCCTCGATTGCAGGCCTGGCAGGCATGTATGTGTTCGGAGACTTCATCACTGGAAAGATCTGGGCTCTGAAAATGACTTCAACCGGATGGCAGCGTTCGACGTTGCTTTCCACGGGGCGGGCGATCAGTGCATTTGGTCGCGACTACTCGGGAAACTTGTATGTCGTCGATTACGGAAACGGATCGATTTTCAAAATTGTGCAGGGCTAACGGCGCTTCCCCCGAATCACGCGTCCTGCGCACCGATGACTGCGCGAGTTCGAAATTATCCCCGGATTTCGAACTCCACAGTCCCCGGTTATTCTAAAATCGATCTCGCGGCTGCTGGTTGTAAACTATTCATTTCGCGAGAGTTGACGCCGATTTATGCCCCTTATCAATTGTTTTAATTTGCCATTCACGAGCTCTGGCTAATCTAATGGCTTATGACTGACAAATTCATCAAACGCTATATTTTTGCGTCCGATTTTGATCAAACGCTCACGTTCAACGATACCGGGTACGTTCTAAGCGAGCTGGTCGGAATTCCTACCTCGGAGTTTGAGCGCAAAGTAAAAGGGATGGCGCGTCTGAATCTCGTCCAGCAAGGCGCCGAGCTAGCCTACTTGTTACTGCATGACCCCGAATTCCATTCTCGCGTCAGGCGCGAACATCTGATAGAGGCGGGGAAGCAGATCCGTTTGAAAGAAAACATCGAGCTGCTTTATCGCCTGCTCGAGAAGGGGATCGACGGTTTCAATTTCGATTTCTATGTGCTTTCGGCTGCCCCAGTCGAAGTAATCCATTCAGCTTTGGAAGGCATCGTACCAGCCGACCATGTGATTGGAACGGTCTTCAAGTACAAGGAGAGCGGCGAAATCGATTCGATCGTGCGTGCAGGCGCGGGATACGGCAAGGTGGAAGCGCTCGATCAGTTGCAGGCGAAGAATCAGATTGGTCCCGATCACATCGTGTACGTTGGCGATGGAAGTTCTGATATTCACGTCATGTTGCATGTGAATGTGCGCGACGGTTTCACGATCGCGGTATCAGAGAGCAAGAACATTGCGCAGATCGCCAAGCGCACGATCCTAAGTACGAACTCACTTGCCGTGCTGACGCCGATTCTTGAGGAGATTGTAGGTTGGCCACGTTTACGCATTCGCGAGTTTTTCGAGTCGTATGGATTGCTCATCCAGGAATGGGACCGTGTTCGCACCGATTGGCTGACGCTCCGTCCTGCGGCTCAGAAAACTCATACAGCTGTGGCTCAATGACGAACCCTGGTTATGTTGCGTGATCCTGCCTTGATTCCGTTGTCGCGTCAGCACCAGCACGCGTTGGCGCTGTGTGTGCGCATCGATCGTTCGCTCAAGGCAGGGATTGCCGAAGTGGATGTATGGCAGCCTGAAATCGAAGAGCAGTTTCAGCAGGAGATTCGCTACCACTTCGACGCGGAAGAGTCGGTGCTATTTCCGATCGCTGAACGCACAGAGGATCTCATGGCGCTGACTTCGGAGTTGCGCGCCGAACACGTGGCGCTGCGTCGCTACTTTGCTCTGGCGGCGGCAAGGGCAATGAGCATCGTCGACCTGCACGAATTCTCGGTAACTCTGACGCGACATATTCGAAAAGAAGAGCGTGAATTATTCGAGCGCCTGCAACGCATTCTTACTCCCGAAGAACTGGTGGAGTTGGGCGTGCAACTCGATGCAGCCATTCTGAACGCTACGCACTCCTGCGCTCTTCCTAAACAGAAGCGCTAATCCTATTCACGACAAGTGTTTAACCGCTGGAAGACTGCGCAATCAAGACCCATCCGGATTTCTGCTGCTGCCAGACACTCATTCGCCGCAAAGAGTTCGCCGCGAGTGGTTGTCCTGCTTGCTTACCATTCAGTGTGATCTGGTAAGTCACAACCATGGTCGTGCCATGTAACTCCACGCGTAATTCGCCAATCGAAAATTCCTGTAATTCCATTTGCTTAATTCGATTAAACCACTCGTCTCGTCCTAGTTGATTGTCGGGCAGCGTCGCTACAAAGTTCGAAGATATGACTCGGTCGAGGTCCTGCCATTTTTTGTTCTTAACATTTGTCCAGAAGACACGCTCGAGGCCTTCGCCTCCAGTTGCATCGTGAAACGTCTTCGCGGGACGCTCTTTGAATAGCGTGCAGGACGTGAGCAAAATCGAAATGGTAATCAGAAAGAGTTGAGCAAACCCTCGCATTTCAAAATTCTATAGCACGGGCAAAGCATCATTCGTGTTTGGATTAGGAATGGGGGAGCTCCTCGCGAGTCATCCTCAATCATTGTGTTGAGGAACTTGATGCGCATTCCACGGTGCTGGCGGTGGAAGGTCCGAAGTAGATCCTGTCGGCGAAGCCTATATTCATTGGCACTTCGCATGAATTTTCCAAGCTCAAAGAATTCGGGGAGAGCTCTGCGACCCGCCTAAGACGCGGTCGCGAACAAAGTTGGAACGCAAGAAGAACTCAACTGCTCGCGCATCTGCCCACCAGACTTTGCGTAAGCTCGCCAGTGCCCGTGTTCGCAGCGCGCCAAGAGCTAAGTAGTTCAGCCTAGTCACTATGTGCCATGAGTTTGCATCGTTTGTAGTTGACATTCAGAGAAGTCGGCTCAAAATAGCACCCACAGGTTTCCACTCAGCTGAGCTTTTCAGTCTCCCCCAGCGAAGCGGAGGACACCATGAGACCTGCCTACAGGAGAGACGATGAACAAAGCCGATCTCGTTGACCGCATCGCAGGCGCTTGCCATATCAGCAAGGCGCAGGCGACCACTGCGATCGACACCGCCGTCGATAGTGTTACCGCCGCCCTTAAGAAGGGAGACAGGGTGGCGTTAATCGGATTCGGCACATTCTCAGTGTCGCAGAGAAAAGCACGCAACGGACGCAACCCGCAGACCGGCGCCACCATTAAAATTGCCGCCCGCCGAGTCGCAAAATTCACCCCGGGGGCTGACCTGAAGAAAGCAGTCAATAAGGGCAAGTAGGAATCTTGGATCGAACCAACGGCAGGGGGTCGGCCCTGCCGTTTTTCATTGGTCAAAAGTTGGCCACGGTTTTTCGTGGATAAGCGCGAACCTTCTTATCATGCGTTTTGCGGCGAGGATTTTCGCTGACGGCCGACTACTCACTCCTGACTACTGGTTCTTGCTGAATCCTTCCAAGCTCCTGTAGAATCAAAAGATTCGGAAGAGGTCCCATACAATCATGAAACCCGCTATCCATCCTGTTTACAACGAAGTGCGCGTGCACTGCGCCTGCGGAAACACCTTTACTACGCGTTCGACCCATCGCGGCGACATCTCGGTAGAAATCTGCGCTGCCTGCCATCCGTTCTTCACCGGCAAGCAGAAGTTGCTCGACACGGCCGGCCGCGTCGAGCGGTTCCGTCGCAAATACGCCAAGAGCGATGCTGGCAAGGCTGAAACCGCCAAGAAGTAAGAGCACGTCAGAGTTTTTCGCGAGCCCTCGCTTCGGCGAGGGCTTTCCATTTTGAGCTGCGTTTTAGGTTTTCGTAGGAACATGGAAGGCATCAAGCTCTCAACGACCTTGTGGGTGATCTGGTTCGCCTACTGGGTCTTCTCCGCGCGGCATCGAGTTCGCGACACGCCGGAAGCGCCTCTCAAACGTGAGTCGGCCGGTGGTCGCCTTCTTTACCAGCTATTGATGACCGCAGGATTTCTTTTGATGTTCTGGCGCGTGCGCCTGCCTGATCTTGGCATTCGTCTGTGGCCCGATACGCGTGCAATGCTGGTGCTGGGACTTGCCATTCAGGCCGTGGGGTTGATGTTCGCGGTGTGGGCTCGACGTGTTCTGGGAAAAAACTGGTCGGCGCGCGTCGCGATTGGTGCAGAACAGTTTCTCGTCTTTGGGGGGCCTTATCGGTTTGTCCGTCACCCGATCTACAGCGGGCTCCTGTTTGCGCTGCTCGGATCACTGGTGGTGATCGGCACGGGCCAAGCCGTCTTGGGCTTTGCGCTGATCGTGGTATCGATTCTGATCAAGGTCCGCCGCGAGGAAGTAGCGTTACGGGACCATTTTGGGGAGGAGTACGAAGAATACACGAGGAGAGTGCCTGGGCTGGTGCCGACGCCGTGGTAATTCAGATGCGGTTCACTCCGTCTTATCCCTTGCTTTGTGATTCGACCATAACCTCACTGACCTTTTCGCCAACGCTGTTGTAGACGACTTCTTGCTGCTGCAAACGGGCAGGTTCAGGAGACAAGGCCGGAGTAGTCGCGGGGGAAGGAACCGGAGACGATGCCTCTGGAATCTCTGCTGTAGCGGTCTCCAGTGCGATCGGTTTTTTGATCCAACGATTTAGGTAGAAAACCAGAATCACGGTCAACGTAAATTCGAGAAGTGACCCGATTATCGATTCCCACTGAAACGGTAGACGAGCAGCGCTTTCAAACAAGACGGATTCCGTTCGTCCCGAAATCGCTTTCCCGATGATAGGAACCAGCACATACCAGGTGAATGCATTGAGAAGACGCCACACCGCCTGAGCGAGCACAACCGCCAAGGCGATTTGCCCAACCCGTTTCTTCAGAATGCCGGATCTAAGTTCTTCTAGGAAAGCTTTAGGGTTTTCGTCCATACAAGCTCGTACGTGCCGGGATTGTGTCACATCCGACTTAGTTGGAGAAGCCCTGTAAAATACGATTGTGCGCAAGCATTTTGAAAATCCGGCGGTCCCGCGAGTTGGTGAAGCTGCGCCCGCCTCACAAGCGCTAGTTCCGACCAGCCTCTCGATTGGTGGAGTCCGGATCGCGCCTGCAACCGTGCTTGCTCCCATGGCCGGTGTGACAGACACGGTTTTTCGCCGATTCATCCGCAACCTAAACGGATGCGGCCTGATCATGACCGAGTTCACCTCGGCGGATGGTGTGCTCCGCGGCAAAGACAAAAAAGCCAAACGTTACCTTCACTTCTACGAAGACGAGCACCCGATTTCCGCGCAACTGTTCGGATCGAATCCGCAAGTCATGGCCGATGCGGCCCGCATGGTCGAAGACCTCGGCTTCGATCTCGTGGACCTGAACCTGGGGTGTCCCGCGAAAAAAGTAGTGAAGTGCAATGGCGGTTCTGGGCTGCTGCGCGATCTGCCCCTCATCGGCGAAATCTTTCGAAAAGTGCGCGCGGCCGTGACCATTCCGTTCACGGTGAAGTTCCGCGCCGGATGGAGTGATGACGAGATTGTCTGCGTAGAACTGGCCAAGATGGCCGAGGATTGCGGACTTGCTGCCGTCGCACTTCATGCACGCACGCGCGAGCAAGGCTACAGCGGCAATGCACGCTGGGAATGGATCGCGCATGTGAAACAAGCTGTCGGCATTCCTGTGATTGGCAACGGCGATATCCGCTCGCCCGAAGACGCGTGCGCGATGGTGGCCCAGACCGGATGCGACGCCGTGATGATCGGGCGCATGGCACCCTCGAATCCATGGATCTTTCGACAGATCGAGCAGTACATCACGCGTGCGGATCGCTCCTACGATCATCCGTCCGAAGGTGATCGCTATCAGATGATTCGCACGTACTTCAGCATGCTGATCGAAGAAGGATTTCCGGACGCCGAGGGCAAGATGAAGCAGTTCGCCTCCTGGTTCACACACGGCGTGCCGGGTGGGGCAGCTCTGCGCAAGCAGATTTACGAGTCGAAGAGCGCTCTCGAGATTCTAGCGAGGGTAGAAGAGTTCTTCGAGACTAGATTAGGCGCTCAGCATTCAGCAATCAGCATTCAGTTCGCAACAGCTAGTGCTAACAACTAGCAGCTACGCTTTGGCACAGTTATCAGGAACCACGAAAGCGAAAGCTGCCTATTGCTGCGAAATAAATCTATGCTCTCAGAAAACATGACCGCTGGACAACTTTGCGTTTAGAAGCGATTTAAGGCCTCTCTTGGGCTGGGATGAGCTTCCGGGTCGACCCCCGTTACAAACGGTGATTCTAGAGGATTTTAAATCGATTTATCTCGGGTTTTATGCGAGGGTGAGATCGACAAAACAGTCGATTGATTCCAGCGCGTTCCCGATTTCGATCGGCGAAAGGGCGTTCTCACCCTTTTCCTTCATAGATATACAATAAAATTACAATATAGCTCATCCGCCTACGCCGTAGGGGGGCTCAAGGTCATCCGCCCGGCCTCTTGTCGAATATATCCCCAAGGTGTGGTGTGGTCGTGGGTGAAAACGGTCAGCCAACGTCCGGGCAGGGCTTCGGCGTAATAGCGTTTGCGGCTTTCGATAGTCTGCAGGGGGTAGACGTCGTACGACATGACCCAGGTGAGATCGATATGGGCAGCTGTGGGGATGAGATCTGAAATGTAGCAAGCAGTTTGTCCCGCGCTGGTGATGATGACGGCTTGCATGTTGCCGGTATGGCCAGGGAAGACCCGCACGGAAATTCCAGGAACGATCTCCTGATCGCCGCGCAAAAGTTTCATCTGCCCTGATTCAACGAGTGGATCGTAATTCGGACTGAGATAGCTGATCGCATCCCGCTCGAGTTGTAGACGTGCGTGCTGCCATTCCCCTTCCTGAACGTAGTAGGTGGCGCGAGGGAAGGTTGGAACGATGTTGTCGCCCTTCCGCATGGTGTTCCATCCGCAGTGATCGAAATGCAGATGCGTGTTGATAACGATGTCGATGTCATCGGGAGCGAGGCCCGCGGCGGAAAGGTTGTCGAGCAGTTCCGCAGGCTGACCGTGGATTTTGACCAGCTTCTCCGGAAGTTTGCTTCCGATACCAGTTTCGACGAGCACGTTGCGATCGCCAGTGCGGATGAGGAGCGAGTTGAGTCCGGCAGTGATGTAGTTGCGGTCATCGGGAGTCATGCGACGCGACCAGAGGACCTTTGGCACGACGCCGAAGAAGGCGCCGCCATCGATGGGGTAAGTGCCATCGGAGAGGATGGTGAGATCGAAATTGCCCAGGTTCATGGAAGTAGTCAGGAGTCAGCGCGGCTGTAGTGATTTTATCGTGCGGCGACGCGGTCGGAGAACGGCTGCTGGCTCACAGCTAAGTGCTAATGGCTAATTGCAGATTCCTCCTTGCTCGCTACGCTCGCGTGTGTGAAAAAGCAATCAGCATTCAGCAGTCAGCATTCAGCCAAGAGAGGTTCGTGGTGATGGCACAAGCGCCGGGATCGAAGTCCATGGCTCAAAGCCGCGGCTCGCAGCTCGTGACCCGCCGCGCTCACTTCAACTCTCTCTCCCAGTGTTCTTCCATCAGGTGGAACAGCTGGCTGCGGGCGGCGCTGCCTGCGATGCCGTGCGTTTTGTTCGGATAGATCATCAGGTGGAATTGCTTTCCTGCCTTGATGAGCGCATCGATCATCTGCACCGAGTTCTGAAAATGAACGTTGTCGTCGCTCGTGCCGTGGGCGAGAAACAATGCGCCATGTAGCTTCGGCGCGTCTTTCGTGATGGGCTTGTCGTATTCGAGGAGATTGTCTTTCAGTAGGCCCATGTAGCGCTCGGTGTAGATGGAGTCGTAGTTGTGCCAATCGGTGACGGGCGACACGGCAACTCCAGCCTTGAACCGATCGGAGTGGGTCAGCGCATAAAGTGTCATGGATGCGCCGTTCGACCATCCCCAGATGCCGATGCGGTCGCGATCGATCTGCGGATACTGTGGCAGCAACTGATCGATAGCGGTGAGTTGATCTTTCAACTCCACACCACCGAACTGATGACGAGTAGCGGCGCTGAACTTTTTGCCGCGGTTTGGAGTGCCGCGGTTATCGACGGAGAAAATCGCGAAGCCCTGGGTGAGCAGGTATTGATGGAACAGGCCGGTAGTGCCTCCCCAAACGCGAGTGACAGTCTGTCCCGCTGGGCCGCCGTAGACATCCACGATCAGCGGCACCTTCCCTGTCGCATTCGGAGGCAGGAGCACGTATCCGTGCAAGATCGTTCCGTCATCGGCTTTAAAGTCGAGGAATTTGGGATCGATCAGACTATAGTCCGCCACGTTGCGACTCTCCCAAAACACCTGGCAAGTCCCACCGACCGTGCATAACGAGGAACGCGGAGGCGTGTTGCTGCTGGAAAACGTCGCGGCATAGTGCTTGCCATCGTCGGAAACAATACTGGCGTAGGTGCCTTCGTCTTTTGAAAGTCGAGTGAGGCCAGTGCCGTCGAACTTGACTGAGTAGAGCTGATTCTGTCGCGGGTCGTCCTGGTTGGAAGTGAATAGAACCGCGCCGCCTTGTTCGTCGATACCATCGACCTGAATAACTTCGTAGTCGCCTTTCTCAAGTTGGTTCTCAAGTTTGGCGTCGGCTGAGAGCGGATCCGATTGGCCGAAGCTGTAGAGGTACAAGTGAGTGTGTCCGTCACGCCAACTGGACCACAAGAAGCGGTCACCTGATTTAAGAACGTGGAAATCGTCGTTCACATTGACCCAAGCATCCGGACTGGATTCGGTGAGGACCTTTCGGGATTTCCCGGAGCGCGAGTCAATGAAGTAGAGGTCCATCGTGTTTTGTTCGCGGTTGAGGACCTGGGCCCAAAGCCATCCATCGCGGATCCAACCAAAGCGCGGAATATAGAACTCGGGGTCCTTGGTAAGAGTCACCCATTTCACCTTGCCACCGTCCGCGTCGACAACGCCAAGGCGAACGGCCGGATTTGGATCACCGGCCTTCGGATATTTCTGCTTGTCCACGTTGGGGTGAGTGGGCATCCAGTCCGTGATGGGGTAGGTGGGGACACTGGTTTCATCCATTTGGAGGAAAGCGACCTCCGAGCCGCCCGGGGACCAGAAATAGTTGCTGCGCACTCCGAGTTCTTCGGCGTACACCCAGTCGACCTCGCCGTTCAGAAGATTTTCATCGGTGTCCTTGGTGAGGGCTTTCGTTTTGCTTTTACCGTCGACTGTCTGCACGAACAGGTTGTGCTTGCGAACGAAGGCGAGCCGAGAGCCATCCGGGGAAAACTTGGGATCGCCGCTTGGGTCGGGAGACGAGGTGATCTGTACGGCCGCGCCACTCTCGAGCGAGTAGAGCCAGAGTTGTCCCTGAGAATCGAAGAGCAGATGCTTCGAATCAGGAGACCAGTTGTAGGCAGCGACGTTATAGCGGGTAACCCGTTCTTTTTCACGCTCGTCTTTGATTTTCTCCGCGGAGGGTGCAAGCGTTGCGAGCTTCGACTCGCTGACAAGCACTTTCTTCTCGCCGGTTGCAGCATCGACATACCAAAGCTCGCCATGATCGCCGGAATCGTCGCGCTGTACGTAGGAGAGCATCTTGCCGTCAGGGCTCCACTTCATGGTCTCGGGAGCGCGCCCGGTGAGGCTGCCCTCGGCGAAGATGGCTTCGATGGTGAGAGGCTTTTTGTTGGCTGGAGCGGACTGCGCAGATGCGATTTGAAGCGTAAGGGCAATGAAGAACGAGAAAAAGGACAAGGGTTTCAAATCCGACTCCGTTGAAATCATGCAGTATGCAGGGCTGAAAAGTGTACACCCTTCGTAAGGTGCCGAGTGCATTGCTATTCCGCAGGAAATCGATGAAACTGCGACCAATGATGAAGGTTTTGCGGAGATTTGCGGTGCTGTTACTGGCGGTGGCAAGCACGACGCCTGCGGCACTCCGGGCGCAAGAGTTATCTCTTTCGGGCGGTGGGGCTGGGCTCTGGGCGCAGCATGGACGGCCGAAGTTTCGCGTGAACCGAATCGCCGTGAATGGGAGCGGGAAGAACGCGAAGATTGAGTTCGTGCTTACGAATGGGGCGAAGCGAAGCCTCGAGGGGAAGGCATCCGGACAGGGAGAGTCCTCATTTTTCTGGAAGATCAGTCGCGCAGGGAATTCGAAAGCGCAGGGTTCTGTCTGGATTGGGACGAAGACCAGCGATGAAGTGAGCGCAGCTTACGCCTCAGGAACAATCGAAGGCCAACCCTTCCTGGCGCAGTTCAATGCAATTCCGACTGTGCGACTCAATTTTCTGACGGAAGGTTCCGGAGCATGGGCGAGAGCCGATGGCAAAGGGGATGAGTTGAAGCTTTCAGGATTTGGGTTGATGAGCGATATCCAGGCGAAGGCGTCGGCCGTTTTTTTCCTCGCTGACGGATCGCATCGCCGATTTACCGGGCGAGTGAAAAAAAGGATTACAAAGCCCCGTGCGGTGATTGTGGCCTTGCAGAATGCGGGAGAGGCCAACGCCAGTGGCGAACTTCGGGTGCGTTTCACCGAGCAGAATCATATTGTTTCTGTCACGGGGCCGGGAAAACTTGACGGGCAGCCATTCAAAATCAATTTCGAGGCGGCTTTGGAAGCGGCGGAGCGAGCCGAGGTGTTCGAAGAGAAGCTGGGAACACTTGTGGAAGCAAAAGGGAAGGTGGCGAAAGGCGATTCGAACACGCAATTTACGGCGTGGTCTGACAATACCGGCGTGCGGTATGTGGAGGCGTTGGTCGATCAGGGCGATTACGGATCGTCGCATCGCAAGTTGTTTTATGAGTCGGGGAAACTCGTCTTCTTCTCGGAGAAGGGTCAGGTGAGAGATACGAGTTCTAAGGCGCAGGGCCGGATGAACCTGGTGGAGACTTCCATTTCGTTTTCTTCGCTCGGCAAAGTAGAGGCCGCTTCGAAGATGCTGAATGGGAAGCCGGCGAAGTTGACGCCGTATGATGCGCCCTCCGTCGTAGAGTATGCAGAAATGGTGAGGAAGGCAGCCGAAGAGAGCAAGCGTACGCGTTAGTGGGCGAAGTACGTCACGAGGATGGAGATTTAGAGATGCGATTGGATTGGGTGATGAGAGTGAGTTTGGGAGTGATTGCATTTTCGCTGGCCGTGTTGGCATTTCGTCCAGTGGTCGAGCCGCCGGCGGTGCAAGCGAATGCAGAAGCGTTTCCCTTCTATGTGGAACCGGGAGTGGAGATGCTGCGGTATCCAGATGGGAGTGCGCAAGTGTACGGCAAAGTGGTCGTTGATATGCGGACCGGAAAAATATGGGGTTTCCCGACGGGCACGCAGTCGTCGTATCCGATCGACACAACAACGTCGACACCGCCGACGTCGCGTCCGGTATATCTGGGAAAGTACTCGTTTGGAGATGTAAAAGAGTAAAAACCAGTTGCTAGTATCTGGTCGCTGGTTGCTAGTGAAAGGAAAGCGCGGACATAAGAGTCCGCGCTCGTAATGCCGGAGGGAGGTCAGTCTCCGGGCATAGGGTGTCGAGCCTCATTGGCGTGAGGCACGATCTGTTCATAGACGGAGCGGGGAACATCGCTCGTCCAGTAGCCTGCAGTTTTCGCAAATCCAATAATTCCGAAAAATAGAACGGCAATTCCAGCGGCCATCGCCCAAGCGGGGACGGCACGGTGACTGACGGGCGAGGGAGCCCGTCGCTCAACCGAGATGGAACTAAATGCAAATGCCGGGAGCGACATCTGCAGCGCACCTTGCGAGGGGCAGATGGCCACGCACTCGAGGCAGCCGGTGCACTCGGCAGATTTGATGGTGACTAGCTTGTCGACTGGGAGAGCTGAGGGGCAGGCCTTCGCGCACTTGGCGCAGTCGATGCATGCATCCTCGTTGCGGCGGATTCGCACTGGACTGAAGAACGATGTCAACCCGAGCAGCGCTCCGTAAGGGCACAGATAGCGGCACCAGAAATTCTGCACGAGGATGGATGCGACCACGAGAATTCCGAGAACGATCGCGCCGGTGATTCCGAGGAAGCGGAAGAAGTTGAGCATCTTCACATCGGCAATCACGCCGTAGGGACTGCGCATGAAGGCGACGATGTCAGGCGGCGTCATGCTCGAGACGGCCCAAACGAAGAAACCGAGTAAGAGATATTTGAGCCCGCGAAGTGGAATATCAACCCAACGGTTGATGCGGAAGTTGCGGCGAAAAATCTTTTTGCCGAGTTGCCAAAGGTATTCGGAAATCGTGCCTACCGGGCAGAGCCAGCTACAGAAGGCTTTGCGGAAAAGAAATGCGATCGAAGCGAAGGTAACGAGCAAAAAGAGAGCGGCTGGATGCAGCGCGGGCACCTGGCGGGTAAGCACGAGATACTTCAAGTTCATCATGCCGGCGATAGGCAGCCAACCCTCGACCCCGGCGGGGCGGGAGAGGGAATTTAGTTGGCCGCCCGGCTCAAATTGTCGAACCCAGAAATAGAAAGTGCCGCCGATCCAGACATTCATCAGTAGAAATGCAATTTGAAAGCCGCGACGCAGTGGTTGAGAGTAGTCGTGATCGGTGCGGCGAATGAGTTTCTTTCTGGCTTTGGGTGTGGCCGGAACAGGCGCTGCCTTCTTCGGTTGAGGGATTAGCAGTGCGGGTGGCAACCCGGGGATGAAATCGGTATGAGGATAACTTGCCATGACGTTCTCCGTACGAGAACCAGCTTAGGGGCTACGTCACAAGGTGGATGTGACATAGGTCACGGTCTGCTAAATCCAAGCAGGTAATGACTTGCGCGGGAAAATTGCAATTATGTGCCGTTTTGCTCAGCAAGAACTTCAGGCAGGATCTCGACCAGGGCGATGAAGATGGACACCACGATGGGCCCCAAAAACAGACCGAGGAAGCCGAATGCCCCTACGCCTCCGATGAGGGCAAACAGCAGCACGAGTGGATGAATCTCTACTCGTCCGGCTATCACCCAAGGTCGAATGATGTTGTCTGCTGAGCCAACGACGATAGAGCACCAGGCGAGCAGGAAAACGCCCTTGCCGGGGTGCCCCGTGGCAAACATGAAAATCATGGCCGGAACCCAGACTAGTGCAGGACCGAGGATCGGGATCAACGAGCAAACTGCTGCGGCTATGCCGAGCAGCAAAGCGGAAGGGATTCCGACGATCCGCATGGCCACAGCGGCAAGGATGCCCTGAGCAGCTCCCACAGCCAGAATTCCGTAGACGTTCGCAATGATCGAGTCGCCGATGCCTCTTAGAAGACGCTCAGTCTGGTGATCATTCAGCGGGATAAGTAGGCGAAACCGTTCAAGGATCAGCCTGCCATCTTTCAGGAAGAAGTAGAGCGTGATGAAGGCAATCAAAGCATCGGTGACGAAGCCGGCAATGTTGCCGAGGATCACAGCTCCTGTACGGAGGGCAGTAACGCTGATGCTGTTCAGGCGCGCTGTGATTTGAGCCTTCAAGTCGACATGGGAAAGATCCATGTAGCGACCCAACCATTGCATGGGCTTGTCGAGCAGTGAGAGCAGGAAAGGACCAAATCCTCCCTCAGATGCGCTTTTCTCACCCAACTTTTGAGCGGCGACTACAGCCTCGCTGCTGGCGCGCAAAAGCAGAAAAGTGACGGGAACGAGGAACAGAAGGATGATCAGCAGGGTTGTGACAAGCGCAGCCCAACCCGGTTTCCGAAACTTCCGTTGAACCTTCTCGTGGAGAGGAAAGGCTGCGATTGCCAAGATCGCTGCAAAGGCGACCGGGCGCAAGAATGGCGCCAGAATGACATAGGCGAAGGCCAACGTCACTGCCAGCAAGCTCACCAAAAAGACGAGGGCTTGGGTCTTCTTGTTCAATCGCTCTCCCGCCCCGGCAGTGTAATGCACGCGCGGAATAAACGGCGACCGGCCCCGGTTGATCCCGAAACTCTTGAACAGCTGAAGACTCCGCCAAGCGTCGTATGCCTTCGGTGACCTACTCGGGCCACATCTCCGGTTGCTACCGTTCTCGCAGACCCCGCGAAAGGGAGGTCTACTGACAAATGTCGAAATCCAAACTAAAGATTCTTTATAGTGAAGGAGATGCAGACGTTCTTGCGTCGCAGGCAGCTGCTATCCAGGGAGCTGGCCACCACGTGACGACGGCTGAAACCCGCAAAGCCGTCGAAGAGCAATTGAAACGCGACGCGTTTGATCTGGTCATCCTTGGGCCCACGCTCTCACGCAACGATCGGCATCACCTGCCATACATGGTGAAGAAGTCCCATGAAGGCACGCGAGTCCTGGTTCTGCATACGGACGGTGGGCGTCACCACGAGGTGGATGCCATCCTGGAAACCGGACATCGCATCGAGACTCTGCTGGAGCTGATCGCCAAGATGCCGAGCAGCGAGGCTGTCGCTCACAAATAGCTTAGAAAAAACCGCCCTCCCCCGAATTTCATTCCAATCCCGCAGCTCGTGTCCTTCCATCACATTTCATAAGCCATTCATTTCAAGTACCTTTCTTCGCAAGATTCGAGTCTCAATCATTTCTTCATCTTTTTTTGAGCCAGTTTCCTCGCAGTTCTCGCGCTATTGATTGAGCGCGAAAATTTGCGACCCCAGAAGCTTCCCCCCGGGTTTGCGGTTTGCAGCGCAGTTCCTACAGGAGAAATGCAAGATGTCGTCGCCTTGGAAGCGTCGTTTGATGAAGACCGTGCGTTGGGGCATCCCTTCGCTCTGCACTGCCGTTGCGGTACTGATCACGGTCACTATTGGGTGGCGCCCTGTGTTCGGCGCAAAGTCTCGACCGCTCACGAATCGCCAGTTTGAGCGGACTCCGGAGCGCATGGCTCGCGGGAAGTATCTGGTCGAGGGAGTGCTCGGCTGCTTCGATTGCCACTCCCAGCTGGCGAGCGAGAACATTGCTCCGGGAACGGTGCCGCCGTTCCTGAAGAATGGTTCGGGGCGAATTGTCATCAACCAGCCTGATTTTCTTCTGGCAGCTCCAAATCTAACTCCAGATGTGGAAACCGGCTCGGGCACCTGGACGGACGACCAGTTCGCGCGAGCGATTCGAGAAGGCATCGGACACGATGGACGCACGCTGTTCCCAATGATGCCCTACGAGGATTTCCATAACCTTTCGGACGAAGACCTGGCGGCCACGATTGTCTATATCCGGTCGTTGCCAGCGGTGCGCCACGAGCTTCCGAAGCGGAATATTCCGTTCGCGCTGTCGCGCCTGATCAACAATGCGCCGCAGCCTCTGCAGGGGCCAGTGGCCGCGAATGTTTCCGATCCGGTGTCGCGTGGGCACTATCTTTCGATCGTCGGCGGTTGTGCCAATTGCCACACTCCGAGGGACGGTAAGGGACAGCCTTTGGCGGGAATGGATTTTGCTGGTGGAAATGTCTTCCCAGAATTCGGCAATACTGCAACGGCGAACATCACGCCTGATGCGACGGGCATTTCCTACTACGATGAGGCACTTTTCGTGAAGACCTTGCGTACGGGGCATGTGGGTACTCGAGCACTCAAGTTCCCGATGCCATGGTGGGTTTTTCGGAATATGTCCGATGACGACTTGAAGTCGCTGTTCGCGTATCTGCGGACAGTGAAGCCCGTGAATCACCGCGTGGACAACAGTGAGGCTGTCGCTCAGTGCAGCCGCTGTAACCACAAGCATGGGGGCGCACGAGCCGACGTAAACAATTAGTCCAAACGTTGTATGAACCAAGGAAGGGCTGTGACGCCCTCCTTTCGGGAGAACGCAATGAGCCCGGCAATAGAGCTTTTAAAAAACCTTGTGACCAGCGACGCAACCCAAATTGAAGGAGCCATTGGCAACCTGGCCGATGCCTGGAATCGGCACGATGGACATGCTTATGCAGCGGCATTCGCGGAGGATGCGGATTTCGTCAACGTCCTGGGGCAACGGCAGCGGGGACGAGCGGAGATTTCAGTCCGGCATCTCGATTTATTCCGGACCGTGATGCGTAACAGTGTGCTGCATGTACTCCATCACTCGGTCCGCTTCCTGACTGAGACCGTTGCCGTCGCGCACGTGAAATGGGAGATGGAAGGGCATGAACCGCCTCCGGGGTGGATCGTAGCGGACGTGCGCCAGGGAATCCTGACGCTCGTCTTTCAAAGAAGCCTAGACGGGTGGAAGATAGCGACCGCGCATAACACCGACACGATCACGATGCAGTAGCGTTCGCTGCGCGCTCGGATTTTGCACGGCTTTTCGAATCAACCGATGACTTTCTCAATTTCTTTGCGAAGGTCCTCGTACGAAAGCCCGCCTGGGTGGTACATCGCGACTCGGCCGCTGCGGTCGAGAAGCACGAGGGTGGGAGTCGTCGACGCTCCATATGTGTTGAAGTTGTGCTGACTTACCGGGACGGGCATGTCAATGAGTCCCGCATAGTATCTCTGGCGTACGGCCTCGATGTATTTCAGCTCAGCGGGCGGTGCCGCATGCTCTTCTTGGGCGGTATATCCATAACGTTGAGTTGGTCCTACAACGGTCAGCCCCTTGGGGGTGAATTCAGTTCTCAGTTTCGCAATGATGGGCGCCTCAAATTTGCAATCGGCGCACCAATGCGCCCAAAAGAACAGCAACACGGGCTTGCCTTTCAACTGGGCGAGGGTTGCGGGCTTAGATCCGAGATATTCGTTCCAGACAAGTGGAGGGGCTGCACGACCCACAAGAGATATTAAGTTGAGATTCTTTGTAAGGCGTGGTCCGATCGAGGTGGTGCCGTAGGTAGCAAGGGCTGATTTGAGCAGTGCTGTTGCTTGGGGCTTCTTTCCTTGCTCAGCCAATACCTGCGCTTGCACTTCGTAGGAAGCACCGAGAGCGGTAGCCAGATGATCGTCGCTGTCTAACTTCTTGCCTTTCAGTTGGGATTGCGTGAGGCTGGCAGTTTCTTGTGCGTATGACTGAGCTTGGTCTAACTGCTTGGCAGCTAAGGAACCCCGGGCCATCCAGGAGAGTGCCTCGACGTATTCCGGCGTCACGCCTTGTCGCGAGCGGTAAGCGTGCAGTTGGGCTTCCGCGGCCTGAAAGTTGTTTTGCGCCAATGCGCCGCGCACATCGTCGATGACCCCACTTACTGCGGGAACCGAGAGCGCTATGAGAACCCAAGTCAGAAGAATACGTTTCAAAATTGTCTTTCCTTTCGCGTGCGCTTTTCCGGTCTACGAAGTCCAAGCCGCCAGTTATTAGACGCCGATAATCCAGCTAAGTTACTGACGTACCAGCTATTGCTACGGGGCTGGGATCAACTTTTTGGATTTTTCTTGACGGTTCAATGTACAATATAGACGCGTTTGATCTTTGCGGTTGTAAGCAGTTTCTCCGCTCCACAGAGGCGTGACCTGCCTGCAGAAGTCTGCTGAGTTTCAGCGCAATTTCAACACCTAAAGGAAATAAGCAATTCCATGGAAACAGGAACAGTAAAGTGGTTTAACGACGCCAAGGGTTACGGATTTATCAGCCGTCAGAATGGCGAAGACGTGTTCGTACACTTCTCAGCCATTCAGTCGAGCGGATTCCGCAGCCTGCAGGAAGGTCAGCAGGTGCAGTTTGATGTGGTCAAAGGCCCGAAGGGCTGGCAAGCGGAGAACGTGAAGCCTGCATAAGGCTCTAAAAAGTTCAAAGGACAAGGGCGGCCTGCGGGCCGCCTAAGTTTTTTTCCGAGCTTATTTTTCGAGTTCCGCTTTCGCTTCCTCGAGATTCCAGAAAAACTTAAAAAATTGTTCCACCTGGGTTACGTGCAGCGTTTTCCGGACTCGTTCGCTCACTCCCACGAGCGCCAACGGGTGGGGTTCCTTCTGTTGCGGCACGGCGAGAGCAACCAATGCTGCCACGCCGGCACTGTCAATGATAGGAACTCCGCTCATATCGAGCACTAGCCCGTCGGCATCCCCCTTCACAACGGAATGAAACTGCGGGATGCTGGACAACCAGAGCGTTCCAGAAAGGCGGAACACGCGTCGTCCTGCAATTGCATCTGGTACTTCTTCAATGTGGAAGGGTTCCTGCGACATCAAACTCGTTGCCCCAAATTTGTGTTTGAATAGTGGAACTTCTCTGTAACGAGGGTACCATGACGTTGCAACCTGGGGAGCGCGCGCCCGAATTTGACTTGCCTGCAGTGGTCGGAGAGAAGGAAACTCGTGTCCGATCGCGCGATTATCTGGGAAAGAGACTATTAGTGGTTACGTTTCATCCGCTCGATTGGACACCCACGTGAGCGGCGCAACTGCCCGAACTCGACTCAAAACGAGCGAAGTTCGAGGGTTTGAATGCCCAGGTCGTGGGCATCAGCGCTGATTCGATCACTAGTCATATCGCTTGGCAGAAGAAGGAAATTGGCATCCTCAGTTTTCCGATCTGCGCTGACTTTTATCCGCACGGGGCAGTGACACAGCAGTTCGGGATACTGCGCGACGGGCCGCCGGTTCCGGGGATTCCGGAGCGCGCTGCGTTCGTGGTGGATAAGGCTGGACTAGTGCGGTTCGCGAAGGTCTATCCATTGGACCAGGTGCCCGATGTAGACGAAATTCTGCGGGCGGTGGCGGAGGCGCAGTAGAGTTTCCTGTCAAGGTAACTACTTCTTAGTGAACTCGGAAATAGCGACGAGCAATCGATCGATGTCTTCTGTCGAATCATATACATGGCAGGACACTCGTACTCCGCCAACTCCACTGGTATAGCGGACTGATACAAGTATCTTTTGCTCCGCCAAGCGCGTAACCAGCTTCACGTTTTCCTCTGCCGATCCGATTGAGAAAGTCACGATGCCGGAACGGTTCTCTTTAGTTCGTGGTGTGATGAGGTCGATGCCCAGTCGGTCGATCCCTGCGATCAAGCGATCCGTGAGATTGATGATGTGGGACTCGATTTCGTGCTGGCCGATTTGTTCGACCAGTTTTAACGCCGCTGCGAGTCCGACTGCACCGGGATAATTTGCTGTTCCACCGATCTCGTAGCGTTGAGCTGTGCTGATAAACGAGTAGTCCTTGACCGGAATCATGCTCGGAGACTGGAAGTAGTTCCCCCAACCGCCTTTCGGGGTCTCGACATCAAGGTAACCTGCGATGGGCGGGTTCAATCGGGGCATCGCGTCCCGGTTGATGTAAAGGAAACCGCAGCCGAAGGGCGCGTTTAGCCACTTGTGTCCACCACAAGCCAGGAAATCAACTGGCGTTTTGCGGACGTCAAAAGATATGGCGCCGAGTTGCTGGATCGCATCGACGACCAGCCAGATTTGACGCTCGCGACAGAAGCGGCTGAATGCTTCCAGGTTCAAGCGGAATCCATTGGACCATTGCACCGTGCTCAGTGTGATTACCCGTGTGCGCGAAGTAATTCGATCGGCAAAGTCCTCGATTCGAACTTCGCCATGGTGGTTCGGAATCACGTCGATTTCGATGCCGTCTTTTCTCTTCTGCGTCCAAGGCACAGCGACCTGGAAAAATTCAAGGTCGGACATCATGACCCGATCGCCGCTTTCGAGAGGAATGGCATTGGCCGCCAAGGTCAAACCGGCGGTTGTGCTTTCGACGAGCGCGATCTCAGCTTCGCTGGCGCTGATGAGTTTGGCAGCAGCTGGACGCGCCGCCGCGCGCATCTCGTCCATAAAAATGTGGTGCGCGGTGGAGGAGTCTAGTGGACAGACGAGCGTAAGTCCGAGAAACTTCTCGACCGCTTCCACGGCAGGACGCGAGGCCAGCGACACGCAGGCCGAGTCCATAAAGACTTTGTCGATGGCGCCGGGGAAATGCTGGCGCGCGGAGCCGATTGTGACTTGCATATGTTCGTTGACTCTCGGACGCGAGTCATTTTTGAGCGTGTGCAGTGTACCCGATGTGGCGTAGAAGGTTGAGCGTTTGCTTTCTGGGAGTCGGCGGGAATCAGAGCGCGGTCGCTTGCTCGCGGCGGCGACCCTGGATCTCAATGTAGACGTTGATCAGCGACACCGCTGCGGGAGTCACGCCGGGAATCCGGCTTGCGTGACCCAGCGTACGAGGTCGCACACGCTCGAGCTTTTCTTTCATCTCGCGGGATAGTCCGCTCACGGAACAGTACTCGAACCATTCCGGAATGGAACGCTGTTCTGCTTTCTTCAGCCGTTCGATTGACTTCTGCTGTTGCTGCAGGTAGCCGGCGTATTTGATTTCGGTTTCGACGGACTTCAACTCGTTTCGAATTTCAGATGGGAGGCGCCCCGCAAGATCGTCTGCCGAGTCGCGAGCGAAGAATTCGGGCGTCAGCTCTCGAAGGACGGGAGCCACCATCTCAATCGTCATTTCCGGGCGCTTCAAGATCTGAGCAAGAGTCTGTCCCGTGACAGATGGACCAAGTTCGACCGGGAGTTTGGTATCGGCGGTTACTCGAGCTTTCTCGAGTAGTTGTTTCATGCGGTCGAGTCGTTGCTGCTTGGCCAGATAGTCTGCCCACGCGGTGTCATTAATCAGGCCGACTCGCCTTCCATGTGGGGTCAGCCGACGATCGGCATTGTCTATCCTCAGCTGCAAGCGGAACTCGGCTCGCGAAGTAAACATGCGATAGGGTTCGTTTGTTCCCTTAGAAATCAGATCGTCGATCAGAATCGCGGTGTAGCCCTCGGTGCGATCAAGAATCAATGGCGGTCCCTGCTTTACCTGCAGAGCTGCATTGATGCCTGCCATCAGTCCCTGGCACGCGGCTTCTTCGTATCCGCTGGTCCCATTGATCTGGCCTGCCAGAAATAGCCCTGTGATTTTCTTCGTTTCGAGCGTGCGAACGAGTTCTGTCGGATCGATAGAGTCGTACTCGATGGCATAGCCAGGCCGCATCATCTCGGCGTTCTCGAGACCTGGAATCGACTTGATCACTGCGAGCTGCACATCGATTGGCAGAGAGGTGCTCATGCCGTTCACATAGATCTCGTGGGTGTTCAAGCCTTCGGGCTCGAGGAACAACTGATGCGTCAGCTTGTCGGGGAATTTGACGATTTTATCTTCGATCGAGGGGCAATACCTCGGGCCGATCGACTGGATCTGACCGCTGTACATGGGCGAGCGGTGCACGTTCTCGCGAATCACGCGATGCGTTTCGTCAGTAGTAAAGGCAATGTGACAGGGCACCTGCTTGTCGTGGTGCGCTACCTTCTTCGTGCGGAAACTGAACGGAGTTGGGTCATCATCCCCGGGCTGAACTTCGAACTTCGACCAATCGATCGTGCGGCCATCGAGTCGTGGTGGAGTTCCGGTCTTCAGGCGGCATCCGCGAAGTCCGAGTTGCTTGAGGGCCTCTCCCAGCAGCACTGCTGCCGGCTCACCAGAGCGTCCGGCAGGGTATTGCTGTTCACCGCAATGAATGAGGCCATTCAGGAATGTGCCGGTGGTTATGACGGTAGCGCTGGCGCCAACTCGGCGACCGTCTCGAAGGACGATGCCGCGGCAAACTCGTCGTTCGTCTTCCGTCGTCCGCGGTCCGCTGGCGGTTGGTGCTGAAGGCTGAAGGCTGGAGCCGGTAAGCTGCTCGACTATCAAGTCCGCCACTTCGGCCTGCTTGATCTTCAGGTTCGGCTGTGCTTCGAGCACCTCGCGCATCTTCAATCGGTAAGCCTGTTTATCGCACTGGGCGCGCGGAGACCATACTGCCGGACCGCGTGAGGTGTTGAGGAGCCGGAACTGAATCCCGACGGCATCGGTTACTTCGCCCATGATGCCGCCGAGGGCATCGACTTCGCGGACGAGGTGACCCTTGGCGATGCCTCCGATGGCCGGGTTGCAAGACATCTGGGCGATGAGGTCGACGTTCAAGGTGAACAAGGCGGTCTTAAGTCCCATGCGCGCTGCAGCCATGGCAGCCTCACATCCGGCATGCCCGGCGCCCACGACGACTACGTCGAACTGTTCATCAAACCGCGTCATGTTTACTCAAAATCTCGTAGAAATTCTTTGGCTCAAACCGAAGATCGGCGCCCAGAGCCATGAAGCGGATCAGGCCGCCCCTGGAGGGACATTTAGATTCATTCTACCAATCTGCGGGGACAAGGCGGCTGGGCCGATGGCCAGCCCCTCCGTTGTTGTACTCCTAGGCGTTGGTTTTGCTCAGGGAATTCACGTTAATCACCATCGTACCCAGCGCCGGACACCAAAAGTAATGGGCAAAATTCCTTTTGTGGTACGGCTTTTGAGTACAAAGCGGGTAGCATGTCTTTGCACGCATGCAAAACCGCAACAAAGTCGTGGTCGCCTTCCTGGATGGCCGACGTCTTAAAGGTTTTCTCTACGATTTCTCGCCATTACGCGGGTACTTCTTTCTGTTCCCCGAGAACGATGGACACCCTCAGCCCGCTGCCGGGCTCCTGGTTAGACTGGCGGATCTCAAGGCGCTCTTTTTTGTAAAAGACTTCATCGGCAAGGCTGGCCAGGGCAGGCACGAGCTCGCGAATATCGCTGAGCATCAGGAGCACGTGGAGGTGGTCTTTGCCGACGGGGAAATCGGGATCGGGATGGCAGAACCTGCCGATATGGGCGGCTTAGGATTCTTTCTGACCCCGACTGATCATGCAAATAACGAACGCATTTTCGTGGTGAATGCTAATGTGCGCCAAGTTCGGCGCCGGCAGGACGCGGCCGCACAACACGCTTGAATTCGTATGCGTATGAGACTGACTGAGGAAAGCCCAAGAATTAACAGTTCTTTATTCTTTCCCGTATTCACGGGCCAGTAATATCGCGGGATGCCTCAGGAGCCGCTTCGAATCTTTCGTTTCTACGACAGCGTTGGAGACGCAGAAAAAGCGAACTGACGTTTTCTACTCGAGTTCTTTACTTCTTAGAGCAGCAGTCAGGCTGGCGAGGCTTTGACGTTGTCTCCCATGCTCATCAAAGTTTGCGGGATAGAGCCAGCGTTCAAAGCATGTTTTCAAGGCGGGCCACTCGTGATCGAGAATCGAGAACCAAGCTGTGTCGCGGTTGCGATTCTTGTAGATCGTTGCTTGCCGGAAAATCCCTTCGAAACGGAAACCTAAGCGTCGCGCAGCGGATTGCGAGGGCGCATTCAGCGCATCGCATTTCCATTCGTATCGGCGATATCCGAGTTCATCGAACACGCGCTTCATCATCAGGTACATGGCCTCGGTAGCGGCAGGTGTTTTTTGCAGAGGGGGAGCGTAATTGATGTGGCCAACTTCGATCACGCCTGCTTTCTCATCAATGCGCAGATAACTCGCGACACCGACGGCGGAACCAGTCTTATCGATCACTGCGTAAAACATGGGGTCATCGCCAAGGCAGGTGTCTTCCATCCACTTGCGATATGTGTCTAGGGTTTCGAATGGGCCATATGCGAGATAGGTCCAGTTTTTTCCTTCGCTATCAAGTTGATTGGCGGCATGGAGGGAAGCGGCGTGTTGCTCGACGTCGATTGGTTCAAGCTGACAAAAATGCCCAAGCATTGTGGTGCGCGGCGGCCGCGGGCGCGTGCTCCAGTTGGGAACGGCAAATCCAATCGGCTGACCAAGCTCGTCCGTTTTCTGTGACATGGATCCTCAGTTCGGGGGGATTCGCGAGCGGGTCCGAATCCTTGCATCTGCGCACGTATAATCGCGTGCTCCGATTCTCTCATTCGGACCGGGTAACTTCCATGTCATCGAGCATCCCCAAAGTTGTACTGGCTATTCTGTTCTTCGCCGGAGTTGTTTCCGCGCAGGTTGTAGGGTCATCCTCTTCCGCTCGATCCGCGAGTCCTGATCTCGCGGCATTGCGGGCCAAGCTCGAACAGATCCGAGGGGGCTTTCCCGGCGTCATGTCCGTTTACATGAAGAACCTTTCGACCGGAGAGGAGCTCGTGCTTGACTCTGACAAGGTGATGGAGACATTCAGCATTATCAAACTCGCGATTGCTGCCGAGCTCGTTCACCAGGCCGGGACCGGGAAACTGTCCTTGACGGACCGGGTCTCACTGACGGCAGGAAATCGGCGATTGCCGTCCGGCGTGCTTTATGCGCTAGATCCCGGACTGACTCCAACTCTCAAAGATTTGCTCACGCTGATGATCATCATCAGCGACAACGAGGCGACGGATGCGTTGGCCGACAAGCTGGGACGGGATCAGATTACTGCTTACATGCGGACCCTTGGGCTCGAGAAAACAACCATCCAATTTTCGGACTTGGATTGGGACCGTCACTGGCTTGGCTCGCTTGATCCTAAATATCTCAATGCCAGTGGCGACCAAACGATTGATTTTCCGTTCGGAAAATATAGCGAGCAGCAGGTGCAGGACGCGTTCGGACGCACCATTTACGACGCCGGTATTTACTTCGGCCATAGCACGACACGCGAGATTGGACGCCTGCTCGAAATGATGGTGAATGGAAAACTTGTATCAAAAGATGCGAGTGCGCTGATTTTGGGGATCATGGAAAAACAGCAGGTGAATGACAGGTTTCCGCGCTATCTCAAGAATGTGCGGATCGCGCACAAAACGGGAGACGGGCAGCCTTTCATTGCCAACGACGCCGGTGTGTTGTGGGTAAACAATCAGCCAATCGTTCTCGTTGTGTTTACTGGCCATCATCGTGGCGCGACCGCGACGTTGCACGACACGATTGCCCGGATTGCTGCGCTCGTGGTTCAGCAGTACGGGGGAGAAGTCAATCTTCCTGAGGCGCAGCACTAGGTCGGTTCACAGGCTTGTTGATATTTTCTTAAAACATCAGCCACGTGGCCATCCATTAACTCTGTAGCGCGAGGTGCGATGCGACCCTCCCGGACGGCGTCATACTGATCGGGCAGATACTGACTCACCAAGCTCAACGGAATTTCATGCGAGAGATTGTGAAAAAGCCGATCTACTTCACGATGTACTGACGGATCGGGCCAGTAATACCGGCAGCGATCGCTCAAGCTGAACATCCGGGCGAACTTTTTCTGCTCGTCACTGCCACCGTAGTAGGACTGCCAGTGCTCTGGATTGCGCAGCATTGCGTCTTCCAACGCCTCACGAACGCGCGATAGCGTTACCCCGTGGATTAGTTCTTTCTCGATCGCGCTTAGTGTAAACAGCGCTTCGCGATAGGCAAAGGTGAGCCAGGGGCCAACCTTAAGAATTGCGAAGTGATTTTCGACCAGCGCTCTTAGCCCAGCGTTGGTCTGGTAGTCGGTGGAGTGTGCTTCGTACACAAGGTCGGGATTCGAGGGGAGAGCGCTCGCCAAGTCACGCGCCTTTGCACGCTCATAGTCAAAAACGGTCGCGTCTCCGAATTCAACGCCGGGCTGTACGACCAGTCCGATAACGCGATCCCATGCGGCCTCCAGCCCATGTGCGATGAACGCACGGTGTGTCACGTCGAGCGTTTGTCGCATGTCATCCACCTTCGTCACAACTGGCCCGGCATTTTCCAGTTGCTCGCCGCCTGGAACGGGAACCTCCGTTCCGATGACGTAGACCAGCTCGGTGTTTTGGGTTTCTGCGCTTGCTTGCTCTGCAGCCTTACACATACGCGCAGCACGTTCTGCAACAACTGCATCACTTAAACGTTCTGGGTCATCGGCACACGCCATGCTCGCATCGAGATGAATTTTTCCGTACCCAGCCAGCACACAATCTCGCACGAGAACGCACGCCTTTTCCATGGCGGCTGCGTTCTTCTCTTTTCGCCAAGGATAGGGACCAAGGTGGTCGCCGCCTAAGAGCACACGATCTGCTTGCAGGCCCACGCGCCGCGCGATGCTGTGGACGTATTCGCGGAAGTCTTGAGGATGCATGCCGGTGTATCCACCGAACTGATTTACCTGGTTCGATGTGGATTCAATGAGCAGGCGAGATTCGCTACCGAGTGCCTGTCGCATCGCCGACTCCAGAACGGATTCATGCGCCGAGCACACCGAAAACACTCCGACAGCTTCGCTGTTTCGGTTTCGTCGCACGACGTCGCGCAGCCACTCAGTACCCACGAGCTATCCCCTGCATGTGTGCTCCCGTTGTCATTTTTCGTATTTATTGCGAGAAGTGGCTATTTTTCGACCGCATAACCTTTCGCCTGCCAGGCCGCAATGCCACCTAACATCGATTTCACGTTCTTGTATCCCATTTTTTGCAATGTGTCCGTCGCGAGTGCAGAACGAGCTCCACTATGGCAGTAGACCACAATCGGCGTGTTCGAATCGGGCGCTACCGGTTCGATGCTCTTCTCGAGAAGGCCGCGCGAGACATGGACAGCTTCGCGGATGTGTCCAGCGGACCATTCGTTATCCTCTCGGACATCGAGCAGCAAGAATTTTTCTTTTCGATCGAGCCGTGTTTTCACCTCTTCGACCGGTGTTTCCTGAATGTTTCGTTTAGCATCTGCCACTATCTGCTGGAATTTCGAAGTTGGTTGTGTAGGCTGCTGAGCTACTCCAGAAGCAATCAGGATAGCCGCAACGAACATTCCAAGTGCTGTGAGGCGCATAGTTCCTCCCATCTGAGACAAAAGATTTTATCGCCATCACTGTGAGATCGCTGTGATCTGTGAATACGCGTGTTCGCGGGAAAGAGTCCTCGAATCGTTCGGGGAGTTCTATGCCGGAGCCGGAGCTCAGGAGCGAAATAGCCGCCCTTGTCTGGATAATGTTATAGGTGTAACATTTATGTAATGGCTGTAGGTAAAGAAACTGGTTGGCTGCTTCTCATTTTCAGTCTGCCTGCGAAAAGTGCGAGCCAGCGCGTCGATATCTGGCGAAAGCTGCAAAAGTACGGCACCATCGCGCTACCCAGCGGAGGCTACCTACTTCCCAACTCTGCGCCGAATCAGGAGCGCATGGAATGGCTTGCGACCGCCATTCGCAGTTACAAGGGGCAGGCTTCGGTACTTCTCGTTCAGAGCTTCGACGATCTTTCTCCCGCACGTCTGGAACAACTTTTCACAGAAGCGAGGTCTCGCGACTACCGCAAACTCCTTCGCGACATTCAGAAGCTAGCTGCTTTAGCGCATTCACGGCGCTCCCCGTCGCAAGCACAACGTCTTCGCCGCAGGTTTTCGGAAATCATGGAAGTGGACTTCTTCGAGAATCAGTTCCGCGCGCGAGTGGAAAAAGCCTTGGCGAAGCTCGAAGAGCCGATTTCACAAAAGAAAAACAGAGTGCGCTCCTCGGACTACGCCAATCGCACGTGGGTCACGCGTTTTCGTCCAGGGATCGATCGGGTTTCTTCCGCTTGGCTCATTCGCCGGTTCATCGACCCCAAGGCTCGCTTTGCGTTCGGTTCGAAACCCGCTGATCACCCGGATGCGATCCCTTTTGACATGTTTTCGAACGATGGTTTTGGTCATCGTGGGGAAGACTGCACGTTCGAGACACTCCACAAGGAGTTCGCGATCCGGGACGCGCGTGTGAAACGGATTGCTGAAATGATTCATGACGCGGATCTGGGGGATGAAAAATTTGGTCGCATCGAAGCGATCGGCCTCGATAAGGTTCTCCGGGGATGGGCTGCGCAGGACTTGTCCGATGAAGCGCTTCTGAAGCGCGGCATGGAACTGATTGAAGGACTCTATGACTCTCTCGAATGAAAACTCGGGATATGGGTGCGGCAGGCGATTGCTTCTGATCAGCAACTCGACCGTTCACGGACGTGGCTACCTCGATCATGTTGCCAGCGAGATGCGTGATTTCATGGGAAGCATTTCCCATGTTCTATTCGTTCCCTTCGCACTCCACGACCGTGCTGCCTATGCCGCGAAGGTTCGGGAAAGATTTCGCGAGATGGGACTCGAACTGGTGTCGGTCCATGACGTTTCGAATATGGAGCGGGCAGTGGAGGAGGCAGGGATCATCTTTATTGGTGGAGGGAATACATTCAGATTGCTGGACTCGCTCTATTCGCATCGACTGATGGAACCGATCCGCCGCAGAGTAGCTGGCGGTACGCCCTTTATCGGGTCAAGCGCAGGCTCCATTGTTGCTGGGCCGACCTTGAAGACCACCAAAGACATGCCGGTTTTGCAGCCGCCTTCCTTCGATGCTCTCGGGCTGGTTCGATTTCAGATCAGTCCGCATTATCTCGATCCGGACCCGAACTCGATGCACATGGGCGAATCGCAGGAGGAACGCATTCTTCAGTTCCTCGAGGAGAATGAGGCGCCGGTGGTCGGCTTGCGCGAAGGCTCATTCATTCGCGTAGAAGGTGAAGCGATTACGTTGAAAGGACCGCACTCAGTCCGCATCTTCCGCCGCGGGTGTTGTACGGTCGAAGTTCCGTCGGGATCGGAGTTACGTGAGCTTGTGGAAAGAGCCTCAATCGTGGAGCCTGCCGCGTGAATCGAGAAGAGGTTGTGTTTCTCACATCACGAGATGTTTGCTCCTTGTTGACTCTTGAAGACTGTATACCCGCGGTAGAAGCGGCTTTTCGCTCGTATGGCGAAGGGAAAACGATTCTACCCGGCGTCCTCAGCCAGCATGCTCATGACGGTGCATTTCACATCAAGGCTGGCGCACTCTCATTGGGCCGGCACTACTTCGCTGCGAAGATCAACGCGAACTTCCCGCAGAACCCTTTGCGCCATAACTTGCCGACAATCCAAGGCATGGTGGTGCTTTGCGACGCGTGCAATGGGATGCCGCTCGCCATCATGGATTCGGGCGAACTCACCGCGATTCGAACAGCTGCTGCGACCGCCGTGGCAGCGAAGTATCTCGCGCGTCACGATGCAGAGACGGCAACAATCATTGGATGCGGCGTTCAAGGTCGCGCCCAATTAGCGGCGCTCGTTCTTGTCAGACGGTTGAAAACCGTGTTCGCCTACGACGCCGCCGAGTCTCAAAGCGAACGCTTTGCAAGGGAAGTGAGCGCTGGGCTCGGGATTTTGATCGAACCTGTATTCGATCTTCATTCAGCGGTACGTGAATCGGAGATCTGCATTACGTGCACCACTTCGCAGAACCCGGTACTCTCAAAGCAGGACGTGTCGCCCGGCACGTTCATCGCTGCTGTGGGCGCCGACAATCCACAGAAACAGGAACTCGATCCTGAGCTTATGGGTGCCGCAACGATTGTGGTGGATGTTCTTGATCAGTGTGCGGTCATGGGCGACCTTCACCATGCCCTAGCTGCTGGAATGCTCACCCGGGAGGACGTTTATGCCGAACTAGGGGAAATCGTTGCAGGCAGAAAACCCGGGCGCACTTCTCAGGATCAAATCACCATCTTTGACAGCACCGGTATGGCACTTCAGGACGTTGCTGCAACTGCGCTGGTCTACCAGAAAGCGAAAGAATTTGGTGCAGGCGCATGGTTCAACTTGGCCGCGTGACCGCATCCGGTGCAAGGAGACTGACTATGTACGCCCCAAGAATTAACGTCGGTTGTTACCGACACATTCTCTACACCTGCGTGATCCTTCTTTCCACGCAACTCGTGTTCGCGCAAACACCTGCTCAACCTGACAACAGCTGGAAATCGGTGGAAGACGCTTTGGGAAGAACGGGCCAAATCCAGCCGGGCGATGTGATGAAGTTTTCTCTGCCGCGAAAAGACCTGCATGTTTCCTTGCAGGGGGTCGAAATCAAGCCTGCGCTCGCACTCGGTTCTTGGCTGGCTTTCAAGAGCGATGGGAACGCCGCGATGGTCATGGGTGACCTCGTCCTCACCGAAGAGGAAATTCAGCCCGTAATGTTGAAACTGCAGCAAGGGGGCATTCAGGAATCAGCTATTCACAACCATCTCATCGGAGAATCGCCGCGGGTGCTCTACATGCATATCGCGAGTCACGGGGATCCGGTCCAAATGGCAAAGACTCTTCATGACGCGCTCGCACTTACGAAAACGCCGGGGCCCGATGCCGGCTCCGCAAATCAGCCTGCATCGGACTTAGGGTTCGATCAGAAACAGATCGAGCAGACTCTCGGCCATTCCGGAAAAGTGAATGGCGGTGTGCTTCAGATTCCTGTGCCGCGCGCCGAGACGATCACCGACACCGGTATGGGGGTCCCGCCCTCGATGGGTGTCGCGACAGCAATCAATTTCCAGCCAACCGGAAATGGAAAGGCCGCGATAACTGGCGATTTCGTTCTGCTCGCATCAGAAGTTAATCCGGTGATCAAAGCGCTTCGTGAAAATGGCATTGCCGTTACTGCGTTGCATAGTCACATGCTCAATGAAAATCCGCGGCTCTTTTTCATGCATTTTTGGGCGAATGACGACGCTGCCAAACTTGCGCACGGACTTCGTGCAGCACTGGACGTTACAAACTCTGCGAAATGACAGAACAAGAGCGAAAGGACACGTCAGTTGTCTCCGTATCGTTGCCACGCTTCGTTGGATATTTTCTATGGCTCGGGACGGTTGGATTTGGAGGTCCAATCGCGCTCGTAGGACATATGCAGCGCTCATTAGTCGACGAGCGCCGCTGGATCTCGAAAGGGGACTACGTTGAAGGGTTGGCCCTAGCGCAACTTGCGCCTGGGCCCTTAGCGGCACAGCTGGCGATATATCTGGGATACGTGCGAGCAGGCATCCTTGGGGCAACCGCCGTTGGCTTCGCGTTTGTTGCTCCGTCCTTTCTCATGGTGCTGGCGCTCTCGGCCGCCTACGTCCGTTTCGGCGGACTTCCGTGGATGCAAGCGGTTTTTTACGGCATCGGGGCGGCGGTCATCGCGATCATCGCCCGGTCCGCTGTGAAGCTGACGAAACTCACTCTCGGCCGAGACAAACTGCTTTGGGCCATTTTTACTGTTCTCGCTATTTCGACCGCCTGGACCTCGCGCGAGATCATTTGGCTTTTCTTGCTGGGCGGAGTTCTCGCACTAATGGTCAAAGCCCCGCCGCGTCGTGTTCCACAGACGAGTGCCGTGCCGGCGCTGCTAGCAGTCCCCGCGATCGGGATGAATCGTGAGCTGATGGAGATTTTTGTGTTCTTCGCGAAGGCTGGTTTATTTGTTTTCGGCAGCGGGCTTGCGGTCGTCCCTTTTCTTTATGGCGGAGTTGTCAACGGACATCACTGGCTGAACGATCATCAGTTTGTAGATGCGGTGGCCGTCGCTATGATCACTCCGGGCCCCGTAGTAATCACGGTCGCGTTCATCGGCTATCTCGTGGCTGGAACTCTTGGCGCGATTGCGGCGGCGTTGGGAATTTTTCTTCCTGTCTACCTTGTGGTTATCCTCTGTGCTCCTTCCTACAAGCGATGGGCGAAGAACCCGCAGCTCGATGCGTTTGTAAAGGGAGTGACTGCGGCTGCAACGGGAGCGATTGCGGGAGCAGTTGTTGTTCTCGCGCGCCGGTCGGTGGTTGATGTGCCCACCGTGGTGATCTGTCTTGTGAGCCTTCTCGTCCTCTTTCGTTGGAAAATTCCTGAGCCTGTGCTCATTGGAGCAGCCGCAATTGCCGGGCTGCTTCTCTGGAAGCATTGATCCCGCCGCGGTGTATTCTTGTCGCTTTCGAATCGTTCAACAAACGGGAGCATTGGACATGAATTCGTGTTTCCACCGAATTGTGGCGCTCAGCATTTTTCTCGTGAGTGTGGCGGCAGCTCAGCAGAGTGCGCCTCTGAGTGCCGACCCTGGGATTAAGGACGCATCCCGCTTCGATCCCAAGCGACCTCTTACCCAGGAATTGCAGACCAATGTTCCCGACGGGTTCCGAATGGTCGCTGTAGGAGACTGCATCATTTCGCGACCGCTCTCGCAATATGCAGATCGCGATCCGTTGTTCTTGAAAACGGTCAACATGCTGAAGCAAGCTGATGTGACCTATGGCAACCTTGAAACCTCGATTGTTGATCTCCGCGAATTCAAAGGATTTCCATTCACCGCGTCGGATGATTTTCCGCTCGTGGCCGTGCCCGGTGTGGCGCGCGACCTTGCTTCCATGGGTTTCGATGTGATGTCCCGTGCCAACAATCATTCTTTCGACTGGGGCACGGAAGGGATGCGAGAGACCAGCAGCTGGGTGGATAAGGCGGGAATCGTGTACGCGGGCGTTGGTGAGAGTCAGGGATCAGCGCGAGCAGCGCATTACTACGAAAGTTCCAAGGGACGTGTCGCGATCGTCTCGATGGCGTCTTCTTTTCGGGCCACGACGGAAGCCCTGCCGGAGTTCGCAGGCGCTCCTGGACGGCCCGGCGTTAGCGCACTTCATGTGACAAAGACTGTGATGGTTCCGGCCGACGTGATGGGAGAACTGAAGAGTCTTGCAGCCAAGCTTTATCCGAACGTACCTGTTGCGCAGAAAACTTCAGATCCGAAAAAAGTGGAGACTATAACCCTGTTCGGAACGAAATTTGAGCTTGGAACGAAGCGTGGTTTGCAGCACGAGATGAATGGAACTGAGGTCGGGCAAATTCTGCGGGCAATCCGGCAAGGCAAGCAGCACTCTGACTTTCTCGTGGCGTCGATACATTCTCACGAAACAGCGGACACCACCGCTCCTGATCCAAAAACAGATTTCGAAGATCAACCTGCCGATTTCCTGCAGCCTTTGGCACGAGCAGCGATTGATTCTGGAGCAGATGCATTTTTCACCACCGGAATCCATCATCTTGGGCCCATCGAAATCTACAAAGGACGTCCGATCTTCTATGGGCTTGGCAATTTTTTTTGGAGCGACATCCAGGAGCCGATGCCGGCCGACTTCTATTCTATTTATCACGATTCTCTGGAGAATGCTTTTGTGCATCCCGAGCGCGCCACGGATGCGGATTTTGCGAATGCTCTGAATGCCGATGCTTTCAACGGTGAATTACCGTTCGAATCGTTGATATTTGAGAGCCGCTTTGACCACGGTAGCCTGGCTGAGGTTCGCCTTTATCCCGTTGATCTCGGATACGGGCGGAAGCTGACGGAAAGCGGCATTCCACGTGTGGCATCGTCTGAGAAAGCTCTGAAAATTTTGAAGCGATTGCAGGCGATCTCAGCGCCGTATGGAACGAAGATCGCGATTGAACCCTCCGCGGAGTGGAATTACGTAGGAATTATCCGGCCCTGAGCCGATTGCTGCGAAAGACGAAGCCGTTCTATCAGACAAAACTGCTTATCTCAGTTTCCTGGCTCACGCTTCCAAAACGATCGAGTCTAACCGTGGGGCGATACCGTACTTGAGTGGACGTTAACGGCCGATCGCAAGGTCGATTGCTCCGGAGGGGTGTCATGAAGAGTGCATTCGGTGCAGTTCTCGTTCTCTTTTCCGCGTTGGCTTTCGGTCAGGAATTGTCTGAGATCGCCATGCCGCCGAACGGGGACAATGAAAGAGCAGAGGTGTCCCAGTGGATCGGGCCCGTTCAGATCTCGATCGAATACCACAGCCCGCATGTTCATAATCCGCCGGATAAGGACCGCACCGGCCATATCTGGGGAGAGTTGGTGCACTACGGTTTCTACGATGAAGGGTTTGGCCCAACGAAAGGAGCCCCTTGGCGAGCTGGCGCCAATGAAAGCACAACGATCAGCTTCTCCCATGACGTCAGTATCGAAGGGAAAGAACTAAAGGCTGGGAAGTACGCTTTGTTTCTGGATGTGGAACAAAGCGGCCCGTGGAACTGGGTATTTTCGCGACATATCGGATGGGGCAGCTACCAATACGATCCCAAAGACGATGCGTTGAGAGTGGCGGTGACTCCGCAGGATGCATCGTTCACAGAAGATTTGACGTATGGCTTCGCAGATCGCGGCCCGAGTTCAGCAGTGGCGTTTCTGCAATGGGAGAAGAAACGCATACCCTTCAAGGTTGAGGTTCACGACGTCAACGGTCTTTACGTAGCGAAGATGCGGGAACAGCTTCAGTCTTGGGCTGGATTTCAATATCAGGATTGGCAGAACGCGGCACAATTCTGTGCTGATAACAAAACGAATTTGGAAGAAGCGCTCACTTGGGCCGACAAGGCGATCTCAAGCCCGTTCCGAGGCGCCACCGTGGGGCAACGGGATTTCTCGACGCTCATGACCAAGGCGTCCGTGCTTGAGGCTATGGGGCGCACGCCGGATGCGGACAACGTGATGGATGAAGCGATGCGTTTGCCGGGCACGGACAGCGTCCAGTTTTACATCTACACGATGCGGCTTCTACGGAATGGTCGGAAAGAACGGGCCCTCAAAGTTGCAGCCGCGAACAAACAGCAGCATCCAGAGGAGAAGTATTGGCCTTACCTGGGTCTGGCGCGAAGTTATGCCGCAGCAGGCCAGAAGAAAGATGCAATCGAGAATTGGGAAGTCGTGTTGCGTAATATTCCACCGGACATGGTGAGCCGAACTGCGACGTACCAGGAGACGCTAAACAAGCTGAAAGACAGCAATCAGGCACAGACCGTCAAGCAGTAGCGGAAAGAAATTGTTAGACGGGATTGATCTTGGTGGCGGCGGTTGGACTCGAACCAACGACCTACGGATTATGAGACCGTCGCTCTAACCACCTGAGCTACACCGCCACGGTGAAAGGACGCGCAAGAAGGCAGGCTTTCGCGTTCTTCGCCGAGAAACGACGAGTCCTTCCCGCGTAAGTTCATCCTAACGTGTCGAGAGGATGACAGACAAGCTGAGGTGCCGGGACGGCAGCTGTAACACCGCGTCGCACGCAGAGACTCAGAACAAATCACAGCCGGAAACGGGTCCGGCTGTTCTATTGGTTGAGGCTGCTGCCTACCTGCGAGAAAACGTTGTTGGCGTTGGAACCGATCAGCCGGATTGTGCCCACGACGAGCACCAGGATGACAGCCAGCATGACAGCATATTCTGCGATGTCCTGGCCTTCTTCTTCATTCCATAGCCGAACCAACAAATCCGCCATGTTTCCCCCTTTGCGGCGTTCTTGAGGTAATTGTACGACTTCTCTTGAAGAGCGATGTTCGAACGAAGTGAGTTGGCGCTATTTGTTCACACGGTACAGTGAGAAAAGCAGAGTGTCAAGCAATCTGAACACCGCAACCGGAGCGGGTTTTCAGCGGCTTTCCACACAGATTCCACCGGCTTCTTTCGTGTGATTTCCGACAAGAGCTTGCAGTTTCGCCAAGGAAGTTTGACACTGGCAAACTCATGAAGACGATCGCCGTCATCCCAGCCCGTCTGGCCTCTACCCGCCTCCCTCGGAAGATGTTGCGGGAAATTGCGGGTAAGCCGTTGATAGCCAGGGTTTATGAGGGAGTTCGCGCCAGTTCGCTGTTAGTGGATGTCATCGTGGCGACCGATTCGGAGGAAATATTCAACTTCTGCCGCTCGAATGGGTTCCATGTCCGCATGACAAGGCCGTCCCACACGAGCGGAACCGGCCGAGTCCACGAGATCTCAGATCAGATCGCAGCGGACGTCTATCTAAACGTTCAAGGAGATGAGCCGCTCACAGTCCCCCAGCATATTGATTCCATGGTCAACCTTATGCAGAACCCGGAGATTTTGGTTGGTACTTTGAAGACTCCCTGCAAGCCAGAGGACATGTCATTAGCGAGTGCAGTGAAGGTCGTTACCGACTTGTCGGGACGGGCGCTGTATTTTTCGCGCGCTACGATTCCGTTCGATAGGGATGGCTCGGGCGCAAGCTATTACAAGCACCTTGGATTTTACGCGTATCGGAAGGTCGCGCTCGATCGCTTTGTGCAGTGGCCGGAGTCATCGCTGGAGAAAAGTGAAAGATTGGAACAGCTGCGCTTCCTGGAAAACGGGGTTGCCATCCATGTAGCGGAAACGCCTTACGATACGGTCGGTGTAGACACAGAAGAGGATTTACGCCGCGTGGAAGAAATTTTACGGAACTCGTGAGTCGCTATCCCCGCTGACCCGCAGGCTGCATCCGCGCCCATGTTTGAGCTGCCTCAACCCGCTTTGAGATAGCGGGGTGCGAATGGAAAAGCCATTCCACCCATTTCGAGGGTTTGCGTTCAGAAAGATTCTGACTGGCGAGCTTGTTCATCGAGGAGATGAATGGATCGACGCTGCTGATTGATTGGAATGCGTAACGGTCTGCCTGGCGTTCATTAAATCGGGAATATGCATTCAACGCGGGCATGAGAAGGACAGACAAGACTGTCGAAACTAGTACGAGCAACGGAAGATTCGCGAAATCTGAGAGCGAATCGAAAACTCCGTGACGGTCAATTGCCAAATGTAGGACCTGGTTGGCGGCCCAGAAGCCTATGAGCGTAACGCCGGCTTGCACAACGATACTTTTCACGATGTGGCGGTGCACATGATGGCCGAGTTCGTGTGCGAGGACTGCTTCGATCTCATCGGGTGAGTAATGGTCAAGGAGAGTGTCGGCCAAGATGATGCGCCTTGTGGCGCCAAGACCGGTCAATGCTGCGTTCGCTTTCTTGCTTTTTTCCGAAAGCTTCCACTTGTAAACGCCGCGCACGCGAGTTCCCGCTCGTTCGCCTAACTTCGTAAGCCGCTGCTTCAGGTCGTCGTTATCCAGCGGCTCGAATTTGTAAAAAATTGGGAAGAGCAAGACCGGAGCGACCTGCGCAAAAAGAACGAACAATCCTGTGAACACCGCCCACGCGATCAGCCACCAGTGTTCCGGTGATTGGCGAATGATGAAGTAAAGAATCTCGACGATGATCGTGGCCAGTACCAGCCCCACGAGCCACTCCTTAGCTTGATCCCATATCCATGAACGTCGGCGTTGATTCGATAATCCGTAGCGGTGCTCGAGCCTGAATCCGTAAAAGTCGAGAGCAAAACCGACGATTTTGCTCAAGAGCAGAAGCATCGCCACGTACAAGGCCAGGGCGAACGAGTACACCTCGAATCCCATGCGAAGAGACAAATCGCGCAACGCTCCTGTCCATCCAGTGACAAGCAGCACTACCAGGAAAGCGACCCCCACTCCCATATCCGCAAGGCTCAGCCAGCGTCGGATGCGGTTGTATTGTCGCGCTTCGGGCGAGTCATTCGGCAACGTCTTTTCTTCAGCCAAGTTCATTGCTAATGAGATTATCGCTGATTTAGAGAGGGTTCCGTGTTGTCCAGAGTTCAATGTACTTCTAGGACGCGAGCGGGGAGCCTGAGGTTAGCTCGCCAGCACGAATTTCTCGCCTTCGCGCAGCAGATCCTCCACCAGTTCCGGAGTCGCTGCTTCCGCATACAAACGCAGCAACGGCTCTGTCCCTGAGGCGCGGAAGAGGATCCAGGCTTCGGCGCCATTGTCAGGTTGTGGAGCATTTGGGAAATATTTCACCCCGTCTTTGATTTCCTTGTGGTTCAGCTTGAACCGGCCTAGCTCATTTCCATCTTGGGCTCTAGCAATGGCCCGTTTTTTAAGGTCGTCCGGGATGTGCATATCGCATCTCCCGTAATAGTGAGGACCGAATTCGCGCTGCAGGTCGGAAACCAGTTCCCCGAGGGGCTTGCCTTCCTCCGCCATCACGTTTGCCAGCAGCAGCGAATTCAGGACGCCGTCACGCTCGGGAAGAAAACGACCGAAGCCAATTCCGCCGGACTCCTCCCCGCCCATTAGGATCTCGCGGTCCATCATCAGGTCAGCTATGTATTTGAAGCCGATGGAAGTCTCATGGAGGGTGCGCCCATATTTTGAAGCGATGCGGTCGAGCATCTTCGTTGTGTTAAAGGCACGAACTACATCGCCCGGCCACTTTTTTCGCTCCAGCAACCAACGCAACAAAATCGCGAAGCATTTGTGTGAATCGACGAAGCTGCCATCTTCTGCGACTGCGCCAATACGATCGGCATCGCCGTCTGTTGCCAGGCCCGCATGGCATTTTTCTTTAACAACCGTGTCTTGCAGCATTTTGATGTGCGGAAGAATGGGTTCAGGGTTAATGCCTGGGAAAAGTGGATTCAGTTCCTGCCGGATCGCAACATGATCGATTCCGTGTTGGGTGAAAATTCCGCCAATTACGCCTCGCCCCGATCCGTACATTGCGTCGACGGCTAAGCGGAATTTCGCCTTTGCGATGAGCGCCAGGTCGGCGAACTTGCTGATTGCGGTAATGTAACCTTTTTTGAGATCGACCTGGTCGATGGCGGCGGATTTGCCGCTCGGCATGGCTCCGGCCGCGAGTTCGTCCTCGAGAGATTTCATTATCGACGGAGTGGCTGATCCGCCGAAGTGGCCTTTGAACTTCACACCATTCCAGTTCCACGGATTGTGGCTGGAAGTGACCATCACTCCGCCCGCAGCGCCGTTAGACTTCACGGCATAAGAAACAGCTGGCGTTGGCAAGTAATCAACCGAAATGCGAACAGGAATTCCCGCAGCGGCAATGACACCCGCCACAACATTCGCGGCCCGTTGCGAGGCGTAGCGCGTGTCGTAGCCAATGAAAACGCCAGCGTCGCTTTTTTCATGCTTCAGGACGTGAGATGCAATTGCGCCAGCCACGCGTCGCACGTTGTCGAAGGTGAAATCGTCGGCGATGAGTCCGCGCCAACCATCGGTGCCGAATTTAATGTCAGTCATAGAAATCAGCCGTCCGTCGTCGGTCGTCCGCTCTTCGCAGTGCGGCGCAACATTGATGATCGTCAAGTACTGATGACGGAGATTGCAGGACGGCTCATACCAGTTTCTTCAGTCTCTTTTCATCTAGATGCTTTACGACTTTGCCGACGTCCTGCGCTTTCTCCAGTGTGGTGACCAGCAAGGCGTCCCCTGTGTCCACGACAACAAGATTGTTGACTCCAACCATTGCGACATATTTTTCCGGTGCATGAATGTAATTGTTGGCCGCGTTCAGGGCAAAACTTCCCGATGCAGAGATAACGTTCTCGCCCGCAGGTTTGCTTTTTGCCACCTGGTGTTCGTGCAGAGCAGTCCAGGAGCCCAGGTCATTCCATCCGAAATCCGAAGCAAGGCAGTAGATGTTCGATTTGCCCTCACCTTTTGCCGAACGAGGCTCAAGCAAAGCATAGTCCACGCTGATGTTTTCACATTTCGGATAGAGGCGGCGAAACGTGTCCGTGAATTTCCGGCTCCCGTATGCGTTCGCGATTTTGTCGAGCAACTCTGCCGTTCTTGGCAGATGCTCCCGAAGCACATTCACCAAGGTGTTTGCGCTCCATAAAAACATGCCGCTATTCCAAAAATAATTTCCAGCGGAAAGGAAGAGCGCGGCTCGCTCCGCGTCGGGCTTTTCAGTGAAGCGACGCACGCGCAGAGATCCATTCGCATCGTCAGCACCCACTTCGATGTAACCGTATCCAGTTTCCACGCGGGTGGGGCGCACCCCCAGCACCACGATATTTTCGCCCGCTGATGCGATCTCAACTCCTTTGCGCAATGTGTTTCGGAACATTTCGGGGTCGCTGATCACATGGTCGGAAGGAAAGAGGCCAAGCACTGCAGAGGGGTTTTGCCGCATGAGCAGAAAAGCCGCCAGTCCGATCGCGGGAGCGGTGTTGCGACCAACCGGCTCGGCTATGATTTGAGATCTTTGCAAGCGTGGCAACTGTCTGGCAATCAGGGCCGCTGAATCGTCATTCGTGATCACGAGGAAACGGGACGATGGCGCGAGCGGAGAAAGCCGAACAACTGTCTGCTGGATCATCGTTTGTTTGCCGTCGAGTGCGAGCAGCTGTTTGGCGCGTCTCTTCCGGCTCAGTGGCCAGAAGCGCGTGCCGCGTCCTCCGGCTAAGGTCACGGGATAGAAGTTGGGGATCGTTTGTGGCACAAGTTGAGGCGATTCAGATTGATGATTTTAGATTTTAAAATGCAAATTCAGCTCGTGCTTCACCTTGTCTAGAATTCTCGATTCATGCGAGAAAGTGTCTACATCCTTGTTTTCGGTTCAGGCAGTAGAACGCCAGGAACATAGGCCTTCAAAAATTCCACAGACCACTGCGGGCGCACGCGAAATGAGTTCAGACCAGCCGGAATTACAACCGCATCGCCCTTTGTCATCGTGACCGGCTCTTGCCCATCTACTTCTACGACACCGCAACCCTCAGTTACCACCATAACGTGTGCTGAATTCTTGCCAGCTTCGTCCCGAGTGCAGAGCTCTATCACGTCTTTCACATCGAAAAAGTCCACGACGAAATACGGTGCTTCAATGAGAGCCGATCGGCGATTGCGAGATGTGCCTATCGGCGCTGGCGCAGGACGAAGCGTCTTTCCTGATGCAACCTGCTCCTTCACACATGCCAGCCCGTGCTCCAGATGCAACTCTCGCGGACGCCCGTAATCATACAAGCGATAGGTGGTATCCGACTGCTGCTGGGTCTCAACGATAATCGATCCGGGCCCGAGAGTGTGGACCGTACCGCCTGCGACATAAATCATGTCACCAGTGAAGACATCCATCCAGCGCAACAATTCTTCCGCGCGCTTCTCATCAATGGCCTTGGCAAGTTGCTGTTTTGTAACACCCGGCTGTAAGCCCAGTGCAATCTGCGCCCCTGGTTTTGCGTGCGCTACGTACCAGCATTCCGTCTTTCCCCAAGGTTCGCCGCGCTCCTGCGCAGCAATATCGTCAGGATGCACTTGCACTGAGAGTTTTTCGTGCGGGAACAGGAACTTGGTCAGAAGAGGAAAGCGCTTTGGATCGCGAGGGGCCTCTCCAACCAGTGTTCGTCCTGATTCTTGCGTGATAGCGGCGAGCGTCTTTCCGGCGAACAGACCATTCGCGACGACACTGTTGTCACCCGTAAGCCATGCTTCTCCGATGCGCTCTGCGAACTTGTTGTTCGGGTATATCGGCGCGAGATCCGTCGTTCCCCACGGGCGCGGATCAAACAGCGGAGTCATCAACAATGGATAGAGTGCGCCCATGGTCCCTGAATGAAAGGCCGCCGGTCTGGCGGCCTGCAAAAACCAGTTCCTCTCTTACTTTCTACGGATAGTAGATTGGCGAAAATCTACAGCCCAGCAAAATAGCTCCGCATGCGGTCCAGTGCCTTGTCCACATTCGCCATTGAAGTCGCATAAGAAATGCGGACATGCTCGGTAGTTCCGAATCCCTCGCCAGCCACGGTTGCAACGTGCGCTTTGTGCAGCAGACCGCTGGCAACATCCCCACCCGACTTGAGACCGCCACGGCCGAAAAATTCGGACACATTCGGGTACACATAGAACGCACCTTCAGGGAGCGTGCATTTGATTCCCGGAATAGTCCGCAAACCCGTGACGATGTGGTCCCGCAACTCGATGTACTCTGCGCGCATGTCGGCGACACACTGCTGTGACCCGTTCAGCGCTGCTACAGCAGCCTTCTGGACGATGGAGGTGGGGTTCGAAGTCGATTGGCTCTGCAATTTCGTGACTGCGCTAACGACGGCTGCCGGGCCCAGCGTATAGCCGAGTCGCCATCCGGTCATCGCGTAGGTTTTTGAGAGCGAGCCCACGACGAGGAACCGGTCACGATACTCGGTTAGCGATCCGACTGAAAAGTTCTTACCCGTGTAGTTCAGGTACACATAACACTCATCTGAAATGACCCAGATCCCCCGTTCATGAGCGAGCCTGATCACCTCAGTCATGTCTTCGGGACTCATCACAGCGCCGGAAGGGTTCGAAGGCGAATTCATGATGATCAGCTTGGTCTTCGACGTGATCAGGCGGGAAACCATGTCCGCCGTGACGCGAAAACCTTGCGACTCGTCTGCATGTACCAGCACGCAGCGGCCGCCGACGTAATTCACCATGTCTTTGAAAGAAACCCAGTAGGGAACCGGAAGGATAACTTCGTCGCCATGATCGACGAGCACGGAGATAGTATTGAAAAGCGCATGTTTGCCGCCGACAGACGCGCATACCTCTTCGCGCTTGTATGCGGAGCCGAAGTCGGTCGCGTGACGCTTGAGGATGGCATCCTTCAACTCGAGCGTTCCACCAACGGCCGTATACTTCGAAAAATTTGCGTTGATTGCCGCAATCGCCGCTTCCTTGATGTGCGCAGGTGTTGAGAAGTGCGGCTCACCGGCGGTCATGTCCACCACGTCAATTCCTTGTTGGCGCAATTTTTCAGCTTCGGCTACTGCGGCCATGGTGGCCGAAGGCTCGATGCGGTTAATGCGGCCTGCGAGTTGCACTGCGCGGGAAACATCCGTGGTAGCTGTCGTCATTACTTCTTTTTCCTCTTAGCCTTCTTCGGTTCGGGATGCGTGTCGTGATTGAATCGAAATGCTGGATCCATTTTTGCTTTGAGTTTCTGTGCGACCAGTTCTGGTACCAGGCAGTCCACGGACCCACCGAGCTGAGCAATTTCTCGGACCAGGCGCGAACTCAAGTATGAATACTTTTCTGCGGGCATCATGAAAACCGTTTCCAGTCCCGGTTGAAGTTTGCGGTTCATGAGCGCCATCTGTAGTTCGTATTCGTAGTCGCTAATGGCCCGGATGCCTCGCAATACGGCGGATGCGCCAATCTTCATCGCGTATTCGACGGTCAGCCCGTCGAAGGTATCGATCTCCACGTTCTCAAATTCCGAAGTCATCGCTTCCAGCATCTTGCGCCGATCTGAAAGGCTGAACAGTGGCTCCTTCTCCGGATTGCGAAGGATGGCGACTGTCAACTCATCAAAAATCTTGCTACCCCTCTGGATCAAATCCAGATGCCCGTTCGTGGGCGGATCAAATGACCCGGGATAAACAGCGGTGACTCGTTTCAAGCTCCCTCGCTTGCACAGGACAGGGCTGAAGAAACTACGATTCTATGCGGCGTTGAAAGAGGATGGCAAATTGTTTGGAATCAAGCTTCAGGTCTCATGTTGCGCGGGCAAAAAATAAGGACGGACCGGGCGGCCCGTCCTTATGCAGTTACTTGAAATGGGTTTACCTTCTTGCCGGAGCTTTGCCTTCCGTGCCTGTAGGCATGGTAGCGACTTTGCTCTGAGTCTCAGGCGCTGGCGTTGCCACGGCCGGAGTCAATCCCAGGGTTTTCCGCACCTCGGTTTCAATTCTGGCCGTTGTGTCCTTGTTGTCTTTGAGGAACTGACGCGCATTCTCACGTCCCTGACCGATCCGCTCATTCTTGTAGCTGAACCAGGAACCGGATTTTTCCACGATGTTATTGTTGACAGCCAGGTCTAACAGGTCACCCTCTCTCGAGATTCCTTCGCCATACATGATGTCGAATTCGGCTTCGCGGAAGGGGGCTGCGACCTTATTTTTCACGACTTTGACTTTTGTTCGTGAACCCACGACCAGGTCGCCTTCCTTGATTGCAGCGATGCGGCGGATATCGATTCGCACAGAAGAATAGAACTTGAGCGCGCGACCGCCCGTCGTCGTTTCGGGATTACCAAACATGACGCCAATCTTTTCGCGAATCTGATTGATGAAAATCAGGCAGGTGCGGGATTTCGATACGATGCCGGTGAGTTTGCGCAACGCCTGAGACATGAGCCGGGCTTGCAGACCCATGTGGCTGTCGCCCATCTCGCCGTCTAGTTCGGCCTTGGGAACGAGAGCTGCAACTGAATCAACAACCAGCACATCGAGCGCTCCCGATCGAACCAGGGCTTCCGCGATTTCGAGTGCCTGTTCACCATAGTCTGGCTGGGACACGAGGAGATTATCGACATCGACTCCCAATTTCTTGGCGTAAATGGGATCCAGCGCGTGTTCGGCGTCGACGAAAGCCGCCATGCCTCCCGACTTCTGCGCCTCGGCAATCACCTGCAATGCGATCGTTGTCTTGCCCGACGATTCAGGCCCGAATATCTCGATGACCCTACCGCGCGGGAACCCACCGACGCCCAACGCGGCGTCGAACGAGATTGCTCCAGTCGGGATAATTGAGATTGGCACCACTGCTTCTTTCGACCCCAGCCGCATAATGGAGCCCTTGCCAAACTGTTTTTCGATCTGCGAAAAGGCCAGGTCGATCGCCTTCGTCCGTTCATCGGGCATATGAATGCCGCTCCTTAAATGGTGGGTATGAGAACCCACGTAGGGTACAACGACCGGCTGGAGGGTCGTAAGTGCTCACGATCACCGCGAGTTCGGTCACTATATCACTTAGCGAACAAAAAGCGAAACAGGAAAATCTCGCGGCGAACCTTGGGAGCCACCTTACCGATTAATCCGGGTCGCGCACGATGAGGGTAATCGCGATCAGGTATCCGACGAGGAGAATGCTGAGAAGGATTCCGTTGAACTGGTACATTTCTTTCGGCATAGAGCCATTTCAAACTCTCTTGCGCCAAGACGCCGTAGGCGATGTCACCAACCCGTGTGATTTAGCTCACAATAGAGGCGTCCCTACCTTTTCAGCAAATCGATGGGTTCACGCACATCATGGACTCGAAAATACTTGGCCAATGCTGGGTAACGATTGGCAACTGCCTCGTACATCGCATAGGCCACATTGCGATAGGACCAATGACCCGCGGGGGTGGTACGCAGTTCAGAGATATAGAGGGCCTCCGCAAAGTCCATCTTGAAGAGGGTTCGCTTGCGGAAGGCCAGCGGAATCACGTATTGGGCGTTCTCGGCGGGTTCTGCGATCCCCTTCTTCTCGAGTTTTTCAGCAACTGTCCGTGCCCGCGACATCGCTTCGTCGTAGATCTGCTCGACGCCCCCGGCCCTGAGTTCCTCCGGCATGTCATAGCCATGCAACGTCGTGAAATCCTGCATGATCTGCACACATCGGCGATGCCGGTGCATATCGCGGAAACCGCCAATATCCATCAGGATGTCGAATCGAAATTCGGAGCCGGCGCGGAATCCACGGAGTAGCTCATCGTGCTTTCCGCGATGCCGCAAGCTCAAGTCAATGATCTCTCGTCGGCGGGTCTCGCCTGCATCCTCGACGGCACTTCGCAACTGCCGGTACGAATAATGGCAATGCTCATAGAGCAGCGACGTCGCCAGTTCCACTTCCAGCGGCTCCTCGTCGAGCATGTCGACCATGGGTGCGTCCTGGATTGCCGCACTCTTCATCAAGTCAGCTGCAGCCTGCTGCAGCTCGCGCCGGGTCTCGATTTCGTATGGATTCGGGTCGGCATATTTCACGAGTGTGGGCGCGACTCGGACTTCGCGAAGGAGTTCCCGCTCGGCTCTTTCTCCTAGTTCGGGATTCACATCACGGATGCGTTCCACAAGATCATGCAGTGCATCGGAGTTCGCGTTGTACGCAGGCGAACAGGCGGCTTTTTTCATCAATTCCGCAAGATCCCGGATTTCTTTGTGAGGATCTGAGAGCAGGTGCGAGAGCTGTGTCTCGAGAGTACGAGCATTCACGATCTCGCCCAACGACGTATTTGTGGCTAACGGAAGCAGGTAACGCGAAATGTCGAATGCTCGAGCCTTCAGGGTGCGCTCGTAGGCTTCCTGCTTCATGTCTTCGGGCTTCGGGGTAATGCTTGCGAGATACCCCGCCATCTTCTCGGAGATTTGCTCGTAGACCGAGAACAGATGATCGATAGTCTCGCGATATAGCGCTCTTGCTTCGCGGTCGGAGCCGAAGTCCGGAATGTAGTAACCGCTCTTCTTGAAGTCCTGGTATCGAGTTGAACGTTCCTGCCCGTCCCAACGCTGCTCGTCGGCGATCGCGATAGCGGCCAGAATGGAGAGTTTCTCGATGGCCAGCGCGATGTGCGCCAGGTCTGCGATTGAGCGGTGGCCATATTGGAAGTAGAAGGTATTGAGAAACTTCTCGGCCTTCTGGCTGCTGATTTCCTTGAGTGACTCTTTCATCGAGAGAGCCGAGCGCGAATACTTCGCCATGGCGTAAGCCTGCACTTCTGGCTCAACGCCATAGACTGCGAACACCTCGACCGCTGGCTTTTCTTGATTTTTTTCGGTGGATGAGAGAGGAGCTGTAGTCACATCAATCATGGGAGTTTGAACACTTAATGTAGTACGGGCGCTGTCGTACGTACATGGCAAACGTGCGCGATTCGGCTCGGCAGAGGGGGACTTACCTCTGTTACTTCTCAATTTCGCGCGAATCTTTTATAAGGGTAATTCATCTTATAAAGGACTCCACAAAAAGGATCCATCTCATTTTCTGCATGGGTGTGTTGCGTACAGTTCTATTCTTGTCTTTTTTGAGCTCTTTAGCTGTTGGTCAGGCTGTGTTGGCCGGTGTTGATAGCGGGTCTGCGATCCCAAAAGCCGGGGATACGGCTCTTCTGGTCAGGCTAATTTCTCCATCGAATTCCGACGGTTTCGCCGCCAGTCTCAGCTCGACTTCTAAGGCATCCGAGTCGCATTTAACCCCTGAGCTTGCCCTAGACGTCTATCAACGGCGCGCCTCTCAGCAAGGCTCAGACCTGGCCGCCTACTCGGCCGCGACGGTGATCCGCGCCCAGCTGCCCAGAACTTCTCAACAAGGTGAGTTTGAGCTGGAACGTCATTACGCCGCTCCGCGGACCCTCGAATTCAAGCCGGTTCGCTACTCTGGCGACAGTTTCGTAAAAAGCAACATCATCGCCCGGTTGCTCCAATCTGAGGTCGATCACGTCCAAAAAGGCGATACCGTCGCTACGGCGATCATCCCAGCGAATTACAAATTTTCCTACAAAGGTACCGCGCAAGTTGCTGGACGTGACACCTACGTTTATCAACTCAAGCCACACAAAAATCGCGTGGGCCTTTTCAAAGGGCGCGTCTTCCTCGACGCTTCTACAGGAAGCCTTGTTCGCACCGAAGGGAAAATAGTCAAGTCGCCTTCATTTTTCGTGAAGAACATCGAGTTTCTGCAAGACTTCGCCGATTTTGGACGCTTCACTTTCCCGGTCCGGCTCCACTCGGAAGCGACTGCTCGTATCGTCGGACGCACAATCGTGGATATCGAGAATCGCGATTTCCAACCGGTTGCTAGCACGGTCGAGACAGCCCGTGCGGGTCAATGATCTCGCCGTTTCGAGATCCATGCCCGAGTTGATTCAAAAGACGTCACGCCAGCAGTGAAATAGAATTTCTTCATGCACCGTCTGCTGCGGGTGACCGCTCACCGTCCTTGGCCTGTTCCCGATCGACCATGGATTATGCGGCAGAACTGGCACGATTTGTTGTTCATGCACTGGCCGCTCCCACCTCAAGATTTGCGGCCGCTGGTTCCCGCACAGCTCGAGCTCGATTTATACGGTGACCAAGCCTGGATCGGTGTGGTGCCGTTCTGGATGAGCGGCATTCGCAAGCGTGGGCTCCCTCCCATGCCAGGCTTATCGCGTTTTCCTGAGCTCAACGTACGAACTTATGTTCGCTGTGGGAAAAAAGCGGGTGTGTACTTCTTCAGCCTCGATGCTGCAAACTCCACGGCTGTCTGGGCAGCCCGCAAGTTTTATCACCTGCCGTATTTTCGGGCTGAAATGCGCGCTGAGGAACGCGGTGAAGAAATTGTGTATTCCTCACGAAGACTCGAGAGTTCTGCGGAATACTCTGGCCGGTATCATCCCGTGAGCGACGTAAAACTACGCGTCAAGGGCTCGCTCGAGCACTTCCTCACGGAGCGCTACTGCTTATACACCATTTCGGAAGGCGAAGTTTATTGCGGGGATATTCACCACCCACCGTGGCCTTTGCAGGACGCTATTGCAAACGTGACTAAAAATTCGATGGCTACAGCTGTTGGCATTACTCTTCCGCCCGCTGCGCCACTACTGCATTTCGCGAAAAGGCTCGAAATTCTGATCTGGCCGCTAGAGCGCGTGTGAAGTTCAATACTTCAAAGCGCCAAGAAACGACACACATCAAGTGCGTCGAAATGTGCAGCTCTCAGTTTTCATTGATCGTGCTCTGATCGTTCACTATGCTTGAATCTCGCGATGGAGCATGGCCCACAAACACTCCTGTTGGAGATGTTCGCAATCTTTCTCGCCGCAAAGGTGACAGGCGAGATTTTCGAGCGGCTTAGTCTGCCTGCGGTGTTAGGTGAAATCCTGGCGGGAGCACTCATCGGGCCTTTCGCCTTGGGATGGGTGCAACCGAGTGAGTTCACTCACTCAATCGCTGAAGTAGGTGCGATTTTTGTTCTCTTTCACGCGGGACTTGAGACCAGCCCCAACGATCTGATCCGTGTAGGTCCCAAAGCTTTGCTGGTCGCGGTATGCGGCATCATCGTCCCGTTCGGCCTTGGTTACGGCTACATGCACTTGCGCGGGGATGGATTGACCGAATCCATTTTCGTTGGAGCCGCCATGGTCGCGACCAGCGTTGGAATCACAGCACGTGTGCTTGGGGATCTCGGCGTGCTCTCAAGTTCGACGGCGAAGATCATACTCGGCGCTGCTGTGTTCGATGACATTTTAGGAATGCTCCTTCTCGCGGTTGTCGAAGGCCTCGCGCGTGCCGGCGGAGTGCAATGGATCAAACTCGGAGTAGTCGCAGTTGAAGCTGTTGCGTTCGCGCTTTTCATGATCTTTGTTGGCCCGCATATCGTGCGGCGCGCCAGTTCGCGCGTTGAGAATCTTTCAACGCGGCATGCGTCCCTGATTGTTGCCTTGATCGTGTGTCTCTTCCTGTCGTGGCTCTCGTCCGTAATCGGAATGGCTGCGATTATCGGCGCATTTTTTGCAGGCATGATTTTTGCCGATTATGCAGGCGACTGGCATTTATTACCGCGTGTTCATGCGATTACAGAATTCTTGGGACCATTCTTTTTCTTTTCCATTGGGGGGCAGTTGAATGCACGTCTGTTCAACGGTGAGCTGCTGGTTGCCGCGACAGTAATCACTCTGTTGGCGATCTTTTCGAAAGTGCTTGGATGCGGCCTGCCTGTCCTCAAGGACGGCTGGCACTCCTTTTTTGCGGTTGGGGTTGGCATGATGCCGCGAGGCGAGGTTGCGCTCATCATTGCTCTGGTCGGCCTTAACTCTCGAATCGTGACTCAATCTACCTACGCAATTGTGGTGTTCATGACCGCGATCACCACGCTACTGGCACCGCCTGTACTACGTCACATCTTCCGACCGGAACGCTTGTCTGCCCTACAAGAGCGCATTCGAGAAGAAGTTGAAGAATCTCCTGTTCTCTAACCACTTGCGCACTCATCTCATTTGCTTCGATTTATAATCCCGGTTCACTCAGGAGCACTGCATGACGTTAGAAGGACGTGTTGCGCTGGTCACGGGCGCTTCGCAGGGCATTGGACATGCCATCGCACTACGTTTGGCATCAGCGGGCGCGAACGTGGCTGTTGCTGCCCGAAATCAAGAAAAACTGGATGCGTTGGTGCAGCAGATTACAGCGACGGGCGGGAAAGCAGTTGCATTCACGCTCGACGTGGCTGACGAAGAACAGATCAAGTCTGTTTTCAAAAATGTGATCGCGCAGTTTGGAAAGATCGAGATTCTGGTCAACAACGCCGGCATCACTCGCGACCAGCTGGTGATGCGAATGAAACGCGCTGATTGGGACGCTGTAATCAACACAAACCTGACGTCCGCCTATCTCTGCACACAGCAGGCGATCAGTTCCATGCTGAAGCAACGTTGGGGCCGGATCATCAACGTAACGAGCATCTTCGGCCAGATCGGACAGGCGGGGCAAGCAAACTACGCTTCATCGAAAGCCGGGCTGATTGGGCTCACGAAAGCGATTGCCCGCGAAGTGGGATCACGCAACATCACGTGCAATGCCGTGGCGCCGGGATTTATCGAGACTAGTATGACATCGGTGTTGGGCGACGAATTCAAACAACATGCGCTGAAGAACATTCCGCTTGGTCGAATTGGAACTCCTGAAGATGTGGCTCACGCGGTTGCTTTTTTAGCCTCAGATGATGCGTCCTACATTACCGGACATGTGCTCGACATCAATGGTGGTTTGCACATGGGTTAGTGGCTGCTCTCCATGATCTATTTGCTTTACGTCGTCGTAAAACTGCTCGCGTACTCTGCCTGGTGTTGGGTAGGGCTGCGATGGCTACGCAACGTAGGATCAATCGGCGCTGCGTCAGGTTATGGAATTTTGCGGCTTTGCGTCGGCATTGTTTTCGGCGTTGTCATCTTTTTCAGCTACCAACCACCGGCGAACAACCTTTTGACGCCGTACGTTGAAATCTATGTGCCCATTCGCCTACTAGAATGGCTCATTATTGCCGGAGTCTTCGCGATGAAGTCCGCTACTTCCTTGCCAAGAGGGAAGGCATTGCTCTGGTGCCTCGGCGGAATCCTTGTATCCTTCGCAGCCGACCTTGCATCCCCTGAAGGGGTGGCCGGTCATTTCTGCATCGGGCGCTGCCTTTGCTGACCCTAGGGGATATCTAATGAGTGTGGGAATTAGTTCTGCGACCGAGTTCGTGATTAAACAGGCCGAAACTCCTGCGGATATCGCGCGGGTCCGCGAGCTCTTTCAGGAATACGCAAAGGCTCTCGGCTTCAGTCTGTGTTTTCAGGGCTTCGATAAAGAAGTAGCCGAACTTCCAGGTGATTACGCTGCACCTGCAGGCCGTCTTCTGCTGGCAACATGCGATAGTCGACTTGCAGGGTGCGTGGCGCTGCATCCTTTAGCGAACCCGGGATCCGATCAATGTCTTTGCGAGATGAAGCGTCTTTACCTCCGACCGGAATTTCGCGGAAAAAGGCTCGGCCGAATACTTGCGGAGCGGATTATCGAGGAAGCGCGCTCGGTTGGATACAGTCACATGCGTCTGGATACCATCGCTTCGACCATGTCAGATGCGGTTGTCCTCTATCGAAAGCTCGGTTTCCGGGAAATCGCTCCCTATCGGGAAAACCCGATTGCCAGCGCTCTGTACATGGAGTTGAATCTCTAAATTGCCGATCTCTGTTGAGTGATGCGGCAACCAGCTCACAAATCTGAAGGAGCACTATGAAGCACGCGATCCTATTCACCCTCTTTTTCGCGTTTACTCTTGCCGCGTTCGCGGCTGACGGAAAATCTGTTTCTTATAAGTCCGGCGACGAAACTGTGCAGGGCATGTTGTATTCCCCCGCAGGCAACGGACCTTTTCCGGCGCTGGTTGTGATCCATGAGTGGTGGGGATTAAATGACTGGGTAAAGGAGCAGGCATCGAAGCTTGCCGATCAAGGGTACGTCACGCTTGCGCTCGATCTCTACCGCGGCAAGGTTGCGACGTCTCCCGATATGGCGCACGAACTAATGCGCGGAGTGCCTGATGATCGCGCCGGCCGCGACCTGCATGCTGCAGTGGAATTCCTGCAATCGCAATCGAACGTCAACAAACAGAGACTCGGCGTCATTGGATGGTGCATGGGCGGTGGTTACGCGCTAAACGCAGCATTGAACGAACCGAATCTCAAAGCTGCGGTCATCAACTATGGCCACCTCGCCACGGACAAGGCGCAGCTCGCAAAACTGAATGCGGCGGTTTTGGGAATCTTTGGCGCGAAGGATCGGGGGATTCCAGTTGATGACGTAAACAAATTCGCGGACGCCCTGAAGCAGGCCGGCAAAAAAGTCGAAATCAAGATTTATCCTGACGCGGGACACGCTTTCGAGAACCCCAACAACAAAGAGGGATATCGCGGGGAGGATGCAGCGGACGCGTGGACGCGCACTGTTAGTTTTTTGGCGGCTCAACTGAAGAGCTGATGCTTTGTTGATTCATGAGGGAAAGAGATGACCGCGACCCTCAGGTCAAATACGAAATACGTCACATTGACTTGTGACGGTTTTCGATAAAAGAACTCACGTCACATGCAGTGGAAATCTTAATCAATTTCCTCTTGCCAGACGGTACTACTCTGGTTACTATGCAGCCTATCTTCGCGAGCCTCGGCAGGCTTTTTTCGATCCGCGTATGAACATCGGCGAGACCATCCGAAACTACCGGCTGCAAAAAGGAATGTCGCAAGGCGACATCGAAAAGCGCACCGGACTTCTACGCTGCTATCTCTCCCGTGTCGAAAACGGACACACCATTCCGTCGCTTGATACTTTGTCAAAGATTGCAGGGGCGATGGAACTCCCGCTTTCGCAGTTTTTCTCGGAGTCCGGACACACGAATGGCAACAAGGGATTACCCCAGCTCTCCGACGACGAAGTCCGCTTTCTAAGCCAGATTCGTCGCTATGCAACTAGTCTCAACGACAGCGATCGCAAGCTGGTGCTAGCCATGGTCAAAAAGATGGCCGCGAGCGCCGCTCGCTAGCAACCGTTTCTGTAACGATTCTGATAACTTCTGCGCAAAATTTTACGACAGGATTTCTCGTGCCAGCAGGAACGTGTTGGCATGCGCTCGTGCGGTGAGCTCGATTGGAACTGAGTATCCACCACCTAAAGTGATCACAAACGGGAGTTCTCGTTTCCGCACTGACTCGAATACCACCCGATCGCGTTGATGGAGCCCTTCGGGTGAGAGCGCCAACCTACCCAGTGCATCGGACTTCAGGACATCTACGCCAGCCTGGTAGAAAATAATCTGCGGCTTGAAAGCCCAAACTCGTGGCAGCGCTTCAAGCAAAATTTGAAGGTATGCATCGTCCCCGACGCCCGCATCCAGGGCGATATCAAATTTGCTGATTTGTTTGCGGAGCGGGAAATTGTTTTTGCAGTGAATTGAGAACGTGAGCACTGATGGATCGTCCTGGAAAATTTGAGCAGTGCCATCCCCCTGGTGAACGTCCAAATCGATTACAGCAAATCTCTCGAATCTACGCGCAGCCTGGAGCTTGCGGATGGCAACCGCAATGTCATTGAAGATGCAGAAACCGGCTCCTTCCGCATAGAAGGCGTGGTGCGTGCCACCCGCGAGGGTGCCTCCCCAACCGTTTTTGAGCGCCTCATCGGTCGCTGCGAGCGTTGCCCCCACGGAAGCGAGAGTGCGTTTCACGAGTTCAGGCGACCAGGGAAAGCCGATTCGCCGAATGGCGGCGTCGGAGAGCCGTCCACGAACGAAGTCTTCGACGTAGGCTGGATCGTGACTGAGTTTGATGGTCGTCAGATCAGACAAGGGCGCCGGCTCGAATTGAAAGAATCCGGTACGCTCGAGCAGGTCGCGCAGCATGCGGTACTTGGCAATCGGAAACTTGTGTCCGGTTGGAAGGGGTAGCGCGTGCGAATCGGTGTAGTACAAACGCGGTAGGCTTGGATTCTCAGACAAGTGGATTCGCTGTTATCAGTGTCCACCTAGGTCGAGGCCGAACGAGGGCTTATCGCGGGTTCCAGTGACCTTGATCGGCAAACTCGTTTTGTCGCCTTTGCGGAAAAACGGATCGAACGGTTTCAGGAGGAAAGATTTGATTCCCGTTTGTGTCTGCGAAAGTTTCGCTTGCAAGATCAGATGCCCGTGGAAATCGAGTTCTTCCGTTTTGAGCCCGTACTTGCCAGAGAGCTGAACGCTAGCGCCCGGCACTGAAAACGTGAGCTGCTGAAAGCTGAGCACGCCTCCGCCTAACGCAAAATTGCCCTTCAAGTCTGAAATGCTGCTACCGGCGTCTTCATCTTCAGGATGACCTTGTCCCCGGCGGCTCAAACTTTCGAGTTTCTCGCGTACTTCTTTGTTCGTGAACTGGGCAGCGCCGACGCCGAATTTTCCGTTAAGCTTTAGGCGCTCGATGATATCGCTTTCACCTGGATTGAGATCGAACTTGGTATTCAGGCGGACAGAGCCTGTCATAAGGGGCTTTTCAGCTTTCACGACGAGGTACAGCAAGTCTTCAATTCTCCCCTTATCAATGACGACGTCAAGGAGGACTTCTCGCCCTTTATTGTCCGGGGTCTTCGCAACCATGCCGTTCGCGACAATGAAGGTATTTCGAAGCCGGGCGTTCACCGGATGAAGATAAGTGTTGCCGTTTGTACCATCGACAGTGGCGTCGTAATCAGTAGTCAACGACATCGGATGTCCGCCGACCGTCACTGTGAAGTTTGGTGTGGTGGTTTCTCCCTGGACCCCGAGTTCTTCGAGCGGACCGCCATATTTGCCGGTTGAGTGTAGCAAGCCCCCAATGCCGTTGAATTTTCCGAGATCAGCGTTAGCAAACGTGTACGTGGCATCAAGAGGAATGTCTCCGGGCTCATCCGCATTCCAGGGACCGAATTTGCCCTTCGTGTCGATATCGCCTGGAGGAGTGTCGATGGTGAGCTTCGCGGTAAAATCGGCGGCGCGGTCAAGACCCACGTCGCGCATCACCAGGCTATGGATATCGTATTGATGAGGGGGCTTGTCAGCTTGCTTCGGCTGCATGACCATCACTGCATCATCACAGGTGATTACTTCGACGAACGCAGGGAAATTCTTTGTTTTTTTCCAATTCATCCGTGGCTGTTTGTCGTCTTTTTTGGGCGGAATGGTGATCTTCATTCCCCGCAATCGAATTCGGTTGATATGCCAAGGTCGACGCCATATTCCCCGGATAGGGGCTTCGGCCCAAAATTCCTGGATAGAAAACAAAGGTGGAACATCGGTCCGACCTTCATGACGAAGCACCAGCCCTGTTCCGTGGAGCCGGGCAACGGGCCAGATCGAAACGTCGAAATCCTTCAAGTCAACATCACTCTGGAAACGATCCTCTAGCATTTCAATGGCGGCTTGGCGTAGGCCCGGTCCCCAACGGTGCACAGCCCAGCGCGAAAACACGTAGCCAATGACGAACAGGAGGAGGAGGGCGATAGCGAGACTTCGCCATGTGAACCAGCGGCGCTTTGAATTTGAGGAAGCCATCGAAGGTGTTACAGGCCGGGAATAGTGCGCGCACACGAAATGCCCCGAGCATGTTTGTGCAGTGTAGCGCACCAACTACGAACCAAGGACTAGGGTGAAAACTTGAGAAGTGAGCAGGATTTCATATGGTCCCAGTTGCTAACGGAAGATGATTTAATGGATTATGTCTTCTGACCAGCCTAGGGTAACCGCTCGCACTGCAGCCGGATTGTGCGATGACTGCGTGCACAAGAAATCAATCGTGTCCGCGAGCGGATCAGAATTTGTGCAGTGTCAAAGAGGTTTGAGGGACCGCACATTTCCCAAATACCCGCGCTTGCCAGTGCTGTCTTGTGGCGGCTACGAGAAAAAACCGAAGAATCAACATAACAATTCCTATTGACAACTCTCAAGACAGTGCCAGAATGACGCCAACTGTGGGTGAGGCTCTGGCATGACTATCCTTGAAACGACTTCGTATTTTCAGTGTTGCAAGACTGGAAACATCCCGTTGTTGAGTGTTCTTGTGACTGGCTTTTTGTTGCTTTTGGTTGCTGGTACAAGCTTTGCGCAGGACACGTTTGCCGTGCGTAATCTTAACAAGCAAAAATGGCCCGAAGCTGAGGCCAAGCGCATTTACCTACTTGCGACGCAGGCGGTAGAACGCGAATTTAAGCTCACCCATTCCGTGCATCCCAAGTTCACGCTCGTGCTCGGATACGCAAATGATCAAATGGACACTACTTCGGGCGAATTGCGCCTTACGAAATGGGACCGCAGCCTTTTCACTGATGGTGTAATCCTATTTTCCATGGAGCAAGTGCTGACCCCAGACGTCCGGCGCGAACTGATGCGGCGCACGCTCAAAGCGGCCGACTCAACCGTCTCGGTCGACGAAGAAAAGGATAAAGTTTTTGCGGTGCCGATTGCCCCCATGTCGGCTGAGCTTCCGCCCGTTTCGTCTCCTCGCCGATAACCTGTTTCCGGTTTTTTTCATATAAGGAACCCGGGCCTGTTCTGTGCACTTGCGATCCAGCTTTCACCGCACTTATAGTGAGAGTTCTTTCTGATGAGGTGAAAGCATGGACGTTTCGCAATTCTTTAATGAGTTGGACGAACGCATTCGTAAATATGATCTGTTGTGCCATCCGTTTTATCAGGCATGGAGTTCCGGCAAGTTAACGAACGAGGACCTGCGCGAATATGCGCAAGACTATTATCCACACGTGCAGGCATTCCCAACCTACCTAGCGGAGTTTGGGGTGCGGTTGCCTGACGGAGAGATGCGCAGAGCGGTGTTAGCCAACATGAGCGATGAAAAGGGTGGAGAAGATGTGTTTGGCGAACCAGCTCGGTCGCACGCGGAACTTTGGCTGGATTTTGTGGAGGGTATGGGCGCTCCGCGTTCGCGCCGTGGCAGAGAAGCGGCTCCTGCCATGAAGCGTTTGATGATGTCCTTCCACCACGTGGCTGCTGAAGGAATGCCCGAAGAAGCCTTAGCTGCTTTCTATGCACACGAATCGCAGGTGCCTCGAATTGCGGAAGCAAAAGAGGAAGGTTTGCGCAGTCTTTACGGAGCCGACGCTACAACGTACGGGTACTTCACCCTGCACAAGACTGCTGACGTGTACCATTCGAATGTCTGGAAGCAGCAGCTCGGAAAGGCCGTGAACGGCAATCCAGCAGCATCACAGCGTGCCTTGGATGCAGCGGAAGCAGCCGCAAAGGCGCTATGGCAAACACTGGATGGAATCGAGGCAGAACGCATGGCGCGTGCGGCGTAGCCAAGATTTGTGATCGACTCAATGCGAGCCACCAATTGGTGGCTCTTTTCCTTGGATGTCGCTGAAGGTCACTTCCTGCCACTCCGACGACGGAAAGTACCAATTGCTGGCACCGGCTTCGTGATTGTTTTTTTCGTGCGGACCCCAAAGCGAGCCCTCGTCGCGCCAGTAATCCATTCCCAACTGAAGAAGGGCGCCTGTCGAGATACGGACGCGCGCTCTTGCGGTGCAGCCTTCGAGATGTCCTGGGGGAATCAAGGCTCGGCCTGATGCGCTCCAAAAATGCCAGATGCGGTCGGGACGTTGGCTAACCCGCATCGAGACAGCCCGGTTTGGAATTTTGGAACGTAGCGCATCCTCCGGCATGGGTTCGTGATTGTTTTGCGCAAACCATGGGTCACGCCAATAAAGACCGCCGCGAATGCGGCCAGCATCGTGATTTAGCAGGATGTCCCGATCATCGATGCGACAGAGAAGTTCAGTCCAAGCGATTTCAACGGTTGCCGTTTCGTGTGATGGTTGTCGAATATCGGCGATGGCGGCTCCCCATAGAAGAGCGAAGCGGAACTCCGGTGGGCGCTCCAGGACGGTCACATAGCCGGTTTTGTAGCGAACTTCGTCAGGGACCCGGGGATCGTTATGCACGATGAAGGGCTCTGAGGTTTTCGCGCGGCCTTCTCTTCCAATGAGTGTGATCGGACCGCTTGGGGCATGCATGGGGACGAGCGCGAAGATCGTCGAATCCGAAACGATTCTGTAAAGAGCGCTGATGTTTCCGAAGCGAACAGCTCTTGCCCCTTGAAACGAAGTCCCATGTATCTCAATGCGAGTGCCTTCTTGGCCGCTTGTTGGGAAAAATGAGGTGATCTCGAGCTGCCCGTGTGCGAGTGTGTGAGCCAGAATGATGAGTAGCAGAATGTAAAAGCGCTTGGCCATTGCCGGTTGATTGTGAGGAGAAGCGGGGAACTCGGCTGTGATGGCTGAACAAGCCCCTTGGTCACGAGCCGAGTGAGGTCGGTAAAATCAGCTTTCGACAGGAGGGATGATGGCCAAGACTATCCCGATTGGCGCGCGTGCCGAAGTGGAAGAGACGGTTGAGTTTGAGCAAACGCTAACTGCTCACCACGCTTCTCTGCCGCCCGTGTACTCGACACCAGATATGATCCGGTTGATGGAGACCGCCGCGTTTCATGCTTTGCAGCCCTATTGTGAGGGCGATGAAATTACGGTTGGAACAGCAATCCATGTGGAGCATCGGGCGGCGAGTGGTGTTGGCGCAAGAGTGAAGGCGGAAGCTGTGCTGGAATCCTTTGACGGCAAGTTCTATACCGTGCGAGTGACAGCACGCGATGATGTTCAGGAAATAGGACGCGGTACCGTGGGGCGGACTGTTGTCAGTATTTCCAAATTCATGGCGCGACTGAGGAAGAGCGAAGGGTAATGCCAAAGACAAATTTTCGAGAGAGATGAACCATGGCGGACATTGAACAACAGAAAGCGAAGGCGATCGCATTCAGACAAATGCACCACGGTCCGAAACTCCTGGTGTTACCCAACGCATGGGATGTGATCAGTGCTCGCATCATGGAAGAAGCGGGATTTGGTGCCATCGCAACGACCAGCGCGGGAGTGGCATTTACGCTGGGATATCCGGATGGGCAGAAGATTTCGCGGGAAGAGATGTTAGCGCGCGTGACGCGCATTTCTCGCGCCGTGAGGGTGCCAGTTACTGCGGATGTGGAGTCGGGTTATGGCCATCGTCCGGAGGATGCAGCGTCAACAACGGTGGGCGTGATTGAGGCAGGCGCAGTAGGAATGAATCTTGAGGACGGAACTGCTGATCCTGCGTTTCCATTAGTGGACTTGTCGCGGCAAATCGAGAAGATACACGCCGTCCGAGAGTCGGCGATGAAGTCGAAAGTTCTAATCGTCTTGAATGCGCGTACTGACGTGTTTCTCGACAAAGTTGGGCCAGAGGAATCGCGCTACGATGCGACACTGAAACGAGTGATTGCATATCGTGACGCAGGCGCAGATTGCGTTTTCGTGCCGGGATTGAGTGAGCGGGAAGCAATTGGTCGGCTGGTGAAAGATGTCCAGTGCCCGGTCAATATCCTGGTTGGGCCGGGCTCTCCGACTGTGAGCGAATTGGAAGCATTGGGAGTGGCCCGAATTACTGTGGGATCGGCACTGATGCGAGCAACGCTAGGCAAAGTCAAAAAAGCCGTTGAAGAACTTAAGAATTCCGGAACCTACGACGAGCTTGATGACGGAATCCCGTATGCTGAAGTGAATAGTCTTTTGAGCCGCTAGCCAATGACAGTGATTGGCGTCATCTCCGACACGCATGGATTGTTAAGGCCGGAAGCGATCGAAGCTCTCCGTGGTGTTCGAAAAATCATCCATGCTGGCGATGTCGGGGAACCGAAGGTCCTTCGCGAACTCGAAAAAGTAGCTCCGGTCGTGGCGGTTCGAGGGAATGTGGATGGAGCTTGGGCGAATCACATTCCGACAAGTCAGGTCGTCGAAGTTGATGATGTTTCGATCTATGTATTGCACATTCTTGAGGAATTGGATTTGAAGCCCGAGGCGGCAGGGTTCAGCGCGGTAGTGTACGGTCATAGCCATCAACCCAAGGTGGAACAAAAGAACGGCGTCTTGTATTTCAACCCTGGGAGTGCGGGAGCGCGTCGATTCAGGTTACCAGTGAGTATTGGGAAATTAACAGTAACTCGGGGTCGTTTGTCCGCGCAGATTATCGAATTAGATGTGAGATAAGCCTCGGCTGAAAATATGCATGCCGGCGGATGGCAAGATGCTGCCGCCCGAAGATTTACAATCCAGCCAGTGTCCATCGACTTTCAGATACAAGCGACAAGTGGGCCCGCGCGCACAGGGCGTCTTACAACTCCGCATGGTGAAATCGAGACGCCGGTTTTTATGCCGGTAGGAACTCTGGCAACTGTGAAGGGGGTGTCCCAGGATCTGCTGGAAGAATTGGGCGCGCAAATCATCCTCGGGAACACTTACCATCTATATCTTCGGCCGGGAGTCGAAACTGTTCGAGCTCTGAGTGGCCTGCATGGCTTCATGTCGTGGAATAGGGCCATTCTCACCGATTCCGGCGGCTTTCAAGTTTTCAGTTTGAATGAGCTTCGGAAGGTCACCGAGGAAGGGGTGACATTCCGCTCCCACCTGGATGGTTCTTCGCATTTCTTCACTCCAGAAAGCGCGATGGCGGCACAGATTGGTTTAGGCGCGGACATCATCATGGCATTCGATGAATGCACCGAATACCCCGCAGAACAGGAGCGAACGCGGGCTTCCATGGAGCTCACCCTGCGGTGGGCGGAAAGATCAAAGAAGTATTTCGAGGAACATAAGAACGAGGTGCCTTGGGAGAGGCTCAAGGCTTCAGGTTCCGAGCTTGAGGGAGGGGCGACAAGCCATGCGACTCAGTCGCTGTTTGGAATTGTTCAAGGTGGCATGGACCTAGGTCTGAGGCGCGAGTCGGCGGAGCGAACCATGGGAATCGGTTTTCCCGGTTATGCGATTGGAGGCTTGAGCGTGGGGGAGCCTCGAGCGCGAACTCGCGAAGTCGTTGCGGCAACCCTCGAGTATTTGCCGATCGACCAACCCCGATACCTGATGGGGGTTGGAACTCCAGAGGAGGTCGTTGAATACTCGATGATGGGCGTGGACATGATGGATTGCGTGTTGCCGACGCGGGCGGCACGTCATGGGCTGCTTTTTACGTCTGAAGGAAAGGTGTCGATCAAGCAGGCGCGTTATGCGCAAGACGAGAACCAACTCGACCCGAGCTGCAGCTGCCGAGTGTGTCACCGGTACTCACGAGCATACCTTCGGCATCTGTATGCTTCGAATGAAGTGCTGGCACAGGTCCTCAATACGATTCACAATCTGAGCTACTACCTTGACACTATGAAGTCTGTCCGGCATTCTATTCAACTTGGGGGAAAGCCCCGCTTCGCTACTGAGAGTACGCAGGCGAAAACGTAGCTCGTCATCCCCGGTTCCAAGCCCAGCGGTCGAAGGATATCCGGTCTAAAAGAGAGATTCCCCAGGACAGGAACAGAGTGCGAGCGCGCTCGCGTTTCGCCGATGACCGGTGATCGGCAGATGATCCTCAGGATTGAACTTCTATCGCGGTTCGATGGGCGGTCTAAGTAATGATCATGATCGGCAACATCACAAATTTGGCTGTTTTCCAAAGTAGCTCGCCGGTTGCTGGAGGGGGTCTCGGTTTCCTCCTGCCGATCATCCTGATGTTTGGGGTGTTCTACTTCCTGTTAATTCGGCCTCAGCAGGTCCGCCAAAAGAAATGGCAAGCCATGCTGGGTGAGTTGAAGGCCGGGGATCGCGTGGTCACGAGCGGGGGGCTCAAAGGATCAATCATGTCGGTGAAAGACGATTCCCTAGTTTTGCGAGTACCTCCCGACAATTTGAAACTGGAGGTAAGTCGGGCATCGATTGTCACGGTGACCAAACCAGACGAACCGGAGAAAGAGAAGTAGTGCGGCAGCAATTCCCATTCACGCTGAATTTGTTATGACCAAGAACCTTACCTGGAAGCTCGTACTTATTGTCGCAACGCTGTTGTTTTTCCTGTTTGGCATATTTGGAGTGCCAAACAACTGGAGCGGCAAAGGACTCATCAGCGCTATCACGGATCGCATTCACCTGGGCCTCGATCTTCGCGGCGGGACGCACCTAATTTTGCAAGTGAAGGTGAATGATGCGATCAGCGTAGATTCAGATGCGGCGATGGAGCGCCTGAAAGAGGCGCTTCGGACGGCTAAGATCAATTATGCGGACATCAGTAAGCCGGACCCCGCCAGCAACCCCGACCGGATCGTAATCAAAGGTGTGCCGCCAGAGTCGAGCGGGGATCTGCGTTCGATTGCCACGGACAGGCTTGCAGAATACGACCTCGCCTCAGGTCCGGAAAATACCTGGGTCATCACCATGAAACCGCAGCTGATGGCCTCATTGAAGAACCAGGCTGTCACTCAGGCGATCGAAACCATCCGGAATCGCATCGATCAGCTCGGAGTCAGCGAACCTGTCATTCAGGAACATGGCCTCGGGCAGTACCAGATCCTGGTTCAGCTTCCCGGCGTTGACGATCCGGCACGCGTAAAAGAAATCATGCAGTCCACCGCAATGCTGGAGATCCGGCAGGTCTTCGGCGGTCCCTACAACAGTGAACAAGAGGCCATTCAGGGACAGCCCGGCGGTTCACTGCCCATGGATGCGATGTTGATGCAAGGTAAACGTACACCGGATGGCCAGCAAACCTGGTATGTCGTTGCACGCACATCCGCGGTGACCGGACGAGATCTGCGAGATGCACGCCCTGGTCAGGATCGCAACGGCATGCCGGCCGTTAGTTTCAACCTCACGGGTGAGGGAGGCCGGAAGTTTTATACCTTTACATCGGCGCACGTAGGAGACAACCTCGGGGTGGTATTGGATGGCCGGGTTCAAAGCGTGGCCAGAATCAACGATGCGATTCGTGACTCCGGCATCATCGAGGGCCGTTTCACGGAACAGGAAGTCAAAGATCAATCGATGGTGTTGCGTTCCGGCGCTTTACCAGCGGGGATCGCATATCTTGAAGAACGAACAGTAGGGCCATCACTTGGGGCCGATTCCATTCGATCAGGCGTGCGAGCCGCCGTCATCGGCATGGTGGCCGTGCTGATTTTCATGCTCGTCTATTATCGCGGCGCTGGCATTAATGCTGACGTAGCACTCATCCTGAATTTGATCATTCTCTTGGGCTTTTTGGGATTCAGTGGCGCGACCTTAACACTGCCCGGCATAGCCGGAGTCATTCTGACCATCGGTATGGGTGTGGATTCGAATGTGCTGATTTTCGAACGCATTCGGGAAGAGCTGCGCAACGGCAAGACGCCTGCCTCCGCCGTAGATCAGGGCTTTAGTCACGCCTGGATTACGATCGTCGACACGCACGTCACTACGATCGTTTCGGCTTTCATCCTGTTCATTTTCGGTACCGGCCCGGTGCGCGGATTCGCCGTGACACTGACATTCGGTTTGTTAGCGAACCTGTTCACGGCAGTATTTGTGTCTCGAGTGGTTTTCGATTGGATATTGTCCCGCAAGCAGCGTGGTGAAGCATTGAGTATCTAGATTGCAAGCGTAAGATCTTTGATCTCGCTTGTAGCGTTGGAATAGGGGATTTATCGAGTGGAATTTTTTAAAGATGCAAACATCGATTTTCTGGGAAAGAAGTGGTATTTCCTCGCGTTTTCGCTGATTTTCAGCGTGGCGGGCGTTCTTTCCATGTTGTTCTGGCATGGAATCCCGTTAGGCGTGGATTTCCGCGGTGGAACGCTGGTTTATGTGAAGTTTTCGAAGGCGCCGGACACGAATGCCATTCGCGCCCAGCTAGACCGGGCGGGGCTGAAAGATTTTCGGATCCAGCAATATGGGCCGGCCGCGAACGATGAAGTTCTGGTCGCTCTGGACGTCCGCAAGACTAGCGAACAAGCGCTTGATCAAGGGAAGGCGCAGATCATCAAGGCGCTCGAAACGAATGTTCCTCAAGGCAAAGTTGATTTGAATAATGCCAGCTCTTTGACAATCAGCAATTACTTGCTCGAGAAGGATCCGTTGCGCGCTGGAACGGAGGCGAATCAGCGATATGCGGCGATAACCCAGGCCATCGTTGGATACCGAGATAAAACGCGCGGCGGTGTGCTGAGTTCGCTTGATGAATTGAAGAGTGTGACCGATCCGGCGGTTGTGGCGAGTTTGAACGATGGTTTTTACCTTTCAGAGTTTGGAGTTCGAAACGTTGAGATTGTGGGTCCGCAGGTAGGAAAACAGCTCAGAAACCAGGCGCTTTGGGCCATTTTGTATTCCCTACTGGGAATGTTGGTGTACCTGTGGTTCCGATTCGAGTGGATCTATGGGTTGGCGGCGGTCGTTACTGTTTTCCACGACACCTTGATCACCGTCGGGGCATTCTCTCTCGCCAACAAAGAAATCTCCCTGACAGTGATAGCCGCGATCTTGACCCTGGTGGGTTATTCGAACAACGATACGATCGTCATTTTCGACCGAATTCGAGAAAACATTAAGTTGATGCGGCGAGAGAAGCTGGCGGACATCGTCAACCGTAGCATCAATCAAACGCTGAGCAGGACAATTTTGACTGCCGGTTTAACGTTTTTGACCGTGTTGGCCCTCTATCTTTTTGGGGGAGAAGTGCTGCACGGATTTAGCTTCGCACTCGTAATCGGCATCTTAATCGGGACTTATTCGTCCATAGCGATTGCGGCGCCCATCTTGGTGGCGTATCAGGAATGGCGAGCTGGCCGCGGCAAACGGCCCATTGCGATGCCCGTGGATACAGGGAAGCGGGTAGAAAAGGTCAAGGCGAAAGCCTAGCTTTGTTAAAAAAACTCCCGATTCGGAGAAAGACAGTAGGCAGGGCCCAAAGTTTTTGCTACTCTCGGCGGCACGCTTTGGCCGACACTTATGCGGTGAGACCCTAAGCCGTCTGTTATGAAGTGCTTATTTCAATCTAGTTGGTTCGAACGAGTCGGAACGAGTGTTTCTGCCAATCGGCCCGCCTTCGGGAGCAAATCGTAGAAGGCTGGTGTCTAAGCAATCGTAGGGACTGTTGTAGGAGATGCCCATGTTCGAAGATAGCCTTATCGAGTCAGGTGGAAGGCTGAAGACGAAACGGGGAGCCACAACGCTCATTTCGTTTGTGCTCCAGGTACTGCTGGTCGGCGTTCTTATTCTGATCCCACTCATTTACACTGAGGCGCTGCCGAAACAGCAATTGATGTCATTTCTGGTGGCACCACCACCCCCACCGCCGCCTCCGCCGCCGCCGGCTGCGGTGCCAATCAAGGTTGTGAAGCAGATCCAAAGCGACCTTAACAACGGTCAGCTGCGTACCCCAACCAAGATTCCTGAGAAAGTGCAGATGATCAAGGAGGAAGAAGCGCCTCCTCCAGCCATGGCGTCTGGAGGTGTGGTAGGCGGCGTACCGGGAGGAGTTCCTGGTGGTCAGATGGGTGGCGTGATCGGTGGAATCATCAGTTCTACGCCAGTTGCCGTGCCGAAGGTTGCAACTCCACAGCGTGTGCGCGTGTCACAGGGCGTTTCGAACGGCTTGTTGATTCGAAAAGTTCAGCCTGCGTACCCGCCCCTTGCTCGGCAGGCGCGCATCCAAGGGCAAGTTCTGTTGCAGGCGCAGATCAGCAAAGATGGATCGATCGAGAACCTGCAGCTGATCAGTGGACATCCCATGCTCGCACCGGCGGCGATTGAAGCCGTGAAACAGTGGCGCTACAAACCATACATGTTGAACGGTGAACCCGTTGCGGTGGACACGCAAGTAGTCGTGAACTTCACGCTATCGGGCGGATAGAACGCGAGTAGCAGGCCTGCCCGTCCCAACTTGAAATTGGGAGGGCTGCAGATGCCGGCGTAAAGGTGCTTCTGGTTGTGCGCGAGTGAAGCTTGCGCTGAAGTTTGGATTTTTTGTGAGTCTCTACCGGCCCGATCCACGATAAGAGCCGGGTCTGTTAATGAGCAATAAAGCAATTCCAGTCAAGTTCTGAGGAGGAGAAAGCAACTCATGTTGGTAGCCAACCTAGCAGCAGTCGTAATGAGCCATATTCCCCTGGCCGCAACCTTGTTATTCCAGGAGCAGCCGGTGGGTTGGGACCCGATTTCGCTTTGGAAACAGATGGGCGTTCTAGCGAAAACCGTGGTCATTATTCTTTTCATCATGTCGGGATGGTCGATCGGCGTAATGATTGATCGCTGGATGGCCTTCAGCGCAGCCCGCAAGCAGTCTCGTGCGTTTGCTCCTGCAGTAGCTGGTGCACTTCGTGATGGCAAGATTGATGAAGCCATCAAGGTTGCGGAGCGCAACAAGAAGAGTCACCTGGCTAAAGTTGTTACTGCTGGCTTGATGGAGTTCAAAGCGCACCAGGACAGCCCGGGCGAGATCCCCGGCGAGACAATCGAAGCTTCCAAGCGTGCTCTTGAGCGCACCGAAGCCATCGTTCATGCCGAATTGAAGCGCGGCTTGGGCGGACTTGCAACGATCGGCTCGACCGCTCCGTTCGTCGGACTGTTCGGAACAGTGGTGGGCATTCTGAACGCGTTTAAAGGCATCTCGGAACAGAAGGCCACTGGTCTGGGCGCGGTCGCCGGCGGTATCGCTGAAGCTCTGGTGACTACCGCTATCGGACTGTTCGTGGCGATTCCGGCCGTCATGATGTTCAACTACCTCACCGGGCGTGTCGAAGCGTTTGACGTCGAGATGGATAACTCCTCGAGCGAACTCATCGACTACTTCTTGAAGCGGCGAGGAATGCGTCGGTCGTAATTGCAGCATGTCTTTCGCACCCTCTGAGTTGCTGAGCGGCGCCGGCGAAAGCCGGCGCCACTTCCTCAACCAAACCGCGACGGACAGGCGACGCGAAACAGGAGACAGAATTCATGGCAATCGCAAAACGGAACGAAGGAGCTAAGGTCAACTCCAACATCAACGTCACGCCGATGGTGGACGTGATGCTGGTGCTCCTGATCATTTTCATGGTCATCACGCCGATGCTGCAGAAAGGCGTAAGCGTCGACCTGGCGAAAGTAAACAATCCTGAGCAGATGCCGGACGCCGATAAAGAAGACGCTTTGATCGTCGCAGTTATGCGGGACGGCAAGGTATTCTTCGGCAACGACCAGATCACGGTCGATCAATTGACGGGTAAAGTGAAAGACAAATTGGCGAATCGCGTGGATAAGCGTGTATTCGTTCGCGCTGATGCGCGCGCCAAATTTGGATCCGTGGTCGAGGTGGTCGATAACGTACGGTCCGCTGGAGTGGATCAGTTGGGTCTGCTAACCGATCAACGTAAGACGAATACTCCGGCACCAGCGACCCCGCCAGCAGGCGGGCAGTAGAGGAGATCGACAATGGGAATGGCACTGGGCGGGGGCGGAGGTCAGAGCGCTGACATCAACGTAACCCCGCTAATCGACGTGTTGCTGGTTTTATTGATCATCTTCATGGTGATCACTCCGCTGACTCCAAAAGGCTTAGAGGCCCTGGTTCCGCAGCCGCCTCCGCCAAATCAGAAGCAGCCGCCACCGCAGGCAGATCGCACGATCGTAGTTCAGTTGATTGATCGCGGCCCCGGGCAAGCTCCGGGACTGAAGATCAACCAGGAAGATGCGACTTGGGACGCTCTGCAAGGTCGGTTGACGGATATCTTTAAGACTCGAGCCGAAAAAGTTATGTTCGTGAAGGGTGATAACAATGTTCCCTTCGCGGATGTGGCTTCCGTGATCGACATCGCCCATGCCTCGGGTGTGGACAAAGTCGGTCTTATCACAGCCAAGATTGAAGCTGGCAGCTAGTATCCGTACAGGTCGGCCCCGAGAAATCGTTGCCCGGCGCGCACCCTCCGACGCACGCGCCGGCCATCCGATGCGGCGACTATTCAGCACATGTGCGTGCAAATCGCGCAAAGGCTGTCCCGGACTCTGTGGCAAGGGAGATGAATGACGAAATGAAAAAAACCATACAAGTGCTGGCGGTGCTGGCAGCGAGCGTAGCCGTTTTAACCGCCACAGGCTGTAGTAAGCTGCAGGCCCGCGACCAACTGAACAAAGGCGTGCAATCCTATAAGAACGCGAAGTACGAAGAAGCCATTACACATTTTGAACAGGCTGTGAAGCTTGATCCATCGCTACTCAATGCGCGTCTTTACCTGGCGACGGCATTCGCGCAGCAATACATTCCTGGCGCGGACACTCCTGACAATAACAAGATGGCGGAGCAGGCGATTGATCAGTACAAAGGGGTACTAGAGCGGGACCCGAAGAACGTCAATAGTGTTAAGGGGATTGCGTCTTTGTACTACCAAATGAAACAGTTCGATAAAGCCAAGGAATTCCACAAGAAAGCATCGGATCTGGATCCGAATGATCCTGAGGTCTACTACTCAATCGGTGTCATCGATTGGGCTCAATCCTATCAACCGAGGATGGAAGAACGGGCGAAGCTTGGACTGAAGCCTGAGGAACCGCTCAAGGACAAGAAGGTGTGCGCTTCACTGAAAGATAAGAGCTCCGCCAACATACAGGAAGGTATCGACAATCTGAACAAGGCGCTTCAGTTGCGTCCCGATTACGATGACGCAATGGCTTATATGAACCTTCTCTATCGCGAACGAGCGGATGTTCAATGTGATGATCCTGCCGCGCGTGCAGCCGACCTGAAGGAAGCTGATAGCTGGGTCGACAAAACGATGGCGACCAAGAAAGCCAAAGCTGAAAAGCAGCCTGGGGCAACTGGAATCACAATGGATCAGCCCAAGTAGCTCGCTGACAAATCTGTTTATTGTTCATGAGGCCTCTTGCGTAAGCGAGAGGCCGTTTTGTTTTGGTTAGTGTGATTTCGACACAGGTTGGGAATACAGGCGTACGGTAACTCCAGGAAACTGATGTTCATCCACTGCGGCATAGTCCTGAGCTAAAGTCTCAAAAGTGTGTTCACTTGCAGGGTCTGGTCCCACTTTTGCGGCATTGATCTTGGAAATTATCCAAAGCCGTGGATATTGGTCAGCAACTGAACTTACAAAATCTGGACTGGGCTTTCCCATGAAATCACGATAATCAATCTGATCGGGTTTGCCCGGATAGATCACGACGGGCAAATCTCGCTGACTGGGATTCAGAGATCGATAAAACTCATAAGGCATTCGGCCCATGGCGATGTCGAACATCAAGACGTCTCCCGGCATACAGTGATCGAGAACGTAATGGGATGCAGAGCGATAGTCTTCACGGGCAAGGTCGAAATCAGCTTGGTAATAGTTTCGTGTTGCGCGCAACGCGAGGACGCTAAGTAGACAAAGTGTGGCTGCCTGCACACACCGGTTTGGGATATGAAAGAGACCGGCGGCGACCAGAATCAGGAAAAAAGGTTGGCAAGCGAAGAAGTAGCGAGGCACGAACAACGGGCGGGCGTAGGACAGCGCAAATACGAGCAGGACGGGAACGGTCGTAACGAGAAAAGCAAACTGATATCTCCAAACATTCATGTCAGTGGTGCGTTGCCAAAACGTGCGACCCGCAGGGAACACTGCGAGGATAATTACGAAGACTGATACGAGTAGTAGTGCTAAACCTCCGTTTCCGGCGAAAAGGGTAAACACTCTATAAAGATCTCCTACACTAGGCCGCTGAATCCAGCGAAGAGGGCCAACTCCAGTTGTAGCTGCAAAGAGGAAAACGGGCGCGGTGAGGGCCGCGATCCAATAGAACGATCTCTGGATGCTTTCGGAATCGCGGATAGGCTTCCACAGGCGAATCGCACACCATTCGGCGACGATTAGAAAAGCAAAGTAGAAATGCGCGTAAACGGCGAGAGCACTGATTGCGATAAATGCTCGTCGATATCGAACATCGGGTGTCTGTGTGTAACGCACAAGAACAAAGCAAGAAAGAATAGTTAACCAGATGTAGAGCGAGTAGCTGCGCGCTTCTTGGGCATACCGAATCTGGTAAGCGTTCACTGCGAGCAGCAGTGACGAGACGGCAGCTACCTTGCGATCGAAGAGTCGCAACGCCAGAAGATAGATCGTGGGAATTGCGGCAACGGAAAAGATCACAGATAAACTGCGGATGAACCATTCGCTCCCACCTAGATGTTGCCAAGCGCGAAGCAGGAGATAATACAGCGTCATGTTTGCTTCGCGGCGCCAGATCAGACGGACGAAGTTGTACCAATCCAGGCGGGCAATGGCGACACTGGCTCCCTCATCGAACCAGAAAGATTTGCGATCCAAGGCGTGGAACCGCAAGGCGAGGGCTAGGACAGACGTCGATCCCATGTAGGCCCAGTCCGGCCATTGCAACTGGTAGCGCTCGCTCGTGGTCATCAGGGTTGAAATGGATAGTACCGGATCGATGTCCAATGTATCCAGATGCGGTCAAGGATCACTCATCCACGTGATCTGGTATCCACACGTTCAATACTGCACGATGTTAGAGTGAATGGGTTACAGCAGGCTCAAAGTGCGCATGTTCAAGAAAATCCTGATTGCCAACCGTGGCGAAATCGCAGTACGGATCATCCGTGCTTGCCGCGAGATGGGGATCCGCTCAGTGGCTGTGTACTCGGATGTGGACCGGAGTGCACTGCACGTTCGCAAAGCGGACGAAGCGTACAGGATCGGTCCGGCACCAGCCACGGAGTCGTATCTCGATATCGGGAAGATCCTGGATGCTGCCAGGCGATCAGGGGCCGAAGCCATTCATCCGGGATATGGATTCCTCTCTGAGAACGCCCGGTTTGCGCAGGCATGTGCTGACGAAGGCTTGAAGTTTATCGGTCCGAGCGCCCATTCCATGGAATTGATGGGCTCGAAAACCAGGGCGCGCCAAGAAATGGAGAAGGCGGGAGTGCCCTTTGTACCGGGCACTTCGCGCGGTTTGCAATCGATTGGAGAAGCAGAAAGCGTAGCCCAGCGCATCGGCTATCCCGTCATGCTGAAAGCGGCCGCCGGCGGTGGCGGCAAAGGCATGCGACTGGTGGAAAGACCTGCAGATCTGAAGTCTGCTCTCGAGGGCGCCCAAAGCGAAGCGCAGCGTTCGTTTGGCGACAGTGAAGTGTATATCGAGAAATACATCACGAACCCTCGCCACATTGAAATGCAAGTTCTGGCTGACGAATACGGCAATACTGTGTGGTTAGGCGAGCGAGAATGTTCGATCCAGCGGCGGCATCAGAAAGTTCTCGAGGAGTGTCCTTCTCCCATAGTCGATGATGACATGCGCCGCCGGATGGGCGAGGTGGCTGTGCGAGTGGCGGTCGCGGCAGGCTATGCGAATGCCGGCACGGTCGAATTCCTCGTCGATAGTCAAAAGAACTTCTACTTCCTGGAAATGAACACGCGTTTACAAGTGGAGCACCCAGTGACTGAGCTCGTCACGGGCTTGGATCTCGTTCACCTTCAAATCGAGATTGCCGCAGGCGCGCGACTGCCATTCACTCAGAAAGACGTGCAATTGCGGGGACACGCTATCGAGTGCCGAATTTATGCAGAGGATCCTGATAACAATTACTTCCCGAGTCCCGGAAAGATCACTTTATTGTTAGCGCCGTCCGGCCCCGGGATTCGTCGTGATAGCGGTATGTATGAGGGGTGGACCGTTCCCGTCGATTACGATCCACTGCTGGCAAAACTGATCGGTTATGGAACCGACCGCGAACAGGCCACCGGACGCTTGATTCGGGCGCTCAATGAGTACTTCGTTGGCGGAATCAAGACCAACATTTCGCTGTTTCGTCGGATTCTAAGTGATCCGGATTTCAGGGCTGCGAAGCTGGATACAGGATATCTTGATCGCTTGCTTGGTCGGCCGGAACGCTTCCCCGACAAGGACGGAAAAGCTGGGATGGAAGTGGCCGCCATTGCGGCGGGCCTTTTCGCGATCATGGACATGCAGAGTGCCTCTTCGCCTAATGGAAGCGCGGCCGGTGTTTCCATCGATGGGAAAAATCCGCAATGTCATTCGGAGTGGAAGCGCACTGGACGACAGGAATCGTTAACGTAAGTAGTAAGGATCTTGGATGATTTACGAGATCACAGTTGACGGGAAGAAACACCGCCTTGAATTAGAGCATGCGGCCGGAGCGTGGAAATGTCTTCTCGATGGCCGAGCGATTGCTATCGATGCCATCCTTGCGCGTAGAGATGTGTTATCAGTGATCGTTGACGGCAATGCATACGAAATCAAAAGAGAATGTGGCGCGACGGACGTACACCTGTGGGTCGGGAGCGCCCGCCATGCAGTCGAAATTCGGGATCCTCGATCCTTCCGAAGCAGGCGAGACGGAGCAGGAGGTGAGTCCGGTCCGCGGAGACTGACTGCGCCCATGCCTGGCCGAGTAGTTCGTGTTCTCGTTACTGAATCTGCCGAAGTCGAGGCTGGGCAGGGTCTGGTTGTCGTGGAAGCGATGAAAATGCAGAACGAAATCAAGTCACCCAAAAAGGGAATCGTGAAGAAGATGACGGTAGCGGCCGGCGCTAACGTGAATGCGGGTGATGTGTTGGCAATAGTGGAATAGATGCGGGTTATTTCTTCTCTGAACCTGCGTTCTTCAAGACGTCATCGGCGAAATAGTTATTGATTTTGGCCTCATTGCGCAAAACTTCGTAGTAGGCAGCCTTGAGAAGCTGCTCGCGCCGGTCACGCATCTGCTGACGAATCGCTTGTTGCACACGGGGATCATTCAAGTCTCTCTGCCCGGCTGGTTCCTTTGCGATCAATTTCACAATTCGGAACCCAAAAACCTGCTTCGTAGTCGGATTGGCCAGCACGATGACTGGGCTGTATTGGCCAGGTTTTAATTTCATCACGGCATCGCGTGTGAGCGGGTCTGTGTTCTTCAAACTCGATTCAGGCGTGAACCCCAAATCACCACCGTTGCCCGAGGTTTCTGGATCTTCCGAATAGTTCATCGCAAGAGTTGCAAAATCATCGCCACTGTCGAGGCGGTTCGTGATCATTTGGATTTTCTTGCGTGCGTCCGCCTCGTTTTGTGCCTTGTCGTTCCTTAGATTGTGGACCTGAGCATTCGGTGCTGGAGTAACGAAGATCTGCGAAATGTGGTACTGCGGCTCTATTAAGTTAAATTCGGACTTGTGGGCATTGTAGTAGTCGGCCACGTCCTGGTCCGTCACGGCGATTTGCGATGTGATCTCTTTGTTAAGCACCTTGTCGCGGGTGAGCGAGCGTTTGAGATCAAGCTTGAAATCCTCGAGGGTTATCTTTTTTTCTTTCAACCGAGCGTCAAACTGTTCGGCCGTATAGGGGGATTTGATCTCGTTCAACTTCCGATCGACTTCTTCATCGCTGGCTATCAGGCCGAGTTTGCCAGCGCGGTGCATCAGGATTTCGGTTTCGATCAACTGACCGACGATGCTGAGACGTAGACTTGTTTCTTGTTCCGCCGAAGGTTTCTGGTCTGAACCGGCAGTCTGATTGGTGTAATACTTATCCATTTCACTGCGGTAAATCTTGCGGCCGTCAACCGACGCGACAACGTCTGCTCCGCCTCTACCAGTGTTGCAAGCTGTCAACGAGATCGAAAGCAGCACGGCCAATGAGACTGCGCAGCGAAGTGAAAGCGGGTTGCGTTTCAACGGCATCTCCAGAGAATGGCGATCCACTACTTGGTCGTGCTCGGCGCCGGAACTGGTGCAGAATGAGCCGGCGCGGCGACGCCAGCCTGCTTTAGGGCACGATCCAGCACGTCACGTAACTGGTCCGGGGGCACTGCGCCGTCGATCTTTTCGCCGTTTATAAAAAGCGTAGGGGTAGCGCTGACACCAAGCTCGTCACCTTCGCGCATGGAAGCACGGACACTCTTTTCATCTTGCGCCTTTATGCAGGACTGGAGTTTGGCGAGATCCAGGTTGTGCTTCTGCGCTTCGATCATCGTGATCTTATCCAGCGCCGAAAACTGAGCATCTTTTTGTTTCTCTTTATTTACCTCGCCTTGATTTCCATGAATGTAATCGGCGAAATCCCAGTACGCTTCTCCGTTTTGATCTGCGAGGCAAGTTGCATTAACGGCCGCGCGAGTTGCCCACGGATGGATTTCGGTCAAAGGATAATCTTTATAAATGAACTGAACACGATCGCCATATTCCTTCAAAAGTTCCGGGAATAAGGTCTGATGCATGCGTGAACAAAACGGGCATTCGAAATCGTCGTAATTGACAACGGTGACCTTGGCATTTTTGTTGCCGCGGATCGGGCGTCCCGAGACATCGATCTTATTCATGATCTCGACATATGGATCTTTATTCAAATCCATGCGAGTGAGGCGAACCAGGGTGTTCCCATCCTTTGACAGCAGAAATTCGTAATCCTTCTTTTTGCCATTATCAAACGTGATGGTCAGTGCGTTGTAGTTGGGAAAGTCGCTGGAACGAAGTGGTCCCACGGCAACTTTCACTTCCGGGGGGATTGTGTAATAAAAGCGAACCTGCCGCTCGATCTTCTGGACTGTGTCGGGCGGCGCCGATTGCGCGGAGCAGCCTAGACAAATGAGCAGCAGAATGAACAAGGACTTCCGATATAGCGTTAACAAAATTCGCCTCAGCATTTGTTGGGGAATACGTCCGATTATCTCACAGTGATTAACTTGGCCGGGGTCGGGGATGTACGGTCAGGCGCTCCTTAGTTCTGCTACCGGCAAGAGCGTATTCATGGAGCCGGACCGGAAGCCCTCCAGGTCCAGCGTCACGAATTTGAATCCTAACCCTCTGAAAATTCGGGTGAACTCGGCTGCCATGTGAGGAGTCAAGGCTTGCGGCATTTCGTCTGGCGCGATCTCAACCCGGACAATGTCCCCATGGTGCCGCACTCGGAACTGACAAAAACCGAGTCCGCGAAGCGCATCTTCACCCCGTTCAACAATCGAGAGGGCTTCAGGAGTGACGGCTCGGCCGTATTCGATCCGTGACGAGAGACATGCGGAAGCTGGTTTCTCCCATACCCGCAAGCCCGATTCGCGAGCCAAAGTTCTGATCTCGGCTTTCGTGAGGCCAGCTTCAAGGAGGGGCGCCGCAACAAGACGGTTCTTCGCGGCCCGCTGACCCGGGCGAAAGTCACCCTGGTCGTCAACATTCACTCCATAGGCGATCGAATCGAATCTGTGATTCTTACGGAAATCTTCCATCACTGAGAACAACTCATCCTTGCAATGGAAACACCGCTGGGAATCGTTGCGGATGTAATCTGGATTCGATAGCTCCTGTGTTGCAATGACCTGGACAGGGATGTTCTGTTCCTTGGCAAAAGCAAGCGCATCGGCGAGATGGGTACGTGCCAAGCTGGGAGAGTCAGCGATCACCGCGAGCATTTTTTCGCCCATCACGCGATACGCAGACCATGCGAGAAAGGCAGAATCGACGCCACCGGAATACGCGATTAGCGTTTTCCCAAGCGACTGCAGTCTCTTTTCTAACGTTGAGCGCTTGTCGGCAAGGCTGGCCATCCAAGTATTGTATCGAAGGCTGGCAGATCGAGGCTTGGGCGCTTCTCAGAAAAGACGTTCCTGCCGGCGCAGGTTGCCGAACGCACCTACGTTGGCCAGACTGAAGGCGAAACGAAATTGGTTCTCATTTCTTACCGAACCTAGTGCAAATCGGCGGTATTCCACACTGAATCCGCAACAATCCCAGTTGTACGTAGTTTGCACCGTTCCGTATTGCAGAAATCCGCGATTGCTATCAAAGCCGAAACTTGATGCCCCAGAAAAGCCTCGTTTGTTAGGGAAACCATAACCAAACAATACTCGAAACTGGTGGAAGTCTTGTGTGGCGAGCGGTTCTGAAGGCATGTTTTCTCCGTTGATGCGTAAGAACGCATCACCGCCGCCGACCGTGAATTGTCCGAAACGATAATTGAGCAGCGCGGTGCTGGCATTCAGCCTGCCGGTCCGGAAATCGTAGTCCGCATCCCACTCAGCATTCGTCCGCGAAGACGTTTGAATTCGTAATCTCGAGATCAAAGGTGAGAGATGTCTAGGCTGGGTCAGAAAAGCGATTCCAGTAAAGTCAGCGGTAGTTGTGAACACATTGCGTTGTGCATCTGCAAGTGCGCCGCCGAATGTGGGGTCGATAAAATACTTCTGAGCGAGCTCCCAAGTGAGAACCTCCCGCACCTGATTTCCGGGATAACACGGTGCCTGTTGCGGGCCAGTAAAGCGTTCCCATGGAATCATGCTCTGGTTGTTCGCGCCGCCGACTGTAAGCGATGAGATTGTTTCTGAAGCGCAGTCGTCGTTTGGAGCTTCGCTGGTCTGTTTAGCATAAAGCCGATTCACCACGGCATATTCAACTTCGTTCGTGTCGGTCAGTATGTCGCGCTCATCAAAATGCAGGATGCGGTTGTAATTGTTCACTCCGGTCGCATAGGAGTAGATCAAGCGGGGTTCAATGACGTGCTTCCATTTCCGGTGAAACTTCTCTTTTTCGAAGACGCGAGAGAGAGAGGGTGGTCGTATCTCGACAGAGGCTAAAAGAGCCTTGCGATTGATGACATTGTCGAGTGCAACTCCGACGCTGTCCGGCGTCGAGGAAGGCGAAAGTTGCTGAGTGTAAAGCGTCTCACGAAGCTGAAGTTCCGGCCGCACAGACCAGTTGCGCCATAACATTGGCATTGCAAGGGTTGGAGCAAGATCAAAACGGCCAATCAAATTCGCAGTACGAAACCCTGGTTCGCTTCGGGAAAGGCCCTCGGCTGCGGCATCGAAAGACCAATAAAGAGGTGTGTGGGCAATCTGCCGGTCCACACTGGAAGCCGAGAGACTCGGAGCATGAAGGATCGTAACAACGTCCCCGGGTACAGTGCTCTCGAAGTTTTGATAGCGTTGAGTCAAGGCGTTGAACGAAAATCCATTGGTGGTGTTTGAAAGATAGATCTGCGATTTCACTTCGGAGTTGACGGCCTGAGTGAACGTCTCGTTGAATGCCTGCCGGAAAACAAAAGAACTTAGATAGTCAACGTTTGCAACTCCCCTAAAATTTCGGCCAAAGCGCCCTTCACCGTCTAGTCGTACTTCCTGTCCACCCTGGTCTACGGGCGGAAACCCAATGCCGCGGTCATTGACCCCAAAGAACGTTAAATCGATAAATGAGGTTTCGCTCGGGCGAGCACGGAATTCTCCACGCTGGGACCATCCACGAAGAGAAAAGTACTCGGCTCCGAGCGTCGCATCCATGCTGCGATTGATCGCCCAGTAGAACGATTCCCCGAAAATGTAGCCTTTGCGGGAGGAGTTGCCGAAGCTTGGGATCAAAAAACCCGATTGCCTCTCCTGTTTCTCTACCGGATGGGTTGCGAAAGGAAAGTAGAAAACCGGAATTCCCCATAGAAGAAATGCGCTGTTGTAAACCTTTGCATTCGCGCCCGCCTCAACATTGACTTTCGTTGCACGAAACTGCCACTTCGGATGTGGCAATTCGCAGGTTGTGATGCGTCCGTCGCTGACGACGTAATGATCAGGCCCGATCTTTTCGACAACCTTACCGGTAAACACGAAAGGGCTGCTAGTTGTTAGGACGTAACGTGATCCTCTTACCTTCAATCCGACGGTTCCATTGACGTCATAGAAACGGCCAGTTTCCGTTTTTACGTTATATGTGCCGTGGCTCGCCCGTATGTGTTCGTCATAAGGGCCGCCATCCAGAACCACATTGCCGTCGACTGTTGTCTCACCTGTGTCAGCGTTATAAGTAATTTCGTCCGCATAGAGAATGTAGGATCGGTAGCGGACCTCGGCTGCGCCCCGCAGCTTGAATGTACGGCCTTCCATCTCCTGTGTGTTGGCACTGACCCGTACTTCATCCGTTGGCGAACCTGAAACGATCACACTGCGAGGCGATTGACTCGGAACCGGGTCGGACCGCAACTGGCTGGTAACTAATTGAGGGGCGAGAAGCAGGTGACACAAAAGCGCCGGCGTGATAAGAAATCGAGTGCGGGAGATCATCGAGTACGCACGAACGCTCCACCAGTCGTGTTAACCGGAACCTTGACGTTAGCATGCTGAACGGTGTGAGGCAAAGCGACCCGACGTTTTCACGCGACGGCCGTTGGTGAGACCTGCTCTGGCTCCCGGCGTTCTCCAAGACCCTTCATGATGTGTCCGCGGTGCGGCGAAGAGTGCCACTGTGAAGCTGGCGTGCGCTCCGATTCAGCAATCGGGTTGCAGCCCCGTTTTCAAGTGGACCGTAAAGCGAGCGTTTGCCTGGTCGACCCGGAAGCCTTTGAGCCATCCGAAGAAACGTTTTCTGCCAGCCTAATGGGTGTCCAAAACGCGCAACCACCTCCTCGTTTCGTGCCGGATCATGATTCTGGGGCAATTGCGTTGACATCGACACCGTCTTCATCATGCGAGGACGGGGTTATAGATCGCCCGGAACCGGCTTCGACCGGTGATCCACGTGGATCATCCAGAGATTCTCAATCACTTCTCACGGACGGTGGCGATACAGGGGAGTGGCGACAGGAAGTCGCGGCGCGCCTGAATCAGTACCGTTCACGCCGCAAAGTAAAATCTCCGCGGTATCCTTCACTGCGTTTGAAGTTCGACCCACCGGAATCCACTTGGAGCGCGCACTCCCCAGCTGAAGAGGAATGTGACCGCTTTCCTTCCGTCAATGGGTCCAACGAGGCCGCCTACCATGCCACTAGGTCGTCCGTGGCGAGGGTTGAGCAACAAGAACGAGTAGAGTCAGCGCCAGAATTAAGAATCGAAGAAGTTGAGCCGCCTGTAGAACCGACGGCAAAAATCATAGAGTTCCCCCGTTCCTATTTGGCGCCGGTTCCGAATGACGAACTGGCGGAACCGATCCTCAGCACCCCACGTATCCTCGAGGCGCCAGAGGTGGTGCCGCCTCCTCCGGCGATGGGCGGAATTCTGATCGAGCCGGATCCGGTGAGAGAACCTGAACGACGGCCAGGCATCGAGATACCTCTCAAAACTGCTTCACTCACACGCCGACTAGCTGCTGGAGTAATCGATTTCCTGATCGTTCTGATAAGCGCCGCTGTCTTCGCATACCTGGTAGAGAAATTGGTGGCTCCTCGCCTTCCAATTCCCCGGTTCGCAGAAGCAGCGGCGGCCGTAGTTGCGGTTTTTTGGGTGCTGTATCAATACATGCTGATCGTCTACAACGGAAGCACTCCGGGATTGCGAACAGCTAGGTTGCTTCTCAGACGATTCGATGGGAGCCCTGTTCCCCGGCGAGTGCGTAGGTGGCGGGTGATCACTTCGGTATTATCGGGCCTCTCGCTTGGCATGGGTTATGCATGGTTGTTTCTCGATGAGGATGCCCTCAGCTGGCATGATCGGATCACTCGTACCTACCTCGAACATCAGCCTAAAGAATTGAAGCGATAACCAAAATTCGAATCCGTTTGAATTCATACCCGAAACAAAAAAACCCGGCTTCGAGAGCCGGGGATGAAAAGAAAGCTACTGGGTGTTACATTGCGCCAGCATGGGCGTGACGCTCGCATTTGTCCCCACAGCACTTCATTGAGGTCGTTGCTGCGTCTTTAGACTTATCACAGCAAGCTTTGCCATCCTTGCAGCAATCCGCGTTGCCACAGCAAGATGCGGACTTGTTTTTGTCGTCCTTCATGCAAGCCATCTTGCCATCTTTACCGGCGCAGCACGATGCGTCTTTGCCATCGTGTTTGCAACAAGTCTTTCCGTCTTTAGTGTCCTTCGCATCATGCTTGCAACAAGACATGCCATCTTTCGCCTGGTTTTTCCCATGACAACACGACATTGACGGTTGATCGGCCGATTTATCTTGAGTAGGTGCTGCCGTATTCGGAGTTTGAGCCCACGCGCCGAGTGCTAGAACGAGAGTTAAAGCAATCATCTTGAATTTCATTGAATGATCTCCATATGAAAAGTTTGTCGCCATTTGATCGCCGCGCGCATTCATCTCGCGCTGCAGTGCGGGTAAATTGGCGAGATTAAATACGAAGGACCAGTGTGGCTGTGCCAGCATGGTGCGGGTCTGCGAATTTGAGCGCCGCTATGGGCGTGTGCTCCGCAGGAGCGGCAACGTCGGCCAACACGGGTTGGATCGACTGAAATTTAGAGCCAGAGCTCTTGAAGGAAGAGGGGAGAGCTGGATTTTCGATCGGGGCACGATCGAAGCAGCAGTCGTGCTGCCCACCGCAAGGAATTTCACTTTTATTGGATGTTGATCTCGCGAGTGGAACTGATGTACGAAGGGGAGGGCAGCAAGAGTGAGTGAGCATCCGTGCTTGCTCGGATGCTTCGACTTTAGATGCCGGAGCCATCGTCATGCCGGTTGTGGCGGGATTGGCCCAAGCAGCTAAAGTGAAGATGAGCAACGAAATCAGTGACTTTCTCACCATGCCAAGGACATCTTCCCATTGAAATCCACGGGGAACATGTGATTTCCATCACACGCGCTAGTAACGAATGAACAGTGAGGAGATGGCCTAGCGGCCAATGATGTCGCGCAGCGCTTGTGTCAGATCTTTGAACTGAAAAGGATAACCGCTGGCGACAAGGCGGGCGGGTTCTACGCGTTGACTGGCGAGAAGCATTTCGTTCGCGGCTCCGCTCCCCAGAGCTAGTCTCAACGCAAACGCGGGCGCCGGAAAGATGGTCGGACGGTGGAGCGCCGCTCCAAGAGTTTTCGTGAAATCGAGATTAGTCACAGGAGCCGGAGCGACACCGTTGATTGGGCCGGCGAGCAGATCTGATTTCAGAATGTGGTGGCAGGCACCCACCCAATCCTGTACGTGGATCCAACTCCACCATTGACGACCGGAGCCTAATCGTCCTCCCAGCCCCAAACGGAAAGGAGTCAGCATCTTCTCGAGCGCACCACCCTGTTTACTCAAAACGATGCCGGTCCGGAACTGTGCGACGCGGATTCCGGACTCTGCGGCGGGCCGAGTGGCCGCTTCCCATTCCTGACAGACCTCTGCAAGGAAGCCGAGTCCAGGCGCACTGTCTTCCAGCAGAATCTCATCGGCACGATCTCCATAGAAACCTATCGCCGATCCAGAAATGAACACTTTAGGTTTAGTTTGTGTGCGCGCTAACGCCTGGGCCAAGTTGCGGGTTCCGAGGACACGGCTATCCTGGATCGACTTTCGCTTGGCCGCAGTCCAACGTCCCACGATCGTCTCGCCAGCGAGATGAATAACGGCATCGAACCCTGAGACTCGTTCGGGTCCCAGTGGCTCGACAGGGTTCCACTGAATTTGGCCGCTGTCCGAGGATGGATTTCGCACAAGCCTGGTCACTTGGCAGCCAACCGCTCGCAGCGATGGCAACAACGCCTTACCGATTGGGCCAGAAACACCACTCACCAGAACCCGCATGGCGCTAACTCTATCAGAGAAGCCCGTTTACTGATCCCATGCCTGGGCAGAGTTGACGGTTGGTGTTTCTCGACGCGCAAATAGGCACAGGTACTTGTTCCCGACAGACGATTTGGCTTGGTTACCGATAGCTGTGAGGACAGCGTAAGCCGAAGGCTATAATCAGTGGTCTAGCGCATTCTGCCGCCGGCAGGCACCCGGCGGTTGCCAGACCCCGCCCGAGTGTTCACCTTTTGGACAGCAGGTTGTCCGCACACTGCGGGGTCGGGGTGCATCCAGCGACCATGGGGACGTTGCGCCAACAACTCGCGACCAACATGCTCTCAGTTACAAGGTTTCGGGAGCTGATGAGGAAGCTGCGCGAGAATCGTCCTAACGATGATCTGGAAATCGTCAAGAAAGCGTACGAGTTTTCTCAGCGTCACCACGCTGGACAGACCCGGGCCTCAGGCCAACCCTACCTGGTTCACCCACTGGAAGTCGCCCTTGTTCTCGCCGAAATGAAGATGGATCCGATCGCGATTGCGGCCGGGTTGCTGCACGATTCTGTGGAAGACACGTCAGTCACTATCGTTGACATCCGCAAGGAATTTGGCGAGCAAGTGGCGCACATTGTGGAGGGCGTCACCAAGATCAGCAAGATCGACTTCACATCTAAAGAAGAACAGCAGGCAGAGAATCTTCGAAAAATGATGCTGGCGATGGTGGACGACATCCGCGTCGTCCTGATCAAGTTAGCCGATCGCTTGCACAACATGCGAACCCTCGAACACCTCACGCCGGAACGCCAGCAGAAGATTGCCCGTGAGACTCTCGATATTTACGCGCCTATCGCCCACCGGCTAGGGATGGGCAAGATTCGCGGTGAACTGGAAGATCTAGGATTTCGATACGTAGACCCAATTGGCTACGAACAGGTACACCAAGCAATCGAAGCGCGTCGCAAGGCAGGGGAACAGTTCCTATCCCGTGTGGAAGTGGTTGTTCGCGAAAAGCTCAAAGAAGCAGGGATCACGGCTCGCGTCGAGAGCCGAATCAAGCGCATTTATTCGATTCACAAAAAGCTTGTGCGGCAACGCATCGGGGTCGACCAAGTGTATGACCTTTATGCGATGCGCGTAATCACAAATTCCGTTCAAGACTGTTATGCCGTTCTCGGAATCATTCACAACCTGTGGCGTCCGGTGCCGGGACGTATCAAAGACTTCATCGCGATGCCCCGGCCCAATTTTTACCAATCACTCCATACTTCGGTGATCACAGAGAGCGGCGAACCGTTCGAGATTCAGATCCGCACCGAAGAGATGCACAAGATGGCGGAGGAGGGAATCGCTGCCCATTGGAAATACAAAGACGGGCCCGTCTCAGCACAGGATGAGCAACGGTTGGCATGGCTGAGGCAGGTCGTGGAGTGGCAGCGGGACGTCAGCGATCCTAATGAGTTTTTATCGACACTCAAGATCGATCTCTACCCGGAAGAGGTGTACACCTTCACGCCCAAGGGGAAGGTGGTCGTCCTGCCAAGAGACTCGACGCCAATCGACTTTGCATACTCCGTGCACACCGAAGTGGGCCACAGCTGTGTGGGCGCCAAAGTGAACGGCCGGATGGTTCCACTGCGTCACAAGCTGCACTCCGGAGATATTGTCGAAATCCTCACTCAACCAGGACATCGCCCCAGTCGCGACTGGCTGAGCGTGGTGAAATCCTCCCGTGCTCGCCAGAAAATCAAGCACTGGCTGAATGTGCACCAGCGCGAGCGCGCCATCGAGATCGGACGCAAGTTAATCGAGAAAGAGGCTCGCAAATATCGAGTATCTCTGAAGGACATCAAGGAAGAAGACCTGAACCGTGCTGCGAACGACTATGGATTAGGCCGCGCCGATGACTTGATGGCAGGAATCGGTTACGGCAAGTACTCCGCCCGCCAGGTGCTAGCGAAATTTGCACCTCCGAATGTCGAGCAGGAAGCATCCGGCGAGCCAACCACGTTCGCGAATGTGGTGCGGCGTGTTTTTGGTACTGACAACGGCGCGATCACGGTAAAGGGTCACGGAGACCTGCTCGTTTATCGCGCTCGTTGTTGCAACCCGATCCGTGGAGAGGCAATCGTGGGCTATGTGACTCGCGGAAAAGGCGTGGCGGTTCATGCCGTCAATTGTCCGAATGTTACCGCGCTGATGTATGAGCCGGACCGCAAGATTGATGTTCAATGGGGCCGCGATTCGGAAGGGCCTCCGGCTGCATATCCGGTGAAATTAACGCTTTATTGTGATGATCGCTTTGGGATGCTGAAACAAATTACAGCCGTCATCAGTGACACAAAGACGAACATCCGCAACATTGAAGCGCGCACCTCGAATGGCCAAGCCAACATCGATGTAATCCTCGACATTGCCGACCTGAAGCACCTTGAGACGATCATCAAGGGCGTCCGTCAAATCCCCGGTGTACACGACGTGCAGAGATTGCAGAAAATCTGAAGACAGTTTTCAGTGGTTAGTTCTCAGTTCTCGACTCCACAGAGTAGAATCCTCATCGCAGATTCAAATAACTCATACTACCTACCGCAACTTTTAGATTGGATGGCTCTGCCAGTGTTTGCTGAAAACTGACAGCTGGGAACTGAGAACTGTTTTCCGGAGGCTTTCATGCGCGAAGTTATCTCGACCAATGAAGGGCCGAAAGCAATTGGGCCCTATTCTCAGGCGATCAAGGCGAATGGTTTCGTCTTTGTTTCAGGACAGGTTGCCCTGGATCCTGTCACAAACACATTAGTTTCGGGAGATGTCGCCTTTCAGACCGATCGAGTTATGAAGAATCTGAAAGGGATTTTGACGGCGGCTGGAACGAGCCTCGAAAAAGTCGTAAAGAGCAGTGTCTTTCTGAAGAATATGAACGATTTTTCCGCCATGAACGAAGTGTATGGTAAGTATTTCTCAAGCGCACCACCTGCCCGTTCAACGGTTGAAGTAGCACGTTTGCCAAAAGATGTGCTGGTCGAAATTGACGTGATTGCATTGGTTTGAAATCGGCTCAGTCAAGGTGTAACGGAGGAATGATGAATCGATTAGCACTCTGCATTTTTGCGGTTGTGATCGCGCTTGCGACTGCTTTAGCCCAGACGCCCGATACCACGACTCAGCAGACCACGAAAAAAACCACAACAACCACGAAGTCTGCGACGACCGCGAAGCCCGCCGCCAAGTCAGGAACATCAGCACAAAGCGGAGCTGCCAAGAAGCCAGCCACGGCTTCGCATCGGGTCGCGGGAGGGCCCACTCCTGTGAAAGGCGAACCGACGAAAACAGCATCTGGTCTGGAGTATTGGGATCTTAAGCAGGGAACAGGAGCGATTGCTCAGACGGGCCAACAAGTCCAAGTGCAATACACGGGTTGGCTAACCAGTGGAAAGAAATTCGACAGCTCGGTTGGATCAGGCAAGCCATTCGATTTTCGCTTAGGCGCAGGTGACGTAATCAAGGGCTGGGATGAAGGCGTCGCGGGAATGAAGGTCGGTGGCAAACGCCAGCTGAAGATTCCCGCCAACCTCGCGTACGGTGAGCGCGGTTATCCGGGCGTTATTCCAGCAAATGCGACGCTGATCTTTGATGTGGAGCTCGTAGGCGTGAAGTAGTTAATTTGCGATTGCCGGATCAAGGCAGACGCCTGCCACGGTCGACAATCGCAAATTGATAGAAAGAACTCTTAGGCCTTCACCACTTTGCCGCTGCGCAGGCAGGATGCGCACACACGGATACGTTTATTCGTCTTACCCACCTTCGCGTGTACCGGGCGCAGATTGACGTTCCAGCGCCGCTTGGTCACGTTGTGAGCATGACTGATGTTATTTCCGAACTGCGGCTTCTTGCCGCATACCGCACACACTTGAGCCATTCCAGTACTCCAGAAGTTTAGAACTTGAGGTGCAAACAGCTGATTATAGCGGATTTGGGCCGGTTTTCCAAATACGGCACCTGCCGTGAACTGGTCATCTCGCGCTCGGAATCCAACCATTTCCACTATGCGATACTGAAAGCATGCCGGTGGTAAACCTGAAACCTTCACTCGCCAATGACCCCGCATCAGTGCGAGTAAATCTCACGAGCGGAACCGGCATGGAAATCGACTGGAAGGATGGTCACCGTTCCACTTACTCTTTTGCGTTTTTACGCGATGCGTGCCCGTGTGCCATGTGCAATGAGGAGCGGGACAAATCAGGCCGAGAGCCGGGGGAACCGCCGAAACTCGCCCCTGGCGCGCTTCCCATGTTCAAATCGGCTGCTAAACCCATCTCCACGGAGGCGGTAGGAAAATACGCTATTCGTTTTCATTGGAATGATGGACACGACTTGGGAATTTACTCGTGGGCGTTTTTGCGGGAAGAATGTCCGTGCGAGGAATGCAAAGCCGCTCGGGCAAATGCAGGATAAAGAGCCTTGTCGTTTCTCTCCCAACTCAATCCTCAACAACGCGAGGCCGTTGAAACAACCGACGGGCCGGTGCTCATCCTGGCGGGCGCAGGTAGCGGGAAGACTCGCGTCATCACTTACCGCATTGCTTACCTGATTGAGCACCTCGGCCTGATGCCTGAGTCCGTACTGGCTGTCACTTTCACGAACAAAGCTGCTTCGGAGATGGTTGAACGTGTAGACCGCATTGTTGGCGGACTGTCAATCGCGAAACCTGTTATTTCGACGTTCCACTCTTTCTGTGTTCGCGTGCTTCGTCGTGATATACAAACGCTGCAAATCCCTTCCACTGTTTCGGGGCAGCCCCCAATCGGACACACAAAAAGTTTCGTTATTTACGACGAGGCCGATCAGCAGAGCGTCGTGAAATCGGTGATGAAGAGGCTGGGGATTGATGACAAAGAGCTCACTCCACGCACTGTGCTATCCCGAATCTCCTGGGCAAAGAACCATATGCTCGACCCGCAGGAGACCTATCTAAATTCCGACGATCCAAAAACAGAGCGTGTTGCGCACATCTACGAGGAGTACCGGAAGGAGCTTCGCAAGGCGAATGCGCTTGATTTCGATGACCTCTTGCTCGAAACAGTTCGTCTTTTGAAAGTTTCGTCAGAGGTGCGTGACTTCTACAACCGCCGCTTTCAGTACCTTTTGGTGGACGAATACCAGGATACAAACCGTCCACAGTATGAACTGATGCGCATGTTGGCTGGCTCGCGGCATAACGTTTGCGCGGTCGGCGACGAAGACCAGTCGATCTACTCATGGCGGGGGGCCGACATCCGTAACATTTTGGAATTTGAGAAAGACTTCCCAGAGGCAAAGATCGTTCGCCTTGAACAAAATTACCGGTCAACGCAGAACATCCTGCAAGCCGCTTCCGCGGTAGTGGCCAACAACGTTCGCCGGAAAGGCAAGAATCTTTGGACATCACGGCAGGGTGGAACCAAGATCGGATACTACGAAGCTCCTGATGGAGAGAATGAAGCGCTTTTCGTGGCTGACCGGACAGCGCGATATCTCCGCGAAGCGAGCGATCAAGGAGAGACTTCTCGAACTGCTGTTCTTTATCGCACCAATTCACAGTCCCGTCTCTTCGAAGAGGCGATGCGACGGTATGGGTTGAAGTATCACGTCGTCGGTGGGTTCTCGTTCTATGAGCGGGCCGAAATCAAAGATATGATTTCGTACCTTAAGGTCATTCAGAATCCGGATGATTCGATCTCGCTCCTTCGGATCATCAATACGCCAGTGCGCGGAATTGGCAAGACAACGCTGGAGACCTTAGAACGAGTCGCGCTCGAGACTGGGACATCTCTGTGGGGAGCGGTCGAGGAAACTATACGTCGGGAACTACTCCCGCAGCGTGCTGTTGCAGCACTCAAGGCATTTCGGGATCTCATCGAAGACGGGCGCGCAATGCTTGCTGGAACTTATGCGGAGCGATTAACTGAGAGTTCCGAAACTGAAACGAAGTCGCGCCCAGCCGCGGTTGAAATTAGCGACCAGATCGCTTTTGATCCTGCAGATTTCAGTCCCGCCAGTTTCGATTTTGGCACCAATGCTGAAGAGCTCGAAGAAGCTAAATCTGGAGATGGCAATGACGAAAGCGTTGAAGGCTTCCGCGCGCCCGGTTCCGCCGCTACGACTGCGGAACTTCTTAAATTTTTGATCGACCGCACCGGATACATCAAGCAATTGGAAGAACAGGACACTCCCGAATCCTACTCACGGATCGAAAACCTGCGCGAGCTGGTCAATGCCGCCATGGACTCAAAAGATCGTGGCGAGACTCTCGACCAGTTTCTGGACCATGCTGCCCTGGTGAGCGATGCCGATGCCTATGACGAACGCGCTCAAATCACCCTTATGACCCTGCATGCCGCCAAAGGATTGGAGTTCCCGCTCGTTTTCTTGTGCGGCATGGAAGAGGGGCTGTTTCCACATTCGCGGACATTTCTCGAACCGGACTCAATCGAGGAAGAACGTCGTTTGTGCTATGTGGGGATGACTCGAGCGATGGACACGCTGATCCTGAGCCGAGCTGTCTATCGCCGCCGTTATGGCACAGACATGCCGGAAGCCAGTGTGCCCTCCCGTTTCCTGGAAGAAGTGCCCAGTGAGCTGATTGAAGATCTAAGCAGCCCTCGGCGAGCAACGCGCTCGATTCCAGAGCCACGCGCGGCCAACGCGAGCAGGCGCCCACGGGGAGCGGTGCGCGAATACTCGGAGTCTACGCACTATTCCTACGAAGACGAAGACCAGAGCGTCGCTTGGAATCCGGGTGAGACGCGGCAAAAGCCCACGGCTTACTCAGGGAAAACTTACAACTCGATCGACAATATTGCCGAGTTCTTTGCGTCGCGGGGCAAGAAGTTTAGCCGTCCCAAGCTAACGGTCGACGAGCCCACTGGGAAGAAGGGCTTCCGTCCCGGGCAGAAGGTTCGACATCCGAAGTATGGGGAGGGGACTGTCTATCAGCGCGATGGAGATGGGGAGAATGCCAAGATTACGGTACAATTCCCCCGGTTCGGTCTAAAGAAGCTGGTCGAGAAGTATGCGCAACTGGAACGGGCGTAATTGCGGAACATCTCGCGCCGCCCTGTAAGAGTTCGAAGGTTGCAGCCCGAGCAAGAGAATTCCTATCAAAGAAAAGGAACCTGAACAGTACTCATGGCGAATACATCCAAGCTGAACAAAGAAGAACGGAAGAAAGCAAAACGCGCCTCGCGAAAGAAAGTCAAAGCCGAAAAACCGAAGAAGGCTCGGGATTACGCGCGCGGATCGAAAAAACGTAAAGTGAAGAAACTGGCGCGCGGACAAGCCAAGCGCTAAATGAATTTCTGGGGCACAGGCGACGACTTGTGCCCCGAATTGCATCAGGCTAGTTGTAAGGCTGAGGGGATAACCCCGGCCGAACGTGCCTCTATCGGGCGCGATACCATCAACCGGGGAGCACTTCTCTGGAAAGCCAACTTCTTTGCTGCAAGTCGATCGATAAACTCATATCGGACGCTGAACATCCCGAGCATAGTCTAAAGAAATCGCTCGGACCGTGGTCGCTCACGGCGCTTGGGATTGGCGCCATCATTGGATCCGGCATCTTCGTGTTGACTGGCACTGCGGCAGCAGGAGAATTTTTCCAGGCACCCTCCATCCTGCATGCCCAGGTCCTTGACCTGGTCACCAATTTTCTAAAAACCGGCAGCGCGTCCGGGGCCCTCATGCACGGCAGGCCTCCTGCGGGACCATCGATCGCCATATCGTTTTTCCTCGTTGCTATTGCATGTAGTTTTGCAGGCCTCTGTTATGCCGAGCTCGCATCCATGATCCCAATAGCCGGCAGCGCTTATACGTATTCGTATGCAACGCTCGGTGAAATCTTTGCATGGATTATTGGTTGGGACTTGATCCTTGAATACGTTGTGAGCAACGTCGCTGTTGCGGTTGGCTTCAGTGGCTACATCAAAGCGCAACTAGCGGCTTTTGGTCTTGTTATTCCAGACAAGTGGGCAAGTCCGGTCTGGGCGGCGGGACAATGGACTGGTGCCCACTTCAATCTGCCTGCTTTCCTCATCGTCTTCATTCTCACGCTGCTTCTTGTAAGAGGGGTGCGAGAGTCTGCGGAAGCCAACAACATCATGGTGCTCGTCAAGATTGGCGCCATCTTGACGTTCTTGGTGGTCGGAGGGATGTTGGTGAACCCGGCGAATTGGTCGCCCTTCGCGCCCTCCGGATTCGCAGGCGTTATCACGGGTGGCGCGATTGTCTTTTTCACCTACATTGGTTTTGATTCCGTTTCGACTGCAGCGGAAGAGTGCAGAAATCCGCAGAAGGATCTCCCGTTCGGGATCATCACGTCCCTGATAATCTGTACCCTGCTGTACGTTGGGGTAGCGATTGTGCTTCTCGGGATGATGAAGTACACAACGTTCGTGTCAGGAAAAGCTGCGGAAGCCCCTGTAGCGTATGCGCTGCAACAGTTAGGCGCGCGTCCCCTCTTCCGATCTGTGATTGTTGTGGGCGCGCTCACTGGGATGATTTCATCCTTGCTTGTATTCCAGTATGGGCAAGCCAGAATCTGGTATGCGATGTCACGGGATGGCTTGCTGCCCAAGCTTTTTTCTGCCGTTCACCCACGATTCAAGACACCTCACTGGTCCACGTGGATTGCATGTTTCGCTGTCGGCCTGCCAGCAGGCATCGTCGATATCGGTGATGCTGCCGATCTTTCCAACATCGGCACGCTGTTCGCTTTCGTGTTGGTGTCCCTGGGTGTGATCTTCCTGCGTCGAAAACAACCCGATCGCAAACGAGCCTTCCAGGTGCCGTTCGTACCATGGTTTCCGCTGATTTCGGTAATTCTCTGCGGGGGCCTGATGACAGGGCTCACGGTCATTACCTGGATTCGCTTTGTGGTTTGGCTAGCGCTCGGATTAGCTATCTATTTCTTCTATAGCCGCCATCACAGCGAGTTCGCCCGGCAGAAAGCCTGATCTCCGTGGCTGCAAGGAAGACGTCTTTCATAGCCTCACTTCCTAAAGCAGAACTCCATCTGCATCTTGAGGGTTCCATCGAACCCGCTACCCTCCTCGAATTGCAGCAACGCCACGGATCAATGGGTACGCTTGAGCAAGTGGAGAAGCTTTATCGATATTCCGATTTCCGTGGCTTCTTGATGGCTTTTAAAGATGTGATCGAGTGGCTGCGGACGCCCGAAGATTATGAGCTCATCACCTATCGCCTGATGGAGCAACTCAAGACTCAGAATGTGTTGCACGCCGAAGTATTCGTATCAGTCGGCGTGAATCTGTGGCGCAAGCAGGATTTCATCGCCCTATTCGAAGGTCTTGACCGCGGTCGTGTTCGTGGCGAACAGGATTTCGGCGTGTCTCTCTTGTGGATCTTTGATGCGGTGCGCCAATTTGGGACTGAGCCAGCTCAAAGAGTGGCTGAGCTTGCGGCAGGTTTTCGTGACAGGGCCGTGGTGGGATTCGGGATTGGCGGCGACGAGCGGCAAGGTGCGCCGGAGTTATTTCGTGATGTGTTCGCCTTTGCGGCGAAACAAGGCCTTCATCTGACGGCGCACGCGGGGGAGACGGGTGGACCTGAGTCGATCTGGGGCGCTCTGAATTTGAAAGCGGAGCGTATCGGGCACGGGTTTACGGCTGCGACCGATCCCGAATTGATCGAGCAACTCGCGGAAAGGCAAGTACCCGTGGAAATTTGCATCACGAGCAATGTTCGGACAGGCGTCTGCGCAAAGCTGGAGGATCATCCGGTTAGGCAGTATTTCGATGAGGGGCTGATGATCACTTTGAATACCGACGATCCGGCTATGTTCAAAACCTCTCTGATCGGAGAATTTGAGCAGGTACAGCAGGTGTACGGTTTCTCAGACGAGCAATTACGCGAGCTGGCTCGGAATTCATTCGAGGCCTCATTCTTGCCGCCTGCCAAAAAGTTGGAGTTCCTACGCCTCATCGACTCTGAAGTTGTGTAAAGAAGAGATGCCGGAGGAATTGCCGGAACGTTGACCATTCGAAGCGTGGGCGTTTAGGATTCTTAAGTATCGTTAAACCCTTACACACCAGCAAACACCTTATTCCCTGCGTGAGAAGTTCCTGAATTTGGTGGCTTTTGCACAATACGCATTCGCCCTATAGACTAAATATTTTGTTTTCACTTGAAGAGGAGTTATATGGCATCTGTAGAAGAGAAAGTTAAGCAAATTGTGACCGAACAGCTCGGTGTCGATGCGGGCGAGGTCACGCCCTCAGCGTCGTTTGTCGACGATCTGGGCGCGGACTCTTTGGATCGCGTCGAACTAGTTATGGCCTTTGAGGAGCAGTTCGATATTGAGATTCCCGACGAAGATGCGGAAAAGATTCGTACCGTGCAGGATGCAATGGACTACATCGCGAAGCAACCGAAAGCAGCAAAATAGCGCTTCGCGCATGACCCAAGGCAGGAGGCGAGGAAAACATGGCAGCTGTTGACGATAAAGTAAAACAAATCATCGTAGAACAACTGGGAGTGGATGAAGGCGAAGTCACGCCGAACGCCTCGTTTGTGGATGACTTGGGCGCCGATTCCCTGGACACAGTCGAGTTGGTTATGGCCTTCGAAGAGGCATTCGACATCGAGATTCCAGACGAGGAAGCGGAAAAGATTCGCACCGTGCAAGACGCGGTGGACTACGTCGGCAAGCACGCGAAAGGCGGTAAGTAGATTTGTCTCGTCGCGTCGTCGTTACTGGCCTCGGCTTGATTTGCGGGGTCGGCCTTAACACCCCGGAAGTGTGGGGCAATCTACTTGCGGGGAAGAGCGGTGTCGCCCGGATCACACAGTTCGATGCCTCGCTATTTGCCTGCCAAATCGCAGCTGAAGTCAAGAACTTCGATCCACTGAATTTTGTCGAGAAAAAAGAAGTAAAAAAGATGGGGCGCTTCATCTACTTCGCTTTGGCTGCCTCCGAAGAAGCGATGAAAATGAGCGGACTTTCAGTTACTCCCGAAAATGCGGAACGGATCGGGGTTCATATCGGCTCCGGCATCGGCGGGTTCGATGTTATCGAACGTGAGCATCGTGCTCTACTCGAGGGTGGGCCGCGCAAGATCTCTCCTTTTTTTATCCCGGCGGCAATCGTCAATTTGGCAGCCGGCCATGTCTCGATGAAGTTCGGCGCCAAAGGTCCGAACGAAGCCACAGCCACTGCTTGTACTACGAGCGCGCACTCGCTTGGCGACTCTTTCAAAATCATTCAGCGCGGCGACGCTGACGCGATGATCGCCGGCGGCGCGGAAGCTGCAATCACGCCAATGGGCGTGGGCGGGTTCGCGGCGATGCGAGCTCTTTCCACGCGCAACGATGAACCGGAAAAGGCTAGTCGTCCATGGGACGCGGCGCGCGATGGATTCGTAATTGGGGAAGGGGCCGGGATTCTGATCCTTGAAGATTTGGAATTCGCTAGAAAACGCGGAGCCCCGATTATTGCCGAGATGGTTGGCTACGGAATGAGTGGAGATGCTTATCACATCACACAGCCAGCTCCAGAGCACGAGGGTGGGTACCGCGTCATGAGGAATGCTTTACGTGACGCCAAACTTGAACCCAAGGACATCGGTTACGTGAACGCGCACGGAACGTCAACGCCTATCGGAGACGTACTGGAGGCTCATGCGATCCGAAACTTTTTTGGGGAGCATAAGGTGCCAGTCAGCTCAACCAAATCGATGACTGGTCACCTGCTAGGTGGTGCTGGAGGTTTAGAGGCGGGGGTTTCTGTTTTGGCTCTGAGGGACCAGATATTACCGCCAACGATCAACCTTGAAAACCAGGATCCAGATACCTGCAATATGGATTTCGTGCCGAACCAGGCACGTAAGGCAAGCCTCGATTACGCGCTTTCGAATTCCTTCGGCTTCGGTGGAACAAACGGCGCCATCATCTTCAAGAAGTGGAACGAGTCCTAAGGCCCCACTCTTCAAGCCTGCGAGTTACACCCAAAGCGGTTATGTCGCCACTGGTGCTGGGATGACGTAGTACTTTTGTACCCAGCTACAGACCTTCGAAACCTTTGCCAACCGACACCCTACGCGCCAGAATGAAGTTTCGTCTGGCATCAACTCACATGGAAAACGGTTTCGGCGCAGCCTTGGCAACTCTTCCTCCACCCAAAAAGTCAGCCGCGAGGGTTGCAATGGTCGGTATCCACGGAGCGGCGCAAGCAGTGCTAACAGATTGTTTCCGCCAGTTCGGGATTGAATCCTTGCTTCTTACAGAACACGAAGCCGTTGACAAGCTGGCACGCGAGAAATTTGAAGCCTGCGTTGTGAAACTCTCTGACGTTGCGCAACCCGTAATGGAGTCGGCGCGGAAATCGAAATCGAATAGCCGCATGGTCTTGTATGGCCTTGGCGGCAGCGCCCAGGAAGCGATGCGGTATTCCAAGTTTTGCATCAATGCTGTCTTCCATGAGCCCATCGAGCGGCAAGCTGCACTCAAACTGGTACGTGCGACGCAGATGTTGGTGCTGCACGAATTTCGTCGTTACGTGCGTATTCCCGTTATGACCGAAGTGGGAATCGTCGCGCAGGATGGGAAAGAGCTTGTTGGGACGAGCCAGGAGATCAGTTCCGGTGGGATGTCTCTGAAATGTGGCCATCAATTAGAGCCCGGCCATCAGGTGGAGGTCTCGTTCGCGCTGCTGACTCTTCCCCGAGTATGGATTCGCGGCAATGTAGCCTGGCGAGGGAAAAATCGCTCCTATGGCATTCGTTTCGACATCAACGACGCTCGGCGGCAAAGTCTAAAAGAGTGGATTGAGGCTTATCTGGAGAGCTAGTCACTAAATTGCGACTTCTTCTTTTCTGCTGACCTAACTGCCATAGCGATCCCTTAAATACTTGCCGAGATCTTCCTGCAATTGGCGATAGTCGGAGTGGATGGTCGACCTCAGTGCAGCTTCGGTCGAACTGCCATTGCCGATCCGATCCAGAATGCGTTGAATTTCACTCATTCCATATGTGGACGAGATGTATTCCACCGCGGCGAGTGACTGGTCATAGGCAAGGCGTGCCTCACTAGACGTGAAATTCATGAAACTGCCCTCCAGCGTGTTGAAAGGGAGTGCGTGATCCGCCTGGAATAATTGTGAAAGTTGGCGACCACTCGATTGTGTGGACCTGCCTTCGACCAACTGTGCCACGCCTTCATGGAGCCACTGTGGGCAACGACCGCTTGTCGCTTGATTAATGAACGAATGCGCCAGCTCGTGCTTCAAGATTCTCGCTAGCTCGGGAGTTACGCTGGCCAATCCACTGATCGGAATCCTCAGTTTTCCATCATTCACGGCGCCGCTCCATGCGGGTGCATGCGTTACATCGAAGAAAGCTTGCTCTGTATAGAGCGTGACAAGGATGTTGCTACGTGGAGTTACACCTAGATCCCGAACGAGCTCGTCATATTGCGTGTCGAGAGTGGAAAGGAGATCCCGTCGAAACGACTCGCTGGTCTCCTTCCCTTCAAAGCGTAGAGTGAAATGGCTACTATCGTGAGAGGTGAAGTTCGCCTCAGTATTGGCTTCCCGCTGTGCTCGGGCAAGAAGTTTCTCAATAGCGGCATCCGGTCGAAGCTTCAGAGCTCGCTGCCAAGTCTTGATGGCGTCGGACGTATTGTCAGTTGAAAACTGAACATAACCCAAAATTGCGAGAGCATCCGGCGACTCTGGAGCAACCCTTGCTGCTCGCTGCGCATATGGCAGCGCTTGCGAAGGATTTCCTGTCCTAAGCAGAAGAGCGGAATAGTAGGTCAGAACGGTGGAATTGTCGGGTTCATATTGCAGAGCAGTCTCGAAATAACGGCGCCCTGCCGTGAGGTTGTTGTGATCAAACTCGTACTTGCCTGCGAGAAAATAGGCGGTCGCAGCGACCGATGGGGATCCCTCGCTTGCGATCGCTTGCAAAGCGTCTGTATCGATCTGATTATCGTGCAGGACACGCGAAGCCACGTCCGCTTCCCCGTGCAGAACTGTGGGTTGCGAGAGAGCTGGGATTTCCGCCGAATTGCTAGTGGACGAAATACGCGGAGCTTGGCCGCCTTGCTCTACGCCTGCGACAGCCGATTTTGGTATCGCATAGGTGTTGTCCCCGATGTCATACTCAATGCGCTTCCCGTCGTCGCGAACTTGGTCAGCCCAGATCTTTCGACCATTTTTCAGTCGAATGACTTCTGCGGCGCTGAAGCCAGAGATGCAGATGGCGACAATCAATGAAAAACTTAGGAACGGAACCCGCACAAGACGAATTCTAGCAACGCTGAAACAGAGGAGCAGGTGACGAAAGTCATAACCCGGCATCGCACTGCAGGAATCATCTTATTGATGTTGGCGACATGTCTGCCGGTATGGGCACAAGTTTGTTCACAAGTGCAAAATGCCGGAGAACTGTACCAGCAACTCAGCACGATTGGCTTGGATAAAACGAGAGTCTATCGAATACGCGACGCGGCACTCGACCGAGAGAACCTCCACATTACGTTCCAAGATGGGAAGATTGGTTTCACACAAGATGTCTGCGGAAGGATTACAGGAGCCTTCTTCGAAGGCGACGGGGAAGTGCTTTTACGTCCGCCGCAGCGTGCCGAGCGCGCATCTCTTGCACTATTTACCGGAATGGCTGTGCTGGAAGAGCAGTTTGCAACGGCCTTCGTCCGATTCGATGACGACACATTTCGGAACCTCCAAGAGGCACTGCGACCGTCTGACAACGTCGAAGACTTCATGACCGCATGGGCCCCCACGGTTCAACGGCTGTCTGATATCGACGCACTCCGTCTGATTATGGACTTCAGCGCGTATCTCCCATCTCAAGATGCGCCCGGCAATGCGAGTCCAGTAGAAAATCCGATGATGCATGCGCGACTGCAAGGGAAGAAGCTGGGTGCATTTGACATCTACTATGACCGTGCTGCACAAGAAAACATATGGGTGGCTCAACTCAAGAGTGGTGCGAACGGAAGCTTCATCAACATGTGGACATCGTTTTCGAAACCGAGTGCCGTGTCATCGACTGTTCCAGCGCCCGAATCACGACGTGATGATGTGACTGTCGACCAGTACCGGGTTGTCGCGGGCGTGCGACCACCCAAGCAGCTAGATGTCGAGGCCACTTTAGATCTGGTGGTTAAACGCGGTGGCCAAAGGGCGATACTCTTCGAGTTGTCCCGATACTTGAATTTGCAGTCAGTCCAATGGCAAGGAAGATCGCTCGAATTTATACATAATCAAGCCCTGGAGGGAAGCCAACTCTCTCGTCGTGGAAACGATCTTGTCGCGGTGATCTTTCCACGAGTGCTGAAGAACGGGGAAAAGATCGAATTGCGCTTTGTGTATGGAGGAGAGGTTATCTCCGAAGCGGGAATTGGCCTTCTTTATGTTGGTGCTCGAGGAACGTGGTACCCGAATTTGGGGCTCGCGATGTCAAAGTTTGATCTCGAGTTTCATTATCCCTCCCCCTGGACTCTGGTTGCCACCGGTCGGCAAGTTCCTATAGATGCGGCGCAGACGCGGACTGAAAAATTGGCATCCGCTGGAGATCAAGCGGCTCGTTGGGTCTCTGAACGTCCGATTCCGGTTGCTGGATTCAATCTCGGCAAGTATGCGCGAGCCACCGCTAAGGCGGGCACGGTCCAAGTGGATGCCTATGCAACTGGCGGCGTGGAATCGAATTTTCCTAAGCCCCCTTCGGAGATTGTTTCCGTTCCCTCTGCCCGGCGTCCTGGCGTTCCCACCGAAGCAGTGGTGGTCGCGCCAGCAGCGCCATCTCCAGCACGCAACGCCCAAGCAGTGGCCGATCGCTCTGCACGTGCAGTTTCATTTTTCAGTCAACGATTCGGTCCATATCCATATTCGACCCTCGCCATGACCCAACTCCCCGGAGAGTTGAGTCAGGGCTGGCCAGGTCTTGTGTTTCTCTCCACTTTTGCGTATCTCTCTCAGGCGGAACGATCCCAGCTTCAGCTCGATCCTGTTCAGTCGATCTTGAGTTCGCAAGTTCTGGTGCATGAAATTGCGCACCAGTGGTGGGGTGATCTAGTTGCGTGGCGTGGATATCGTGACCAGTGGTGGGTCGAAGCGCTTTCAAACTACTCTTCTCTGATGATGCTGGAACAGGAGAATCCGGCGCACTTCCGTGCGGTAATGGACAGGTATCGCGATGATTTGTTCCGGAAGAATAAAGATGGAGCACAACTCAAGGACGCAGGCCCGGTAACATTTGGAGGACGGCTGTCCTCTTCGTTATTTCCTGACGGCTACGATGCCATCAGTTACGGGCGTGGGACATGGCTATTCCATATGCTACACAGCATGCTGCGCCACGGATCAGACGACGGTTTCGCTCGAGCGTTATTGAAATTGCGGCAGCGTTATCAAGGAAAGCTGATAACCACAGAAGAACTCATCAGTGTGTTCGAAGAAGAGCTTCCGATTGATACACGTTACGAAGGCAAGAAGTCTTTGAAGTGGTTCCTGGATGGTTGGGTCAATGGAACGGCGATCCCAAAGCTGGAGCTATCAGGTGCGAAGTTTTCTTCTAGAGATCAGCGAACTGTGATTACTGGCAAAATTGTGCAACACAATGCCCCGGCCGATCTCGTTGCCTTCGTTCCGATCTACGGACAGAGTAGCGCCAACGGTCCCTTGACCTTGATAGGCAATATATTCGCAGACGGCCCAGAAACTACATTTCGCCTCAATTCGCCAAAACCGATCAACAAGCTGGTCCTTGATCCGGAGCAAACCCTGTTAATCGAGCGTTAGTGACATTCGTCACTGTTTCCCATTTGTGATTTCCCAATTCTGAAACATGATGGATTTGGGACTGCAGCTAACGCCATCTCCCGGATACGCCCTCATCTTTTTATAACTGTCCCAATTACTTGGGAGTCTCTCCAGGACTAAAAAAATGGTTGGGTACTTGCTTATTCATTCGGCAAGGCCGAGGCCAGGAGTAGGGGATGAAACAAGACATTCAACGCCCAGTCACAATTCTGTTAGTGGAGGACAATGAATTCGTTCGAGCAGTAACCGAACAAATTCTCATGAATGCAGGTTTCAAGGTTCTCTGTGGCCAAAGCGGAGATGAAGCCCTAAACGTGTCACGAGGCTACGACGGTAAGATCGACTTGGTACTCACTGATATCGTTTTGCCCGGCATGAGCGGGCCGGAACTTGGAAGTGAGTTGCGGCGAGAGCGCCCCGAAATCAAAGTGCTCTTGACATCAGGATATGCAGACGTGGAGCCCCGCGAGCAAGCGATTCCGAACCTAGAGTTCTATCTGGCTAAACCATTTTCGGTGGCCACTCTGATGGAGAAGATCAGAGAGGTTCTCTCGGTTGGATCAAAGAGCGTCGGTGCATGTGCTTCCGGAACATGAGCCAGTCAGTTATTGCGGCACGCGATAGAACATGGAAACCAAGCGTCGCACTTCTTGAAGGTAACCTTCCATCTCGAAAGTCAATCGAGCCCAATCAACTGTGTTAGACATTGCGCAGTGATTCATCAAACATGCGAAGGCAGGCTCCTCAGAAAGATCAACCTGGCGATCTTCCGAGAAACCGTAACCCATCTTGTTCATTCGGCATAGCAGATCGGCAATGGTTACTATGGCAGTCAGAACCTTGTTCTCTGAGACGCGCAAAACTTCATGGTGATATGCGATGACCGTTGTTACCTCTGGTCCCAATCGCCACCGTTCCGCAAGGTGTTTCCCTGTTTCGGCGTGAGTCACTCCCAAAACAGAGAGTTCGGCTTCATGTAGAGGAATATGGTCCCTGGTCGCCAACTGAAATGCCTGTCCGAATTCTTCAGGCACGAGCCAGAGGTGGGCGATCACCCCGATATCGTGGAGTAATCCGGCCAGATATGCCTTGTCGCTGTGAGGAAAACTGATTGCGTGTGCCAATCGACGACTCATGAGCGCGCACTCCATCGAGTGCTCCCAGAAGAAGACTGGATCGAAAGCACTTGCTGCGGGCGGCGTCATCTTCAACAGGCAAACAGAAGCCGCGACCTCGTGCATGCGGCGCAACCCGAGCGCCACGATCGCTCCGTGAATTGTTTCGACCGCTTGATAGCGTCCGTAAAGCGGCGAGTTTGCCAGTTGAAGGCAGCGTACTGCTAAAGACTCGTCTTGCGAGATCAAATGGGCCACTTCGGAGAGATTTTGATGGTCCACCGGTTTTTGGAAATAATTCAGCAACTGCGTAACGACTACCGGCAGACTTGGCATTTGATCGAGGGCACCTAGTTTACGGAGCAGTTTTTCCCGCGGAGAGTCTGTCATGGCGTACCTCCAGCAACATGACGGGCATCGTTCCGAACGTATGCGGTAGCGGCTGGCAGATGAACTAGGCGAAAATCCTCGCTCACTCCGTATAACGATTCGGAATGCCCTAGAAAAAAGTAGCCGTGGGGAAGAAGATCCGCATAAAAATGCTGGATAACCCGACGCTTTGAGGCTATATCAAAATAGATCAGAACATTGCAGCAGAGAATCAGATCCATGCCTTTCATAAACAGCATGCGTGCATCATCCCGAAGATTTAGGCGAGAGAAATTGACGAGCGATTTCAAGCTAGAACTGACCTCGAGCTTGTCGCCTTTTTGGGTGAAATATCTCTGACGTTGTTGAATCGTTAAGTTGCGTGTCGCGTACGCGCGGATAATTCCGAGAATGCGAAAGGCTTCGCCAAAAAATCATCAGCGCCCAAGTCCAGGCATTGCACCTTCTCTTCGACCCGATTCCGGGCTGAAAGAACCAGTACCGGAAGACTCGGTTTCTGAACCCGCAATTGCCGAAGGATCGTTACACCATCGATGCGGGGAAGATTCAAATCAAGAAGCAACAGATCATAGTTGGCCTGCTGCGCTAGTGATTTGGCTTGTTCGCCATCATTCGAGAGATCCACAGCATAGTGTTCGGCTTCCAGCCCTCGCCTGACAAAGCCCCCCAGTGCCTCATCATCTTCTGCTACCAATATGCGCATCGATGAATCGCTCCTAACCAACAGCTCGATTCTAAGCAGACTTTAGAAGATTAAAAATTATTCGAGGACACACGAAGGTAGGAGCTTGCTGAAAGAGAACCGAAAACTAAAACGGGAACGATGCCTGTGTTCCTACTCGCCTAAATGGACTCGCAGAGCATCTGTGATCGTCGCCGCGACTCGACGGACCTTCTCCTCTGACTCTGCTTCCACCATGACTCGCGCCAGCGACTCGGTACCGGAATACCGCACCACAATGCGGCCGTTTCCATTGAGATCATTTTCCGCTTCCGCTATGACCTTTTGGATTGCCGGTACGTCCTTTAATGGCACTTTCTCACGTACGCGAACATTCTGGATCGTTTGTGGAAAAACTTTAAGATCCACAACTAGCTCAGCCAGCGGCTTGTCGTTTGATACCATGATTTCCATTACACGCAGCGCGGTCAACAATCCATCCCCTGTGGTGGCTTCGCCATCGCGAAAAATGATATGGCCTGACTGCTCGCCTCCCAGACATGCTCCTGTGCGCTGCATTTCTTCCAATACATATTTGTCGCCCACATTAGCCCGTAACATACGGATGCCGCTCTTTTTTAAGGCCGCTTCGACTCCCATGTTTGACATGGTCGTCGCTACAACGGTGTTCGCTGGTAACGCATTTCGCTTGTGCAGATCGCGTGCTGCCAGAAGCAGTACGGCATCTCCATTAATCACGTTGCCTTCCGCATCGCAGAACAGGGCTCGGTCTGCATCGCCGTCAAATGTGACTCCCAAATTGTATTGGCCCTGCGATTTCGCCATGTGAGTGGCGATCGTTTCCGGGTGAAGTGCTCCACAATTCGCATTGATGTTTCGTCCATCAGGCGTCGCGTGGATGATCGTCGCATCGACCCCACATGATCGGAACAGTTCAGGTGCCTCTGCCGCCGCTGCTCCATTGGCACAGTCCACCAGGATCCGTAGAGAACCGACCGGAACGCGGATATTGCTCAGGAGCCACTCGATGTAATCCTGGCGCAAACTGCTCTCCCCGGGAATACTCGCAGCTGAAGATTGCGCTCCAGGAACGGGCAAATCGCCCTGTTGCAAAATGGTGAAAATTTCCTTTTCTATCGCCAGTTCGTGAGTGTCTGGGAGTTTGTAGCCCGTACCGGAAAATACCTTAATTCCATTATCGGTCCAAGGATTGTGTGAGGCTGAAATTACAACTCCCGCATCGAACTGGTGAGCGCGTGCCAGGTACGCCACCCCTGGCGTGGTAATTACTCCAGCGCTCTCCACTTTGACGCCAACCGAGGAGAGTCCAGCTGTAACTCTGTCAGCAATCCATGTGCTGGACTCACGGGTATCTTGACCGATCACCACTCGCGCTTTCGAATTGGAACGTACTAGATCATGACCGAGAGCCCGGCCAATTACGTATGTACTTTCTTTAGATAATGGGAACTCGCCGGCTACTCCTCGAATGCCATCCGTTCCAAAAAGTTGTCGGGATTGTGCCATCCGGATCGGGGTCCCCTTTTCACCGCGAGTCTTCTTTGATAGCCGCTTCTTCCATGATAACCGTTACTCGAATCGGGCGCGGCTGCACGACTTGCACAAGAGGGTCAGAAACGTAGGCGTGTGTTACGAAGGAAGACTTTCTCATGACGCCGCTGGCATCGACGGGGTCCGTAATCGCCGCTTCCACAGTTTCAACTCGCTGTTTTGGGCCACTAATCGTTATCGTTGACGGATTCGCTTCAATTCGTGCCACTCGCACTCCTGACGCGAAGCTCCCAATCACCCGGGGGCGCACCTCCACAGTCCTGACCATTCTTTCATCGAAGACCAGGTGGACCTGTGTTGGAACAATTTGCACTACTTCCAGTTCGCGCGACTGTCGCACCTGTTGTGCTGATAGATCGAACGTGCGTTCGCCAGCTTTTGATCCAGTCAAATCCAACTCGACGTGGATTGCACTTGGTTCGAGTCGCCGGATCAAGCGTTCCGGCCCTCGCACGCGGACTTGAGCTTCGGGAATTCGTTCATTTGCAATCTCGAGATTTTGCGGAAAATTATGAAGCTCGATTGGAATATTGATGGCCACTTCGGCGACAGGATTGCCCGCAACTGCGAGCCACAGACCAACTGCCAGCAACAGAGAAACGACCTTCAAACCAGCGTTCTTGAAGACATACCGTTGTAAAAGATCCGTCATTCTTAATCTTCAACCCCTGAGTGCGGCAGCGTTGCCCGTCTCGCTGCCTCGTCACTATTCTCTTCTTCCAAACTGCTAACCGGTGTCGGCAGCGTGGTCGGCGGTACGTACCGATGTAATAGTGAGCTCAGTCTTTCGCGTAGCGCTTCCACTGAAATGTCTCTCTCGATATTCCCTCCAACTGCAAGGCTGATCGCACCGGTTTCTTCAGACACGATCACTGCAATAGCATCCGTTTCCTCTGTGATCCCGATACCCGCTCGGTGTCTGGTTCCGAGTTGTGTCGAGAGAACAGGGTTCATCGAAAGGGGAAGAAAGCAGGCCGCTGCCGCAATCCGGTCGCTCTGGACTATCACGGCCCCGTCATGCAAAGGAGCACTTGGTCGAAAGATTGTCGCAAGTAGATCATAAGTGAGTCGCGCATCTAATACGACCCCGCTTTCGATATAAGTGCGCAACCCGATTTCGCGTTCGATGATGATCAACGCGCCGGTCTGATTTTGTGAGAAGAGATTTGCAGCTAGCACGATGTCGTCGTATGCGTCGGCTTCGGAGGAACCTGACCTGCTGAACGAGAGTTTACGTCCAAGTCCGGCCAACGCATGCCGAATTTCTGCCTGAAAGACTACGATCAACGCAAAAACCATGTATGGCAGCAGGGTAGTCAATAACCAATTGAGTGTAGTGAGTTCGCCAATGCGTGCAAAGTAGAAGGCCAGCGCGATCACCGCGACTCCGACCAGCATCGGCGCGGCGCGCGTTCCACGAATGAGAACTAGCAGTTGGTAAATAATGATTGCGACCAGCAGGATGTCCACGACCGCAAGTCCGGTCAGGTGAGGCCACGTCGTCGCAGTGTGCGTCACGCCGTTGAACTCCTGCTTTAGAGATCTACATTGTCATTGTATCCCGAGCTGAACCGCGACTAATTCTCATTCTTTGTCAACCCTGGCAGCAATGTCACCCTTTGCTACTCGCGCGCGGATTCGTTCCCCTGGGGACACTTGCGCTGGATCTTTTAACAGTCGACCCTTTGAATCGAACACCAAGGCATAGCCCCGATCAAGTATCGCAATTGGCGACAACGCGGCGATCTGCCCGTGCAGTGTTTCGATTCGGCCACGACGCTGGAGCACCAGACTTCTAGCTAACGTCGCCATTGACGCAACTCTTGCCTCGAGTTCGTGGCGCATTCCGCTCAAAACGCGGCGCGCATCGTAGTGCCGGATTGCCGCTGACGCACCCTCCCACCGTCGCCGACATGCTTCGAGCCTGCTTGTCTCAGTCCGCTCTATGCGAAATGACAATTCGTCGATCTTCTGCTGGCGCTGATTGATCAAGTCCATCATGCGAGCAAACGCGCCACGCTGTGTTGCTTCGATGACGTGCTGCCGGGCAATCGCAAGGTGATATCGCATCGCCCTCACCACCCGGTTGTGCAAGCCCTCTGCACTTTCCTCGATTTCCTGCCGCGACCGGATCACCATTTCCGCAGCCGCCGACGGAGTAGCAGCCCTCAGATCAGCAACGAAATCCATGATCGTAAAGTCCGTCTCATGGCCGATCGCCGAGATGACCGGAATCTCAGATAAAGCTACGGTTCTGGCCAAGCCTTCATTGTTAAATCCCGCTAAATCTTCGAGAGATCCGCCTCCCCGCGCCACGATGATGACTTCCACATTCTTCATGCGATTAAAAGCACGGATAGCAGCTGCCACTTCACTTGGGCAACTCTCGCCCTGCACCTGTACCGGCAAGATGAGAACATTAGCTGTTCGATGACGTCGGTGCAGTATCTGCAGGATGTCCCGGAGTGCGGCTGCCTGGGTAGAAGTGATTACGCCGATCCTTCGCGGCATCGCCGGAATCAATTTCTTCCGTGCCGCCTCAAACAGTCCCTCTGCTTCAAGCTTGGCTTTGAGCTGTTCGAATGCAACCTGTAGCGCTCCGGCGCCTTTCGGTTCCATGTGCTCGGCCGAAATCTGCATCTCGCCGCGGTCTTCGTAAACGGTTACTCGTCCCCGGATGACTACTTGGAGGCCATTCTCCGGTCGGAACCTCAATAGCCGTGCGGAACTGCGAAACATCACTGTCTTGATCTGCGCATTCGCTTCCTTGAGAGTGAAATAAAGGTGGCCAGCATCGGAAGGTCTCAGGTTCGAGATCTCACCCTCCACCCAAACATCGGCATATTCGCTTTCGATATGCCCTCGGACCGCTGAAACCAATGCGCGCACAGTCCAGACCCTGCGTTCTGGTGGTCGAAAGCTGAATCCCAGTTGATCCCCGCCTGCCATGGGTGGCAGTGTACCGCAACGGATTTGATCGGCCACACCTTGCGACAATTCCCGCTTTGCTTACAGTCCGTCCTTCGCGATTGTGGGCATAACTTTCTTCGAAGTTCACAAGCGTTGACTGATCTCAAGGCACACTTGCTTCCCATGCTGCAAACCTCGACACTATCCCGATGCGTGCCGTGATCCAGAGAGTCAGTCGTGCAAGTGTCAATGTCGATGGAGAGATCGTTGGTGAAATCGGAAACGGTCTGCTTGTCCTGCTCGGAGTCGCCAAGCAAGATACGCCCATTGATGCGGAATACTTGGCCGACAAAATTGCAGGGCTTCGTATTTTCGAAGACCCGAACGGCAAGATGAACCTTGCTGTAACAGAGATTCAAGGCAGTGTGCTGCTCATTTCGCAGTTCACGCTCTTCGGCGACGTGCGTCGAGGAAAGCGTCCATCATTCGACGATGCGGCCAGGCCGGAGACTGCTCGCGAACTGTATGAATTGGTAGTTGAGAAGATTCGCCGCGCGGGCATTTCGTGCGAGACCGGACGCTTTCAGGAGATGATGCGCGTTGAACTGGTGAACGATGGTCCGATTACCATTCTCATCGATTCACGGCGTGCCTTCTAAACGGCTAGGTCGAATAGCGTTCCCCCCCCATTCTGCTGTTCGATGTAGCGCTTGCTGTCAAACTTCTTCCCTGTACTTTCCAATGACATGTACCGGATCTTTCCGAAAATCGGACGATCAAACCATGGTCGATCGAATTTTCCAACAATTGACCATGCAATGCCTGAGTATCCATTCGGATCTCGTCCATCGAGCTCGTACTTGTCATTCAATTTCACGGCGACGCGGTGTGCTTCCGCGGGAGTCTTACTCCACTCAAGAATTTTCTTTCCCCAGTACATTCTCATGTAGTTGTGCATCCACCCACGCCGGACCATCTGCATGTGAGCAGCGTTCCACAGAGGATCATGTGTTTCGGCGTGTTCTAGTTGACGTTCGCGATACACAACCGGGCGAGGATCTTTGGCATGCTCAGCGAGTGAGCGATGTGCCCAATCTTCCCCACTTTCAAACGAATCGTAGACCGGGTTATACGTAACAAAATTGATCGCAAGTTCGCGCCACACCAGCAGTTCGTTCAGATAAGCTTCCCGATCCGCCTGCGGTGCCTGCGAATTCTTGACTGCTAACGCAATTGTGATCGGAGAGATGTGGCCAAAATGTAAGTACGGTGACATCCGACTCGTCGAATCCAACTCTGGATGATTTCGCAGCTTCCCGTAATTCTTCAGCTTGCGCGTCACGAATTCGTGCAGCAGCTTCAATCCTTCTTTGGTGCCGCCGCGAAACGTCGAAACTCCAGCCACCGAGCGGTCGAGCTTCCACGCTTCCGTGATGTCTGTGTTCACTGCCAGCGACTGAAACCCCTTAGGTTTTCTCCATGGAATTCTTGCCGAGGGATTTTCTTGCTTTACAAGGAAACGATCCAGTTGAGCTTCCAGTCTTCGTCGTGCTTGAAATGCTGCATATTGTTCTTTTTCGAGTAAGCACGAAGGAACGATCACATCTGCATCGACTATCCATAGAGGAACTTTAATTTGGTGAGCAACCTTCTCTCGCCAGCTTGCTGGTTCCCGCATCGGATTTTCATCTCCCACAACAAGTGCAGGACGAACTTCTTCACAAAATTTCAACAGATGGTGATCTGGATACCGACGCAGCACAAATCCAATGTTCCGCTCTGTTAGAGATTCGGCGATATCTGGGATGCCTTCCAGGAGGAATCTGTAATGACGAAGGCTGGCATTCGGGTAGAAGGGAACCGGTGCAAAGAAGACGACGACCGGTTTCCCAAGTTCATTGGCAGCACTCACAGCAACATCAAGTGCTGGATTGTCCAGCCCGCGTTGCGCCCTCTGCATCCAATAGACAACGCACTTCCCGTCAAGATTGGGTTCACCACCACGCCTTGCCCGCACCCTCGGATTTTCCAGAATTCCTTTGAACGACATCCTTAACCTCTCTTCCAATGTATTCCTTGAAGATGTGGCCTGGTCGAACCGCCCGCGCCCACATAGCTGCCGGGTTAACCAAGGCGCAAACTTGGAAGCTGGATTTTCAGTCAGGGAAATGTTGCGAGAACAACTCTAACCAGACGCCACGATCGCATCCGCGATTTTCACTACTTCCGTTGTAGCTTTCACATCATGGGTTCGGACAATGTGAGCGCCTGATACGATCAGCACGGTCTCGGTTGCGAGGGTGCCATAAAGCCGGCGATCAGTCGGAGCATCCTGACCATTTGCAGCCAAGGTACGTCCGATAAAAGATTTGCGGGAAGTTCCCACCAGTATGGGAAAGCCCATTTCCTGAAGCTGGGCGAAGCGTGCCACCAGCGGATAATTTTCCGCGAACCGTTTCCCGAATCCAAAACCTGGATCCAGAACGAGGGAGTCGCGTTTGACGCCAGCAAGAATGGCGTCCTGCGCCCACTGCCGCAACTCCCGTTTCACAAGCAGCACCGGATCTCCGATGGGTGGCAACTCTTTCCATTCGTCGGGACGTCCGCGCATGTGCATCAGTACCGCGCCGCATTTCAACTCGGCAATTGTCCTCTTCATCTCCGGGTCCCAACGGAACCCACTTACGTCGTTCACGATCTCTGCGCCGGCCTTCACCGCTGCGCGTGCTACGTTGGCCTTGTATGTATCGACGGATACGATCACGTCCGCCCTTTTTTGTTTGAGCGCCGCGATTACCGGAACAACCCGGTCAAGTTCCTCTTTTTCAGTTACTGATTCTTGTCCAGCCGCCGTGCCCAGAGTCGTCGCGACGTTTGCACCGGTTCGTGATTGAACCTTTGCTCCTGGTCTGGTGGACTCCCCGCCGATATCGATGATTTCAGCTCCATCCGCGACGAGCTTCAGCGCATGCTCTACGGCTTGGTCGCGATCGAGGAATTGTCCGCCGTCGGAAAACGAATCTGGAGTGACGTTCACCACGCCCATGATGCGCGTGCGCTTCCCGAGCTCAAGCGTGCGCGCTCCTCCCAGGTTCCATTGAAAGATGGGACGCATTCCGGGGATTCTAAACTAGGTGGTCAGATCCTTATCGCGACCAATATTCTGCGCTAACTCACTCTATCCACACTACCGCGCCGCGCTGAATCGGCGGAAGGCTAAATACTGTCTTTTCACCCCGGCGCTCACCTTTTAATTTTTGAACCTCGCCGAGAAAAGGTAAGAACGAAGCAGTTGTCCCTGAAGGTACAGTGATCGTTACCCCCGTCTCAGGAGTCTGCACGGGATTCACCCCACCCTTGAGGCCCTTGAAATTCGCAAAGAACACGTAAGTTTTCCCGTCGACTTCTGAAATGTGTGTCGCAAGCCAGGATGACGCGTCCACCTTTACTGCTGGCTCGCCACCGAGAGCGCTTAGAAAGTCTTTTTGTGAATCGGGATCCGCCGTTGCGAAATCCTTCTCAAGAGCCGCAATGTACTGCTTCCCCGGACATTGCTCGAATCGTTTCACGCCATCCGCCGGCAACCCTTCCGCTGCCTCACCCGTAGCCACCAACTTTCCCCCACCCTTTACGAACTCACCAAGTGCCTTCTTCTCCTCGTCGTTGAGCATTCGCACGTCAGGCAGCACCAGTATCCGTCCGCGAAAATTAGTTAACGTTCTAGGCGTGACGATCTCGTACTCAAGATGTTTCTGCATAAGCAGAATCAACACACCTTGATACGAACGAATGAATTCTTGCGCGAAGTAGTTGCGGGTTGTCGGAGAAAAGTAAACACCAACAGGTTGAATCGGCTTCCTCGGACGGTAGAAAGTCTTGTCGTGATTGCCGATCCATTCAAATATCTTTGTTCGCGTTGCGATGTCATTCGAGCCGGCCATCGAATGTCCAGGCGCATCCCAGAAGTTCGCTCCTGCCATCACTTGCGACATGGCGAGGTTTTGCATGGCTTCTCGCTTATCGACTTTCTTGTCACCATCCCACGAATAGTTCAGGATCCACGTCGCTTTACCCTCGGCGAATGCGCGAAATGTGCGCATTCCAACCTGATACCGGAACCAGTCAAGCGGTTTACGTGACGAAGCCATGTGATCGCCACCGCCGAATTCGTACTCATGCGCAATCACATCAACCACGGGATACAAGCTGTACACGTCCGAACCAACCCGTACCGCTTCTTCTTCGATGCCCGGGTAAATCTCCGGAATCGTTTTGATTTTTGGATTTACGGATTTCGCGCTCTGATCAATCTCTCGCAGAAAATCGGTTATTGTGCGGATTCGAAAATCCACCCACTTCCGGAAATTCGCATCCGAGAAATCCCCGAGCTTTACATCCTTCTTCGCATCAAGTCCGGTTTCTTTTCGGAATGCCGCCACGGTGGCGTCGTCGAAGCTCGCCCAACTGTCTTCCCAGCCGTCGAAATGCGTCATCCAGTACGGGATATCGATGTAGATGCCGTCAATGCCAGTGCCTGCGATCTGCCGAACACGCTCCATATAGATCTTTCGCCACTCCGTCGCGTACGGGCTGATCCACACGTCCTCGTCACCCTTTTTGATCCAGAACGCCGTGCCACCGCCGAAAATCGCTGGCTCACCCGTCAGCTTTCTTTGCAGCCAATCTGGATGTTCTTTTGCTAGCGTATGTGGTGTCTTGTCGGCATCTGCTGTAATGCACTCTGTTCCTGCGATGTAGACGTAAGCATAATTGCCTACTTTATGTGCTGCATCGGCGACTGCCTTAATCGCGGCGAGTTTTGCCGTTGGATCGACGAAGCTTTCGTACCGCCCGGGGATGTCATTGTCCACTTCGATACCGAAGACGTGGCTCGCTTGCGCTTCGCGAACAATGCGATCGGCGTCGCCCTTATCTTTCAATCCCCAGGCGCCAATTCGCGCGTAGTTCGTCCAATCCTGATCCGCAGGAATCTGCTGTGCTCCGGAATACACCAACGAGAAAGCACTAGCCAACAGAAATAAATAGAGAGTGCCGCGCAAAAGTTGATTTTTCATATTTCTGTCGCCCCTAAACGGTTGGGATAGATGTACCTTCGAGATGAAACATTCGTCGAACTCTTGCCGTCTGATGTGACCTTACTTGAAAACCTTTGCAAGAATGCGCGCAACGCCTTCGCACACAGTTCATGCGCCGCCCGTCTCGTTCCCAAAACCAACGGTCGGGCGAAGCGTCAGTGAACCGTCTTCATTCAATGCCTGTTTGCAGGCCCAGCGCACCGGATAGCGTTGCCCTTTCACTTCGATTTCTGCCTTCAGCTTTAGCCCCTTCCAATTTGTTCCCTTGGGCAACCGCAATTCAGCTTGGCGCACTTTTCCAGGTAAAGGATAGCCCGCATCCAATCCACCACTCGCAACCACGCGCCCATCTACTGCAACCGCCGAAACCCGCAGAATTCCTGGCACACCTGCAATCCCATCGTTCACCAAACCGAGGATGAGTCCCGGCGCGCCTCTCTCTTCGTATGTCCAAATCCATGACGGCCGAACTCGGTACCCAATCCTCCGGGCAAGTGCATCAATCGAAGCGGGATATTTTTCGTAGTACGACTGCACCCGCTCAAATTGAATCCGGTGCCAGTTCCACAAGGAGAAGTAGCTTGCCCCAACGTCTTGCACGTGGCCAACGACGTTGTCGGTGTACGGCACGCCCTCATTAAGACGCAGGCTCTTTTCGGAACCATCTGACATACCAACTTCCACCGTCACACCTACCCACGGCGGACGATTACTCAACGCGTCAATCTGCTCGTTTTCGATAAAGATCGTGTCTGTACGCAGCCAATTAGCACTCCGGACCGTGCGATCGACCAACTCCGCATTGCCAACCTTGCTGAAATCAGGCTGTGTGTTTGTCGTAAGAGGGGTCTTTTTCCAGTGGCTTGCTTGATAGTCCCACATTGCAATCCACGTTTTCTCCGCAGTCGTGTAATCGGGAAATGGATTGATCTCGAGCGGCCAGGTGTGCCCCTCTCCCCAGAATCCGTACATGGCCGTATCAACGTATTCAACGTCCGGATGCCCGTCATACTCAGCTGCCAAAAGATCAATCAACTCTCGAAACGCGCTCTGGAACAGAGGATCGTCATAACGGGGCTCATAGCGGTCTCGTTTCAGCCACGATCCCAATTTCACCATCGGAACTTTCTCGGCAAGAAACGCAGGCAACGGGGAAGTCTCAATGTCGGGATTGTTCATCATCACGCGGAAGCCAATTCGCTTCCCATACTGCCGCGCCAGCGCGAACGTGGTTTTCCAGTGTTCGCAAAAATCCAGCCGCCCTGGTTTCTGCTGAACGTCCTTCCAGTTAACCCTGATGTAAAGCTTGTTCCCAAGCGGCATCCGGACAAGTTTTTCAATCGATTGTTCTTGCGGTTCGCCCGCCTTCGACGCCGGCCCAACTTCGTCGCAGATATAAGTGACAAACCCCATGCCGTAATTCGGAAGCACTTCGGACGAAGCCGTTGTTGCCATTACAACGTTCCAACTCGGAAATACGTCCGCCGGAAATGGGCCTTGATATAGGCGTTCCGCAACCGTTGGCCCTGACCCGAAATCGTATTTGTCGAAATTGTGGCCGGGAACAACAGCGCGCGCTGGTGAGGTTCCAAGGCTGGTCACCAGTGCAGTTGCGCCAGTAGTTTTCAGAAAGTCACGCCGACGCATGGATGAGCCTCCATCGGAGATGACGCCCATGTGAGAGCAACTGCGCACATGGCACAGACGTTTAATCGGAACAACAGACGCAACTGGAGAGAGATTGGGCCTCAAGCCTGAATCCGCCTGAGGCCTGTTCCTGAAAGCTAGAACTGGATCCGCGCCCCGAACTGCATGCGCCGGAAATTATTTCGGGTTTCGGTCACCTGTCCGAAGCCTCCGGCCCCAAACCCGACATCGGGGAATGCAAATCGCTGGTGATTAGCCACGTTGAACATCTCGGCCCGAACCTGTAAGCGTGCCCGCTCCCGGATCTTGAATTCTTTGGTTAGCGACATGTCCAAATTGCGAATTCCATCCCCGCGCAGGTTCGAGAAATGCCGAGGAGCATCGCCTGCGACGTTATCCCCTGGATCCGCGAAACAACCCTCATTCAGATATGGAGCTCCAGTCCGCGCGGCCTCATGAAAGTCGATACCGGTTGTGAGCTGCGAACAGATCACGTTGGGACGCTGATTGCCATCCGTTAACCGCCCGCCGTCTACCATAACAATCGCGATCGGTTGCCCCGACTGAAATGTGAGGAAGCTCTCTAGCGACCAGCCACCCACGATGGCGTCTGCGATGTTATTCATGCCGCTCCCAACCCACCGACCTCGTCCGATAGGCAGGTCGAAGATGATCGCCGTCGTTAGACGGTGAGTGGCATCGTTTGCGCTAATCCCGTGTTCTGCCTTCAAATTGTCGAGCAATTGCGGATTGTCAAACTCAAGGTTCGTTAGCCAGGCATTGCGCCCGGCTGCGGAATCGTCCGTGGCTTTGGAGAATGTGTAGTTGCCTTCAAAGCTGAGATAGTGGCTGGTCCGCTTCTGGAATCGAATCTGGAGCGAGTTGTACCAGGAAGTAGCGATCAAGCGCGGCAAGCCCGCGAATCCTCCGTCAAATTGCGGGTACGGTCGCAACAGGTTGATCTGCGGGATCGTGGCGTTCACATACTGAGAGTCACCCACGTCCGCCGCGTTGAAGATTGGGGTGGCAGGGCAGTACGACGCTGGAGAGGCAACAACGGCGAAGAAACACTGGAAAGGATTTGCAACCGGGGTACCGAAATAATCGCTCACTGCACTGCTGTTTGGATCGTGCGTGGGATTCAGGGATTCCACCACCGCATCGCGAATGCTCGACGGAAGAAAATTTCTCTCCCGAGTCGAAACCGAAGCTCCCGCCCATGGCAGGTGGACGCTATGGTTCGCGGAGTAATCGGCGGCAACCACGATCTGTCCGGGAAGCAGATGCTGAATTCCCAGGTTCCACTGGTAGACTTCAGCGCTCCTCACGACGCCGGTATCTAGGTCGCTGCTATTGTCGAAGCCCCAATTTGCCAGTTGGCCGTAGGTTCGCCCTTGCGGCGGCGCCAAGCCGGCGGGGAAAGGATTCTCAAGCGTTGCATATTGAGTCACGAAGTTGTCGTTCGTGAAATGCAACGTTGCAAACTTCGAGAACGATGGCCCCGCGTATTGATAATTTGTGGCCACATTCATGCCATAGAAGATTCCAGCTCCTCCGCGCAGCACTGTGTTGCTGGCTAATTGATAAGCGAAGCCGAAGCGAGGGGCGAAATTGTTCCGATCCACTCGCCCGTTCCGATGTCCGGAATCTGCGAAGACCGTTGTGCCGATCAGATTCCCAATCTGGCCGAAGTTGAATTGTGGATTGGCCGGATCTTGATTCCGATCCACCGGGAGAGAGACACCTGTATCGCCGGTGAAGTTGCTGAACTGCAGTTGATTGAAGCGTTCCGAATATGGTGTGCTCCATTCGTAGCGCAGTCCAAGATTGAGGGTTAGTTTGGGAGTAACCTTCCAGTCGTCCAACACGTAGAACGCTGTGTCAACCGATTTGTCCGCAACCGCCGGAATGATGTGCAGTACCGAGTCGCTAGGGCTTGGGTAACCGAGCAGCATCGTGGCAAAGGGATTGCCCTCATCCTGTGAGCCGAAGTTCCCATTAGGGTCTTCCGTCGTCACATTTCGGTCAAAGTTGATGATTCCGGTCGGATTGTCTGGCTGGAAGAAATTATTGAAGAACACCCGCTGCTCGCCGCCGAACTTGATCGAATGCGCTCCCTTTACCCACTGCAGTCCGGAAGAATAGCTATACAGAGTGTGCGCGAAGTGGGTGTCCACGCAGCATTGTGTGAACATGGACAAAAAATCGTCCCCGACGTTAATCGCTGGAATTCGATCCAAACCGTTCTGGTTCAAAATCGCCGGTAGACCCACATCGCTCAGCGTTGGGTAGTTATTGCTAATACCCGGCGCGTGGACCCGGTCGACGCTGAAACGGCTTGTCCAAAGGGCGGTGGGGGTGAGCGACCATGTGTACTCGGCATTACCGTTCTGCGCTGTCGTTAGGTACAGGACTCCATCACCCTGGTCCCCATTGCCGACAATCGTTGGGACGCTGTACTCATTGTGCAGCCGACTGTACCGTCCACTTATCTTTTGTTTGTCGGTAATCTGGTGATCAAGTTTCACATCGAATTGCCAGGTTGGAGAGTTTGCCAATGCTACCGTTCGGAAGTTCGGATCAGGGAAAGATGCGTCCGGGATATTCGCATGCGGATACAAGTTCAGGATCGCTTGACCGATCGGATCGATATAAGGCGTGCCCGTGACGGGATTAGTACCCACTATTTTGTCGCCTGGGAATCGATTGTGGGGACACACGAAACTCGGATCTGTATTTCCCGGGCATGGATCGAAGATGCCGTTAACATTCGCCAGACTTTGTGAGAAGTCTCCGGCACGCTCCAGATCTGTGGGCACAACCCCCTCAATGTTTACGGGATCGCGCTGGCGCACCTTTTCGAAATCGACAAAAAAGAACGTATGGTTCTTGATGATCGGGCCGCCCAGTGCGAAGCCGTACTGATCTCGCACGTGATCGGGCTTATCACCCGTATTGAAAAAGTCGCGGGCATCAAATTGAGAGCGTTGACCATACCACCATCCACTACCATGGAATGCATTGGTGCCCTGTTTCAAAACGATGTTAACTAGAGTCCCGCCGTTATTGCCGAACTCCGCTGAGAAGCTATTGTTCTGAACCTTAAACTCCTGCACGATCTCGACTGATGGTTGGTAATAAACGTTGGAGTTTCCGCCCTCGCCCTGCTCCGGCGCGCTGATCGGGCTGCCGTCCAGCGTGACCTCTGCCGTCGCGTTCCGCTGCCCGTTGGAAACAAAATTCGTACCGGTCGGATAGTTGTCGTTGATCCCAGAGCCCGTCGTCTCCGTCACGCCTCCAGCCAGGAACACAAGCCCGAAAAAGCTGCGATTGTAGAGAGGTATGTCTCGCACGTATTCATTCGTGACATCAGTGCCAATCGCCGCACTCTCTGTATCAAGCAATGGGGCCGCAGTGGTGACGTCGACAGTGGTGAGCACTCCGAGCGGTTTCAACGTGTAGTTCAGCGTCGCTTGCTGGCTGACCGCCAGTACCACATTTTTGGTCTCTTCCTTCTGAAAGCCGGCGGCCTCAACGCGCACGGTGTAGGAGTCCGGACGCAGTCCGGTCAATATGTAGAGACCGCTGGCGTCGGTCTTCGCGGTGGACGAGATATTGGTCCCCTCATTCGTGATGGTCACAGTGGCATTTTGAACAAGCGCCCCGCTGGCATCAGTGACTACGCCTCGAATCTGAGACGTATAGCTCGACTGAGCTGCTGCAAAAGGTATGAGAAGGATGCTGAGAACGAGCAGGACGGACCCAATAATCCACGCATGGGAGGAACGCATGACGGGCTCCTTGCGACTCAAGGGCGGTTTAACTGGCTTCCGCCCCGGTCTTTCGGATTCTTACGATTTGATACTCTTACTTATGTTTTGCTTCGTGTCAAGGACTTTGGGCAGGTCTCGGTGTTTACTTGGCACGTCTCACGGAGCGGCTGTTCTTTGCGTAGGCACCAGCTCCGGTTCCGGTCGGCGGCTTCCTTCTTCCATCGAGTAATTCCTTGAGTGCCACTGCATTGTTAAATTGTTCGTTTCGCGACGCATACAAGAGCGTGACAATTTTGTGCTTACCTAACATTTGATAAAGGGTTTCCAGAGACAAAATCGCTTTTGGTTGACCGAGTTCTCTCAGGTAACGCCGTCGGAATACGTTCCATTCTGTTGGATTCGCATGAAACCAATGCCTCAGTTCATTCGAGGGCGCGATCTCTCGCAACCAACGCTCAATCGATGCAGCCTGTTTCGTCAGGCCCCGCGGCCATAATCGATCCACGAGAATCCGGGCGCCATCGGTTGCGGCTGGCGCCTCGTACACGCGTTTCACCTTCACTGCCATGGGGGTTCGCGATTATTCTACTTCCTTACAGCTATTACCTATGTCGCGAATAAGCCTTCTTTTTTGCGTCTTGCTGCTGAGTGCCTTCGCTGCCTGCAATGCCGAACGGCGCAAGTCCGACACCGAACTCGGTCTGAATCCGCAGCAGGCTGCCGGTCGCCGCATCTACGACACGCATTGTGATCGATGCCACGAACCTTATTCATCACGTGGAAAGCAGGGTCCGGGCTTGCAGGGTGTCTTCAAGCGACAATATCTCGAGGTCAGCGGCCTGCCCGCGAATGATGAGCGGGTGGGTGAGATCATCAAGTTCGGCCGCAGCAAAATGAATGGATACGGGCAAGTTCTCAATCAGCAGCAAGTCGATGACTTGCTCGCCTACATGCACACCCTTTGACATGTCTTGGGAGTATCCGGTTCATGCTGCCGCTGACTGTTCCGACTCGTCCTGTTATCATTCACCCACGTCTTAGCAAGGGCCCTCGAGGAAAAGCTTGCCTTCTCAGAAGCAGCTGAAGTGGTCACAACTTCGCGTCGGACTCACGGTCTTCTTCGCCAGCGTAACCATGGCCGTCTTGATTTTTCTGATGAGTGGAACCGGCGGCGTTTTCACTCGCAGGATAGTCCTCAAAAGCTACTTCGATAATGCCAGTGGCCTCCGGAACGGCGCGCCGGTCCGCCTGCAGGGCGTTGATATTGGAAATGTTAGCGGGATTCAGATCATTCATGGAAAGCCGCTCACCCCTGTCGAAGTCACGATGAAAGTCAATACCAAGTACGGGTTCAATATCCGTCGTGATTCGACCACCGTTTTGTCCACTGCTGGCGTGCTCGGTGAAACGTATCTTGACATTGACAGTTCCCTCGCCAAAGGACCGGAAGCTCAAAACGGTGATGTGCTTCCGACAAAAGACACTCCCGATTTTCAAGATGTTGTCCGCTCCAGCCAGGGCGCCCTTCAGAATATGGACGCTCTGCTCAAGCGCGCTGATCGTATTCTTGCCTTCGTAGAAAGTGGACAGGGTTCGATTGGCAAGTTGATCTATGACCCAGCTCTTTATGACCGCTTCGCCAGCACGGTGAACGAATTCAAAGGACTGGTGGACCAGGTCAAAAACGGAAAAGGCACCATTGGCAAGCTCTTCGTCGATGAAGAGGCCTATAACAAAGCAGTTGCCGCCGTGGACAAGATCAATCTGATGATCGATGACCTCCAGGCGGGCAAAGGGAGCGCTGGCAAGCTGCTGAAAGATCCAGCATTGTACGAGAACGCCAACCAGACGATCTCCAACGTTCGTAAGCTTACGGACGACATCAATGCTGGCAAGGGCGCCATCGGCAAGATGGCGGTTGACCAGGAATTTGCCAATAAATTGCAGAATGTCATCAATCGGCTCTCAACAATCAGCGATCGCCTGGAGGCAGGCGAAGGCACAGCTGGTCTATTCTTGAGAGACCCGAAGCTCTATAACAACGCCGACCAGATGCTGTTGGAAAGCCGCGAGCTGATCAAGTCCATCCGCGAAAACCCGAAAAAGTACCTGACCTTCCACGTGAAGATCTTCTAAGGGCACCTCGCCTCCTTGGGAGACTGGAAAACCTTCGCGAATTTGCGGCTAATGCGTTTTCTCTAAGTTCTGGCCGGTTGACCTCCAGCCGCACTTCCCGTCCAATACAATGGAAGCGTGCGCACGGGAACCCATTCCCACCGAGATTCGTATCTTTCCCCGTCACACTGCCAAAGCCATACTTCATCTTTCTCCAGTGAGGAAATATGCGTTTGTGGAAACTTTTTGTGGTGGTGCTCGCTGCTCTAGTCCCGGTCGCATTTGCTCAAAATCAACCTCAAGAGAAAAAGCCATCCGGCAATGTCCGCTTCAGCATTGACATGCTGGACAAGACGATCGACCCCTGCACAGACTTCTATGCCTATGCATGTTCCAAGTGGCAGCAGCAGAATCCGATACCCTCCGATCGTCCCAGTTGGGGACGCTTCAATGAACTGCAGGAACGCGGCGAATACATTGTCCGTGACATTCTCGAGAAATCTGGCCCGTCGCAATCCAGCCGTTCACCCCTCGAGCAGAAGATCGGCGACTACTACGCATCCTGCATGGACGAATCCGTCATCGAAAAGGCCGGAACGAAACCTCTCGACGAAAACTTCCAACGCATCGCAGCTCTGAAGTCAAAGCAAGACTTGGCTCGCGAAGCCGTGCGACTCCATCGCGAAGGTGTTAACGCACTCTTTAGCTTTGGCTCACAAGAAGACTTTAAAAATTCGACGATGGTGATCGCGCAGGTGGACCAGGGCGGGCTCGGCCTTCCCGACCGTGATTACTACTTCAAAGAGGATGCCAAGTCCGCAGATCTTCGCAAAAAGTATGTCGAGCACGTCGCCAAGATGTTCCAACTGCTCGGAGATGCTCCTGACAAGTCCGCGCAGGAAGCCAAAGCTGTCATGGACATCGAAACCGCACTTGCCAAGAACGCTCTCGATCCCACCACTCGCCGCGATCCTGCCAAGATTTATCACAAAATGACGAGCGCTGAACTCGCGAGCCTTGGACCAGCCTTCAATTGGAATGTTTACCTCACTGAAGTCGGCGCACCTCAGATTTCAGGTCTCAACGTTGCCGAGCCGGACTTTGTGAAAGGTCTGGACGGCGTTCTCAACAACACGTCGCTGGATGACCTGAAAACCTACTTGCGCTGGCAGACTCTGCACACGGCAGCCCCGTTTCTACCCGCCGCTTTCGTGCAGGAAAATTTCAATTTCTTCAGCAAGGAACTGCAGGGAACCAAGGAACTCCGCCCGCGTTGGAAGCGCTGCGTTACGTTCACAAATAACGATCTCGGCGAAGCAGTAGGGCAAAAATACGTGGAGCAAACCTTCGGGGCGGAAGGCAAAGCTCGGATGTTAACCATGGTCGAAGCCCTCGAAAAAGTTCTCGGTCAGGACATCCAAACACTTCCATGGATGGGCGAAGAAACCAAAAAGCAGGCGGCAGTTAAACTCGCGGCGATTACTAACCGAATTGGCTATCCCGATAAATGGCGCGACTACTCATCTTTGAAGATCGCGACTGGTGATGCGCTTGGAAACTCACTACGAGCGAATGAATTTGAGTTTCAGCGGCAGCTCAACAAGATCGGTAAGCCAGTTAACAAGAATGACTGGCCGTACCCTCCCACCACGGTGAATGCGAGTTACAACCCGCTCCAGAACAACATCACATTCCCGGCCGCCATTCTGCAGCCTCCGTTCTTCGACAAAGAAGCGGATGACTCTATGAATTTCGGCGCTATCGGAGCAGCCATCGGACACGAACTAACCCATGGCTTCGACGACGAAGGCAGCCAGTTCGATGCAAAGGGCAATCTGAACGATTGGTGGACCGCCGACGACAAGAAAAAATTCGAAGAACGCACGGCTTGTATCCGCGATCAGTACGGAGACTACGTAGCCGTCGATGACGTCAAACTGAATGGCAAACTCACGCTTGGCGAAAACACTGCTGATAATGGCGGCCTGCGGATCGCCTATATGGCGCTCATGAACACTCTGGCAGGGAAGGAGCCTGCGCCGAAAGATGGGTTCACTGCCCAACAGCGCTTCTTCCTCGGCTTCGCTAACATCTGGTGCGGACAACGTACTGATGCGTTTACTCGCATGCTGGCGACTATCGACCCACACTCCCCTGGAAGGTGGCGCGTTAACGGAACTCTATCGAACATGCCGGAATTCCGAGACGCGTTCCAGTGCAAACCCAATGCAGCCATGGTCCGGCAGAACGCTTGTCGCGTCTGGTGATTCACTACGAGTAAAGTTAGAGGGCGCGACGAAGAGTCGCGCCTTTTGATTTAATGCTCCCCAATTCCAAACAGCGACCCTAACAACAAGATCATCAGCACGCCCGCCGAGATCGCTCCGTACTTCCAATCCTTCTCTCGCAGAAAAAGCACCATCGCCACGAAAACTCGCACCACGGGCGTAATCAACATGATCAGCACGCCGGCCAGTTCGATCCGGGTTGCTATCTGTCCATCCACGATAACCGTCGCCAATACTCCCGCCAGCATTACGAAAAATGCCGCATAGGCTCCGATACGCAGCACTAGCGCTATCGCACGGTCGAAAGCGGGTTCGCGTACCTGGCTCACAGAAATTTCCCCACGATATGCACGAACATATGCACCGATAGGTAAAGCATGATGCCCGTCAGCAGAATGGCTACATACTTCGAATGCACGCGCACGGCGAGCTTTGCGCCAACTATCGAACCGATGAACACTCCCACCGCCATCGGAGCTGCAATACCCACAACCACGTCGCCTCGCCTGTAATAAACGGCTGCGCTCGCCGCCGCGGTCACCCCAATCATGAAATTCGAAGTCGCAGTTGCCACCATCAATGGCACGCCCATGAACAAGTACATCACAGGCACCTTGATCGGGCCGCCTCCTATACCAAGGAGGCCGGACAAACCGCCTGCGATCAGTGAAGCTCCCATGCCGAGCCCAACTCTTTTCGGCTCGTACTCCGGGATCGCGATTCCATTCCCCGAAGGCTGGGGCGCGAATTCATCCTGTTCGTCTTCCGTTTTCCCGCCTCGACGCAGTATTGAAATCGCTCCATAAAGAAGGAAGGTCGCGAACAAGACTTCGAGCGCCGTGCGATTGATGTAACCCACCAGGTACGCCGTGAGCCCCGCCCCGAACGCCGTAGCCAATTCCAGCGTCATTCCTAATCGAATGTCAGTCGTATGACGCTGCAGATGAATAGAGGAACTCGCGGCCGAGGTCGTAATCACCGCAATGAGGCTCGTGCCAATGGCCTGCTCGATCGGCACGCCGAAATACAACGCCAACATCGGTGTAATGATGATGCCGCCGCCCGTACCCGATAGTGCACCCACCAGGCCTGCGCAAATACCAAGAATGACGAGTAAAACCGTGGTCAAGCGGATCGCTCCAGTTTCTCGTCACAGAAGGACGAAACTGGAGATGGCTGGAGTTGAGGACAGAACCTGCTAGATGTCGGAAGCATCTGCTCCGCTGATTTTACATTGGTTGTTGTGGTCAACTTCGTTGGCTGCTGCTATTGCGTGACTGCTACATCGGCCTGTTCGTGCGCATGATAGCTTGATCGCACCAACGGCCCTGACTCGACGTGCCGAAATCCCATCCGCAACGCTTCTTCCTTCAAGAGACGAAACTCATCCGGCGTATAGAAGCGCGCAATCGGAAGATGGTCTTTTGACGGCCGCAAGTATTGACCAACTGTTAGGATGTCCACCTTGCGATCTGCGAGATCCCGGAACACATTCAGAAGTTCCTCGATCGTTTCGCCCAAGCCCACCATGACACCGCTCTTCGTTACTGTTTCTGGATAAAACTTTTTTGCGTCTTCAAGCAAGTCAAGTGTCCGCTCATAACGCGCGCCGGAACGGACGGCGCGATAAAGGCGCGGCACAGATTCCGTATTGTGATTGAGAATATCTGGTCTTGCTTCGAGCACGATCCTTAAAGGTTCTTCCAACCCCTGGAAGTCCGGAATGAGGACTTCGACACGGCAGTTTGTTGTGCGTCTACGGATTTCTCGTATGGTCTCAGCGAAGATACGCGCACTGCCAACATTGTCATCGTCGCGGTTCACGCTGGTGACGACCGCATGTTTTAGACCCAACGTCGCCACTGCTTCGGCGACTCGTGCTGGTTCCTCCCAATCGATTGGTTCCGGTCTTCCTTTGGGCACCGCGCAGAATCCGCACCGCCGAGTACAGATATCACCCAGCAGCATGAATGTAGCGGTTTTGTGATTCCAGCATTCACCGATGTTCGGACACTGCGCCGATTCACACACCGTATGTAGTCCCAAGCCGCGCGCCAACTTCTTTAAATCGTGGAAGTTGTCTCCCACGGGAGCCTTCGCCTTCAGCCATTCCGGCTTGGGTTTTCGCGGGATCGGTCCAAGTTCGATCTGAATAAGTTGAGAGGATGCCGACATGCCTTCACCAATTTTACATGGCTGAAACGCATTTATAAAATGACCTACCAACGATGCAAACGTAACACTCCATTGGCATTCCTCATTGCTCGCGATAGCATAGTGGCCCCAACGCCATGCCACTTACAGTTGATTCACGCATTGTTGGCGACTTCGCCATACTCCGCTGCTCTGGCCGCATCGTAGTCGGGGCCGAAGCGGACACTCTCCGGCAAAACATTAACGACCTTGACTCCGATCTCACGCACGTCGTGCTCGAGCTCAGCGAAGTCACTTTCATCGATAGTTCCGGCTTGGGAACTCTGGTGCGTTTGATGTCGAGCCTCCGCGCCCGTGGCGGCGACCTCCGCTTGTGTAATGTGCCGGAAGTAGTCGGTAAGGTTCTAAAACTGACCAACCTGAACAGGTTGTTTGAAATGCATTCCACAGAGGTCGATGCTATTGCGGCGTTCTACGAGAAGTCGACCCCGGTCGCTGCCACGGGTTCCGGCCTTCGTCTTGTCTGCGTAGACTCCTCACCCGACCTGCTAGCGTTTTTGCGCGAAGTGTTGCAGCGGTCGGGTTATCACGCCTTGATCGCCAACAACTTCTACGACGCGCTCATTCTTCTCCGGGCAGCGCCGCCGAAGGTCCTCGTACTCGGTCCAACTCTGGATCTCAAGCGCGCCGGCCACACTGCGGAGACATTTCGCGACGCTGCAAAATCAGTGCTCGTACTCGAACTCGGTCTTGACTTTTCTCTGCAGGATGCGGGGGCCGCCGCAACTCAGCTCATCAGCCGTTTGGAATCGCTCCTCCAGTCTCAAAACGCACAGCACGCCTAAGCGGCTCTGATGTAGTATTCCTCGGTTGTAGGGAGGCCAGCTTCATGCATCGTTTTTGGCAACTGATTCTCTTTATTTCCGTCATAGGTTTAACGGCGGCGAGCGCTGCCGACAACGATGGCTGGCAACAGCTGTTCAATGGCAAGGATCTCACGGGATGGAAGCACGTCGGCCCCGGCAAGATGTACGTCGATGAAGGATTGATCAAAACAGATGGCGGCATGGGGCTGCTTTACTGGACCGGAGGTAAAGTCGGGGATTGCGTCATTCGCGTCGTGTACCGCATGCGCGATCACAACAGCAATTCTGGCGTCTTTATCCGTGTTCCCATCGAACCCCGTGAAGAATGGATGCCCGTCCATTACGGATACGAAGTTCAAATCGACAACGAGCCAGAGAAATCGAACGAAGACGATCACCACGTGACGGGTACGCTGTATTCTCTATCGACGCCTCTTGCTAAGCCTGGCAAGCCTGGACCTGAGTGGAACACTATGGAGATCACGCTCGACGGTCCTCGCACCATCGTCCTTTTGAACGGCGTCAAAGTCACGGACTTCAAGGAAGGCGATCCTGTCCCTGATCGCAAATTCGATTTCGAGCCTCAACGCGGACCACGCCCGAAAGAAGGCTGGTTCGGCCTGCAAAATCACAGCAAGGATGACATCGTATTTTTCAAGGAAGTAGCACTCAAAAAACTTAAGTAGTAAAGCAATAGTCTTTTTGGATATGTCAGGGCTCACCAACAACTAGCAACTAACTACTAGCGACTGCTCTTCGGAGGCATTCATGAATCCTCGATATTCGCGGCGAGAGTTTCTGCAGAATAGTGCAACAGCAGCTGGAGCGCTGATGGCTTCCAGCGCCGTGTTCCTCGAAGGTGATCCTGCCATGGCTTCGACGGCTCCAGTGCCCCCTAGTGATCGCGTGCGCCTCGCAATCATTGGTGTCGGTATGCAAGGGTCTCCGTTGCTCGATACTGCCGTTCACCTCCCCGGTGTCGAATGCATTCAAGCGTGCGATCTGTATGATGGCCGGCACACGTTGGCTCGAGAATTGACTGGTCGTTCAGATCTTCCCGTAACACGCCGCTATCAAGACGTGCTGAACAACAAGGACGTGGACTGCATCATCGCTGCCGTCCCTGACCATTGGCACAAAAAGGTTGTCGTGGATGCCGTCAGCGCGGGCAAGGATATCTATTGCGAAAAGCCGATGTCTCACACCGCCAAAGAAGGCGTGGAGATGGTCGAGGCACAAAAGAAAACTGGACGCATTATCCAGATCGGCTCGCAGCGCGTCAGCTCCGCTCTCTGTGCGAAAGCAAGGGAACTGGTTGCGAAAGGCACCATCGGCGACCTCATGCTCGTGGAAGGTTCACTGGGTCGTAACGATCCCACCGGAGCATGGGAATACCCACCTCCATTTGATCTCTCTCCGCAAAACCTCGACTGGGACACCTGGCAAAACGATGTTCCAAAGCGCCCCTTTAGTCCGGAAATATTTGCGCGTTGGCGTTGTTGGAAGGAGTACGGCACTGGGGTGGCGGGCGACCTGCTAGTTCATTTAGTGAGCGGCATGATGTACATCCTCAACATCAACGAGCCACCCAAGCGCGCCATGTCCGTCGGAGGGATTCGGCGCTGGAAGGATGGCCGCAACATGCCGGACGTTCACGCGACGGTTTTCGAGTATGGCGACCTCCCGGTGTATCTGCGCTTAAACCTCGGTACTGAGACGCCTGAGATATACCGCTTTCATGGATCCAAGGGGATTCTCGAGTGCACCGAATTTGGCATGAGCATCTATCCGCAGAGCGGCGAAGACACATCTCCGAGCTACTACTCCTACAGCTTTCCGAGGGCCATGCGTGAAGAGTACGTTCGCAAATGGCACGAGGAGCACGACGCTCCGCTCGGCAAGGAGCCGATCACGGACGTAATCCAAACTTACAAAGGCGACGACTGGGACGACCTGCGTCCACATCTCTGGACGTTCTTCCAAGCTGTGAAATCACGCAAGCCAGTTACTGAAGACGCTGTTTTCGGACACCACGCAGCGCTCGCGTGCCACATGGCGAACGAGTCTTACTTCCGAAGAGCAGCAACCACATGGGATGCCGGAAGTTCAACCATCAAGAGTTGATTTAGAAAAAAGAAAATTGGGCATCAGCCTTTTGCTGACGCCTTTTTTATTGGGAAGGATGTCAGGCAATCACTGTGCGCCAGTACTCGCCCCAGCGCCGGATATGGAAGGTAACTCGAATGTGAACGTCAGAACGGTGCGGGTGTCTACGGCTGCGCCATTAATCACGTATGGTCGGAAGCGCCATTGCCGTACTGCCTCAAATGCAGCGCGACCTAAGACAAAGTATCCACCCATCAAGTGAGCTTCTCGAACAATTCCATCTCGCCCAATGATCGCTTGGATCATCACCGACCCCTGCAGGCCAGATAAACGGGCTTCTTTTGGATATGCCGGCTCACTCCCGTGTAGCAAGAGTCGGCGGGCGAGTTCTTCTGAAATGGTTACCGGTTCAGCCGATGTCGCCAGCGATACACGTGACAGCTGCGCACCAGGCGCATGCGCTATCTCAACGGCAGGAGACTCGCGGATGCTATCCGGGATCTGCACATGTTTTGGGGGAGGGGGTGGGGGAGGGTCAGGTCGTGAAGCGGCTAGCGGAAAATCGGGCATTGCTTCATGACGCATGGGAAGCCGCGCCGCCGTTTCATAAATGATTCCAACTGAGGTCACTACTCGCACATGCCCAGAAGGCGATGTTGCACTTGGATCGTCTAGAGAAGAGTCTTTTGGCGGAATTGGCACGTCTTCGTGCGGCAATACCACTTTATTAACGATTTCCCGCACCTTGGAACCAGCCTTCGTTCCGCTCGGGACCAGGTTATCCGCGTGGCGAAGAAGGAGAGGCACCGCGGCGACTAGAATCACCGCTGCCAGGATCAAAACTGGAATATTTCTTCGCTTTCCTTCGCTCAAAAACGGCTGATAAGAAGTCGTAAAACCTGCGAACGGTCGAGCCTCTCTTTTCTTTGCGACAGGTGCCGCCATCGGGCCAGCGATTGGCATCACGTCCTGGGCAATGTCTTGCGGCTTCATTGCAGAAGATGATTGCGAGGCGGCTGAAGAAAACTCAGGGTTCATACCCGCAACAGCCGCACGTTCAAACATGAATGGTCGCGCAATTGTCAGAGCTTCGCGAATCTCTCCACTCGACAGGGGCCGAAACAGTACCGCCTTGGCTCCCATGTCAGTGGCGCGCGCTGCTTCTCCTTGGCTGCGCACGATGGCCAGAAGCGTCGCCCTTCGATTGAGCTCCGTTTCTTTCACGCGAGTGATTAAGAACGATGATTCCGGATCATCGCTCCAATCCACCAAGATGCCGTCGAAACGGTTTCGACCAAGGTTCTCAAGAGCAGAAAAGATGTCATGGCAAACGATGGGCTCCAGGTCGAACTCGAGCAGATGCTGGGCCACAAGTTGCGTAGCAGAAGCATCGGACGAAAACACAAGTGTGCGGAGCGCCATCACCATTGAGGCTAGCCCCGGGCATCACCCCCTTCAAGTGACGCCAGAACAGGGCTGCCTGATACGACAGAGCGGCAGGAGCAGATCATAGGCTTGTCCAAGTGGACGATGTACGAAGGTAACCAAGCGAATTTTCTTTAGATATTTCAATCAGCCTCCCGTCGTATTACTTTCGGAATCTGCGTAACGCTACTGGCCGCCGCGTACAATCGCGGAAAGCGAAAATGCAGAAAATCGCGCTACTTTACGATGCCAGCCAGGCTGTTCTCTCGACCTTTGAGCTGGATGAAGTCCTGCGGCAAATCCTTGCCATCGCGCGCGATTATTTCCATCTGCAGAACGTCGCAATACTGCTTCTCGATAAACAAACTCAGGAGCTCGTTGTTCGTAGCCAGATCGGCTGGGATCAAGGACTGGATGCGGTTCGATTACACGTCGGAGAAGGAATCACCGGCGCCGCCGCGTCAGAGAAGCGTCCCATTTATGCTCCGGACGTCACAGCGGATTCCCGCTACATCAACTGCGCACGTACGACTCGCTCTGAATTGGCAATCCCCCTGATGGTGCGCGACGAGGTGGTGGGCGTGCTGGATTGTCAGAGCGAGAACATCAACTACTTCAATAATGAAACCATTGACCTGTTAACTCTTTTTTCTACGCAAGCTTCCATGGCCCTACAAAATGCGCGCCTTTATTCGCTTGAGCGCCGTCGCGCTCAGCAACTGGAAGCAATCAATGCGATCGCGCAACAGACAACGCTGGTGCTTGACGTAAATGATCTCCTCCAGACCGTCTGCACGCTCATTCAGGAAGCATTTCGGGTTGATCACGTATCAGTCCTCTTGAGAGATGAAGATGATCTGGTGCTACGCGCGCAGCAAGGAAGTCTGACGCTCAGAATGACGGAGGGAGGGCGCTTGCCAGCTGGCTCAGAGTCCTGGGGACAATGCCTTGCATCCGGCACCACTCTCATCGAGGACGATTTGCAGGGTAAGCCCGGGGCCTGTTTCTACGCCGAAACTGTTTCGCGGATGTACATCCCCCTGGTCTCATTCGGCCAGTCTCTGGGCATCTTGATGCTGGACAGCAAAACGCGCGGAAAGTTCCAGCCTGGCGACCACCAGCCGCTCGAATCCGTTGCGGATATTTGCGCGACGGCCATTCAAAATGCGCACTACGTTGAACGTGTAAAGCAACTGGCTTACATCGATGGCTTAACCGGAATTTTCAATCGCCGCTTCTTTGAGATGCGCATCAGCGAAGAGATGGAACGTGCACGCCGTTTCACTGCAGGAATGTCGGTCATCATGATTGATATTGATCAATTCAAGCGGCTGAACGACGAATTCGGACATCTTTTAGGCGACGAAGTTCTACGCCAAGTCTCCTCGCTTTTTCACCAGCAGCTACGGAAAATCGACGTCGTCTGCCGTTATGGTGGAGAGGAATTCGCGATCTTGTTGTCGCAAACGGACCCCCAATACAGCCTCGCCGTGGCCGAAAAACTCCGCCGTGTCGTGGAAAGCTGGCAGTTCCCCGGGGTTCCGCGTGCCGTCACGATTAGCGCGGGTGTGGCTTCTTTCCCGGAGCATGGAACCAGTCGCGATGACTTGATGAAAGCGGCCGATGCCGGACTTTATGCCGCAAAACAGAGTGGTAGAAACTGTGTGGTGATTGGCGGCCCGCTCGGCCGCGTTGCTCAAGCTGGCTCTTGAAGTGCAGGTCGGTCGCGTCCCGCCGTCCATTCAACCCGAAATAACTAAATCGGCAGCTGTCCGCCAAATGGCTGCTCTTGCAAGAGCTCTTGCTGGTTATCAATTTCGTCTTGCTGCTGTTCGCGCAACTGTTCCTGTTGCTCTTGTTCCTGCTCCCGCAATTGCTCTTGTTGTTCCCGTTGCCGATCGCGGAGTTGTTCTTGTTGCTCTCTTTCCTGCTCGCGCATTTGTTCTTGCTCGTCCCTCATCTGTTCGCGCAACTCCTGCGAGCGCTCAGTCATTTCCCGCTTCAACTCTTCCATTTGTTGTTGTAAACATTCTTTCGTCTGCTTGTTAGATTCGCGAACGGCCAGCTCGATTTGTGGTTGCAGCTTGGCAATCTGTGCTTGGATGTCTGCGAGATTTCCCACGAGATTCGCATCGACATCTGGGATTTCCAGATCATCGAGCGCGTTGAAGTCGAAGTCCTCTTGGATCAGCTCCCCCGATTCTTTGCGCTCGGGCAGTGTCAAAGTCAAAGTCTGCTCTTTTTTCTCGCGAACGATTCCAACGGTAACTGCATTTCCATCCTTGGAACGCAATGCGTGTGTGAAATCGCTCGCATCGTGCACTGGCTGCTCGTTTACCTTTACGACCACGTCGCCTGCACGGAATCCGGCTTTTTCTGCTCGACTACCTTTTTCGACTGAGCGGATCAGCACGCCATTTCCACTCTTTACGCCGAAAAATTCACCAAGCTGCGGAGTAATATTCTCGACCGCAAGGCCGCTGCGCATCGACGAATGCACGACCACCACCGAAACAGGCACATCGAATTCCGGTACGGGCGGAATCGGCGGCATCGCAATCTTGAAGTCCTTGTTATTTGAACTCCAAGCCATCGACTTGCGCCGATCAGCCAGTTGCACTTTCATCGAAAGCGGCTGGCCGTCTCGGCTGATGTTGAGGGTGACAATACGGCCCGGAGGAGTTTCACGAATTAACCGCCGTAATTGGGCGCCACTTTCCACCGGCGTTCCGTTCAGCGCGAGAATGACATCGTGCTCCTTGACGCCCGCCTTTCCTGCGGGAGCATCCTGGTCAACCATCGTGACTTCGACGCCACGCTCTTCTTTCAACTTCAGTGCACTCACACGGTCGGACGTGATCTCGTTGATGTCCACGCCGAGATAAGAACCTGTCCCCGCCTCTTCACTTCCATAGCCCCAAGCTTCACCGAAGGGTTCGTAGGATTGCTCGGCATAAACGAGAGCAGCTAGCACTCCTACTATCCCCAGAACCAAAATGAGCTTCCGCATAAGCCCCCCGATTGTTCCCATCACCGGCTAGCGCGCCGGATAATGATGTCGCCGGTTGTGGTTCGCACTTTCAGAATCGGACCTCCACCATTCAACTTGCCTTCCGCCGTTACAGTCTTCGGTCCCCACTGTCCGCCCTCGGAGCGCACTGCGATATCGGAAAAGTCTGAGCGGATGGTGTGCCCGTTCGCGAGTTCGATCGCAGCTCGCACCGTGACGTTCAAATCCGACGCGAGATAAACCGTAATGTCGCCTGCAGATGTTTCCAACGTTGAGTCCGTGCGGTCCGTACCAGAAACAAACCTGGCTACAATTCCTCCGCCTCCAGTTTCAGCGCGAGCTGAGGGAACGCTCCCTAAATCGATCATGCCCCCGCCCGTTGTTGCGCGCACGGGGCCTTTGGCCGATGTCAGCCGAATACTGCCGCCACCGGTCTCAAGATCCGCACCCCCGCCAATGTCACCAAGATCGATGCTGCCCCCACCAGTGGTTGCTCGAAGTTGACCCGCGCAGCGATCGACTTGGATCGACCCACCACCGGTCTCAACGGTTGCACCCTGCATGCCCGAGAGAACGACTACGCTGCCTCCGCCGCTCTCCGCGGTGATCTTCCCCTTCGCGGATGCGACCTTGATGCTCCCGCCACCAGTCCGCAGGATGATCTCGCCCCCGACTTTCCCAACGTCGATTGATCCACCGCCCGTCTCTGCGGCAATTTGACCACCGATGTCATCCAGCGAAATGCTCCCGCCGCCGCTTTCGGTATCCACTCGCCCTGTGATTCCCTTGGCCGAAACACTTCCGCCTTGAGTCGAGACTTTTACAAACTCCATGTTGGTCGGAACGCTGATGACGAAGTCACCGGAAAACTTCTTCGGACGGCTGCCCGCTTGCCAATCGGCAACGATCCACGCAGTATCTCCCTTCAAGGATGCGCTGACCTTGTAGGCTTCGAATTGACGGCGGGCGTCTTGCTCGGATGACGTGTAAGCATGTGTACGAATGACGTAGGTAATGCCTGACTGCGATCCGCCCTCAACTCGTACCGAACCAAGGTCTACTTTTACGTGAAGATTTCGACTTGTTCCCAGACTTCCTTTGATTTCCTGGGCCCACTTCCCGCCCTCCTGGTAAACCTTGGTTTCCTGGGCCAGAGCCGCGGGAACGAGCAACGCCATGAGTAGCGCACAGCCCGCGAATTTTAGTTGTAGTTTCAACCTAACCTCCGAATGATGACGCACGAAATGACGTTCTCTTAATTCCTTTGCACCGTTGTCTGCTGCGCCGTATTTCTCAATCGATCTCCGGCAGTTGCGCCAGCACCGTCCGGGCCTGCGACCGGATGTATTGGTTCTGATCGTTTTCTGCCAAACGCTGCAATACTCCACGCACGCTGCTGTCGGCCTTAACTGGTTCGAGCAGATGCAATGCCTGGGTCCGCACTCCCGGATTCGAATCGCTCACCAGCGCATTCAGCACTGCATCGCGCACGCGCATATCGTCTTTCACGAAAGAACCGAGTCCCTCAATCGCTTTCAAGCGCACGCCCGGATTGTTGTCGTAATGCAGCGCATACATCAGCGCTTCTCGCACCCTCGTGTCGTCCGGCTTCTGCGTCAGCAGGTCCACCGAATCCATGCGAACACCCGAGTTGTAGTTATTTCGCGCCGCGAAGAGTAATAGCTGTTGAATGCGCGCGTCGTTCAGAGATCCCTGTGCTTCCTGGGTGGAAGTCGTGTTGTACTTAATCGTCACTTGGTCCGAACCGGGTTCTTGTGTAACTGACTGAATACCCGTAATGTTGGCCTCGCCAACCGGCGGGAGTACTGTTGCTGGTCCAGCTAACGAAATCGCGGGCTTGGACACTACCTTGTACGTCGCCGCAATCCCTCCACCAAATCCAAGAATGAAAATAGCGGCCGCCAAAGCCGGAGCAAATCGGATCTGCCGAAGCCATGCACCCGGATCAAACACGAACCGGCTCAGGAAACCACCTTGCGTCGCCGTTTCGAGCTTTTCCTGCAAACGCATCCGCGAAGCAGTCAATAGATTCGGTGTGGGCTCATCCACTGGAGAAGTTGAGAGCAGCGCGTGGAACTTCCGCGTCGCCTTCAGTTCAGTCGCGCACTCAGGGCAGCGCCCGAGATGTTGCTCGAGTTCATAACGAGCATCATCTGCGAGCTCGTTATAAACATAGAGCAGAATGTTTTCTCTTACCCAATCACATTTCATAATTGCATCCTGCACAACTTCATCGCATATCCGACAACGAGCCACGCAACTTCTGCGTGGCACGGAACAACGTATTCTTGGCGGTCTCCTCGGTCGTATTCAGGATCTCGCCCACGGTCCGTAACTTCAGCCCGTGATAATGCTTCAACTCGAAAACCATTCTTTCGCGAGGCGTCAATCGATCCAGCGCATGATTGATCCGCTTTCCCAACTCCCGCGCCATGAAGTCCCGCTCCGGATTCGCTGCCGCACGTCCATCCGGCACGCGATCCAGCAAGCTGTACTCTTCACCTTCCGAATCCGTCGTAACTGCCGCGTCTTCCTTCCGCACCTGTCGCTTGCGCAGATGGTCCAGACACAGATTCGTCACGATCCGGTAGATCCACGTGTAGAACGAGCATTCGAAGCGGAAATTGCCGACGTTCTTGTAGGCCTTCAGGAAGGCATCCTGAAAAATGTCCTGGGCGTCTGCTTCGGACCCGGTCAGGTGAAGTGCCAGCCGCAGAACCGCCTGATCGTAGTGACGCACCAGTTCCTCAAACGCAGTGCGGTTGCCTTGCTGCGCCTGGCGGATCAGCGTCGTATCGTCAATGCGGCTTCCTTGCCCAGCCATGTGGCCCCGCGAAGTGGGCTCCTGGGTACCACTGCCCTGTGCCACCCGATTATTCGGATTCGATCGCGCGCCAACCGCAATCGGTACTGCCCACGCTTCGGCCGGCATCGTTTCGTCTTCTCTGCATCCCGGTTTACTTCCCCGGTTGCAAAGAGTTAGACGCGGCAGCCCCCCGACCGTGAGCAGAGATTATAGGGCGTTAAAGGATCGCCTGTCCCGATTCGGCGCCTCGCAACCTCTTGTAGATTCGGCATTTGCGGACGAAAGAACCCCGTTGGCGCGCCTATGCCCGTGAAGCCGGGCCTGAGTTCGGCTCAAAGCCTTGCTTAGAGCCTGACGCCCGACGCCTGAGCACCAAAACAAAAAGCGCGAGCCTCAGCCCGCGCTCCAGAACTTCAAACCTGCTTACTCCGTCGCGTCCTTCTCGATCACTACCTTCAGATGAGTCGTCACATCCTTATGCAGCTTAATGGGCACTTCGAACTCACCCAACTGTTTCAGCGGTTCATGCAACTGGATTTTTCGCCGATCCACGTGGAAGCTCTTTTTCTCGAGCGCTTCGGCAATATCGCCCGACGTCACCGACCCGAACAGTTGATCGTTCTCGCCCGAGCGTCGCGCAAAGGTAACCGACAACCCGTCAAACTGCTTCGACAACTCTTCTGCTTGAGCTTTCTCTTTTGCCGAACGGCGCACAGCAGCCGCTTTCATCTGCTCGATGACAGCCTTGTTCGCGGCATTCGCCTCAATCGCCAGCTTACGCGGCAGAAGAAAATTCCTGCCATAACCTTCCGCGACCTTCACCACATCGCCGCGCGAGCCCAGTTTCGCTACATCTTCCTTCAGAATGACTTCCATGGGATAACTCCGTTTCTAAATTTCCCGATCTGCATCACCCGGCACAAAGGGCGGGCACCAGCACTGGGAACTACAACGAACAACCAGAAACTAGAAACTGCTCTTTACATCGCTCTTCCAGCAAACGGCAGCAACGCGATATTGCGCGCTTGTTTGATCGCGCTTGAAAGCCGCCGCTGATGCGGTGTGCAAACACCGGTTAGGCGTCGCGGAACGATCTTTCCGCTCTCGGCAACAAACTGCGCCAACAGCCGTACGTCTTTGTAGTTGATTGCCTCGATCTTCTCGACGCAAAACTTGCAAACCTTCTTCCGGCGGAAGTATTTACGTCCGCCTTCGCGGCCACCTCCGGGACGCCCACCGCGCTCCCGGTCTCTGTCGCGCGGGCCAGAGCGCTGCGGCGCTTCTGTCGTTGTCGTTGCTTCTGGTGCTCTCACTTCGTCAGCCATAAATCTCCTTCACATGGTACTGGCGTCCTCGCCTGTACACTGAAATCAGTGTGCTGGCGTTGCCGCCGGCTCACTGGCCGCTTCCGGCGTGACCGCCGGAGCTGTGCTGGTTTTCTTTCGCGACTCCCGTATCTTCTTAATCTTGTCGAGTCGCTTCTGCTCTTCATCAATGCGCACTGTGATGAACTTGATCACCGGTTCGGTCACGCGCAGACGGCGCTCCAACTCGTGAATGATCGCGCCGCCGCCTTCCACCGTCAGCAACACAAAAATTCCGTCATGGAAACGGCGAACCGTGTACGCGAGCCGCCGCTTTCCCCACACTTCGCTCTTCACAGTTCCGCCTGCCGACGACACTGACGACTCCAGCGTCGAGATCAGCTTGCTCATTTCTTCTTCCGGCATGTCCGGCCGGACGATAAACATCAATTCATAAGTACGCTTCATTCGTGTTCTCCAGACTGCGGATTCTTCATTTCGTCGGCTTCATCTTTCCGATTGAAGCGGTTCATCGCGGCTGACCGGCCATCCTGCAAAATCACCTTAATAGCTTCAGCCGTTGTATCGAGAACCTGTTCGACGACTTCCATTTGTTTCTTTTTGAACGGCGTCAAAACATATTCCGCGCCGTCCGGCGGTTTGCGGTCTGGGGCAATCCCCAATCGGATCCTCAGAAAATCCTGGGTTCCTACAGCATTGACCACCGACTCCATGCCATTGTGACCCGCTGTTCCACCGCGTTCTCGGATACGGATCGTGCCAAATGGCAAATCCAATTCGTCATAAATCACGATCATGTCCGACTGCGGGTCAACTTCGTATTTCGCGACCAACTCTCGGATCGACAGACCGCTCAGGTTCATAAAAGTTTCCGGCTTTGCGAGCAGGAGATCTTCTGAACCAATCACGCCTCGCCCAGTCAGCGCCCGGCAATGCCGGTTTCTGACCTCGATGCCGAGTTCGCTTGCCAAACGATCCACGGCAAGAAAACCCATGTTGTGGGGCGTGAGTCGGTAATCCTCTCCGGGATTCCCCAGTCCGACAATCAGTTTCACGATTCGCTCTTGCCTTCTGGCTCCTAGCTCGTAGCCAGAAGCTAAAAGCTGTTCTTCTACTTCTTTTCCTTCTTCTCGGACTTGTCTGCCTTCTCGGCAGCTTCGCCTTCTTCGCCCTCGGCTTCCTGTTTGCCTTTCTTGATGACTTCGGGCTCGGCCGGCGCAGCGGCAGCAGCAGCTTCTGCTTCCGGAGTGGCTGCGACCTCTTCCTTCACACTCGTTACGTGTGCTACCGGATGCTCGGCGTCCGTGATGAACTTCCACTTGTCGCTGTGCGGCAAGTCAGAAACCCGCAGTACGGCGCCAAAAACAAGGTGCGATACATCCGCATCAATGTGCGCCGGGATATCGGAGGGCAAACACTCGATCTCCACTTCGCGAAGGATCTGTTCCATGATTCCGCCTTGCTGCTTCACACCTTCCGCCTCGCCCTTGAGGACAATTGGCACCGTCACGACCAGTTTCTTGTCCATCGCAATGCGCTTGAGATCGATATGCAGCAGCTTGCCTTTGATCGGCTCGTACTGCCAATCGACGATCATCGCCTTGGTCCGCTCACCGCCTTCGAGAGCGAGATCGAAAATCGTGTTGTGTCCGCTTTCGGAATTCAGAATGCGGGTGACATGCCGCGGGTCGACCGACACGGGCGCCGCATCTTTTCCTGCGCCATAAAGAACCGCGGGAATCTTGCCGCCCTGACGAACACGCCGAGCCACATTCTTGTTGCCCGGTTCCCGAACTTGCGCTTCCAGAACGTTGCTTTCAGTTGCAGTAGCCATAATTTAATTCCTGCCTATAGGAACAGTTTGCTGACCGAGGTCTCTTCATGGATGGACTGGATGGCCCGCCCAATCAGACCGGCGATGGTGAGCACCTTGATCTTGGGCTCTCTCTTCGCTTCCTCGGTCAGTGGAATCGTGTTTGTGACCACCACTTGCGTGATGGCCGACTTCGAAATGTTTTCGATGGCTGGAGGCGAAAATACAGGGTGCGAACAGCACGCATATACCGCTTTCGCGCCGTTTTCGATCAAAGCGCTCGCCGTTTTCACCAGCGTGCCCGCCGTGTCGATCAGGTCATCGATAATCAAACAATTGCGATCGCGCACTTCACCGATGACGTGCATTACCTCCGCCACGTTCATCTCCACGCGGCGTTTGTCCACGATGGCGAGGGCTGCGTCCATCTTCTTCGCAAAGAAACGCGCGCGCTCCACGCCACCTGCATCCGGAGAAACAACAGTCAGGTCGGGCAGGTTGAGACCCTTGAAATAACTGACAAGCACAGGTGATCCGAAAAGATGATCGACAGGGATATTGAAAAAGCCTTGCAGTTGCGGCGCATGAAGGTCGACGATCAGGGCGCGATCAGCACCGGCTGTGGTCAATAGATCCGCGACAAGTTTCGAAGAAATTGGAACGCGTGGTTTGTCCTTGCGATCCTGGCGTGCGTAACCGTAATAAGGAATCACCGCCGTGATTCGCCGCGCAGAAGCACGCTTGAGCGCGTCGATCATCAACAGCAGTTCCATCAGATGCTCGTCCACCGGTCTGCATGTGGGCTGCATGACGAACACGTCTGCGCCGCGGACATTTTCTTGGATTTGTACGTAGCACTCACCGTCAGCAAACCGTGTGAGGTGAGCCTGCCCTCGGGTGAGCCCAAGGAAGTGGCAAACTTCATCGGTGAGGGCTTCATTCGCAGTCCCGCAAAAGATCTTGAACTTATCGTCCACGCGGGCACGCTGGGGCTTCCGCTCGATCTTCTCATCCGCGCTCATGTGAGCCTTCTTTTCGGTGGCTGTCGCGACTGTGGACATAGTTAAGCTCTCAGCTCTTTAACTTTCAAGGTCGAGCGGTCAAGACCGCAACCGCAGGCACTTAAAGACCAGCGACTAGCTACTACCTACCAGCTACTGCTTTTCTGGCTGGGCCGCTAGGATTCGAACCTAGACAAAGTGCTCCAAAGGCACTTGACCTACCATTAGTCGACGGCCCAGTGAACGACAGTTTCTAGTTTCCAGTTTCGAGTTTCAAGAGAAACCTTGCGCGAAACGATTGAAACTAGGAACTCGAAACTTGCAACCTTTTCCAGTACTGGGCTCTTGTTACCGTGCTCGTGACTTGCGCCGTCACGCCGAAACCCTTCAGTTTCCGAGCCGCGCGCTCGGCTGCCATGCGCGTCCGGTACAGTCCGTAGAGAGCCGACCCAGAGCCTGACAATGAGGCATACAACGCCCCGGCACGTTCAAGCACACCCTTGATGTCTCGTAGTTCGGGATATTGCGGAAAGACGACCCGTTCAAAGTCGTTTTCAATCCCGGTACGGACAAGGTCGAGAAGCGGGTTCTCAGCCCGGCCTCTGCTCCTGGCAGAGGCACCGGATATACCGCTCAGCCACGCGGACAAAGCATGACCAAACCTTTCTATTCTATCGGACCCTCCAGAGTCGGTCAATTTGCCGCCACCGGCGTCTTGGCCGGTCATCAACTCATCCCAATCCGCGAATGCCTTCGGTGTGGACACTCCTACCGCTGGCAACGCGATCACGCACGGCATCGACGGCAAATCAGGCAGCGGATACACCACTTGTCCACGATCAATTCCCAATACCGTGCCGCCAACAAGAAAAACCGGCAAATCTGATCCCACCTCGGCCGCGATCCGTAGTCGTTCTTCCTGCGGCAAAGTCTTCTTGAGCGCTCGTTCCAGCGCAATCAACGTAGCCACGGCGTTTGCAGAAGCGCCGCCGAGCCCGCCCTGCACCGGCAGTCGCTTCTCAATCTCGATCGTCACCCGCGCGGATGTCCTCAGTGAATGAAGCGCTCTCTCGACGACTTTGTGACAGGTATTCGTCGCATCGGTTGGAACACGCGCGTCCGCTGACCTGATTTCTATCCCTGACCCTTTACGCGCAGTAACAGTGATGATGTCGTTCAAACCGATTGTCTGATAGACCGTGCGAAGCGCATGGAACCCATCGGGCCGCGCTGGTCCGATTGCCAATCCGAGATTGATCTTCGCAAACGAACGAACAGTAGGCATGACTGGATGTGGGCGTCCGCCCGGATAACCACGGGATTTTAAACGCTCCCACCTCTTATTTGCCTGCCTTCACCCTTTGTCATTCCGACACGCGAGCGAAGCGAGCAAGGAGGAATCTGCTGTTCTAACCCAACCACCCAAAAGTCAGAGATGACACGACAATAGCTTTTCCTCTGCGTGTGCCAAAATACTCCTTCCGATGACTAAAAGAGCCAGCGTCGGGATCTTAATCGTCTCCACAATCCTGCTCGCCTTGATTGGCTTGTTCGTCAAACCTATTCCTCAACCGCTCGAATACCACAACTTCGCCGATCAAAGGCCCTGGCTTGGGGTTCCCAATGCAGGCGACGTTCTCTCGAACATTCCATTCGCGTTAGCCGGACTCTGGGGCTTTTACCTACTGTTTACGCCTGGCAAGCTGATCTTCCTCGATCGACGGGAACGCTGGCCGTGGGTAGGTGTCGCGGTAGGACTGTTTCTCACCGCGTTCGGCTCCGCCTACTACCATCTGGCTCCGGACAACGCCCGTCTGGTCTGGGACCGATTGCCCATGACCATCGTCTTTATGTCCTTCGTCGCGGCTCTCATAGCCGAGCGCATCGCTGTTCCCTTAGGACTGTGGTTGTGGCCACTGTTGCTGGCGGTCGGGATTTACAGCGTCTTCCAGTGGCAAGCCAGCGAATTGCGCGGTGCAGGGGATCTGCGTCTCTATGCGGGTGTCCAGATCTATGCCGTCCTAGTCGCACTTGTAATGTTGCTTGTGCCGGCACGATACACGCGCACTTGGGACCTTGCGATCGTGGCTGGATGGTATGCACTTGCCAAATTGCTTGAAAGTTTCGACCGCCATATTTTTGCTCTCGACGGAGGTCTCGTGAGCGGCCATACTCTGAAACATCTCGCCGCCGCGATGGCTGGGGTCTGGCTGATCAGAATGGTTCTGAAGCGAGAAAGCCTGCCGCTTGTTTAAGGGCTGCACGCATGTTTACCTATCTTCGAAACGAGATAGTCGTAATTGCGCAGTACTACTTCTCCCTTATTGCGATTGCTTTCGCAGTCGGTGCTTTCTTTTTCATCAAAAGGTTTCCCCACTGGATGCGAATACTTCGGGCGTCCGCGTGGCCCACTACTAGCGGTCAAATTGAAATTGCTGACGTGTCCTCATTTGGAGGGCAGGCGATAGCTGAGTTGGGCTACAGTTTCGCGATGGAGGGAACCACATATTCTGGCTACTATTCTCATCAGTTTGCGGACGAACAAGAGGCTTGGGATTATGTTACGCCCCTGAAAGGAAAACACGTCGTAATCCGCTATAAATCGACGGATCCCTCCACATCAACACTGCTCCAGCAGGACCAAGCTTCAGATTGCCAGCTTGCCGGCAATTATCTTCGCAGCTTATGGGCGTTCTTGAAGGAAAATTGGGGCTGAGCCCCTGCAGCCTCTAACGAATCAGGCAAGCACCTTGCACGAGCGGACTTATCGTCGTGCTCCAGCTCAATTGTAATGATTCAGCTCGGAGCTACAGATAAGAACATCTTTATTTTACCGGCGTCATCCCGAACGCTCGCGCTTTCTCCAGCGAGCGGAGGGATCTCGCGGATAGCACCATAAAACTAGTCGAAGTCCCAGAGGGAAGACACGAAAATAGCCCAGTGCTTCAGCACTTGGACACAGACAGAAAGGCTGATGGAAAAAGCGCCCTTAGGGGCGTGCCTGAACACCAATGTCTAGTCTCATGATCGAATGGCCCCACACAATCAACCTCTCCGCTTGTAGTAAACGGCGAACTCGAACCCCGGATTCGGCGGAAACAACTCCGCAATCTTCCGCAACCGCTCGGCTAATGGTGAGGGTGCTAACAGCGGATAATCCCGCTCGCGCAAATCGTAATAATCCACGTCGATAAATAACGAAAGCAAATAGATCGAGATTGCGTCAGAAAAGGTCGCGGCAAAGTACTCGTTCTTGAACTTCTCCGCATCAGCGCCATTGCCCGTCGCGAGCTTGCGGCTCTCCCATGCGTCGAGCGAAGTCTCGCCACGCACGCCAGATTCCGCCTGCTTCCATACCATCTCGGCGAATGCTTGTGACACCCCTGCGCCTTCCACCACCGCGTGTCCGACATTGATATAGAACTCGAACGCGACCGAAAACTTATCGTCCATGAGACGCGTCGAGATGAACACACACTGCGAATCACCCAGATTCAAGTTGCGATGACAAACTGCATTGTCGCTGAGTGCAACGTCATAGCGATCCGCGATGACCGTCTCATCGCCTTGATTTACAGTGAGTGGAACGAAGTAATACGCTTTGCGCGCCAAGGCTGCCGCGGCTGCATTCGGAACAGCAGCCACCATTTTTTCCAGATCTTTCTCTGAAATGATCAGTTCGCCTGAAATGGCGTAGCAGATTCCGTTCGGTGCCTGTGACACTGGCGTTTTCCGGACAACCTCCGCTGGAGGGCACGTGATTGCCGGGGCAGCTTGCGACATCCTTGTATTCTAGCGCATGCCGTTTCTCGGCCTGATTAGCGCACTGCGATTGCGCGTCGTGTGGTGTAGCCTAGAACCATGCCACAGGGCCAAGCTCGCAACCCAAGCTGGGTCAAGATTCCGTTTCGCGTCGCGTTTTTCACCGTTCTGTTCACGCTGATGATATTTTCCGTTTCACTTCTTCTCAGCATCATCGGGCTCGTGATCTATGCGCACATGCATGGAGTGCGTCCGGATATGCCGTTCGCGTATAAGCACATTGCTCTTCCGATCGCGCTCGTAGCCGGGTGTATCGTGCTCGTGCTCTCTCTCATCATGGAGATCCGCTACTATCGGCGCTCGAAAATTCTCGCCGGCATTGAAAGGACAAGTTAGTGGGGCCACGTATTGCAATTCCTGTTCCGCACTCAACGGATGCCGCTTACGCTGAGCGAGCACTGCCGCAATATGAAGAAGCCGTGGCGGTTGCTGGTGGAGAGCCGGTACGCATTCCAGTTAATCAATCGAGCGCTGCCGTTCTTCAGCAAATCGAGAGTTGCGATGCGGTGCTCTTGCCCGGTAGCAAGGCTGATGTGGACCCGAAGAAGTACGCGACTGAGCGGGATCCGCACACCGCGGATGCCGATCGCGGACGCGACGATGTAGATGAGCTCTTACTCCGTCATGCTTACGAGAAACGCAAGCCAGTGCTGGGCATTTGCTACGGTCTGCAGACCCTGAACGTGCATCGACATGGCTCGTTACTCCAGCACATCACGTCTCCTGTCAATCATGAAGCGGGGCGAGCGGTTTCTCTGGCGCATGACGTGTTGATCGAGCCCGGGACGCGACTGGCAAAGATCCTCGGCCTTAATTCAAGGACAAGTGTGCCCGTGAACTCGAGCCATCATCAGTCTGCGGATCGTATTGGAGATGGACTGGAGGCCTCGGCATACTCCTCGCAGGACGGTATTGTTGAAGCCATCGAAGGCACAGACCCGAATCATTTCGTCCTGGCAGTGCAGTGGCACCCAGAGCGTTCGCTAAATGAGTCAGGTGCGCTCGGCGAGTCGGCACGCGCCATCTTCCGCAGCTTCATCGAGGAAGCCCGCGAAAAACAGTCTGCCGCGACTGCTTCGAGGAAAACCTAACCGCAAAAATTTCAAAGAGATTGTCAGGCCACGAAGAGCACGCTGCCTGCTATCTGGGTTTGCGAGGCCTGCTAGCCTTGGTTTTTGTCGTTGCTTTAAGCAGGACTGCGACGTGTGCAATCGCGGCATTGTCTGTGCCCATTCCTTCAGGTGTCTTTGCCTTGATGCCGATCGCGTCCGAAGATAACCCCGTAAGTTCTGCGACACGCGCGCGAATCGATGCCGTGTGCGGGCCGATTTTCGGAGCGGACAAAATGAGCGTTGAGTCGAGATTCGAAAGTTCGTAGCCGGCTGCCCGCACACGTTTCAGCGCTTCTTCTAGAAACAAGGCCGAATCAGCGCCCTTCCAGCGAGGATCGGATGGCGAGAAAAGAGAACCTATATCTGGAGCCGCGATCGCGCCTAAGAGTGCGTCGGTGATGGCGTGCAACAAAACGTCGCCGTCCGAATGTCCTCCGAGTCCCTTTTCAAACGGAAGAGTGACGCCGCCGATCTTGAGCGGAATACCGCGTTTGAATTCGTGAGAGTCCCAACCGTAACCAATGCGAGTTTCAGGTTTCAAGTTTCCAGTTTCCGGTTCTGAGGTTTTTTAGCCACTAGCGCTTCTCGAGATAGAACTCTGCCAGTTCAAGGTCCGCGGGCGTTGTGATCTTGAGATTACGCGGCGAGCCCATCACCACGGCTACCGGATATCGCGCGCGCTCGACGAGCGAGGCTTCGTCCGTACCCACAAATCCGTCGGCGGCAGCGTCATCAAATGCCTTCTTGATGATCGAATAGCGGAAGCCCTGTGGCGTTTGTGCCATCACGACTCGCTCCCGCGGAATAGTTGCTGTAATGAGAGCGCCTTCCGCAGTACGGTCGACTTGCTTGATCGTATCTACGGCTGGAAGACCCACGATGGCAGCGCCATACTTTCCAGCGGCGCCGATTACTTCATCGATCATCGAATCATCCACAAACGGCCGTACGGCGTCATGTACAAGAACGATGTCGTCCGGCTCAGAGCGTAAGCTGTTCAGGCCATTGGTGACGGATTCCTGTCTGTGCTCGCCGCCCTCCACCAGGCTGACTTTCTTCTTCGAGATTTCGCGCTCTTCTTTATCCAGACGAGCTTGAAACCCAGGAATTTCATCTTTGCGCAAGACAACGACCAGTTCGTCAATCCGAGGATGTGCAGCAAAAACTCGCAGCGTCCGAATCAGCATAGGGACGCCCCTCAGTGCTGTGAACTGCTTTGAGATCACTTCCTTCTTATTCTTGCTGCGCGCGGCCGCCGACATGCGCGTGCCTAGGCCCGCTGCCGGAATGATGACGCTGACTTTCATCGAGGGCGGCTTAGTATAACTAAAGAAGAAGCCGGCATTCAGCCTGCAGCAGTCGCGGGTAGGCAGCAGACAGTGAACAGTAAAAAATGGCCCAGCCTCCGCGTCGGGAATCTTTGAGAGTTGTGGTGCGGCAGCCCTCATTTAATGAGCCCTAAGAGTGGTCCAGCCCGGCAGAACGGAAACCAGTTGGCGAAAGGCGCTGTCGGGTGGCTGGCAGGTGCTGAATCCGTCCGGCAGGATGTTGCTGGTTTTGTTGTTAACCATCTACTTACTAGTATACCCTCCCCCCATATCTCGATCTTTGGGAATCAGCAACTTACGAAAAAATTCCCGCCAGATCTTTGAGTAATAAGCACTTATGCGCAAAATATTCTGGAATAAGGACTTAGCTTGCTGCGTCCGCAGCTTTCAGCCACCAGGCCTCAGGCTTCAGCTGAATCTGGAGACACGACAAAATGGGAGTGCAAGCGAGAGGCCAAGGGTGAGTGTTCGTCTCTCGTCGTAAGAAAACCGGGTGCGTCGTCGGTTGTTGGTCGTCGGAAAGGCGAAGAGCGCTGTTCGTCGTCCGTCTTCCGCAGAAGACCAGCAGTCCGGAGTGAGAAGTCGATTCGGAAGGTTGAACGAAGGGCCTGCTGGCATGGAAGTTTGGAATGGAGGCGCGTCGGGAACCATTGAGGGTCGTGGTGCGCACCCTTCGAAAACCGCGAAGGGTGCGGCAGCCCTCGTTTGGTGAACACGTGAGGGTGGGCCAGCCCCCAGGATCTCAAGAATGTGATGGTACTCAGGGTCGTTTAACATCACCTGCTCCTCATTTAAAGGGTTTCAATATATGACGCAGTCACGATCGCTATTCCGATATAGCCGAGATCGATTCCAACCTTCGACAGATCGAAAGGAGATCGAAAGGATTTACGTAGCCATTAGTCACTGCGCCCTGGACTAGTACACCCGAGGTTCAGTTGTCCATGCTCGTGCCCATCGGCTCGTAACGATACTTCTTGCCGTCGAAATACACAGCGCCGGATTCTCCCTGATTTGTCGATTCCTGCGCATAGAGTGCCATCTGAACTTTCTTCTTCAGCTTAATCCGCTTCACCGCCATCTTGGTAAACGGCACGTTGATGAGCACGAACTTCGACTTGGGAGAATCGGAACGCCACGCTTCAGCGCCGTCTCCGTGGATGATTAAGAGCGACAGGCCCCAGAATTTCGGATCGTCGTTTTCACCAAACTTGGTAGTGATCTTCGGATCGCCCAGGCCATAAAAGCTATGGTACGGATCGAGAACGGTGTAATTCTTGTCAGCCTGATCTACGAACGGATTCTTGCCCTTGGCGGCAATCACGATGTCCTCGATGCCATCGCCGTTCAGATCGCCGACCGTCGGCGGGATCTCCGGCGCTAAGGTGAATTCCGCTCCAAAGGTTTTGTGAATGAAGTCATTGTCGATCTTGGGCGCCACGGCTTTGGTATCCGCGGATTGCGCGAACGCGGGAATGGCAATGGCAAGAACAACAGCAAAGAAAAAGAAAATACGGGGCATGCCGCTACTCTAGCCGCCTACGTGCGAGAGCGGTAGAGTCAAGCCGGGTACGGAAGTCACAGCGCCTCAGTGCGCGAAATGCTCCCATCCCTTTACTTGTAGTCTGCATCGAACGCCGTCGCGCACGAGGATGAGTTGTTTCCCCCTAGTAATTACGCCGATCGGGCTGACCTGTACGCCGTCGATTTTCGGAGGGACGCGCGTATTCTTCCGGGCAGTGAAAAGCAACTCGTAATCCTCTCCGCCGTGCAGGGCCAAATCGAGATCGACGGCCTGCTTCTTCTTTCCGGCCTTCGCTTGCGGGACCGCATGCGCGTCGATCTGGGCTCCGACGCCACTCTCCTCGCACACATGCGAGAGGTCAGTCGACAACCCATCGCTCAGATCAATCATTGCGGTCGCAATGCGCCGGTCCCGCAAAAATTGACCCACTCCAATGCGGGGCACAGGACGAAAGTGCCGAGGGTAGTCCCGCTCCTCGACTGATGCCGCTCCCTTGCGCAGCGCCGAAAGCGCGGCCGCGCTGCCACCCAGCTCTCCTGTTACGTAGATCCGGTCCCCGGGCTGTGCTCCCGACCGAAGGACAGCTTTGTTTTTCGGGACCGATCCGACAACGACGATATCGGCTAGCACGAGGTCAGGCGATTGGGCCGTGTCCCCGCCGGCGAGCGGCACCTTGAATTCCGCAGCCAATCCAAGAAGTCCCTTCAGAAAACCATCCACCCATGATTGGGAAATGGATTTCGGAAGTGCGAGGGAGAGAAAGGCCGCAACGGGCGATCCTCCCATGGCTGCAATGTCGCTTAGTCCCCGCACAAGGCATCGCCGGCCGACCACTTCTGACCTGTGCCAGCTGCGACGAAAATGCACGTTCTCGAGGGAGAAGTCGGTTGTGACCAGCAACTCCTGTTTGGCTGGTATACGTAAGACTGCGCAATCGTCACCGATGCCGTGCTGGAGAAAACGTTTTGAAGGCGAGGAATTGGCGCGAACTCGACCTCGAATGCGCTCGATCAGCTGTTTTTCGCGCAGCGGCACCCGCCCAATATACCGAAATGCAATTCGCGGGCCTTAAAGTCAGTAACCTCTCAAAAGGCATCTGAACCGTAACGCGTCCCGAAAGACAGTCGCCCGGCACGGCCTTGGGTAACCATCCAGAAGGGCGTGTTGACGTTGACAGGGGAGAATCAGCTTGGTTACCATCTACAAGCGTTCCAAACACCTTTGGCCGAATAAGCTCTGCATTCTCTGTGGATTGCAGAAACTTTAAATCTTAAGCCTGGTTCCGGTAGGTCAGGCGGTGCGCGAAAACACTTTGTCCCAGCAAGGACGCGCAACCGGGGAATCAGCGTAGCTGAGCTCAGGGCAAGACATTAAAACGCCTCGAGCAGGCCCAATTTGCCATCTCAATACGGAAGGTCGTTGCTTGCGTAAGCGTTTTTACATCCTGTTTGTGGCCCGCGACGATGACGGGCAGTTACGCAAAATCTCGATTCCACTCCACTACCTCTACGTCTTCGTAGCGGGTGCCGCGATCGGTTTCCTGGGCCTTACCGGAATTGCCAGCTCCTATACCCGGATGCTGTTGAAGGTGTCGCATTTCAATCAATTGCGGACAGAAAAAGAGCAGCTGAAGGACCGCTATTCTCGCCTGGAACAGGTCGCCCGTGAGCGGGACATCCAGGTCGCCTCGTTAGGATCTCTGGCGGGCGAAGTTTCAGCGCTTTATGGTTTGAAGAATGAACCGAGTTTGGTGACCGCTTCGACGCAGTCGGTGGAAGACCAGCAAGTCACGTCCTCTCTGGACCAGCTTTCTGCACTTCGATCTTCAGCTTTGAGCGGGGCTACAACCGTCGGGCTTTCCCTTGGCTTGACCAAGAACGCAACCACAGCGGATTGGTTCCGCGCGAATTCCGCTCCCAATCTTTGGCCAGTCGAAGGGCTAGTCACCGGATCGTTCGGCGAACGAATCGATCCATTCAATGGTGAGGGCGCGTTCCATAGCGGCGTGGATATTTCCGCCGGCGTCGGACAGCCCGTAGTTGCTCCGGCCGATGGATACATCACATTCGCCGATTTCCTTGGCGGTTATGGCCGCGCGGTCATGATTGACCACGGTCATGGCATCACCACCCGGTACGGACACCTTGCCAATTTCGCCGTCATCGCTGGGCAGCATATCCGCCGGGGCGATACCGTCGGCTACGTTGGCTTGAGCGGTCGCTCCACCGGTCCCCACCTCCACTACGAAGTCCGCATTAACGACACGCCTGTGAATCCCTACAAATACCTCCGCGTGACAGTCGCGCATGCGGGCGGGTTTGCTTCGGGAAGCTAGAACGGCATCCGTCGTCCGCTTTCCGTCGTCCGCGAATAAATCAGAGGATGTTTGGTAGTCGTTGGTCGTTATTGAAGCTTTCCATCTTTCACGAAAGCTTGAAACTCGACCGGGGTCAATGAGTGTAATGGCGATGTTACGACAGTTATCACGACGTTGCCGTTCCCTCGCCTTACACTTCTAGGCACGGAGCATTCTGAAATGCCTGAGCCTGCGGCACGTCCTGGTACATCTGCGGCAATCACATTCGCTTTGTTTTGTGCCGTTGTCACCGTCGCAAGCAGGATTCGCGTGACAGATAATTTGAATGGCCGACTGGGGTTCGTGTTCTTCCTGTTGGTCATGGTCACTCCTGTTTTCCTCGCAACCGGGGTGGCGCTGACTGCTTGGCCTCTGATGCCGCGACTAGCCTCGTACTCTGGCGTCCTAGAACGCCTGCTCTTTGTACTCGCTGCGTTTGTCGTGACGTGTGGTTGTGGACCACTAGCCATCAGTCTCGCTGTCATGGCGATCACACGTCATCAGGATTCAATCGGAGCGGCTGGGATTTGGGCGCTGTTGTCCATCGTCGGCGGCATAGGGCTATCCATTTTCGGGATTGCGGTCACGCTTCTACGTCTGGCCCTAAATCGCCGTCCATCAACTCGCCTCTGAGTCGCAAATGTCGCTAACAGGCGATTACACTCAAAACCCTCATTGGAAGCAGCTCGGTTCTTTTCCGACCTAAACTCAAAAGGATTTTAGCGGAGGACGGACGACGGACAGCGGACGCCGGATGACCTACTGCCTCAGCCCCACCCAGCTCTCGGATATCACCATCGAATTTCCCGGATTGTGAGGGTCATACTTCACCGAAGTGTGGAGTCCTAGGCGACAGGAGTGCAGGTTGATCCATTGGCGGAGGTAGGTGACGTCCTGCGAGGCTTCGTAGGAAACTCCGGCCACGTCGTACTGAAAGATGAGCATAGTGGCGGCGTGGTGCCCGTTGGGTGTGATCTCCTGGACATCGATCACAGTGCCATCCGTGATGCGGCCCACTTGATCAAGCCACTCCCGGCGGCTGCGCTCCAGTTCTTCCGGTGGCTGCGGTTTGCGACGCGCGAAACTGTACGCGGCAACTGCTAGTCCGATGCCGCCAACGACCAGACCATAAGTGCGAATAGGGTCCATACAGATGGGATGAGCCTGCCGACGTGCTGGCGACTCAAGAACAGCATAAGACGGATTGAGAGATCGCGAAAGAGGGACAGACGTTACGAAAGGTGAATGACGATATTCCCCCAATAAGCCCCAGGTTTACTCGTCCGATTCGTCTACGATCGAGTTGCGAAGTGTTCCGATACCTTCCACCGAAATCTCGACCACGTCTTTGGCAACGACCGGACCCACGCCTTGCGGAGTACCAGTGGCGATGAGGTCTCCGGGATATAGCGTCATGCAGGCGGTGATGTAGCGCAGGATCACGTCCAAAGAAAAGATGAAGTCACGCGTGTTTCCGTTTTGACGAACGTCCCCATTCACTCGAGTCGTGACACCAACCCCCGCCCATGGATCAACCTCATCAGAGACGACCGGGCCAACCGGACAGAATGTGTCGAAGCCCTTGGCGCGTGTCCATTGGCCATCTTTGTTTTGGAGATCGCGAGCGGTGAAGTCGTTGACGCATGTGTACCCAAGGATGTATGGCCGCACGTCGGCGTCGGCGCCGAGCTTGTAACAGGTCTTCGCGATGACAACGCCCAGCTCGCCTTCATAGTCGGTCCGGGTGGAGACTTTCGGCCGACGGATCTTGCCGCCGGGCGCGAGCAGGGAAGAGGTCGGCTTGAAAAAAAGCAGCGGCTCGGTCGGAACTTCGTTTCCAAGCTCAGCAGCATGCTCTTTGTAGTTCCTTCCTACGCAGACGATTTTTGATGGCTCGACGGGGTAGAGAAGCTGCGCTTCGTCGAGAGGAACGTGTTGCATGCGTCGACTGGGTATTCCTTCGACGTCGCCATCGCTGAGTTGTGGGGCCTGAGACAGCACGCGGGTGATGTGTTCGCGCCCGGCGATTGGTTCGACGATGCCGTAATGGGAAGAGCCGCTGAGCGTGAATCGGCAGTAACGCATGCAGATTCATCTAAACACAAAGGAGCATTTCTGATTGAAGATTTTTGATTATTGATCGACGAATGGATTTACTTATCTCGCGGACCCGATCTATGGCACCTGCTCGCTCGCCTCTTCTGATTTCGCGCTCTCGTTACCCGGGGTGTCCACCGCTGTCACTGAATAGAAATACTGTTTACCGCCCGTGATATTCGTGTCGCGGAAGGCGGGAGTTTTGACAAGTTCGGCATTGATCTTGACCGCAGGCTGACCCTCCTCGTGACGGTAAACGTTGTACCCCGCAAGATCGTTTTGCGTCACTGGAGCCCAATTCAGGTCCATGAATGGTTGCTGTCCGGGCCCGGAAAAGACCGCTTGTAGACCTCCTGGCGCCGACGGAGGAAATATGTCGTGCGCGAAGACTTTCACTGTAGGCGTGTCGTCGCCTTCGATTTCGTTTGCGCCCATGCAGTCGGCTCCGGGAGGAGCTGTCGCAGGGCAGGGCTGAAATCCCGTGGAGACAACCGTGACGACGTTCACGTGGTATTGATACGTTTTTTCCCATTCGAATGCGGGATCAACGAAACGCACCGGTCCAGGCGCATCGAGTGGCACATCTCCAGCAACCACATCCTGGGATGGGGGTTTGGTCTCGGCAGCTAAACGGCGATAGATGCGATAGCGATGGCTGATCTCCGGGGCTTCATGGATTTCAGCGACTCCCTGCCATGTGAGCACAATTCCTTCCGCGGATGTGGTGGCCTGGAAATCGGAGGGGGGCGGCAGAGTGGGTGCCAGCGGAATCCGGACTTCGTTCGAAATGCCCGCGCCATGATGATCGCGATTGAAAACTTCAATTGCATACGTCGCTAGGGCCGTTGGGTTGTCCTGCATGAGTTGCGCGGGGAGCGAGTCGACGTATTCGGCAGCTACCTTTTTGCCAGAGAGTTGCTGGTCGCGTGTGTTGGCAGCCGGGGAAGGTGCTTCGCCGACTTGAGGTTCGCACTGCTTCATCGGTGTGATTAGAGAACGACAGATGCGGGTTGGGCCAAAGTAGCGAACACTCTGCCGATCGGTAGTCTGCGAGGGAACCGTCCAGGAGAGAGTAACCCGGCTCCCCTTTCGGGCGGCATGAAGATCATTCGGTGGCTTCGCGAGCTCAAGCGACGGAGGCAGCGGCGGGCCCGTGGAGGCGCAACTGGAAAATACGATGCTCACGCCTGCAAGCAGCGCCATCAAAAGAGATCGAGTGCCCATCGAAGAAGTCAGAGTAGCAGAAAGATCTGTAGCCAACGCAAACGAGTTTGTACCTACCCTGCCAGTTCCTTGGCCGCATCGCGGAAAACCTTCGTGTGCTGATCGATATCTTCGGGCGCAGTCGCCGGTGACATGAGCGCCATGTTGTGGAACGGCGTGAGCAGGATGCCGCGGTTCATCGCATACAAGTGCATGAAGCGCTCGAGTTCGAAATCCATGGCATCGTGAGCCTCGGTGCCGTTCTTCGGATGTTTCGAAGCGAAGAGATATTCCGCGCGGCAACCGAGACGGGTTACGTGCCACGGCAGCTGGAAGTCCAGGATGGCTTTTTCAACGCCACCGGTCCAGCGCTCGGCCATGGGAATCATGCGGTCAAAAGCGTCTTTAGTCAGAACCTTCGTGAGAGTCGCGCGCATGGCAGCGAGCGAAAGAGCATTGCCCGCTAGTGTGCCGCCAATCCCGCCCGTGTCGCAGTCTTCAAGCGTCTGGCATGCGGAGATCATGTCGGCGACGTTCTGGGTAAACCCGTACGTTGCTCCTGGAACGCCTCCGCCGATCGGTTTGCCGAAAACCAACATGTCCGGTTCAAGGTTCTCCGCGCGCGTGTAGCCGCCGGGCCCAGCGCAAATGGTATGTGTCTCATCAATGATGAGCAGCGACCCGTATTTGCGAGTCAGGTCCCGCAAGCCTTTATGGTATCCCAGCTCCGGAAGAACGATGCCCACGTTCGTCAGCGCAGGTTCGGCCAGAACGCAGGCAACATCTTTTTGAGCGAGTGCCGACTCGAGAGCGTTAAGATCGTTGAATTCGACAACTCGTGTGGTTTCGGTCGGATCGACGGGTGGGCCAACATTCCCGCGACGCGCCTTAGCCGATCCATCGGGCTGAAGAGTAATGAAAGTCTCGTCCACCGACCCGTGATAGCACCAGTTGTAGACGAGAATCTTCGGACGGCCGGTAATCTGCCGGGCAAGGCGAATCGAAAAACGATTCGCATCCGTGGCGGTCAAGGCAAATTGCCAGTACTGCAATCCAAAACGCTTCTGCAGTTCTTCTGCAACAAATACCGAATCTTCGCTTGGCAGCATGAGCGTGATGCCACGCCGCGCCTGTTCTTCTATCGCCTTCACGGTTGCAAACGGAGAATGTCCGGTCATCGCACCGGTGTCGCCGAGACAAAGATCCACGTAGCGATGTCCATCAACATCGTAGAAGTGAGCGCCTTGCGCTTCTCGGACAAATGGAGGAAATGCTCCCGCCCATTTCACCATCCAGTTCATAGGCACGCCGGCAAGAAGAGATTTCTTGCCACGCTCAAATAGAGCTTTGGATTTGGGGCGTTCGTCGACGAACTTTTTCTGCTCGCGCTCCATCAGTGAGGCGAGCCTCTTCCGGTCGATGGTTTTCATGGAAGGCTCCGAAAACACAAAACCTTAGCAGAAAACAGGAAAGTGTAGGTACGGGCGTCCTCGCCCGTACAAAGAAAAGCCATCACAATCGCTTTGTTCCGTTGTCACATCCAACTAGCGTGCTGTCGGCTAAATGTTGGTCGTGCCGAGAAAATATGATTATCGCCGGAAGCTTCCTCACCTTCAAAAAGATTGCAAAGCTCTATTCATTACCTTCTGCACTAAGGACCGCTGGATCATTCCGGATATGGCCCGCACCGTGGTGTTGGAAGTATGTCTTTATAGCCATGAAAAGCGATTCACTCTCTTCGGAGCAGTTGTAATGCCAGACCATGTTCATCTAGTCCTATTGCCCCTTGCTGATTCGGAGGGGATGTTCAGCATCTCTGAGATTATGCAAGGAATAAAAAGCACTTCTGCTCACCGCATCAACAAACTGCTTGGTCGTAAGGGCATTGTCTGGCAGCAGGAGTCGTTCGATCACGTCTTGCGCGTGGAGGAGGGAATTGCGGAAAAAGTGAATTACATAATTAATAATCCTGTGAGGGCAGGATTGGCAGAGCGGTCGGAGCAGTATCCGTGGCTGTGGTATCCAAGTCTGACAAGGGCTTAGTTGTACGGGCGGGGACGCCCGTACCTACATTCACAAAATATACCTCGACAAATCTTGATCTTTCACGATTTCGCTTAGCATCTTCTGAACGTACGCGTCGTCGACGGTGATCTGCTCGCCTTTCTTTTCGGGCGCTTCGAAGCTGATCACGTCGAGCACCCTTTCCATGATGGTATGCAGGCGGCGCGCTCCGATATTCTCCGTTCCTTCGTTGACGCGAAATGCAAAGCGCGCCACTTCCTCCAAAGCCTCTCGCGTGAATTCGAGTTTCACGCCTTCGGTCTCAAGCAATGCGGTGTACTGCTTCACAAGTGAAGACTTAGGCTCGGTGAGGATCCGAATGAAATCTTCCATCGTTAGCGATTGCAACTCGACCCGAATCGGAAATCGGCCCTGCAACTCTGGAATTAAATCGCTCGGTTTCGAAACGTGAAATGCTCCCGCCGCAATAAACAAAATATGATCGGTCCGCACCATTCCATAGCGCGTGTTGACCGTTGTTCCTTCGACGATTGGCAAGATGTCGCGCTGCACGCCTTCTCGCGAAACGTCGGGCCCATGGCCGCCTTCGCGTCCGGCAATCTTGTCGATCTCGTCCAGGAACACGATGCCCGAATTTTCCACCCGGTCGATCGCGGTGCGCGTGACCTGCTCCATGTCAATCAGGCGTTGTTCTTCTTCCTGAATGAGGTACTCGAACGCCTCGTTGACCTTCATCTTTCGCTTCTTGGTGCGCTGGCCGAAGATGTTAGGCAACATGTCCTTCATATTGATGTCCATCTCCTCGACGCCTTGGTTGGAGATGATCTCGAAGGAGGGGAAATTGCGCTCTCGAGTTTCCAGTTCGACAGTACGATCGTCCAGCTTGCCCTCTCTCAATTGCTGGCGCAGTTTCTCGCGCGTACGCGATTGCGACTCTGAAAGATCGGTAGAAGCATCGATTACGACGCCGCCAGTCGGATTTTCACTCGGCCGCGCGGGTGGCGAGGGCGGCAGCAAAATATCGAGCAGCCGCTCTTCGGCGTTCAGCTCAGCCTTATCGGAAACATCTTCCAGCTTTTCTTCGCGGACCATATCGATCGCAATCTCGACGAGGTCACGCACCATCGACTCCACATCCCGACCAACGTACCCGACTTCGGTGAACTTTGACGCTTCGACTTTCAGGAAGGGCGAGTTCGCGAGCTTAGCCAACCGACGGGCAATCTCTGTTTTCCCGACTCCCGTCGGTCCGATCATGATGATGTTCTTCGGGATAATTTCTTCAGCCAGTTCTGGTGCGAGCTTTTGCCGACGCATGCGATTGCGCAATGCGATAGCAACGGCGCGTTTCGCGTCGTTCTGCCCGACCACATGCTTGTCCAATTCGGCAACGATCTCGCGTGGTGTAAGTTCGTCCAGCGCGAGTTGCTCTTCTTCAGCGGTAGAGGGTAAATAAATAGCCATAATCAGTTCTCAGCAAGACAGCAAATCCCAATTCTCGTTGAGAAGCGGGAACAAAGAACTCGTTCTTACAATTCCTCAATCGTTAAGCTGTCATTTGTATAGATGCACATCCGGCCTGCGATTTTCATGGCCTGCTCCGCGATGTCGCGAGCACCGAGTTTTGTATGGTCGGCCAACGCCTGCGCGGCGGCCTGTGCAAACGGCCCCCCACTTCCAATGGCCGCGATACCGCTGTCGGGTTCAATGACGTCACCCTGACCGCTAAGAAGAAACGTCTGTTCCCGGTCGGAAACCAGTAATAGCGCTTCGAGATGCCGGAGAAACTTATCTGTCCGCCAGTCTTTCGCCAACTCGACGGCTGAGCGTCCCAAATTCCCGTGATATTGCTCAAGTTTGGCCTCGAACCGGCTGAATAACGAGAACGCATCCGCGGTCGAGCCTGCGAATCCGGCAAGAATCTTGTCCTGATACAGCCGGCGGATCTTCTTGGCGCCATGTTTGATGACCGATTCGCCGAGCGTGACTTGGCCGTCTCCGGCCATGACAACTTTGCCATCCCGCCGAACGCTTAGAACTGTTGTGGAGCGAATCAGACGCTTAGAACGCATGCGGATAAGAGCCAATTATAACAGCGAAAACACGGTGTTTCCGTGCGGGCGAACTTCAAACTTCTGAGCGAGGCCTCCTAAAGATCCCATGCCTTGCGGACCCGTTCCCGTAGCCCGCGCAAGCGAGCAGCCGGTTCATTGGAATAAACGAATCGCAGATAGGTCGCTGCGCGTTCGCTACCCCAGTTTTTCATCGGAGTCGCTGCGACCTTGCCCTTCTCCAGAAGGAGTCGCGAAGCTTTTTCGGGGTCCATGCTCAGCTTGGAACAATCAATGAGTAGGCACCATCCACCTGCCGGCGGGATGACCGGCAGATCCCGCAACTCTTCCAGGACAACATCGCGTCGCGCCTGCCACTCCCTTACCGCCTCGTTCACACCATTCTCACGCGAGGTCATCGCTGCTTCCGCGCCGGGCATAGCGATTCCAACCTGGCAACAGACATTGGAAATGTTCACCAATCCGATGTCGTTCATGATTTGTTTAGGCCCAACCACCCACCCAACACGCCACCCAATCATCCGCAGTTCTTTTGTGACTGTACCGACCGTAATGGTTCGATCCGCCATTCCCTCGAGACTTGCGGGATGCAGGTAGGGCCGCTCATCGAACATGATTCGTTCCAGAGCGGCATCGTAGAGAAGCCAGGCATTCGTTGATCGACACAATTCAGCGACAGCGTTCCAGTCATCGCGAGTGATGAAAGCGCCAGTTGGAAATGACGGGTTCACCATCAGCACCACCCGAGTCCTTGGCGAGACGATCTGCTTCAACGCTTCCCGATCCATGGTCCAGCCCTGTGCGCCTGGAACCAGTGGCACGAACTTGGGCACCCCGCCGGCAAGTCGTATCCGATTCAAAAGGCCAACATAGATTGGATCGTTGAGCACAACTTCATCGCCGGGCTCGAGGAGAGCGAGCAAAGTGTTCAGAATTCCATTCAGGCCACCAGTGGTGATGATGCATTGACTGTCCCAGTCATATGGAATACCGCTCAACTGGCTGACGTGGCGAGCGACTGCCTCGCGTAGTTTCTGCTGCCCCATGAAAGGCAGGTAGCTGTTCGAGGAATCGCTCTCAACAGCTTGCTTCGTTGCGTCGAGGGCGGCCTGCGGCGGACGTATGTCGGTATCCATGTTTTCCAGTCGCAGGATTTCTGGATCGTTCGCCGCATCTGCAGCATTTCCCATCCGATCTACACCGATGGGCGGCACGAATTGAAGGCGAGACACCGGCATAAATGTTTGTCGATTCTAGATGGATGATGGCTGATTGGAAAACGTTCGAAGCGATGAAGCGGAATGAAGAAAGCTAATTCCGCTCATCGCAACTCAGGCCATCGCAAACGTCAGGGCCCCTATACGCCGACGGGTTGTTCGCTAGGTTTCCCCATCAACAACTGACGCAGCACGTATTGGAGAATCCCACCATTCGCGTAATACTGCGCTTCTTGTGGCGTATCGATACGTAGTGACACCTTAAAATCTGTGGCCTTGCCATTGGCTGTCGCGCGGACCGACAGTTGACGCCCGGACGTAAATTTCTCGACTGCATCTCGAACGCCGGAAATCTCGAAGGTTTCTTCGCCAGTCAACTTAAGTGATTCGGCCGATTCACCGGGTAAGAACTGCAACGGCAGGATGCCCATACCGACGAGATTCGATCGATGAATGCGCTCGTAGCTTTCGGCAATTACGGCACGCACTCCAAGGAGCCGAGGCCCCTTTGCCGCCCAATCGCGAGACGAACCCGACCCGTATTCTTTTCCGGCAAGGATTACTAGAGGTACACCCGCAGCCTGGTACTTCGCGGAGGCATCGAAGATGCTCATTTCCTCTCCGCTGGGCAGATGACGCGTGAAGCCGCCTTCGACATTCACCATTTTGTTTCGAAGGCGAGTATTGGCGAATGTTCCACGCACCATCACTTCGTGATTTCCTCTCCGCGAACCGTAGGAGTTGAAATCAGTTGGCTGCACTCCGTGTTCGATCAGATATTTTCCAGCTGGGCTGTCTTTCTTGATTGAACCAGCAGGCGAGATGTGGTCGGTTGTCACGCTATCGCCAAGAACAGCCAGCACTCGCGCGCTCCGAATCTCATCCACGGCGGAAGGCCTGACCTTCATGTCGTCGAAGTACGGGGCTTTGCGTATGTAAGTCGAGTCTTTCTCCCATACGTACGTCTCGCCCTTTGGAGTCGGCAGAGATCTCCACCGTTCATCTCCCTGGTAAACGTCTTCATAACTCTTGCGAAACAAGTCGGAGGATACCGAGTTGGCTATCACTTCTTCAATTTCACGCTGAGTCGGCCAAAGATCCGTGAGGAACACCGGCTTGCCGTCCTTACCTTTGCCAAGCGCATCTTTGTGCAGATCAAGATCAATTTTGCCGGCCAGAGCGAAAGCGACCACCAGCGGAGGAGACATTAAGTAATTGGCACGGACCTCGGAATTGATCCTGCCTTCGAAATTCCGATTGCCCGATAGAACCGACGCTACGACCAGATCTTTTTCGTCGATAGCTTGTGAAACTTCAGTTGGCAGCGGTCCGGAATTTCCGATACAGGTCGTGCAGCCATATCCGACGAGATGGAAATTCAACTTCTCCAAATAAGGCATCAGCCCGGCATTGATCAGGTAATCACGAACGGTCTTCGATCCTGGAGCGAGCGATGTTTTTACCCAAGCAGGAACGCTCAATCCCTTTTCGACGGCCTTTTTGGCGAGCAGACCTGCGCCAATCAGCACCGAGGGATTTGAGGTATTCGTGCAGCTCGTGATCGCAGCGATAACGACACTCCCGTGTTTCAGTGAGTTCTTGACGCTCGCGGGCACATGTTCCTGCACGCTGTGATCTTCCACACCGACCGCCGCGGGGTTGCCGCCTTCGCCTTCCCACTTACCAACTTGATTGGCAGTGCTTGTAGGCGCGACAGTTTTCGCTGCGGACTTGGGCTTGATCAAGGACGGTAGCGCCTGCTGGAACGATTCGCCTGCTTTTGACAGCACCACGCGATCTTGCGGACGTTTCGGCCCCGCCAGACTCGGTTCGACGGTTGCGAGATCGAGTGACAAGAGCTCGGAGTACTCAGCTTCCGGAGTTCTCTCATCGTGGAACATGCCCTGTTCGCGAGCATAGGCTTCGACCAGCGCGATCTGTTCATCCGAGCGTCCCGTGAGTTTCAAATAGCGGAGACTTTCTTTATCGATCGGGAAGATGCCACAGGTCGCGCCATATTCAGGCGACATGTTTGCGATGGTGGCTCGGTCTGCGAGCGCGAGTTCCTGAAGACCCGGCCCGAAGTATTCGACAAATTTTCCGACGACTCCGTGCTTGCGGAGCATCTCCGTAATCGTAAGCACCAGGTCAGTTGCGGTGGCGCCTTCGCGCAGGCGGCCCGTCAACTTCACCCCGACGACGAGCGGGATCAGCATCGAAACTGGTTGTCCCAGCAAAGCAGCCTCAGCTTCGATTCCACCTACGCCCCAACCGAGCACGCCTAACCCGTTGATCATGGTCGTGTGGGAATCTGTGCCCACAAGCGTGTCCGGATAAGCGATGCGCTTGCCATTGGTCTCATGAACGAAAACGACTCGAGCCAGGTATTCCAGGTTCACCTGGTGCACGATTCCAGTGTCGGGCGGAACGATCGCCAAATCGCGAAATGCCGTTTGTCCCCAGCGGAGAAATGCGTACCGCTCCTTATTGCGCTCGAACTCGAGCAACGCATTGATGTCAAATGCCTCGGGTTTTCCGAACTCATCCACCTGCACAGAGTGGTCGATCACCAACTCCGCAGGGGCTAATGGGTTGATTTTCGAAGGATCATCGCTCAGCATTTTCATGGCATCTCGCATCGCCGCGAGATCGACGACAGCGGGTACACCCGTAAAGTCCTGCATCAGGACCCGCGCCGGAGTAAAGGCAATTTCCCTTTCGGGTTTCGAATTTCTGTTCCAAGCGGCAAGGGCACGTACCACTTCCTTCGTGACATTTTGCCCATCTTCGGTGCGCAACAGGTTCTCAAGCAGAATGCGCAGGGAGAACGGCAGGTGCTTCGTCGAGATGCCCTGCTTGTCGAGCGCATCCAGGCGATAAATCTCGAATTCTTTCCCGTTTACTTTGAAGGTGGAGCGAGCGTTGAAGCTATTCAATGACATAAGTGCGTCCCTACTAGTAGAGGATGCGCGGAGCCTGCTAAACGGCTCGGCACGCGATAACTGAAATTTCTAGTTTATACCCTTGGAACGGCTACGACAGGTAGCTTCAGGCAAAGAGTTGGTGGAAGAACTGCAAAAGCAACCAAGCATTTAGCGCAGCGATCAGAACGGCAACAAACCACGACAGCGCTTTCACCCAGTTTGCATTCACAAACTCACCCATCTTGCGCTTGTCGCTCGTGAAAATGACCAGCGGGAAGACGGCGAAGCTGAGCTGCATACTCAAAATCACCTGGCTCAAGATCAATAATTTCGCTGTGCCGCGTTCGCCAGCAATTGCGGTCACAATGACTGCCGGCACGATGGCGATCAATCGCGTGATCAGGCGTCGCAACCACGGCTTTAGACGGATGTCTAAAAACCCTTCCATGATCACTTGTCCGGCCAAAGTTCCAGTAAGCGTCGAATTCTGTCCTGACGCAAGCAGAGCTAAAGCGAAAACGGTGCTCGCTCCTGTTACACCAAGGAGGGGAGTGAGCAACTTGTAGGCATCCTGGATCTCTGCCACATCGCTATAGCCATTTCTGTAAAAGGTGGCGGCTGAGACGATCAAAATCGCCGCATTTACGAACAGAGCAAGCGTCAGTGCGATAGTGGAATCGATGGTGCAGAAGCGGATTGCTTCCCGCATGCCTGTTCGAGTGCGCTCAAATCTTCTCGTCTGCACGATGGCCGAGTGCAGATAGAGGTTATGAGGCATTACCGTCGCGCCAAGAATTCCGATCGCGATATAAAGCATCGATGGATCGCGGATGATTTGAGCGGAAGGAAAGAAGAATCCGTGCAGCACTCCCGCGAGCGACGGTTTCGCTAAAAGAATTTCGATCGTGAAGCAAACTGCGATCATGCCGATCAGCGAAATCACGATCGCTTCGATCAAACGAAACCCCTTTTGCTGCAGGAACAGAATGAACATGACATCGAGCGCAGTCAGGCATACGCCCCAGAGCAGAGGAATTCCAAACAACAGATTGAGTGCGATTGCGGACCCGATAACTTCTGCAAGGTCGCACGCCGCAATCGCCACCTCGGCGAGAACCCATAGGCCCAGAGTCACGGGCCGCGAATAATGATCACGGCATGCCTGCGCAAGGTCCCGGCCGGTGGCCACCCCAAGCTTCACGCAAAGGCTCTGCAGCAGAATGGCCATCAAGTTGGAAAGCAGGATGACCGACAAAAGTGTGTAGTTGTACTTCGAACCGCCGGCAAGATCGGTAGCCCAGTTACCTGGATCCATGTAGCCCACCGCGACCAGGAAGCCAGGGCCCGCAAACGCAAGCAGTTTTCTTAGGTTCGTCGCAGATTTGGGCACATAAAGGCTGCTGTGAACTTCAGGCAGACTCGGACGCGTGGCCGCATGCCGCCATGCGCTTTCATCCCGAGGTGTAAGCTCACTCGTCCCCATACAGCCCCTGCATCCTTAGCACAAGTATACCCTGAGATGTAAACCATAGTTAAGTTACCAAAGCGGCAAGATTTCACCGGCTGATTGAGCCTTGTGGTCTGTAAAAAGGTTGTTGCTATCGCTTGGAAGGAGTACTGGCAACCCAGATCTTGGAAGCCGCTGCCGCGCCCAGTGACACTTCCCCCGCCTGCGTTCGGAGGCTCAGCGTGTCGTCGTAGTTCGTGTGTTGAAGTTCGATCCGGGAGCCGGGCCGAATTCCGCGAGACTCCAACAATTCCAGCAGCCTGCGATCACGTTCGTAAATTCCGCTGACCTGATAGGTTTTCCCTGGATCAGCTTGCGAGAGTAGCGTCAGTCCGCGTCGTCGCCGGCTTGTTGGACTTTCCAGTTCGCTCAGATTGCCGTGAGGGCAGGCTCCGCCGCGCCCCAACTTTGAAAGAAGTTTCGCCTCGAAATCCGGGGACACAGCATGCTCTAGCCTCTCGGCCTCGTCGTGCACTTTCCACCATTCCATACCAAACAGCTCGGACAGCATTCTCTCGATGAGGTGATGGCGCAACGTCAGATGCCTTGCAATCCGCGTTCCCGCTGCAGTCAAACGGACTCTGCCATCGGCCTGCACGCGAACCAGGTTATCTTTCTTCAATCTTCGAAGCGCCATGGTCACTGCCGGCGCAGACACCTTCAACCAATGAGCCAGCGTGGCCGAGATGACCGTCTCTCCCTCGCTCTCGGCCTCTAGGATAGCCTTGAGGTAGTCCTCTTTCGACACAGTGATCATGAATGAAAGAATTATAGAGGGCTCGCGGCTAGGTTCTAGCCTTGAGTGACGATTTCGAATTCTTTAGGGCACTTAGCCGTGGCATGCGGCTCCTCCTGTTCTTGTCCCCCACGATAGACAATGAAAAATCTGAAATCTGAGATCTGACATTCTAAAAATCTCCAGCCCTCTCTCAGTTTGACATCACCCTCTCCTGCCCCTAACCTAATTTGTCCATCATGAAAGTTCTGGTCATAGGAAGTGGCGGCAGAGAGCACGCGCTTGTGTGGAAACTGCGTCAATCGCCTCGCGTACACCAGATTGTTTGCGCGCCTGGCAATGGCGGGATCGCTGCTGATGCCACTTGTCTGCCGGTTGATGTGAAAAGCCTGGATTCTCTTGTTGCGGTTGCGAATCGAATCCAGCCCGATCTCACCATCATCGGACCGGAACTGCCTCTGACGCTTGGTGTGGTCGATGAGTTTACCCGACGTGGATGGCGTACGTTCGGTCCGACCAAAGCGGCCGCACAGCTTGAATCCAGCAAAAGTTTTGCCAAGGAATTCATGCAGCGGCACCACATCCCGACCGCGCATTACATGATTTGCCACTCGGTTGAAGAAGTCCGTGCTGCGCTTCCACACTTTCATACCCCGATCGTTGTAAAAGCCGATGGCCTTGCTGCCGGCAAAGGTGTTGTCATCGCCAAAACGAAAGAAGAGGCCGCCAGCACTGCGACTGAAATGCTCAGTGGCCGAATGCTAGGCGATGCGGGCGCATGTGTGGTTCTTGAGGAGTGCCTCAAAGGGGAAGAGTTGTCATTTTTGGTTGTAAGTGACGGCGTGCGCATTGCCCCGCTTGTCGGCGCACAAGATCACAAACGCGTCGGCGACGGCGATACCGGTCCCAACACTGGAGGGATGGGTGCATACTCCACCCCGACGATTGTCGACGATCAGATGCGCGCATGGCTCGTCAATCACATTGCGAAACCAGTCATTGATGGCATGAAAGCGGAAGGAGCGGAGTACAAAGGCGTTTTGTATTGTGGGCTGATGATGACCGCGCGTGGACCGATGGTGCTCGAGTTCAACTGCCGATTCGGCGACCCCGAAACTCAAGCCATTCTCGTTCGATTGGAAAGCGACTTGGTGGAAGCGCTGGAAGCGTCGATCGACGGTCGCACGAGCGATGGCGATTTCCGCTGGAGTTCGGAATCTTCCGTCTGTGTCGTGCTTGCTTCCGGAGGTTATCCGGGAACATTCGAGGCCGGCAAAAAAATCCTTGGCCTGGATGATGCGGGCAAAGTACCAGGCGTGACTGTTTTTCATGCTGCAACTTCGGTTCGCGATGACACGTTTTTCACCTCCGGAGGTCGCGTCTTGGGCGTGACGGCCCACGCTCCGCAACTAAAGGATGCGGTCGAGCGCGCCTATGAATCGGCCGCTCGCATTCAGTTTGATGGAATGCATTATCGAAAAGACATCGCTGCGCGCGCCATAAAAACCTAGCCACGAAGACTCTACTATTCTGTAAAATCGCACGTTCACCTTAGAAAATTAAACTGGTCTTAGGGAAAATTATGAAAAATGCACTTGTTTCGATTGTGATGGGAAGCGACTCCGATCTGGAAATCATGCGGGAAGCCGGAAAAGCCCTCGACGACTTCGGAATCGCTTACGAAATCGATGTTACTTCAGCGCATCGCTCGCCCGATCGTACCGGCGAATTTGCTCGTGGCGCTGCTGCTCGTGGAATTCGCGTCATCATCGCGGGCGCAGGCGGCGCAGCGCATCTCGCGGGTGTGATAGCGGCTCACACAACTTTGCCTGTAATCGGCGTACCGATACCATCAACGTCTCTGCAGGGAATGGATTCATTGCTCGCGACCGTCCAGATGCCGGCTGGCATTCCGGTCGCCACGGTCGCTATCGGCAAACCGGGCGCGACCAACGCAGGGATTCTCGCCGCGCAGATGATCGCGCTCGCCGATGCGTCTGTTGCCAAAAAACTCGACGCACACAAGGAAAAGTTGGCGCGTGGCGTCGCCGAAAAATCGAAGAAGCTGCAGGAAAGCTTGAAAGAGTAGGCCGCGTCAGTTAGTGCCGACTGCTTGGTGGAACTCTCCTTCGGGGAAGTTGATGCGGCTCATCAGATCTTGGAAACGCGGGTCAGATCGCAGATTATCTATCCTGAGATCAGCTCTCAAAAAGTAGGAAAGGTCTGAGGATCTTTCCTGGTACGCCTTTTCAAGGTATTCGAAAGCCTTGTCTTTAGCTCCCAATCCGGCATAAATTGTCGCGATCATATAGGGAGAAGCATAGCTAGTTTCCGATTGGCGGAGAAAGCGGTGAAGAATCTCCGCCGCCTCTGCCTTTCTGCCAATAGCCGTATATGCGTGCGCCAAAGCAGCAGTGGGATCTGAATCGCCTTGCGATAACTCCACAGCCTTCTGATACTCAGAAATCGCCTCTAGCGTCTGTCCTGAACCTTGATATCCGACTCCGAGCCAGTTGTGAGCGCGCCAGTCATTGGAATTCTCGGTTAAGAACGCTCTGCTTGTCTCAACCAATGCTTTGTAATTGCGACGATGATAGTGGATGACGGACTCGCCCACGAATGGCTCCGACCGAATGGGGTCGAGTTCGCGGGTAGCAGCCATCTTGGCCTGTGCCTCAGCGAATCGACCATTCACCGCACTGTAAACACCGTACTGGAAATGCGAACGACTATTGTTTGGACAGAGTTCAAGAGCACGCCGGTATTCCTTCTCGGCTTTTTCCCAGTCCCAGTCATATTGAAAACTTATGCGCGCCAGTACGCCATGCGCTTCACAATCCTCGTCATCCAACTCCAGTGCCTTGTGAATCGCTTCTTTTGCCGACGGAAAAGCTTCTCGTGCCGACTGCCACCGTTGTGCTCCAAGTAGGACGCGGGTTATTGCCAGCCACGTATATGCCTGCGCAAAATTAGGATCTTTCTCGATGGACTTTAGAAGATAGTTTTCCGCGGTCTTGATTCCTTGATAGCCACTAAGATCGACACGGGTTGCAGTCAGATAAGCCTGGTACGCTTCTGGATCGACCTTGGGAGCGCCGCGAAGCCGCGCCTTTTGTTGCGGAGTTAGCGTGATCCGAACCTTTGCTGATATGGACTCCGCTACTTCGCGTTGAATTTTTAAGATATCGCCCAAATCACCCTCGTACGTCTCAACCATCAAATTCTGATCCGTCGACGCATCAATCATGTGAGTCGCGATCCGCACGCGGTTACCCGCCCGCAATACAGATCCTTCCATCACGGCATCCACGTTCAGTTCTCGCCCGATCTGCGGCAAGGTCTTATTTTTTTCTCCTTTGTATTGCATCACTGAGGTTCGCGAGATGACTTTCAGCGGGCCAATTCGTGAAAGTTCCGTAATCAACTGCTCCGTCATGCCATCAACAAAATTCTCCTGCTCTTTATCGCCGGTTAAATTGACGAGTGGGAGTACCGCGATAGAGTTGATCTGCGGCTGAAGGTTCGGCGGGACAAGTCCTGCGTGCCGCAGAATATCGCCACCCCAGGCGAGAAATGCTAATGCAATCAACAACACTGCTGCCACAACAGACGACACCCATAATCGTGTAGCCCTGGCGGATGATCTTGATTCAATGCCTTCTACAACCGATGCAGTGATGAAACGGTATCCATGGCGTGGCAGAGTTTGAATGAATCGGGGATTCTCTGCTGAGTCGTCGAGAGCATCGCGCAAGCGCCTTACCGCGGCGTTCAACCCATGATCGAAGTCTACGAAGGTGTCGGTTGGCCACAGTTCGCGTCGTAATTCTTCTCGCGTGACGACAGTCCCTGCGCGGCGAAGGAGAATGATCAGGACTCGAAAGGGCTGATCTTGGAGTTTGATCTTGGCACCGTTCTTGCGTAACTCCCCTGCGCGAAGATCAACTTCGAAAAGGCCAAAGCTAATGATCTGCGGCTGGTCGGATTCTCGCACCATGCCCCATCCTCTGGCGGAGGAGTGTAGCACCATGGCTGGTCAACTGCTTACGGCTTCATTGGGGAGTTTAGGTGACGTCTACCGCGCTTCTGGCACGTAATAAAAAGCTACCGCCATGATGATGTACACCGCCAACAACTGGACGCCTTCAAACCACGTCGTCTCGCCGTCGGACGAAATCATATCCATGATGATCACGGCCAGCGCGATGCCGATCATCTCGAGTGGCACAAACAGCAGCGACATCGGTTTGTGAATCATCAAGGAATAGAACACGAGGATCGGCGCAACGAGCAGCGCGATCTGCACGCTCGACCCCATTGCGATGCCGAGCGTAAGGTCCATCTTGTCTTCGGCTGCGAAGAATACAGCCGACGCATGTTCGGCGGCATTGCCGATAATCGCAATCACAACCACGCCCAGAAAAAGTTCAGAAAGCCCAAGCGCCTGCTTGGTCGCATCGATCTGGGCAACCAGCAATTCGCTCAGAATCCCGATGAGAACGGTCGCGAGCCCGAGGGAAAGCAATGATGCCGCTACAGATCGCTCGGAAACTTCTGATTGCTTGCGCTCGTCGGCGTGGGTGCCGAAAGAAAAAACTAGATTTAGTAGATACACAACAATGAGCACGCCACTGGTCCAAAGACTCATCTTCTCGATCAGTTGATCGTGCTCGCGCAGTTGGCCGAAAATGCTCCAGGCGAACACGGCCGGGATCACCAGAGCCACCACTCCAATAAACATCGTCGTCGAATTGACAGCCGCTGCTTGCCGCGAAAATTTCTGACGCTCGCGGCCCCAGCCACCGACTAGAACACTCAATCCGAGAACCAGCAAGATATTGCCGATGATGCTTCCCGAGAGCGACGCTTTCACCACTTCCGTATGTCCCGCACGCAAAGCGAAAATGGCGATGATCAGTTCGGTTGCATTACCCATCGTGGCATTCAACAATCCGCCAAGGCCTTGGCCGAGATGGGATGCAAGATCGTCCGTCGCTTCACCGAGAACACCCGCGAGCGGAATAATTCCGAGAGCGGCGACTCCAAAAATAATCAGCGGAGATGGTTTCCAGACATAGCCCAGTACCAGCGCTACCGGAACAAAGATCAGCAACCAGTTCAGCAGGAGGTGTTCGGTCTTCAGTGGGAACCGTTCCCACCACGAAGGCGCTACGGATGTATGAATGCGCTTGGCCAAAGCCGCTACAGTTTAAGGCCTTTGAGGTATTCGCGGAATGGTCCGCCCAGGTCGTCGCGTTTCAATGCGTATTCCACTGTAGCTTTCAAAAACCCAAGCTTGTCTCCCGTGTCATGCCGGCGACCTTCGTACACATAGGCATACATCTTTTCTTTCTTCAGAAGCAGTCGCATGCCGTCGGTGAGTTGCAGTTCTCCGCCGCTGCCGGTGGGAGTTTCCGCGAGAACATCAAAAATCGCTGGCGTCAGTACGTATCGACCAATGATCGCTAGATTCGAAGGCGCTTCTTCCAGCGGTGGTTTCTCCACCATGTTCTTGATCTCGAACAGCCGCCCGTTGAATCGCCCATCAGCGGGTTTCACGTCCATCACGCCGTAAGCGGAGATTGCTTTGCCTTCCACTATCTGCGTAGCGATGACCGAACTTTGCGTTTGATCGAAGACGTCGATCATCTGTTTCAGCACCGGCGGATCGGCATCGATCACGTCATCGGCAAGAAGCACCGCGAACGGTTCATTGCCGACCAGTTCACGGGCCTGGAAAACTGCATGGCCGAGTCCGAGCGCTTCCTTTTGCCGAACATATGCGACGTGCATCATGTCGGAGATCTGTCGCACAATTGCGAGGAGATCAGTTTTCTTGCGTTCCTCGAGCATCTTCTCGAGTTCGTAACTGACATCGAAATGGTCTTCGATGGCCTGTTTGCCGCGGCCCGTTACGATCACAATCTGATCGCAGCCTGCAATCATGGCTTCTTCGACGCCATATTGGATGATGGGCTTGTCGACTAGCGGCAGCATCTCTTTCGGCTGGGCTTTAGTGGCGGGAAGAAAACGGGTTCCTAAACCTGCAGCAGGAAATACAGCTTTGCGGACTCTCATTGGCATGAACTATCTACCGGTCCTTTGTCGTCGATGCTTTGTCGGTTAGCGCCGTGTCATTGTACTGGTTGGTACTGCGTTGTCTAGGATTCCTGTGCCACACGTTCGTTCGTCCCGAGTTCTTCGAGCAAGTCGCGAAGAGTCTGCAAAATACCATCCGCGGTGTTTGTCTTGATCGAAAACTTCAAAGTGCCATCCGGTGTGAACTGCGTCCCTTTCTGCGATGCGACAAAACGCGCCAACTTTCCGGGATCGATGTTTGCTTTCTCCTGAAATTTGACATTCACCAAATCCCGCTTTCTTTCGATCTGAAGCACACCGATCTCCAGGCACAGCAGCTTCAACTTCGCATAGCTCAATAGATTCTGTACGGCACTCGGTGGTTCACCATAGCGGTCTTTCAGTTCCGAATTCACATCTTTCAGTTGCGATTCGGTTTCTACTCCGGCAACGCGCTTGTACATCCGCAAACGCTGATTTTCTTCGGGGATGTAGCTTGATGGGATCCGGATGTTGACCCCAAGGTTCAGCTGAATCTCGGCCGCTTCCGGTGCCGCCTCACCCTTCATCTCGCGGACTGCCCGATCGAGCATCTGCGTGTACAACTCGAATCCGACAGCCTCGATATGCCCGCTCTGTTCTCCACCGAGCAGGTTCCCGGCGCCTCTCAACTCGAGATCCAGTGCCGCGATCTTGAAGCCCGCACCCAAATCTGAGAATTCCTTCAAGGCAGCGAGCCGACGCCGCGCGATCGGCGTGAGCTCAATTTCGGCGGGTAGCAGCAAATACGCATAGGCTCGGCGATCCGAGCGCCCTACACGTCCGCGCAGTTGATAGAGCTCCGATAATCCTAATCGGTCTGCCCGATTGATCAGAATCGTGTTGCAGAGCGGAATATCAAGTCCATTTTCGATGATGGTTGTCGCGACCAGAATGTCGGCCTCGTGACGCATAAACTTCAGCATCACTTTTTCGAGTTCGCCTTCCGACATCTGACCATGGCCCACGATAATGCGTGCGCGCGGGGCCATCGTTTGCAGCTTGGCCGCAATTTCCCAAATCGTGTCGACGCGGTTGTGAACAAAATAGATCTGGCCTTGGCGATCTAATTCAGCATCGATCGCAGATTGAATCAGCTTTTCATCCCATCCGGCGACGACGGTTTGAATCGCCAGGCGATCTTTCGGCGGTGTTTCGATCACGCTCATGTCGCGCAGCCCAACCATGGACATGTGCAGCGTCCGAGGAATCGGCGTCGCTGACATCGTGAGCACGTCGACCTGCTTCCGAATCTGCTTCAGGCGTTCCTTGTGACGCACGCCAAAGCGTTGCTCTTCATCAACAACGAGCAAGCCGAGATCCGAAAACTTCACGTCTTTCGATAACAGACGATGCGTACCAATCAGAATGTCAATCTTTCCCGCTTCCATTCTTTGCAGAATTTCTTTCTGCTGTTTTGCATTGCGGAACCGGCTGATCATCTCGATCTGTACGGGAAATGCGGCGAATCGTTGTTTGAAAGTCTCGAAATGTTGAAACGCCAGCACTGTTGTTGGAGCTAGTACGGCTACCTGCTTGTTATCCGTGATTGCTTTGAAGGCTGCTCGCATGGCGACTTCCGTCTTACCGTAACCAACATCGCCGCAGAGAAGGCGATCCATCGGCCGCCCAGATTCCATGTCCCGCTTCACATCCACGATTGCGAGATCTTGGTCTTCTGTCTCGCTGTACTCGAATGCATCTTCGAACTCGCGCATGAACTGCGTGTCCGGGGGAAACGCGTGGCCTTCGGCTGCTTGCCGCTCAGCGTAGAGCTTCAGCAACTCTTCGGTCATGTCCTTCATCGCCTTGCGTACGCGCGCTTTGGTTTTCGCCCACGCGGCCGTGCCAAGGTGATTCAGGACTGGCTTTGCTCCCTCTGCAGAGCGGTATTTCTGAACGAGATCGAGCCGCGTCAGCGGGACGTACAAACGCGCGGCATCTGCATACTCGAGCAGCATGAATTCCGCGACGCCGTCGCCCTGATTGATTTCCTTCAGCCCCTGGTACTGTCCAATGCCGTGTTCGACGTGAACGACATAATCCCCAACCTGGAGATCTCGGAAATCTGAAAGGAAGGCTGCTGTCTTCGACTTTTGCCGCTGCGGTTTGGCGCTGGCCAGTTCTGACTCATCAAAAAGATCGCGAGCACCGAAGATCGCTAATCGGGCTTCCGGCAGAACGACTCCGTCGGGAAGATAGGCTTTCACCAGCGTGCTGGTGAGAACCTCGCCTGCGAAATAGGAAGTCTCGTCAGCATAGCTTTCGCCGCCACGCGTCCGGCTACCCAGCCGGAAGCTGACGTTGTATTCACTAAAGACGTCCGCCAGTCTCTCTATCTCGCCCGTATTCGGCACGACGAAAAGCACCTGCTTGCCTTCGCCAGCCAGCTTTTGCGCTCCCGCTGCGATGTCAGCCACTGATCCGTGAAAACGCTGAGTTGGTTGGGTCAGAAAAGTTGCCGGTTCAATCGTCGACTCAGAACGCGTTAAGGCAAGGTATTCAAGGTCCGCACCAGGCAGCTTCTCAACCCTATCGGCCCAATCCTCAGGAATTACATACAATTCTTCCGGCAGGACAAGCTTGCCGATCTCGCTGCGCTCGTGAGCTTCGAGAACACGCGTCCATACGCGATCCAGCTCGTCTCTTAATGCAGAGGGTTCGTCGAGAATCACCGGCGCGCGTGGCAACATTTCAAAAATTGTGCGGTCTGCTCCTGCGATCGGTGCGTAGAATTCCCACCCGGGGAAAGTAGTCACACCTCCGGAGCGTACCGCTTCCTCCACGACGGACTCGTCCCCGCTAATGCGCCTTCCGGAGAGTCGAACGTGAATCGCTGCCAGCAGCTCATCATTGACCGGAGTTTCGGTTAACGGCAAAAGCACGGCTTCATCGACGGGACTCGACGATCGCTGCGTTCCCGGATCGAACTTCCGGATCGCCTCCACCTCGTCGCCGAAAAATTCGATACGCAACGGACGCTCGGCTTCAGGAGAGTACACATCGAGAATTCCGCCCCGGAGAGCATACTGACCGGGCATTTCGACAACATCTGTGGAAGCGTAGCCGATGGTATTCAGATGACGAAGCACAGCATCGACGTCGATGGCCTCTCCCCGCCGGATCACCCGTCCCAAATCGACGTAGTACTCCGGAGCACGCAATCGAATTGTCGTTGCCGCGACAGGAACCACCAGGATGGAAACCGCTCCGCTGGCAATTTTCCAGAGCGCAGTCGCGCGCTCTTCCTGGATTTCCGGGTGCGGCGAAAGATTCTGAAACGGCAAAACGTCACGTGCCGGCAGGCACACGACCGAATCCGGATCGGCCGCTGTAGTTAGTTCGCAGAAAGCTTTAAGTATCGGAACCAACTCGTCAGCGGCACGATTATCCGGAACGACGACGATAATCGGCCGTTCCGCGGCTCGCCGCCACAAAACAAGTAAGAGTGCCTTTGCTGATTGCGAGAGTCCGGACACACCGATCCGCTTCGTGCTCTCCCGCAGGTGGGAGGCTACACGCAAGAAAGCGGGCAAGGTTTCTACGTCCGCGAAGAGTTCGCGAACGAAGGGAAGAATCATGCACGTTCATTCTAGCGGAGATTCCTGCAGAATCGCGTGTGCGCCAAGCTGGTTTTTTGCGCCGAATGTCTGTTCGCTGTGCGACAGAGGGGGAGTAACAGTTCCCTCGGAACATAAAAAAGCCGGCTCGTGGCCGGCTTCTCTAGCATGAATTGTCCAACGGCAGTTTACCGTCTTTCGTTTTCGTTGCGCTCGTAGCGCTTCTCCCGACTCATCATGATCTGCGGATGCTCGCTGAGAGATTCCCGTACGCCAGGATGTTCCCTCAAAAACGCCTTGAATTCTGGGTGCCGATCCACATAGGAGTCATCTGACGCCAGCCGTGGATTTTTTCTCAAGTCGTTATCCACTTGGGGGTGCTTATCTAGAAACTTGTCGAGTTCCTGCACCTGCCAATTATTGATATCGCCACCGCGCGCGTCCCAGCGCTGTTCTTGCCGCAGTACCGCACCCGGATTTTGTCGGGCCTGTTCACGAACACGTGGATGTTCGCTCATGAACTTCGCAAGTCCTGGATGGCTTGAAAGATAGTTCTGATCATTCAGCAAAGACGGATTCTGGTGCACGTCTTTGGAAACCTCCGGCGTGCTGTCCAGAAACGCATCGAGTGCGTCGAGATCCGGGTCGCGCATCGTGCGCGCTTCTCTTCGATCCTGTGGTGCCGCTGGTGCGCTCCCGGCGAATGCGACTGTAGCGGGCGCTACCAGCATCGAAACCGATACGGCCCCCGCAAGCAGGTAGCGACGAAGATGTCTTGGAAGAGCAATTTTCTGCATTTCATTTGTCCTTTCGAACGAATGGCAATTTCGATCAAGCACGACAGGTGCCGTGACCCAGATGAAACGCAACTGGCTGATTCTGCAACAATGAGGGCAGGACACCTGAAAGGACGATGTCTTTTCCGTGTAATTTTTCCCGACCAAAAGTTAATCGCGAGCGAGCGGCCTGGTGAGGCATGTTGGCCCACCAGCCCCGTTGATGCAGACCTCATCGCCAGGAAAAGTACTCACCTTGAATCCAGCAGAGCGAAGTCGCTCGTTCGTCTTTGCATTCTCCTGCAAAGCAATCAAGCGTTTGCTACCCAACGAAAGCACATTGCAAGCCAGAGTATCGCGCTCCGAGTCGTCGATATGGATAAAAGAAAATCCTCGAGCGCGCAGAAGTTCAACAGTCTCAACCGTCAGCCATGCGAGGTCCACGAGAATCGTCTCTCGGTCTAAAACGCTCATCAAGGACATCAAATGCAAACACGCGGATGGTCCGGGTCCGTACGGCAATGGCGCTTTGATTACTTCAATCCCATACGGCGCGAGCAGAGCTCGCATTTGTTCAATTCCTGAGCTGTTCGTGCGATAGCCCAGTCCGATCAGCAGAGTCTTCGCATCGAGCCATACCATATCCCCGGCTTCTGTGGTTCCGGGCCCCCGGATTTCGCCTAGTACCTTGATCCCTTGCGCGTCAAAGAACTCTCGTTGCGCATCTGCTTCTGGAATGCGGTTTTGCTTTCCGGGCCTCATCAGGATGATCCCGAAATCAGTGGCGATCGACGCATCGTGTGCGTACGCCGCATCCAGCGTGAGCGTCGGTGATGCAGGCAAAACCGAAACTTCCGCACCGGCCTGGTTCAAAATCTTGCAGAGTTCTTGATGTTGTTTCCGCGCAATCTCAAAATCAGGTGGGTGATGAAAACCAAGTTGCTCAAAGCTGGAGCGACGAGCAGGATCGTTCCATCCGGCGTGTTCAGGAGGGCAAACCAATACGCGTCGTAGGTTATCCACCATCGAATGACCATTGAAGAGTTCGTTTCCCATATTTCCTCTGAACCTGCGAAGGCACAAAGGAATCTAAACTTCTGTTATGGCGAAAGCAATCTGGGAAAACGTCGTCGTGGCCGAGAGCGATCGGACTGTTGAGATTGAAGGCAATCGGTATTTCCCTGTTGATTCAGTCCAGCGTGGATACCTGCGGCCCAGTGAACACCACACCGTGTGTCCATGGAAGGGAACGGCGAGCTACTACCATTTGGAAGCCAATGGAAAGCGGAATGAAAATGCTGCCTGGTACTATCCAGATCCGAAAACAGCTGCTTCACAGATAAAGGACCACATCGCCTTCTGGAAAGGTGTAAAGGTCTTGAAATAGGCCAGAAAAGAAACGGACAGTCCGGAGCCCCCCGAGACTGTCCCGTAGCCCTCCCGGTTAGAAGGGGCAGTGTGATGCCTGCACTCTAACGTTCCTCTGTTGCAGGACTATTGCGGGCAAATGAATTTTTGATGAATGCTCCCCACTGGCACACTCCAACCCCGTTTTGAGTGTGTTTCCCGTCACAACTCATGGTGACTCCGTCCGCTGCGGCTGACCGCTTCCTCGCTGCTATATTGGCTTGATCGGGAGTAGTTGCAGGAGGTCCCTATGGCACGCAAGTTTGAGCAATCGCGCAAACTTCAGAAAAGAGCCGAGCAGCTCATTCCGGGTGGGGTCAATTCCCCGGTACGCGCATTTCGGAGTGTCGGCGGCGATCCGGCATTTATTGTCCGCGGGCAAGGGGCTCATATTTGGGATGCCGATGGAAATGAATATGTCGATTACATCGGTTCGTGGGGGCCACTGATTCTGGGGCACGCCGCCCCGACAGTGGTCGAGGCAGTTATCTCCGCGACTCGCAATGGCACCAGCTTCGGAGCGTCTACTCCTACCGAAGCCGATCTGGCCGAAGTCGTGCTTGCGGCTTATCCATCGATGCAAAAGGTGCGCTTCGTCAGCTCCGGTACTGAGGCCACAATGTCTGCGATTCGCTTGGCCCGTGCCGCAACCAAACGCAAATACATCGTAAAGTTCGAAGGCTGCTACCACGGCCATGCCGATGCGCTTCTCGTGAAAGCCGGTTCCGGTGTTGCAACCCTGGGCATTCCTGGATCAGCAGGCGTCCCTGAGGAATTCACCCAGTTCACCCTTGCGCTGCCTTACAACGACATCGATGCCCTTGAGCAGGCATTCAAAAAATTCCGTCACCAAATCGCCTGCGTCATCGTTGAGCCCGTAGTTGGAAACATGGGCTGCGTTCCTCCTGCACGCGGGTATCTTGAGGCAGTCCGCGCTCTGACGGAGCACGACAAAACGTTACTGATCTTCGACGAAGTCATGACCGGGTTTCGCCTGGCTTTTGGCGGCGCGCAGGAGTTGTACTCCATCCGGCCAGATATCACTACGCTCGGAAAGATCATCGGTGGCGGATTGCCCGTCGGAGCCTACGGCGGCTCGCGCGAAGTGATGGATCTGGTCGCACCGCTCGGCCCCATGTATCAGGCGGGAACTCTTTCAGGAAATCCGCTCGCCATGGCCGCTGGCTACGCGACTTTGCGCCACTTGCGCGAGCACCGGGATATCTACTCCAAGCTCGATAAGCTTTCTGCGGAACTGGTGTCGGGAGTTGCGGCTGCGGCGAAAGAATCCGGTATCGCGATGACTCACAACCGCGTGGGTTCCATGTTCACATGGTTTTTTACCGCCGGTCCGGTCACAGGATGGGAATCGGCCGCGAAGTCTGATACAGAAGCCTTCGGGCGATTTTTCCGAGCCATGTTGGAGAATGGAATATATCTGCCGCCATCGCAGTTCGAAGCGGCATTTATGGGTGCAGCTCATACGGAACACGACATCCAGCAAACGATCGCGTCCGCGAAACAGGCCTTCGCGATGGCGCCGGCCTAATTCGCAGCGCGCTGCTGATCAAGCATTTGCTGAACGGTCACGAACGAGTAGCCTTGTGCATGGAATTTCTTGATGAGTCGCTCTGTTGCTTCGACTGTTCTCGAGCGATCCGCCCCCATCTTCAGGTGACCACCATCGTGAAGAAGGATGACATTGCCGCCTCTCACCCGTCGTGAAACCATGTTTTCAATGTCATCGGCCGACTTCGCATTCCAGTCGTACCCTGTGATGTTCCACATGACAGCTTTCATTGCCATCTCACCGACAATGCGCATGACGGCTGGCCTTCTTCCTCCGAACGGGGGACGGAACAGCATTGCCGGGCTTCCGATTGTTTCCGAAATCGCCGCTTGGCACTCCTCAAGTTCTCGACGGACGCGCTCGGCCGGCTGAAAGATCAGTAGTGGATGATTTTGGGTATGATTCCCGACCACATGTCCAGCTTGAACTAGTTCTCGCACAATGTCTGGCCGCATCCGCACATAACGGCCGATTAGGAAAAACGTGGCTTTCACATTGTGCTTTGCCAGAACATCAAGGAGTTTCAGCGTGTGTGGATCATTCGGGCCGTCATCATAGGTGAGGGCAAGTTGCTCTGAGCTCTGTGGTAACCCGCAGAATGTGCGCCCGTACCATTGTCCCGTGGGCGCCATCGTCTGATAACCGGCTGCAGACGCGGCAGCGGCAACAGTTGCGGCGGCAACGGCAGAGATGATCATCTTGCGCGATTGTAAACGAGAAGGCGTGAAAGGAACGCAGCCGGAAGAGAGTACCGCTGATTGAACGTGACATCACTCGAAGCCGAGCTACAGTCTGACTCCTGGACTGTGAACTTTGAGCTTTGCACTCTGGATACTTTCTTCGGTGTTAACTTTTCCCACAATTGCCAGCCGACGCGAAGCAAGATATTCTGCGTGCTGTCTTCTCCGCGAAACCATGGCCAAGCTTTTCGAGCTTCCCCGTTATATCGCAGTTGAAGGACCTATCCGAGTCGGCAAGAGCACCTTGGCACGCATCCTTTCCGAGCGATTGAATGCGACGCGTGTCATGGAACCGGACCAGAACCTGTTTCTGCCTTCCTTTTATCGCGGGGAGCCCGGGGCTGCATTTCAGGCACAGTTTTCATTCCTGATCCATCGCTTCGAGCAGTTGCGCGCGCTTGACCTCGGTCCGAGTTCTCAGCGCACAATCGTTTCCGACTTCATCTTCGAAAAAGACAAAATCTTTGCGTGTTTGAACCTGAACGATCAGGAACTGGAAACCTACAACCGCTATTACAACTATTTCCGCGACCAGGTCCCCACGCCTGACTTGGTGATTTACCTTCAGGCCTCGACTGACGTTCTGAAGAAGCGATTGAAGAAAAAGAATGCTCCGGGAGAGAAGGCGATCAACGAGGACTATCTTGACGAAGTTGTAAAAGCGTACGAACACTTCTTTTTCCACTACACTTCGTCGGATTTGTTGATCATCAACACGTCCGAAATTGATTTCGTCGATCGCAACGAAGACTTGCAGGAACTGCTCCGCAAAGTTTCCGAGCCCATCAAGGGGACGCAGTACTTCCTTGCCTTGGGCAGCCAGGAAGCCGCCAGCGCGTGACTCGGAATATGCCGTTGCTGAATTCCGAAAGAAACTTCCTGAAATCAGCGACTTACAAACTCTAGAAATTCCCTGACACTCCCCCTACAATAAGCGCATCAAGATGCGAGCAGGCTCTATCCGGCTGGCCGGAAGGGCACTGGAGGAATCATGAGTCTCACCTCAATCGGCGATCCGCGCCGAAAAGTCACCGCTAGCTCACTCCGCGAAAAAAAGCTTCAACACGAACGCATCACTTGTCTGACCGCATATGACTACGCAAGTGCCCGACTAGTAGACGAGGCGGGGATCGACATCGTTCTAGTCGGCGATTCTCTCGCGATGACGATGCTCGGTTATGACAACACGCTCTCGGTCACCATCGACGAGATGCTTCATCACACCCGTGCTGCCCGTCGCGGCGTGAAAGATGCATTGCTGATCGCCGACATGCCCTACGGCTCTTACCACGTCAGCGAAGATGAAGCCGTTCGCAATGCAGCCCGCTTCATCAAGGAAGCCGGCGCTGAAGCCGTAAAAATCGAGGGCGGCGCCAAGCGCTCGCAGTTAATTCACCGCATCATCGATGCCGAAATTCCAGTCGCCGGGCATATCGGCCTTACTCCGCAATCCGTGAACGTTATGGGCGGATACAAAGTTCAGGGCAAGAGCTTGAATGCTATCGAGCAATTGGTCAAAGATGCCGTTGCTTTAGATCGCGCGGGTGTGGCTTGCATCTTCCTTGAAGGCATCCCGCGAGAAGTCGCTGCCCTGATTACCAACGAAGTCGAAACTCCGACAATCGGTATTGGCGCTGGCCCGGATTGCGATGGCCAAGTGCTTGTGTTCCACGATCTTCTGAATCTAACGTTTGGGCCTCCGGCGAAATTCGTTCGCCGTTATGGCGATGCTGCGGCCCTGATCACAAACGCGGCATTGGCTTTCAAGGCTGATGTGGTTTCACATCAATACCCTTCCGATTCCGAGTCGTATCACTTGCCGAAGGAAACTCGCGCTGCATTTGAGACAGTGCTCGAACGCAAGAAGATGATGAGACGGTAAAATCCTGGCGTGAGAACGATCGATCTCAGTGCTGTCATTCTGCTTGGGGCATGTGCGCTTGCGATTGGATGTTCGCCGAAGCCGCAAACGCCACCGAGTCCCTCGCCTGCAGCCGTGTTAGAGGCCATCCCGGCAGTAGATCCTTCGCACTATCAACTAAACCGTGATGCTAAGAATTGGCAGAACCCATATTTGGTTGTGCGGCCGGATGGCATCGGGCTGGTCGACCTGAAGAATAGCGAAATCCTTATTCTGAAGCCCGAACAGGTTCCAGATGCACTTGCGAAATTGCCGCGTTCAGCATGGCCTTACGGCCGAGTCGTGGCGGTTGCCGAAAATTCTAAAAACGATTCCGAACAGGATCACGCACTGATGCGTAAGAATCGCGCGATTCTCGCTGGAACTCTGCAAAGCCTTCAAATCCTCATTCACTGGATTCAATCCTGACTACCGCGACCGCTCCGATGAATATTCACACCACCGTTGATGGCCTTCGATCCGATCTGTGCTCTGCCCGCGCTCAGGGGCGCAGAATCGGTCTTGTGCCAACCATGGGTGCGCTGCATGAAGGACACCTGTCCTTGATGCGGGCCGCTAGGGCAGCGTGCGATTTGGTCGTCGCGACGATTTTCGTCAACCCAACGCAGTTCGGTCCGAACGAAGACCTGTCTAAGTATCCGCGAAGTTTCGAGCACGATTGCGACCTGCTCAAAAAGGAAAACGTCGATCTCGTATTCGCCCCGAGCGTGGACGAAATGTATCCGCAAGGCTCAGTCACATGGGTAACAGTCGAAGGACTGAGCGACAAGCTCGATGGCAAGTCGCGTCCTGGCCATTTTCGCGGCGTGACGACGGTCGTCGCGAAACTCTTCCATATCGTCGAACCCGACACGGCGTTCTTCGGACAAAAAGATGCGGCCCAACTCGCCATCATTCGGCGCATGGTTTGCGATCTTAAATTTCCAATCGAAATTGTCGGCTGCCCGATTGTGCGCGAGCCTGATGGACTCGCTATGAGTTCGCGAAACGTTTATCTGGATCCTGCCCAGCGAAAATCCGCCCTCGTGTTATCTCGATCTCTTCGGCGCGTGGAAGAACGCTTTAAGCATGGGGAACACAATACGCAAGTTCTTGTCGAGGCAGGGAAGGGTGCGTTCTCGGCCGAGCCTGCTGTTCGCTTGGACTATTTGGAGCTAGTGGACCCGCTCTCGCTCGATCCAGTCTCTGAAGTCAAAGAAGGCACATTGGTAACCGTCGCTGCGTACCTGGGATCGACCAGATTGATTGACAATCTGGTTCTGGCATCGTCGTCCAACCCAACATGGCCCGCGTGACAGCAGCCACCAGCCAGTAGCCAGTCGCAGCTATTCTCTGCTAGTGTTTTCAGCGACTTCCCCTGCACCAAGGAGACACCGGGTGATCCACCGCACGCTTGCCGTTCTCGCTTTCGCTCTCGCATCCACTTTCGCATCGGCCCAGCTCGACGACGCAACCAAGCAGCTTTCGCACGACATTTTCAAAGAACTCATCGAAATCAACACGACTGATTCGGTGGGCAACGTCACCACTGCAGCCGAAGCAATGGCCAAACGCCTGCTCGACGCTGGATTTCCCGCGTCCGACATTCAAGTTATCGGACCGAACGACCGCAAGAAGAACATGGTTGCCCGTCTGCATGGCAGCGGCAAGAAAAAACCCGTTCTCCTCATCGGACATCTCGACGTTGTCGAGGCTCTACGCTCTGACTGGACAACAGACCCTTTCCAGTTCGTCGAGAAAGATGGCTACTACTACGGACGCGGTACCACCGACATGAAGCATGGCGACGCAATTATGGTCACCACGCTCATCCGCCTGAAGAAAGAGGGCTTCGTTCCGGATCGCGACATCATCCTCGCGCTCACCGCGGATGAGGAAGGCGGCACTTCCAACGGTGTCGACTGGCTGCTGAAAAATCATCGCGACTTGATCGATGCGGAATACGTTCTGAACCATGACGGTGGCGGCGTAATGATGGAGCACGGCAAGCCGCTGATGATGGACGTGAATGCCACAGAAAAGCTTTACGGGGATTTCGTTCTCACGGCCACGAACCCGGGCGGCCACAGCTCCGTGCCTCGTCCGGAGAACGCGATCTATGAGCTCGCGGATGCGCTGGTAAAGATCCAGAAATTTCAGTTTCCGTTCGAGCTGAACAACATCACTCGCGCCAACTTTGAGCGGCAGTCAAAGTTCACGACCGGCCAACGCGGCACTGACCTGAAAGCGATTCTCAAAAATCCTCCGGATATGGCGGCCGTCGCGCGCCTGTCAAAAGACGCCATCGACAACTCGCTGATGCACACGACCTGCGTAGCGACCCGACTGAACGGTGGTCACGCCAACAACGCCCTTCCGCAGACCGCAACCGCCAACATCAATTGCCGAATCTTGCCGGGACATCCACTGGAGGAAGTTCGCGCTACGCTTGAGAAAGTGGTCGCCGACCCGAAGATCAAAGTGCAGTTCCGCGAAAACAATAACCAATTGATGGATCGCGGGTCCGACCGCCACAGCTATCTGCCGCCCGAGCCGCGCAAGGATGTTTTCGACGCGCTCGATAAAGTGATGGCGCAAATGATGCCCGGCGTTCCCGTCCTGCCGAGCATGAGCACTGGCGCGTCCGACGGCGTGTATACGAACGCGGCTGGCTTACCGACTTACGCCATCGGCGGTGACTACTACGAACGCAGCGATATTCGCGCCCACGGAAAGGATGAGCGCATCGCCATTCCAGCGTTCTACCAGGGCGTAGATTTCTACTATCGATTTCTGAAGACACTCTTGTCGGATCAGCAGTAGACAGTGATCAGCAGTCATCGAATGCTAACGGCTAAATGCTAATTGCTAACTACCAGTTGCTCACCTGAATGCTGGCTGCTGATCGCTGCCCGCTTCTTTCTTGACATTCGCTTTCTTTTCGCCCACAATCGGGCCATGGCGATCACCCGGCGTCAACGCGAAGTGTATGACTTCATCTCGCGCTTCACTACCGAGCACAGTTACTCTCCTTCGTATGACGAAATTCGGGAAGGCTTGAGCTTGAACTCGCTCGCCACCGTGCACAAACACATCTCCAATCTCGAAAAGAAGGGCTTACTCACTCGCGATTACAACCGCAGCCGCTCGATCGACCTTCTGCCACCAAAAGGAAAACTCAAGCAGTCGATGGCCGTGAACACTGGCGTGGTATTGCCGCTTCTCGGCCGAATCGCCGCTGGCCAACCGATTGAGGCGGTGCAGAATCCCGAGACGATCTCGCTTGCGGATTTCGTCCGGTCAAAAGAAGTGTTCGTTCTGGAGGTTCGTGGCAACTCCATGCAGGACGAAGCCATTCTCGATGGGGACTACGTTTTGGTCGAAAAATCGAAGACCGCGCACAATGGCGACATCGTCGTCGCGCTGGTCGATGAAAATGATGCCACCCTGAAGCGCTTCTATCGCGAAGGAGATAACATCCGGCTGCAACCCTCGAATGCAACGATGAAACCGATCATCGTGCCCGCCGCGCTGGTTCAAGTTCAAGGACGGGTGATTGGAGTGCTAAGGAAGTATTGAAGAAAGCAATTAGCATTTAGCCGTTAGCACGCGGCCCATTTCATGACCCTTTTACCCCAGAACTCTCACCTCTAAACCCATCTCTTTTTGTCATTCTGAGCCGCCGAAGGCGAAGCCGAGAGCCTGCCCTGAGCGCAGTCGAAGGGATGTGCGAAGAACCTGCTTTTTTGTCGCGCCACAACGCTCAACGACGAAAGACTAGGTGCTAACAGCTAAATACTCGTTCTTAAAACAAAAACGCCCGAGCTCTCAGCCCGGGCGTCTCAAAATAGCGACTAGCGACCTTTACCCAACATGTTTATCCAGTGCCTGCTGTAATGCTTCTTTCCCACGATAGCCAACCAACTGCTCGACTACCTGTCCACCTTTGAATACCAGCAGCGTCGGAATTCCGGTCACGCGATACCGCATCGGCGTCGCCGGATTGCGATCCACATCCATTTTTGCAATCTTTACTTTGCCCTGGTACTCGGTCGCCAACTCGTCAACGATCGGCGCGATCGCGCGGCATGGGCCGCACCAGGTTGCCCAAAAATCTACTAGGACGGGCTTGTCCGATTTCAATACGTCCGCGTCAAAATTCGCGTCCGTCGCTTCCATAATTGCGTTGCTTGCCATTGTTCCTCCAGATACCTTTCCGGCTCCACTGCACGACTGCCGGTTGTGGTACCGGTTGATAATTGCGCCTGCCTCAGCGGGCGATGAATTTTATCACTTCACTTAGATGCGAAACTGTGATGGAAGTCGCAAGTGGCCTGACGCTTCCCATGTCCAATTCCGGGTTTCAATTAAGAGCTTTTCGAAATTGGCCGCAGAAGACGGTGCAACTTGCCAAAGAATTTATTGTAGGTCCCACAGGGAGAACTGAACTGAAAACTGACATCTGAGAACCGAGAACTGAACAAAAAAAGCGCTCTGAACTTTCGTTCAGAGCGCCTCGGCAGCCCTCCCCCAGAACTGCCAAACCACGAGTGGATAGTACGTCCACTACCCTTCACTGTAAATGTCACTTTGGTAATAAGTCCTTTAGTTTGTGGTAATCACGGACGATTGACTTCGGTAACTAAGGACAGATCCCGCGCCCGGCGCGGCATTCGCTCTACTTCGCTGAGAGCAAGAGAGAAAACCCATTAAACACGTATTCCCGCCGACCCTCGGTTACCCTCGGCGTGACTTTCCCTGATTTCACTTTTTCCAAAGCAGCCTCAAGCGCCCTCAGGTCGGACGGCCTCGCGACTGGCACATTGTGAGCCGGTAAAACCAGGTTCAACTGGGAAGAAAGCTCCACGACATGGGCAACCGAGCGGGTGAATGCGGCCAAATCCGTTTCCGGGACGAACAGATAAATCGGACCCGCATAGTAGGTGTCACCAACAAACAGCAAGCCATTCTTACGATCAAGCAAGGCCATCGCGTCCGGTGCATGTCCGGGTGTAAAAATCACCTCGAGCACACGTCCTCCGAGATCGATCCGCTCACCATCGTGCAACACATGTGTGATCTTCCACGGCCGAATTTTGATTTTGCTTGGGTCCACTCCCTTCGGCAACTCTCGGCAAACGCGATCTGGAATCAGAAGATCGCGTGAATACTCATTCACTTCCCCCTTCGCATTTTTTTGTGAGTACTCGATGTCCTCGCCGTATATCTCCTGAAAGTCCGCGTTTCCGCCGACATGATCGAAATGCGTGTGCGAGTTCATGACGATCACGGGCAGTTGGGTCAAGCTTTCGACTACAGATTTGATATTGCCGACACCCAATCCTGTGTCAAACAATACGGCGCGTTTCTCTCCGGCAATGAGATAGGAGATAACTTCTTCTTCCTGATGCGGCTCATAAATCGCGAACACACCTGTGCGAATTCGATAAACCTCGAACCACGGATCTGGCGACGACACTCGCTCAAGTTTCTTGTATTCCGGACGAGGCAGCTTGTCGCACCACTTGGGATTAAGAGGCTCCGCGGCCTGTTGCGCATGAAGAGCGCAAGCGACGGCAAACAGAAGGGTGCCAACTAGACGAGGTGTGCGCATTCTTGAAACGAAAATGTGAAGAGTCACTAAAAGTCAACCGTCGCTCGTTGATCGCTCACTGCGAGCGCGACCATCTCTTTCCACCATCGGACGTGGTCCATCGCTCTTGTCCCGCGAAAACCGTTCCGTGCTGCAAATCGTCGAACTGAATTCTGCTGATATCGGAAGTAAGCGTCTGGGCACCGTCCGTCGGCGTCACCTTATTCCATTGCGCGCCGCCATTCGTCGAGTGATAGAGCGCGCCTCCATTTCCTCCGGCCCACACCGAGTTCCCGCTACTGGCAACCACGGTGAACTTAGTCCGAGAGTCGATTGCAACCGGTTGCCACTTCTTGCCACCGTCGAAAGACCTCGAAACAATACCCGCTGCGTTCACATTCCACATCGCAACAACTAACTTCGCGAATGTACCTTCGGTAGCTTGCAAATTTTGATCCGTCGATACCTCTGTGGCCGCGGCACTGACTTCCACTGTCTCCGATGCCTTGCCGACTGCGGTTCCTTCATCCTGCTTTTCCGCCCGTAACTCGGCGGGAGCCTTCGCCGTCTGAACCGGCGCAGGCGCTGCCGGGGCAGCCGCAACCGCATTCGCAGTTTTCTTGTCGGCAAGCCGTACTCCGCTCTGGTCTTTTTCGTTCTCAACATCGGATGAGGGAAGCGCACCGCCCGCCACTACAGATTTTTCTTGCGCTTGTGCTTCGCCCTTCTTCGGTCCACCTTGCGCAACAGCCGCATCCTCCACCTTCTCGCGCATCGATGGCGCATCCACACGCTTCGTTTTCGCAAGATCATCTCTCGATTTCGCCTCATCGCTCAATGCGATGGATGAAGGCGCGCCACCCTTTAACATCTCTTTGTTCGCTACTACACGCCCTTCTGCCAGTGACCGGTTCGGCTTCGCCGACGGAGCAATCGACGGCGACCGAGCCAGGAGCCGATCCTCAACTTTCACCTTTCGATCTGCAGAGTCTGTTTCGTAGTTTTCTTTTGCTGAATTTTTCGCGCTCTCCGCCTGCGCAGGTACAGTTGCCGTCGCAGTCACCGACGGCTGAGCGTCTGATGTCGCCCCTTTGATCTCTTGCTGTTTGATACTGCCCGATTGATACAACACAGCCGCTCCAACAATCACTACGCACGCTGCGGCGGCTCCCCACCTCAGGACGGGCCAGCGAACCCATGACGTCGCTGGCACATCCCTCCGAACTTCAGTTGCACTTACTTCAGGTTCGGCCTCCGCCGCCAATGCGAGCACCTCACGGCACTCCGAACACGTCGCCAAATGCGCAAGCACTGATGTTTGCTCGCGTTCGCTAAGCGACTTTTCCGCAAAGGCAGCCAGCACATCCGCCTCCGGATGCGCCGTTACCTCGCCCTTCCGCAATCGCTCTAACACGAATTTAGGAACGTCCGTCATTCAGAACACTTTCAAGTGCCTAGCTACAGAGCCGCCAATCAATCCGATTGTTCACTTCTTCCTTCAGCCTTTCTTTTCTTATAGAACGCTCCGCCACCGGAATCTTGCAGGCGCGCTCGCAGATCCAAAGTCAAGTCGCGCACATCAACTTCCATCGCTTCTTCAGCCTGTCGACGGCTCATTCCACGTTGCGTCAGCCGGCTCAGGATCTGCTTACGCAGTGTCCTCCCAAGCTTTTCGACTTTCCGACTAATGGTAGATTCGTGCACATGCAGCATCCCTGCAATCTGCGCAAGTGTGCGTCCATCCAGATAATAGGCCGCGAGAATGAATCGTTCGTCATCCTGCAAAGCAGCGAGAGCCTCATCCGTAGCTGCACTCAACCTTGGATCAGGCGCTTGCACTTGATCCTTCACTGGAGCAGCCAACTCCGGCACGCTCCGCCGCTGCTCGCCATCGTCTGACTCGGCCGACTCATCGAGACTCACCAGGCGTTTCGTTTTGCGGTAGCGATTAACGAATTCCTGTGCGAGCACAGTTCGCAGCCATCCTTCAAGTGACCCTCGTCCGGTATAGAACGAAAGCTTCGACACTCGCACACCATCGCGCGTATTTAGTCCGTACAACTCTCCGTAAATTGAATCTGCGAGATCCCGCGCCGCGCTGTTCTCACGCGCGATGCGCAGCGCCATGTCGTAAAGTTTTTCTCGATAACGGGTCAGGAAATCTTCCCAGGCTTTTTCATGTCCGGCGACGCATGCATGCGCGAGCACAAGTTCTTCATGATGAAGCCCAGCGCAGAACTGCTGCGTCTCCTCTGCCGAGCTTTCCGCTGGAAGATACTTCTGCGCCACTCCGCGAAGCATGCGCTCAAAGTCTTGCGGAGTTATCTGGTAGCGGTCGGCGGACGTCTGCCCATACCACTCCGCTCCGAGTGCCGGCTCGGAAACCGGTTTCTCGAAAGCCCCGGCAGTTTGTGCAGCCTCAGCCATACCCGAACACCTGCGATGCTACCAATTTTTTGGATGCAAGCCACGCCAATTCGCGCGTTCTCCAACCAGAATGAACGGCTGCATCGACGCAGCCCGGGAGGTGGGTATGGCGTCACGACTCATCGTGTTTTGCGCTGCGGCTTTGGTTGTAGCGGCTGGTTTTGTTGCCCTGCGGCCAGCCGATGCTGGTGAAGTCCCGCTTAGTGGCTACAAGGTCCTGGCACCCATCCACGGCGGGAATCTGACCGTGTTTCCTGTCGTGGCAGCGAAAACGCATGCCACAAACGAATTTCTCACGCTCGACGAAGGTTTGCGCTCAGGCGAAGTGGTCGTGACTGAATCCGGCATGCTTCGCGGCCTTCAGCGCCGGCCCCACACGGGTGTCCGCCCAAGCGTCTGGCATGAACGCGGTGACGATGCGCAGGTCAACCGGCTGGTTTTGGTAAATAATTCCAAGCGTCCACTGCTGCTGCTCGCAGGAGAGATCGTCACCGGCGGCAAGCAAGACCGCGTCATCGGAAAAGATCGAATCGTGCCAGCCGAAAGCGATCCCATCGATCTCGGGGTGTTTTGCGTCGAGCCAGGCCGCTGGGTCGCTACTAGTGAGAAGTTTGGAAACTTCGACACCGCCATGGCTTCACCGAAAGTTCGCGCCGGCGCGATGGCAGATAAGAACCAGCAGAAAGTTTGGGATGAAGTTCGCAGCTCACAGCACGAGATGGCTGCGGTTCTAGGCCGACTCCCTGCTCCTTCTCCGGAGGCGCAGGAAATCGGTCGCACCAGTTCCTACGCCCGCGTCATGCAAAACTCTGAAGTGAAAAAGCAGGTGGACTCAGTCGCCGCGCCGATCGAGCATGAGTACGCAAGCGTGATCCGCCAACTCAAGGATCAGAACGCTGTGGGAGTAGTCGTGGCAGTGAACGGCGAACTCATCTGGGCCGATGTTTTCGCCTCACCCCAGTTGCTCGAAAAATACTGGCCCAAGTTAGTACGCTCCTATGCAGCTGACGCTGTGGTCACTCGGACCTTAAAACGGAAGTTGACGGTCGATGCTGCACAAGACTTCCTTGACCAACTGGAGGGCCGACGCGAAGTTTCCGAAAGCGAACCCGGACTCTTTCGCCAGACCGAAATTTCTGGCGACGGCTATCGTGTCTTTGAATTGACATCCCTCTTGCCCAAGACCGGATTCGACCTGCACATCGCAAAAATGGCCGAGTAGACATCACTCGGCCAGCGTTTTTCTTAGCTTTTTTGGCGCCGCTTACGTTGTCGACTGCGAGAACGAGCGCTGCCCCATCTCCATGGGATAGAGACTGGCGAGACCGGATTCAGAGCTCTGCGCTTGACGCCGATCAATTACACAATCCACCAGGTCAATCAGGTGATCCCAGGCTGCATTCATGATCGGGTGAGTAACCGTAAACAGTGTTTCCATGGGGAGGACCTCCAAAACGGGACTGAATGTACTGTGCATTTTGATGTAATTCCGTTTCCGTACGAATCGGGTTATCGATGTAGACGCGGGTTACTAAAGTTCAGTGACCTTGATTCGCGAGAACATCCTGCCTGAATGCGTTGCTAGAGGTCCGAACCTTCATTCCGGATGGAAGGGATTACCGACTGTTGTACCAGTCGTGCCAGACGGCCGCGTTGTCGGGAAGGTTTTTGCCTGTAATGTCGCGCAAGGCGTGGAAGGTGAAAGCACGCGTCGCTGTATCGAGCGAGGTATCGTCGGCGAACTCTAGCAACTGCGGCACGATGCTCATTCGCTGCTCCTGCTTCAGCATTCCTGATTGCGCCAGACTACACGCTGCACGCTCTCGCACCATCTGGGATGGATCGTCATGCATTGTCTTGAGCAGCGGTTGAAGAGTTTCGTCCGTCCCGACAATAGCTAGACCTTCGACCGCCCAATGCCGCGTCTCAACGTCGTTGTCGTTTAAATGTCCGAGCAGGGATTGCGTCACGCGGGCAGTTTCAACGCCGCGGTTGGCCATGAGCCCGAGCGCCCATAACGCCCAGATACGCGTCGCCCGGTCGCTACTCGCAGCCTGTTGTTCCAGCTGATCAACGCTGGCCCGCGTTTTTTCTAATCCATACGCGGCCAAATCGATTTCAATTGCCGCTGCCCGCACTCGCAGGTCGTTCGAATTGATCGCAGCAATTGCCAACGAATTTAATCGATTGGTCAGCTTGATCTTGCCTCGCCATCCATCGACTCGGGCGGCAATCTCATCGTTCGCCCCCTCGTAATGATTTACAGCACGCTCCAGCAAGAGTTCCGCCTGTTTCTGTGCCGATGAGTTTTCAAGCTTCTCCAGCTCATGTCCTGAAAGCACAGCCGGCGATGCAGGCTCTGGTTTTCCATGAAGTGAAATAAGTTCCTGGAATTGCTCCCATGCGGCGCGGCCCTTCTCCGAGCCAACGAATTGAAATACCAAGGCGCCCACCACGCCGCAAACGATCGCGATCGCGCGTAATCGCCCCACGCGCTGTTTCGGATCGATTGTTTTGGCTGAGATGTCCGTGCCGGGTCCGAGCGAACCGTAATCAGGCGTCGGCTGCAGTCGGGGGTCCTGCTTTGGTGCATCTTGGGACATGTCCACCCCATGAGTCTAAGATGCTTGCGGGACGGGCCAAAGTTACGGTCGTGCCGCCTCCTCGATAGTCTCTGGAGCAAAAGAATCGGCCGAGAGCTGCGCCAGCGCCCTCGGCCGTGCTTTCGCGGCCTACTCACCAACCGCTTCCGCGCGCAAAGACCGGAGGACTTGGCCGAATCACCTAACAGCCTTGAATCCGGGAACGGTAGCCGAGGGGTGGCCCCAACACTCCCAGGCAATCCGGCCGCTCACTGTCCTCCCAACGCCCACGACGTTCAAGGACTAGGTGCCCATGGACAGCCGCGAGCGAAGCGCAAGCCGCGGCGGAAAATGCACATGTCCTCTGCCGGAAGAAAGAGAACCACTTTGAGGGGGGTGGATTCCCCGGCAACTGACCGTGCAAGCTTCGCCGCAGCCTTGCTTTTGATAACCGCGGATCATAGGGAGCGGATTCCAATCTGCGAATGTATTTCGCAAGCTTGTTACGAAATCAGAACAAGTATTTCTCCAGTCCTCTCATCAACTTGTTAGAAATACGCGCGAAGCTTCTAAATCCAGGACCCACTCTTTTGCATGGTGCCGGTATTTCGGCACCTCCCGGTGGCATGCTTTGTTCCGAAAACAGTACAAGGTTCGCGACATTCGCCAACTAACTTGATATGATCCCGGCTTACGGGGCGCAGTTAAGCAAGGGTCATGGCCCAATTGGCAGGACACAAGCTGCGGAGCTTGCGTGAGCAACTTGGATTTACCATGCGCGATGTGGAAAGCGCTGGCGCCGAGTTAGCTACCCGTCACCAAAATGAAGAGTTTGCGGTTCCGCCCAGCCGCCTTTCTGATATCGAAACAAAGGGCGTTGTTCCCAGCATCTTTCGTCTCTACTCCCTTGCAATCATCTATCGACGAGACTTCCGTGAACTGGTTTCGTTTTATGGAATCGACTTGGATCGTGTTGCTCCCGATTTAAATGTCGGGCGACCGCCGAACACCCATACTTCAAACGCAGCGCAAGGTGCCGCAGTTGTTCAAGTTCCTGTTCGCTTCGATCCCAGCTTCGACCTGAGATATAGCGCCAATCTCGGTCGAATGATTGAGCAGTGGGGTTTGGTGCCTCTGTCCTACCTCAGCCACTTTGATCACCGGCGATACACCTATGGCTACGTAGGCCTGGAAGATTTCACGATGTATCCTCTGCTGCCCCCGGGGACATTCCTCCAGATCGATGAAACAAAAAACAAAGTGCAGGATGGCGGCTGGCGGTCGGAATACGAGCGCCCCATTTACTTCGTCGAAACGCGTTCGGGACATACCGCGTGCTGGTGCGCATTGAGCGGGGCAGACATAATTCTGCAACCGCATCCACTCTCCCCAGTCGGTGTGAGGATCCTGAAGCATCCCAGCGAAGCCGAAGTGCTGGGACAAGTTGTGGGAGTCGCTACTCGGATTGGCGAGTCAGGCTTGAAAGCGCGTGAAGGGCAGAGCCAAGATGACGCCGCGCACCAGTTGACTGCTGCACCGGCAAGAGATGCTCTACGTTTCGAAGCAATTGTTCCAAATAAGCGCTCGGTGTAAGTCCGCGCGGGGCGCTCACCGACTCAACTTCCACTAACAACTGTTCCAGCGAAGTCCGCAGAACCCGGGCCACCAGCGCCTGATGTGCTTCTGCCAGCGCTTTCTGCGCGGCTTGTGCCCCATGACGTCGGTCCATTCCCCAATGAAGATAGGCTCCGTCGGCGTTCAAAAGTCCGGCAAGATACTCAAGTCGCGTGAGTGTACCCGCGAGTGAATCAAGTGTGCCGGCCAAATCTTCCTTCGCCGTTTTCAGAGACATTGCCTTGTTACGCTTTCCGAAAACTGAACAAACCGTAGATCCCGCCTGAGTTTAACTCATTCGCAATTAAGACGATAGCAGCTTTTCCAACTTCAACTAGGAGCTTGCTACGTGAAACCGTCTCGTCTGACTGTCGCTGCTATCCTCTTGCTCTTGTCACTGATCGTTCCCTCGGGCATCTTGGCTGATGGTGGCCCCTTACCTCTATGTCCGACCGGCCAGAACTGCCGCGGCTTTGTCGATGCCACTCTTCAACGTTGATCAAGTGCGGCGATCCCCAGTTGTAAGCTAGTGCCAGGAGCTATATAGTCAGCCTGTCCCTAGCTTGAAACATGAGTAATTACGGCTTCTGGTACAACTATCTGTGGATCGCCCCGCACGTCCTCCTGGCAGGCCTTTGTATTCTTCTGCTGCAACGCAAGTTGGCACGTGAGTATCCTGCATTTTTCGCCTACACCGTTTACGAATGTTTTCAATTCATCCTTGGGCTTGCGTTGTATCGATACAAAGGCATCACCGACGATCAGTACATGGAAATCTATCTTATCGGTGCATGCATAAGTTCCCTCCTGCGCTTCGCCATCGTGTATGAAGTTTTTCGCCATCTGTTTCATGATTATCCTGTTCTAAGTACGTTCGGCAAAATCTTATACCGCTGGTCCGCGGCGCTACTCGTTCTTGCGTCTGTGATTCTTATTGCTTGGACGACTCAAGACCTTCAGAATCATGTTTCCATTTGGGTCAACGTGGTAGATCGGATGGTTTGTATTATTCAGTTAGGACTTTTGGTGGTGTTGTTTGGCGCCTCTCGTTTTCTCGGTTTTTCCTGGCGCAACCTGTCATTCGGAATCGCATTAGGCTTAGGCTTGTTTGCGGCTGTCGAATTGGCAGTCACTGCAGTCCGAGCCGCCTACGGCCCCGCCACCATGATCGTGTTTTTTAATTACTTCACCATGGGAACCTATCACGTTTGCGTAATGATTTGGTTGTTCTACGCGTGGGCGCCAGAACGCTACATGACGTTTTCGCCTTTAGCTGTGCGTGAGAACACTCTTGAAGGATGGAATCTTGCACTGAAGAGGGTGATCGAACGATGAACGCCGGATTGATACTCGTGGTTTGCGCCATCTTAGCGTTAGGTTTCCTTTCATGGATGGCGTGGAAAACTCGCAGTCGGCGCAACCTGCGAGATCTTTACGACATCGATCTTCAAGCTTTCGAAAACTTGGCCTGCGCCGATGAAGAGAAATTTCTGAGAACAAGACTTCGCGGAGGCGAGTTCCGCAGAATTCAGCGTGAGAGACTCCGCGCGACAATGGAATATGTTTCGGGGATCGCTCACAACGCCGAGGTTCTTCTGCAAATGGGTTCGTCAGCTCTGCGCGACTCCGATCCTGCAGTCGCGAATGCTGCAAAACACGTAGTCGACGAAGCCAGCAAATTGCGACTCAACGCGCAAGTCGCGCGCGTGAAACTACTGACAGCGATGCTTTGGCCCGGTATACGCATCGAACCGAGTGGAGTACTCGAACCATATCGCAAACTTAAGTCAATCGCCGCAGTGTTGGAAGTGGCTAATTCCCATCTCGGAACTGTCCACGTAGCCTGACCTCTAACTGTCGTCTCTGCCGGGAATGCAACCCTAGTTGACCAATATTCGGCACTGATTCACGACCCCTACTTCAGAAACACTGAGAGAGTCCTTGGTCAGTGGAGAGAGATTTCCATGCGTCGCGTTCCGCAACTAGGCAAATTCTTGAGATATCGGTAGTTTTCACCCGGTAGTTCCTTTCGGTACGAAAGAACGCTCCCTTTGCCATTGCTGGAATCCTTCGTGCGACTCCTTGTCACGTAATTCTTAATTCTTGTTTAGGAGTGTCGCACCCGGCAGCGCAATAAGCGCGAGTGCGGCGGGGCAATCATGTGGCATAAGTTCGTGTTTCTGACTCATATCTCTCTGCTTTTCCTCTTGTTTGCAATTTTCACTTCTGAAGCCGGCGCACAAACGTGGATCAGTTCGGTGAGTGCAACGACGACAACAAACCAGGCAATCGTCCGATGGATTACGGCTGTTCCGGCTGATTCCCAAATCAAATGGGGCAAGACGACGGGTTACGGCAGCCGAAATGGGAGAGATCCGCTACTCCTGACAACCCACGCAATGACCATCAGCGGATTGTCTGCTGGAATGACTTATCACTTCCGTGTGATGTCGACCGACGCTAGTGGCGCGATGGTGACGAGCATGGATTATTCCTTCGGCACCGCCTCCGGGGTGATCGCCGTTTCAGTGACGCCTTTTACTGCGACGATCTCCTCTGGCGGTACACAGCAGTTCACTGCTTCTGTCACGAACTGTGCAGACAAGTCCGTCACCTGGTCGTCAACTACCGGAAGCGTGAACGCTAACGGTCTGTTCACTGCGCCGAACGTCACTGCCGATACAACTGTGACAGTAAAAGCGACGAGCGTCACCGATCCAACAAAATCGGCATCCGCAACAGTCATCGTGAAGGCGCCGGCACCTGCGCTGAGTGTGACTCCCCCAAGCCTGTCTTTCTCGGCACAACAGGGTGGGAGCGACCCGGCCTGGCAAACTGTAGATGTAAGAAACACGGGTGGCGGAACTCTGACCTTCTCAGCCTCAACGGATGCCGCATGGCTCAGAGTTTCTCCAGCGAGTGGCAATGCCCCGGCAACGCTGCAGGTTAACGCCGCGATAGCGGGGTTAGTTCCGGGCACGTACACAGGGCATGTCACGGTAACAGCTCCGGGTGCATCGGGTTCGCCGAAAACAATCAGCGTCTCTTTCTCTGTGACCTCTCCGCCGATTGCTCACTCGGTTGACCTGAACTGGAATGCCAGCACGAGTTCCAACGTGGTGAGCTACAGCGCATATCGGGGGACGAGCAATGGTGGCCCGTACGAACTGTTGGCCAGTGCAATTACCGGATTGAGATACACGGACCGAACTGTCGTCGCGGGCATGAAGTACTACTACGTGGTGACCGCGGTGGACGATTCGGGCCTGGAGAGCGCTTTCTCGAGCGAGGCAGTAGCGACAGTACCCTCGCCCTGAGAATCACGGTGAAGCGTCATTCGCAGGGCTTGCGATTGGCGGGCTGAAATTGATCGAACTGTGCATCCTGCTGACGCTCGTACTTGCCGCGTGGAGTCTTGCCGTACGAGCGTTCACCGCGACAGTAGTAAAGGCCGGTGTGCAGGTCGACCCAGACTTTCGCATCGGGGTTTCCATCATCGGACGGAGCAGCCTGCGCTTTCAGGCCGGCATGCTCGAGTACGTTATCCACGACAGGGAACTTCTGTTCGATCGACGAGCGATAGTAAGTCCAGCCAAATCCGGCGCTGATGGCAATCACAAGAGCGATCGCCCCTTTCTTGAAGAATGAGGGTGTCAGCACCGGAGAAGACGGAGGCGCACCCAGATCACTAGCCGCCTCCCTCGCGAGGAAGCGCAGAGCTTCGCGTTTTCGTTCAGAAAGTGGTTCCTCGGACGTCGATTTGGGCTGGCCACCATCCACATAACTGCGCAGGATCGTTTCAGCAATGCGCGGTGAGAAGAACGTTCTCCCTTCTTGTATTGCGCGGAGCGCCGGCAGCAAGTCCCGTGTAGCGTGGGCTTTCAGAACATATCCGAGCGCTCCGGCGTCAAATGCCGCGCGCGCACCAGCCAGCGAGTCATCCAGGCCCAAAGCGACAACCTTCAAAGTAGAGTGTTTCTCTGCCAGCAGTCGTACTGCTCCAAGCGCGGCAGATGGAGGCAGGTTGCTGTCGACGAACGCGATTTCTGCACGCTGGGCTAAGACCTTATCGATTGCCTCATCACAATTGGCAGCAGAGATGACTTCTGAATCAGGATTTGATGTGATGATGCCAGTCAGCAGTTCGCGGATAATCTCGTCCGGCTCTGCGACCAGAATACGAAGGGCAGCCATACAATTTCTCGAAGTGCGCCCATTATAGGCGAGAGCAGGTGGGCTAGCGAGCGCCCCTTCTGCTGTTCGATTACGCACTAGCCAGAGCCAAAACTAGTCAAGCTCCCATCTCGATCTACGCCTAGTCCGTAACGCGATGGTGCGTCTGTCGGCGGCTCCGTACTCCATCCGATAACTGAAGATCGAGATCGGCGGGAGCATCTTCCATTTCCGCTTGACCTCCACGCAGAAACCCTCGGACTTCGCCAGTCTTCTGATCGCGAATCATCAGAACGGGGTAGCGCTCTGCATCCCACCTGAACTGCATCGAGTGATTGGGAAGTTCGATGGTCTGCACTGCTGTTTCCGCTTGCGGGGCTGCCTCTGACAATTCAGGCGTACTCTCGCGCGTCACGCGTCTCGTCAACTCTTGTCCATCGCGCGTAGCAAGCCGCAACCCGGCCACTGATCTCATCCCCGCAGCCGACAGGGGGAGCACAAACGAGAACAATCGGACGGACTGTCCCTCGGGAAGGTCGTCAATCTGATATGCCTCGAATGATTGTGTGCTTAAGACATTCCCCGCCAGGTCGCGCGCCTCAATCTGATACTGTCCGGGTGTCGGACGTTCTCCCGTGAATCGGGTGCGGAATGCCGGCTCAAGTGTGACCTTCCCATCCTCGATGCGTCCCCAGATGAGCAGGCCATCCTCGGTGGTTGCGTTCGTTACATCGGGAACCACGTCTCCCAGCGAACTCGCCGCTCGAAACGCCAACTCGCCTTTATAGGTGTAGTCGCTGATCCACTGTGTGTTGCAATAACCCATGATGTCGGTGTACGTCGATTCATTCTTCAAGTTGCCGTTCGTCGCGAAAACATCCCAGCCAGGAACACCGATAATTCCCAGGTTGTAAGGATAATTAGGATCAGGATTCGAAGCGCCTCCGCAAGGACTGTGCTCGCGCCCGAAATTGTGGCCCTCTTCATGAGCCAGCACGTATGTTGCGCTTGGAAAAAAGTCCCAACCAATCGCGGCCGGATGCCCCACAAAGCCAAGACCCGCGACGCCGCTCGTGTAGCTCACGTGCACCACGCCGAAGTAATAACGGCTTGTTGCCCCATCCGCCGTTCGTTTTGCGTCCAGTTCGTTCAGCACCGTGCTCCAACCCGTCCCTGAACTGGTAAGGTTAGTCGCACTTGAAGTCATCGTCGATCCCACTGCGATATCGATCGCGTCCGGTACCGGATGCAGTCTTTGCGCTGTATCCAGCCAACTTTCTTTCGTGCGCGTCGCTGACGTGACTGACCCCGTCAGAGAGCCAGTCTTCACCGGTACAAGCGTGATCTTCCATTGTTTGAGAGTCCGCACGTCAAGATTCGCGGTGAAAGAATTGTTCCCCTTGTTCGATTCCTGGATCAATCCGGAAGGATCGACATCCGCGATCACCTGCGTGGAAGGCTGAATCCATGCGGAGGGAACCGCCGCATCCCACGAATTCGACGTGTTCGCATCGATGCTGGTTGGCACCGAAGCCGCAGGCGCATTGATGGTGAGGGTATTAGTAGTCGCGCCCGTGATAAACCGCACTCGCACCTGAGGTGTCACGCTGTTTGGATTGTTCGCTCGCACAAACACCCGCACCCAGGCGCTTCGGTCTTTCACAAGTGGAACAGCTGGAGATGGATAGTTTTGCGTGGCTTGCGTGACATACAGGCCATCAACCGTGAGGTCCAGCGTTCCAGAAGAAGTGTTCACCGTAAAATTGGCAGTAGATGTCGCCGTTCCGCTCGAAGTCGTTACCGTGATCTTGCCCGTCGTGGCTCCCGCAGGGACGGAGGCCGTCACCGAAGTCCCACTGCTCACCGTGAAAGTTGCAGTTGTCCCATTGAACCGAACCGCGCTCGTCGCCGAGAGATTAGTGCCCGTAATCGTTACGGAATCGCCAGCCAGGCCGCTGGTGGGAACGAAACTCGTGATCGATGGAGTCTTCAGAGGCGCTGCAGGGGTCGAGGTGCCGCCACCACCGCCACATGCGACCAGCGCGACTACAAGGACGAATAATGATGTCGATTTAGCGCCGATAAACCGCCGAACAGGGGAATAGTCCCGGGGCATAATGCCTCATTCTTGGTTGCTTCCAAGGATCGTGCAAGAACCGCCGGTTGCTGTACTACCGGCCATCGACGCCTCAGGGAATTGGGGTGTACGGAAAGAATAACTCACAGCGACGATGGGCGTCGGTGGCATGTCCGACAGTTAGGAATGTTCCTTCCAGCCCCGGTCGACCCGTTCAAGAATGGAAGTGGCTTGGAACAAGGTCTCCATTTCCGCTACCTCCAGTAGTTTAAGCTGTGCCGCCAGTGCCGCGACCCTCCGCCTTCGCCCGGCGTGAAGCAGTTTTGTTCCCTTAGCGGTTGGGCGAATCAAAATCCGCCGACCATCCTTCTCATCGCCGACAATCTCAATCAATGCGGCGCGTTGCAGCGCATCCACAATGCGACTCATTGTCGGAGGCTTAACTTGCTCAGCAGCAGCAAGTTGCTTCAGAGACATGGCGCCACCGAACACCAGCACCGAAAGTGCGGACAGGCGCGCCGGGCCTAAACCCGTCGCGCTGTCTTGTCTACGGACGTGGCGCAACAGGTGGATGGCAGCCGAATGCAACCGATCGGCCACGGACTCAGGGTCGTTCGCGATTTTGCTCTTGCTTTCTTTCATGCAATATAGTTAGCTATGCTAACTAATTCGAGGTAAGGAGACAAGCACCATGACTGCCGCAACCGCAACCATCGGAATTTCCAAAATCGGGCAGATCGCCGTTCGCGTTCACGATGTCGACCGGGCGACAGCATTTTATCGGGACGTGCTCGGCCTGTCTTTTTTGTTCTCCACTGGTGCATTGACGTTTTTCAATTGCGGCGGCGTCCGTTTGATGTTGTCGAAAGCCGAAAAACCTGAATTCGATCATCCGGGTTCAATCCTTTACTTCGTGGTTCCCGATATCCACGCCGCCTTTGCGCAAATGAAGAGTGCCGGTGCACGTTTTGAAGATGAGCCTCACCTCATTGCGAAATTGCCCGACCATGATCTGTGGATGACTTTCTTCAAGGATCCTGAAGGCAATACCCTTTCCTTGATGAGCGAAGTCCGTGCCGCGGCATGATGAAGTGGCCATAATCTGATAATTTCGTAATCGGAGCTTTCGACGACGCACAGACCTCCTAGCTCGTCGCTATCGAAACTCCTGAGCTTCAATTCGTTCTGGAGGCCTTATGGAAGGTGTTGCGGGAATCACGATGGGCTCGCGTCGCAATGAAGACATTGCGCTCGATCTGATGAAGTTTGTCGCTATGACAACAGGATACGGAAAAACAAGTTCGTCAGGGGTGGGGTTCCAGGGTGGCGGGGCGGCGTCAAAGCCTGAGGAGTACGCATCCCATTTGCTGGAACTGTACGGCAAATGCATGGCAGCAGTTGAGAAGAAGTAAATAGAGAAAGATGTCTCTCATTCACTTTAGAAAAACAAATAGGCCTCGCGGACATTTGTATCCGAAAACTCATTTTTAGGATTACAATGCCCCACCTTAGGGACGGTGACCCTAACTCAAGTCTGGACGAGGAGGTACCGTGGCCATATCGGTGTTGTCTTCCGCAGAGCGTGTCCGGCAAGCATCAGGCTGGTCGATGATTTGGGGTTTGGCTCTCGTAGTGTTTGGGATGCTGGCAATCTCTTCGCCCGGGATTGCCGCCGTCGCTGTAAGCGTCTTCATTTCTTGGATGATTGTCTTCGCTGGCGTTGTGCACCTGGTGCTCGCCTTCCACGCCCACCGCACCAAAGCGATGATCTGGAAAGCGCTGATAGGCGTGGCCTACATCGGATTCGGCATTTATCTCCTTTCACATCCTCTCTTGAGCGTGGCATCGTTAACGCTCCTGCTGGCGACACTCTTCCTTGTTGAGGGCGTGCTCGACATCATGGTGTGGTGGAAGCTGAGGGGCGCGGAGGGTGCCAACTGGGTACTGATGGATGCCATCGTAACCCTCGTGCTGGGCGGATTGATCTACGCGCACTGGCCATCGAGTTCCATGTGGGCCATTGGAACCTTGGTTGGCGTCAGCATGATTATGAGTGGTCTCTCGCGCATCGGGCTATCGTTCACCTCTAGGCGAGTGAAGCGACAGTCGGGCACTGCAGCATTCGCAAAGGCCGCATAACTGACAGATCAAAGTAAAAAAATTAAGGGACGAGCTTTTGGCTCGTCCCTTAATTTTTGGTAGTTATCGAACCTAGCGGCGGCGTCCCTTCTTGCGCGCTGCCTTCTTTGCGGGACGTTTTGCTTTCTTCGCAGCTTTCTTGGGTGCCTTCTTCTTCGCAGTTTTTTTAGCTGCTTTCTTCTTTGTAGCTTTCTTAGGCGCTTTTTTCTTGGCGGCTTTCTTCTTTGGAGCTTTGCTCGGCGCTTTTCTCTTTGGACCGCCGCCACCAGTGGAATCTGGCGCGGGCTTCTCCTCGCGTGCAGCAGCGGGTGCGGGTTCGGGTTCCGGCTCGGATTCGTCCACGTCCGCTACACCGGATTCTTCTTCCTCTTCTTCTTCGTATTCTTCGTCTTCCTCCAGCGATTCGCCGTAAGCGCCGCTGTCTCCATACTCATCCATTTCGTCATCACGTCCGTAGAGCGTCTCGTCGTAAAAGGTCATCGATCCTCCTGAGGGTTACGGCTGCTCTCCGTGCCAGGGCCGTGGCGAAGAGCACGAGAAAAATAACCATACCACCGAAACAACGTATCCGTTGAAGCGGCGCGGATTATAGCACAGCGATTTCATGCAGGCAGTGCTCTGAAACCGCGCGGAAATTTCCACGCAATGAGTATCGAGAATGCGTTTCGTGCGTCCAATATTCTTGGAATCCGAAACGGTCCTTCCGGCGCAGCACTTCGTGCGATTGTCAGGTAAGATTATGTTTACTTTCCATTGGTCCTAGAGGGGGAAATCAATGAAAAGATGGCTCTTAGCAGCCGTTGCAGTGTTGTTGTGTCTACCGGCATACGGACAGACTTCGACTGGCTCAGCGCAACAAGCGATGCAGTTAATTCAAGGCCCTGCGATCCGCGGTCACATGCGTTTTCTGGCCGATTCGCTACTCGAAGGCCGGGCACCGGGGACACGTGGCTATGACATTGCCGCGCGTTATGTTCAGTCGCGGTTGGAAGGTATGGGCTTACGACCCGCTGGCCTGAACGGATCTTGGTATCAGAACGTGCCTTTGCGGAAATCCGTCGTGAATGCCGCCAAGAGCTCACTCACTCTCCACGTAGACGGCAAAGAAATCACGCTTGCGGAAGGTAAAGACTACGTCTTTTCGCCGCATATGCTCGAGTCTGACAGTGTCATAGACGCACCGGTCGTGTTCGTCGGATTCGGCGTCACCGCTCCTGATCAAAACTATGACGACTACAACGGGGTCGACGTCAAGGGCAAGATCGTAGCGACTCTTTATGGTGCGCCGTCGAAGTTCGAGTCAACCGAACGTGCCTACTATTCCGATGGCCTCGTCAAACAACGAAACGCCGTGGCACATGGCGCCGTTGGAACGATCGGTCTCATGCTGCCCGAGGAATGGAAACGATATTCATGGGACTGGATTCGCCCGCAAATTGAAGCTGGTGATATGAAGTGGCTCGATGCTAAAGCCGTGCCGCACGACACGTTTCGCGAACTAAAGGCCGGTGCTCTTCTTAATAACGACGCTGGAGCGAAGTTATTCATCGGTGCGAAGCACAACCTGCAAGAGGTATCTGAGAAAGCCCGCAAGGGCGAACCGCAGGCGTTTTTACTGGCTGCAACAGCACAAATGCATGTCGTCAGTCAGATCAGTTCACTCGAAAGTCCGAACATTTTGGCGGTCAGGCCTGGTTCTGATCCGACGCTCAAGGACGAGTATGTTATCTACACCGCGCATCTGGATCATCTGGGTATCTGTCCTCCCGTGAATGGCGATAACGTGTGCCACGGAGCGCTCGACAACGCTTCCGGTTCGGCCACCTTGCTTGAAGTTGCTCGCGCGTTTGCCGAAATGCCCAAAGCGCCTCGGCGCAGCGTCATGTTCGTTTTCGTCACCGGAGAAGAGATGGGGCTGCTTGGATCCGATTACTTCGCAGTCAGCCCGACCGTTCCCAGGAAATCCATCGCAGCCAACGTCAATATTGACGAAGCACCCGGCATGTACTACGCCATGAAGGATGTCGTAGCCATGGGCCCCGAGCACTCGAGCTTGCAGAAGATCGTGGAGTCGGCGACGCACGAGCTCGGATACACAATCTCGCCCGATCCTATGCCCGAGGAAGTCGGGTTCATTCGTAGTGACCAGTACTCCTTCGTCCTGCAAGGCATCCCGGCGGTTTACATCGCCGATGGGGTAAAAGCCGAGGATCCGAAGATTGATGGGCTAAACGTTCTCCGGAAATGGCTCACGACGCGTTATCACACTCCCGCCGACAACATGGATCAACCGATTGACTACGAGTCTGGCGCGAAAGGCGCACAGTTGAATTTCCTGATCGGGTATCGGATCGCGGAACAAGCCGCACGGCCGGAATGGAATGCCGGAGATTTCTTCGGGAAGACTTTCGGAGGAAAACAACGAACCGCCACACCTACGGCCGAATAATGAGGATCATCCCCGGACGCAGCGTCGCCACATTCGCATTCGCTCGCTGCAACGCCGTCACGGTGGTGTTGTAAGCAGTGGCGATCGAGTACAGCGTCTCGCCCTGCTTTACTTTGTGATGAACCGAAGCAGCAGAAGCCGTTTCCTCTCTTGGCTGCTTCGGATGTGAGGACTTTGATTTTGTCCGCGCTACCTCGACTTCTCGCGCGGCGGCCGGACTTACTGGAAGGTGAACGTACAGGACCCGGCGACCCTTCAAACTGTCACCTTTAATGTGGTTCCAGCTCCGGATCATCCGTGGAGAAATGCCGAGGTTGTCCGCCACTGACTGAACCGTGTCGCCACTTTTGATCTTGTATCGAGTCGTGCGCCTCGCATACATCATTCCGTCTTCGCCGGCCGGATGCTTGCCGGCTGCGATTGGAATCATCAGCTTTGAGCCTGGCGTCAACTGCTCGGTTTCCATCTCGTTGGCCGTAAAGATTGCCTTAGCTGTCGTCCGATACGTACGGGCGATGCTGGCGATCGTGTCTTCCTGCTGGACCGTGTGATAACGCCACCACGCCCGCATCTCAGGTGGAATGCTTGCAATCGATGACTGAAATTTTCCGCTGGTTCCGGCGGGCAACCGCAAGACGAAAGTGTCGTCCTTCGGCGTTACGTAACGCAGAAGACTCGGATTCAAATCCTGGATGTCGCTGATTGGCGTTTCGACACAATCCGCAACTAGACGAAGGTCCACTGGATAATCGATCTTGACCGTCTCATACGGCACTGGCTTTTCGCGCACAATAGAATCCAAGCCATACTGACTCGGATTCTTTGCCATGATCGTCACGGCCACGATGATGGGAACATAATTTCTCGTTTCTTTCGGCAGCACGTTACGCCGATAGAGTTCCCAGAAATCAGCATACCCAGTGCGTCGAACCGCACTCTGCACTGTTCCTGGCCCGGAGTTGTACGCCGCCATCGCCAGGTACCAGTCGCCGAATTGCCCGTAGAGGTCTCTTAAATGTCGGGCGGCGGCCCGGGTCGCTTTTTCAGGATCTTGCCGCTCGTCCATCCAGAAATTCCGTTCCAGCCCGTACCCTTTTGCCCGGCTCCCCATGAACTGCCACATGCCTCTTGCGCCAGCGCGAGAAAGAGCCAATGGGTGAAATCCTGACTCCGCTTGGGCCAGGTAGATCAAATCCTGCGGCACACCCTCTTCTCTCAAGATGCGCCGGATCATCTCTTCATAACGCCCAGAGCGAGACAACGCATTGGCGATAGTGCTATGCCCGCGCGAAGAGAAGTAGTTGATATAGCTTGCGACCTGGTCGGTCATCATCAGGGGCAGGTCCGATTGCGTGGCGCGGATCTCGGCTTCTGCCTTGGCTTTGATATTCGGATCTACTGGAAACGTAACTTCATTTGCCTCATCGATTGGCGCCGGCTCGGACTGCTGCTCAGCGGCTGGATAAGCTTCTGCAACCGCCGGGGCCGCTTCGAGAGAGTGCAGGCTCTCCAGAATCCGATTGCACTCCTGTTCGAGTCGCGTATCTGAATGGACGTTGAACTTGCTGCTCAACAGCAGGTGAAACGCGCGATCAAAGTTCACCTTCGCCGCATCATGACGTCCCAGGCTCTGATTGCTCAATCCGGCCTGGTATTCCCGTTCTACTTGAGCGAGCAGGTCTTCAATTGCGGTGGCCGCACCCTGCGAATCAAACGCAGGCGCACTTTCCGGCAACACGTGCGGTACCGCTTGCGCATCACTGTACGGCTTTGGAGCTGAACCGGATTGTGCTTGCTGCGACCCCTGAGATGAACCCTGAAGCGTCGGAGCCATTGCATGCGCCGGAAGCACCGAACTCGCCTTCGGAGCGGAGCACGCTACCGACCCGGCCAACAACGCCAGCGCGAACAGGGCAGATCTCAAGCGCAATAACAATTTCATATGAATCAGCGACTTACGTGATTCCAGCCTGTGTAAAACGGGTTCTTGATCCTGAGATGGTACTATCGCGAAAATCGTTGGGTCAATCTACCGAAAGCGTCAAATCTGACATTACTTTCGGAACCGGGCGGCGATATTACCACGGAGCCCCTCCAGCACTGGAACGCTTCCTCGCATCAAACAATAACGAGGTCAAAGCGTGAGATTGCATCTCGATGCCTACCTCTGTACAGTACCAACCCAACGTTTTAGGAGAAATATGAAGAAAGTGTTAGGCAAAACAGCGTTTCTTTTGGCAACGACCCTCGTACTCGGTGGCATGGCATTGTCCCAGGACACAGGGACTCAGGCGCCGCCCGCGACTGGAGAAAAAACAGGGCATCGGCACCATTGGCGAAAAGGTGGGGATGAGAACAAACGCCTGGAACACCTGAGCCACGAACTCAACTTGACCGAAGACCAAAAAACCAAGCTGAAGCCCATCCTCCACAATGAGTGGCAGGAGATGAAACCCGTCCGCGACGACAGCTCACTCTCGAAAGACCAAAAGCGCGACAAGATGAAGTCGATCCATGACAAATATCAAAGCGACATCGCAGGCGTGCTGACACCCGACCAGCAGGAGAAATGGAAGAACATGCAGTCTCACCACCGCGAGCACCATGGGGACCACCACGCGAAGAAAGATGCCTCGCAGAGTTAAAACTCTCTCATGTCTGAACAAGGGCAGCCTTTCGGCTGCCTTTTATTTTGTCCCTCCTCGTACGTTCAGTTTCCTCTAATCCTCTCTCCTTATTCGCCGATGTGACCATTCAAGGGCACAGTTACTCGACACGCAGCACCGTTGAGCATTGCCACAAGAGGAGTGCACATATGTCAGCAAGTCCGAGGATACGAGTGCTGATCGTGGACGATTCGCTCGTGGTTCGACGGGTGTTGAGCGAGGTGTTGACGTCGAATCCCGCGACGGAAGTCGTGGGTACCGCCAGCAGCGGAGAATTGGCCCTCATCCGCATCGAACAATTAAAACCTGACGTCGTCACGCTCGATGTCGAGATGCCTGGAATGGGCGGGCTCAAGGCGCTCGCCGCAATTCGCAAAACTCATCCCAAGTTGCCAGTCATCATGTTCAGCACGCTGACCGAGACTGGTGCGGCCGCCACGATCGAAGCCTTGGCACTCGGAGCTACCGACTACGCGACCAAACCAGTGGCCAGCGGCGGTCTCGCGACAGCTCGCAAGCAGATCGAGGTGGAACTCGTAGGCAAAATTCTGGCGCTTCGTCCGGCATCCGCCCTTGCGAGTCCATCGAGAATTTCTTCGGCCGCCGCGCCGCGCTCGCTTGCGAGGCGGGTCGATGTCGTTGCAATCGGCTGTTCTACCGGCGGCCCTGGCGCCCTCGCGCAGATGATTCCCCAATTGCCCGCAGATTTCCCAGTGCCAGTTGTGATTGTCCAGCACATGCCGCCCTTGTTCACCAAGCTTCTTTCCGAACGACTCAACCTTCTTTCGAAGGTGACGGTTCAGGAGGGCCAGCGCGGTCAAAAACTTCTTCCCCGCCACGTGTTTGTTGCGCCCGGGGACTATCACATGTACATCACCCAATCGAGCAACAATGCGATTCTTGACCTGAATCGGGAGCCACCGGAAAACTCCTGCCGCCCAGCCGTTGACGTGCTGTTTCGCAGCGTAGCACGCGTGTTTGGCCCACACGTTCTGGGAGTGGTTCTGACCGGCATGGGGTCTGATGGCGCGTTAGGCGCAAAAGCCATACGAGACGCAGGCGGACAAGTGATCGTCCAAGACGAAGCCTCTTCCGTTGTTTGGGGCATGCCCGGCGCAGTAGCCGCCGCAGGAATTGCAGATCTGATCCTTCCCATGGGCACTCTCATTCCGGAAATTGTTCGCCGTGTCAGCGCTCACCGAAGCTATGCCGCCGTAGGCGCGAGGTAAAAAAATGTTGCGCTCATCATTCGCCACGCTTCTTCTCTTTGCTGCAACTTCTCTTCTCCAGGCCGCCGAACAGAAGCAAGACTTTCTGAACACGCACATCCGCGTCGTCGCCCTGGAGGGTGCCATGCGGTATGCCTACACCGACACGGCTCCAGGGCACGTCACTCGACGACAACTCGAGTACCGCGGCACAACAACTCTGCGGCTTCAACTTCAGAGATCCGGCGCCACCTATCTGCAAGCTCGCGCCCAGACTGGATCCTTTCAGTCCGCCTTCGACGCAACTGCTATCGGTCTTTCGAGGCAGCGCTCCGCCTTCAACGTCAAATCACTTTATGTTGGCCAGAAAATCGCTTCAGACTTCGAACTCGAAGCCGGTGGAATTGAATTTGAATACGGTGCGGGAACCGAAGCCACTTACGCGGCCAACAGCGGTTGGATGAATGGCTTCCGTTTTCGCTACAACAGCCACGGCGGGTTCTGGAGATCGACAAAATTCAGCATCACTACCGGCTACGTGGGCGACTTCCTGAAGCCTAATTTCTTCTCCCGCGTCGCTAGAATGGGAGACCTCAATTACATCCAAGCATTAGCACAGAAGCCAATCACCGACATCATTGAGGCATCGATCGAATACGATTCCATCGATGGCGTCGGACTGTCGCGTCAAGCCTTGCTCTGGAAGCAAATTCCGGCACGCATCTTCGACGAAGCGCAATTGGAAAGTAACGTTCGCGCCACGGATTATGTCCAGGCGGCATGGGCTGCTACCGCCAAAAAACATTTCTTTCCCCGAATCAAAGCACAGGCAGGCCTTCGCTACACTGATATCCCTCGCGACTATTTCGTTAATCGCCATGGCCGCGTCGTACTTCTCAACAGCAGCGAAATCGGCCTCGGAAAGCGTGGATCACTACTGGCCAGTGCCAAGCCCACTTCTCGCCTGGAAGCTGGCATGCTCGTCTCTCGACGGCTTGATACCGACCCGATCAATCGGCGATGGCGCGCCCTCGGCTATATCAGTTATGACCTTCGCGACGTGGCAAACCTGTTATTGAAGTAGACTTTCCTGGATCGCGAATCCAGCAACGCACATCGCGAATCCAACACGAACATGAAATCGATTCAAGTTCAAAAAACTGGTGGCCCTGAAGCGCTCCAGCTTGTGGAGCTGCCCATCCCTGAACCGAAGCCCAATGAAGCCGTAGTACGTCTCTCCGCTTCCGGCGTGAATTTCATCGACGTCTACTATCGCGAGGGCCGCTATAAAACGAATGTCCCGTTTATCGCAGGCCAGGAAGGCGCTGGTATCGTCACCGCGGTCGGCTCCGAAGTGAAAGACGTCGCGATCGGCGACCGCGTTGCTTACACGATGGTCTTGGGCAGCTATGCCGAATACGCATCGGTTCCTGCCGACAAATTAGTCAAGATCCCCGCCGGCGTGGATGAACGTCAGGCGGCCGCCACCATGCTTCAGGGCATGACCGCTCACTATCTCGCCTATGACACGTTTCCCTTGAAAAAAGGTGACACTGCTCTCGTCCATGCCGCGGCCGGCGGAGTAGGGCTTCTCCTCGTGCAGATGGCTCGTCAGATCGGGGCACGCGTGATTGCCACCGTCTCCACAGCCGAGAAAGCCAAGCTTGCTCGTGATGCTGGCGCCGACGAGGTCATCCTTTATACGCAGCAGGATTTCGAAATCGAAACTAAGCGTCTGACCAAAAATTGCGGAGTGGATGTGGTCTACGACTCAGTCGGCAAAACCACTTTCGAAAAAGGTCTAAATCTTCTTCGCCCGCGCGGGATGATGGCTCTTTTCGGAGGATCAAGTGGCGCGGTACCACCCTTTGACCCCATTATCCTCACTCAGAAAGGTTCGCTTTATCTCACCCGTCCATCGCTCGGCGCCTACATCGCAACGCCGCAGGAGCTTCAGAAACGCGCTGCGGCTGTGTTCAACATGATTCAGTCTGGGAAACTGAAACTGCGCATCGAGCACACCTATCCTTTGATAGAGGCACAGCAGGCTCATCGTGATCTGGAAGGACGGAAAACAACCGGGAAGTTGCTGCTGCTCAACTGAGTCTGCTTTTCGCTCTCCCTCGTTCGGACAACTCGCTCGCCGACCCGTCCCGCACGACGTCCAAAAACGCATGCAGCGCCGGAGAGCGATTGTCCCTTTTCCAGGCCACCACATACTTAACGGATGCCGCGGGAGCACTCAGCGGAATATATGCGATACGATGCGCAAAAACCTTTCGCGCTGACGACGGCAGCAAGGTCACACCCACCCCGGTTTCAACCAGCAAAAGATTGGCCCAGATTGAAGTGGTTTCATGAAGCATCTTCGGTTCGAAGCCTTCTTCTCTGCAGTACGCGATGACCTGATCTCTGTATCCTTGAGCAACTCGAGGGGAAAGTGTAATGAACGGTTCCTCCGCCAGTTCAGCAAGCGCGAGTTCTTTGCGATTAGCCAACGCATGGCCAGTCGGTAGAGCTGCCACGATCGGTTCAGTTAAAACTTCTTCTGTGCTCAAACCATCCGTCCGACTGGGCGGCACCAGGAACCCAACATCGACCGTACCCTCTTTCAATGCTGTCAGCGACCGGGCGCTCAGATAGTCGCGGAATTCCAAGCTCACTTTTGGATATTGCTCTGTGAACACTGGAAGTGACCTTCGCAGGACTGTGGCCATAATGGTGGGTCCGGAACTGATGACGAGCGTACCCGTCTGGCCCTGGCTCAGTAGCGATGCCTGCTCTTCCATGCGCCGCACACGGCTCAGAATGTGCGCCGCCTCTTTCGCGAGGTCCGCGCCTGCGCGTGTGAGTTCCACTTTGTGTTTAGAACGGCTGAATAGTTCCACGCCCAGTTCTTGCTCCAGGCCGCGGATTTGTTGACTTAGTGGCGGTTGCGCGATCCGAAGCTTTTGAGCTGCCCTGCCGAAATTCAACTCCTGTGCCACCGCAAGAAAATACCGAAGATGACGAAGCTCCATATGGGTCGAAAAAGTATATTCGCGCGACAGAATTCTGACTATGACGGAGCTCACATGGATCAACCGGAAAATTTTTGAACACAACTCTGCCCACGCCCTCACCACCCCGAAACATCGTATTCGTCTCACGGTAGAACGAAGAATGTATTGGACGGAGGGCCCACTCGCCAACACAAAATAGATACACACCGTTTCTCGGAGAACCGCTTGCGTATCCTGTGCATTGACGACGATCCAGCCGTCCTCGTACTCCTGCAAGACGTATTAGCTAATTGTGGCCACGAAGCCTTTGCGACCTCCTCCGTCTCTCGCGGCTTGCTCGCCATCGAGAGAAGCGATGTTGATGTCGTGATTCTCGATTACGAGATGAAGGAATTAACGGGTGCCGATGCGGCTCACTTGTTTCGTAAGGTCAGCCCCAACATTCCGATAGTTATGTTCAGCGGCCACTGCCAATCGGGGCACCGGGACATCGCAAGCAACAGCAATCTTTGGGTGGAAAAACCTGATCTGCGGAAACTGCTGACGTATCTGGACGATCGCCAGCGTCAAAATGGGAAACGTGAGAACAAACTGAGCGCTTGCCCTACCTCATGACTCATGCCACTGCACCTGCAATTCAAAAAACTGCTCACCCGATGCGTCGTAGCGAACGTCTGCCCATGCACTTCGCCGTTTTGGTCACCAGCCTCAGTCCGCGCGTCGTCGCTCGTCCGCTTGAGCGGAACACTCCGGTACTGCTGGATCTGATCGTGTCTGGGCGCAGTCGGCGAGCAAGGGTCGTCGATGCGGTCGCCCTCGGAGAAGCGGATGGTTGGCTGCTTGGGTTGGAATTTGATGAACCTGCAAACATTTGGGGCGTCAGCCCATCGCCTCCAAGCTGGCCCAAGTAACCGTGTCCTCTAGACGAACTCTCCAGCGCACCATCACGATACCGGTATGCTCCGATCTCTGGGACGCTATCATCTGAAAAGTGACAAAAGGCGCATACACCGAGCTCCGCCTTCGGAAGAATTCTTTTCGATCCGTGGTCCGATGGATCGCTATCGTTTTCGTTCTTGTGTGGTCGCTTGCTGCGATGTGTCTTCTGGCGGCGCGGTGGATCGCCCCCCCAACAACCGCGGTGCACATCCAGCGCCGCTTCCAGGCGTGGGTTCATCGAAAACCTTACCGCGAACGCTACAAGTTCGTTCCGCTCAACCAAATCCCGCTCGAACTCCAGCATGCTGTCATCGCAGCGGAAGACGCGCGCTTCTACCAGCACCACGGATTCGATTGGCACCAGGTCCAAATCGCCGCCCAAGAAAACTTGGATGGCGGTCGAACTCGCGGTGCGTCCACCATCACGCAACAACTTGTAAAAAACCTGTTCTTCGGAACAGGCCGATCTGTGCTTCGCAAGGGCGCGGAGTTCACACTCGTGCCAGTAGCCGAACTCGTCCTTGGCAAGCGGCGCATTCTGGAGATCTACCTTAATGTCGTCGAATGGGGCCCGGGCATTTACGGCGCAGACTCAGCATGCCGCTATTACAACGGAAACATGCCCCGTAATCTCACCCGCGAGCAGGCAGCACGGCTGGCCGCCATTTTGCCTGCACCATTGAGATGGCGGCCAGAGCGCATGAACAACTACAGCGCGAACATCCTTGAGCGCATGGCCCAGATGGGCTGGTAAATCCGAGAACAATCTCTAAACGATCAATCGCATTCCCGGCGCTCCGTCTTGCGCATACTCATCCGGCTTGTCATCATGGACGCATGCCAACTGTTTTCGAAGCCGCAGGTGGCGACGAAGGTCTGCGACGTCTTGCCGCCGCTTGGCATCGTCGAGTGATGGCCGATGAGGTAGTGGGCCATGCGTTCAGTCACGGATTTCACCCCGATCATGTCGAGCGGCTTGCCTCTTACTGGGCCGAGGCACTCGGCGGCCCCCGCATGTACTCCGCCAACTATGGTGACGAGACCTCCGTCGTCAAAATTCATAGCGGCAAGGGAGAGCACGAAGAGATGAACCGTCGTGCGATTGCGTGCTTCGACCTTGCACTAGCTGATGTGGGACTCGCGAACAATAACGCTCTCAGACAAGTGCTGCACGACTACTTCGCATGGGCCACCACAACAACCATGTCACGCTATCAGCGCTCCGCCGATGATGTCCCCGCCGGTATGAGCATCCCGCAATGGTCATGGGATGGCCTCCAGAAGTAAAACTGCAATTGCATCCCTACCTCAGCGCCTGAGCAGCGGAAACTTTCAGCGGAGGTCCTTACTCCAACCGTTAAACTGCTGCCATCGAGGTGAGCACCGTGCTTCAAATTGATCCCTGGTTATCGCTCGGAGTGTTCTTATCCACAGCCGCAACCGATGCAGTCTATGTAATGTTTAATGCTGCGGTTTCTGCCAAGAAACGAATCCCGGCGGCATCATGGAGCAGCGTGTGGTACCTATTGTCTGCTTTTGCGGTTATCAGCTACACGAAAAACTGGGCTTACGTTGTTTTCGCAGCGGCAGGGTCTTGGGCCGGAGCCTTCGCCTCAATGACGGTTCTGGGCAGATCCTCAAAGATCGTCCTCCCGCGCAACTCCACTGAATAGTCGGCCAATGCGTGCGCTCAGCCCCGAACGCAACAAAGGGAGAGCGTGCGCTCTCCCTTTTTCATTTTCTCTTAAGGAACGATTCAAATCATTGGAACTTGGCTCCGATCAACAGGGGTGAACCGCACGTCGGAGGCAGGTTGAACGGCGCGATCTTGGTCTGCCGAGCCTGCAACGTGTCGCCTGCTTTGACGAAAGGTACGTGATCGCCATCGGTCACGGCCAGATCAATCTTAGCGGTCCGAATTCCCGCCACGAGTGCGACCTTCCCACGTCCGGCGAGTTTCTTGACGCCATCCTGCAGCACACAAAATGCGACCGGTGTGCCGATCGGAAGATTTACGTTTTCCAGTTGCGCGTTGAGCCGGACTGGAGTCGTGCCATTAGCGCGATAGTCTCCGCGCAGCTCTGCGCGAATACCATTGATAATCGCTGAATTGCGAGCCGATAACCGAACCGAAGTCGAGTCCGGAGAGAAGGTTGCCGTGGAATCTTCCGTTTCCTGTGCCCAGAGCCGGCCCGAAGCTGCCAGCATCATTGCCACCACGAATACGAAAGTTGCGAGTTTCATTGCTGTGTGTCTCATTTGTCTGCTCCTGGGAAGTGTGTTTTTTGCTGTCATGGACTGAGACACAGCAGTTTTTCGCAGCGGAACAGAAAAGTTTCCACCACCACACTTTTTTTATAACAGCGAAAAAATTGGAAGCCCCGCGAAATTTCTGTTCCGTACCGAACTCCTCGACTGTCTTATTTAATGAAGAGCTTAAGACGACCTCGAAGATGACGATTTCGGCCCAAATACGCGCTGATCTTCTTCCTGCAACGTTCGCAGGAAGTTCACTGAATGGGAGGACATCGAACCCAGCAGCGAGCTGCCCGACCGCTATAATCGGCACGATGCAGCTTGCTGAGCTCTCGGACGAGGATCTGGTTGCGCGTTTCCGCGAGGCAACTCGGGACGAGCGCGAGCACTGCATCAACGAGCTTTTCCGCAGAAACTATTCACGGGTCTCTCGTTGGTGTCTTCGTTTTGCGTCCGACCGTGACGCAGCTCTTGATTTAGCGCAGGAAGTTTTCGCTCGCGCTTACCAGAATCTCGATTCGTTTCAAGGACAGTCCAAATTTTCCAGTTGGCTTTTCACCATCGCGCGGAATCATTGTCTTAATACGATCCGCGCAAATGCAAGACAAGCTACGGAATTGAAGGCGGAAGTCGAAGAGGATTTTCTGAGCACCATCGTCGATCCCGGCGAGAATCCAGAAGCAACACTGGATCGGCAAAGCACAGCTCGCCAAGTATCTCAATTGCTCACCAGTGCTCTTGACGAAACTGAACGCGTGGTCTTCACGCTGCACTATGGAGAAGACCTTTCGCTCGATGCCATCACACAAGTATTAGGACTTGAGAATGCCAGCGGCGCAAAAGCTTTCATCGTGAGCGCCAAACGCAAATTGTCGCGCTTGATTTCGCAACGAAAGGTTCAGCGCCCATAACCGGCGCTGCGGAGAGATTCCCATGGTAGACCGCGACATATTGAAGTCGGAACTGGCGCCCACGCCCCAGTGCCTCTCGATTGACGAACTCGGCAAGCTTTCTGCTGAGCAAGCCGGTGCTCATCGCCATGTTTCCGTATGCGCACGATGCCAGACCGAGTTAGCTCTACTCCGCGAATTCGAATCGGATAAGCCGATGCCCGGGGAAGGCGCGGCGGTTGCATGGATGAGTGCTCAACTGGAACGGCGTCTTGGCGGAATCAAAAACACGACGGCTGAGACTAACCGGTCGAGGGCCGCATCAATCCAGAGCTCATGGCTTGCGCGTTTGTTTGCAATACCCGGTTTTCGCATCGCGGCTCCAATCGCGGCTGCGGCAATCGTAGCGGCGGCTCTCCTGTGGTTGCGTTCTCCAAGGGAGCCCGAATTGCAGGCAAATCTCGGCTCCGGTCCGACGGTATATCGCTCAACCGAAGTGCAAACGATTGCGCCTATCGGGAACTTGCAGAAAACGCCCGATGCCATGCAATGGAAGGCAGTTGAAAGAGCAGCATCGTACAAAATTCTATTGTCCGAAGTGGATCAAACTGAAGTATGGACAGCGCAAACAAGTGACACTTCTTTGACAATTCCCCGCGCTGTCGTCGCTAAAATGAAAGTTGGTAAGCCCTTCCTCTGGAAGGTTTCGGCGTTGGATACGAATGGCCAGGTCCTCGCCACGTCACAACCTCAGCGGTTCGTTATTGTGCCCGATCAGACGCGCTGAGCATTCAAGAACGCAGAAGGTGAATTAGGAGACCTTATGTACGAGACCGCCCAAATCTCGCGTTCCCACCACGCCTTCAAGTTTTCATTCGTAGTGGCCTTATTGATTTCTTCGCTGACATTCCTAGATGTTGCTGTCGCTCAAACCACGAATACGCTTGGCCTGAAGATCCTGAATGAGAAAGTTCCTGCGGGCGGGATGCTGCAAATGAAGTTGACCGTCACAGAGCCGAAGCCAATCCTGAAAGGAAATCAAAGGCTGAACTTCAGCTCCACGTTTCTTGGCGCGCCAGCTGGGATTCACCTCGACAGTCCGAAGGGCGATGTTAGTGGCGTGATGGTTGTCGGCAATGGGACATCGCAGATGTTCTTCAGCTCTCCCCTGAGTTCCTTCGGAACGAATCTCGATTATCCAATCCTGACTATGGCGATGCCTGTCTTATCCACCGCGGCCGTGGGAAAGAAAGTCACGCTCGCGTTGGATGCCGTCAACTCCTCATGGCTTGATCCATCCTCTACTGCTTATCCGCTTGAATTGAAGTCTGGAGTTCTGACTGTAGGCGGCTCGATCTCTGTCTCAAACATTGTTCCGGGATCCGGTGTAGTCCCGGCTGGCACGCCGATCACAATTACTGGCGTCGGATTTCAGCCGGATGTAGTAGTGAATGTGAACAATGCAACGGTGAGCTCATTGCAGTTTGTCAGCTCCACCCAAATCAAAATCACGCTCAGCACTGCGGTCGAGATGGAGAGCCGCCGAGTGCGCGTCAAAAAGCCGACCACCAACGAAACCGTCACGTATTACTCGTATCAGCGCACAGCAGAAGTGGGAGAAAGCACGCACGCCTTGGTTGCTTCGAGTTATCCGTTGTTTCCCCATACACGATGGACGCAAGCTTTCTTGAAACCAGTCGCAAGTGGGACGAAGTTCAGCGCCCTTGCGTTGCAGAATACCCGCGCCACAGGGGTGACGATCACGCTGAATCTGCTCTCAGGCACTGGAAGCGTGCTTGCATCCAAGACGGTGAATCTTCCCGGTCGCAGCAAGATCGTGCGCGATATGAAGGAATTTTTCAGCGGAGCTAAGACCGGGACTGAAATTCGTATCACTTGCCCGGTTGCGATTCAGGTGCTGGGTATGCTCGGAGACGACGCATCACGCATCGTGCTTCCAGTGGCCCCGTCGGCGACTCGCTAGCCAGATACCTAGCGCGAGTGCGATCGCGAGGGAAGCAGCGGCGGCGGATCCCAGCGTTCGCCAACGGACAACTGTCGGCAGCGGCATCAGAGATTCTCCACTAAGGACGAAAGCTGCCCAGTATCTCGGGTTCTCTACTGGTGAGTTTGAACGCAAGAATTTCAACTTCGCCTGGCGAAGGGCTTCTCCGCGGGAAATGTGCCGATCCGTCGCGAAAAAATAGAACTGCTTCATAAACTCGGCCGTTACGCGATCATCCACTTTCCATAACGTTGTCACGGCTGAGCTGGCCCCTGCAGCTAACAGTGCCCTGCTGAAGGCGTGAACGCCTTCTCCACGTGCGACCTTTCCGCGTTCTGTGTCGCACGCTGACAACACCGCAAGCGAAACCTGGCTAAGATCGATGCCGTACATTTGTCGCAGATAGAGGAAAGTCGCGCCTGCGTTGTTCGAACCTTCTGAAGAGAACAGTAGCCGTGAATCCTCCGGGTTTGAGGTATCCGCGAATGAATGTGTGCTTACATGAAGTAATGGCGCGCTGTTCGCCTTGCCACTAAGGAATGCACTCTTTTGATTTGTGGATCCGAGAAGCAGCTCCGATTTCCCGGGAAGCATGTCCGCGATGTCGTGTACTTCTTTTGAGGAGAAAGGCAAGGGCAGCAAATCCTGGGTTGTCGAAGTTCCGACGACGGGATCAGCAAATGCAATGAATTGTGTGTTCCAAGGAAATTTCGGTGCGTGTTTTGGGGCTGGCCTGCGCATTAGAGCGGCAGAGGGCGAATAAACAATGTCCACCCGCTCGATCAACAATTGATCGCGTTGGCTCGGAATGAGCTCGAACGGAATCGTGGAAATCCAGTTATCAGGAATCACAAGCAAGTGCTGGATGCCCGGTTCCATCGTTAGCCATTCCGCGGGCATGAGTTCAGACAAAACCGAAACCTTTGTGCGCCAATCCGAGGAAGCGTCAGGAAGGCTGTTCAGCACATCCTGCATCTCCTTCTTTTCAGGTCCGATATTTTTGAAGAAGAAGTGAGTCTGCTGACGCGAGCACCAGATCGCGGCGACGAAATCTCCGCTGGTCCAATACTCGACTAACGCGAAGGCAGGCGCTAAGCGGCCACGCATTTCAGTCAGCGTAATCGGCTTGTTCTCGGTAGTCTGTGAAAGGATGCGGTCCTGAAAATTTCTCGATCGGCTTCTCTCCAGGTAGACGAAGGCTTGGTCCACATCGCCTTTTCGCAACAGGATTCTTAGCAAAGCATCGTAAACATCTCGTTTGTCGCCCAAAAACTCCGCACGTAGCGCTGACAATTGCAGTTGCACACGGGCTTTTTCGATCAGGTCGATCGCGCGACGATAGTAGTCCTCGGCGGTGTCTGTGCTGCCGAGTCGCTCCTCAGACTGACCCAATCCGTATAGTGCTTTCCAGTTTTCTTCGGGAGTGCCTAATTCTTCGGACATTTGTCTTGCCCGGTCGAACTCCGAACGCGCTCTCGTAACCAATTGGGATTGCAGAAACGTTTCTCCTAAATAAAGGTGTCCCTGCATTTCCTCGCGTCGATTTTTCCGTGACGATGCTAGTTGCAAAACCTGTTCGAACACTCGCTGCGCATTGCGAAGATCATTCAGATCGAGCGCGTACACAATTCCGATGTTTTTCAGAACACCAATCTCGCCGTCAGAGTCGCGCTCCTTTGCGTACCACGATTGAGCGTTTTGGTAGGCCTGAAGGGCTTTCCACGGATCGCCTAGTCGCCGATAGATTGTTCCGAGATTGCCTTCCACGTGAGCCCGGTCGCTCGAGGTCATTGTGCTAGTCGACGTCTCGATCCGCTTATAGATTTCAAGCGCCCGCTCGTATTGCCCTAGCCTTTGGAACAGCGTGGCTTGGTTGAATTCTGTAATCTGTCGCCAATAGACCTGCCACTTTGTGTCTTTGATCCCGTCCAACGCCCGCTGTGCACTATCGTAGCTTTGCATTGCTTCGAAATACTTGCCCTCGAAGTAGTAGGCGCTCCCGATGTTATTCAAGACTTGGACTTCGTTTTCGACGTCACCGGCAGTTCGACTCAGTTCAAGAGCATTCGCAAAACTCTTTTCCGCCTCGGCGTAATCTCCATGGTCAACTTCTGCAAGGCCCTTGATGTTGACCGCATGCGACTCTCCTTTCACATCTCCTATGCTTTGGTAGATGCTGGCTGCTTCCTTCGCCAATTTCAGAGATTGTTCGTAATCTCCGCGAGCAGATGCAATTTTGCTCATTTCATCGAGCACAAATCCTAACTGTGAGGAACTCTTAGCCTGACGCATCTGATTTGCGATGGAAGCATACAAATCCCAGGCTTCTTGCTGTTTGCCTTGATCGCGTAATGACTGGGCTGCGCGGATCCGGGAATCGAGATCGGTTTCCCCCGATGCCGTCAGCCGAGCAACCTGCAACAATTGAGTGGCGAACGAATGGATAGAGAATTCAGCATCGGCGCATTGACTGGAGCGACAAAAACAAAGCACGCCGGCAATAATCCAGGAAACGGAAGCACCTGCCATTAGCTCGTATCCTAGCCAAAACCGCGGGGATCACAAAGCAAGCGGTAGGCTCGTTTTTTGATACCGCCCCAAAAAAAGGCCTCCTCAAAAGCCCCCGAATGGATGTCGTGTTGTCAGGATTGGAGGACGATGAAGTTGGCTGAAGGGGGTTCGAAAGCGCCGCCAATCCTTAAAAGCGGGTGCCGAATCTTCGGTAATACCTATTCTCCCGTATGTGAAAATCTCATAAGTTGCACGTTTTTCAAACTTTGGTTACGCAACGACTTCCAAGACGGTTCTCATCTTCTAAAACAATGTTTCCAATTGGGTTAACGGAGGTTACAACTCTGTTAATGGCCCGACCGGGTAGTCGGGTTCAGGTGGCAGTTGAGTGCAGTTCTCGCTTCCCACAGTATTTTCCACAGGCTGTCGGTGTCGTGAAGATCGTTAGAAGAGAGCTATTCTTCACCAGCCATACCGCCCTCTGCCAGCGATTCAAACCGGGTCGAGCTCTTCAAAAACGCCATGCGGACGCGGCCAGTCGGGCCATTACGCTGCTTCGCGATGATGATTTCCGCTCGTCCCTGAAGCTCCGGATCGTCTTGCTTATAGACCTCTTCCCGGAAAATAAACATAACAAGGTCAGCATCCTGCTCGATCGAGCCAGATTCCCGGAGGTCGGCAAGTTGAGGCCGATGGTCGCCGCCTCGGCTTTCCGGAGCGCGGCTCAACTGGGACAAAGCAATGACCGGAACGTGCAGTTCTTTGGCAAGCCCTTTCAGGCCACGGGAGATCGCCGAAACTTCCTGCGTACGGTTCTCGAAACGCTTGCTTCCTCCCGACATGAGCTGCAGGTAATCGACGACGATCAAATCGAGTCGTCCCTGTGATTGTTTCAGACGGCGAGCCTTCGCTCTCATTTCGGTTAACGAAACGCCGGGCGTGTCATCGATGAACATAGGCGCGTTCACGAGTTCTTCCATCGCGTGCGCGACTTTGTGCATGTCATCGCGCCAGAGAGAGCCTGTACGCAATTTGTGTGAATCGACTCGTGCCCGGGAACAAAGTAAGCGCTGCAGTAATGCCTCGGCAGACATTTCGAGCGAGAAGATCGCGACCACCTGCTTGTCTTCGATGGCAGCATTCTCGGCGATATTCATCGCGAATGCAGTTTTGCCCATCGAAGGACGTGCGGCGAGAATGACGAGATCGGATTTCTGTAGACCGCTCGTCATCTCATCGAGATCGGTATAGTGAGTCGCGAGACCCGTGACACGCTGGCCGCGTTGGAGCAGGGCGTCGACGGACCCGAACTTCTCACGAACGATTTCAGGAATTCCAAGAAAGCCGCGGCCAATGCGCTTCTCCGAAAGATCGAAGATGGCGGCTTCAGCTTCGTTCAGGATTTCATCGGCAGGGTCCGCTTGCTCAGATGCCTTCGCAATTGCGGCAGTCGAAACGTTGATCAGTCCGCGCAAAACTGCTTTGTCGCGGACGATGTGAATGTAGTGCTCAATGCTCGGACGATCGGGAACACCTTCAAGAAGGCTGGATATGTAAGCGGCATCACCGATCGCGGCCAACTCGCGCTTGCGCTCAAGCTCTTCAACCAGCGTGATGATGTCGATGGGTCGCGACGACTCCATCAGGTCCATCATGCGGGCGTAAATGCGACGATGCGAGTCGAGCGAGAAATCGTCGACCCGAAGATTCTCGGCCGCCTCGTTGTACGCCATATTGTCGAGCAGAATTGCGCCGAGAATCGAGCGTTCCGCTTCTACGTTTGCCGGAAGTTTGGAGATGATGTCGGTAGTCGCCAAGAAATTCCCTAACTGACTGGATCGTTCTCTGATGTTTGAGCTTCGAGATAGTACTCGCTTGCACCCTTGTGAATGAATGCGCGTCGCATTGGAAAAGTCAGCCGAAATAAAAATTTTGCGGCTGCTCATTTGCTACGCTAAAAGATCGCTTCTGCGAGTATGACACGTGAGCGAATAAAAAGCGAATACGATTTTGGAGTTGTAGATTTCGATTGCAGAACAGATCTCGCGCGAAATTCAACCTGAGTTTTCCATCGCTTTCCACAAGAAGTTCTCATCCTCCACAGTTTCTTCACACAATGCTGCGGGATTTCTATTGCGGCTCCCGGAGAGCTATTGCAGATTGTTGACAGTCAGGGCGTGAGATGTCCTGAACGCACTGCCAGAGGATGAAAGCAGGAGTTCGACGGTCCCCGAGGGTGGACCGGAGGACGAAAAAAATGCTCGAGACCAGGTGACTGGCTGCCCGGGTAGGTTGCGGATAAGGTCCTTCGGGAAATTGTTCGCACGCTGCAGAGATCCTCAAGCACGGGCTTCGGCTTGTGCAGTGTGCCCCCTCGCAGTTTCGGCAACGAACGCGAGGCTGGTTGCGCACTGGCAATCGCCTAGCGCGATTGCAGGCAGACAGGGCATCCGCGAAAACAGTGCGACTCGGGTGGCTGGCCCGGGTCGCATTTGTTTTTTAAAAACATTCGCTGGTAGCTAGTTGCTAGTCTGCGGTGATCAAAATCTTCTTTCCATTCAGCCGTTACCACTCCTTTAAGCCCCTACCATAACGAGTGCTCCCACTTTTCAGTACTGAGAGATTTCTGGGCGGCGCGCTTCACGGCGTGCCTCTCGTCGGACGTTAGATCGTCGGAGACGATGTTGTTGGAGTTTGCCGGATCAACAACCGTCGTCTCTGCGAAGCCGTTGGCCAGATACTCGAGCGTGGTCCGGAAATTTTTTGCGGTGCTGCCCCGCGCAGATTCTTTCAGCGCGGCGATTGTCGTCAGCTCAAGGTAAAAGGAAGGGAACGCGAGTTTCTGGCGGGCTCGCCAGATCTTCATCGCGCGAATCTCCTGCGTGAGGCCTGATCTGGTTACGAACTTCGCGTGTTCGGAGACATTGGTATCGACCGCCGTATCTGCTTTCCTGCGATACAACGTGTGCTCGCGCGTGCTTTGTTCGTGCTGCCGGCCGGGCACGAGGTCGACGCACAGTCCATGCATGCGGACGCTCACGCCGACGTCGCGGGTCTGGGGCAGAAGTTGTCTTCCATCGAGGAACGAGTAGAGCGACCAGTAGATGTCTCGAGCACTCATGTCGCAAGAAGGGCGGACCGACAGGAACAGGTCGACGTCCGTGCCCGGCGTGACTGCCGTGCCCTTGGCGAACGAACCGGAGTAAGAAATCGACTGGAGCGATGCGCCGCCCCACTCGCGCAGGGAAGGGATGAGTGCCTCGGCGGCGAGGTAGGCTGCCGAGCCGGCGGTGTTATCCACCAGGCAGCGTGCGATGACTGAGTCGACGTATTGATCCGTGTTCATCGTGTAACTCGTGTGCCGAATGGCGGGCAGATGCCAGTCACTATCCGGCAGGATGTTATTCGGCTTGTTGTTAACCACCTACTAACCGAGATACCCCTCCCCCCTATCTCGAACTTTGGGAATCAGCAACTTACAAAAACTTTCCCGCCAGATCTTTGAGTTATAAGCACTTATATGCAAAAATAAGGAGTTAGCTCGCTTCGCTCGCAGGCTTCAGCTGTCAGGCGTCAGGCTTCAGCGGAATTCTGCGACACGACAAAATGGAAGTGCAGGCGAGGGGCCAAGAGCGGCTGTCCGTCGTCCGCTGTCCGTTGTCCGCAAAAGCAGTGGGCGGTGGCCAGTGGGCAGGGGTGAGTGCAAGCGGCGGGTGCGGTGCGCGCGAGATCCCCTTCGGCTTCTCAGGATGAAAACCAAAAAGCAGGTCCTTCGCTGCGCTCGGGATGAGAGGGGTGATCGTCGTCGGTCGTTGGTCGCTGGTGGTTGGCGAAAAGCGGAAACCCGGGACTATTGAGAGTCGTAGTGCGCACCCTTCGAACATCGCGAAGGATGCGGCAGCCTCAGTTGGGAGATCCGGAAGGGTGGGCCAGCCCCGGAGGGCAAGGGGAATCTGTCGTCGGTCTTTGGTCGTCGGTCGTTGGGAAGGGTGCGTGGTGGGTCGTAGCGGGTCTTCGTTGTGGGTCTTTCGTCTTTGGTCGGTGGGAAGAGCTTCCGTCGGGGCTATCAGCGAGGAACCGGGCCGGGTGTGGCGGCGTATCATTGGGAGCTTTCAAAAACTTATGAGCAAAGCGCACAAATTCTTTCGTTATGTTTGGCGCGTAAACGCAGTCCTGATCTGTCTTGCCGCAGCGCTCACTGTGATTGGCCTTGGCGCACTGCTGATACCAGATGCATGGCGAAGCCTTCGTGCTCGCGATCCAGAGACGGGTGTCGTCGTGCCGCCAACGGCTTCGGGCGAGCACTTGCAGCTCGGACGTGCGTCGATCCTTGCGGGAACAGATGTGATGCGTGCAGACCTCACTTCGGAAAGTGCCCGGGAAGGGTTCAGCTCAGGCGGTTCCTCGGAAATTCGAAATATCTTGTTTATCGATCCCAGTCAGAAATCGGCGCACTGGTTGTTGGCGGACAACAATCAAGTCATCTCCGACGTTTCGGATATCACGGACGAAGAGACGGCGCGGCGACCGAAGCGCTTATTCGCGACGGTTCTTTTGGTGAAGCAACGCACCGCATCGCGGGAAGATTCTGTTGGACGTCTTCTGCTGTTGGATCCACGCGAGAAAAATGTTGTTGAGGTGTCCGGCAATGTCAGCGACATCGAACTAGCGGCGCTTTCGGGCGACGCCGTGACCGTACTCTATGAGCGGAATCGACGATTCGTTTTGACGAGATTCAACCCAGAATCTCTTGCGAAGCTCACGGAACAGGAGATAGACGTTCCTGAACTCAAACAGTAGCCTCTTCCGCTGTCCGCTGTCGGTCGTCCGCACCCGGCGAAAAGGGAAACCCGGAACTGTTGAGAGTCGTGGTGCGCACCCTTCGAAAATCGCGAAGGATGCGGCAGCCTCAGTTGGGAGATCCGAAAGGGTGGGCCAGCCCCCGTGTGAGCCTCGGACGTTCGTCAATCCTCGCCGGGACAGACGTCATGTCTTTTTCGACGCCTCGGATCCCGGTGGTTCACGGAATGGTTCCACAGGAATGCGCTCGTAACATACTTCGAGCACTGTCAGGTCTTCTGTGCCGCCCGGCAATTGAAGGACTACGCTGTCACCCGCCGCCGACTTCATCAACGCGCGCCCCAGAGGTGACACCCAACTGATGTGGTTGCGGTTGAGATCGACCTCGTCGGTGCCCACGATGCTCACCACTCGCGATACTCCCGCGGCATTGGCATAGCGCACGGTCGCTCCGAAGAATGCTTTGGTCGCCGCCTGCCCCGCTCTCGGACCTTCCGGGTCCACCACTTCCGCGACTTCGATTCGTTTCGAGAGAAAGCGAATCCGCCCATCGATCTGCCGCAGCCGCCGCTTGCCGTACTTGTAATCGGCGTTTTCGCTGCGATCGCCGTTGCCGGCAGCCCACGCTACCACCTCCACCACGGCCGGACGTTCCCTGATGAGCAGAAACCGGTGCTCATCTTTGAGGCGCTCGAGCCCGCTCGGCGTGATGTAGTTCTTGACGTGCGTCGCGGGTGCGTCCGGTTTCGGTTTTCTCGTAAACCCTTTTCGCATCTCGTAGTCTTTCGGGGGTGAATCCAGTGAGCCGCCCGTCTCCTCTTCTTAAGAGGGCGGTCGACTTACCCGTGGACGTAATAGGAGGATAAGTTCGCGGGTTGCTCTACGAGCATAGCGGTGCTCATTGTTGCCACCAAGAGTGCTGAACTTCGCAGCGACCCAGTGCTGCTCTGTTTCAAAGTACTCGTTTGCCAAATTGGTCACCAGTCTCCCGGACAAGCCATTAGAACATCGCCGTTGTGGGAAGGTTAGAATCGCGCGGGCACCTCGAACAGAGATCGCTTCAAAAAGTTCTCGCAGCGCAGCTAATGACTCTGATTTTAGGGAATACTTAGAACGAGGCCGTTCCTTTGGCGGAGGATAACGCCCGTACCCGAAACCTGAGGACACTCTCCTCGCGCGATAGTCTCAAGAACGTGGTAGAAGCGGCTGTAATGTACTCCGGAATATGGTGGATCCAAGAACGCCAAATCCCCTTTCTGGAGAATGACAGCGGCTTTGTTTGCGTCAGCGACCTCGGCGCTTCCCAAGACTTTCGTCGTGTCTCCAAGATTCAGCTGAAGGCTGATTGCTGAGAGCTGAACGCTGCGAGCGAAGCGAGCTAAGTCCTTATTCCGGAATATTTTGCGTATAAGTGCTTATAACTCAAAGATCTGGCGTGAAATTTTTTGTAAGTTGCTGATTCCCAAAGATCGAGATATGGGGGAGGGGTATCCCGGTAAGTAGATGGTTAACAACAACACAAGCAACATCCTGCCGGACGCATTGGCACGTGCCGGCAATCCGGCACCACGGACGTTTTGTTATTCGTCTGACGACGGACGGTGGACGCAGCAAGCTGTGTCCCTACGGCGTGGACGGACAGCGGGCGATGGGCGAGGACGCCCATGCGGCGGCGGACGATGGAAAGCAGATTCCTCCTTGCTCCCTACGGTCGCGTGTCGGAATGACAAGGGCAAGGGCGATGCCGGACGACGGACAGCGGACGACGGAGAGCGGAAAACGGACGACGGACAGCTGGCGACGGGCGAGGACGCCCGTCCTCCACCGAGCTTCACATATCTCAAACGAACCCAAAAGCAGCGGACAGGAGTGTACGCTCCACAAGGCTACTTTTGACACCGCCGAACGCCCACTCGATAATTTCTGACATCATGAAAACCAATTCTGTCCTGGAAGCGCGGAGTGCGGTGCTGCGGCGATCCTTTAAAAAAGATTTTCCGTCGGCGGTGCGCGGCGAAGGTCCTTACATCTGGGACGCGGACGGCAATCGCTATGTCGACTTCGCGGGATCCGCGGCCGTGAACTTGATTGGGCATGGCGTGCGGGAGATATCCGCGGCGATGGCCGAGCAGGCGGCGAAGCTGGAGTTTGTCCACACGAGCCAGTTCACGACGCCGGTCGCAGAAGAATACGCGCAGGAGTTGCTGGAGTTTGCGGGAGAGAACTTCCGCGGCGGCGCGGTGTATTTCACGTGCGGAGGGTCGGAGGCGGTCGAGACGGCGCTGAAACTGGCGCGGCAGTATCAGGTGGAGATTGGACAGACGAAGCGGTACCAGGTGTTGAGCCGCAAGCAGAGTTATCACGGGTCGACGCTGGGAGCGCTGGCCGTGTCGGGGAACAAGAAGCGGCGCGAGATGTATCTGCCGATGGTGCGCGAGTGCGAGCACGTCGGCGTTCCTTATTGTTATCGGTGCAATTACGACTGCTCGGATGGATGCCGGAATTGCGGGCATCAGTATGCGGCGGAAGTCGAGCGCGCGATCGAGCAGGCGAAGGGTGAGGCGGCCGGGTTCATCTTTGAGCCGGTGAGCGGAGCGACGTTGGGAGCGGTGCTGCCTCCGCCGGGATATTTGCAGAGCGTGGCCGAAGTGTGTCGGCGGCACGGAGTGCTGGTCATGGCGGATGAGGTGATGACCGGCATGGGACGCTGCGGGCGGAATTTTGCGGTCGAGCATTGGGGAGTGGCGCCGGACATTCTGATTGCGGCGAAGGGATTGTCGAGCGGGTATGCGCCGCTGGGAGCGGTGATCGCAAATAAGAAAGTGGTGGATGCGATTGCGGAGGGGTCGGGGGCGTTCCTGCATGGGTTCACGTACAACGCGCATCCGATGTCGATGGCGGCGGGACGGGCGGTGCTGCGGTATCTGAAAGAGCACAAGCTGGTGGAGGCAGCGGATTCGGTGCGCGAGGGAAGTGTGGCGGCGATTTTGCGGCGGGAAATGGAAAGCTTGTACGAGTTGGATTGTGTGGGCGATGTCCGCGGGATTGGGATGCTGCTGGGAGTGGAGTTCGTGGAGGATCGGCGGACGAAGCGGCCGTATCCGGCGGCGAAAGGGTTTTCGAGTTTAGTGGGGAAGGCGGCGGCGAAGCGCGGAGTGTTGGTGTATCCGATGCAGGGGACGGTCGATGGAGTGGAGGGAGATCATTTGTTGATAGCGCCTCCGGCGGTGATGTCGGCGGAAGAGATCAAGTGGACGGTGGCGCGGTTGAAAGAGGCGATTGGGGAAGTGGGGTAGTTATCCCGGCGGAGTGGGGCGGAAGGGGGCACACGGCTGTTTGAAGTAGCCATCCTGAATGGTCGGTGTACAATGCCGCCGGTTTCAACAAAACTGCATTCTGCTGTTTAGGCATTGGGCAACCAACAAGGAGGGGTGTATGCAAATAAAAGGTGTAGCAGCGTGGGCCCTGGTTGCGTTCGCGGGATTGGTTCCGGCATTTGGACAACAATCCGGAGATATTGCCGAGATTCACGTGAATCATGTGAAGCCTGGCATGACGCAACAGTACGAAGCTGGTCGGAAGAAGCACATGGCGTGGCACAAGAGTCAGAATGATGCGTGGTCGTGGTACACGTGGCAGGTTGTGACGGGTCCAGCGACTGGGGCGTATGTGGTGGGAAGTTTCGAACATAACTGGAAGGATATGGATGGGCGCGAAAAGTTCGTTCAGGCGGATGGGGCGGATTCACAAGCGGCCATGGGGGCGGCGCTGGCCGGGAACGAGCAAAGCTATTACCGGTATCGTGGGGATATGAGCCTGTCGAAAGAAACGTATCCTCCAACGGCGATGCTCGCGATTTCGCATTTCATGGTGGATCCGGCGGGAGTGAATGATTTCATCGAGGGCGTGAAGAAGGTGAATGAAGGGATCAAGAAGACGAATTATCCGCAAGCAGGACCGAGCCGCTGGTATCAGCTAGTCAATGGCGGAGAGGGGCCACATTTTGTGCTGGTGGGCGATCGCGCAAATTGGGCGAGTTTTCAGCCTCCGGACAAAAGCCTGGATGCAATGATGGAGGAAGCGTACGGCAAGGAACAGGGGGCAGCCATCCTGAGCTCGCTTCGAAAGACCTTGCGGTCTAGCCTCACGGAAATGCTTCAGTACCGGTCGGACCTGAGTTATGTAGCTGGAAAGTAGGCCTCCAGGCTTCAGATTCTAGGCTAGCTTCTAGCCTTCAGGCCGAAGCCTTCGGGCTCGAGGTTGTGGATCAGTCTCGTAGATGCGCTGCCGTGAGTAAGGCGCATCTACGAATCTTTTTCGAACCAAAATCGCGGTTTACCTCACCTCGTATCAAACTCAAAACAATTGATTTAGTGGTTGAGACCGGATTGCGACCGATTTTATCGGCGGTGCATTGGCGAAAATGCGGATCCGCGTCAAAGTGGGCCTCGAAGATCGTAGACGGACAGGGCGCTACGAAAAGAGAGGTTTCCGATGGCGACTCCAATGATCGAGCTTTGCGAGCAGGCGAATCCGGTGGTTCTGGCGCAGGTGAAGAAGGCAGGAGTCTTTCGGAATGCACACCGCATTCATGGAAGCTGGCTGGCAGGTGCTGAAAAACGGGCGCTGATCTGGATGGCAGAGCGACTTCCGGCATGGGTGTCGCCGGACCAGTTGACCGTGTTTGGGCTCGTGGCGCAGATCGGCGCTGGTGTCTGTTATGCGCTGTCGGGATGGGATTCGCGGTTCCTGATTTTGGGGATCGTTTGCCTGGCGGTGAACTGGTTTGGCGACAGCCTGGATGGAACGGTAGCGAGAGTGCGACAGGAGCAGCGTCCGCGGTACGGGTTTTATGTGGACCACATGATCGACAGCTTCGGGTCGCTGGCGTTGATGGGGGGACTGGCGCTGTCGGGATACATGCATCCGGTGATCGCGATTGGATTGCTGATTGGATTTTTGCTGCTGTCGATCCAGTCGTATCTGGCGACATACACGATGGGAGAGTTCCACCTGTCGTTCTGGCGATTTGGGCCGACCGAATTGCGAGTCCTGCTGGCCATCGGAAATCTTGCGTTGTTGTGGAGGCCGATGGTGATTCACGGGCAGTATCGGCTGTTCGATGTTGGCGGCGCGATTGGGTTGATCGGCATGGCAGCGATGCTGGTCGCGGTGACGACGAAGAACACGGTCCGGCTGTATCGGGAAGAAAGGATCCGATGAGCAGCACTAATAAGGAGAGATGGCTACGGGGCGTGAAGTTTTACGCCGTCGGCGGGATCGGGATTGTTGTGCAACTGATCGCGCTGGTGGTGTTTCGTTCGCTGTTGCACATGGATTATCGGATAGCAACGGTTTTGGCAGTCGAGACAGCGGTGCTCCATAACTTCGTGTGGCATGACCGTTACACGTGGGCGGACCGGGTGAGTCGTGCAGGCACATTCGGAAGATTTGTGAAATTCAATGTGTCCAATGGGCTGTTGTCGATCACAGGGAACTTAGTTTTCATGCAAGTGCTGGTCAGCGGATTGGGGATGAATTATCTAGTCGCGAATATTTTTACGATTGCCGCATGTTCGGTAGTGAATTTTCTGGTGAGCGACAGGTTCGTGTTTCAAGCGCGGTGAGCTGCGGTTGAAGGACACAGGTTTGTGTTAGCGGACGTAGGGAATCGCTAAAGCGATAGAATTCGTCCGCATGACGACGCGACGAGAGTTCTTGAGATCCGCTTCCGTGGGAGGCGCGCTATACATTTCCTCACCTTTACCACTCCTCTCGAAGGTCGCGGCGGGCGGAGAGCAAATCGGAAATGAATTCCTCACTGCTCGTTTCGATACAGGCACTGGCCTGATCCAAGTAGAAAGAAAAGATGGAACGGCGTTGCTGCGAAATGCAGTCGTCCGGGTGTCGTGTGACGGGAGTGTGCGCAGGACATCCGAGGCCGAATATCGGCGCACCTGCACTATTGGTTCGATCGAGGATGGGCTGGGGAAAGGCCGTCAGATAACAGCCCGTTGTGTTGACCATCGGAAGCAAGTGGATTTCGAAGTCACGGTCAGCCTTTATGACCGACGAAATGCGGCCATCATCGAGGTGGTCTGCCGGAATGCTTCTCGAAAAGACATCGGCATAATGCGGATCGAACCGATCCGCGCAGTGTTAGAAGAAGATGCCTACTGTGGGTGGGCTGATGCGAGCAAAGCTCTTACGAATGGTTACATGTATCCCGATCCCGGACGAGTGGAAGAGCTCGGTCAGTCCAATCGCCACGCGATCACGAGCATGTGGAACATGGGCTTCTATCGTGGCGTACAGGAAGAAGGACTTGTGGTCGGATATCTCGACAGCAAGGTTGCAACCGGACGCATTTCGGCGATGTACGACCGCACGGTTATCCCAGCGCGATCCCATGGCGGAATGTCGTTGATCGCAGAGTCCATCTACAACTCTGGACATCTCGTGCGGCCGGGCGCGAGTGTGACGTCCGGCAGGCTCATCTTCAATATTGGGCCGGACCCGTTCGGAGCACTGGAAAACTATGCACAAGCGATCGCGGATGCTCAGCGAGTGCGCCTGAACCCGGTGATCAATGGATGGTGCAGCTGGTTCTATACCCACGAGTACATCAATGAAGAAGAAGTTTTGCGGAACACAGAATTCGCTGCTCGAGCATTGAAGCCGTATGGAATGGAATACGTCCAGATCGATGCTGGTTGGTTCCGGACGTATGGGGAGTGGGAAGGCAACGAGCGGTTTCCGCATGGCATGAAGTGGCTAGCTGACAAAATTCGCAGCCATGGCCTGCGGGCTGGACTTTGGCTCGCCCCATACTGCATCGCTGAAGGCACCGACGTTTACGAACAACATCAAGATTGGCTGATCAAAGATCGCGACGGCAAAGTGAAACAGTGCGGTGGCGGGCTTTCCACCGAACAAGTGGAGCCGTATGGCATACCGAGCATGATGAAGAAAATCTATGCCCTGGACGTGACGCATGAAGCAGCAGCCACATGGATGCATGATCTTTTCAGGAAAGTGGCTGAAGGTTGGGGCTATGACTTCATCAAGATTGACTTTGTCGAATGGACGATCTTAAGCGCGGAACGCTACCACGATCCGAGCGTGAGCCAGGCTGCAGCCTATCGCAAGGGTTTTGAGATCATGCGGAACGCGATTGGACCGAAGCGGCACCTGCTGGACTGCGGGCCAATGAACAACACAGTGGGTTTGCTGGACAGTTCGCGGATTGAATTAGACCAGCCTCGACTGACTTGGGAACAGTACGCCGGGAATTTCAATAGTTCCGCTCCGGCGATGGCCAAGCGGCACTACTTCAATCAGAAAACCTGGATCAACGACGCTGACCACCTCGGCCTCGGTTTGCTGAGTTTGCAACAGGCTCGAGCTGCGGCGTCGATCATTGCTCTTTCGGGCGGCACGTTGATTTCGGGCGATCGGCTTGTGGATCTCGATGCAGATCGACTGGAGATCTTGAGGAAAGTTTGCCCGTCCTATGGGGTAGCAGCGCGCCCGATTGATCTGTTTGAGGCGGACCGGCCAGAGATCTTTGAACTACCGATCAAAACTGAGTTCGGCGAATGGCTGGTCGTGGCGTTGTTCAATTATTCGGGAGAGGGCGCGCCGAAAAGCGTATCGCTGAAACAATTGCGACTGCCGAAGGGTAAGAAGTGCGTGGCTTTTGAATTCTGGAGTCAGCAACTGATTGGAGAGTTCGAAAAAGAGCTTAAGGTGCGCGTCGAACCGCAGTCGGTTGCGCTTCTGAGCGTTCACCCGGTCGCAGGCGTTCCCCACGTGATCTCGACAGACCGGCACTTTTCACAAGGGGCGATAGAACTGAAAGGTATGGCATGGGACGGCGCGTCCAATACTCTGCGGGGGACTTCGACTGGGGCCGAAGGGACTGCTTATAACGTGAGCGTCTATGTTCCGGGCACATATCGCTGGGCGAGCGAAAAACCTGATTACTTTCAAGACTTCGGTGAATTTTCCGTAGGGAAAATCGCATCCAGCCTGTTACGAGTGCGCTGCCGATTCGACGCGGGAACAGAAACGGGCTGGCATATCCAATTCGATGCCAACACGGGGCAACAGGCTTAGTCGACCTTTCGAGATAAACGTCGGCTAACGATAGACCGTTGACATGTCTGATCAATGGAAGTACTGTCTCAACAACCTTCCTCCCCCCCCTGCTTTGGATGGAGCAGTAGCAAGAAATAAAGATTGTCCCGGAGAGTGTCATGGGTCGTTTCTTGTCCGCGCCAGGCATTGAGCGCGTGCTGCTTGCTGGCTTACTTCTGTTCTCTACAACACCCCTAATTGCTGCGAGCTCTGACATATCAGATCTGCCGAAGATTGTTACTCACGACAATCTGAAAAGTGGTGGGCAATTAAAGGATGGCGTGCTGACCATTCACCTTGAAGTGAGAGAGGGAGCATGGCATCCGGATGGAGATGATGCACCCGGGTTAGCTGCGCTCGGCATAGCGGAGGAAGGCGGCGCACCCAGCGTTCCTGGACCGATGATCCGAGTGCCGGAAGGAACACGAGTCCACGTCTCTTTCAAGAATCCACAGTTCTTCCCCGTCGTGGTGCATGGGTTACATGAGCGGCCAGGAAAAGCAGAGGACGTTGTCCCTATAAATCCCGGCGAGACGAAGGAAATCGAATTTCTCGCGGGTGCTCCCGGCACTTACTTCTATAACGTGACATGTTTTGCGCCGGTGCCGATTTCCGCGCTTGCGACGAGCGACACGACGATGACGGGCGCGTTCATTGTGGATGGAAAAGATACACCGACCGATGACCGCGTGCTGATGATCGGGCTTTGGTACAACTGGCTTGTTCCCTTCGATTTTAGCCATGGATTTCGCGAGATTGTTTCCGTGAACGGGAAGTCATGGCCGGATACAACAAAGCTGTCTTACACGGTTGGAGATACTGCGCACTGGCGTGTCATCAATCCCAGCGTTGGAGTCCATCCTATGCACCTGCACGGAGCGCATTTCCGGGTGGACAGTGCTGGAGATGGAGAGAAGGAAAACATCTATCCGCAAGAACAGCAACGGCTGGCAGTCACGGAATTGATGCAGCCGGGACGAACCATGATGATTTCGTGGAAGCCAACGCACGCGGGAAACTGGATCTTCCATTGCCATTTAGCGCTGCATTTCGATCCTGAACTCGGGAAGACTGTGAGCCAGGTGATGAATATTCCCGAGCAAACAGGCCATGACCATCATGAGGCAGGCGGCGGTATGGCAGGGCTCGTGGTCGGGATTGAGGTGCATCCTCGAAATGGCGAAACGGCCGAATCAGTCGCTAAGCCGCCCCAGAAGAAATTGACGCTCACGATCGCGCAGAATCCGCCGCCAGCGAACAACGCGCGCCGATGCATCAGCGTAGAACTGAAGGATGGAACTGCGGTCGCCGCTACGGCACATGGATCCGAGCTCGGGCCGCCGATCATTCTTTACCGCGATCAGCCCACCGAGATCACGATCGTGAACAAGCTTGCAGGGCCGACAGCAATTCACTGGCATGGGATCGAGTTGGAAAGTTATTACGATGGAGTCCCGGGGTACGGCGGGGATTCGCGCCAAGTGACACCACCGATCGCGCCGGGAGAATCGTTCACGGCGCACATGACTCCGCCGAAAGCGGGGACTTACATGTATCACACGCATTGGCACGATGTGGATCAGTTGACCACTGGATTGTATGGGCCGCTGATCGTGCTGGAGCCGGGGGAGAAGTACGATCCGGAACATGACCGCGTGTTTGTGGTGAGTCGAGCTGGACGAGATTTATTCAAGTCGCCGATGCTCATGAACGGCAGCCCAGAGCCCGGTCCGATGCAGTTGCGAGTGGGAGAGAAATATCGGCTGCGGTTTATCAACATCACACCAAGCGATGATGAAGTGGAATTTTCATTGAAGGCTGGCGATAAGCCGGTGTCATGGGAGCCGCTCGCGAAGGATGGAGCGGACCTGCCTGCGTTCTACAAGAAGGCGTGCGATGCGAAACAAAAATTTGGAGCCGGCGAAACGTACGATTACGTGTTTCAACCCGTGACGGCGGGAAAACTACAGCTGCTAACGCAGTTCATTCAGTTCCGAACCGTGGTACCGATCGATGTGGTGGACGTCAAAAGCGTGAGCAAGAAGTAAGTTGTAGGAACGAAGTATCTGCTCTTTTGGACGGGCGAGGACGCCCGTCCTCCATATTTTATTTTTTTCGGGCGAGGACGCCCGTCCTCCACCGGTCAGTCGTTATGGTTGTGGGCCTGGCGCTCGACGGACCAGATGGCATCCGAAGTGTTTTCGAACGGGTAAACGTGGACCATCCAACCAAAGACGTGTGGCAGAAATGTGCCACCGTTCGCTTCACATTCTTCTCTCGTAGCAATTGATCCCTTGAATCCAAACTTTGCGTTCGGACCTAAAAGCTCCTGACGCCGATCCGCTGGCGATTTGCAGAAGTTTACGTGCTCATGCCACTGCGCGACGCTGAGCGGAATACGTTCATTCAGCTTGTCTTCCGTGAATCGATTCGGAGCGGTGTACATGACGCCGATGAGTTTGTAGTCATCGCCGTGTTTTTCGTAAAGAAGCGACGTGGGGTGTTCGGGATTGAAATGGAATGCGGATTCGAACGCGTATCCCTTCTTCGTGAAGTGGTACATCTTCTGCGGCACGTTGGGTAGAAATATTTCGTATCCGTCGGCGAGGGCAGTGCGATAGTCGCGATATTTTGTGGCGGCGATGCGGGCAGCGTCGACAACTTTATCGGCGCGCGCGGGGTCTCCGGGCTCAACGGGGCGAAGCGCGGTCATTTTCATGTGCGGACCAATATCCATGTGGTGACCTTCCATGGCATGCATGGCGTGGTCGGAGTCATCAGACATGGAGGACATGTCGTGGGCGGCCGTGTTTTGGGCGAGGGCGATGCTAGCGAGTAAGACGAAGAGGATGAGTGTTCGTGGCGTAAACATATCGGCACCAATCCTAAAAGCAGGTCCTTCGCTGCGCTCAGGATGACAAATCTGGTGTTCCGAGTCCTGCTTCACTGGCCTTCGTGTAAACCCGATCTTTACGTGTAAGTTGCGTTAAGTGAATGGAAGCGGGAAGCGCGTGAACCCCGCGATATCTCAATATGCTGCGATGCGGGCTGGATCGGCGGCAAGTCCGAGAGCAGGAAGGATCTTGGCGACGGCCTCGGATCCGGAACGAACGCAGTCGGGAACGCCGATGCCGGTGAAAGCGTTTCCTGCGAACGCAAGGCCAGGGATTTGCTGGCGGAGGCGCTCGATGCGATCGATGCGCTCGAGGTGTCCGACACCGTATTGCGCCATGGCGCCGCGCCATTTGTAGACGCGCGCGAAAAGAGGCTCGGCGGATAGGCCGATGATTTTCTGCAGTTCGCTGCGAACGATGGCGAGAATCTGGTCGTCGGAGAAGGTGAGGATTTGCTCGTCGCGAGAACCGCCGAGAAAGCATCGGACGAGGGCGCGATCTTCTGGCGCGCGATGCGGGAATTTGTTATGGACGAAGGTAGCGGCGAGCATGCGCGTGCCTTCGCTGCGCGGCACGAGAAATCCGAAGCCTGGAGGAAGTGAACGGCGAACAGCTTGATCGTAGCCGAGCGTGACCGTGATCGAAGAGCTATAGCGGATGGCAGCGAGTTCGTCCGTAATAGCGGAGCTTGTTGAGCGCATCAAGTCAGCCGCGGCGGGAGCGGGCAGGGCGAGGATGATGGCATCGAAATGATCGGAGTCGATTCCTGCGGAGACAGTCCATCCGCCAGCCTGGGCTTCGATTGCCTGGACGTGTGTGCCGGCGCGAAGAGATTCGGGATTGAGACGCGAGATGACGGCATCGACCATCTGCTGCATCCCGTCCTTGAGAGACGTGAAGAGAGGGCGCGCAGGAACTTTCGCGATGGCGGCCATTTTTTGTCTAGCGGCAAGCATGGCGCGACCGAGGCTACCGTGCTTGGCTTCCATTTCGGCAAAACGAGGGAGGACAGCGCGAACGGAAAGTTGCGAGGCTTCGCCTCCGTAAACGCCGGAGAGGAGCGGATCGGCGAGGCGATCGACCATCTCAGGACCGTAGTGGCGTTCGACCATGGAGGCGACAGTTTCGTCGTGGTCTGCCTTGTGCGGAGGATGAAACCACTCGCGAGCCATGCGAATCTTGGTGCCCAAAGAGAAGAGTGGAGAGAGGATGGCGGGCATGATCTTGGTGGGGACCATGAACATGAGGCCATCGGGAATTTCGATCAGCTTGTTCTTAACAATGATGTAGGTCTTGCGGTCGGGATCGTTGGAGCCGATGAGTTGATCGGCGAGTCCGACTTGCTTGCAGAGGTCGATGGCCCAAGGTTTTTCGGTGAGGAACGAATCGGGGCCGGCTTCGATGAGGCATCCATCAGCACGATCGGTGTCCATGACGCCGCCGAGGCGCGGCGCGCGCTCGAAAAGAACGTAGTCGAGGGCGGCCCCTGCGCGGCGCTTTTGCTCGAGTGTGAAGGCAGCGGAGAGTCCGCTGATGCCTCCACCGATGATGGCAACGCGAGTCATGGGTTGATCTAATTTTTACCTCAGCGGCTAAAGCCGCAATTAGGTCGAAGTCGTTATCGCAACGCTAAAGCGTTGCGCCACCCAAATGCGCCGTCGAGCAGGCGCAATTCAAACTGGTTTTGCCCCAACCAAAACTGCATTTCATTCGGTTTTGCGCCGCCCAAATAGTAGTCCTGTAGACGTTGCGCCACCCAAAACCAACTACATGCGACCTCGGGCGATATCGGCCAGAGCTTCGGTGAGCAGAAGCGAGTCGTTCAGGGAACCGGCTCGCCAGAGCTTCATCCCTTCTTTATTTGCGAATTCACGGAAGGCGATGTCCACGTCGTAGAGCACCTCCACATGATCGCAGAGAAAACCGATGGGCTGAATGAAAACTCCGATGTGACCTTTTTCTTTTAGGCCCAAAATCGCTTCTTCGACGGTAGGGCCGATCCAGGCACCGCCGGACATGCCTTGGCTTTGGAAGGCGAAGGTCCAGTCGTTCGGAGAGAGCCCCGCTTCGTTCGCGACGAGTTCCGCAGTTTCATGTGATTGCGCCTTGTAAGGGTCGCCTTCGCTGATGGTGCGCTCGGGAACACTGTGAGCAGTGAAGATGATTGGGACTTTCGTGCCGCTCTCTGCGCAAGCTTTCTTCCAGCCATCGCGCAATTTTTGGGCAAAGGCCTGCGCTAGCAAAGGATGATCGTGCCAGGATTCCACGAAATCGAGCGCGAAGGGTGGCTCCGCTTCGCCGGTTACGGCACGACGGTAGAGGCCCACACTGGTTCGAGAGTTTTGCGGCGCGAGACAAATCGCGACTACGCGTTCCCTGCCTTCGGCGGCGATTTGCTGCACGGTTTCAGAAACGAACGGCTTCCAATTTCGCATGCCGATATAGACGGGAAGCTTTAGCAGTCTCGATAAATGGGCGGCTTGGAGCCGCGTCCAGCAAGTAAGTGGTGAAAATCCGATGAGGGAATATCGATGTCGAACTTCCTCGATGACGTGTGGAGGAAGTGGGCGTCCACCTGTGATGGAACTCAGGAATGCGGGGATTTCGTCAGCGTTGTCGGGACTGCCGTGAGCAAGGAGCAGGACAGCGGACTTGGACTGAGATGCAGCAGTGCCGTTGGTCTGCGCTTTGCAGTAACAGTTGTCGCCGAGGCCGATTCGACAGTCGTTCATGAAGGCCTCAGGCGTGCGCTTTCGCAGAGTGTTCGCGCAAGAATGTGCTCAAGTCTTTCACGTTCTGTACCGGTGTTTCGGGAAGAATTCCGTGACCGAGATTAAAGATGTGTCCGGGGCGACCGGCGGCTTGGCGGAGGATCAGCTCGGCGCGAGATTTCAATTCTTTCCAGTCGGCAAATAGCAGCACAGGGTCAAGATTTCCCTGCACGGCGACGCCATAGTTCATGGAGCGCCAGCCTTCGTCGAGGGGAATTCGCCAATCGAGGCCGATCACTTCCGCGCCTGTTTCTTTCATCGACGGTAAAAGAGTAGCGCTGTCCGTTCCGAAATAAATGATGGGAACACCGGTTTTCTGCAGCCGCTTTACCAGGCTCGTGACGTGCTGGAGAACATAGCGGCGATAATCCTCGACGCTGAGACAACCAACCCAACTATCGAAAATCTGGATCGCATCTGCACCGGCACGGACCTGCTCGGTCGAGTATTCGGCGGTGACAGAGACGAGTTTGCGCATCAATTCGTCCCAGGCAGCCGGCTGCGAATACATCATCTTCTTGGCGTGAACGTAATTGCGGGAGCCTCCGCCTTCGATCATGTAGCTGGCAAGAGTGAAGGGCGCTCCGCAGAACCCGATCACAGGAAGTTTTGCGCCGAAGTGTTTGGTCACGAGACGGATGGCGTCCGCAACGTAGCCAAGTTCGGAAGCTCGATCGGTCCGGAGGCGCGAGATGTCTTCTGGAGTGCGAACCGGCCGTTCGATCTTGGGACCTTCTCCGGCGGCGAAGTGGAAAGGAAGACCCATGACTTCGAGCGGAAGAAGAAGGTCGGCGAAGATGATAGCGGCGTCGACACCGAGGATTTCGGCGGCTTCAATGGTGACTTGTGCGGCGACCTCTGGTTTTTTGCAGATTTCGATCAGGGAGTACTGCTTGCGAACGGCGCGGTACTCGGCCATGTAGCGTCCGGCCTGGCGCATGAACCAGAAGGGTGCGCGTTCGGTGGGAAGAGACTTGGCAGCACGTATAAAGAGAGAGTCGGGAGCTGACATGAAACTATCAATGTAGCATTCCGCAACAACCGAAGGCTCGTGAGCTAGATCACAGGCAAGCGTGATTCGCTGGTAAAAACCGTCTGGCACGTTCGTGCCAAAGAGAACAATGTAGGAAGCGACTCTGCGTAGAACAACTGCAAAGCGCTGCACGTGCGTCACTCCGCCTCATGTGTTTTCAATAGCTTAGCCCCCCTTAGAATGGAGCGTGACCTGCACTCACGTTGAGTGCAGTCGAGGGATCCTGTTTCAGTGGAGTCGGGCCATGAGTTGTAGGAAAGGGTCACTGGTCGGGTTAGTGGTGGCACTTCTGGTTTGCGCGAGCCCAGTGTTCGCCGACGGAATGCATAACGACAGCCGCGGTACTGAGCACGGGAGCGTGACGTTCAAGCAGCCGGTCCGGGTTTTCGTCGCTCCCAATGATCACAGCAGCGCCTTTGTGCATAACACACCGCGTGGAAACGCTTACGGTTACGGACACAATCTGTCTCATTACACACGCCCCACCCTGCCGGTTAGCGGCCGCAATGATGATGGACCGCGTCCGACAGTTACGGTTCCGGAAGGGTCCGGGTTATTGATGTTGGGCGGCACGCTGCTCGTGCTGGCGGGTGCAATCCGCCGAAAAGTTCTCGCATAAAATCGTTTTCCTCTCGCATGTCCTCTTGGCCTCCTGGGAATCCAGGAGGCTTTTTTCTGGTTTTGAGAACAATCATTCCTAGCCCTAACTCATTGAATTGATTGCTGCCTGTCACGCTTCAGAAAAATCCACTTGACATAAGTTAACGATGTTAAGTAAAGTCGCATCGTTAAGTTAACAGCGTTAACTGAGAGAGTGGCGTTATGGGAGTGTTGGAGCGGAGAGAACGAGAGAAGTCGGAAGTCCGGGAAAAGATCCTGGATGCGGCCCGCGAGCTATTTATCCGCGAGGGGTATGAAGGCGTTTCCATGCGGATGGTGGCGAACAAGATTGAGTATTCGCCAACCGCGATCTATGGGCACTTTGCGGATAAAGAGGATCTATTTCTGCAGTTGTGTCATGAGGACTTTCTTCGGCTGGCCGGCTCATTCAATCAACTAGCGCAGATCGCGGACCCGATTGAGCGCGTGCGGCAGCTGGGAACTGCGTACGTCGAATTCGGAACCAAGTTTCCGAACCATTATCGAATGATGTTTATGACGCCACATCCGCGCGTCATCGACACTCCCGAAATAGAAGAGCGAATGGGCAAGGGCAATCCGGAAGAAGACTCATACGAAATGCTGCGGCAAACGGTGGCGGAGGGGATTCAGGCGGGCGCGTATCGAAAGGATCTAACGGACCCAGATCTGGTGGCGCAGACGTTGTGGGCCGGCGTGCACGGCGTGATCTCTTTAGAGATCGCCAAAAAAGAAGACAACTGGGTGAATTGGTGTCCGATTGATGAGCGAGCTCGAATCATGCTGGACGGCCTGCTCCATGGACTGTTGAGGAAGGAGCAGTAGGTTATGCCGCCTCTTGCAAGACGCAATCTCTTACACGACAAAGTGCGGCTGGCAGTCACGCTGACGGGAATTGTTTTCGCGGTTGTGCTGATTGTTGTGGAGTTGGGATTGTTTGTCGGGTTCACGGTAACGACATCGGGAATCATCGACAACTCTGGAGTGGACTTGTGGGTGGTGTCGAAGCACACGCCATACATCGAGCAGGGATCGACTTTTTCCGAACGAAAGCTGTACCAGGTTCTGGCGACTCCAGGAGTGGCGGCGGCAGAGAAATACATCGTGCACTGGGGACAGTGGAAAGCCCCCTCGGGCGCTGAAGAAGGTGTGCAGGTCGTTGGCTTCAATCCGTACTCGGGAATCGGCGGGCCGTGGAATGTAGTTGCCGGGGATGTCGAGGATCTGAAGAAGCCTGATGCCGTGATGATCGATGAGATCTACAAACAGAAACTCGGGGCGACACGGATCGGGGAAGTGTTTGAGATCAACGGTCGCAGGGCACGCATTGTGGGGTTCACTCGCGGGATCCGGGCGTTTACGACGACGCCGTATGTGTTCACCAGCTTTAAGAATGCGCAGGGATACACGCAGCTTCCCGAAGACAAAACTTATTTCGTGATCGTGAAAGCGGCAGCGGGCGCCAATGTTGCGGAAGTGCAGCAAGCGATTGCGAAAAACGTCCGGGATGTGGACGTGTTGCCAACGGCGAAGTTCAGCAACATGACCCGCATCTACTGGATGTTTACGACCGGAGCCGGAGTGGCAGTGTTAATTGCTGCGCTGTTGGGACTGGTTGTCGGCGTGGTAGTTGTCGCGCAAACGATTTATGCGACAACGATGGACCACATCCGCGAGTTCGGGACGTTGAAAGCAATGGGCGCGCCGAACAGCTACATCTACAAGGTGATCATGACGCAGGCGGGAATCGCGGCCGTGGTGGGCTACAGCCTGGCGATGGCGATCAGCATTTTCATCGTGCACGCGAGCCAAAGTGGAGGAGCGGCAATCATGATGCCTTGGCCGATGGCGATCGGGATTTTCTTCCTCACCGTACTGATGTGTGTCAGCGCAGCATTTGTATCCATTAATAAGGTGACCAAACTCGACCCAGCCATGGTGTTCAAGGGATAGCGGAGAACGAGAATGCAAGAAGTGATTTCAGTAAGAGATGTCACGAAAATTTACGGCGAGGGGCCCGCGCAGGTTCCGGCACTGCATGGTGTGAACCTCGAGGTGCGACGGGGTGAAGTCGTACTCCTGATGGGACCTTCGGGCAGCGGAAAGACGACGTTGCTGTCGATTATGGGATGCATCCTCGGGGCGACATCGGGAAGCGTGAAGATTAGCGGCCGAGAGATCACGCAACTTTCGGAGAAGGAATTACCGCAGATTCGGCTGCAACACATCGGGTTTGTATTTCAGGGATTCAACCTGTTCCCGACGTTGACAGTGGGAGAGAACGTCGAACTGTCTCTCGATCTGAAGGGAGTGCGAGGGGAAAAAGCCAGGAAGGAAGCCCGCCGATTGCTGGAGCAAGTGGGCTTGGCCGGGAAGTACGACACGTTTCCTTCGGATATCAGCGGCGGTCAGAAACAACGAGTTGCAATCGCGCGGGCGCTGGCCGGATCTCCAGAGTTGATCCTGGCGGACGAACCGACGGCGGCGCTGGACTCGCAGACAGGCAGGAACGTGATGCTGATGATGCGGGAACTAGCGCACAAGAACGAACGCGCTGTGGTGGTGGTCACGCACGACAGTCGTGTGCTGGAGTTTGGAGATCGCATCGTGCGTATGGAAGACGGAAGGATCATCGATAGGGAAGGAATTCCGAAAATTCCTCCGCAGTGGACGGTAAGTGGGGAAGAGCAGTCCTCGCAGGTTTGCTAAATAGTTCGATATCAGTTGGAGCACATTATGAAGAACAAAGCTTTGATCGCAGCAGGAGTCATCGTACTCGCAATCATCACTGTGAACGTAATCTGGGGTCGTACATCGTCTGCGAAGAACGCAACGGCTCAGGATTCTGCGGTAAAACGTGATTGGCTGGTTGCGGGTCCTGGCAGGGTTGAGCCGGCGTCGGAGGACATCAAGATTGGCGCGGAGCTGAATGGCAAGCTGAAGCACGTGTTCGTCGAAGAAGGCGATGCGGTGAAGCACGGCCAGGTCCTCGCGGAGTTGGAAAATGCCGACTACCGTGCACAGGTGGAGGCAGCCGCGGCGGAGGTCATGCAGAAAGAAGCTGAGTTGCGCAAGGTGGTGAATGGCGCGCGACGCGAAGAGCGGCGGGAAGCGCTGGCAGTTGTGAATGAAGCGCGCGCGACCATGAACCATGCGGAATCCGAGATGACGCGGCGCAAGAAGTTATATGCAGCGGGCGTGATCTCGCGCGAAGAGGCGGACACTTACACGAAAGAGTACGAAGTCGCCAAAGCGCGCTATGAGGAGACCGTGCAAAAGCACGCGCTCGTGGATGAAACAGCCCGCGAAGAAGATCGGACAATGGCGGAAGCGAACCTGGGCAGCGCAAAAGCGAAGTTAGATCAAGCACGGGCGTTGCTGGAGAAGACTTATATCCGTTCTCCGATCGATGGAACGATTCTGCGGAAGCATCATCGAACGGGCGAAAGCGTTTCGAATTTCACGACCAGGCCCGATCCGATTGTGACCCTAGGTGACAAAAGCGTGTTGCGCGTGCGGGTGGACGTGGATGAGACGGACGTCAGCAAGCTGGCCGTCGGGCAGAAGGTGTATGTGACGGCCGACGCGTTTGGTGAGAAGCGTTTTTGGGGACACGTGATTTGCGTGGGTCAGCAATTGGGACGAAAGAATTTGCGGACCGATGAACCGACGGAGAAGGTGGATACGAAGATACTGGAAACGCTCGTCGAACTCGATCGAGGCGCAGAGTTGCCGGTGGGGTTGCGGGTGGATGCGTTTATCGTGGGATCGGCGCGATAAAGGATGTTTGGTGTCACACAGAGAAGAGCCTCTCGAATCCGTTAAGTCATTCACTCGTCGATTTTGTTGACTTGCCTCGGCATTACTCCTAACATTCCGGCGCCATGATTGGGGAGACCATATCCCATTACCGCATTCTTGCGAAGCTCGATAGCGGCGGAATGGGTGTGGTCTATAAGGCGCAAGACACTCGCTTGGATCGCTTTGCCGCAATCAAGCTGCTTCCTGACGATGTTGCCCAGGACCAACAGCACTTGAGCCGGTTTGCGCGTGAGGCAAAAGCCGCTTCGGCTCTGAATCATCCAAGCATATGCACCATTTACGAGTTCGGCGAGCAGGACGGCCGAGTTTTCATCGCAATGGAGTACCTAGAGGGCACTACACTGAGGAATCTCATCAGTGGGAGCCCACTTGAAATCAAGCGCCTGTTAGAGATTTCGATCGAAATCGCAGATGCGCTCGATGCCGCACATTCAGAGGGAATTCTTCACCGCGACATCAAACCTGCGAACATTTTCATAACTAAACGCGGCACGGCCAAGATTCTCGATTTCGGCTTGGCGAAACTTCAGCAACCGACGTCACAGCCAGTGAACGGCGATTCGCAATTAACGATGACGGGCTCAGAAGAGCATCTGACAAGTCTCGGGAGTGTGATGGGCACTGTCGCCTATATGTCGCCCGAACAGGCACTTGGGAAGGAGTTAGACCCTCGCAGCGACATATTCTCGTTTGGAATTGTGTTGTATGAAATGACAACCGGCAGGCTGCCATTTCAGGGTACAACCTCAGCCGCGATTTTCAATGCTCTTCTCAATCATGATCCCATCCCTCCTATTCGCTTGAACCCAATGTCGCCTGTTGAACTAGAGAGAATAATCAAGAAAGCTTTAGACAAGGATCGAAATCTTCGCTACCAGAGCGCGGCTGAGATGCGAGCCGATTTGCGGCGGTTGAAGCGAGAAACGGACTCTGTTAAAAGCAGCAGAGAATCGTCAGATCACGAATTTGGGTTCTCTTCTGCAGGAAACACAGGTTTAGGATCGCCGCAGAAGCTGAAAATTGCGTCGGTTTGGAAAATTAGTCGAGTGGCTGCTTTCGGTATCGGCTCTTTGATTATTGGTGTTGCTCTTCTATCGTTTTGGTTCTTTCGTTCCAATCACATCGTTAAGCTCACCGAAAAAGACAGCATCGTCATAGCAGATTTTTCCAATTCGACTGGCAATCCTGTATTTGACAGCACTCTGAAACAGGCACTCTCAATCTCGTTGTCGCAATCTCCTTTCTTGAATCTACTAGCCGACCAGACGATAAGCGACACACTCAAGCTGATGGGACGAACAGGCGAACAAAGACTCACAACTTCTCTCGCCCGTGAGGTCTGCCTGCGTACTAACAGCAAGGCGATGCTGGAGGGTTCCATTTCAGAATTAGGGAACGAGTATGTGATTGGGTTAAAAGCGTTGGAGTGTCGTTCAGGAGCGGTGCTGGCTGAGGAGCAGGTCCAGGCAAGCGGGAGTGGAGAGGTTCTGAATTCCATGGACCGTGCCGCCAAAGCCGTTCGCTCCAAACTAGGCGAATCCCTGAGTACGGTACAACGATTCGATACGCGATTGGAGGAAGCTACAACTCCGTCTCTGGAAGCGCTGCAGGCGTTTAGTGCGGGAGAAAAGGCTCGCGAAGAGAAAGGAGAGACATTTGCGATTCCTTTTTACAAGCGGGCGCTTGATCTTGATCCAAACTTTGCGCTCGCACACCTCAACCTGGGTGTTATGTACTCCAACCTGGGTCAGATTGATCTGGCCAGTGAGCATTTGAAGATTGCTTACGATTTACGAAAACGAGTAAGTGATCTTGAAAGATATTCAATTTCGGCATTGTATGAGGACATTGTCACCAGAGACGTAGAAAAAGCCATTCACAATTACGAAGAGTGGGCACGTGCTTATCCTCGTGATGCGTTTGCACACGGCAATCTTGGCAATACTCTTGAAACAATTGGCAAGTATGAAGAAGCGATCCCAGAGATTATGGAATCTATCAAGTTGCTACCAGCAGACGGCGTATCGTATTCCAATGCAATGGTGACGTATGAGGCTTTGAACCGCTTCAAGGAAGCGCGACAGGGGTATGACAATGCAATCACCGCCGGTTCCGACCAACCTTCGTTGCACATAAATCGTTATATTCTCGCTTTCCTCGAAGGTGATGAAGCCGAAATGCAAAAGCAACAACGCTGGGCAGAGGGGAAAGAAGGTATTGGAGATGCAGCACGTGCGGCTGACGCTGACACGCAGGCATATGCAGGTCGAATAAAGAAAGCACGAGCCTTGTCTCTCGAAGCAACTGAGATTGCTAGACATGAAGAACAGCCTGAAGCTGCTGCAGCGTGGCTAATCTTTGCAGCTTTGCGGGATGCAGAGGTGGGGAACACGGAGGAAGCGGAGAGTCTTATAAGGCGCACTTCCGGTTATCGCAAGAATCGGGATACACAAGCATTAGAGGCGTTGACATTGGCGCGGACAGGAAAAGTGCCCGAAGCACGAGCGATGAGCGAAGCGCTAATGAGAAATCATCAGTCAGACACAATCTTGAACAAGTACTGGCTGCCCTCTATCAATGCAGCAATCGCCCTGCAGAAACATCAGACTTCTGAAGCCATCGCTTTATTAGAACAAGCAATACCATATGAGCTAAGCAGCATCGGCGCTCTCAATCCGGCTTACCTGCGTGGGCAAGCATACCTGGAAGCTGGACAAGGTCAGTCTGCGGTTTCGGAGTTCCAAAAACTGACGTCGCATCGTGGAATTGTGGGGAACTCCATTCTGGGGGTTCTGACGCAACTTCAACTCGGTCGGGCCAAGGTGTTGGCCGGCGATCAAGACGGCGCTCGACAGGCATATCGGAAATTTCTTGAAGTTTGGAAAGATGCAGATACTGACATCCCAGTTCTACGAGCAGCAAAATCGGAGTATGCAAGATTGCAGTGAATACCGTATTGAAGACACTCACTCCTGCGTCGTATTCCTGTTGAGGATAAAAACTACGTAGCCGTTGCGATGCTGTGAGACCGAAAATCCTCCCCGGAGCAACTCGTCTTGCAAGTTAGAAGCGGCGGCTTCTGTCGTGACTACCACTCCGACGTGATACCGCTGGAGTAGGTCGAGAAATTGTCCCGGCGCCAACGGATTTGTTGCTTTCCCGGAAACTAATTCCCGCAATTGACGTCGGTCGTTAGTTTCTGCTGTGGACATTTGTGCCGCCATCTGCCGGTCATAGACGGCTCGCACGCTGACTAATGGCGGACGTTCTCGAAACGTTGGAATCCAGCAAGCAACGGCTTCGGGCGCGAGCACTGCCGTGCCGTCCGGAGCTGCCGCGGCGGCGGTTCTTGCAAGATCGTAAATGCCCGGGCGAACTTTTGTGAGTTGAAGCGAGAAGGAAACTTGGTTCGCTCGTCGAACTGTTGAGTAGCGCGTCAAGGCTACGAGAACGATCAGTATGGCCGCCACAGAAGCTACAAGCCCCGGGACTCGTGCACGAGCTTCCGCAAATTCCGTCAAGCCGATCAACATAATGGCTGCGAAACCTGCCAGAGGAGCCGCCCAGAGCAGTCGCCAACCTACTTCTGCAGTTGCGAGTCGTACAAAAATCCCAAATAGAAAGGGATTCAGCATTAGAGCAAAAACAATCAATGAAGCTGTGGCGAGTTGCCAGGCCACACGCGCAGAGCGCACGAGCAGCGGTGCCAGAAGAAGTCCGGGCAGGATGATGAATTGGCCGTGGCGCCCGAAGACAGCCCGGATTACGTCATTGGTAGATGGAATCACCAGGATGAGTGTAGGAAGGACATTCGAGAAGGCTCGTCGCAAAGCCAAGCCCGCGGCAATCGGGTAAAGGGCTGGCGCGAATGTGGCGAAGGTGAGCCAGAAAGCTTTCGGACGCCATGCAGTCAGGGCACAGATGCCGAGCGCCATCGGCACTATGAACAGGGAAGAAGAAGAACACCCGACGGCTGTCAGTGTGCTTAGGAAAAGGATCGTCCAAGCCCGTAGTCCTTTGAACGCAGCGAATCGCCATGCGCAGGCAAAGAGCAAGGGTATCGCTACGGTGGCGAGCACGCATTTGCCTTGAAACAGCCGAACAAAAGCAAAATTGCCGAGGGCGTAGTGACCTTCCCCAAGTAAAACCAGGAGCAGCATGACGAGGGCAGTGCCGGCGATCCAGTGGCGAGTAACGGAGCGCATGAACAAGGACCATGCAAACGGCAGCATCATGGCAAAGAAGGCGGCGACCAACGTATGCGCCCAAACCAATGGAGCGCCACCGAAGAAACGCGCTAATGTCGCCGTAAAGAGCTCGAATGAATCCGTCGAGTAGGTTGGCATGAGAAGCCCAAGCTGGCCCGTCCCATAAAGCGGGTCATGGCGCAGGACGGGACGGTCCGGATGGGCTACGGCATCCGCAACAATGCCGACGTACAGAGAGTCATCCCAGTCATCCCGATGGGCTACAAAGGTGATGGCGGCTGAAATCCCTGCGAGTGCGAGCAGAGTGATAAGCGCGGGACGAGTAACTGGCGGCGCAACAAAGTCCGTTGCCTGCCATCCATGGCGGAGCTCAACCAGGACAGCAATCAGGAAGAGAATTGAGAGGATCCAGAACGCAGCGTAGCCATTAGGGTAGAAGGCACGTACGCCCATTATGAGTACTGCCGCGCCCATAAATGCAGATACTCGTGCCGGGCTCGGGGCTTTTACCTCGGTTGCGGGTTGTTCAGATTCCTGATTCGCTGCGCCTTTCGCGAAGGACAAGCCACATAGGATGCCGGCTATCAAGGCAATCGGTGACAGAGAAGACAGCGTGCGAAATTTCAGGCTGAAGACGTATGCCGCATTGCAGAGGAGAGTCCAGAAGCCAAAGCACGCAATGAAGCTGTAGATGATGAAATAAAAGACTTTTGTGGCGGTGATGTAGTTTGTGATTTTTTTTGTATGGCTAAGTGTCGGAAGCGAAGACATCATTCGAGAATCAGCGTAGCTTCGAGAGCGTCAAGGCTCGATATTGTTGGAGTTTCTTTCGCGTGGGTGCACGCAGGATTAAATAGAAATCTATCACGTGCCGGAATTGTCGGTGCGGTTTGTTGAAGAGGGGAGCCGGGCGACGCTCAAGGCCGGATCGCCCGCCCCCAGAAGCCCTTGTCAGCCCGGCGGATGGTGTGGGGTGCGGGCAACAAGGGAAGCTGGATTATGCCATGAACTAAAGCGATTTAGTAGATGGAAACGGACGTTTTAACGGAGAATTCAGGGAGGCTGGTCGTTGGTCGTCGGCCGTTGGCTATCGAACTGAAAACCGACGAGAACTGAGGCGTGCGCGCGAGATCCCTCGACTCGCTGGAGAAAGCGCGAGTCTTCGGGATGACGCCAGAAAAGATGAGGTTGATTTCTTGAGAGGCCGAACCGCGAGGTGCACAGGTCGTTCGCTGCGCTCACGATGACAGAGAGAAAAGCAATTGCAGATTCCTCGCATATCCTCGCCTACGGCTTCGGCCGGCTCGGAATGAAGATCGCCGTCGGTTGCCTGCCGTCGGCACACCGACTTATGCGTGGACGGTCTGGTACTCCTCGTAAGCGCCTTTGAAGTCGGTGATGCGGTGGTCTGATTCGAAATGCCAGATGCGGGTAGCGACTTCATCGATGAGGTCGTGGTCGTGGGTGACAAGGAGCACTGTGCCGTGATAGCGCTGGAGCGCGATGTTAAGCGCGTTGATCGACTCGAGATCGAGGTGGTTGGTGGGTTCGTCGAACACGAGCACATTCGGCTTCTGAAGCATGAGCTTGCAGAAGAGGATGCGGGCCGCTTCGCCCCCGGAGAGGACGTCAGTCTTCTTATTCCCTTCATCACGAGCAAAAAGCATCTGGCCGAGCAGGCCGCGGATTTCTTCGTTCGAAGCGCCGGGATCCCACTGGTGAAGCCACTCGAAGATGGTCATGCCGGGCTGGATGAGGGACTTGTGGTCTTGCGCGAAATAGCCGACGGCGGCCTCGTGTCCCCAGATGACCTTGCCGGAATCGAGGAACGAACCAGAGTATCCGCTGGTAGAGCGAAGTTCGGATTCAGGGGTGGTCGGTGAGTTGGCGAGAAGCGCGTTGACCAGAGTGGTTTTTCCTACGCCGTTGCGGCCCATCAGGGCGATTTTTTCGCCGCGCAGAACGCTGGCGGTGAAATTTCGGACGACTTCTTTTTCATCGTAGGCTTTAACGATGCCTTCGATTTCCAGAATGTGCTTCCCGGATGGCCTCTTCTGATCGAACTTGATGTATGGGCGTTGAATGTTCGACTTGGCGAGTTCGGTTACCTGGAGACGCTCGACTTCCTTGCGGCGCGATTGAACCTGGCTAGAGCGAGTTCCGGCGGCGAAACGAGCGATGAATTCGTTGAGCTGGGAGATTTTCTTTTCCCGCTGGGCGTTCTGGGCTTCAATCTGAGTGCGGACCTGCGTTTTCATGACGACCATGTCGTCATAGGTTCCGGTGTAAGTGATGATGGTTTCGTAGTCGATGTCGGCGATATGCGTGCAAATGCTATTCAGGAAATGGCGATCGTGAGAGATGACGATCAGGACGCCGTCGTAGTTATTGAGGAAGTTCTGAAGCCAATGAATGGAGTCAAGGTCGAGATGGTTCGTGGGCTCGTCGAGAAGGAGAGCCTGAGGATGACCGAAGAGGGCCTGGGCAAGAAGCACGCGGACTTTTTGACCGCCCTGGAGCTCGCCCATCTTGCGCTCGTGAAGTTCTGCGGGGATGTCGAGGCCATCGAGAAGGATGGCGGCATCACTTTCCGCGGAGTAACCGTCCTCTTCACCGACGATGCCTTCGAGTTCGCCGAGCCGCATACCGTCCGCGTCTGACATTTCGGGCTTCTCGTAAATTCGATCGCGTTCTTCGAGCGCTGTCCACAGACGCTTGTTGCCCATGATGACCGTATCGATTACACGGTGGGCATCGAAAGCGAATTGGTCCTGACTCAAGACACCAAGCTTTCGCGGGCGGACGACAGTTCCTTTCTGCGGATCGAGTTCTGCCGTAAGGAGCTTCATAAACGTAGACTTGCCAGACCCGTTGGGTCCGGTAAGACCATAGCGCTTCGAGGGCGAAAACGCGGTAGAGACCTCTTCAAACAGAACTTTGGCGCCGTAGCGCATGGAAACATTGCTGACTGAAATCATTTTTTCTTAGGAAACTGCGGAAAATTACCCAAAAGGAGGGGACGCAGCTGCTGTATTTAGGATACCATGCCGTGCTAACGGAGACGCTTGATTCCGGTAATTCGAAGCGTGGAACGAAGCCGATGTTGAGGCATCTAATACCCATGACGCAAGAACAAACGGCAATATTCGGAGGCGGCTGTTTCTGGTGTATCGAGGCAGTGTTCAATCGGCTGGACGGCGTAAAGATTGCAGAGTCCGGCTACATGGGTGGCCACGTAGATAACCCGACTTATCGGCAGGTGTGCGGTGGAGACACGGGTCACGTCGAAGTGGTGCGCGTGGCTTTCGATCCGGAAAAAGTCTCGTACGAAGATCTGCTGGACGTGTTTTTCACCGTTCATGATCCGACGACTTTGAATCGCCAGGGAAACGATGCTGGCGAACAGTACCGGTCGGTCATCTTTTACACGTCTGAGGAGCAACGTCAGCAGGCAGAAGCGAAGATTGCGCAATTGACGGCGAGCAAGGCCTTCCCGGAGCCGATCGTAACGGCAGTGGAACCGGCATCTGCGTTCTACTTAGCCGAGGATTATCACCAGCTTTATTACGACAACAACCGCACGCAGCCCTATTGCCAATTCGTGATTTCGCCCAAGATTGCGAAATTCGAGAAGAAGTTTGGGCAGAGGATGAGGGCGTGAAAGTTATTGTCGGCGAAACGTCAATCGAAAAGCAAAGCAGCTAGTCGTTAGCAGTTAGCACTTAGCGAGTGGCAAAATCTCAACTGCAAACCCCAAATGCAATAACCGCAAAGTACGCAAAGCAGGCGCAAAGGGCACGAAGCCTATCAGCCGGTTAGTCATTGGTCGTTGGCGCTGAGTGAAATCTCACCTGCATCTCAGTTAGTCATTAGGCCTTAGTCCTTAGCAAAAACCCCATCACCGTCTCCTGTGATTAGTTCCCCCTTTAGTAACCGTGTCTAGTTTCGGCTGGTTTGCTACGATCAGCTGCTCTCGAAAAATCACAAGCAAGCAAGGCAATCGGAGATAGATCCGGCTGTAAGGGGCGAGGTCTGGATGAGACACGATAGTTGGTTATGTTCCGAGGCAAAGTTCTCAGTTTGTAAATTCTTCGCGGCGATCTTTGTGGTTTCGCTGCTGTCCTCTGCTGGGTGGGCCCAGACTCGGAAAGACGAAGCTGGTGCGATCGTCTCCAACGAATTAAATAAATATCCGGGACTTCTCGAAGAATTCGGGCGGCTGGTCGAGCGGATTCAGCGGGAAGCGCAGCTGCCGGAACCGCGCAACCACAGCGAACTCCTGGAAAAGTTACCGGCTTCAACCATCGTGTATGCGGCCTTTCCAAATTATGGCGAAGCTTCCCGGCAGTCGCTTGCGATTTTCCGAGATGAGCTGACGAAGAGCGCAGTGTTAAGAAACTGGTGGCACAGCGCAACGGTAGCCAAAGATGGTCCACAGCTTGAGAGTTACTTAGAAAAGTTTTCGCAGATATCGGAATACCTCGGCGATGAAATCGTTCTAAGCGGAATTCGCAGGGACGAGAAGGATCCGTTTCCAATCCTGATGGCACGGGTGCGGAAACCGGGACTCAAAGAACTGTTGCTGAGGATGGCCACGGACCTCGCGTTCGATTCCAAAACACCGTTCCGAGTGCTGGATGTGAATGGCCTCGCAATCGCGAAGGACACCCTCCCAGCGGCAAAATTCGTTGTGCTGGTCAGTCCAGAGCTACTTATTGTGGGGCCGGACGTCGCTACGCTGCGCGCCTTTCACGCGCAACTTCGAGACTCGGGTCCGAAGCTGGCAGCGACTGCTTTTGGAGAGCGGATGTCGCAGCCCTATGTGACAGGAGCGACGATCCTCGGAGGTGTCGATTTGCAAAGTATCCTCAGCAAAATCGCGCAACCGGGCGCGCCGACTCAGCTCATTCTGGAAAGAACAGGTTTCGATGCTGCGAAGTTTTTGATTTGGGAACAGAAGAGGCTCGCGGGAGTATCTGGTGGGCAGATGGAGTTGAGTTTCACTGGCCCTCGGCGCGGAGTCGCATCATGGCTGGCTAGACCAGGGAAGATGGGCAGCCTCGATTTCGTGTCGCCCCACGCAGTGATGGCAGGAAGCGTTTTGCTGAAGGATCCTTCAGAAATCTACGAAGACGTGAAGGGCTTTGCCACTGCTTCGAATCCCAATGCCTGGGCAACGGTGGAGATGATGGAAGCAGGGTTGAGGATCAATCTCAAGAACGACATCTTTCGTTCGCTGAGCGGCGAAGTGGCTTTCGAACTCGACGATCCGTTACAACCGGAGCCTTCCTGGAAAGCTTTCGTGGGAGTGAAAGACCCGCAACGTTTGCAGGCTGCATTCGGTGCATTGCTTGCGAATGCGCAATTACCCGAGCAGCGCAGCGAGGATAGCGGACTGGTGTATCACACACTTCAGATTCCGTCGGCCAAAAAGACATCGCAGATCACTTATACGATCAGCGAAGGCTACCTGATCCTGGCTCCCAATCGCGAGGCGGTTCACGAAGCAGTGATGATTCATAAATCCAGCGATTCGTTAGGACGATCACGAGCATTCGTTGATGCGTTGGCGGTGGATGGCCACAATGATGCATCGGGGATCTTGTATCAAGATGCGGCCACGATGATGGCGCGTAACATGCAGCGCCTTTTCCCCAATATGGCTCAAGCATTTCAAGATGCAAGCGCAAAGGCCCAGCCGGCAATCTCAGCGGCGTACGGGGAGGAAAGCGCGATCCGAACCATCAGCCGAACTAAAGGCATGGATGCTGGAGCAGTTCTGGTGGTGGCGGCCATCGCAATTCCGAATTTGCTGCGAGCACGGATTGCGGCGAATGAAGCGTCGGCAGCCTCGACCATCCGAACAGCAAACACGGCACAGATGTCTTACGCGGCGAGTTATCCGAGTAGAGGATTTGCTCGCAATTTGGCGCGGCTTGGGCCGGATCCCAGCGACGTTCATCGATACTCACCGGAACACGCGGGCCTGGTAGATGTTGCGCTCGGCGGTCCAACCTGCACCGGCATCAATTGGTGCGAAAAATCAGGGTATCAATTCAGGATGACCGCCGTTTGCACAGCAACCAAATGCGACGAGTACGTCGTGGTTGGAATTCCCCTCAGTAGCAACGCAGGGGCAAGAAACTTTTGTTCCACCTCTGATGGTGTGGTTCGTTTTAAGGTAGAGCCGCTTCCCACGAAATCCGTAAGCGCATCGGAGTGTGGCAAGTGGCAACCGCTTTAAACCGACAGACCGTCGATTTGCTGGAAGAGTGACCTGAGAGCTTGATCCGGATCGTTTAACTCCATCACTACCTGTGCCACGGAGAGTGGCTCGAGAGAACGTGCGAGATCTCCGAGGTTGATGGCGTCTTTTTCTGTGGTGATAAATCCGCCAGCCGAATTCTTCTGTTTCAATTCCAGTAGCTTCCGAATGTCTTCTTCCGAATAGGAATGGTGGTCGTCGAAAAAGAACTTCATGGCTGGACGAATTCCGGCAGCGTTGAGGTCATCGATAAAACGCTGCGGACGCGCGATTCCGCAGAAAGCAATCGGGCGAAGCGGTGATGAGGTAATCTGGACGGTGCGGCGGACTTGCCAGATGTTTTTGTTCGAGGGGAGAGGCATTTTCGCTGGACTCTCGTTTGTGAGGACGATTGCGTTCGCACGAGAAAGCGCTGTCCACGGTTCACGCAGACGGCCGACGGGAAGAAGCTTATCGGTGGCGTCCACAGATGAGACTAAGACGATGTCGAAGTCGCGATGTAGTGCGCGATGTTGGAAACCATCGTCCAATAGATGAAGGCGAAGGCCCCAGTGTTTTTCGGAATAGCGGCCAGCTGCGAATCGGCTTTCCCCGACAATGACGGGGACGCCGAGACGTCGAGCAATAAGAATGGGCTCATCCCCGTAATCCTGTGCGGAGCCGGAGGGATCCACTTCGCGAACTCCAGAGGTCTGGCGACCGTATCCGCGGGAAAGAACATCGAACGCGATGCCTCGCGATTTGAGCAGCTCTCCCAGCAGGATGACGAAGGGAGTCTTTCCGGATCCACCAGCCGAGATGTTTCCAACGCTCACGACGGGGCCCTTGAGGCGTTGCGGCTTGAGAAGTCCACGGTCAAAAAGAGTGTTGCGCGCGCCTGCGACGGCCCCGTAAAGGACAGAAAAGGGATTCATCGCTTGACTGCCTCTGCGAGCGCCGGTTGGGGGTGATGAGTTTCCAGCAATTGCAGGAGTGCGGCTACGGTCCGTTCGGTGGCGCCGCTTTGGGAGGCGAGGGCTTGGGTGCCGCGGCGTCCCATGGCGATGCGTTCGTTCTTATCGGATATCAGTTCCATGAAAACGAGAGGGACTTCCGCAGGGCCGACCACGCGCACGGCATTGTGTTGCTGGAAGAGGCTGACGATATCCCGAAAATTTTCGTAGTGGTTGCCGCTAAGAACGGGAACACCGTACCAGGCAGGCTCGATGATGTTGTGTCCGCCGCGCTGCACGAGGCTGCCCCCCACAAATGCGACATCACCAACCTGGTAGAGAGAGGCGAGTTCTCCAATGCTATCGAGAAGCAGTACGCCTCCGACGATTGGCTCACCGCTCCACAATGAGCGCTTCCAATAGCGCATACCGACGCTCTCGAGCAATTGCACGACGTCTGGAAAACGTTCCGGATGGCGGGGAGCAAGGATCATCACCGCTTTCGGATGACTGGCAAGAATGTTGCGAAATGCGGAGAGCAGAAGAGCTTCTTCCGTTTCGAGCGTGCTGCCACAAACCAGGATGGGACCGGCCCCGGACTCAGCGAAGTTGCGGCGCAAACTTTCGACGACTGGCAGAGCAGGCGGAGGAGCAACATCAAACTTGAGATTGCCGCTGACCTGGGCTCGAGTCGGGTCAGCGCCGATTTCGATCAGACGACGCTTGTCCTCTTCCGTTTGCGCGAGGAACAAATCTATGTTGCTGAGAATGCGAGAGAGGAGGGCATGGAAGCGGCGGTACCCGGGAAGCGAACGGTCAGAGATGCGCGCGTTCACAACGGCAATAGAAGCGCCACTCCGTTTGGCAAGCCGGAGGAAGTTCGGCCAGAATTCTGTTTCCGCAAGAACCACGAGGTCCGGACGAAGCGCGTCAAGATATGGGCGGATGGCAAAGGCAAAATCGAGCGGGAAATAGAAAACGTTTTCGGCGCCAAAACGCGAACGAGCGAGCTTTTGACCGGTGGCGGTTGCTGTCGAGACAAGGATTGGATAGCCGGGGCGTTGCTGGCGAAGTTGCTCCACCACTCCGCTGATTGCCAAGACTTCTCCAACCGAAACGGCATGAATCCAGATAGTGGGCTGTTTTGAGGTCTTGCGCAGGGATTCCGGAAGGGAGCCGAATCGCTGGAGAAGACCTTCGCGGTACTTGCCGTGGCGGAGCATCTGGATGATCCAGTACGGCAAAGTGAGGATCAGGAGCACCGCGAGCAGCGCGCTGTAGATTACGTACATGGGGGAAGGGGTATTCTAAATGCGATGTGGTCCAGGGCAGACACCAAATCAGGGCTAGGATTGCATCCTAATGGACAGATGATGAAGAAAATGCAGTGGAGATGGATCGTAGTTTGTCTTGCGCTGGCCAGCGTGGCCACGGTTTGCCTGGCGGCAAAGGAGTTCGTCCGTCCGGTTGCGAAACCGGCGAAGACGTATCCGGCACATGATGCTCACGATTCGGAAGGGGTCACGGTGGCAATTGATCCTTACGATAAAGCCGAGAAGCTGCAGATTTTTACCGTGGACTGGCTGGAGCGTGGATACCTGCCTGTGTTTGTGGTGGTCACGAATGATGGCGACCAGCCGATTTCGCTGCCCGACATCAAGGCCCAACTGGTAACCGCGAACCGAAGCAAGCTGAACGCAGCGACGACGGATGATTTGTATCGGCGTTTATCGAATCCGCAACGGGCAACGATCCCGTCGCCACTGCCGATCCCTACAAAAAAAGTGAAGGGCGCGGTTAACAAGAAGGCGCTGGATGAGATTGACGCGGCGCGGTTCGGTGCCAGAGCAGTGGAGCCGCACAGCACGCAGTCAGGGTTTGTGTTTTTCGATGTGTCGGATATTTCCTCCCCTTTGCCGGGCGCGAATTTTTTCCTCATGGGCGTCCAGAACTCCAAGGGAGAAGAGCTGATTTATTTTGAGATCCCGCTGGAGAAATATTTGAACGCGGGAAAGTAGAAGAACCCTGAGCTAATTGATCCGATTACAAGCGAGCAGGGGCAACGGCAGCGACACTCCAATCGTGCATTGGGCGAGCCGTTCCGCAATCCAAACATTGAGTGTTTTGAAATTCGCGGAGCAGTGTGGGCAGACCGCGTGCGACTGAAATGTGTCGAAAGGCTGGCCGCAGCGAGCACATTTCCAGTAATTGCCAATGGGCGGTGATGCTTTGCACGAGGGGCAGGAAAATCCCTGATGCCTGGGTAATTTTTCGAAGCGCAGGAGAGCGCGCGCGTGCTGGAGGCCACTCCAGCAGTTCAAAAGGATGAAAACCGCGATAATTGCCGTCCAAGTTGAATGTTGGACGAAAGCAAGGAGAAAGAATCCAGCCACACCAATGAAGCCGAAGACAGTGGCGATCATCAGACTGCGGGCGCGTCCGAAGATAAACCAGAGCAGGGACCGGAAGATCTGTCCGCCATCGAGCGGGTAAATCGGCAAGATGTTGAAGATGAAAAGGCCGATGTTGATGATGTAGAGCGTTCTGATCAGCACATAGATGTCCGGAGCGGAAAGGTTCATTCCGGATGCCCGGCTGAGCTTGAGAGCCACGAACATAATCGGAGCCAGGACAAGATTTACTAGCGGCCCCGCCGCAATGCTCCAAAGCGTAGCGCCAGGACGCGGTGGAGGATTGACGTACGCGACTCCTCCGAGCGGCCAGAGGACAATCTGGTTGGCGACTCCGCCGACCTGCCGACAGGCCAGTGCATGGCCGAACTCGTGGAGCATGACGATCAGAAAGAGGCCGAGGTACTCGAGTACATTCCAGACGATCGACGAATAAACCCGGTGTCGGCCGTTAATCTCGTATATCGCAATCAAGAACCAGGACCAGTGTAGGAAGACATCGATCCCCGAAAAGCGAAACAGGCGGATGGCTCCTTGTCGGGTCGGCATGGGCGCAGTGTATCGCATTGCGCCAGGTCAGCGCCCGAGAGAGAGTGCGCAGTCCGTATAATCTCCCGGTATGACGACTGCCACGCCTATCGCGTCGGGTGCGCGGGCCAAGTATGAAGCTGTGATCGGGCTAGAAGTACACGTTCAGCTGCTGACGGAATCGAAAATTTTCTGCTCTTGTTCGACGACGTTCGGAGCGCCTCCAAATACAAATGTTTGCCCGGTCTGCCTGGGGATGCCTGGCGCGCTGCCGGTCCTGAACCGCAGGGCTGTGGAGTTTGCGACGCTCGCTTCGATGGCACTGAATTGCAGAATCAATGAGACTTCGATTTTCGCGAGAAAGAATTACTTTTACCCTGACCTGCCAAAGGGATACCAGATTTCGCAGTACGACAAGCCGCTAGCGGAGCACGGTTTCATCGAAGTGGAAGGCGGGAGCAGCAAGAAGCGGATCGGAATCACGCGCGTCCATCTCGAGGAAGATGCCGGCAAGAGTTTGCATGATGGCTTTCCCGATTCACAAAACAAAACGGCAATTGATTTGAATCGCACAGGTGTTCCGCTCATTGAAATCGTCAGTGAACCGGATATGACGAGCGCGGATGAGGCGCACGAGTATCTGACACGGCTGAAAGAGATCATTCTGTATACGGGCGTGAGCGATTGCAATATGGAAGAAGGGTCGCTGCGTTGCGATGCGAACGTGAGTGTGCGCCCGAGGGGGCAGAAGGAGTTCGGAACGAAGGCCGAGATCAAGAACGTCAATTCATTTCGATTTATCCGGGATGCGATTGAGTACGAGATCGAGCGGCAGGTTGAATTAGTTGAGTCGGGCGGGAAGGTTGTCCAGGAAACGCGGTTGTACAACTCCGATGAGGGCAGAACTTACGGAATGCGCTCGAAAGAACAAGCGCACGATTATCGCTATTTCCCCGAGCCAGATCTGTTGCCGCTGGTGGTGGACGAGGCTTGGCAGGCGAAGGTTCGACAGCAACTACCGGAACTGCCCGAAGCGAAACGAGCGCGGTTTGTGAGCGAGTACGGGATCACTTCGCAGGATGCGGGCGTGCTTACGCAAACGAAGTTATTGGCGGACCAGTTCGAGGCGGCGGCCAAGGCGGCAAAGAATCCGAAACGCGTGGCGAACCTGGTGCAAGGGGAATTAGCCGGGAGACTGAAAGCGAAGGGCATGGAAATCGAATCGTCGCCGGTCACGATGCAGGGTGTGGCGATGTCGGCGGATTTGGTCGAGTCTGGAGCAATCTCGGGCAAAATGTTGAAAGACCTATACGACCTCGCTTTTGAACGCCGGAAGGACTTTCCCGTTGTTTATGAAGAGGAAGGCCGACCGCAACAGTCCACGGATACGTCCGCGCTGGAAAAGATTATTGACGAAGTAATCGCGGCGAATCCGAAACAGCTGGAACAGTATCGTGCTGGGAAGGCGACGCTAATCGGGTTCTTCGTGGGTCAAGTGATGAAAGCATCAAAAGGCCAAGCTAATCCGCAGCTGGTAAACGAGATGTTGGCGAAGAAGCTGGGATAGGGATTGAAGATTGCAGATTTTTAGATTGAAGATTGTGCATTGAGTCTCTTGCCCGTGGCTCGGTGACCTCCAGCCCTTCCGCTTTTCTGATGATTTTCCCCTCTCAGGTCGGCCCTCTTATACACGAAGGTGTACGGGTGGCGGCGGCTTTCGTCATGTGAAACAAGAGTCAACCCCGGCTACCCTTTTGTGGGAGCGGAGACACACCCGCTAAGGGGAATCCATGGGCATACGGCGAATCATCAGCATCCTTTTCCTGGTCGTATCGGCGTGCGCAATTTTTCTGCTGCTGAAAAAGCCGATGCCAGTCGAGGTCGAGCCGCAGACTCCCACGCAGATTGCCGAGCACGCACAGTCATTCCAGAGCAAGTTAGAAGAGCTGGATCGGCCCAAAGATCCCGGGGCAGCACCGACCGAGGTGAGGCTCACCGCCGAGGAAGTGAATGCTGCGATTTTATCGTCAGAAGGGACGACTACAGCTGGAGTGCAGCCCGTTTCTGAACAAACGTCATCGCAGCCGAACAGTCCGGGGCCTTCGACCGAGCTCGGCGCCGGTCAGCCGAACGTGAAGGATTACAAAGTCAACTTCGCGGGAGATGAGATCCAAGGGCAGTTTCTGGCCGAGGTCGGTGGGAAAGATGTATGGGTGACGCTCAAGGGTCATCTCGGAGCGAAAGATGGTTACGCCACGTTTGATCCCACGGAGTTTAAAGTGGGAGACCTGAATGTTCCGGTCATGCTCGTGAACGATGCCTTGCAGAAGAAATTGATGGAACAGCGGGATCAGTTGAAACTGCCCCCGAATGTCGGAGGGCTCAAGATTGAGAATGGAGAAGTGGTGTTGACGCAGCGGTAGGGGCGTGTCGTCGCCAACGAGACTCTACGTTTTGAGTGTGACGATTAAGGCTGTTACGAAATTCAGCCGTCCCTACAGGACTTGTTGGACACTCTTCCCGCCTGCCCCAGCGCTGAATTACTGGGCCCATATCGGCTGCCCGTCCGGGGCGAGGGTTGTCTGTGTTATGCCACCAGTTAAACCAGAAGCGAGTTAACAGGCATTATCACAAGCTTGCGCCGTTTGTTCGTCAGAATCGGTGTCAATGAGGGTAAAGGCGATTTTTCAACACTCACGATACCTTGGCGCAGCAACGCCGGGCACCCCCTTCCAATTATCCTTACAGCGAAGTCCGAGAAGCGTTTAAACGATAGGCTCGGAACTCACGGTGGCGGTTGCAGCGAAAGTTGAGATTGAGAAACCTTACGAAATTGCGAAACACCACTCTGAGCCAGTCTCGGCTTCTCGGAGAATTTTTTCCCGCACCGGCAACCCTCCAACCGACTGCATACTCTAAAACCCTCAATCAACGGGGGACGATCCTGTATGAATGCAGAAATAAATACTGACATCGCTAGTTCGGTTTTAGCTAAGCTAAAGCTCAAGCCCGAGTCTTACAACAATCCGGCAATGGAGTGGCATATCGAAGTCCACCCAGCCGACGATGGCTTTATAGTCTTGGGCTTCCCCGCTCGACCTGAAGCCGACAACTTCTGTTCGATTGTTGAAGAAGCCATAAGAACGGCGCTAGTTTGGGCAACCGAGCCCAGCCCGGGTAGCCGGATGCAATGACGCAGAGTAGTGAGCGGGGCTACTCAACAGACGCTTAACAACAAGCAACTCGCATTGAAGCGCTGTGTGCTTATCGTTCTGGTGTGCGCGAAACGTGGCCAAGTAAGCCCTTGTGTTTGACCTAGAACAATCGGGTAAGTCTTTGGTCAGAATGCTTTTGGTTGACCAATTACTAGTCGTGATCGCTCGTTGTCAATGAGTGTAATGGCGATTTAACGCCAACTAGTCTGATTGCGCTTCGGCTTCTGCAACGAGGCAAGCGATTCCTTTGGATTTCTTCATCACTGTTATCGTGTCGTCGGCGCGAATCACGTACTTATCGTTTAGCTTTTTAGTTCCTTTTAGAAAATATTTTCCCGGTCTTAGCTTTGGGAATGAGAATCCCCCGGCGCTATCCGTCAGGGTCGTTCCCACAGGCGGTTTTCCATGCTGCTCGAAGACTTCAATTGTCATACCGTCAACCGACGTTCCTGTATTTGTGTAACCGACCCAGCCGCGAAGTGGATACGCCACAGATGAGTCTTCGGAGCAGTTGCCGATACTATTTTGACCGTACACCCGCACGGCAAACAGCAGGCTCGCAATCAAAGCTAATTTCATGGCACTTAACTCTACGCGATGATTGTTGACGTTAACAGGCGATTACACTCATTGACGGGAGCGACAGAGAGGACACTCGATCATGTGCTTAGCATCGGCAACTAATCTAAAATCACCTGCATCGTCTGCACTCGCAATTCCAGTCAGTCTGGCATCTAGCTGGCCCCGCCCTCCAGGACATGAAGACGCAGAAGCCGTCACCAGGACTCTGAAATCGTCAGTTTAGGGGCATAACGGGGCATCGCTACGCAAGAAGTGAGGCGGCACGTGTCAGTTGTGCTTAATGAACTTTCCGTCTTTGCTCCCGGTGAGTGAGTTGTAGAGAGTTTCCAGGAACGCATCTTCAGAGATAAAGTCCCCCGAATATTTTTTCCACGGGTCGAGGATCTTTGCCTGCTTCATCTGGTCGAGAGTCTTTCCCTGGTTAAGAGCAGATGTAACTACATCGCGCGTGTCTTTCAACATCTTCACATAGGCACGAACGTCGTCGAGGTTCGATACCGGGCCATGGCCGGGAATCACCTTCACATCCGGCGGAAGCTTGGCGATTGCATTCTCGACGCCATCGATCATGCCTTGGATGCTGCCGCCTGAACTGACATCGATGAACGGAAATCCGTAGGTTACAAAATCGTCGCCCATGTGAACGACGTTGGACTTGGGAAAGTAAATCACGGAGTCGCCATCGGTGTGTCCCGCGGGGAAATGCAAAGCGCGGATATCTTCGCCATTGAGGTGAACTGTCACGTCGTGATCGAAAGTGATAATGGGCAACGCGGCTTTCGGTTGAGGCTTCGCGTCAAACTTTACCGAGCCGCCATTTCCTGCCACCCCACCTTCTTCCAGTCGCTTGCGAACATTGTCGTGAGCGATGATGGGTGCGCTCTTCTGAAAATACTCGTTCGATCCAGTGTGATCTTCGTGGTAGTGGGTGTTGATGACGAAGCGGACTGGCTTGTCTGTGATGCCCTTGAGTGCGTCCTGAATCTTGTCGGCGAGCGGAGCGTATTGATCGTCCACAATGACAATGCCGTCGTCTCCGATGGAAGCGCCGATATTTCCGCCAGCGCCTTTGAGCATGTAAACGCTGCCGGAAACTTTTTGGACCTCAATTTTGACTTTGCTGAAGTCCTCGTTTTGCGCGAAGACGACGAGGCTCACGAAAACGAAGAGTGCAACACACAAGAAAAGTTTGCGCATGGGTCTCTCTTAAGTAGGTTGCGCGACATTGTACATGGAGGAAGTCATAGCCCGCGCGAAGATAGGTGTTCTAACGTGCGGGGAACTTCTTCTTGCCGACGCGAGCCTGATCGAAGCGCGTTGCGAACTTATCGAAAGCGGAGGTTGGACCAGCCCATTTGAGTTCGTCGACATTCTTGAACAAGGGGATGTCGGTGCGGAGAGTGGCCAAGGTGCGAAATAGGAGTGCGCGCTCGCGATCGCGGTTCAGAGTTGCGGCGAGCGAACCGGCGCTCGAGACGTTTACGTGCCAGTCCCGATAATCTGACGGGATTGACTCAAGATGAAGAAACTTGGCGAGCACTGCGGCTGAGGATTTCGCTCCCCATCCCTGCAATCCCGGGTAACCATCGGCGGCATCACCCACGAGAGCAAGGTAGTCGGGGATCGATGAGGGAGGCACGCCGAATTTCTGAACGACGGCGGCCTCATCGGAGATCAGGTTCTTCCGGCGATCCAGTTGGACAATTCTGTTTCCGACAACGCATTGGGCCAGGTCTTTGTCGGGAGTGCAGATGAACACGCGTTCTACACGAGGATCCCGCGCAGCGGCCATGGCTCCGGCGGCGAGAGCATCATCGGCTTCGAATTCGACCATGGCCCAAACGGTCACACCGGCCGCGGCCAGAGCTTCTTCGAGCAAAGGAAATTGCGCCCATAACTCCGGTTCGATGCCCTCACCAGTCTTGTAACCATCCCACAGCTCGTTGCGGAACGATTCGATGATCTTGTCCGTAGCGACGGCAACGTGGGTGGCTCCGTCTTTGATCATTTTCAGGACAGAAGTTACCACCCCACGAGCGGCCCCGATCTCGTTGCCATCTGTGTCGCGGACCGACGGCAAGGCGTAATAGTGGCGGAAGAGTTCATAAGTGCCGTCAATCAGGTAAACGTTCATCGCTGGTCGCAACCCTATAAGAACACTGACTATTCGAGCAAGTCGGGAGACTTTCCCGGTGGCAAAAGAAAGCTGTGTGACGGGTTCCAGTCATTTTCTGCGCAATGCGCGTTAGGACAATTCACCCCGGGGCGTAGGAGTGGTGGGGTCTCTGGCCATATGCGGAGAGACAAGCTTTCCCTCCTTTGGGGTTCAGGAGAAATCAGAATGACAAAACGTGGAAAGGTATTACGCGATGCGAATGCGGGACCTGGATTGCTGATGGTGGAGGGGCAGCAGTATCCGTTTACATTGGAGGGTGTTTGGAGGTCTGAAGTTCCGCCCAAGCCGGGACTGGTAATTGAAGCCGAATTCGATCAGGCGGGGCAAGTTACGGGCATCACTGCGGTTCCGGAATCGCAATTAGCGAAAGAACAAGCGGAAGCAGCCATGGCGGTGGCGAAGGAAAAAGGTGCAGCGCTGGCCTCGGGCATGGTGGCGAAATTCGGACTCCCCAACCTGGTGGCAGCGGGAATTTTGATTCTCGGATGGTTTTTCTTTGCGACCGTGAGCCTGGACGCAGCGATTTTCGGAAAATTGGAGTTCACGTTCTGGCAGATTCTGGGGTTCCTGAATTCGAGCAATCTGATGGAATCGCTGGGCAGAGCGGGTAGATCGGGTCCGAGTGCGGGCATGTATGGCTTCTTTGCGATTCTCTGCCTTGTTGGCCCATTTGTGGCGTACTTCTGGAAAGACAAGCGTGCCCATTTGGGTGGACTTCTGCCGCTGGTGTTCATGGTGATTGTTGCCCTAATCGTGCGGAGCAGCGTCCATAGTGCTCTCGGGGGTGATGTCGCCGGCCCTTATCGAGAAATGCAGGAGCGGGCGCAGGATGAGGCAATGAAGGCTCTCTCGCTGGGGATGGGTGCGTATCTTTCGATCCTGGCTAGTCTGTACTTCGCTGGGATTGGAGCGAAGAAATTCTTGGCTTCGCGGGCGAGTGGGGTGTAGCGGGGAGCGTTTTCAAGATGCCGGAGTGTACGAGAACTTTCGTTACCTCTCGATGTTCGAAAATCACAGAACGGTATCCCAGATTAAGCAAGAATGATCGCGGGAGACCTTTCTGTGTTGCGGCTCGATTTCATATCTTGTGTGTTGACCATTACTTCAACCATCCTTGTGGGACGAAGGTGCTGGCAAGGATGGGCTCTGGCTGCTATTAATAGCGTCATTATTTGTGTGATTGCGGTGAAGACGGCGCAAATCGGATTTATACCGGCGAATTTGTTCTGCATCGTGCTGTATGGAATTAACCTGCACGGGTGGAAAAAAGAAGAAGCGTCATCTTAAAGACAGGCTGCTGTCATTCGTGTGGCTGTTTTTGTCTGGTCTAAGTGATAACGGGCAGGTTGCTGAGACCCTCGGTCCCAAATACTCTGCGATACCGCTCCACTTCGGCCGGCGGCCCAAGCGCCTTGTTGTAGTTGTCAGACAATTTAACGGCGGGCTTACCTTCCACTTCTGAAACCTTACAGACCAGGCTCACCGGATCGAAGCCATTGCCTCCGGCTGGATCGCATCCGCGAAAATCGTTGGTGAGAAGCGTGCCCCAGCCAGTACTGAGGCGGATACGACGCCCGGGGATCCATTTCTTCCGGTCAAGGAAGTCTGCGGCGGATTCGAAGTCGGTCGGCTTCGTGGAGTTTTGGGGGGAACCTCCGAAATAGGCATGCAGGGCGAGAATTTCGTCGACGTCGAGGGAGTCGGAAGCGATCAGCAATTTTTCGCCGGGATCGCGACCACGCGCTTTCAGCCATTCGATGTATTCGTCTCCGGCGATGAAGGGATCTTTGCTATCGACGCGTTGACCGGTCCAGTCGGCAGTCCAATCGGGTGCGTTCTTCAAAAATTGTGTGGTGCCGAATGTGTCGGGGAGCATGATCAACAATGCGCCTTGATAGGTTTGCTGCCAGAGATCGAGCACGTGGTATTGAGATTCTTTCAAGGCCTCGTCATCCGGAGCGAGCGCGGCGAGGGTCATCGGAATTTCGTGCGCATTGGTTCCGATCGCCTCAAGATCGTGCTTATGTGCGAGAAAAGCATTTGAGGTGCCAATGAAACTTGGCCCGAGGTTGTCGGCCATGGCTTCGACCACGTATTCCTGCCAAAGAAAACTGTGACGTCGGCGAGTGCCGAAGTCGGCGATGTGCAGGTCGGGAACGTTGCGGAGCCGCTCGATCTTTCCCCAAAGCCGTGTCTTCGCGCGAGCGTAAAGAATGTCGAGGCCGAATTCACTGAGGCGCTTTGCGCAAGCGCGGGTCTTCAGTTCATTAATGATGGAGAGCGCGTACAGCTCCCACATGGTGGTGTCGGTCCACAAGCCCTCGAAGTTCAGATGAAACTGGCCATCGACGACGGTGAGTTCGTAATTCGAGAGACGGAAATCGCGCTCGAGCCATTCGAGGAAGCCGGGTTCGAAAATTCCACGCCGTCCGTAGAAGGTGTTGCCGGCCAGCCAAACGAGTTCTGATTTGCGGTAACGAATGCCGCGGACATGCTCCATCTGCTCGCGGATCTGCGCGGGGGAGAACATGTCCGCCAAGCGCATGGCCGAGCGGTTGAGCAGTGAAAAGGAAACTCTGGTCTTGGGATAGTGCTTCCAGATGAACTGGAGCATCAGCAGCTTATAAAAGTCAGTATCGAGGAGTGAGCGGATGACAGGGTCGAGTTCCCAGTTATGGTTGTGGGCCCGCTCGGCGAAGTTGACGATCATGAGAGAAATATCCTAATTGGCGGGTGTTGATCGGGGCAAACGCGAGGGTATTTGGCGATGCCCGCGAAATTTCGGCTGTTGGAAAAATGCGGTTCTTCGGAATGAGGCTTTTTTCGGTTCAAAAATCTTATTTGCTCTGAACCTTCACCCAAGCGCGCGATGCGGCTGACGATTCGATGAGGTGCATTAGGCGTTGAACGGCCAAAGCATCGTCGAAATTTGGATGGAACGTTTCTAACCGCGAGAGCGCGAGCAGGAAATCTCCCAGTGTGGCGATGAACGTGTGTTCATAACCGATGGCGTGGCCCGGCTTCCAAAAGTTCTGCGAGTACGGATGGTTCGGACCGGGAACCATGAGTGAGCGCGCCGCGCGGATTTCAGCCTTTTCGCTGGCGTCGAAGAAGACGAGACGGTTCATGTCTTCCAAGTCGAAGCGCAGCATTCCTTTTGATCCATGAATTTCGAAGGACGTCTGGTTCCGATGACCAACGCCGAAGCGGGTGGCCTCGAAGGAACCGATGCTGCCGTTAACGAAATGCGCAAGCAACAGAACGGCGTCGTCCACATCGCGTCCGGCGGCGAAGGTGTGAGTCATGGCTGTCAGATCGCTTACGGTTCCGTTGAGATAGAGCGCGGTGTCGAGCGAGTGAGAAAGCAGATCGCCTAGGGCGCCAGATCCGGACTCGCTGCGTCGATAGCGCCAGCCCGACGTTTTGGCGGGGTCATTGCCAGATTCATTCAGGTACAGAGCACGATAGTGATAGATGTTCCCCAACTTCCCGTCATCAATCAGGTTTTTCGCGAGCACTACGGCAGGCACGCGACGATAGTTGAACCACACGAGCGTCGGAATTTTTGCGGCAGCTTCCGCCATTTTTTCTGCCTCTTCTAGCGTGGCGGCCAGTGGCTTTTCGCAGAGGATGGTTTTACCGGCGGCAGCGGCCTCGAGCGCGATCGGACAGTGAAGAGCGTTCGGAGTGGCGATATCTACGATGTCGACGTCGGGGCGCGTGACGACCTTCTTCCAATCTGTTTCGGTCTGTTTCCATCCCCACTGAGAAGCTGTGGCCTGCAGCGTTGCTGGATTGCGTCCACATAGAACTTGCAGGTTGAGATCGTAAGGAGTCTGGAAGAAGTGGTTGACCTGGAGAAAAGCGTTGGAATGCGCTTTGGCGATGAAGCCGGTGCCGATCATCGCAATGTTGAGCGTTTTCTTGGCTGTGGTCATCCTTGTTTCGCGCTACTCTCCACCAAAACTATCAAACAACTTCCACAAAGTATCTCCGGTGAAGCGATAGAGGACATAACCGCGGTTGTCATTATCGGAGATTTCGCGGAAGAGGAGCTCACCGCGCCCGTCGCCGTCTGCGTCGACCGCATCGATTAATTCGAGCCGCGAGAGAACATCAAGGTGCCGGGCATCGGTGGTCTGGCTTAGGAGCTTGCGCAAATCGCCATAGATATCCGTGCGGCAAGCAAGAGTAATGAAATACTCCGCGTTCGCCGAGCTATCGGCTGCCTTGGATACCGGCATCTGCGCTTTTGCCGTCAGCACCCAAACGGGCTCGTTGGCGTTTGAGAGATCGAAAACACGGAAATCGATGTCGCTGAATTTCGGTTGGGGAAGCTTGGCGGTCCCCGTGGCCTTCTTTGCGGACGTTTTGGTTGCCGAAGCCGACGTAGTCGCAGCAGCTAATTCATCTATGCGCTTTCGAACGTCGTCTGCCGCGAGATCAAGCATCCGCTTAAGATTCTTTTCCATCTCGTCTGGCTTCGCGCCGAAGTTGTAGGGGCGTGGGTCAGGACCCGACGCGTCGGAGATCGCCACGAACGTGAGAGGAGCCTCCGGCTTGGCGGATTTTGCAGAAGTCGTGGACTTGGCTGAAGCGGGAATCGGCGCCGGTTTCTCAGGAGCGGCGGCCGCTTTGGGTTCGGGAATTCCACGACGCAATTTGGGACGGTTCGGATCTTCCTCGGCCGAAGGCTCGGGCGTAACCGGTTTAGGCTCCGCCGAAGGGGCAGGTTGGGGCGGAGCAGGCGGAGCCTGAGGCTTCTCGGATTTCTCGTCTGGCTTCGGAGTGGGTTTGCTTTCCGGCTTAGGGCTTGCACCCGGACGCCTCAGAGTTGGCGGAGCGTCAGTGTCATCCTTGATGACTGGCATTTCTGCTTTCATGCCCTTGCGAGCGGGCGTTGCTCCTGCCGCGAGCCAGGTTCCCTCGGCCATCCAGTTGTTATTGAGTTGCCCTGCGCCAGTTGCAGTGAACAGACCCTGCGAAACACCGGTCTTCAACCCTTCGTACACTGTGCCGGGCTCGACGGCCATCGGCACCGGCTTCCCTTTATAAATGCCAGCGTCGAAAAACTTCCCGTTGTCCAGGATGGCGATGGGAAATAGGCGCGCCTTTCCATCACTCTGGATTTGGAGTAGGCCTAAAGCGCGCGGTCCCTTTGGAGTTTTTTGCTTGTTCGCTGATTGCGGGTAAGTGGGCGATGGCGAGCGTTCCGGCGCTTGGGAGTAAGCAGACGTGATGAGCACGAGGACAGCCGCCAGCAACATGACCCGCCGACTACGAGTGCGGTATAAACGATAGATAGAGGAACCAAAGGCCATGGATATCAATGATAAGGCTCCCGATTTTACTTTGCTTGACCAGAACGAGAAGAAAGTGTCGCTCAAGGATTTTCGCGGCAAAACAGTCGTGCTTTTCTTCTTTCCGAAGGCGGACACTCCCGGCTGAACAATAGAAGCGTGCGGGTTCCGCGACGCATATAAACAGATGCAGAAGTCAGGCGTAGTGGTGCTTGGTATTTCGGCCGACACTTCTGGGAAGCAGAAGAAATTCGAAGAGAAATATGATTTGCCCTACACCTTGCTCGCCGATACGGACAAGAAGATGTGCGAAGCCTTCGGCGTCATGAAAGAGAAGAATATGTACGGCAAGAAAGTGATGGGCATTGCGCGAACCACGTTTGTGATCGGGCCGGAAGGGAAAATCCAGCATGTATTCCGAAACGTGAAGCCGGAGGGTCATGCTCTGGAAATGCTCGATTATCTGAAGGCAAAGAGCTAGCCGAGGCACGGGAGGCGGGCCGAGGAGCCCGCCTTCCTAACACGAATCTATTTCACGGTTGCTGCCGCTGTGGTCGTAAAAGTAACGGCCTTCTCTGCAGGGATAACAGCTTCCTGTTTGCCGGTTGCAGCGGCTACTCCCGTTCCTGCACCAGCACCGACTCCCGCACCGATAGCGGCCCCTTTGCCGCCGCCCGCAAGGGCACCGATGACAGCGCCCGCTGCAGCACCACCGCCGATCTTTGTAGCATTGCTTTTCGTGTGGCCTTTGCCCGTAATGTGGTAGCTTCCGGTCGAGAGGGCGACGGTCCTTCCTTCAGCTTGGACGGACGTGAGACGAATGGAGAGTTGCCCGGGAGCCTGAAGGCGTCCGCTGGATTTTGCCAAAGTCACTTTTCCACGAACGGGAGCGCCGGCTTTCGCGATTGTCCTGCCATCGACAACTAAACTCCGCGTGAGACTTCCATCGAAACGATCTCCGACTTTTGCCGTTCCTGAACTAAGTTCGGAGCCAATCCTGACAGTCAGCTTGGTACCCGCGGGTATTGTTTGTGCCGCTGCGAGCAAACTGAGCGCGAGCAGGGCCAGTCCGGGTTTTACAATTTTGCGAAGCATGATATGTCTCCCTTGAAGTGAAGGATGGCCAGATGGTGGAACGGGTGAGCCATTATAAGAAGACTCGCGGGCCGGCGATAGAACGGGAAACCAAAGTGACACCTGTAGGGATTGAAGAACTTGAGCCTCTGCCGCAAGCCTTTTACGACCGCGATCCCCGGAAGGTGAGCCGGGCTCTGTTAGGAAAGGTTCTTGTTCGCCGAGAGCGCGGCCGCGTGCTAGCGGGACGCATTGTTGAAACGGAGGCTTACCTTGATGGTGATCCCGCCGCCCATTCTTACGTTGGGCGAACCGCCCGGAATGATGTTTTGTTTGGTCAACCTGGGCGTTGTTACGTGTACTTCATCTATGGCAATCACTATTGCCTGAACGTCTCGTGTCTGCCCGACGGAACACCAGGGGCAGTGCTGTTTCGCGCGCTCGAACCGCTGGTGGGAATTGAGCGTATGGCAGTGGCGCGTGGCGCGCTTATCGCGAACTCGAAGCAGTTGAAACTGCTTACGAGCGGTCCAGGCAGGATGGCGCAGGCGTTTGGAGTTACCCGAGAGCGCGATAACGGGAAGGATTTTTTCGATACGAAGTCGGACTTGATCATTGTTGACGATGGACATCGCGTGAGAAAAATTGAGGCAACTCCACGCATCGGTATCACGAAAGCGGCCGACTTACCGTGGCGGTATCTCGTGCACGGCAATCTCTTTGTGTCGCGCTGAATTCGGCGGGTCTTCAATTTCCAGCTTGGCCGAAAAACATCTGGGCAGGTATGATTCGCGGACGCGGACATGCGTCTCCGCGACTCTGAATGGTGTCCGGGAGCCCCGATCCATGCAAATTTCCAGGCGTTTCGCCTTGGTATGCGTCTTCCTCTTCGCAATCCCACTGTGGTCCCAAAGCAATAAGAACCTCGACTCGCTAAAAAACGAAGCCGTGCAGATGGTCGAGGCGCGGCAGGTATTCACCCAGCAGATGGTGGACCAGATTTTCAGTTTCGCGGAATTGGGATTTCAGGAATTCGAGACTTCGAAGTATGTCACCGACATTCTGGCGAAAAATGGTTTCAAAGTGGAGCAGGGGGTAGCGGGAATTCCAACGGCATGGATGGCAACGTATGGTTCGGGTAAGCCGGTGATTGCTTTCATCACGGACATCGATTGCATTCCGCGAGCATCACAGAAGCCGGGTGTGGCGTATCACGATCCGTTGATTGAGGGTGCACCCGGGCACGGCGAGGGCCACAACTCCGGCATGGCTGTAAACATCACGGCTGCGCTGGTGCTGCATGAGTTGATGGAGAAGCACAAGATTCCCGGCACACTGAAGATCATGCCTGGGGTGGCAGAGGAGTTGTTAGGGACGAAGGCATTCTTCGTGCGGGCGGGGCTGTTCAAGGATGTGGACGTTGTACTTGGTTCGCATGTGGCTGATTCCCTGGGGACGCAATATGGGCATTCGTTCAGTCCACAAGGTCTTGTGTCAGTCCAATATTTTTTCCATGGGAGAGCAGCCCATGCCGCCGCCGCACCATGGGACGGACGAAGTGCGTTGGATGCAGTTGAATTGATGGATACCGGATGGAACTTCCGGCGTGAGCATCTTCCGCGAAATCAGCGCTCGCATTACGTGATCATCAATGGCGGAGATCAGCCGAATGTGGTGCCACCGGAAGCTGCGGTTTGGTACTACTTTCGCGAGTTCGATTATCCGCATATCAAAGACCTTTACGAACTAGGTAACACGATGGCTGAAGCAGCCACGATGATGACTGGGACAACGGTAACCAAACGTATTGTCGGCTCAGCGTGGCCTCCACACTTCAATAAGGTGATCGCAGAAATACAGCAAAAAAACATCGAGCGGGTTGGCATGCCAAAGTGGAGCGAAGCGGATCAGACTCTGGCCAAGGCGCTTCAGAAAGAAATCAAACAACCTACCGATGGGCTGAACCAAAAAGTCGATCCGCTGAAAGTGCCATCGCCTGAAACAGAAGAAGGCGGTTCGGATGACGTTGGCGATATTTCATGGAACGTGCCCATGGTGTACCTGCGCTATCCGGCAAACATTCCGCATACTCCGGGGCATAGCTGGGTTGACGCGGTAGCGATGGCAACCCCGATTGCGCACAAAGGATCAACGGCTGGAGCGAAGGTACAAGCGCTGACCGCGATCGATCTCTTGTTGTCGCCGGACTATGTGAAACAAGCTTGGGACTACTTCAATAATGTGCAAACAAAGGACCTGAAATACGCCCCGCTGATCGGACCGGAAGATAAGCCAGCGATTGAATTCAACAAAGAGAAGATGACCAAATTCCTACCGGAAATGAAGAAGTATTACTACGATCCGACCAAGTACAAGACGTACCTGGAGCAGTTAGGGATTGAGTATCCGACGGTGAAGAAGTAAGGAGCTCGGGGGCGGTCGATGGCAGTGTCAAGCCGCGAAGGAGTGTCTAGCCAATTCGTCGTGAGCCGAAAGCTCCGCGCGTGATCCTTGGTCAGTGAGCAAAGCTTTGGTTCAAGTGTGCATTCAAATGCAATCTCGGATGCATGTGTTTGCATCGCGCTATTGGCGCGGGTTTCGAGGGGGATGAATATTGGATGAACGCGGTCAAAAACACTTGACATAGCTTCGCCACCACATCAGAATGCGTGGCACTTCGTTGGCTTCGACGCTACCTCTTTAGCGCCCCCTCCCAGCCGCCGAACTCAAAAAAAACAGCTCCAATTTCTCCAAGGAGGATGGTAGATGACTAAGGTCAGGAATTTTCTGCTTTGTCTCGTGCTGCTTGCCCTTGCCGGGATTCTGCACCACGAGTGGACACAGATGAGTGGCAGTTCAGGCATTGAGCCTGAGGTGCGCGCAGCTACTCTAAGTAATGCGGTTGGTACAACGTGTACCGGGACGTGCACATGGCATTTCGTCAACAACCAGACGCAAGGTCAGTGCCAGACTCTGACTGCCTATTTCACTTGCGACGGGAATAACGTCACAAAGGGACCGATAACCGCGAGTAGCTGTCTAAACAGTACCGACCACTACTATGTCACGACGAATGGTACTTGCTCGCTTGTAACGGCTTCGACTGGAAGCCAGCCCGGAAGACTCGTCTTATCGAGCCTGGCTCCATCGACAACACCGACGCCGACACCGACGCCAACCCCGTCACCGAGCCCCAGCCCGAGTCCGACTATCTAGTCGCGCTCGCACAACGTACCGAAATTGATCATGGCAGGAGGGTTCGCTCTCCTGCTTTTTTTGCCTCTTCTCGTCGCTGCGAGTCCGATGTTGGAGTACCGCATGTTCCTATGGGGAAACCTTTACAAGCGTGAAGTTAGAGCTACGGTAAGCAATTGAAAACTGAGCTGTGAAGTGTTCCGGATTGTCGTGAGCCTCATCGATTCTGTCCCGCTCAATCAACACGTAGTCCACGTGGTATTGCTTGAGCAGACTTTCCGTTCGAACTGATCCGCGATACATCTCCGCCACATCGCGCTCGCGAACGCGATAATCCAACCCGTGGGACCAAAGCCATCCGCGGTAACCCATGACAATTCGACGGCCACCGAGACAGGCGATTGGATTAGTGTGTCTGTCAGAAGTTAAGAAAATCGCGTCCGTCCTGGTGTGATCTTTCACAAAATTTGCCAGTTCGATGTCCTCGAACGAAAACATTTGCGTGCTCAAGTGCAGCTCTCTCCAAACGGTTACGCTTCCAGTGCTGATCATAGTGGCCAGTATGATCAGCGATAGCGGAATCCCGACTCGGCGTGATCCGCGGACAAATTTGTCAAACATCAGGCCCGTCAAGATAGAGCTCAGCAGAAACCACCAGTACATCAACTTGAGGTTGTCATAATCGTAAGGCTGAAAGATCACAAGATTCGAGATCCCGAACAAAGCGACGGATGCCAGATAGAAGGTTCGCACTTTCCGTGTTGCGAAATAGCAGGCGAGCGCGAAGATAAAAATATGGGGGCTCATGTTTTTGAACCAGAACCACCAGATCGACTCATGTGCATTCATCCAGCCGTACACGGGGCGCAGGAAATGTCCTGGCTGGCGAGGCAAGATCCATAACACTTGCGGCAGAGCAACCAGAATGATGGGTGGGAAAAACCAGGCCCATGCTCTTAGGGTGGGGATCCATTGTCTGCCTTCGACCAACAACTCGATAAGAAGCAGCAAGCCGGCAACAATGCTCAGTGCCGCAAAGGTGTGAAAGTGAACCAGAGGCAAGGAAGAAAGCAGAACGCCAGCATAAAGTAGGTTTTTCTGATTCGAAGTTTTCCAGTAAAGCCAGAGCCAAATGACTACCAGCGTGCCAATGAGACACCCCCAATCGGCGGCTCTTTGTGGCAAAAGATAGTCGCACACGAAATTCGAAAACCACAGGTTGTGCTCGGGAATGTTCGAATAATCCTTGCGCAAAACAGCTGACGCAAAAGACGCTCCAGATGAGTGGTAATCGCGCCAGAGATAAATCGTTCCGAAGATGCTGCCGTTGAAAAGAAGTAATAAGAGGGCGGAAATTGCTCCAATTGTACCTGCACCCATGCTGCGCGCAAGAACATACATGGCTGCGATAAACCCCACAATCGCCAGCAGCGAAGGCAAGATCAGGCTCACACGGAGACTCAGGCCACTTTTAACCATCCACGCACTGATAAGGTCGGGCACGAACGGATACGAAAGTTTCGTTCCTGGATAGATCGGATTCTCTTTGACAGCAGCCGAGCCTCGCTGCACAAAGTTCGAGATCATCGAAAGATGCCACGCGAGGTCGCCCCAAGTGGTCCCGGCCGAGTAGAGGCCATCTGCCTTCGGTTGCAACATGTGTGTCGAAAGCAGGTGTGAGAAGAGGACCGCGAAGAACAGCACGGTGAATAACAGAGGGATCGCTTCGCGGAGCGTGGTTCTCCGGTTGCTGCTGCTCAGCAGTGCGACCTCCGGATCACTTTGCGGTGTCATTCGCTTCGTAGAGCACGAGTTGCACTCCCGGCCTCAGCGGATACTTGCCAATTTCGTGATACTGATTTCTCAGCAATGGCGTGAACTCCGCGACTTGCTTGGTCGAAACGATCACAATCGCGGAATCCGACTTCATGACGTTTCCCGAGTATCCGATGCGCTTCTCGTTGCGCAGATACCAAGGCAGCGGCCAATAATCAGGAGACATCACGAGGATGGTCGTCTGATTTCCCGTTCCCTTTTGTTCTGAGATCCGCTCGACTGCGCTGATCATGTCGAGAAATCCCCGATACGTCTGCGCGTACGGATACACGTAGCGATCGTCATCGTAGTGATAGAAGTTCAACCTCACCGACTGGAACAGTGTGATCAGCAATCCAGCTGCGATGACTCCAATCGCGGCGAAGCGTCGCGCGCGAACTCGCGAAGTCGTATTCCACAATTCCTGCGCGGCGAATCCCGCGCACATTGCCAACGGAACTACTGCATTCATCTGGATCCATGGCGTCTTGTATGGCAAGATCGAATAGCCGAACAGGATCGCGAATCCCCAAAGTCCGGTGAAGAGCGCGAAACGGTTCCTCATCCGCACCGCAAGAACCAGGCCACATAGTCCGCTCAGCAAAATCACCGCCTCTTCCTTCATCATCCACCGCACGTAGGTGAAGAAGGGCGCTTTGTGCTGGCTCGTCCCAGTCTTGAACCAGAAGCCATAGGCGGCGATCGCGTCGTGCAAGCCATCACGCAGATTTCCGAAGAACGACGAATAGAAGACAATGATGCAGGCGACGAAGACGGCGAGCGATCCGAGCACGAGCAGGATCACTCTTTTCCATCCGCCGAAAGTCGCGACTGAAAGCGATTCCCGCCGACCTGACAACAGACTCGCCAACACTGCGCTCGCCAGGATCGCTGCGACTGAGAATCCAGCAGTCTCCTTGGTGGCGAACATGAGCGCGAGCGCGATCGTCGAGATGTAGAGCTCTTTCGCTTCCCGCGTGTCGTAGAAACGGAGTAGGCCGAAAACCCACCACAACGTGAAGAACACGAGCGGAATCTCGTGGATGAAATCCCGCGAGAAGAACACCATTCCTGGAGAGAGCGCGAGCAACGCGGCTGCGACGAGCGTTCCAACTTCGCCCAGCCGCTTGCGCATTCCAATCACGAGCGCAACGATCCCGATACCGAAGAACACTGGAACGAAGCGGATCGAATCGGTCGTCGTTCCTTCTCCGCCGAACACCATGTTGTTCACGCTCGACGTGACCAGCGCGCAATAATAAAGAGTGGGCCCGTGATAATTCGCCGCGTCGTACTTGTAGAAGCCTTCGCGGAAGAGTCTCAGCAGGAAAAGCCCGTTGACGCCTTCATCATGATGAAGTGGTTTGAGCGAGAGCGCGTAAAGCCGTAACGCAGCAGCGGCGAGCAGAACCATAGCGTCTGCAATCGTACGAAGCCGGTTTTTTTCGCGAAGAGATTTTTCGGCGGAAGAGTCGGCTACTGGGTTGTGGAGTTCCGCGGGCATCGATGGGTGCCCACAACTTTATCCTGAAAATTACCGAACGGCCACGCTTTCATTCGGGACAAAGAAGATGATCGTGTCTGCGAATGCACTACACGCAGTCAACACCACAAAGAATGTAGCGATGCACGCCAAGCGCTTCATACTGCCTCCGGGAGGCTGAGCTTGGCAGAGAACCATAAGCAAGCGAATACCGTGGATCATGTATTTCCCGCTCAAGCAAAGCTTGGACGGGCCACCCGACGAGGCTTCCCAAGCGCAGGCAGTCCTCCGCTGCGCTACGCCAAAGCTGCATCACGTTCGTCCGTCCTCGAGTACACTTCCACGCATGCGATCGTTTTTGCGTCTGATCTTCTTTTTCTTCGCTTTCTCATTGTTCATATTCTTATGTGCAGCGCAGGTGAATCCTGCACTGACGCCACGCAAGGCTCCCAAGCCGACACTGCCTAAGATTGATGAGAAGGCGTGTCCGTTCGAAGGATGCCAGTTTGGCAAGTGGACGGCCCAGGAAACCGTCGAGCTGTTTTCAACCTGGAAGCCGGGCCGAGCGCCGGTCTCAAAAATTCCCAAGGGGGAAGAAGTCAGGGCGCTGACCGGAGTCCACATCACCTACGAAGCGGAGGAAATTGAGATCACCGCTCCGATCGCGCAGTACGGTTTGAAACCGGGCGACAAAGTTTTCGGTTACATGAACCTGGGCGAAGGCTTCATGAACGCCTGGTTCAACGGGACGTGGGTGGAAGATTTCGATGGGAGCGGCATCCGGCGCGGCGAAGAGGGGTGCACGCGCGACTGCTCCGGGAAACAGGTGAAGCCGGGAAGGTATGAATGGTGGGTCCAGATGCGAACGAAAGATGGCGTGGTCGGTTGGACCCAGGAGACGGACAAATTTGGTGGGAAAGATTCGCTGGCGGGTGAGGCGGCTGTCCGTCGTCGGCTGTCCGCGTAAAAGCAGGAGTCCGTAGTCAGCGAGAATCGTCCTTGGCCTTTGGCCGTTGGCAACAATTCCGTTGGCTGCAGGATCGCATCTACTTCGCAGCGCTCACGATGACAAAGGTGTTTGGCCAACGACCGCCAACGACCAACGACTAATAACTCAGCGTGAAGTTCACGACGATCTGGGTTTCGACTTCGACAGGTTGGCCTTGCAGAAGGTAGGGACGGTATCTCCATTGCCTCACTGCGCCCATGGCGGCTTGGATCAACTCGCGCGGGCCGGAGATCGCGGTCAATTCCGAGATGTCTCCTTCCCTGGAGATGATTGCTTTCATGAGAACCGTGCCCTCGATGCGACTCCTTCGCGCCAGTTCCGGATAGACTGGCGCCACTTTGTGCAGAATCATTCCCTGTGCCACTCCCTGCGAGACGCGCACCCGTTTTGGAAGGTCGCCGGAGGTGGCCGGCGCGGCGCTCTGATCTGCGGGGTTCGCTGACGCGGGGGGCTGAGCTGCAGGATTGGTCGGCGAAGCGGACTGAGTTGCGGGGTCGCCGGATGCGGCGGGCTGAGCGGCGGATGGATTGGGCGGAATCGGGTAGTCTTTCGTTTTATTGGCGAAGGCGAAATCGAATGGGACTTTCGTTGAGACTTTCACGGCCTTGCCGTTCTTGATATACGGCTTGAACTTCCATTTTTTGACGGCAGCGATCGCGGAGTCCGCGAAGATCTTGTCGCCACTCGCGAACTCAGCGCGCTCGACGTCTCCGGTTTCGGTAATCCAAACTGACAGGATGACCTCGCCCTGGATGCCTTTCATCGACGCTTGAATCGGGTAATCCGCCGGGACGCGCTTTATGGTTTCGAGCTTGGTGGAACCCGGAGGTGTGGCAGATGATTTCGCTGTGTCTGTTTCCGGACGGCTTACCGATGGCGTCTGTGTCTGCTCGGAAGATTGCGCGGAGAGTTCCGGAGAGACGAATGCGGCCAGACATAGGACGACGAGAGGGACGAAGAGCACGCGCATAAGTCGACAGTGTAAGGGATAGGTCAAATGGAGGGAGGTTAGACGTGATACGCGGAATCGGAGATGCGTAGGAGGTTGGAGCCTAAGTTTCGAAGAAAGCGAACGTAGGGCACCCTCGTTTTATAGGATGGAAGCGGAGCCCCGGGCCACCCGCCCAGCCGCGACGACGATGTCGCGCGAGGAGTTGGGAATCTCTAGAACACAGGTTGTCCGCGTTCATGGTGCTCACCCTTCGAAACCCGCGAAGGGTGCTGCAGCCATCAATTGGTTGGTGCTTCGAAGTGATTGGTGCTTCGAAGGGCCAGCCCTCAGCCCTCGATTCAACTAACGGCGGTCTTTGAAATAAAGACGTATCGCTTCGGCTCTCCCTTTAAGACCGGTAATGTCTCTTATCCAATTGCTGGCATAGGAAAAGGGGGGCTGCGCGGCTATAAGCTTGCCGGTTTCATCTTTTGGGTGGCACGCAGGGCAGGTATGACAGTTCTGGAGTTTATCCGGGTCTGCCTTCAGGAGTTCAATGATGAGTTCGCTACCACAGTTCGAGCAGATCAGGCCGACCTTCTCAAGTTCCGTTAAGCGAATGTAATCTGCCATTGTCTATTCCCTTTATGTCCGTTGCACCATGGGTAATATTGCGTGCCGTACACTTTTACCTTGCTCGGACGCCAGGTCCTGCGACCCAGATCGCGGCGTTTGATCGAACCTTTTTTATTCACGCCCGAAAACAGCATGAGCCACGAACGAGCGCTAGAGCGACAGGTCTTTGTCCGAGGTTTCGTCAGAATCGTCGCCGGCAGATGGAACATGAAACAGCGCTGCCTGCTCCTCGGCATGCTCACGTAGTAAACGCATTTCATCATCTGCTGTGAGTTCAGGTTTTTCCTGTTTGCGCTGATTTCTCCGCTCGGCTTTATCCCGCTGACGCTGTTGGCGAGCTTGTTCTTTTTGACGTTTGCTGAACGTCGATCTCCCTGTAGGCAATGAGAGGTCCTCCCGTATCGTGAATTGACTACCAACGCGGCTCACGTGGTCGTCGTGCCTTGCCCCGATAATCGTCGCGTCCTCCGCCGAAGCGCTTTCCACCCCCTCCACCACGTGAACCCTCGGTCTTTGGTCGTGCCGCATTGATCGTCAAAGTGCGGCCACCCATTTCGGTATTGTTGAGAGCTGCGATGGCTTTCTCCGCATCACCATCACTCGACATTTCGACGAATGCAAAACCACGCGAACGTCCCGTATCGCGGTCCGTGACCATCGTGACGTTTTCAATCTCGCCATGCGGTTGAAATAGCGCACGCAGTTCTGACTCGGTGGCGCTATGGGGCAGGTTGCCGACATACACATTCTTCATAACAGCTCCGTTTTCTGTGCCTCGGATCGCAGTTGCATGGAGACTTCTGAGCGTCTGGATGTTCTGACCTCAAGATCTCGAGGCGGGGTTGGACGATTGCGGAGAGCCATAGTACGTGCCACTGAGACGGAGCGTACCTGAGCTATCTTCCGTGAGGCCGCCATGATTCCGCAGGTCACGAGTTTCTTGTTGCCATCTTCTGTCAGCTCGGCTTGGGAGCTACAACTAGATTCTTCCGTGTCATCCGACTGAAGCCCAGCAACAGAATTCGGAGAGTGGGCAAGATACTCGGGCTTCCCGACAAGAAACGCCAAGCGCACCGCTGGACTTGCCGTCCGAAGTTCATCGCAAAAGACTTCCAGGTGACCCTCAGTATTTTGCATATTAATGAGCACAAGATTGTAATGGTCGACTCGCCACCAGGAGCGCGCTTCGTTGAGATCGACGGCGCAATCCACGTCGACGCCCAACTTGCGCATGGCTTCGGCCCGCAACTCTCTCTTAGCGGGGGAGTCGTCCAGCAGAAGCACTCGTTTGCGCTTGATCGCGTTAGGGACTTCGGTCGCGATCGGTGCTGCCAAGGACGGAATCATTCGGGTTTCGCCTCCACGCGCCCGGCTTTTGAGTTTCGATCGCGTGCGCGATCCGGTTGCGCTGGCTGGAGGTTCAACATGAGCCTCTGTTGCGCTCGGCGTCGGATCTTCATCTTGCGAATCTTGTTGAATCTGGCTTTGTCGCCGTTGATACCGGACATTCGTCAACTCCTTGAAGTGCGTGTCGTTGTGAAAGAATGGGTTCGGCAAGAGGAAGGTTCCTCCCAGCTTACCGTTCCTAAATCTTCAGAGGCGGGAGGAAGTTTGAAGTCACCGTCTCGCCCAGAGCTTTCGTTTCTCGTCCTTCTAATTCAGCCTGACGGCGTTGAGTGGCTTCTACACAATCTGTTCCAGCGGTGAGGCTAGTTTTCTCAAGGAAGTAGCGCCAGCCCTCATGTCGGTCGGAGTCGGCTTGAGAATCCTCAAACTTCGTCAATTCTGCTTCTGCGTTGTATCTGCCACTGACCACCGCAACGACACCGGCAGACCGGTACGTCCGAACATTATGGCGAATGATAGCGTAAGAGCAGTGGGCATCGTCTCGTTTCAAAGGGACTCCATTTCGTTGCTTTTGGAAAAATAATCGACAAACGTTTTGATAGTTCGCAATTTAGGTCCTGTGTCGCCGATGATCTCTGCTCGCGGAATCACGTGCGGGGTTGGTTTGAAGCTTCGGACGAGCTTCATTTACCCTCATCGGACGGCCGTTGAGCATGGTTCCATCCAGTGCAGCAATGGCGCGTTGAGCTTGGGTAGCTTGGGTTATCTCAACAAAGGCGATGCCTCGGGGTTCGCCCGTGTCCCTGTCCGTGACGATGGTGACGCTTTCGACAGTTCCGTAAGGTGCAAAAAGTTCTTGCAGCTGATGCTCCGTCACGGTTATATCCAGGTTCCCTAGGAAAACATTAGTCACGAGTTTCACACAAATATCTCACCTGGCAAGGCGGTTAGAGTCCGTGAAGCCAGAGTGTTTTGAAACACTGGTTTCGATGACCTCACTGTTCCCACGTCCTTTTGCAGCCGTTCGATCTTCAGTTTAAGGGTACGTTCGATTTGGCGTAGCTCCAACAACTCTGCTCCTGCCGCCAGTGTCGAGGCGCAACCTTGGAGTCCTGCTCTACCCGTCCTCCCGACGCGATGAACAAAGTCCTCGGCCATCTTCGGCACATCGTAGTTAATGACATGGGCCACGTCATCAACGTGTAAACCACGTGATGCAATATCGGTCGCGACGAGAACCTGGAAACGACCTTCCTGAAAACCTCTCAAAGCTCCGGTACGCTGGGACTGCGAACGGTCGCCATGAATCATCGCCGCGTTAAATCCATCTCGCACAAGCTCTCTTGTCAGCCTCTCAGTGCCACGTTTGGTGCGGGTAAAGATGAGCGTCTGCCCATCCTGCGTGGAAAGAAGGTGCCGCAGCAGGTCCATCTTTTCTGCCGGCCGGACTTCGTAAGCCTTTAGTTGGACGCTCGTGGCTGGCTTCAAGACCGCTCCGAGCGCTATGCGCACGGGTTGCTGCGTGTAGTTGTTCACCAAGCATGAGACAGACTGCTCCATCGTTGCGGAGAAACAAAGTGTCTGTCGTTTCGCTGGAAGAGTGCTTACAATGCGCTGGATCGCTGGCAGAAAACCCATATCGAGCATTCGGTCTGCTTCGTCGAGCACCAAGATTTTCGTTTGCCGCAGATTAACTAAGTTCCGGTCGATAAAGTCCTGCAGCCTGCCCGGAGTCGCGATGATCAAAGAGGCGCCGCCGCGGACCGCTTGTATTTGCGCTTTTTCCGGTAAGCCGCCGACAATCAGCGCAGCTTTTTTAAGGCGGCTGCCGCGTAGCTTTTCAAATTGCTCCTCCACTTGCATTGCGAGTTCGCGAGTGGGCAGCAGCACCAGAGCGCTAGGCTGGTGTGAGATTTCGCCGTTAAGCAGTTCGATCATCGGGATGAGAAATGCCAAAGTCTTGCCGGTGCCCGTCTGGGCAGTGCCAATGATGTCGCTGCCTTGAAGAGCGGGGGGGATTGCACGTTCCTGGATAGGAGTTAAGGTTGTGAATTGAGCTGCTGCCAGCTTGCGCTGCAGAGCAGCAGAAAGTGGCAGTTCTCTAAAAACGGTCATTCGATTTTCATCTTTCTGGGGGGCCTTGTGGTCACACACTTGTAGGCTGGTGCCCATGCACTCATGTTCTATTCAATCGGCGCTGAACTGATCGGAACGCAGGAGAGGCGGAATTGAAACTGACCCAAGAAGAGGATCACCGCATAAACAAGCAAACCGCAAAAGCGTCATAACCATTGTAGCAGAACTGCCTAAAACGGAGAATCAAAATCGTTTTCTAAGGAGCTGGCCCATCCTTTAAGTAAATCCATGTTCGGGGGATACGCGATCATTACGGTTCTCTTCCGGCGTCCATCGTTTCTTTGGCGCTGGATTCGGCGACGCGAGGATAGGCGGCGGGGCGGCGGCGGAGGTCTCCTACTAACGAAGATCCGAGGAGCCAGAGTCCGGCGGCGACGGCTCCCGCCCAGGTGAGCGTCGTCAGCACGAGCGAGAGTAAGTCCGAGACGCGGGATGCGCCTTGCGCGTCTAACTGAGGGAATAAGTCCGGCACCACGCCGGATACTTCGAGGCTGAGCCATCCGGCGACCAGGGCCGTGGCAATGGCCTTGCCGATTTCTTTCCAGTTCAATTTCGAAATCAAAACCAGTTTGCGGCGGTTGAGAAGCCACGCAGCGACGAGTGTGTTCGCAACGATCCCGAGATTCGATGCGATGGCCAGTCCGACGACGGAGAACTGGTGGAACAGGAACGAATACACGGGCAACGAAACGACAGTGATGATCGTGCCCGCGAGCATCGGCGTGAGCGTGTCTCCAGCAGCGTAGAAGGCGCGCGCGTAGAGTCCCTGCGCAGACCAGAACAATAACGATAAAGAGAAGACGAAGAAGTAGAGTGCAGTGGCGTTAGAGTCTGCGAGGTCGAAGCGTCCGCGACGATAGACGAGATCGACGAAAGGATATGCGACGGCGACCATCCAGCTGGTGGCGAGCAGAGAGGCGGCGACGATGCGGTAGATGGATCCGTTGACGGTGTCCGCGAACTCGGCGAGGCGGTTCTCTCCGAAGAGGCGCGAGAAGAAGGGGAGAGAAGCTTGTCCAGTGGCTTGGCCGAGGACGGCGATGGGCACGGCGAAGAGGCGCTTGGCGTAGTTGAGACGCGCGATGTCTCCGATGCCGGAAGAGGCGAAGTAGCGGAGGATCCAGTCGTCGGCGGTGACGAGCGAGACGCCGAGCATAAGTGGGATGGAAAGGCGCACCCACTCGCGGAATGCGGAGTTGGAGACGTCGAAGGAAGGACGATATCCAGTGCCGACGCGACGTGCGCCGATGGCGTTCACGAGGAATGGTCCGACGAAGCTGCCGATGAGAGCGCCGTAAGCGAGCGAGGCGATGCCGACGTGGCGACGGAGCACGATGCCTCCGAGGATGATGAAGGCGTTGTAGAGCAGAGGTCCGAAGGCGGGAAGAAGGAAAAGGCGGCGGGAAAGCAGGACGGCGGAGACGACGCCTCCGACGTAGAAGAAGATCTGCGCGGGAAGAAGGATGCGCGTGAGGCGGACGCACAGGTCGAGCTGTTCAATCGTGAAGCCGTGGAACATCCAGCGGGTGATCTGCGGGGCGAGGATCTCGGCGAGGAGGACGCCCGCGATGAGAACGGTCGTCATAACGGTGATGATGATGGAGAAGGTGCGTTGCGCCTCTGCTTCGCGATCCTGCGCCAGAAAGCGCGTGTAAATGGAGACGAAGGTGATGGAGGCCGTGCCTCCGGCGACGATGTAGTTGAGCCAGTCGGGCAGCGTGAAGGCAGCAACGTAGGCGTCGACCTGGCCTCCAGCTCCGAACTGGTAGGCGATGTAGGACTCGCGCAGAAATCCGATGACGCGGGAAAGCATGACAGCGGTCATCAGGAGAATGGTGGCGGAGAAGGCGGAGTGCTGGTGCGAGGGCCGGAAGAATCGGAGGAGCGATTTGGGCTGAGCGGCTTCGGTCACGGGAACTATCTATTGTCGAGGCAAACGCGGAGTTTGGAAATGACAAGAGGAGGACGTCAGGTAGACTAAGCCGGAATTTGGGAGTGTGGTTCGCAGTAGCGGTGCGTTGAATGGCTGTTTCGGGGGAAATGCGATGATCCGACGCACGGTAGTAGTTGTGCTGTTTCTGGCGTGTATGTGTTGTGTGTCTGCGAGGGCGCAGAGCCCGGCTGTGACTCTGCTGCAGGCAGGCAAGTTGCTGGATGTGCGGAGCGGGACGCTGCTTGCCGACCATGCCATCCTTGTCGAAGGAGACAAGATTGCGGAGGTCGGGCCAGCGGCAGAGGTTGCGAAGCGCGCGCCGGCCGGCGCGGTGCGGGTCAATTTGCCTGGACTGACGCTGGTGCCTGGGTTGGTGGATTGTCATGCGCACGTGTTGGGGAATTTGGAGGATCTCTCGGCGACTGCGCAGTTGAGGGTGTCGTCGCCGCAGCTGGCGTTATGGGGCTATCACAACTTGCAGGTCTGGCTCGACCATGGCTTCACGACCCTGCGGGACGCGGGTGAATCGGATTTGGCATATGGGCAGTTGGCGTTGCGCGACAGCATCAATCGGGGATTGATTCGTGGGCCGCGAATGGTGTCGGCGGGCAACTATATTTCCGTGACGGGAGGCCATGGGGATGCGGATGTTTTGTCGGCGGACAATGCGCTGGCCCGGCGTCCGAATCTGACAGACAGCGTGGCGGATATGGGTCCCGCGGTGCGACACGAGATCAAGTATGGCGTGGATTGGATTAAGCTGATCGCGACTGGAGGGATCTCGGATCCGATGAGCGACTTCAACGTACAGGAACTGAGTGAAGAGCAGATGAAGGAAGCAGTGGCGGTGGCGCACCGTGCTCATAAGAAGGTGATGGCGCATGCCGAAGGAGTGGATGGGATAAAGGCGGCAGTGAGAGCGGGAGTGGATTCGATTGAACACGGCACGATGCTCGACAATGAGGCCGCCGGGATGATGGCGAAGAATGGAACATGGCTTGTGCCGACCGTGTCTGTTTTCCAGCGGTATGCGCAGATTGGGAGCGAGAGCGGCCTGGATAAAGTAGCGCTGGAGAAATCGCGCACGATTTTGAGGTATCAGTCGGCGGCGTTCCAAAGTGCGCTGAAATATCAGGTGAAGATTGCACTCGGTCTCGATGACGATCCGCGTTTCTTGCCGCGAGAATTGCCAGCCATGGTGAAACAAGGGATGAAGCCGATCGAGGCGCTGCAAGCCGCGACGGTCAATGCCGCAGACCTGCTTGGGATGTCTGGTCAGATTGGTACGCTGGAAAAGGGAAAGTTTGCCGACATCATCGCGGTGGTGGGCGATCCGACGAAAGATATCGACGTTATGAGTAACGTGGTGTTTGTGATGAAGGGCGGCGAGGTTATTAAGCAGGCTAAATAGATATCGGACTAAGCGGGGATCAATTGGACTTCGCTGGGCGAGTCTTTAGAGCGCGGATGAGGTAGTCAGCCGTAAGTTTTTCGCCAGTCCCTTCGAGCATAATCTCATCCAAAGTGTGACTTCCTCCGCGAATGAAGAATTTGTCATGAAGGTAGGCGCCGGCTTCCGGACCCCACTGCCTGCCGAACTTCTGATCCAAAGTGTGATGGACCTGATAGGCAAACATTTCTCCTAAAACATAATTTTGCTCGTAGACCGGAACTGCGAAATAGAAGGGAACGTATCCCCAAATCGCGGCATGATGACAATCGACATCGAGGTACTTGATGCAAATGCGATCGTGCAGGGAAGTGAGATCCTGGTCCGGGTTGGAGTAAGCTTCGAGCTCGAACTCGGAGTGCATCATCAAGACGCGCAAATCGTAGTTGGACTGCAAACGGCGGCGCTCGATGAAGGCCTGCGCCTGCTTTTGTGAAAGGCCATAGATCGTGGTGGAAATCTCGGGACGGAAGAGCATGAGCGACATAACCTGGCCCAGGCCTTCGTCCATCGGTGGCGGATAGTTCTCGCGCAGCGTGTAGGACGGTTCCTGAACGAAACTGAAGTGAAGGGCGTGTCCGGATTCGTGGAGCATGGTGTCGACGAAGAGCACGCCTTTGTGATTGCTGACCAGCATCTTGATTTGTTTGCCATACCGGATCGGCATGGTGTAGCCACCGAAAGTGATGTCCGTGATCTTCACCTGGAGCGGAAGTTTTTTGAAGTCGAACCCGAGAACCTCCGCTACCTTGGTGGTTTGTTCCCAAGTTCCTTCAGCTTTCATCTTGTCTTCGATTTCAGGCGTCATGGTCGAGAAGTAGTATTCAAGGTCCCAAGGTTCCAATTCTTTTACGCCGAGATCTTTCTTCATGCGCGAGAGTAGCTCGCGGTATTCCGGTTCCGTAGCGGTGCGAATCAGCTCGTACCAGCGGAGCACGCTTGCCCGATCCGTAGCGCGGCGATGAAGCATGAAGTCTGCATAGCTCTGTCCGGCGTAGCGCTGTGCTAACTGATTGCCAAGTTTCATCGCCTGGCGCAGGCGATCGCCGGTGAGCTTGGTGTGTTCGGCCTTGGCGAACCAAGCCTCGCGGCGCAAAGTGCGGTCGGGATCATGTCCCAGCACGTTATCGAGTTCGGGACGATCGAGTTTCTTCCCGCCAATGGAATAGCGAAGAGCGCTGCTGTCTTTGCGGATCGACTCGATAATTTTCGATAACTCTGCATCCGTTGAGATTTGCGAATCTCGAGCGGCTTCAAGGTACAGCTGCTGCCGCCGCTGCCAGATCGGATCAGAAAAGTGCGCAGCTTCGAGCGTTTTTAGAAATGAAGGATCGTTGACGACCTCGCGAATGCGAGCATCCACTGACTGGTTGGAGACGTTGGCGTTGCCTTGCTCAATCTGGTACTGATTCAACCAATACCGTGCGTTGAGGTCTTCCAATTCTTGTTCTTTGGCATCGAGCGTGGTCCGAATGGAGCGCTCCGGACCTGAGGTGTTCGATTGCGTCACTCCCGCCGTAAGAAACAAAAACAGGGCCGAGATCAACAACACCAGGGTTGGCATGGCGTGTGAGTGTAGTGGCGAGGATGTCTTTTGTCTACGCGGGCAGGGACAAATAACATGAGATGCGAAATCACACGTGGGAGTGGAAACAGTCGATCCCGTGGCCCCGAGGTCGCCCATGGGTCGTGATATAGTCCGATTCCGATTCGGGTGTTTTCAGATGGGCGACGATCCAGCAATACCAGATGTAAACCGCTCTCCTGCCAAAGGCAAGGTCGTGCGTTTCGGCAATTTCGAAGCAGACCTTGAGACTAGTGAGCTAAGTAAGAATGGCGTCAAGGTGAAGCTGTATGGCCAGCCTTTCCATGTGCTGGCGATTTTATTGTCTCGGCCCGGCGAAGTTGTAAGTCGACAGGAACTGCAACAGAGTATCTGGCCCTCAGATAGTTATGTCGATTTCGAGCATGGACTCAATGCCGCGGTCAACAAGTTGCGCGAGGCGCTCGGTGACAATTCCGAAAACCCCCGGTTTATCGAAACTGTGCCGCGACGCGGATATCGATTTGTAGGACAAGTCGCAGACGCCGTTGAAAAAACGATGGAAGATAAACGGCAAGAACCTCAGCCCATTCCTAAATCTTCAAAATCGTATGTGCGTTCGATTACCGTTGTTACGCTAGCGGTGTTGCTTGTCGGGGCATGGTTTTCGCTAGGCTCCGAATCCCGAGTACCAAGGGTGCTGGGTTATCGGCAACTGACGAGAGACGGGCGCATGAAGGGTGCCCCTCCTTGCCGGTTGTGGTCGCACCTGGTCACCGATGGGCCGCGAATCTTTTTTTCAGAAACCAGCGATTCTGTTGTACAAGTGGCTGCGACTGGCGGCGAAGTGGTGAAGTTCCCCATTTCGCATTCCTGTTTCGCGATCTGGGACATTGCTCCGGACCGAACAGAACTGATTGGCTCTTCGCAGTCAGATAGTTCCGTTGTCGATCAACCCTTATGGTCATTGTCCTTGATCACAGGACAAGCTTATCGTTTAGGAAATCTGAGGGGGCACGCTGCGGCGTGGTCGCCCGATGGACGAAGTTTCGCGTACGTGACCGGCAACGACCCACTCCTTCCAACTGATATTCAGATTGCACCTGCAGACGGAAGCACATCGCGACAAATTGCGAGATTGGAAAAAGGATTGGTGGTGGCAATCCGGTGGTCGCCGAATGGGCGCCGGATGCGCATGATTGTGACTACGAAGGACGGTTGCTCTCCATGGGAAATGTCATCCGATGGGAAGGATCTGCACCGGTTGAATTTGTTCCCCGATCAAACGTTTGAAGTGTGCGCGGCCTACTGGACTCCGGATGGCAAATATGCGGTGGCAGGAGTGGCGCGCCCGGGTTCAAGTGGATTAGATCTTTGGGCGATTCGAGAACCCACGTTGGGTTGGTTCGGCAAATCCGCCAAGCCCGTGCAGCTTACTTCCGGAGCGCTCGGGTTCATGAGCACAGCCCTAAGCCTGAATGGCAAAGAAATTTACGGAATTGGCGGAGGAACCCGCGGAGAGTCGGTCCGCTACGACGTCAAATCGCAGAAGCTGGAGCCTTTTCTCTCCGGAATTCCGGCTGAACACATCGATTATTCCAGAGATGGAAAGTGGGTCACGTATGTGACCTTCGCCAATGGCACTCTCTGGCGAAGCAGAGTCGACGGTTCAGATCGAATCCAGTTGACCACTTACCCTCTTTTCGCTGCGCTCCCGCAATGGTCGCCGGATGGCCGCCAGATCGTGTTTAACGGACAGCTACCCAACGGGCACATCCAAATTTATGTTGTATCCGCCGAGGGTGGTAAACCGGAAAAGGTTACAGATGGTGAAAAGGATGCGGTGGATCCGACGTGGTCTCCGGATGGCAAGCGAGTCACGTTCAACGAATCTCAGGGGAGCGCACAGCAAATCTCGTCGGTCGATTTGTCCACGAGACAGGTCACGCCCATTCCCGACTCAAAAGGTTTGTATTCGCCCCGAATGTCTCCCGATGGGCGATTCATTGTAGCCGTCAATACACCGGAGAATCGTCTGCTGCGCTTGTTCGATACCCAGACACAAAAGTGGAGCACCTTGTTCGACAGCAAGACGGGTGGGCCTGGGTGGCCGCAGTGGTCCGCTGACAGCCGTTACGTATACGGGACTTTTATGTTGACCCCGAAACTTCAGCATTATGGTCTTGTCCGGATCGGGGTCCCGGACGGAAAACTCGAACAGGTGGCGGACTTCAACGTGCCGGAGGGAACACTGGGTAACTGGGGGCCGTGGGTTGGCGTAACTCCGGATAATTCGCCGCTTGCACTCCGAGATCGGAGCTCGCAGGATATTTATGCAATTGATGTGGATTGGCCTTAGCTTTATCTCAAATACCGCAACTGTGTGCAGGTGACGTTTCGCTCACTCTCTCGTCCATGTGGGCATGTATCTTCGAAATCAGATATGGATGCCGTTTGCTAAGAGTCTCGTTGTTGCCATCGCTCTTCCCTCCTGTGTTCCCACAGATTGTTTTGCACAACGACGCGGCGCTATGACGCTGGCATATCAGCTCACTCATGTGGATACGGGTGAACCTTTTCCTTCTCCGGATGGGAAGAAGATTGTTTTCGAAAGCAGCATTGCCGGGTTTTATCAACTTTTCATCATGAATCCGGATGGCTCCGGACAAGTGCAAATCACGCACGATGCAGCCAATCATGACACGCCCGCGTGGTCTCCAGACGGTCGAAAGATCGCTTACGCATCGGACAAGGGTGGTCACTCGGCGATCTACATGATCAACATCGATGGGACGGGCGAGGAACGGGTGTCAGATGACAAACATCAGTACATTCATCCGAATTGGTCGCCGGATAGTCAGAGCATCATCTTCTGCTCGGATGACGATCTGAAGCCGCCAGCCAAGAATGCGTCGGAGATTTTCAGCGTGGATCTGAAGAGTCGCCAGGTGAATACAGTCATTTCAGGTGGAACGAACACATATCCGTCGTGGTCACCGGATGGGAAGAAAATTGTGTTCCGAAGAATGCTAGGTGAGATGAATTCGGAAGTGTTCATGGCCAATGCTGATGGGTCGGAGGTTAAGAATCTGAGCAATCATCCAGCGTTTGATGGATGGCCAGCGTGGTCGCCGGACGGAACACAGATCGCGTTCGGATCGAACCGCAACGCCAATTACCAAATCTTTCTCATGAATGCGGATGGAACGAATGTCAGACTACTCGCGAATACCGAGGGCAGAGCAACCGAGCCGCGATGGTCGCCGGATGGCAAAAGCATTTACTTCACGATCTGCAACAAATTGGATTGGGGTGTGGATTGCCAAGTGTTCGCGGCGCAAGTCGGAGAGCGAGTACCGAGCAGGCCGTGAGTTGCGAAAAAAGAAGGGCGCGATTGCTCGCGCCCTGAGTGGGTAAGAGTTTTCTGCGGAGCCCCGCTCCGCCGGACGGACGAGACGTCTGTCCCTACGTGAACTAGTCGCGAACACCGTCCATAAACGCCCGCAGCTTCCGCGAACGCGATGGATGGCGAAGTTTCCGCAATGCTTTCGCTTCGATTTGGCGGATGCGTTCGCGTGTGACGGCGAACGATTGTCCGACTTCTTCGAGCGTGTGTTCGCTGCCGTCCTCGAGACCGAAACGCATCTTGATGACTTTTTCTTCGCGCGGGGTGAGCGTGCGCAGTACCTGCGACGTCTGGTCTTTCAAGTTGACGTTGATGACGGCCTCCGCGGGGGAAACCACGGCGCGGTCCTCGATGAAATCGCCAAGATGCGAATCTTCCTCTTCGCCGATTGGGGTTTCGAGAGAGATCGGTTCCTGCGCGATCTTCAGGACTTTACGGACTTTTGCGACCGGGATGTCCATCCGCTTGGCAATTTCTTCCGACGTAGGTTCGCGTCCCAGTTCCTGAACGAGCTGCCGCGAGGTGCGGATCAGCTTGTTGATCGTTTCGATCATGTGGACAGGGATACGAATCGTACGCGCCTGATCAGCAATTGCACGAGTAATTGCCTGCCGAATCCACCAGGTGGCATAAGTCGAGAACTTATACCCGCGGCGGTATTCGAACTTGTCGACGGCCTTCATCAAGCCGATATTGCCTTCCTGAATCAGGTCGAGGAATTGCAGACCGCGATTGGTGTACTTCTTCGCGATGGAGACGACGAGTCGCAGGTTGGCTTCGATCAGTTCACGCTTCGCCTGCTCGGCGTCCATGTCGCCCTGGATGATTTCGCGCTGAGTGCGCTTGAGCTCCTGGAACAACACGCCCGCTTCCTGCTCGGCTTTTTCAAGCTCTGCACGGACGCTACGCGCTTGACGACGGTACTCTTTTTTCTGATCTTCGCTTCGAGTGGCGTCGGCTTTGCGCTCGAGATTTTGTGCCTGACGATCAAGCGAACGCATTCCGTCGACTGTGCGGTTGACACGCTCGATCAGACGCTTGCGTTCGTTGTTCGTGAACCCGAGGTTGCGGACTGCCAGCGAGACCTTGACAATGGCGCGGGCCAAAGCCAAGCGGTATCGGCGGTAGTCTTTCGGGCGCTTCTTCTGCGAGACGGTGACGAACTTTTCCTGGACCTGGTTGGCTTTCTTGTAAGCCTTTTGAAGTTCGTCGATCCTGCCGGTGAAGGCCTTGAGCCGCTTTTCGACAATCTCTTCCGTGATTTCCTCTTCGTCGAAGGTGACGACTTCCTTGATGGAGCGCACACCTTTCTTGAGGTCCTCGCCCAGGGCAAGGAGTTCATTGATCACGATGGGAGAGCGCGAAAGCGCTTTCAAGACGCGAAGTTGTCCGCGCTCGATGCGCTTGGCGATTTCAACTTCGCCTTCACGCGTGAGCAGCGGAACGGTTCCCATCTCGCGGAGATACATGCGGACGGGGTCGTTGGTTTTTTCCAGAGCGCCAGGTGTTAAGTCGAGTTCGACATCCTCGGCGCCTTCTTCAACTTCCTCGAATTTTTTCTCGAGTGCGGACGAGGGAAGTTTAGGTCCCTCGAGCACGTCGATGCCTTGCGTACCGATCGTGGTCAGCAGGTCGTCAAGGTCCTCAGGTGAGTGCACATCGTGCGGTATCAGGTCATTGACCTGATCGTAGGTGAGGTAGCCTTTTTCTTTACCTGTATCGATCAGCTTTTTTATATCGTCGTACTTGTCGTCTAGAGCCAAGACGGAATATCCTCAAGCTGCGGCCTCGGAGGAGGTCGCAAGTATCCTTTCAGTGGTGGGAAGTGTGGACAGGCAGACGTGTGCGCCTGCACAAACCTTTTGAGTATAGCACTTTAGCGTGCCCGCCTTCCAGTGGCACTCCGTCAAAGTCGCCTTCCCAAACTCGCCCGATTCAGAGTTGATTGATCAATAATTTAGATGACTTAGGCGGGTGTTTTGTTTCTTTCCATTCGCAGACTATCTGGCGTACTCGTGCGGGGAAATGGGGCATTTTAGGGGCCAGAGGAAGTTGGAGTGGGTGGATGCGTCTCGCAGCCACTCCTAACCCCCACGAAGTCGTTCCCAAGGCAGCTGAGCTGGTGAAAGGTGTTTGGAACACAGCATTCGCCGGGCGCATGCTGAACGCGGTACTTGGCTTGAGTGACCGCAATCCTAGACAAAGCCGCACATTTCGTAGACACTACTCCGCTCGCGACGGCAGGCAAATGTCACGTCCAGTAAGGCATTTCAGTTTTCGCCCAGAACTGAAAAGCAGTCCGGCCCATTCGGCCATTCATTTCAAGACAGCGAAATTAATTTGCTTGGGGGAAGTCTATGAGCAGAAGACACCTGTTTCGCATTCAGGCAGCTCTCATCCTGATACCGGTTCTGGTGACCGGCACGTTTGCAACCACACTGACTCGACAGATCAATCTGGTGGACCTGGTCGGAGAGTCACAACTGTGGGTATGGGGCTGGAGTTACTGGTCTCAGCGGAGATGGAACCATTGCGGTCGGCAATTACGGACTCGGCCAACCAGCGTTCCGCTGGACGAAAGAGACGGGAGTGGTTTCGCTGAACGTGCTGACGGATGGCGTGTTCACTTCTATTTCGAAAAACGGCAAGTACATTTCGACGAATATGTTCGATCCGGATTCGTACACTTCGCTCGGCACGTATCGGTGGGATGGAAGCGGGAAGTGGCTTCGAGTGACCCCCATAGGAAGTTGCGGATCGGATACGACTTACAACTATGGGGTTTCCAACAGCGGCGCTGTTTATGGTTTGGCGTACACGACAAACGATTGCCGCAATTTCCAGTCATTCCGCTGGACTCCACAAACAGGAACGTTGCTGCTGCCCGCCGCTACCGTGAAGGAAGATGGAAGTCCGGGGAACGGGCGACCCAACCAGATTTCGGCCGATGGCTCGACGATAGTTGGGTGGGAAGAGGACTCATTCGGATCCCGCATTGGAGTTGTTTGGCGGAATGGACAACCGAGCGTGCTCCGTAACGAACGCGGAGAAACAGTCGGCGAAGCATTCACAACCAGCGCCAACGGTCAGGTGATTGGCGGCGGCCTGTTTGATGGTCAGGATCCATTCGGAAATGGGTGGCGTCGAAAAATTGATTCTGACCAATTGGAATACTTCGCGCCTTTGTCGGAGGATGCATCACCAATCAATCCGTACGCAATGTCGCGCGATGGGAAAGTGATGGCTGGATTCAGCGGAAATGCATTTTTCAGTTTGAATCCGGCTCCGTTCCTGTGGACCAAACAACTCGGCGCCGTTGATCTCAACGCATTCCTCAAGGACCAAGGCACGAGCGAAGAACAATGGTTCAGCCTGTGGACGCCGATGGCAATGTCCGATGACGGAACGGTGATCGGCGGCTGGGGATTAGGCACGCAGTTCTTCGCCGGATGGGTGCTTGAGATCAAGTCTGCTTTCGTGTGCCACGCGGACTCGACTACCGGAGGAATGCCGCAGACCATCAGTGTGCCGTTTCCGATTGAGTTTGACCGGCACCTGGGTGAAGGCGATACGGTCGGGCGGTGTCCAGAAGCTTCACGGAAATAAATCGGCTGTTTTCGGCGGCTCTTTATCGAGAGTTTAGGTAAGGAGTCGCCAACCTTTTATCGAAGTCCGCTGTTCAGGCGGCTGGAGGGTTGGTTTGCTCGACGAAGGACGGATCGCGTTGCGCCCGTTCCAGGCGCAACTTCTCTTCTAGAAGTGTGCGCCGCTGATCTTTGTCGAGAGAAGGACGTTGTAGTTCCCGCTGAATATGTTCCGCACGACGGCGGAGGAAGATTTTGCGCAAAGCGCGCACGGCACCTTCCAGAGTTTCCGCGGTAAGTTCTTCCTCCTGGTACATAAGAATCGACGCTAAGAGGCGTCGATCGTCTTCGGTATTGGGAACCGCCATCACATCGGTCGCGCCTAAGCGATCTTCGAGGAGAGATTCCAGTAAAGACTGGGACGACATTCCTTCGTGCAGCCGTTCCGTCTGAAGGACGTAGCGGGCCTGGCGGGCGGGGTCGAATTCTTCTTCGGCGCCGTCGCGGGCGGAAAGATGCTCTTCGGCGATCTGCATCTGGGTGGCGGAAGCAAGGGCGCGGATGAGGATTTTTTCGGCGTCTGTGATCTGGGCTTCGGCTGGGGCTTTCACCGTGGCAGCAGAGCGGGTTGAGGCAACGTGTTTGAGTTCCTGGCGCAGAACAGCGGAGTCGATGCCGAGTTTCTGCGAAATTTCGTGCGCCAGTTCGTCACGAACGATCCGGCTGGGGACGCGCTGGATGTGAGGCATGAGGTAATTAACGGCTTTCACCTTGCCTTCCGCGCTTTTAATGGGGAATTGCGCGCGCGCGCGTTCGATCAGGTAATCGAAATAGCGATAGGAATTGCGCAGGGCTTCGACGTAGGCATCTTTACCTTTGCGACGGATGAAGAGGTCGGGATCGAATCCAGTTTCGAGCGTGAGGACCTTGATGTTGAATTCTTCTTCGACCAGCAGACCGAGCGTGCGTTCTGTGGCACGAGCGCCGGCGGTGTCCGGGTCGAAATTCACGACGATGTTCTTGGAAAAGCGCCCGAGAAGCTTGGCCTGAAGTTCCGTGAAGGCTGTGCCGGAACTGGCAATCACGTTGTGGAACCCGGCGGCATACACCGCGATGCAATCCATCTGGCCTTCGACGAGGATGGCGTAATCCAGTTTGCGGATGGCTTCTTTTGCGAGGTCGAGATTAAAAAGCACCCGCGATTTCGAATAGATGGGCGTTTCTGGCGAGTTCAAATACTTCGGGCCTGATTTTTCGTCGGTCGAGAGAGTGCGCCCGGTGAAGGCGATGACGCGTCCCTGCTCGTTGGCGATCGGGAACATGACGCGATTGCGGAATTTGGAATACATCGCAGCTTCGGGCTTCGAGCTATGCGCTGCGGGCTGCGGGGCATCCTTGGTCGTCGGTCGTTGGTCGTTGGTTGTGGCACGGGTCTCAGGCCTTGCAGCTTCCTTCCATGAAAACAAGCCACTTTCGCGAAGCAAGTCTTCGTCGAAGTCGCGGCGGAGGGCGTCGCGAAGAAGAAAGCCGGAGTCGGGAGTGTAGCCGATCCGAAAGGCTTTTATAGTCTCATCGTCGAGACCGCGGTTCTTGAGGTACTCGCGGGCATGCGCACCTTCGGGGCGACGCAGGCAGTCCTGAAAAAAGGTGGTCGCTCGTTCGTGGATTTCAAGGAGAGCCGTCCGAACCTTGGCTTCCTTCGCTTCTGCTGGGCTGGAGAAGGTCACCTTCGGCATGGGCACGCCGAGCTTTTGCGCGATCAGCCGGACAGTTTCGGGAAAACTGATGTTCTCGACCTTCTGCACGAAGCTGAAAACGTCGCCCGAGGCGCCGCATCCGAAGCAGTGATAGAACTGCCGGGTGGCATGAACGGAGAATGATGGCGTCTTTTCGTTGTGGAAGGGACAGAGTCCGGAGTAGTTCTGTGCGCCGGCTTTCTTGAGTTTGACATAGTCTCCGACGATGCGGACGATGTCCGCCTGCTGCTTGAGAGATTCTTTGAAGGTGTCGGAGGTCATGGGCCGCTGGTATTGTCCGACATAAGGGCGGAGAGGGGAAGGGGTACACAGGCGTGTTTCATCAAAAGCCGCGCTTGTTCATGTCCGTTCGGTTAGTTTTGCCGGGAATCGCTATGTTCGTGCCTCAGTCCACGATCTGGTTCAGAATCGAAGAAGTGCTCCTACCGTGCAACTTATCTCCCAAATACACTGCCTTGATGGGGTGTTCACCGATTGGGAGGGTCGAACGGGTAATCCTGGCCAGTCCATTGCTGAGAGAAACAGATCCGATTCTGGTAGAACCGTCAACAAAAATTACAGTTCCAGTTGGAGCAGAGAGACCGGTGCTGGAGACGCGGGCCGTTAAAGTAATTGGCTGCCCAAACTTGGCAGGGTTTGCGCTCGACCACCTTGCCGTTGTGGTCGGGAATTTGTCGACAACCTGTACCACTGTGCCAGTGCTGGATTTGAAAATGGCATTGCCGGCATACGATGCGCTCACCGTGCGGGAGCCAGCGGCCGAGAACGGAATTGTCAGTACAGCCTTTTCGCCGGCCAGCTTGGCCGTGCCGAGAAGTGTAGACCAAGTGCGGAACGTCACAAGACCGCCATCTGGAATCTTGGAGTAGGCGGGATCCAGAGCTCGAACAATTGCGGTGAACGTTACAGATTGGCCTGGAAGCGAATGCGATAGAGAAGATGTAAGCGTGTTTACCGATGCCACCGGGAACCAGCCAATGTATTGTTTGAATCCAGTTGAGTGACTGGGAAGATCGTTAGCGTCACCTGAATACACGGCATTGATCACATGCAAACCGTTGGGCATTTTCGTGCGGTAAGTGGCGCCGCCATACTTCATGGGCAAGGTTGCAAGCGGTGCTCCGTTCTCCTTAAGCGTAAGGGTGCCCGTGGGAGGGATCATGGTGCCGGCACTCACACTCACGGCGATTGTGAACAGCTGGTTTGGACCGCAAGGATTTTGCCAGGAGGAAACAGTAGTCGTGGTCGACGTTACGTTCACGGTTTGATTAGTTCTGGCGCCGCTAACACTGAATTTCAGGGAGCCTTCAAATTTAGCGGTTATCGTGTGAGATCCGAGAGTGAGGTAATAAAGCGTGTACGAGGCAGCGCCACCTTCCAAGGGTACTGTCGCCAGTTCGGATGTGCCGTCAAAAAATGTCACTACACCTGAAGGTGTTCCTGCTGGAGAATTCACCGTGGCGGCAAGCGTGACATTCTGTCCGAAAGTGGATGGGTTGGGGGAGGAGAGCAGGCTAGTAGTCGTTGGATCATGCGGCCCGACGTTGTTGATCATGAGGGAAACCGCACTATTTTCAGTGACAGCCAAGTCGGGTCTGCCGTCGCGATTGAAATCTGCAACTGCCAGGGAATAGTTCGTGTCGATTCCCGTAGAATAGGTAATGGCAGGCTGGAATGAGCCGTCGCCAATTCCTAACAGAACCCCCACAGATCCATAATTATTGTAAGGTGTGCAGCCGCTGCCACAGTTATTGGCGACCAGCAAGTCGGGTACACCGTCACGGTTCGCATCTGAGATGGCGACCGTCCTCGTCCAGGCGCCGCCCGAGTTGTAGTCGGTGCCGGATTGAAATGTCCCGTCGCCTATGCCTAAGAAGACGGTTAAGACACCTGGACTCAAATTAGTGCAATTCATTCCATCATCGCAAAAACTTGATACAACAACATCCGGCTTGTGGTCTGCATTCAGGTCCGCAATAGCCACCCTGTTCCAACCTGAGCCACCACCGAAGTAAGTGATTGGAGGTTGCAATGTCCCATCGCCGTTGCCAAGCAGAATTGCTACGCAACCGCCGGAACATCCAACCACGACATCCAATTTGCCATCATTGTTAACGTCGGAAATGGCGGCAGAATCAGGGCCGTATCCACTGGCGGGATACTCAATTTCGGTCTGGAATGAGCCATCTCCATTCCCCAAGGCAATTGCGACGCACCCATCTCCACAACCTTTGACTAGATCGAGTTTGTGGTCGCCATTGAAGTCGCCGAGCGCGATCCAAGGCAGGTATCTGGATGGTGCGAGGTAAGTACCGCCCAAAACGAAATTGCCATCGCCAGTCCCCAAGAGTACGTTTATCAGGCTGTTGTCGCAGTTCATGTACGAACCGCATCGATTAGCGACCACAATATCAAGCTTCGTATCGCCGTTAGCATCACCGAGAGCCAGTGCGAAGGGGCCATATCCTCCAGACGGGAAAGTTACTCGCGGGTTGAGTTCTCCACTGCCTGTTCCCAGAAGAACGCTGACATTGCTCGCAGACGGGGGCACTGCAACTACGTCGGCAACACCGTCCTTGTTTACATCTCCAATCGCTATCTCGGCCCCCCCGTACCCGTCGATCGGATAGAGAACAGGTGCGAGAAAAATCGGATCGGTCAGGGTGAGCGAGTTGCCGCTTGCACTCGAGTCGGAGTCGGATGCTGACGATCGTCTTTGAGCCGAAGCAACGATTGCGAAAAGGAGAACTGTAAGAATGATGAGACGAGTCGAGAAAATATCGGAAATAAGACGAGAAAGCTTGCTAATCACGGGAGATCTCCTTCGGACGAAAAAGCGAACGCTGTGAGGGACTTACTGCAGATCATTCCGGGATGTGCCCTTGAGTGACACCGCACGCCCAAGAACGGAAACTAGCGAGGCAAATGTTAGACGGGATCAAATGGCACAGACGTGATACATGTCACTGATTTGCGTGAGACAACATTGACTCTGTTGCCAGGAAGAGCAGACAAGCCCAATTGCATGCGGTAGATCAGAGAGCAGGATCGGGTTATTCCGAACGCATCCATTGTGCGGCGGTCACAGACCGGTTCGGCGCCTGACCCTAGGTTGGAATGATGGCGTCACGCCGGAACCCTGGTCCTCCATCCAACCTTTATGTCCCCAGCTTGGATGGTATGCGGGCGATTGCATTTCTGGTTGTTTTTGTGGCGCATTCGTTACCCCATCGAGTGCTGCCGGGCGGTTTTGGCGTTGCAATCTTTTTCTTCCTGAGCGGGTATTTGATAACGACTCTTCTGCGGGCGGAAGCGGAGAGAACCGGAACGATCTCTCTCAAGCAGTTTTATCTGCGACGCGTGCTGCGGATTTTCCCGCCATGTTACTTGACGATCATTCTGGTCGCGACGCTCGCGCGTGTGGGTGTGGTCTATAACGTCGAGAGTTATAAGTCGCTGTTCGCCGGATTTCTTTATTTCTCGAACTACTGGAACATTCTGGGCTGGGGCAATTTGCCGGCGGGTCTCGGAATCCTGTGGTCCCTGGCTGTCGAAGAACACTATTACCTAGTCTATCCGTTGCTGTATGCGTGGTTCGTCCGTCGTGGAGTGAGCAGGAACCGGCAGGCTGCTGTCTTATTGTTGTTGTGCGCAGCGGTTTTAGCGTGGCGATGCTACCGCGCCATGGTCATGCATTCGTCGTGGGAGAACATCTATGAAGGTACGGACACCCGCTTTGACGCGATCTTGTTCGGTTGCGTCCTGGGGATAGTGGCCAATCCAGTTCTTGGGGATCGGGTGAAATGGCTGGAGAAGAATGCGCGGCTGCTTGCGACATGCGGGGCGGCAATGATCTTCGGGACGTTTGCTTATCGTAATCAGCTGTTCCGCGACACGATTCGTTATACGCTGCAGCAGGTCGCGCTAATGCCGATCTTCTTTGTCCTTATTCGGCCGGACAGAAACCGGATTGCGCGAACGCTGGAAGGGAGGTGGCTGCGGCATCTCGGACTACTGTCATACAGCATGTATTTGATTCATCACACGCTGTTTCATCACTTCTATCACTACCGTCAGCCTTCAATATGGCTGGCGGCTGCGATCTTTGTCATGACATTGGCCTATGCACAGGCAATGCGGACGTTTGTTGAGTTGCCGATTCGGCGATGGAAAAGCCGAAGAGCAAGATGTAAGACGGTTGTGGTGATGAGGCGATCGAACCCCGCAGTACGCGTCGCCGGATGAAGTTGAGAGCCAATGGACGAAAGTGCAGATTCCTCGCTTGTCCTCGCCTGCGGCTACGGATCGCTCGGAATGACAATTCTGAGAAACGAAGGTGCTGCGACATCTTTCCGCGGTCTAGGCAACAATGCTCGATTCGTTGCCGCCATGGCTTGGCAAGCAAAAGCAGATTTCTTGTTACACTTTTCGAGCGGTGGCTTGCTCGAGTGGGTCCGGGTTGATCCCCGTCCCTACTAGAAACTCGCCGTTGACCGTACCTGAATCCATCATGTCAACCAATACTGCACCATCTCCGCGGACGCGCCTAGTGCGCGAGCCTCAACGAGCGGTTTACGATCGCGATGAGATCAACGCGATCCTGGACGAAGCATTCATCTGTCATGTGGGATTTGTCGTTGACGGACAACCGTTCGTGATTCCCACCGGCTACGGCCGGAGCGACGATCATCTTTATATCCACGGCTCGGCCGCGAGCCGCATGCTACGGAATGTCGAAAAAGGGATCCCGGTCTGCGTAACGGTCACGCTGCTGGATGGGCTGGTTCTCGCGCGGTCGATTTTCAATCATTCAATGAATTACCGGTCGGTTGTGGTGCTTGGGACGGCGCTCGCGGTGGAGGATCCAGAGGAAAAGATCAGGGCACTTGAGCTTTTGTCGGAACACATTATTCCGGGACGATGGGCCGAGTCGCGGTATCCGAATGAGAAGGAGCTGAAGGCGACTACGGTCTTGCGATTACCACTGTCGGAAAGTTCGGCAAAGGTGCGCATGGGGCCGCCGATTGATGATGAAGAAGATTATTCGTTCGAGACGTGGGCCGGGGTGATTCCGCTCTCGACGACGGTTGGAGCACCGATTCCGGATGAGCGGTGCGATCGCGAAGCGCCTACGTATGTGAAGCAGTATTCGCGTTCGAAGCGAGAGTAAAGAGCCGACGCCTGAAGGCGCGTTGAAAAGTGTCTTGTGCGGCATCGCTAAAGCGATGACCTGATACAAAGCTAAAGGGATGCTCTGATACGAAGCTAAAGACGGTCGAAAAGGCTCCGAGTGCGCGGAAACCGTTTACAATCCACTCTCCATGTCGGACCAACTTCGCAATATTGACGAAAAGATTGAGCAGCTAAGGCCAGAGATCACGGCCTTCCTCGGCAAGCTGGTGCAATTTCCGAGCCTTCCTGGGCACGAACAGGATGCACAGCATTTCTATGCGGCGAAGCTGCAATCGCTTGGGTTGGAAACGGAAGTCGTCGCTTCACTTCGCGAGGAACTCGAGCAGCATCCGGCGTTTTGCGACGACGGTGTTCCGTTCGAAGACCGTTTGAATGTAGTCGGGCGCTGGCGCGGTAGCGGACGCAAGAAGGGCCGCACACTCATCCTGAACGGACACGTGGATGTTGTGCCCACGGGAAGCGAAACACTCTGGACGGGGTCTCCATGGAGTGGCTCGGTACGCAGCGGAAAGCTGTACGGGCGTGGCTCGTGCGACATGAAGGCTGGGCTGACCGCGAATGTTTATGCGGTACAGATTCTGCAGTTGATTGGTTTCCTCCCGGCAGCGGATGTTTTGCTGGAGAGCGTGATTGGAGAAGAGAGTGGCGGAGCAGGAACGCTGACCACAATCGTGAAGGGGTTTAAAGCGGATGCGGCGGTGATCACGGAACCGACGCGGCTTCATCTCTGTCCGGTACAGTCGGGTGCACTTTCGTTTCGCGTGAAGGTTTCGGGAAAGGCGATTCATGCCTGCATGAAGCCGCACGGAGTGAGCGCGATTGAAAAGTTCTATGTTGTGTTGAGGTCGGTGCAGGAACTGGAACGCCGACGACACATCGAATACAAGAATCCGCTCTATGAAGATCCCAATAACATTGCGCCGGTGAATTTCGGGACTTTGCACGCAGGAGATTGGCCCTCTACTGTGCCTGATGCTCTTGCGGTCGAAGGACGTTTCGGTGTTTTACCGGGTGAAAGCACGGAGGCTGCGCGCTCGGCGATGGCTGCCGCCGTTACGCAAGCAGCCGCTGGCGATACGTGGTTGAAAGAACATCCGCCAACGCTCGAATGGTTTGAAGGACAATTTGAATCGGGACAAACGCCGCTCGATTCTCCGATCGTGAAAACTGTGACGGAGTGTCACGCGAAAGCTTTTGGAAAGTCACCGACTGTTCAGGGAGTGACGTACGGCAGTGATCTGCGGTTGTTTACGAACCATGGGAATGTGCCAGCGGTTCTTTATGGGCCGGGCGACATCATGAAGGCGCACACAGTCGACGAGTATGTCGAACTGGAAGAAGTGTTCTCGGCGACCAAGGTGCTGGCATGGATTATCACGCAATGGTGCGGTGGAGAGTTCGTGTGAGAACTTTTTGCGTCTCAGCGCCATCATTGGCCAGATCGGCGCAAACTGGGGGACGAAAACGCAAACAGGTCCCACTGATTGTTAAGCGTCATATGTGGCGTACTGGATCAACCTGGTGCACTTGTTCTAGCAGAGTTGGCACGTTTTGCGGAACCCAGTCCTCAAGGACTTCACGTGCAATAAATACTTCCAGAAAATAAGTTATTCCCTCCGCTAGGTCCTGAGAGGTTACAACGCCGGCGTCGGTCTCCCTGAGCAGTACCACGTCGGAATTAGGCGTCCAAGGCTCAGCGGCATAGATAGTGCTGTCGATGTCCAGAGAGTCCAGACTTTGAACCGCTTCGAGCAGCGTCATGGTAGATCTAAAGTATCGGTACCTCGAGCGAAGCGCAAAAGCTTTTATCCGCCCTCTCCCACCTTCAGCACCGCTAAAAATGCCTCCTGCGGAATGTCGACGCGGCCGATTCGTTTCATGCGGCGCTTGCCTTCTTTTTGCTTTTCTAGGAGTTTTCGTTTGCGCGTGATGTCGCCGCCGTAACACTTGGCCAAAACGTTTTTGCGGATTGCCGGCACGGTTTCGCGGGCGATGATCTTGGCTCCGATGGCCGCCTGGATCGCCACTTCGAACATCTGACGCGGGATGAGTTCCTTCATCTTGGCGGCGAGCGCGCGGCCTCGATCATAAGCAAAGTCGCGGTGGACGATGATTGACAGGGCATCCACCGGCTCGCCAGCGACCATGATGTCGAGCTTTGCCATGGGCGAGTCCCAATAGCCAGCCAGGTGGTAGTCGAGCGATGCGTATCCGCGCGAAACCGATTTCAGGCGGTCGTAGAAATCGAGCACAATCTCATTGAGAGGCAGCTCGTACTGAAGCATGACACGCGTGGCGCTGACATATTCGAAGCTCTTCTGCTTGCCGCGTTTTTCCTCCACCAACTTCAGAATGCCGCCGACATATTCCTCGTTGGTCAGGATCACGGCCAGAATCACTGGCTCTTCCACTTTGGCGATCAGGCTCTGGTCTGGCCATCGGGATGGGTTATCGACTTCGATCAATTGGCCGTCAGTAAGGGTGACTTTGTACCGAACGCCGGGTGCGGTAGTTATCAGGTCCAGGTTGTACTCGCGTTCCAGACGCTCCTGGATTATCTCCATGTGAAGCAAGCCGAGGAAGCCGCAGCGGAAACCGAAGCCGAGAGCCACGGAACTTTCCGGCTCGAAGAAGAAGGAAGAATCATTCAGCCGCAATTTCTCGAGGGCTTCTCGTAAGGCCGTGTGTTCGTGTGCGTCGACTGTGTACAGGCCGGCGAAGACCATCGGCTTGATGTCTTCAAATCCGGGCAGTGGTTCAATGGATGGGCGATCGTCGTCGGTGATGGTATCGCCGATCTTCGAGTCGGCCACGTTCTTGATGTTCGCAAAGAAGAAGCCAACTTCTCCAGCAACCAGTTCATCGATCTCAACTGGTTTGGGTGTAAGCACACCAAGACTTTCTACCTGGAACACGCGTCCGTTCGACCATAGGCGGATCTTTTGTCCCTTCCGCAGAGTGCCTTCGAAAACACGAGCGAGCACCACGACGCCGCGGTACGGATCGAACCAGGAATCAAAGATGAGAGCTTGAAGGTGGCGGGTCGGGTTTCCCTTAGGGGGTGGGACACGCTTGACAATGGCTTCGAGAACATCCGGGACGCCTTGCCCGGTTTTAGCGCTGATGGGCAAAGCGTCGGAGGCATCGAGGCCGACCGCACCTTCAATCATCTCTTTGGTTCGCGGGATATCGGCGCTCTGCAGGTCGATTTTGTTGATGACGGGGATGATCTCGAGACCATGGTTAATCGCGAGATAAGAATTGGCGAGTGTTTGCGCTTCGACACCCTGGCTGGCATCGACAACCAGAAGAGCCCCTTCACAAGAGGCAAGGGAGCGGGAGACCTCGTAGGAAAAGTCGACGTGGCCGGGCGTATCGATCAAATTGAGCTGATAAGTATTCCCGTCCTGAGCTGGGTACATCATGCGGACGGCATGGGCTTTAATCGTGATTCCGCGTTCGCGCTCGAGGTCCATGGCGTCGAGGACCTGCTCCTGCATTTCTCGCGCAGTCAGCGAGCCGGTCAGTTCCAGAAGGCGGTCGGCCAGCGTGGATTTGCCGTGGTCGATATGCGCGATGATCGCGAAGTTACGGATGAAGGCGGCGTCCATGAGTCAGGGGGCAATTCTTTAGTTTAGCAGGCAGACGGGAATGGTTCTCAGTTCTCATGCTTCGAGGCGGATTGTTAAGAACATGGCTATGACACACTGCTTTTGAAATTCTCGTACGCTGCGCGCAAGATCCCTCGCAGCACTGGAAGAAGCGCGCTGCTTCGGGATGACGCCGATTTGATGATGTGCTTCTTGTGCTTGCCATACAATCAGTCCCATGCTAATCCTCGCGTCGGCTTCGCCGCGCCGGCAGGAGTTATTGCGTAATGCCGGCATTTCGTTCCGCGTTCATCCCGCGGATGTCGATGAGACGCCTATGCCGAACGAAACTCCCGTTGACTGCGGGCAGCGCCTGGCGCGAGAAAAAGCGGCCGCGGTAGCTCAGCAATTTCCAGAAGCTCAGGTATTGGGAGCGGACACCATCGTCGTGATCAATGGGGAGATGCTTGGGAAGCCCGCCGATGCGACCGATGCGAAACGAATGCTTCGCCTGCTTTCGGGCAAGACGCATGATGTGATCACAGGTGTTTGCGTCATTCATCCGGCCCAGAACGGCCAGTCATCCCGCCTCCGTTCGGGCTATGCATCGACTCGCGTGACAATGTCGGAGCTTTCGGAAAACGACATCGCAGACTACATCGCCAGCGGTGAGCCTATGGATAAAGCCGGCGCCTACGCGATTCAAGGCCACGCCTCGCGCTGGATTCCTCGCATTGAAGGTGACTACGGAAATGTGGTCGGATTACCAGTAGCGCTGGTGTGGAAGATGTTGCAGGAAATCGAGTGATCTCGAGAAGCGAATAGACACGCTTCCCACCAGAATTGGAGTCTTCATTTTTTAAGTTCTGATTAGGACTTTTTCTCGGCGCTATCGCCGCCATCTTTCACGGCCGACTTGAAATTCTTGATACCCTCGCCGAGTCCCTTGCCGAGGTCGGCAAGTTTGCTGGGGCCGAAGATGAGCAACGCCACGGCCAGAAGGAGCAGAATTTCGGGAACACCCAATTTTCCAGGCATAGAAAAACCTCCACGGGGTTGCCGAAGCTGAGCGCCCCTACGCGCGTCGGGCCCGAATAGATTCTAGGCTAGGGGAAAGCGCGAGTCAAAGATGGATGAATGATCACAGGGCATCGTGAGCCAGATCACAATGCGGTGATAAGCCCGGCCAGCAGCGCCGCTCTCCACGGAAGCGTCTCAATCACAATGGATTCGTGGGTCGCATGGGCTCCTTCGCCCACGCCACCGAGGCCGTCCAGAGTGGGAATCCCCAGCCCGGCCGTGAAGTTACCGTCCGAACCGCCGCCCACCGCAGCCTCGCCGAGTCGATGTCCCAGGCTTCGGGAAATTGACGCCGCCTTCCTATAAAGGTCTTCGACGGCCTTGGTTCGCTCCAGGGGTGGACGATTTAAACCGCCCGTGACCGTGAGCTTGCATTTCTTATTGAAGGGCCGCAAGGACCGGAACTTCCGATCGATCCCGGCCGCATCCTTCAACTTCGAAATCCGCAGGTCCACGGCGACTGTTGCCTCCGCGGGAACAACGTTGACCCGAGTTCCGCCAGAAATAACACCTGGATTGACCGTTAAACCCCGCTTCAAGTCCGTGAACTTCGAAACTTTCTCGATCTGACGCGCCAGCTCGATAACGGCATTCACACCTTTTTCGAAGTCGAGTCCCGAGTGGGCTGCCTTGCCCGTAACTTTAATTTGGTATTCGCCGACACCTTTTCGCGCTGTTTTCACAGCCCCGTCGAGACCAAAGGAAGGTTCGAGCACGAACACGGCCTCGGATTTCTTAGCAAGGTCTTCCGTGATATGCCGGGAGGAATCGCTGCCAATCTCTTCATCGCTTACGAGCAAAACGGTGACTGGCCGTGGCAACGTGCCACCAGAGGAACGCAGCGCTTCGATGGCATGAAGCATAAGACCGATTCCGGACTTCATGTCCAGTACGCCCGGACCCCAAAGTCGACCCTTATCGATTTTGCACGTCATGGACTCGAGTGTGCCGAGCGGATACACCGTGTCGATATGGCCCAGCAAGAGCACCGGTTTGCGTCCGGATTCACCTTCGAAGTCGGCTTGGACATGGTTGCCGAAATCGGCAATGCGATGGAACTGCACCCGGCCTCCGATCGCAGAGAACCGCGAGCCGATGTGATCTCCCATTCGATCGACCGCAGCCTTGTTGTCGCTTGGAGATTCGATCTCCACCATTTGGCGGATGGTCGAAACCATTTCATCCTGACGCTCGGAGAAGAAATCGAGATGCGCTTTGAGCGCTCCTTGGTCAAGAGCAGGGGTTGATGGTGTCCGATCCGCTTTCCGTTTCCCTAGCATCTTCATATCGTGCACTATTGCCGCGCGCGGCAAGCGCTACAGTATAATCGTCGCCCGGAAGAGATCGTTCTGATGACTGACACTGTACATACGCCGGAAGCGCCATCCGCTCCGAAGATCACGCTCGATATCAACGATATACAGCGCATTCTGCCGCACCGCTACCCGTTTCTTCTCATCGACAGAGTCGTTGACATAACGCGCAAGGAACGGATTGTCGCCATCAAGAACGTAACGATCAATGAGCCATTTTTCCAAGGGCACTTTCCAAACATGCCGATCATGCCCGGGGTGCTTATTGTCGAGGCGATTGCGCAGACCGGCGGCGCCCTCTTGCTCACTGAAGTCGAAAACCGCGATGACATGCTGATGGTCTTTACCGGGATCGAGCGCGCACGTTTTCGCAGACCAGTTGTGCCTGGAGATCAACTCCGCATTGAAGTGGAAGTGAAAGCCTGGCGGATGACCGCCGTCCGCATGGAAGGCAAGGTATTCGTAGGTGAGAAGCGCGTCGCGGAAGCCACGGTTACCTGCCAACTTGTCGATCGTGCTCGCACCCGGCCCCGTTCGGAGAGCGGGCCAGAAAGTTAGCCGACATAGCTCAGTCCGCTGATTCGATGAGCATCCACCCCAGCGCTGTTATCGATCCGAAAGCGAAGATCCACGCTTCTTCCGAGATTGGCCCGTATTGCGTGGTTGGGGCTGACGTTGAGATTGGCGCGGATTGCCGGTTGCTGTCCCATGTTGTGGTGGAGGGGCCGACAACAATCGGCGCACGCAACCGAATTTTTCCGTTCTCCTCCCTCGGATTGGCGCCCCAAGACCTGAGTTACAAAAGCGAACCTACTCGACTGGAGATCGGGGATGACAACGAAATCCGCGAGTTTGTGACGATTAACCGGGGCACCGTGAAAGGTGCCGGTCTGACGAAAGTCGGTAGCCACATCCTGGTAATGGCGTACTGCCATATTGCCCACGATTGTCAGATTGGGGATCACGTGCTGATGGCTAACGCCGCGACTCTAGGCGGCCATGTCACAGTTGAGGAGTGGGCCTCGGTTGGTGCCCTTTGCCCGATCCACCATTTCGTCCGTATCGGGACCCATTCAATCGTAGGTGGGGGAACGACGATCACGCAGGACGTGCTTCCGTTTTCGAAGACTTCCGCATCTCGCGATACGCGTGCGTACGGGTTGAATACGGTTGGTCTTGAGCGCCGCGGTTTCAGCAAAGAACGAATTCGGAAGTTGCATCATGCATATCGAGTGCTGCTGGCTTCGAAATTGAACACCTCGCAAGCGCTTGAGAAATTGAAATCGGAACCGGATCGCGGGGAAGATGTCGACCGGCTGATCCAGTTTGTGGAGAGTTCGGAGCGAGGGGTGATTAAGTAGTAAGCACTTAGCACTCAGTAATCAGCATTTAGTAATTAGTTGTTAGCAATTATCTATGTGGATTTGTTGATTGAGTTCCTCAGGCCCAAAAACTGGATGCCAAGTGCTAACTGCCAAGTGCTAACTGCTAACTGCTTTCTTGCATGAGCTCTCACCGAAAACTCGGTCTCATTGCTGGCAATGGTAAGTTCCCGTTCCTGGTTCTCGATGCGGCGCGCTCGCATGGATACGATGTGATTGTGGCTGCGATTAAGGAAGAGACCTTTCCTGAGATTGAATCGCGCGGTGCTGCTGCCGTGCATTGGCTGTCGCTCGGCGAATTATCCAAGCTGATCGATACCTTCAAAAAAGAAGGCGTCACGCGGGCGGTGATGGCGGGGCAGGTGAGACACAAGCAGATTTTCTCGAGCATCAAGCCAGACTGGCGGCTGGCGAAGTTGTTGCTGTCGCTAGGCTCGCGCAACACTGACTCACTGATCGGTGCGGTAGCCAAGGTCCTTGCGGACGAAGGCATCACTCTCGAAAATTCCACATCTCTTTTGGAGCCACTTCTTGCGAAGTCGGGCGTGCTGACGCGGCGTGCACCATCTGATTCTGAGCGCAAAGACATCGAATATGGGCGGGCCGTTGCGCGGCACCTCGCGCAATTCGATATTGGCCAGACCGTTGTTATCGCCGAGTCTGCATGTGTTGCCATCGAAGCCATGGAAGGAACGGATGCGACCATCGAACGCGCTGGACAGCTGATGCGCTCGCTTGAGGGTGAGGCTTCGACGCTCAGTCGCGCGCTAACTGTGGTGAAGACGGCGAAACCCAATCAAGATATGCGCTTCGATGTGCCCGTCATCGGCATCAAGACCATAGACAGCATGAAGCAGGCAGGCGGGACATGCCTCGCGATTAATGCCGGGCGTTGTTTGCTGATCGACGGTCAAGGGGTTCTCGACGCCGCCGATGCCGCAAACATCGCCATCTATGCAGAGTAGTTCGCGCCTTGCGCTTGCTTCGGCTGAACTGAACGGAGGGTTACGAATGTCCGAATGCACTCGTCTTGCTGACCAGATTCGCCGCACTTTCGAAGGAGAAGCGTGGCATGGCGACTCACTACTGGAAATTTTAAAGGGAGTGACTGCTGCTCAAGCTGCTGCGCGGCCGGTTCCAAATGCGCATTCAATCTGGCAGATTCTTCTTCACATCGCAGGTTGGGATGGCGCCGTGCTCAAGCGTATGCAAGGCACTCCCAAAATGTTAAGTGACGAGGAGAATTTTCCAACCATTCACGACACTTCGGAAGCAGCCTGGAGAAAAGCAATTGATCACACGAATGATGTTCACGATCAACTCGTGAAGGCGGTCGCCGAATTTCCCGATGCGCGCTTGCAAGAAGGTGTTCCGGGCAAAGAGAAGCAGCCTTATTACGATTTCTTCTACATGTTCGCGGGCATCGCACAGCACGAGTGTTACCATGCGGGACAGATCGCGCTATTAAAGAAATTCGCTTGATTGACGAAGTAGTTTCCAGGCGCATGTTGGCGCTACGGCGGCTTGAGATACGGTTGTTATCGTTCGTCTCAGGAATGCTGGAAACGGCAACCAAGCGGGAGTTTTATCCCGGTAAGGTGTTTTTTTGTCTTCTGAACACATTCTCAATGTCGCGGTGATTGGGGCGGGTGCGTTCGGTAAAAATCATGCCCGCGTGTATCACGAACTTGCACAACAAGGACTTCCCATACGGCTTGCGGCGGTGGTTGATGCCGATCCGGCCCGAGCCGACCAGGTAGCCGGCCAATACGGAGCTCGAGCTCTCGGTTCCGTTGAGCAGTTGCTCACATTTAATGAGATCGTGGCAGCGTCGGTTGCCGTGCCCACAATCGATCATCTCGCTGTCGCTCGGCCTTTGCTCGAAAATGGTGTGGATGTCCTCATCGAAAAGCCGTTGGCTTTTTCTCTGGCGGAAGCCGATGAACTCATTCGCGTAGCTCGTCAAAATAAGCGCATCGCGCAAGTTGGACATTTGGAACGCTTCAATCCTGCGGTTCGCGCGACACTGCCGTTGGTTACCAAGCCGATGTTCTTCGAAGTGCATCGGCTGAGCGTTTTTACACCTCGTTCGCTTGATGTCGATGTCGTACTCGACCTCATGATCCACGATCTCGACGTCGTGCTCACCTTTGTAAAGTCACCGGTGAAGGACGTTCGCGCGGTGGGGCTGCCCATCCTGTCGAGCAAAGTGGATATTGCGAATGTACGCATGGAATTCGAATCCGGCTGTGTGGCGAACTTCACGGCAAGCAGGGTTTCGACCGAACGCGTGCGCAAGCTGCGCTTTTTCCAGCCGGGCCAGTATGTCTCGATCGACTATGGACGCCAGGACGTCCTAGTCTTTTCGGTCGGACGATCAGCAACTCCTGACGCAGTTCCCTCGGTCAATCCTCAGATCGCGATGGCGAAGCCAGAAGTCGCGTCCGAGGAACCACTTCAAGCCGAACTTCGATCTTTTATCGGAGCTGTTCGGTCGCGCACCGCCCCGGCGGTCTCGCTCGAAGATGGCCGGCGAGCTCTGGAACTAGCACTCGAAGTTCTCCGAGCAATCGGTGAACATGCTGGCCGCCTAGAGATCGCCCACCAGTCAGTCGCGCATTAAACCTTCCTTTCTCGAAATCGTTAACCACCCGGATGCCTTAAGTGCTTGGGCCACTGGTGTTTACTCATTTCCTTCAAAAGATGCGACAATAGCTTCTATAGACGGCCCGAATCATCCTAAAGTTTTGTAAACAGGGAAGATCGGTCCAGCCCCCGAGCATCTAATTAGCTTCGGCGATGTCCACGACCCAAATTCCGCCCCGCGGGCCTGTGCCTCCTACTGTTCCTCCGCCGCGAACGGAACCGGGCGAGTTCTACGACGCTCAGCATTGGGAAACTGCTTATCGTACGTTTGATCCTGACGATGTTCCCCATCTCCTAATTCAGCTTCAAGACGATCTTGCGCGATCGCGAAAACGCGAAGCATTGTGGCTTTCAGTCATCCTTCACCTAACAATCGTCATGTTGCTGGCAAACTCGGATCGAATTGCCCGTTATTTGCCGCATCGTCATGACCTTCTGGTGGTCCCGTTGACTGCACAGCGGGAGAAGGACGCGACTTTTCTGGAGCTTCCGCCGGACGAACAGCAAGTCACAAAGCGACCCGAAACTGACAAGATGTCAGACAAGAATCGGATCGCTACTTCCAAGAAACCGCAAATCGATCCCAAAGAATTGAAGAATATCCTGGACGCGGCTCGCGCCGGCGCTCCTGGCCCGGGAGGTCCACCGACTCCGCCGCAGCCCGCTCAAGCTCCGCAGGTGGCGCAGGCTCCAGCCGAACAGCCTCAGGCTCAACCAGAGCCTCAGCAGGCCAGCCCGCCTCCGGCCAGTTCAAACCAGATTGCAAAGGCAACGCCGCCTCCACCTGTAAAAGCTTTTCCCAAACCGTCTTTTGGAGGTTCGGTTTCCGCTGGTTCGGCTGTAGAGGAAGCAGCGAAGGCAGTCGCCGCGAATCGAGGTGGCTACGGAGGCGACGGCGGGAACTTCGGAACAAACCTTGGAACGAGTGGAGCGAAGACTGTCGGCCAACTGGATGTCCTCTCCGACACGATGGGAGTGGATTTCGGTCCTTACCTGGCCCGCGTTGTCCAGAACGTGCGAAACAACTGGTACAACGTTATTCCGGAATCGGCTCGGCCGCCAATCTTGAAGAAAGGCAAGCTGGCGATTGAATTTGCAATCCTGAAAGATGGCAAGGTGGCAGGTTTAAAGTACGCGGCAACATCGGGGGACGTCGCACTGGATCGCGCTGCTTATGCCGGCATCACTGATTCCAACCCATTCCCGCCACTTCCACAGGAATTTGCCGGTCAATACCTCGCCCTTCGTTTTTATTTCTATTACAACCCAGACGGAAACGAACTGAAGTAAGCAAATCTTCTAAAGTTTTTCGAGGCGGATTGATCCGTCGCCAGTTTTTATCGCGAGCAGACTCCCGCCACCGTTCAACTTGCCGCGCACAGTGTTGGATCCAAATTTGCCTTCGACTGTGACCGGGACCTCAAGATCAATGTGTCCATCGCCAGTGTGGATGTCCACGTCCGCTGCAAGTTCCTGCGGAATACGCAGGTTGACGCTGCCGTCTCCGGTTCGCAAGTTCCATCCAGTTCCCAGCGCAGAGCCGCGCTGCGCCTCGACATCGATCCGGCCATCGCTCGTATTCAGATCCAGTACATCGAACCGTCCATTGGCGCGGATATTCCCGTCTCCGGTTCGGGCGCGAAGCGTGCCGTTCACGGAATCGATATCCAGGCCGCCGTCCCCACTCCGCAGCTCCATTTCCCCTTTCAAGCCGGAGAGATGCACTCGTCCATCGCCGGTGGCCACGTTCAGCTTGCCTTCGCGTGGCATATGGATATCAATCTGTACCCGGTAGGAATGCATGCTGAAAATGTGGATTTCGTGGGGAAACCGCACTTCGATTGCGACCTGATCTCCCGTTTGATGCTCGAGGATTCGGATTCCGCCGTTCCCGATCTTGTAGTTCTGGGTGGTCACTTTTGCGTCAATCGTCTTCTGGTCCCACGTGTCCACGCGGATTTCTGCATCCGTGCTCTCTATCTTCAGATCCGGAGTTCCGGTGATGGTGTAGGTCTTCGTCCACTCATCCGCATGCGCCAGAGACGTCGCGAGACTCAGCGCCAACAGAATTTTCGTAACTGTTTTCATCAGAACCTCCCTCGTGAAGCACAGCTGGACCCGTATCTCTCAGACGATGGTACGCGGAAAGCGTTAGTCTGGTTCCCTAAACCCCTGTTTTAAGCCATCTTCTTGTACGCCATTCGGACCAAAGTTCGTTCGGCAAAAGGCACGTATAACAGCGCCGCAGTCGCGGCAAAAGCGCCCCCAATCCCAATCTTCTCAGTCAAAAGGAAAGGAGCTATGGCCCAGAGCTGGTCGAATATCAGCACAAAAAGAAAGAGCTTGCGGAAATTTTCCCCAAGCCCTTGATGGTCAAACGCAACGGACGATAACAAATACAACCGGAGGGGAATGCCGATGGCCGCGGTAATCAGGACGGCAACCTGAATCGTGAACGCTCCCCAGCCCGGCAAAAATTCACTCGCCGCACCATGGACTGCCTGCAAACGCACAAGGGCGACGACATAGAAAACCAGGTACATGATCTGAATCAGTGCAAATAGGCCCCTCACTAGTCCACGATGAGGCAGAGGAACTCCCAGTTCGGAGTCCATGGGAATGCCCGCGGGCTTATGGCCTTGCAGTTCCGTGCTCGGCACTTCAGCATCAACAGCACCATCCAGCCACTCCACGGGAGCAATGAAGCGGTAACCGCGCCGTGCTAGCGTCTCCACGAAACGTGGATTGCTGGCCGAGTCGCCTAAAGCATCACGCACCTTGTTCACGGCAGTATTCAGGCTGTGGTCGAAGTCCACAAAAGTGTCGGACGCCCACAGCTTTTCGCGAAGTTCCTCGCGGGTGACCACGGAACCTTTCCGCTCCAATAGATAGGCGAGCAACTGAAAAGGCTGTTCTTGCAGCCGGATTTTGGCACCTTTTTTGCGGAGTTCGCCGGCGCTCAAATCCGCTTCGTAGACTCCGAATCGGACGAGTGTTCCGGGATGACTGGCGGGTTCCACGGATTGCGGAGCGTAGTTTAGCACCGCCATCAGACCCGCTTGCATGCCGGGATACAATGGTTTCGTGGACATCCCCCATAAAGAAGCCACACCTCAGGCAGGTCATTCGCATCACCATGCGTACACGACCGAAACCGCCGGCCTTCTTCTGATTGGAATACTTCTGCTCATTCTGACGGTCATCCGTTATTGGCATTTCATCAACTGGAGCATCCACTGAGTTCTGCTCCACCGCGCGATCCACTGCTGGTCGTCGTTGTAGGACCAACCGCCAGCGGGAAAACTGCGCTCTCAATCGCGATTGCTCAACAGTTTCATGGCGAGATCGTCAACTGCGACTCGGTGGCGATGTTTCGCGAATTCGAAATAGGTACCGCGAAGCCAACGCGCCCTGAGCGCAAAACAACGCCACATCACCTTATCGATTGTCTTTCTCCCACGAGCTATTTCACGGCTGGGGAATACGCGCGGGAAGCGCGCAGAATTCTGGGTGAGATTCGTGACCGCAATCATCTTCCTATCGTGACCGGCGGCACTGGCTTGTATTTGCGTGCGCTGCTCGATGGCCTTTTTCCGGGTCCGCAGCGTTCGGAGGAACTTCGCGAGCGACTTCGTGAACGTGCGGTAACCAAGCCTGCTGGATACCTGCATCGCGTACTCAAGCGTCTTGATCCAATGGCAGCCGGCTCAATTCACTCGAACGACACACCGAAACTTATCCGCGGGATCGAAGTCTGTCTTGCATCGCGCGATCGCATGACCGATCTCTGGAAGCAAGGTCGTGATCCGTTGCAGGGGTTTCGCATCTTGCGGCTAGGCCTCAATCCCAATCGCGATGCTCTCTACGAAAGGATTAACGAACGCGCCCGGCGGATGTTCGAGTCTGGGCTGATTGAAGAGACCCGGCGGCTTTACGAAAAATACGGAGACGCGGCGCGCCCATTGGCGTCTCTTGGATACAAGCAGGCCCTGCAAGTAGTTCGTGGAGAAATTAATTCGAAACTTGCGACCTGGGCTGCACAACAAGCACACCGCAATTATGCGAAGCGGCAGATGACGTGGTTTCGCCGCGAGCCGGATGTGCAATGGCTCAGCGGCTTCGGGAGCGACCCTGCGATCCAGAAGCAGGCTTGTGAACTCGTACAAGACGCTTGGAAAAGCTAACGACACTCACGGTCTTGCCTCGTACGAATCTGCTATCTTCTTCGCATGTCCGCTCGTCGTTCGATCGTATTCCTGGTCGCAATCCTACTTATGTGTGCCGCTCTCGCAGTCGCGAAAGAGAAAGACCCCAAACGCCGGGTTCTTACGCCCGCGACGATTCATCTCGACAACGATGGCGAGAAGTGGGCGAAGAAAACACTCGAGAAGCTCTCCACAGAAGAGAAAGTCGGTCAGTTGTTCATGATCTGGGTGCGCGCCCAGTTTCTTAATGTGGAAGATCCGATCTACCTCCAGTTAATCGACTCAATCCACAAGTACCACGTGGGAGCGTTTGCGATGACCGTCAACGTGGACGGCCCGATGCTTCTTCGCAGCCAGCCCTATGAAGCCGCTGCGCTGCTGAACCGATTGCAACAGGAATCTAAACTCCCTCTCATGATTGCTGCGGATTTTGAGCGTGGCGTCTCCATGCGTTTGCAAGGTACGACAGTTTTCCCGCATGCAATGGCATTCGGCGCTGCTGGAGATCTCAAGTATGCGGAGGCATTTGGCCGCATCACCGCCGGAGAGGCTCGGGCCATTGGTGTCCACTGGAATTTCTTTCCTGATGCGGACGTGAATTCCAATCCGGCGAACCCCGTCATCAATACCAGGTCGTTTGGCGAGGATCCGAAGCAGGTCGGAGATCTAGTCGCGGCTTACATTCGCGGCGCTCACAGTGCCGGGATGCTCACCACCGCAAAACATTTTCCGGGGCACGGAGACACTGGCACCGATTCTCATCTTGGTGTAGCCCAGGTGACTGGCGACCTCGCGCGCTTGAACAGCGTGGAGTTGCCGCCGTTTCGTTCTGCCATCCAGTCCGGAGTGGATTCTGTGATGGTGGCGCATGTCAGCGTTCCGGCTCTCGAGCCAGATGCGAATCGAGTTGCCACAACCTCGCCGGCCATCGTCACGAACTTGCTCAAGAAAGAGCTTGGATTCAACGGCATCGTCGTGACAGACGCGCTCGACATGGCGGCGCTCACGCGACTTTATGCGAACGATGTGGGACGCGCTGCCGTAGAAGCGTTCAAGGCGGGCAACGATTGGCTCATCATTCCCGCTGACATGGATGCTTCCTACCGTTCGATGTTGGCCGCGGTCAAGTCAGGCGAGATTTCGCCCGCGCGGCTCGATGAATCAGTCCTTAAGATTTTGAAAGCCAAAGCTTCTCTGGGTTTGCACAAGGCACGACTTGCCGACCTGGATAATCTGCCGCAAAGGGTTGCAAAGCCCCAGAGCTTAGCTGAGGGACAGTCTGTCGCGGACGCAGCAATTACTCTTCTCCGCGACAATGGCCCCCTGCTTCCCCTCGCAAAATCTGCTGGAACTTCTGGGCCTGCTCTTCCGTATCAATCCATTGAGGAAGTGCGCTCCGGGAAGGTACTGGTGATTTTTTCGGACGATGTCCGGATGGACTCCGGACGAGTTTTCGAACGCCAACTTCAGGCTAGAGCTCCCGGCAGCACCGTGTTTTATGTTGATCCTCGGATTGCAACAGCCATGACGGATGAGATTTTGAAAAGCGTAGAGTCAGCGCAGGCAGTGGTTGCGGCTGTCTATGCCATTCCGGTGGCCGGTCGCGCCATCCAAGGAAAAACCGGGGTTACGAATACTGTCAGCCTCGCCGAAGAAAGCGCCGCGCTGCTTCAGAAGATCCTCGATCGCGCTTCGGCGAAAACGGTTGTTCTAGCAATGGGGAATCCCTACGTCGCGCAAGATTTTCCATCCGTTCAACATTACATCTGTGCATTCTCGAACGCTTCCGTTTCCGAAATCAGCGCAGCCAAGGCCATCTTCGGTGAAATTGCAATTCACGGAAAGCTGCCTGTAACCATCCCGAACTTCGCGCAACGCGGCACCGGGCTCGATCGTGCCGCCATTGCATCCCAGGGAGACTCTCATCATGTTCAAGCGTCGCACTGAATATCTACTTCGCACGTTGCCGATCCTGTTAGTCTCTGCCCTTGTCCTCGGTTCGGCTGCCTGCAGTATCAATGTGAAGGACAAGCACAATAGCAGTGACGACAAGAAAGTCGATATCGAAACACCGCTCGGCGGTATCCACGTGAGCGAAGGCGCCGATGTCAGAGACACCGGACTGAGTGTTTATCCCGGCGCGCGCCCTCGTAAGAAAGACTCCGGGGACAACGAAAAAAGTGCGAACGTGAATATCGCCGGACCCGGTTTTGCGCTGAAAGTGGTCGCGCTGGAATATGAGTCCGACGATTCCCCCGACAAGATCGTCACTTATTACAAAGATCAGCTGAAGAAGTTTGGCAATGTGCTCGAGTGCCGTACGGAAAAACGCGGCGGCGATGTCGGATCGGTCAGCACGAAGGGCGGCAACGATTCCGAGCCGGTGTCTTGTGACTCGAACAATCAGGGATCGACGATCGAATTGAAAGTCGGGCAGCGTAACGACCAGCACATTGTTGCGATAGAGCCGTCTGGAAAAGGCGCGCGTCTGGCATTGGTTTATGTACGAACGCGAGGCAAGCAGGAAACGATCTAATTACTGAGTCTTTCTTACTAAGGCCCGGGAGAACGCCGCGGCTCCCCATTTTTGCCTGCGCTTTGCGATAATCTTTTCCGCGTGGATCACTCCTGTCATCAGTGCGGCTCTCCGGTTGAAAGCGGCGTTGCATTTTGCCCGCACTGCCGTGCGCCCCAGATCCGTGTCCCTATCGAAAAATCTGTCGGGGAAGTTGCCAGCCCGATTGAAATTACTGCTCCGCGAATCACCGATGAGTCTTTCGTAGATTGGCATTCGGCCCTCGGTGCGGCTGCCCTCGCAGGTATTGTCTCTGCCCTCTTGATGAATCTGCTGTTTGGCTTTTTTGGAATCGGAATCGCCGCAGCCGGCGCCTTGGCGGTCCATTTTTATCGCAGGAAAGCGGGGAGTGCTCCTTTATCGAGTGGAGCGGGCGCACGAATCGGAGCACTAAGCGGTCTCCTTGGATTTGTATTTTTTTCCGTCTTGGGCGCTGGAGGACTCGCCCTATTTCAGGGTGGTACCGAGCTGAAAACGGCCCTTCTCACGAACTTGCAGCAGGCCGCAGCTCGCAGTCAGGATCCGCAGGCTCAGGCTGCTCTCGAAAAATTTAAGTCGCCTGAAGGATTGATGTTCCTGCTGTCTTTTAGTCTGGTCTTCGTAGCTTTTTTATTCATCGCTCTCTCAGCTCTGGGTGGCGCAATTGCGGCTTCCAGGACTCGCCCCAAGGTTCCGCGTTAGCATGGGGGCCTCGATTTTCGGATTGTTTGTACCTCCTTGCCGCCCCTGCGTCTCCCCGCGTATCATGCACCGTTCATGGCCACAAGACAGACTGACCGCAACGTCGTGATCCGACAGAAGACCCAGCTCATGTCGGCGACAGAGATCGAGCGCACCCTGGTGCGCCTCGCCCACGAAATTATCGAAAAAAATAATGGAATTGAGGGACTCGGGCTGGTCGGCATCCGTCGTCGCGGCGTGCCACTTGCCCAGCGCTTGGCGGACATCATCAAACGGATTGAAAAGAAGCCCGTCCCTGTCGGCACACTCGACATCACTCTTTATCGCGATGACTTGTCCACTCTCGGGCCAAAGCCCGTGGTACAGAAAAGCGAAATCGGATTCCCGATCGTGGGCAAGTCCATCATTCTTGTTGACGATGTGCTCTACACCGGGCGCACAACACGTTCTGCCATGGACGCACTTTTCCGGGAAGGCCGTCCTCTTCGTGTGCAGCTCTGCGTGCTCATCGATCGTGGGCATCGAGAGTTGCCGATCGAGGCCGCTTTCGTCGGACGTCAGGTGCAGACGACTGATAACGAAATCATTGAAGTGAAGCTACAGGAAATTGACAACGCAGAGAAAGTTCTGCTGATGGAGAAAGTCTCCGCAAAGCAAGCGTAAACACTCGCCGGACACGACATGAATGCAGCCCACGGATCTCTGCTTGGCATCGAGCCGCTCGATGCACCAGAGATTCTCAAAATCTTGAACTTCGCCCGCCGGATGAATCCCGACAAGCCGCGTGCGCTCCTCAAGGGAAAACGCGTAGCTCTGCTCTTTTATGAAGCTTCGACGCGCACGCGAAGCTCGTTCGAGATTGCGGCCAAGTCCTTAGGGGCTTACACGGTTGTTGTGCATGCCTCAGGCTCCAGCATCGAGAAAGGTGAATCGCTGCTCGATACCGGTTACACGTTGCGGGCGGTCGGAGCCGATGCCATCGTCATTCGACATCCGAACGCCGGCGCACCGCACCTGATGGCATCGCGCATTGACATCCCGGTAATCAACGCAGGCGACGGTATGCACGAACACCCGTCCCAAGCTCTGCTGGACGCCTTCACGATATTGAGAAACAAGAAGAAGCCGAAGGGACTGCAGATTGCCATCATTGGAGATATCTTCCATAGCCGGGTCGCGCGTTCGGCATGTCATCTGTGGTCAAAGCTGGGCGCCAAAATCACCTTGTGCGGGCCGCCAGAACTCGTGCCGGATGTTGCTGCGACGCTCGCGCCGAACTTGAAAATCACTCGGCACATGGAAGAGGCTCTCCGCGGCACTGACGTGATCATGCTTCTCCGCATGCAAAAAGAACGTCTCGCTGGTTTGAAGATTGACATTACCGACTATGTTTCCCGTTACCAGATGACGACGGCACGCCTGAAATTGGCGAAACGGGACGCTCTCGTCATGCATCCGGGGCCGATCATCCGCGGAATGGAATTGACCGACGATATCGCCGATGGCGCGCAATCCCGGATCATCGAAGAAGTTCACAACGGAGTGCCCACGCGTATGGCGATCCTGGCACGTGCGATGGGGAAGATGCGATGACGCCTAAGACCTCAACCAGTCTGCTGATCAAGGGTGGCCACCTCATCGATCCTTCCTCGCGTATCGAGGCGCCCATGGACGTTCTGTTGCGCGATGGACGCGTTGCAGAAGTTGCGCCGCCCAACAAAATCAAAAGCTCGGCCGACGAGAAATTCGATGCGCGCGGACTGATCGTTGCTCCGGGTTTCATTGATCTGCACGTTCATCTTCGCGAACCGGGACAGACGCACAAAGAAACTATCCCCAGCGGGACTGCCGCAGCGGCAGCAGGCGGCTTTACCTCGGTCTGCACCATGCCGAACACCGCTCCTGTTGTCGATTCCGCTGATTGGGTCACATGGCTTCGCCAACCCGAGCGCGGTGCGCTGGTTAATGTGTTTCCCATCGCGGCTGCCACGAAGGAAAGCAAGGGATCTCAAGTCACGGACTTCCTTGCGCTTCAACGTGCCGGTGCGGTCGCGGTCACCGATGACGGCAAGCCCATCCTCGAAGACGACGTTATGCGGAAGGCGCTTTACCTAGGCGCGGAACTGAATTTCCCGGTCGTGCAGCATGCGGAGGATACGCGCATGACCGAGAATTGCCCGATGCACGCCGGAGCAAATTCCTTTCGCCTCGGCATGCGAGGTCAAACCGCTCTCGCCGAATCGTCAGTCGTGGAACGGGATGTCCACCTCGCTGGACAAATTGCTGGTGCGCGCTTGCACATCGCTCATCTTTCGACCGCCGATTCGCTGAAGGCTGTCCGGCGTGGGAAGAAGACGAAGGCGCGTGTCACCTGCGAAGTCACGCCGCACCATTTCACGCTTACTGATGACGACGTGCGTGATTACGACAGCAACTTCAAGATGAATCCGCCCCTGCGCTCAACTTCGGATATGGAAGCTCTGCTGGCCGCGATTGCCGATGGAACGGTCGACGCGATCGCTACCGATCACGCACCGCATGCGCGTTTCGAGAAACACATGGAGTTCGAACGGGCAGCATTTGGAATTACAGGGTTAGAAACGGCGCTCGGGCTGTCCATCGCGAAGCTTCATGTTCAGCATCGCATCCCGCTCAGCCGCATTGTCGAGCTTTTCACAGCAGGTCCGGCGCGCGTCTTCGATCTGCGCGGGCGAGGCACGCTCGAAGCGGGCAGTTACGCCGACGTCACTGTCTTCGACCCGAAGAAGCGCTGGACATTCGACACCTCCCAATCGCGGTCTCTATCACGCAACACGCCATTTGACGGTTGGCAACTGACAGGAAAAGTTGTGTTGACAGTAGTAAGCGGGCAGATTGTCTATCGCGCCAATTGCTGACGAGCGGAAGTCCCGAATCGACACTCCCATCATCAATTAAGAATTCCCATTCTCTTCCCAACCCGCTTCAATACTTCAAGAGCCTGGGTTAGCTCATCGTGTGTGTGCGTGGCCGTCATGATCGTCCTCACTCGCGCTTTGCCTTCCGGGACAGTGGGGAACGCGATCCCTGTTCCAAGAACGCCTTCTTTGAACAACTCCCGGGAGAATTCCATCGTTAGGCGTCCATCGCCGATAATGATTGGCGTAATCGGAGTCTCACTGGCGGGCGTCGTCTTGCCGCCGATATCGAATCCTAGAAGCCCCAGTTCCTTCTTCCAGAACCGTGTGTTCTCCCACAGCTTATCGATCCGTTCGGGTTCCTGCTCGAGCACATCGAAGGCGGCAATGCAGGTCGCCGCCACCGATGGTGGATGCGATGTCGAAAACAGGAACGGTCTCGCCCGGTGATAGAGAAAATCGATCAGGTCACGCGTTCCGCAGACATATCCACCGAGCGCCCCGATTGCCTTCGACAAGGTTCCCACCTGGATATCCACGCGCCCGTGCATTCCAAAATGATCGATCGTGCCGCGCCCGTTTCGTCCAAGCACGCCGGATGAATGGGCATCATCGACCATCATGATGGCGCCGTACTTCTCCGCGAGTTCGCACAACCCCGGCAAGGGGCCGATATCTCCATCCATCGAGAACACGCCGTCTGAAATAAGAAGCTTCTTGCCGGGCTGATCCTTGACGCTTTTCAGTTGCTCTTCCGCGTGCGCGACATCTTTATGGTTGAAGACTAGGATCTTTGCCCGTGACAGTCTCGCGCCATCAATGATGGATGCGTGGTTCAGTTGATCCGAGATGATGAAATCTTCTTTTCCCAGCACTGCGGACACGGTGCCCGCGTTCGCGGTGAATCCTGATTGAAAGACCACGCATGCTTCGACATTTTTGAAGCGCGCAATCTTTTCTTCCAATTCCATATGGATCTTCATCGTGCCCGCGATTGTCCGAACCGCGCCTGATCCGACCCCGTACTTCTTCGTTGCTTCCAGCGCAGCTTCCCGCAGCTTGGGATGAGTGGTCAGGCCCAGGTAGTTATTTGAGGCCAAGTTGATGACGTGCTTCCCATCGAACGTGCACTCGGGCGCCTGCTCGTCATCGAGCACGCGCAGCTTGAAATGCGTGCCTTTTTCTTTCAATTCATTCAGTTGATCGGTCAGGTATCCGAGAGGGTTCGTGCGCGTTGCAGTCGTCATGGCGTCCTCAATGATTTCTGTCTTGCCAAGTGATTCGATAAATCGCTACCCAGACTTAGTTTAATCTCCCGCGCCCTCAAGGAACGAACCGTGACGGCCTGGATTGCCGGAAGAATACATTCTGAATTCGACCGCAAGCTTCGGATAGCCTCCAAACCAGCAATGCTTCATACTCCCTTAAAACAAGGGAGAATGCATGTCATTTCGCGTTATCGCCATACCCACAAAGGTTGCTGATCTCGTCCGATCCACGATGAAGTCGCCCGGATACGGTCATCCCGCCCACGTTGAAGTTGCTGCAGGATATGGGCCGTGCCGTCATTGCCTGCGCACTTTCGACATCGGGAAGGAAAATAGGATCCTGTTCACTTACGATCCATTTCACGGAATCGAACCACTCTCTCTGCCGGGGCCTGTGTTCATCCATGCCGAACCGTGCGCACGATTCGAAGATGCCGGAGGCTTCCCGCCAACATTGCGCAAGCATCGCCTGACGCTGGCGGCATATGGCGACGGTCGGCGCCTGCTCACGGAAGATCTCGTGGAGGATGGAAAGATAGAGCCTGTGATCGATCGGCTGTTACGCAACAGTGCTGTTCGTTACATCCACGTGCGCGACACGGAGGCAGGCTGTTATGACTTTCGCGTGGAGCGGCCGTAAGACTTACTTTGTGCCGTTCGGATAAACGAGGATTTTGCTCGCTTCGCCTGTCTTCAGTCGACCCATCGCAGTGGAAAAGTCTTTCATAGCTATTCGATCTGTAATGACCGGATGCAAATCCAGTTTTCCCGCTTTGAGCAGAGCCGTCATCTGGTACCACGTCTGATACATGCGGCGTCCATTGATGCCTTGGATCGTGATGCCTTTGAAAATGATGTCTTCGGAGAAGTTCAGCGAGATGGGTTTGGAAGTCAGACCAAGAAGGGAAATTCGACCGCCGCGTCGGACAATATCGAATGCAACTCGAATCGCATCGGGGTGGCCGGCCATTTCGAGCACGGCATCTACCCCGAGTCCTTCTGTTCGTTCCGCGACGATCTTCCGCACGTCTTCTTTCGACGGATCGATCACCAGATCCGCCTTCATTTCCTGAGCCACCTTCCGGCGGTACTCATTCACCTCAATGGCGATTACCGTTGTAGCGCCAACGGCACGTGCCACGGCAATCGAGAACAGTCCGATGGGACCGCATCCGGTGATAGCCACGGTTTTGGCTGCCACATCGCCAGCGAGCACGGTGTGAACGGCATTCCCGAGGGGGTCGAGAATTGACGCGTACTCCTGCGGGATCGCCGGATCGAGCTTCCAAATGTTTGACTCTGGAATGACCACGTATTCCGCGAATGCACCGTCTGCATCGACACCGATGATTTTCACGTTCTGACAGATATGAGCTTCGCCTGTGCGGCATTGCAGACATTTTCCGCATGCCACGTGCATCTCGGCGGAAACAAAATCGCCCTCTTTTACGCTGGTTACTTCGTCGCCAAAAGCGACGACTTCGCCGCAGAATTCATGCCCTGGAATCAGCGGAGGATGGATCCGTCCCTGTGCCCATCGGTCCCACTCGTATATATGGAGATCGGTTCCGCAGATGGAGGCGACCTTTACTTTTACAAGGACGTCTGTCCGCCCAAATCCCGGAATTTTGACCTCGCGGACCTCCGCCCCGGGAGCGGCATCTGGCTTGACTACGGCGAGCATCGTGCTGGGCATGTAGGCCCTCTCAAAAGAGCGATCGTATTAAGACAAACGGAATATTTTAACATTGGCCTTCATGCACAATGTGTGATGCAAATCTCACCAGGCTGTGAAGAGTGGGTACCTGTGCACTAACTTTTCCTGCACGATTTCACCCGTGTCCTTAAGGGATTTCCCTATGGAGCGTAGTTCGTCAAGGTGAGAAGCTTTCTACTCGCGTGAAGAGGAGGCACTATGTCTTTAGCTCGGACGTTAGCCGTTTTGGTTTTCTGTACCGTTCTGTCGGCCACCCTGATGGCCCAATACCAGCAGTATCCGGGAAACGGTCCCGGTGATGCTGGTCAGTATGTGATTCTGAATGCGCAGTACGGGACGGCCCGCCATCATGTGGACGTAACGCCGCGCTTGCGCGAACTCGCCCGTCAGGACAGCGTCGTTCGCATGGGGAACTCAACCTTTGGAGTGGATCCCGATCCTGGCCAGGTCAAGATGCTCAGGATTTACGCTCGCGGACCGAACGGAGAGAATCGCATGTTTGAATTCCGCGAAAACAGCGTAGTAAATGGCAACATGTTCCGAGGCTGGGGTCGCGGAGATTGGGGCCAGGGTGGTTGGAACGGAGGATGGGAAGGTGGTCCGGGTTATCGGCCAGCGGGTTACGAAGAGCAGCCCGAAATGCGGGCCGCGTTGCAAAATTTGAGAGAAGCGCAGCGCAACCTAAATTCCGCTTCTCATGACAAGGGCGGCCATCGCTTGAAAGCATTGCAATTGATCAACAACGCGATCGCCGAGGTCGAACAGGGCATGCAGTTCGACAACCGTCACTAAATTAAATTCTCTTCCCAGGAGGGCAGGCATTCGTGCCTGCCCTTTTTTATTGAACGCATTTGATGTTGTCGGTGTCCTCGTGAATTGCGGTGTCCCTTTTGCTAAATCGGGGCGTGCGTTGATTCTGCTTCGGAGCATGGTGCGACGAAGTGGAGGTATTTTCGCCGCTAAGCCAAGCGCACATCGCGTTCCGCTGACAAACGTATGGTCTTAAGTGGAGGTAACTGAAATAAATCATCGATAAGTTTGAAAATATTTTCAGAATACCTCTTGCGAAAAAATCAGAGTCATGGCATCTTCAGTTATCTCTTCAAGAAAGGACGCCCTTAGATGGGAAAAAGTGAACATATCCCGTTTGCATGGCGAGATCGGCGCATAACGTGTCGAATCGCATACCGGGCGTCGTCTGTCGTCGCAAGTAATTCCCTCGGCGCTCTGTAACTGCAAACTCAACCAATAACTTTGCTGGATAACTAAGTCGCGTTGCGTTTACGCAACGTAGCGTTGCTGGCCGTTTGTCTGGCGCCAGACAGGAGCGCGTAGGCGCTCAAGATCCGTTGTGTGCGGATTTTTCACAGGGTCGGTGGTGAAGGCCACGGTTACTTCTTTCGGCAGAAGGCTCCTTTGGGAGCCGGGGTTCGATTCCCCAAGGGCGCAAGCCCATACCGTAGCCGCTGTTCCCCGACCATAAAAACAGTTGTTGGTCGTTGGTTGCTAGTTGTTTGATGTTGTTTTCGCCGGTGGTGAAGACAAGGGTTACTTCGCCTGATAAGCGGGAAGTCGCAGGTTCGAATTCTGCCGTGGGAGTAAGTGCCCACGTAGCTCAGCGGTAGAGCACCTACGTTCCTTTGTCGCTTGTTACCCGGCGGATAAATGCAAAAATGTTTCAGAAAAGGAGGGCGCATGCCGTTGCTGTTCTACGTTGTATTGACCAACATCCTGGTTCGCGTTGTCGGGTGCGCGGTGCGAAAGGCCAGCGAGCCAAAGGCCGAGCCGCTCTGCACTGGTTGCATGTTCGCGCACATCCAGTACGCAGCGAACGGGAAGCGTGCGATCTCCTGCACGTTCGTAGGCGTCGTGCGTCCGATGACCCTCGATGTGATGTACTGCACCGACTATCGCGACCGCTGCGCGCCGGTGCGGACGGTTGCCGTCGGCTTCGTGCCAGCATTCCAGGAAGCCGAGCCGGTGGCCGAGGTTGCAGCCGCGGGGCGGTGAGTCGCTCCGCGGCTTGGGGCGGGATGCGTGAAAGTCAACATCCCTGTCCGCAAAAAACGCGGACAAGGGTAGGGCACCCGCGAAAGAATTCTCCAGATCACAACGCTCGCGAATATCTTTTTCGAGTGCAGCGTGGTTAAGAGATACAGAGATCCTTCGTCGCAAAGGCCGCTCCTCAGGATGGCAAAGCCTTTAAGAAGGATGGATTGGGTAAGGCGCATCAGCAGCTCGACGCTAGTAGCTAGTAGCCAGAAGCAAGGAGCAACACCATGGCGAAACTGAATACATTGAATGTTGCATCTGTGGCGCGCACTCATGAAGGAGGGCGGGCGCGGAATATCTCGCTGGAAGCACAGCTTCGGCGCTCGGTCCTCGCTTGCCTGCTCTGGGAAAAGCAGTTTTATGAGGACGGAGTCGAGATCGCGGGACGCATCGCGGAACTTGTTCCCAAGGTAGCGGCCGAGAAAGTTGCTGCACTTGCGGTCGAAGCTCGCGAGCAGATGAAGCTCCGGCACGTGCCGTTGCTCCTGGTGCGTGAGATGGCACGTCATGCGTCCCATCGGAAGTTGGTCGCCGACACACTCGAGCGAGTGATCCAGCGCGCTGACGAACTGTGCGAGTTTGTGGCCATCTATTGGAAGGATGGGCGCGTGCCGCTCTCGGCGCAGGTGAAGAAGGGGCTGGGTGCGGCTTTCCCGAAGTTCGACGAGTATCAGCTTGCCAAGTACGATCGTGGAGGGCCGATCAAACTGCGCGATGTCCTGTTCCTGTCGCACGCCAAGCCGCGCGACGACGCACAGGCTGGAGTGTGGAAGAAACTCGTCTGGGGGCGTTTGGCCACTCCCGATACATGGGAGGTTGCCCTCTCGTCTGGTGCTGACAAGCGCGAGGCATGGGAGCGCCTGCTCGCAGAAAATAAGCTGGGAGCGTTGGCGCTTTTGCGCAATCTGCGCAACATGCGTGAAGCTTCGGTTGACGAAGAGCTGGTGTTGAAGGCGCTTCGCGCGATGAAGACCGAGCGCGTGCTGCCGTTCCGTTTCTTGTCCGCGGCGCGATACGCTCCGCAGTGGGAAGAGGCGCTCGAAGGGGCGATGCTGAAGTCGGTGGCAGCGCAAGCGAAGCTGCCGGGGCGTACCGCGCTTCTGGTCGACGTCTCGGGATCGATGACGGCGCAGTTGTCGCGTCGTTCGGAGATGCTGCGCACGGATGCAGCTTACGGGCTCGCGGTGCTTCTGCGGGAGATTGGAGAGCGAGTGAACGTGTACTCGTTTTCGGACAACCTAGCGGAAGTGCCGGCGCGGCGCGGGTTCGCGCTGCGGGATGCGATTGATCGTTCGCAGACGCACAACGGAACCTATCTCGGGAAGGCGGTCGAGGAATTGAATCGCCGGGCTGAGAAGGGGAAGGATGAGCGCTACGACCGTCTGATCGTGATCACGGACGAGCAGGCGCATGATACGGTCCCGAACCCGTTGGGCAAGGGATACGTCGTGAACGTTGCGTCGTTCAAGAACGGCATCGGCTACGGTAAGTGGATGCACATCGACGGCTGGTCGGAGTCGGTCGTGGAGTACATCCGTGCGCTGGAAGCCGACGAAGGGAAGTGGGTGAACTAGGAGGACGGGTGTGAGCCCGTCCTTCAGGAAAAGGAAACAGATATGGCGGATTCGATTTACAACGTAATCGCTCCCGAGAAGGGAGTGCCCATCAAGACCTGGACTCGCGGTGTGCCTCTTGAGGACGCAGCTCGAGATCAGTTGCTGAACGTCGCGCAGCTGCCGTTCATCTACAAGTGGGTTGCCGCAATGCCCGATGTGCACTGGGGGATTGGAGCGACTGTCGGCAGTGTGATTCCGACGCGAGGCGCGATCATCCCAGCGGCCGTAGGTGTCGACATCGGTTGCGGGATGATGGCTGTGCGAACTTCGCTGATCGCGTCGCAGCTGCCCGATAACCTCCATGGCATTCGAGAGGCGATTGAGAAAGCTGTGCCTGTCGGACGGACCGACCAGGGCGGAGCCAATGATCGTGGCGCATGGAAGAATGCGCCAGACCATCACGGCGATGTGTGGGCTGGACTCGAGCCGCGATACAAGGCAATTGTGGGGAAGTATCCGAAGCTCGAGCACAAGCAGCGAGTGAATCACCTTGGGACGCTTGGAACTGGGAACCACTTCATCGAGGTGTGTCTCGACGAAGCGGACCGAGTTTGGTTCATGCTGCATTCTGGATCGCGAGGTGTCGGCAACCGCTTCGGCACGTTCTTTATTGAGCTAGCTAAGAACGATATGCGGAAGTGGATGATCAACTTGCCGGACGCGGACCTGGCTTATCTGCCGCAGGGCACGGACCACTTCAACGATTACGTCGAAGCCGTGCACTGGGCGCAGGACTATGCGCTGGCGAACCGTCAGTTGATGATGGCAAACATCATGCGCGCTGTCGGGGAGTCGGGACAGGTGCCGACGTTCAGCGATGATGCAGAAGTTGTGAGTTGTCATCACAACTATGTTGCTTGGGAAAACCACTATGGCGAAAACGTGCTCGTGACGCGGAAGGGTGCGGTTCGGGCGCGCGGGGGCGATATGGGGATCATTCCCGGCAGCATGGGTGCGCGTTCGTACATCGTGCGCGGCAAGGGTAACCCGGAGAGCTTCATGAGCTGCAGTCATGGTGCAGGACGGGCCATGTCGCGCAACGAAGCGAAAAAGCGCTTCACGGTCGCGGACCACATCAAGGCCACGGCCGGTGTCGAGTGCCGCAAAGATGCCGACGTGATCGACGAGACCCCAATGGCATACAAGTCGATCGACGCTGTGATGGAAGCGCAGAAAGACCTGGTGGAGGTTGTTCACACGCTCCGTCAGGTGGTGTGCGTGAAGGGGTAGTCGTCAGCACACTGAATTCAAGCCAAAGCTCCCACCTGTTCCACAAAAAACGTGGACAAGGGTGGGGCACCCGCCTGCGAGTTTTCCCACCCGCTGCTTGGCATGAGCTAGTAAGGATTCCTCCTGCCTCGCTGCGCTCGGGTGTCGGAATGACAAGGACGAAGAGCTGAGGAACTGAGAACTGAAACCGCGCCTCCTGGCCACTGACCGCTGCCCACACTAGTTCTCTGTTATCCTGCCCGGCATGCACGAAAACAATGTCATGGCTGGTCTTGCGATGTTTCTCGGAGTGGGGTTCATCACCGGGCTGCGTTCGATGACTGGCCCGGCGGTGATTGCATGGGCTGTGTACCTCGGGTGGCTGCATCCGCAGGGCGCGCTCGCTTTCGTGGGACGTCCGTGGGCGGTTGGCTTGTTTACGCTGCTGGCTGTTGGCGAAATGATTGCCGACAAACTGCCGTCGACTCCGAATCGTACGGGAGCGGTCGGTTTAAGCGGGAGAATTCTGGCGGCTGCGTTTTGCGGAGCGGTGCTGGCGATGGCGATCCCGCATAATCTGCTATTAGGGATGATCGTGACTGCGGTCGTGGCGGTGCTGGGCGCATTCACCGGATTCCGGGTGCGACGTTTCTTAACCAAAAAACGGGGCTTGCCAGATTTACCAGTCGCGTTGGTCGAAGATGCTTTCGCGGTGGTTGTGGGCTTTCTCGCAGCAAGACAAGGGCGTTAAGAGTGTTGGTGGTTAAAGCTTCTTGTCGGCAGATCCGTTTCCCTGCTTCTTCTTTTTCGCCTTTTTCAGCTCTTCCTCGTCATACATGGTCCCGCGGCAACCCGGCGCTCCGCAGCGGCACGGGGCATCGCCGTCACCGTCATAAAGGCTGTAGTCATAGGTGAGTTCCTCGCCTGCCTTGATGTTGCGATCGGCGATGATCCAGATGTGTCCATGGAACTCGTCGGTGCGGCAGTTCGGCCGGCAGGAGTGATTGATGAAGGCCGCGACTCCGAAGCCATCGATGATGGTCTTCCCGTCTTCTAATCCGAATAAATATGTTTGCTCGTAATCGTCGTAGAGATCGTTCGCTTCCTTATTGGAGATGCGAGCTCCGACGTACTCGATCACGAGAGCATTTTTGCGGATCGGCTCGGTCGTGTAGCAACCGCGCGAGTGGATGTTGGATTCACGAATCACGAGAGCCATGGGGATGGTGAATTTCCTGACTTTAACCTAAAGGATTGTGAGGGTGGGTGACAACGGATTGTTCATTTCAGATTGATGATTTCGGATTGTAGATTGAAAAGGCTTGCAAGGGAATCGCTTGGGGCTGGGGGGCGATGCCCGCATGTTGATTATGTCTCAGCTTGATTATGGAGTCATTTTGCCGAGCGCCAGATAATTCTGTGGTGGGACGCCGAAAGCATCGGCCACGCGATTGAAAAATGCGAAGAGCGCCGTGATGTACACGGCTTCGGAAATCTGATTCTCTGACCAACCGGCGTCGCGAAGTTTCTGCACGTCTTCGGGTGTGGTGCGATAAGCGGCCTGCGTCACGAGCTTCGCGTAGTCGAGCAAGTCGCGCTCGGCTGAAGTAAGGCCGGCGTCGTCGAGTTTGCCTTCGAGGATTGCGGTTACTGTTTGATCGGAAGCTCCCTGAACCCGCAGGAAGTAAGCGTGGCTATCCAGTCAATACGGACACCGGTTCAGGTAAGAGACGTAGCTCGCGATCATCTCTTTGTGGCGACGATTCAGGTGGCCTTCGGAAAAATGGATGGTGTTGGAGAAATCGACCATCTGGCGCAGGAAGTCGGGGCGCGCGCCGAAACACTTGATGATGCCGGGTACCTGAGTGCGGCCCGATGAAGCGCGCCAGTAGTCATAGGCCGCGGCAGTGTCGCCGGTGGCTTCGTGGTCTTCGAAGATGCGGATTTTCGTGGGTGGCTTAGGGAGGTCAGTCATCGCGGGAGTGATCAGCTTAACAAAAAGCAGGTTCCTCGCAGCGCTCTCGGCTCAGCCTGCGAGCGGCTCGGAATGACAATCATGCCATGAGCATTCGTTCCATGGAGGTCTAGCTTGCGGCTCTCAGAACGTCAGCTTCGCCGCCAATTGAAAGGCCCGAGGACCACCCGACCCGAACACGCCCCCGGCGGTTGAAACCGGTTTTCCGAAGGCCGAGGAGTGGCTCGGATCGCCCTGATCGGGAACCAGCGCATTGAAAAATCCGGAATAGTTGGTCGTTGAAGTTCCAAGGATGTTGGTCTTGTTGGCGAGATTAAAAACCTCACCGAGGACCTGAATCGCCATGCGCTCCTTGATCTTGAATTCTTTCGAGATACGAAGATCAAAGCTGTTGAACGTGTCGTTGAAGCGTGCGTTGCTGTCGACGAGCGGAAGTCCAAGCGTGGTCAGCACTGCGTTGAGTTCCGCGGCGTTGTGGAATTGGCGTCCACCTGCATTGCGGCCAAGTTGCGGAACGCGAGCGTTGCTACCGTCACCCAGCAGGATGTCCATGGGCACGCCGGAAGCGTAAGTCCAATACGGCGAGACTCTGATGCCCCAGGGCAGATCCCCGATGGCGGCAATCACGAAGCGATGGCGCTGATCATTCGGAGCAGGGCCGTATTCGCGGTGAAGATCATTTGGATCGACCGGCGGATAGGCGAACGGGATCTGATCGTCGTTAGCGTAGTTGAGAGACTTCGAGAGCGTGTAAGCGCCATGGATCTGGTATCGGCGGCTGAGGCGTTTGTCGACCGAAAGCCACAACGCATCGTAGTGCGTGTTCACGCTGGACTCGAGATTGGTGACACCCTCGGGAGTGCCGCCGTCGATGTCGGGATTGATAACCGATCCGATGGGACGTCCGATGATGAAGTGCGTGCCGAGATTGTGAATGCCGTCGGCCTTGATGACCCAGTTGTTGGCGAGTTCAAACTGCACGCCAAGGTTGAACTGCTGAATCATCGGGTTCTGAATGTTGTTATCGATGATGTCGATTCCAGCTGCAGCGCCTGCACCGGGGAATGGGAAGCCGATGAAAGCGTTGGAGAAGGTGGGAGCGTCTGGCTTGAACGTTCCGTCGTCATTTAGGTAAAAGAATTTCGTGGGCGGATCCGTAGTGTTGGTTGGGTCTGGGATGGCATTGCCGGCACGCACAACGATGGCGAGGGCCCGGCCATCGAGTCCGCGCTCGAGTGATTCAATCTCCAGCGTGATGCGGTCATAGTAGATGCCGTATCCGCCGTGAACGCTGAGTTTGCCGCCCGGAGTTGCCCAGTTGAAGCCAATTCGTGGGCCGAAGTTATTGAGATCTTTCTTGCGCTTGCCCTTGAGAAGCGGCAACACGATGGGATTGATTTCGTTGTATCGGCCGACGTTGTTCACGTCGGTATCGACTTCATAGCGCAAGCCCAGATTCAACGTTAACTGCGGATGAATGTGCCAATCGTCCTGGATGTAACCAGCGATGTAGTTGTTATCGCAGTTCGGCAGCACGAGGGCGCGGTCTGGAGTGGCGCTACGGATGGTCACTGCAAAGAGAAGGTCTTCGTCGTTGATCACGCCATCGCCGTTGCGGTCCTGATTGGCAAAGTCCTGCACGAACTGAATGCGGCCACCCTGGAATACGCCGAGATAAAACTTGTCGTCGAGCCGCTGGAACTGCCCGCCGAAACGAAGATTGTGGCGACCGATGGTCCAGTCGACGCCGTCGTCCCACTGAAAACGGTTTTGCCACGTCTGCTGCGGCACGCGAAACGAGGCGCCGTCAGTCATCGTGGGGAAATCGAGCTGAGGCCCGGGAACAACTGGGTCAGTCGAGTTAAAGAAGTTGTTCACACTGAAACTGAAGCGATTAACGACTCGAGGACTGAAGACGCGAGTCCATGATGAGAGGAAGGACTGGAAATTGTTGCGCAAGTCTTGCCGTTGAGAGTCTGAACCGAAGGAGGCATTTGCCGCACTCGATCCGGTGGCTTCGATGCGATCAATCGAATAACGCAGAGCGATTGAATCGCGGGAAGAGACGGCCCAGTCGCCGCGGATCGTTCCCAAGGTGTTGCTCAGGGGAGCGCGAGCGAAGCTGCGGGTGATAGTCTGTGCTTCCACATCGCGCGTTCCTGCGAGAATTCCACCGAGTTGATCGCGATATTCGAAGCCCGCAAACCACCAAGCTTTGTCACGAACGATCGGGCCGCCGAGAGTGCCGGAGTACTGCTCACGGCGGAATGGAGGAGTTTCTCCCCCCGTGGTTGCAGGATCAAAAGTGGAAGGCAATGCCTGAAGTGCTTTATCGCGAGCGTACACGGAAGCGGAACCGTGCAGGGTGTTGGTGCCAGATTTCGTGACCACGTTGGCGACACCCGATGCCGTGCGTCCGAGTTCAGCGGAAAAGCGGTTGGTCGCCATCTGGAATTCCTGAACCGCGTCTTCAGGAATATTCAGGAGCATGCCGCCGACTGCGTCGTCATTGTTGTCGGTGCCATCGATCGTGACGCTGCTACCGCGACCGAGCTGCCCGGCAGAGGAGATCACAACGGTGTTTTGTTTAGTGGGATCGAAGTTCGGGGCCTGCGTGTTTCCGGGTAGAAGAAGCGCAAGTTCCAGGAAGTTTCGACCGTTCAGCGGCAGGTTGTCGATCTGGTGCGAGCTGACCACGCCATCAACGACAGAAGAGACCGTGTTCACGAGCGGAATGGCTTGCTCATCGTTAATTTCGATTTCCGTCTGCTGTTTCTCGACGGTGAGACGAATTTTAAGGTTCGCTTGCTGACCGACTTCGAGGCGAATGCGATTCGTTGACTCGGAAAACCCGCTCGCTTTCACGTGAACTTCGTAGTCGCCCGGTGTAAGCGTATTGAACACAAAAAGGCCGGCGTTAGTGCTGGTAGCCGTGCGTTCGAGTCCGGTAGCGACTTGCTTCGCGGTCACCTGAGCGCCGCTAACCACGGCACCGCTCGGGTCGACAACGTCTCCGTTAAGAACGGCCGTGCCAAGTTCCTGGGGACGCGCAGTTGAGATGAATGCGATGGTCAGCAACGCGAGTAAGAAGACGGAAGTTTTCTTGACGAACAAAGCGGGTCTCCTGAGTTCGACAGCAGAAAGTGTTTCTAAGGTTGTGTTAGTGAGCCGATGCAACGGGCTCAATGTTCTCAATCACAAGGGCATGCGAGCCGCCGCGCTCATATGTTTTTCCTTTAACGGTGACCTTTTGAGCCGCAAACGGTAGCAGTTTTTCGTTCTGACCAGTGGCTGGCATGGACTCGGCGATCGGCCAGTACACGGTGCCGTCTGCGGTCAGGATGACGAATGGAGATCCAGCTTTCGCGCACGCCTTGGCGCAATCGGCGCTGATCGGCTTATCTAAATTTTTTGTGAAGGCGCAGGCTGAATCGATTACGTATCCGGTAATGGTTGCCGGTTTCGGTGTCGAATCGAAAGCGAAGGTCAGAGTGATACTTAAGAGAACCAGAGAGACAGCAAGAGTGGTTTTTGCTGGATGCATGTACGTTCCCCCGCAGACGTGAATTCAGAACCGCCCCACAGCGGCTATTCCCCAATGCGAAGCCACAATCCCCATTTCGCAGAACGCCCCAGCCGGTCTTCGGGCCAGCTGGGGCGTTCTGCATCCGGCAGAGGCTGCCGGGCATGTGGGGTCTCACTGCGCCGGCGTTGCGAGTGAGTTTGTAGCGAGCGGAGAAAATGTAACGTGGGAGAAAAACGGTGACAATACTAGAAAAGTATTAGTAGGGCAGCTTTCGAAAAGTGAGGCTTGGATGAACAGAACAATCTCTCCAAACGCTAAGACAACTGTAGATTCCTCGCTCGCCTGCGGCTGCGGGCGGTTCGGAATGACAAGTGACAATGCACAGGTTGCGGCGTGACAGCGGCTGCAAATTGCGCTTACGATTGGAGACGATGCTGCAATAAAGGTTATGAGCACGCTTCAGAAAACCCTTCCAGCTCGTTACTACACCGATCCTGAACTATTCCGCCAGGAACTGGATCAGTTTTTCGGAACGATGTGGTTTTGTTCAGGCAGGAAAGAGCAGATCGAAAAGTCGGGTGAGTTTTACATGTGTGAGGTTGCGGGTGAAAGCATCGTCGTCACTCGCGACGCCAAGGGGGAGTTGCAAGCGTTCTTCAACGTGTGCCGGCATCGTGGCACGCGCATGTGTACCGAATCAGCGGGAACCTTTTCCGGACGTATCCAGTGTCCGTATCACGGATGGACCTATGCTCTGGATGGCAAGCTGATTGGCGCACCGCATATGGAACAGGAGGGATTCCGGCGCGAGGATTATCCACTTCATCGAGTCCATATAGAAGAGTGGGAAGGATTCGTCTTCTTAAATCTGTCGCGCACGCCAGAACCGCTCTCGACGCAATTGGCAGATCTGCCGGGGAAGTTTGCTCCGTGGGGCGTCGGGGATTTGCGTTTGTACAAGCGGATTTCGTATGAAGTCCGAGCAAACTGGAAACTGATCGTAACGAACTACAACGAGTGTTTGCATTGTCCGGTGCTGCATCCTGCGCTTAGCCGTGTGAGTGACTACTTGAGCGGTGCGAACGATGCGCCACAGCCGAGTTATATCGGCGGATCGATGGAGTTCCGCGGTGAAGCGGAAACGATGAGTGTGGATGGGCATTTGAGGCGGTGCTATCTGCCGGGATTGAGCAAGGAGCAGCAAACGCTGGTTCTCTACTATGCGATTTATCCGAATCTGCTTCTGAGTTTGCATCCCGACTACGTGATGGCACATACGTTGTGGCCGGAGGCTGTGGATCGAACGCGCGTCGTGTGCGACTGGTATCTCCATCCGGCGGAGATGGCGAAACCGGGCTTCACTGGGGACGATGCGGTGGAGTTCTGGGACATGACAAATCGAGAGGATTGGGGAATTTCAGAACTGTCGCAAAAAGGGATTTCGTCGCGAGCTTATGAGCCGGGGCCGTACAGTCCGCAGGAAGGGCTGCCAAAGGCGTTCGATCGCATGGTGCTGGAACGGGAACGTGCGAGGCGCGGAGAAGTTTCTACGAAACAAGCGAAAGCAGATTCCTCGCTACGCTCGGAATGACAAAAAGAAACGAAGGTCCTTCGCTACGCTCAGGATGGCAAGAAGAAAAGCGGATTCCTCGCTGCGCTCGGAATGACAAAATCCGGGAAATTAGAAGCCGTCTTTCGGTGTGATTCCTTTGCCTTCGACGCATTCGTAGGATCGGCCAGCGGAAAGCTTTTTAAATTCTTCTGTACGGCCGCTGGGCCAATAGATGACAGCGCGATCTACGCGATCTTGTTTTCCCAACCCAAACGTCAGAGGTAGCTCTGACTGTGACAGATAGCTGGAGCCGCTTTTAACCATCTGAGTATGTTGGCGACCGGCGTACTCCGCGACGACGGTTGCGCCGATCCCATCGCGGTTCGACTTTGTGCCCACCAGTCGAAATCTAAGGCTTCGGTTGCCGGCTTTCTGATCGTTGCGATAGAGAAATGCCGGGCCGTGGTTGGTTGTGACCAGCAAATCCAAATCGCCGTCCCGATCGAAATCTCCGTAGGCCAGACCGCGACCGACTTTCGGTTGCGCAAAGCCGGAACCACTATTGCCCGCCACATCGCGAAACGCTCCTTTCCCGTTATTCAGAAAGAGCTGGGGTGGTTGCGCGTAGCCAACGTTCCCACTGATGTTGCGCACGGTATCGTCGATGTGTCCGTTCACGACGGCAAGGTCGAGGGAGCCATCGAGATCGAAATCTGCAAAGGTGCATCCGAACCCGAGAGTCGTTTTCGAGACCATGCCGATTCCGGCGCGAACCGAAATGTCCTCATACGTGTTGTTGGCCTGCTTGCGATATAAGCCGATCATCTCATTGTCGAAGTTCGTGATCGCAACAGAGCTCGCGCCCGAGTTGTCGTAATCCGCGACGTCAACGCCCATGCCCGCGCGAGCCTTTCCTTCTACGCTGAAGGCGAGGCCAGCTTCAACGGCCACGTCCTTGAACGTTCCGTTTTGCTGATTGCGATAAAGCTTGTTGGGTTGCGTGTCATTAGCGACGACGAGATCGAGCCAGCCGTCGCGGTCTGAGTCGAGCAGCGCCACGCCCAGCGATTTCGAACTGCTGTCGAAAATGCCGCTCTTGGCAGTGACGTCTTCGAAGGTGCCGTCGCCTTTGTTGCGGAACAGCCAACAGGTTTCGCCTCGATAGGCTTCCGGAGTGCAATAGGATTTAGCTTTTCCATCCAGACTGCAAAATACGTCATGGTCAAGCGACCACCGGACGTAATTGCAGACGAACAAGTCGAGCAGGCCGTCACGATCGAAATCGAACCAGACTGCCGAGGTGCTGAATGATTGCCGGTTGCCAAGGCCGCTCTTCGCCGTTACATCGACGAATGAGCCGCGACCCGTATTTCGGAATAAGCGGCTTTGCCCGACGCAGGTAATGTAGAGATCAGGGAAGCCGTCGTTGTTGAAGTCGCCGACTGCCACACCCATTCCGTACATCTCGATGTCGAGTCCGGCTCGGCGTGTTACATCAGAAAATGTGCCATTGCGATTGTTGCGATAAAGACGCAGCGTGGAACGTTGGCGGTGATGACTCGGCCAATCGGAGCCGTTGATGAGGAGAATGTCTTGCCATCCATCGGCGTCGTAGTCGAGGAAGGCGCAGCCGGCGCCGAGAGTTTCGGGCAACAACTTGCCACCATAAGCGCCGCTGTTGTGCTGAAAATCGATGCCAGCCTGCTTCGTGACATCGAGGAGGGTAAATTCGGGTGGCGCAGACTGCGCGAACAATGGCAATTCGAAACTCGAGGCTGCCGCAATACCGGCCATCCCCGTGAGAAATGTCCGGCGTTTCACGGAACGTTTACCAGCCCATTGCGGATTGCGTAGACAACGAGCTCGGCTGTTTTGTGGATGCCGAGAGCGTCCATCATGTTGGCGCGATGGACGGCGACCGTGTTCGCGCTGAGATTCAGCTGATTAGCGATTTCCTTGTTCGATTTGCCATCCACAATGAGCTGGAGAATTTCGAGCTCCCGTGTCGTGAGGGCGTAGCTGCGCTCGCCTTTCAGGACAGCTTTGCTTGCCAACTGCGGATCAAGGACTATCTCACCGGCAACGACTTTCCGGATTGCCGCGCCGAGTTCGAGGTCGACCGCGTTTTTGAGGACGTAGCCTCTTGCGCCCGCGTCCAGAGCTTGGCGAACGAGGGTTTCTTCGGGATGCATGCTCAGCATTAATACGGATGTGTTGGGACAAGTCTCCAGGATTTGCCTTGTCGCGACGAGTCCGCTCATGCTCGGAAGAGCGCAATCCATCACGACGACGCGCGGCTTGAGTCGCTGCGCTTGTTTCACTGACTCTGCACCATCGCCGCATTCGCCTACGACGGTGATGTCCGATTCGTCTTCGAGAATCCGGCGGAAGCCACGGCGCACCAGAGCGTGGTCATCGACCAACATGACTGAAATCTTAGCTTTCATTCGAAGCGGTCCCTTCACATGGTACGTGAAGTCGTACGAGTGTTCCTCCTTGAGGCGGCCGCAAGAAGTCCAGTTTGCCGCCGAGCAGTTCCGCACGTTCCCGCATAGCTACCATTCCAATCCCGGAACGCACAGGACGCGCCGGCATGCCCGATCCGTGGTCTTCGATTTCAACATCGAGAGAGTGCGGCTGAAACCGAAGACGAACCCAGGCGCGACGGGTTCCCGCGTGACGCGTGATGTTGTTGAGCGCTTCCTGCACAATGCGATAAATGTGGACGCCGGCCGTGCTCTCGACCGCAAAGGGCGTTCCAGCCTTCTCATAGACGATTGCAATTCCATTTTGCCGTTCCACAGTCGGAATGTACCAATCGAGAGTGCTCTCCAATCCGGACTCATCGAGCATGACGGGATGGAGTGCCTGCGAAAGAGTGCGAACGTTGTCGAGAGCGGTCTGCGCGATCTCGGCAACCTCGCGGATTTCTACCCTGAGCGGCGAATCTTCCGGCGCGTGCGAACCGGCTCGCTTTAGCATTTGACCGACCGCGGTTAGAATTTGTCCGAACTCATCGTGCAGCTCGCGAGAGATGTAGCGCAGAGTGGATTCCTGCGTCGCGATGAGTTTCTGAGCGAGTTCACTGCGTTGATCTGAAAGGGAAGCAAGCCGGGCGAACAACATGCGGTTGGAGCGGATCAGGTACAAGCTGGTCAGAACGATTGCGATAAGAGTAGCCGCAAGGAAGACGTAGACCTGTCGCTGAACGCGGTCGTAAATCCTTTCGATTTGTTGGGACGCCTGTTCCTCGCTTTCATTGTTCTGTACCAGAAGCCGGGCCACGGTGGTGCTGAGCGCCGTCTGCCGCGATTGCAGGGTCAGGCGAATTTGGTTCCTTGCCTCAGCGTCTTTTCCTTCGCGCGCCAGGGCGAACATGCGATCCAGCGCGTCCCAGAATTGTGAGACCGATGCACGAAGATACTGCTGTTGCTCCGGGGTGCGATGGGCGACGGACACTTGTTCCTGGCGCTTCAGCGCGTCTTCTAAATCCGTACGGATACGCTGGAACTGAGCATCCCATGCGGTAAGCGGATACGGTTCCTGGTTGTCGAGCATGTCGCGCATGCCGAGCGCCATCGAGTTCAAGTCGTTTTGAATGCGAAGCAGCTGCAGGGAATCTTTCCGGTTGCGATCCGCGATGTTGTTTTGCAGTTCGCGGAGTCCGGAGATCTGGCGAGTGATGTACCAGGAATAAGCGACGACGGCGGCGAGAGTAATGACAAGGCCGAGAATCAGGCCCGCCGTTGGAGAGCGGTCCGGAGCCGAGGTGCGCGCCACGAAATCGAGGATACATCAAGCGATGGCGAGAACTGGAGCGGGTGTCCTCTAATGGAAATTGTTCTCGATCATGATGTGGCTCTCTTCGCGGCTGCTCATGTCGAAAACGAGCGACTTGCCGTCTGGGCTGAGAGTCAACCAAAACGGAAAGCGTTCGAGCGTGGTTAACGTGCGAATCCGGTGATCGGCGAAGCTTAACAGGTTGAGTGTCGGCATCCCCGCCTGCCCCGGAGCGATGAAGTAGATGCCATTTGCACCTTCCGCCCACGAAGCCCAGCTACTCGGTTTCAGCAGAGGACTCATGCGGGTTTCGGGGCCGCCAAGCACGGGAACGTTCCACATCTCCGGCAGCGGCCCGTCATTCTTTGCGTAAAAGAGAGTCGATCCGTCGCGGGATAAGAAGGGCGCGAATCCGCCTTGCATTGTCACTTGGACTGATGGGCCGCCATCGAGAGGAGTTTTCCAGACCTGCCAACTCCCTGTGCGGTTTGAAGCGAAATAAATCCATCGGCCATCGCGCGACCAACTCGGCACGACATTGCTGTATGCATCCTGGACCACGGCGCGTGGGACGCCGCCGTCCATGCGTAAAACGTAAATTGATCCGCGATCTTTCCAGTTGACATCGAATGCGATGCTCTTACCGTCGGGCGACCATCGTGGCGTTCCGGCCAGACGAACGGTGGTCACTTGGAGGGGATCTGAGCCATCACGGTTGCTGATCCAGACCTCCATGGATCCGTTGCGATCCGAAGTGAAAGCAAGCTTCTTCCCGTCAGGAGAGAACTGCGCTCCAACATTTGTTCCTGTCGTCGAGGAGACGAGCACATGTGCCGGATCAAGATGGCCTGCACCGATGTCGATCTGCCAAATGTTTAGGGGACTCGTGATTTTCTGATAAGCGAGCCGATTCCCGACGCGAGCGACCGCTGGATTCCAGACCTGCTCTCCAACTTCATCGAGTTCCGTGGGACTGCCGCTACTTACACCGATGCGCCACAGCTTGGAGCCATCACGATTCGATGAATAGATCAGGGCGTGGCCGTCCTGTGTCCACGCCGGGGAGCCGATGATGGAGGGTTCGTTCTCGAGCAGCTTGCGCGAGGTTTGTTTCACCAGATCATGAACGATCAATTCATAAGGACCGCCACCGGAGTGCCCGCGCACAAATGCGAGCAGAGTTCTGTCGGGAGAGAATGCAGGGCCCCAATCCGCGTCTGAGGCGCTCGGCGATGTTATGACTTGGCTGTTCAGATTTTCCAAACGGAGGAGAGAAATCCCTGAGCCGTTTGCTGACTGAGGCGCGCTGAATGCGATCGTCGCGCCATCGGGAGACCAGTCGATCTCGCCTCGGCCTGGCGGCAATGAAATTAGTTTCTTTTCGACGCCGCCGCTTGAGGGCACGGTGTACAACGTCCGTTCATTTACTGAAGACCGGGTGAATGCGATCAAGCCTCCGTCCGGAGACCAAGCCGGACAACAATCGCCGAGATTCTTTGTCAGCTGGGTGAGTTCGTCCCCAACAACGCCTTTCACGTAAATCCCGGACTGTTCGGGCGCATCGCTTTGGCGGACGAAGGCAACGCGAACTCCGTCCGGAGCAAACGCGGGTTCTTTCGTGGCATCTGAGATGTTCGTTAGAGGCTGGAATCGGGCCGCAAGCTCTGCTCGCATCTTCGCTTCGTGCTCGCGGACTTCTTCGGGAATTCTTGAATGAAAAAATAGGAAGGTTGCGGTTAGAACAACAGCGGAAATGGCGAGTGCTTTCAAGAGATTCCGAAAGAATGGCCGCTGCCACGACGAGGGTCTCTGTAGCCTTTCTTCTTTCCGTGCAGTGCGATCTGCCGCGGGTGGTTCCACTGCAACCGGATCCCTTGAGACTCGCGACTCAGCGGGAATACGCTGCTGAACTTGCTCTTCTGAAACGGGGGACGCGGCTGACTCGATTTTTCCTACAAATCGATAACCTCGTCGAGGCAAGGTCTCGATGTATTTGGGGTTCTCGGCTGAGTCGCAGAGGGCATCTCGAAGTTTGTTCACGGCTGCGTTCAGCCCGTGATTAAAGTCAACAAACGTGTCCTCGGGCCAAAGCTCACTCCGGAGTTCCTCTCGCGTTACTAACTCTCCGGGCCGCGAAACCAGCACCGCAAGGATTTCGAATGGCTGACCCACGAGCTTGATGCGCAGGCCGTTTTTCCACAGCTCATGGGTATGGAGATCGACTTCGTAAGCGCCGAAGCGTACGCGCTGTGGTCTGGACTCGGTCATCGACCCCTCATTTACGAAGACTTGGCTCTGAATTGTACCCGGTGAGAAAGGTTGGCGACGGTAGAACGCCACGCCGATCTGTTCCTTGCGGGAGAAATATCTGAGCTTAGGAACTTTTCAAATCAATCATTTACCGGATGAGGTGCCTCATTCCACCCGAATGAGGTGGCATGAACATACAAATAACCCAGCTTGCATTGAGGTAGTCCCGGCGCGAACGCATTCTCTGTCCCGCGGGCCCGGAAGGCAGTCGCAAATTTTCACCCGGGCAGGAGGACGCTTATGAACAGAACGTTTCGGAACAGTTGCATAGTGGCGATGGTGGCCGCTTTATTGTCTGGTCTGCCGTTGATGGCCGGGGAACAGAAGTCTAACGAACAATGCAGTCTGGCTGTCTTCGCCCAGACCGCGCCCAAACTGGACAGAGTTTGCGATGAAGGCACGATTCGAAAACTAGCAAAGAACGGGCAGGTCTTCGAACAGAACCAGCTTGGTATGGCATCCGTGTTGGGTGTAGCGGCGGGATCAACGGCACAAGATGCGCTCAAGTGGTTCGAGAAAGCTGCTCATCACGGTTATGCGCCCGCACAGGTCAACCTGGCGGTGATGTATTCCAATGGGTGGGGCACGGCGCCGAACCAAGCAGCAGCTCTTAACTGGTTGCACGCGGCGGCCGATCAAGGGTACGCAGGAGCGAACTATAACCTTGGTGTGATGTACATGGAAGGTCGTGGCGTTCCTCAGGATTACGCAGAAGCCATGCGTTACTTCCAAAAGGGCGCAGAGGGTGGTGACACTCGTGCGCAGACCAACGTGGGATTTCTTTTTGACCACGGGCTGGGTGTGAAGCAGGATTACGTCACCGCACTGACCTGGTATCGGCGAGCCGCCGAGGCAGGGAATGCGCTCGCACAAAACAATCTTGCAGACCTGATCTTGCGCGGAGAAGGGATTGCGCAAAACGACTCCGAAGCATTCCAGTGGTTCGAGAAAGCGGCAGTCCAGGGGAACACGGGCGCACGCATAAAGTTGGGATATCTCTATGCGAATGGTCGAGGCACGCAAAAAGATCTGCAACTTGCCTACGAGTGGATCCTTGCGGCATCGCTGGCGGGCGACCAACGCGGGCAGTATCTGATCAAGCCGCTGGAATCCGCGCTTTCTCCGGTCCAGTTGCGTACAGCACAAGATCGTGCGCATGTTTTGTTTGCTGAAAAAGGCGCATCTGAGATGTCGGCGACTCTGAAGGTGGATCCCAACTGCATTGCAGGGGAAACTCTTTCGGGAACGGCGTGCTCGTCTACGCCACGGCCGCGGCAGTGAGGTTCTCGGCCTGGCACACTACCTTGCCGAGTCCTTGCGTCATGGCTGAGTCCAGCGCTTGCTCGGCACGGTTAATCACTTCGGTGACTATGTCCACCGCATCGTACTGTTGGCGGACGACGGCTTCAGCAAGACCGGCTGAGAAGTTTACTTGTTGATCTTTGCCGGGGAGCTTTACGTCCGCCAGCAGCTTACGTAATTTCTCGACCGCCATCAGCGCTTCCTTTTCCGGAGTTTCTCCGAGAATGATGGCAATGGTGGTCATGCCGTAGCGGAATGCCAAATCGTTGCTGCGGATGTTCGATGCGAAAAGATGTCCAACCTGTTCCATCAAAGATTGCACGGCGGCTTCGCCGAATTCTTTGATCATGGCGCCCGCCTTGCCGAATTGCGCGAGCAGGATGGTGACAGAGGTTCCTTGTTGCATGGCCCGGCGTGTTTCGGCCTGCAGTAGGTCGAGATAGGATGCGCGCTTCAGCAAGCCAGATTTTTCATCGGTGACCGACAGATTTTTGACCAGACGCCGCAGGCCCGCATTGTTTAGAGCGATCACCGCTTGATCAGACAGGGTCTTAAGAACGACCATGTCGGAAGAGTGCCATCCGCGCGCTGTGCCCTGGATCAGAATCAAAATACCCACTGGGTCTTCACCATCCGCTAACGGAAGTGCGAGTAAGGACGCCGCACCGAGTTCGGAGAGCGCTTGCTTCGCATTCTGAAGATCTGGTGAAACCATCGCGTCGGTAATGAGCAATGATCCTCGAGCAATAGCGAGGTCCTGCACAACCGCCACTAGGGTCGCGAGCGAGGCGGAAGAACCAGCGGGGACGCCGTCAGAGGTGCACTCCTGCACAGCGGTTGGGGGAAGGCCAGGTCGACGCATTGCAGCGATGCACCGAGTCACGCGCCAATGGCTGCCGATCTCGGCGACAGCGGTCCGCAAGACGGCATCCGCAGTGTTCTGGTGGTAAAGCTTGCGGGTAATTTCGGCGACGCGCGTGAGACTGGTCATGTCCCCAGAATCAGTTGCGGGTACCTGAGCGGGAAGCTCGGTTTTGGCAGCAATTGGAGAGGAACTCGCTTGAGTAGCCTGGGCAGGAGCGGGTTGCGCAGAGTTCGCTCGCTGCGGGGTCATTCCGGCCGCGATGTAGAGTCGTTGCAAATCTTCGTTGTGCTGTTCTTCGCGCGGGAAAAGTTCCTGGATCCTTTGCAGGCGCTCGATCGCTTTCGATCGCATACCGTACTGCACAAGGATTTCAGCCTGCAGCATTAAATCCTGTAGCGCAGCTGTGCCCAGTGTCGGTTCTTCTGGTTTGCTGGAAGGCTCCGGTTCCTGTTTGCTGATCGGTGTAAAGCGCGAAGCGATCACACGAAAACGCTTTTCATCGATCTTGCCCTTGAGCATTTCGAGGCGCTTGGCGTGGCCATGCTCGTACGGGTCCACTTCTGCTGCACGATCCAGACATTCACCTGCTTTTTCGTAGTTCGCCAGGCTCACATACAAATCGAAAAGTTTGAGGAGCGTTTGGGAATAGTCGACTTCGCGATTGGAGGAGTTGTACAACTCGCTCAAAAACTCGAGCAGCTCAGGCGAGGCCTCGTGTTTTGCGACCACGTCCTGCATAAGCGCGGTGAACGAACGGCGTTCTCCTCGTCGGCGCTGGAATTGTTCGAGTTTTCGGGCAAGAGCTGTCGCTTCCTTGTCGAAACCGGAATCAACAAGGCCACCGATGAGGTCTGCCACCTGCTGTACGCGAGTCGGGTTTTGTTCGAAGAGTTGCCAAAGGAGAGGTTCAGCTTCGACGCAACGGTTGGCCGCGATCAATGCCTTCGTGTAAGTGTCGCGTAATTCGAGCGATGCGTCGCCTGACTGAACATGCGGCTCCAGAATGAAGATGGCAGCGCCCACTTCGCCTTGAGAAAGTAGACTCTTGCCGTAGGCAAGGCCGATCTGCACATCACTGGAATCCTCGGTATAAGCACGCTCGACCCAGCTTGCAAAAGGTGTGCCCGCTGCCTCCGCGAGCTGAGAAACTTTCAGGAAGGAGGAGGCGGCCGTTTGGTGGTCTCCAACTTCGGACGAGAGTTCCGCGAGGCGAAGATAGTTTTGCTGTGTCGGTTCGAGCGCCACCAGCCGCTTCATGACCGGTAGTGCTTCTTCCTTCTGCACACCTCGGCCTAAATCTTCCAGCGCGTTTTCGTAAGTGCCAACCGCAAGTTTCTTGTTGGAAGGCTCCAGAAGTTCGCCGAAACGAACCTTTTGTTTCCAGGTCGGATTGCCGTATCGCGACAGTTTCTTATAAGTGAGGCTCGCCCGGGTCGCATCGCCTGTCTGCATCTGGCGTTCAAAGAGCTCACCTAGCAAACGTACGGCCTGACCATTGCGATTCAGAGAAAGGCACAGGTCCGCTGACAGTTGGCGAACGTTGTCGTTCTCCGGATCTTCTTTCAGGATCTCGAGATACTCTTCGAGCGCATCTTCGGTTTTGCCGCGTTGAAGCAGCTTTTCCGCGCCCGCAACACGACGCACGATCTCGGCCCGCTTGGAAGGGTCTGGCATGAGCGGCAAATAAAGACAGTAACTCGCTTTCGATTCTAGGGTTTGCTCCCACCCTCAGCAACGACGTAACGTGGCGTCGCGATTACGAAAGTCATACTTGCGGAGTGGGAATCGAGCCAGCCATTTTGGAATTTATTCGCCTTCTGGTATACGAGCACGATGCCAACGGAGCAGGAACTCACACACGAGCAAGGGCTTCGCCGCCAGCTCAGCGCCGGACAGATGGCGATGGTGGCGGTTGGCGGCTCGATCGGCACCGGCCTGTTGCTGGGAACAGCGCCCGCTATAGAGCTGGCTGGTCCCGCAGTGATCCTGAGCTTTGTGCTCGCGGCGTTCATCAACTGGACAGTTGCACTGGCATTGGGGGAATTGGCATGCGCGCATCCGGCAGCTGGATCGTTCGGCGTTTACGGGGATCTTTACTTGAACGATTGGGCCGGATTTCTTTCACGAGGCGGTTATTGGGCGGCGATTGCCGTGTCGATCGGTGCGGAGATGGTCGCGGCCACTGTGTACATGGCGCACTGGTTCCCGCGAGTGGATTCCGCGGTCTGGATCGCTTTGTTTTCTCTTCTGTTGCTGGTGGTCAACTTCCGCGGAGTCGGGTCGTACGGCCGCTTTGAGTTCTGGTTCGCGATGATCAAGGTGGTCGTCATTGCGGCCTTTATCGTTCTCGGCGCTTTTTTGTTGCTGTCCGGGAAGACGGCCCCGCAGTTCACAACGCAAGGTGGATTCTTTGCCCGTGGATTTCTTGCGCCCCTGCTCGCCATGACTTTTGCGATATATACGTTCGGCGGTGTGGAGTTTGTCGCGGTGACGTCCGGAGAATCACGCTCGCGGGAAGACGTGGCACAAGCCGTACGAATCACATTTGGGATGCTGATGTTGCTTTACCTCGGAGCAATCACCGTGCTGGTCGGCATACTTCCGTGGAACCGCGCGGGAGTAACGGAGAGTCCTTTTGTCAGCGTGTTTCGGTCGGTGAGTCTTCCGGGAGCGAGCGACTTCATGAACTTTGTTGTGCTCACGGCAGCGCTGTCGGGAGCAAATGCGGCTTTATATGTGTCATCGCGAATGCTTTTTTCGATGGCGCGAAATGGGTGGGCGCCGGCGATCCTGGGCCACCTGAATGCGAAGGGATCTCCGAATTATGCGTTGCTGGTTTCTGCTTACGGAATTGTGGTCGCGCTCGTCCTGACGCGATGGGCTCCCGCGAAAGCATTCGAGTACATTTTGCGAGGTGCGTTCTTCGGAATGATCCTGTCATGGGTCGTTTCGCTGGCCGCGCACATTTCATTTCGTCGACGTGCCACGCCAGCGGAAATTGCCGACCTGCCTTTGCGGTCTCCGCTGGGTGGATGGGGATCGATCATCGGGTTGACGGTTATTTGCGCGGTGATTCTGAAAGGCTGGTACGACTCGGGCGTGAACGCGGTGTGCGGTGTGCTGTATCTGATTCTGCTGACAGGGGCATATGTTGCGATCAAGGCAACAAGAACCAGAAGCCAGTAACTGGCAGCCTGGAGCCTGGAAGCCATCGTCTAAAGCGGCATTTACAATAGCTACATGTCCGACGAGCTTCTGCGCTATCGCCCCGAATTCCCCATTCTTGAGCGCACTACTTACATGATCAGCAACTCTCTCGGCGCCATGCCGAAGGGAGTGTACGACTCGCTGAAAGGCTATGCGGACACCTGGGCGACGCGCGGCGTGCGCGCCTGGGAAGAGACCTGGTGGATGCGCAATGCCGAGGTCGGCGACGAGATTGGCGCTCTGATGAATGCGCCCAAGGGATCGGTCTGTACACACCAGAACGTTACGTCCTGTCAGGCCATCATCGCTTCCTGCTTCGACTTTTCCGACAAACGGAATAAGGTCGTGTATTCGGACCTCAACTTTCCCTCGGTGATGTACTTCTGGGAAGCGCAACAGAAAACGGGCGCGCGCGTGCACATGGTGAAGACGGATGACGGCGTGCACGTGCCGCTCGAGCGACTGCTTGATGCGATCGATGAACAGACGATGGTCGTTCCGATCTCGCACGTGATTTTTCGCAGTTCGTTCATCAACGATGCGAAAGCGATCATCGAGAAGGCTCATCGCGTCGGAGCCCACGTTGTGCTCGATACCTTTCAGTCATTGGGCTCTGTTCCTGTCGATATCCAGGCGTTGAATGCGGATTTTGCGACGGGTGGCGTTCTCAAGTGGCTCTGCGGCGGGCCGGGTGTTGCTTACCTTTATGTGCGTCCTGATCTCGGGCGCAAACTTGAACCTCGACTCACCGGTTGGCACGCACACCAGAATCCATTCGCATTCGAAGTCGGGCCGATTCGCTACACGGAGCAGCCGTACAAATTTTTAAATGGCACGCTGAATATTCCAGCGCTCGAAGCGGCGCGGCCGGGACTTCGCATCATGAATGAAGTTGGTGTCGAACGGATCCGCGCGAAGTCGAAGCGACAGACCGCTCGGCTTATCGAGCTTGCGAATCAGCATGGCTGGCGAGTGAATACGCCGCGCGATCCGGAACGCCGCGGAGGCACGGTGTCGATCGACATGCCGGACGCGCCGGAAGTCTGTCGAGAACTGCTCAAGCGCGACATCCTGGTGGACTATCGTCCGAAGGCAGGCGTGCGCTTCTCACCGCATTTCTACAATACGGATCAGGAAATCGAGACGGCGATTGGGGCGGTGGAAGAGATTCTGAAGGAACGGCACGCTGAAGCTGTGCGGTAGGGCGGGGCTCGGCCTCCTCTTTTGACGTGCGGGAACGAACTAAAATGAATTGTAATGGTGTTGGTAACAATTGGTTATCCTTGAGTAATGATCTGTGTCTCGCGCCGAGTGGTTTGCTCTGAATAGGTGTTAGGAGGATAAAAGCGCGACGCAATCTCTGCGCCTAAAGAAAAACAGATCGAACGAATAAGAGGAACAGTGAAAGCGAAGTAGCTTCTCACCTCTGCCGGACCAAGATTGCCACCGAGCACATTGATTCTGCCCAGGACCACTCCACGACCAGCCACTGCTAATCCGAACATGAACCATGCTGCGGCGAGCACCCAGATCCATTTCGTTGCCGAGTTGCGCCAAGTGCGCCACATGCCAAATCCGATCGCAGCTGCGCAAATTCCACTTAAAATGCTCTCCTTCCAAATGACCGAAGCGATGCTGTGAGGCTGAAGCAGTTTGCCGATTGTCGCCAGCTCCAGTGTTACAGTTCCCACAACCGCGACTGCAAGATTGATCAGCAGCAGGCAACCAAACTTCAGATAGCGAAGCGTGGAGACCACGAGCTCTGAATCAGCCCACATTCGTGCTGGTCTCTCGCGAGAGCTTGAGTGATGAGTCCTCTCCTGCGAATGGTCCTGTGAGAGCTTCACAACCTCGATTTGCCTTCTTGCCAATTCATTTTCTAAAGCAGTATGAGCGTCGGATGTTAACTGTGCCCAATCCACCGCCAAGCGGACCAGTTCCTCATCCGTTTTTGCTTTATACAGTGTTGCGAATTCTTCTATCTCCATCGCGCGGAATACTAGTTCACCAGCATTTCCGAAAACAATAGCCCGGCCCAATTTGGCTCGGGCGGGAGCGGAGTAATCCGTCAATGAGTGTAATGCCGATTTATCAAGAACTACCGCATCCGATGCAATTGGTACAACAAGGCTACGACCAGGACAACCAAGAGCACGACAAGCATCACTTCCAATAGAACCGTCGACCAGCTTCGAGGAGGATAGAATTTTCTGCCGCCGGGCATGGACACGAGTATAGACAGGCGTTGGCTGGATTGTGAGTGTAACGGCGATTTTTCGCCAATCAACGGATTCGAGTCTCAATCTTGGGCGGACTGGCATCCACGACGAAGCTACGGCGTACCGATAAGGCGGAGCACGACGTCTCGTTGAAAGCGGTCGTGAGATGAACTGGAATGACGTGCGTGACCCCATTTTTCTGCACTCGTAGCCAATAGTATCCGGGCAAAATCCCTTTGAACTCGAAGGCACCGTACTTGCGTGATATAGCAGTCGCTATTGAGCCAGCGGCACAGCATTCTTTGTCCGCCTTCGTCGCAGGGTAAAGAGTGACGGTTGCACCGCGAAGGTATGCCTCATACAGGCGAGTCTCAGTTCTGCCGTCCACGACGATCGTTCTCTTCTCAGCGGTTTCGAGTTGTAGTTGTCCGCAAAGTTGATCGACATCCTGCCAGTGGACTTGTTCTTCGGCTTGGGATGAGGGTGGGTACAGAGAACTAGCAATCAAAAGAAACATGGCCAATCGTGCCGGTGTGCGTCTGGAAAAGTTCACAATCTATTGGACACCGCCGCCCTGCTGTTCGCAGCTTACGGCCGTAACTGTCGTAAGCAGCCGAGATCACTCATTGACTCCCTTCCATTGCTTCCATACACTGCCGTCCGATTAGCACACAGATTATTAATTCTCTCGTCCGGAGAGTTGGCGTGCGCGCACACATAACCCCGCTATCGATTTGTCTTGTCAGCTTGTTGATCGTCTTCTCGGCGCGAGCTTCTTCCAGTCAGGAATCCGCAGCCACCAATCCTCTTGCCGAAAAGCCGGAGGCGATAAAGGAAGGGAACTCTCTTTTTCGATCCAATTGCTCGCCGTGCCATGGATTGAATGCGAAGGGCGGCGGGCGTGGGCCTGACCTTAGCGCAGGGCGCTGGGTCCATGGTGGCACCGACGAGGCGATCTATCACACGATTACCACCGGTATTCCCGGCACGGACATGCCCGCGAACGATCTACCGGATTCCGAGACCTGGGCCATCATTGCGTATCTGCGCTCGCTTGCTCCCGCAGAGCGCGTTGCGCAAGTGGGAAATGCGGAAAAAGGCAGTCATCTGTTCTGGGAAACCCTGCAGTGCGGACGCTGCCACATGGTGAATGGCCGCGGCGGCATTCTCGGTCCTGAACTGTCGCGCGTGGCGGCGGGCCGCTCGGATGCTTATTTGATCGAGTCGATCCGTGAGCCAGATAAAGACCTCACGCATTTTCCGCCCGATCCGAATAACCATTTCGGGCCGACGATGATCTATGACACGGTGACTGTAACGATGGCTAGCGGAGAAAAAGTTCGTGGCATCGCACGAAACGAAGACACATTTTCGATCCAGTTGCTCGACACCGAACAGCATTTGCGAGTGTTTCGAAAGAGTGAGCTCAAAGACATCGCTCACGAGCGCAAATCCGTTATGCCTCGATATTCCGAAAAGATGTTGAACGCCTATGACCTGCAGGACCTGGTTGCATATCTCGGGAGCCTTCGCGGGGAGCAGGATTCCAAATGAAAAAAATCTTCCTCGTGTTGGGCATACTTCTCAGCATTTTTCCGGGCATGCAGGCGCAGGTCACTTACGAACGTATCCGGGATGCGGCCAAAGAGCCTCAGAACTGGTTGACTTATTCAGGAGGCTACGCGGGATGGAGATACAGCACGCTGGATCAGATCAACGCGGGCAACGTCTCCAAGCTGACGATGCAGTGGGCATTTCAGACCGGCGACATCGGGGAATTTGAAACTACTCCGATCGCGGTCAATGGCATTCTCTATGGCACAGGACAGAATGACCGCGCTTTCGCCATCGACGCGCGCACGGGACGGGCAATCTGGCGATACCAGCGTGTTCTTCCGGATCACGTGAAGCCATGCTGCGGACGGGTGAATCGTGGATTCGCGCTACTCGGCGATAAAGTGTTCATGGCCACGCTTGACGCGCACGTCATCGCGCTCGATACGCGCACCGGCAACATTGTATGGGATACAACAGCCGCGGATTACAAGCAGGCGTATACGTTCACGGTGGCTCCGCTTGTTGTGAAAGACAAAGTCATCGTGGGTGTTTCGGGAGGTGAATACGGGATCCGCGGCTTCGTGGATGCGTATGACGCGGCCACAGGAAAACGTGCCTGGCGTTTCGAAACTGTTCCCGGTCCGGGGGAGCCTGGCCACGAAACCTGGGATGCGGAGTCATGGAAGAGCGGCGGAGCTCCAGCATGGCTCACCGGAACGTATGATCCGGAACTCAATCTGATTTATTGGCCGACGGGGAATCCTTCGCCCAGTAACTACGGTGGCGAGCGCAAGGGAGACAATCTTTACAGCAACTCGATGCTCGCGCTCGATGCCGACACGGGCAAGCTGAAGTGGTATTACCAGTTCACGCCACATGATCTGTACGACTACGACGCGACGCAGATTCCGGTTCTGGTCGATGCCGATTGGGAAGGGAAGCCGCGCAAGTTGCTCATCCATGCGAATCGAAATGGCTTCATGTATGTGCTTGATCGCATTACCGGCCAGTTTCTTTTCGCGAAGGCGTTTGGCAAAGTGACTTGGGCGACCGGCATTTCTCCGGAAGGCAAACCAATCCTCAATTCGGATGCGACGCCGGATGCAATCGGCAAACGGGTTTGTCCAGGCGCAATCGGCCTGACCAACTGGTTTTCGCCTTCTTACAGTCCGGGAACGAAGCTTCTGTATGTGGCAACGACAAACGAATGCGACGTGTTCACCAGTTCGCCGCAGCAGTATCGCGCGGGGCACGATTTCCTGGGCAGTATCTACGTCCCCGATCCGAAGGAGCGTCCGTCAGGTTCGCTTAAGGCGTTCGATCCGCTGACCGCGACGGAGAAGTGGGAATTCAAGTACTTCAGCAATCCGAATGCGGGCGCGCTGTCGACGAAGGGCGGAGTGGTGTTCGCAGGCGAGTCGGATGGGAACTTCATCGCACTCGATGCGCAGACGGGCAAAGATCTCTGGCACGTTCAACTGGGTGCGGCGGTGTATTCGGCGGCGATTAGTTATCAGGTGGAGGGGCGGCAGTACGTGGTGATTCCGGCGGGAGCGGCTTTGTTCTCATTTGCGCTGCCTCAATGATGGGCGGCCGAGCGCAGTCGTAGTTCCTAAGTTGAACATTCCACAGTGATTTCATTACTTCCGTAAGTCTCAAGCAGGCCTTTTCTGCTGCGCGGTTCGCCCGCACTGGCTACGCTCGAAGCGAGCACGTGTGCCCGCGTGCCACTTCGAACCGTGCTGGCCGCATTTCAACTCGCGATCTCTGTATCGCCGATCTGGTCGTATGTGCTGATCGCGGTCGGGCTCTATCTTTTTGTGTATGGCTTTCGGCTGCTGATCCGGCGTCGGCTGCTGCTGAGCACCCCGCAATCGAAAATCCGAAGCGCCGCGCTCGGTCTGGTAGAGGTGAACGGACTGGCAGTCGGCCCCTACACGTTGCATGCTCCGATCACTGGCAAGCCCTGCTTCTATTACCGCACGGTCGCGTGGGAATATCAGCAGGAAGGCAGAAGCAATCAGTGGAAGAAGGTAGCCGAAGAGAACCTGCACGTGCCTTTTTTCCTCGATGACAACACTGGAACCATGCTGATCGATCCGCGAGGAGCGGAACTCGATATTCATCGCGATTTCCGCCATGAATTCAGCGACTCGATTCTGTCTATGGCAGATCCCGTGCCACAGAGCGTGCGTTCATTCTTGTTGCGCCACGGAGTCGCATGTGAAAAGAAAATTCGTGTCGAGGAATATTGCATCAAGCCGAAAAACGCGTTGTTCATCGTCGGCACGCTGATGGAGAATCCGTCTTATCGAAGTGATGGGAGCGCGACGAAAAACAAGATCGCATGGTTGGTGCGGGCCACGGCGAATCACGAAGCATCGCAAGGTCCCGAAGTCGTGTACTTATCGACTGAGAATCTACCCGCGTCTTCCTCTCAGATGACGCAGCAACAGAAAGTGGCGGCTGCACTCCTGAAAGCTGGCATCACGAAACCAGCCGCTTGGGAAGCTGCAGGCGTTTCGGCGTCATCGGTCGCGGTCGAGGCCCCGCCCGTAGAGGAGCGGCAAGTCCCGGTCGAGGAGAACAAAGAGGCTTTGCCAGGTTTCGATCTCAACTGCCCAGTGGTTTTGGGCAAAGGTAAGAACGATCAGACGCTGCTGATCTCGTGGAGAAGTGAAACCGCCTTAGCCCGCTCTCTCGGTTGGAAATCCGCGCTCATGCTGAGTGGCGGCCCCGTGCTGATTCTGGCAGGTGTCTATCTCTTCATGGGCCTGAACGCCTAGTCTCCGGCACCACGCTTCTAACGTACTGGCACAGACGTGTTATCCAGGGTTTGGCTTCTCTCCATTAGAATGTCCGGCGTGAGCGACGCCGTTCGCATCGGGATCCTTGGGGACTTCAACACCGAATTTCGCTCCCATCACGCCACCAACGACTCCATCCAGCACGCCGCCCGCAAGCTCAAGCTGGAGGTCGAGTCGGAATGGTTGCCGACGGCGTCATTACTTGAGCCTTCCGCTGAGAAGAAGCTGGAATCATTCGATGGGCTGTGGGCTTCGGCGGGTAGTCCCTATAAAAGTTTTGATGGGATGTTGCGTGGGATCCAGTTCGCGCGCACCCGCGACTGGCCTTTTCTCGGGACCTGCGGCGGATTCCAGTACACGTTGATCGAATGTGCCCGCAATGTGATCGGGCTGGCGGATGCGGATTCCGCGGAAAACAATCCCGATTCGAAAAATATCATCATCTACCCGGTTGCATGCGCCGTACCCAAGCAGAAAAAGGGTGCTCCAAAGCTCTCGGGCGCCGTTCCGGAGATTCGCCTTCGCCCGGGCTCGTATCTACAAAGCTTTTACGGTTCAGACGTGGTCGAGGAGGAGTTCTTCTGCAATTTCGAAGTGAATCCTGAATTTGAGTGGGCTTCGATCGAAGCCGGTTTTCCAGTGGCTGCGCGAGGATCAGGCGGAGAAGTGCGCGCCATTGAATCACCCACACACCGCTTTTTTATCGCGACTCTGTTTCAGCCCCAGCTCGCCTCAAAACCGACGCGGCCTCATCCACTGGTGATGGCATTTATCCAGGCCGCGGCTGACTGGGGACGAAAGAAACTGGATGACAGCATTCTGGTGTAAGATCGCCGCTCGCTTCGCGCCGTGCGCTGTACTCCTTGCGCTCCTGAGTGCATGGCTCTACCCAAGTGCACGAATCAAAAACTCATTTCCTATTGATCGTGTCGTGGTCTACAAAAAGGACCACAAGCTGGTGCTCGTTTCGCACGGAAGAGAAGTGCGTACGTACAAGATTGCCTTGGGAGGCCAGCCAGTTGGACCGAAGACGCAACAAGGCGACCATCGGACTCCTGAGGGTATCTACATCCTCGACTCAAGAAATCCCAACAGCCACTACTACAAAGCCTTTCACATCTCTTATCCGAATTCGAAGGACGTTGCTGCGGCGGCAAAGGCGAAGGTAAGCCCGGGCGGTGACATCATGCTTCATGGGTTGCCGAAAGAGTATGCCTGGGTAGGAAAGGCCCATATCGCACACGATTGGACCGATGGATGCATCGCTGTCACTAATGAAGAGATGGATGAGCTTTGGAATTTGATTCCGGTAGGAACTGAGATTGAGATCAAGCCCTAACAGCTGAGAGCTGACCGCTGCATTCTGCCTTACATCAGATCGCAGTTCGCTACGCACTTCACTGTCTGCAATTCGATTTCGGTCTTCTTGCTTGGTGGATTGTTGCCGTCGGGCATCACGACGACCGCTTGCGGCCCGTCTGCGAAGTTGAATGTGCACTCGAACGTGAGTTTCTCGACTCCGCGCTGCTTGCAGGACGTCTTGGACATCGCGGCATTCAAGCTTCCTGGGGTTTCGTATAACTGATCGGCCACACTCGTGGGCAGTACGGCGATTGACATCGGCTGGCTCGCCTTGATCCGTATGCTCAAGGGCTGGTGATCGCGCTCGGGAGTCAGCAGGTTATAGATCTTGGGATTCGTGCTCGTCTTGTACTTCTCTTTTGCGAGCACGGTCCATTGAAACTGCGCCTCGCGACAATTCTCGATGCAAGCCCACTTGTAGTATTGGACCGACACGCCGTTCGGTGCAGCGAAGATCCGTGGGTTCACTCCGTGGCCAATGACTGCGCCGACGCCACTCAGGATTGCGCCGCCGGTTCCTTTACGTTCGTCGCGAATCAGCAGGATCATCGGGCGGGCAGATGGCAGATGACACTCGTACATCGTGTTGACGACGTGTTCGCGAACGCAGCGAAAATCCAGTTCGTACAGCCGCTCTGGATGGTGGGCCGCATTGTTCCAGTCGTCTTCCCACGTCAAGCCCACTGTCACCGGTTGACGAGCTTCGATACCCACGTGGATGTTGCCGCCGTCCGCGCCGGGATGATAGACACGCCCCCCGAAGGTTTCGGCGGGATCAAGCCGTAAAGTTTCCAGGTTGGCAGGTCGCCAATCGAATGTTTTGTCTTGGGCAGTGGCTGTCGGGATAAAAAACAGAGCGACGGCCAAAGCCACGAATACCCGCGTGTTCCCCATGATGAAAGTCTAGGGTCGCCGCCGAGCTCTTCTTGAGCGCTTTCTTCTCTTCTTCATTACGGACGTAATCCCGGAATTCATCAGATTAAGCGTTGTAACAAGTGGCTGGAACGGGGGCTCTGTGCCATGCTGTTGGACACAAAGCACATGCTGAATTCTGTAAATCCGGACGATCGGATGCTGCGCAGCCGGGCCCATTTGGCTCGCGATAGCGGGTAACGTTGTGATGGCGTTGTGTACGTACGCGATCATTGGCTGGAACTCCGCGGGCGGACATGCCGCGGCTCGTAACACGGCACGCTTTTCATTTTTGTGGTTCGCGTTCGCATTCGCTCTACCCGGCCTGGTCCGTTTTCATGGCGCAATGCCGAGCGAAACGCGAGCCATCCAAGCTTTCGTTTCGGCCCATACGATTCACTACTGCGCTGTTCTAACCATGGGATATCTAGCGGCAGACAGCATTCTCAGAAAAGGCAACAGGGGCTCGGTGTTGTTTGTGGCGATCGGATTTGTGCTTGTCCTGATGGTGGGCCTTACGTCGAATCCAGAGCTCGCGCGGAAGTATCGGCGTATGAACGCGATCCTGCTTTATGTGGTGTTTCTGATCTTTCTCGTCGCGTATGGAAAGCACCCTGATCATCTCCTCCGATTCCTGCTGATTCCACTTCTGCTCGCGCTCATTCTGCGTTGGAGTTCTCGCCTGACGATCTATACAGCGCAAGATGCCTGAGCTGCATTCCTGTTCCGGTTGTTGACGATTCTTAACCTTCGCCGTCAGATATTCCGGCCTACTATTCGCTCTTGAACCGGAGATCTTGATGAAACGTGCGCTACCTAGTGTCCTCGTCTGCCTTTTTTCGTCGCTGCTGTTTGGTCAAAGCACATTCCATGGAAATAACGCACGGAGTGGCGTCTTCGAATCGGCGGGGCCGAAGCAAGCTCCATCCGTGAAATGGACATTTAAAGCGGCTGGGCCGATCGTCACCACTCCCGCCGTCGTTGATGGCGTTGTTTATATCGCCTCGATGTCTGGGCACATGTATGCGATCGATCAGGAGACGGGGAAAGAGAAATGGAATTTCAAATCCCGCATGCCGATTGCTTCGTCTCCGGCGATCTCGAGCGGTGTTCTTTACTTCGTTTCATCCGCGGGATCTCTGGCCGCTCTCGATGTGAAGACTGGTCAGCCGAAATGGGTCTACGCGACTGAGTATGAGCGGAAATTCGAAGCCAAGAATTTGCATGGCTATCCCTCCGCCGCGCAAACGATTCCCGACGCGTGGGACATCTGGATATCGTCGCCGGCGGTGGCCAATGGCAAGGTGTTTTTTGGAAGCGGCGACGGGAACGTGTATGCAGTCGATGCACAATCGGGTCAGTTGGTCTGGAAGTTCGCCACCAAGGATGTGGTCCACGCTTCGCCGGCAGTCGTGAACAACATCGTCTACATTGGCAGCTGGGACAGCTATTTCTACGCACTCGATTCCGAAACCGGACAGGAAAAATGGTCGTTCAAATCGGGCGAAGACAACACGATTCACAACCAGGTTGGATTTCAATCTTCGCCCGCTGTGGTTGATGGCGTGGTTTATGTGGGTTGTAGGGATGCTCACGTGTATGCGCTTGATGCCGCCACCGGGAAAAAGAAATGGGATTACCCCGCGAACAAATCGTGGGTGAATTCCACTCCTGCCGTGCGCGATGGATTGGTTTATGCGGCGACATCTGACAGCTCTCGCGTTTTTGCCTTGGACGCAAAGACTGGGCGCTTGCGCCTCAATTTCGACGCGAAAGCGTACGTGTTCTCCTCACCAGCGCTCGCTGGAGAACTTCTCTACATCGGTGCGCACAATGGCAAGCTCTACGGGATCGATGCGAAGACGGGTAAGTCTGTTTGGGAATTCCAGACTGAAGCCGCGAAAAAAGACCCCATGAAGGTTTTGACTGCAGATGGCGGTCTCAACCGCGAAGCTTTTGCGCCGCTGTTCGGGGACTTCGAAGATATGTATCTGGATTTCAATCGCTTCTTCTCGGTTGGCGCAATCTTGGGATCACCGACTGTGGACCACGGCGTAGTCTATTTCGGCAGCATGGATGGGAACGTCTATGCGCTGCAGTAGGGAATCTAACTGGCAGGATTTTCTGCGAAAGCGATAGTTCGGGAGACTGAACTATCGGCGGGTAATTCGGTTTCCTCACGCTGAGCGAGGCTGCGCCGAATTGCCATGTTGGCTAATCGATTGGCTTCGGTGTTTCGCTCCCTGCCCACATGCGAAATCGAGAAATGCAGGGATCGTGCCAGCTTCCGGCAGGTCCAATGGAGAGAATAAAGACGCGGGCTGCGGCACTTGTAGATGCCCGTCATCTGTTTAACCACTACCTCGGAATCCGAATAGACGTGTAGCCGCCGAGCCTTCAGTTTCAGGGCACACTGCAGAGCTTCCATCAACGCGACATATTCGGCGACATTATTGTCCTGCCGACCGATCCACTTTGCGATTGTGATTGGATTTTCTGAGGCGCCACGGATAATGACGCCGACTCCGGCTGGTCCACGATGCCCTAAACAGCCACCATCTACATACGCGACTAAATCCAGCATGTACTCACTCTGCACGTTCCACCTTGAGGTAGTTGCGTATCACCCGTCAAGACATTTTGATGGTTCGTTGAAGAATTCACGGAGAATTCTTCCATGTAGTTTCTGTGATGAAACTGTGCAGGGTTGTGGAAAACTGGATCGACGCTTCTTCTAACCATACAGGTTTCAATCGATTGCAATTCACGTTTTGTTAACACGTTTTTTTCTTCATTGCACCAAAAAGCGGCGTTGACTTTTTCGCGTCAGGCATTTAATTTCGCGTGCGTCGACGGCTGAAAGGGTTAACTTAAATAAACCTTCGTTAACCCGAAGTAAGCTGAGTGATACGCTGAATGGGGCGACCTGGACAGCGACCGGACCCGAAAAAACCGACTGCTCTGCGAGGAGTCAGTTGGGGTCAGGAACCGCGAAAGCGGAGATCACATCAAGGGCTGTGACGGTACATGCGTCCACGCTGCAAGCTCCCTCGCAGGAGCGGGTGGCTAGAGCATAACCAATGTCACAGCCTTTTAATTTTTTCTACCCATTTCTTCACTCCCTGAATTTCCTCTCGCCTATTTCAGTTTGCTTTCCGAATTAGTCACACTCGTCCGAGTCGCACGTCACCGCAATTCTCTGCAGGTTCGGTTATAAGGCTTGCGCATATGGCTTGAGCCCTCCTTTGCCCGGGGCTCGTCTTCCCTCGGACCCAGGATCTGCCATTGGGGCCACTTCGTGAATATCAAGTGCGACAAGGAGAACCTTTATGTTTGCTCGCGTTCTTGATTTTGAAATCAAGCCTGACAAGAAAGAAGAGTTTGTGAAACTTGTGAAGGCGGAAATTCTGCCCATCCTGAAGAAGCAGGTCGGTTTTCTTGAGATCCTGCCCTTCATGCCCGTCGATGCCAAGCAAAACAGATGGTTCACCATCAGCCTATGGACACGTAGAGACGATGCCACCCGCTATGAGAAGGAAATTTATCCCAGGGTGCATGACCTCCTGAAGCCGCTCATGGTTACTCCGATTAACGTTCAGCCCTATGTGCTCGAGACAAGACTTTGCGAGCACTTCGTCGAGACGATGGCCGCCTGACATCCCGCGACATCGCCACCCCGGAGCACCCGCTCCGGGGTTTTCATTTTTGGCGATTTGTAAGGGATTTTTTTCTGCCGAAAAGCTAAGCGCGACGCTTCGTCCCTTGCCGCCGTTCTCTCCAGCCCTCGATCAAAAGGTAAAGCACCGGGATAAAGAATAAGTTCAGTACGGTCGACATGATCATGCCGCCGAAAACTGTCGTTCCTACGGAGTGCCTTCCATGCTCGCCGGCTCCAGAAGCCAGCACCAGCGGCAGCACGCCGAGGATGAACGCGAGAGATGTCATGAGGATGGGACGTAGCCGGATGCGCGCCGCTTCCACTGCAGCATCGACGATGGTCATGCCGCGTTGGCGCAACTGCTCCGCGAATTCGACGATCAGAATCGCGTTTTTGCTGGCGAGACCTACCAGCATGACCAAGCCAATCTGGCAGTAGACGTCGTTCTGCAATCCGCGGAGGGATTGAGCACCCAGCGCTCCGAGGAGTGCCATGGGAACAGCCAGCAGCACGATGAAGGGAAGCACGAAACTTTCGTACTGCGCGGAAAGTGTGAGGTAGACCACCAGCGTGCCGAGTCCGAACAATATGAAAGCCGTGCCGCCCGACTGCAGTTCTTCGAGTGAAAGGCCTGTCCATTCGTACGCGTAACCCTGCGGCAATACCTGCTTGCTGACATCCTCCATGGCCGCGATGGCCTGGCCCGAACTGAATCCGGGAGCCGCTGATCCGTCGATCTCCACTGACCGGAACAGGTTGTAGTGGCTGATCACCTGCGGCGTAGTGGACTGAGCGACCGTGATCAGATTGTCGAGCGGCACCATTCCGCCGTTATCTGCGCGCACGTAAAACTGCCGCATGTCCTGCGCGGTTGCGCGGAACTGCGTGTCCGCCTGCACATATACACGGTAAGAACGGTTATTGAAGTCGAAGTCGTTGACGTAGGACGAACCCATGTAGACGCTCAGCGTGTCCGTGATCTGCTGCAAAGAGACATGCATGCTCTTGGCTTTTTCCCGGTCGATTGTGACAAGGAACTGCGGGTCGTTCGCGCTGTAGCTGGTGAACAGGCCGGTCAAGTCTTTTTGTTTCCGCCCGCTGCCTTCACGAATGACATCATGGGCGGCCTTATCAAGCTCGGCAAGCGTGTGGTTTGCCTGGTCGAGGACCTCGAACTGGAAGCCGCCGAAATTTCCAAGACCTTGGACAGCGGGAGGAAGAAACGGAATGACGATCGCGCCGGAAATTCCCAACAGTGGGCCGCGCACACGATTCACGATGGCATTTGCGCTATGAGCGTCGCCTTTTCGTTTCGAATAGGGTTTGAGGGGAACAAAGATCAGCGCGCGGTTCGGGGCATTCCCCCCGAAACTGAAGCCGGATACCGCGAACGTTCCTTCAACTTCGTCGGGAGCGTTCTGACGCATGATCTTGTCGACCTGTGCGCCGATCTGCTTCGTATAGTCGAGCGAGGCTCCGCTCGGGGACTGGACGGCAACGATGAAGTAGCCTTGGTCCTCGTCGGGCACGAAACCCTTCGGCACGACCTTGAATATGAAATAGGTTGCGGCCAAGCCAACAAGAAACAGCACGAGCGCTGCAAACTCGTAATTCAGGAACAAGCGAAGCGCTTTGCTGTAGCCGTCCGTTACCGCCTTGATCACGCGATCCACGCCCCGAAAAAACCAGTTTTTGGTGATATGGGTGCGTCCGAGTAAAAGTGCTGATAGCGAAGGCGTGAGCGTCAGAGCGTTGAAAGCCGATATCGAGATCGAAAACGCAATCGTCAGCGCGAACTGTCTGAACAGAATGCCAGTCGTACCCGGGAAGAACGCTACCGGAACGAAGACCGCAACCAGCACGAGCGAAGTGGCGATGACCGCGCCTGCTACTTCCTTCATGGCGAGAGACGCGGCGGCGTGTGGATCCTTCTCACCTTCCTGCAGATGCCGCTCGATATTTTCGATAACCACGATGGCATCATCGACGACCAGTCCGGTGGCGAGCGTGATGCCGAAAAGCGTGAGCGTATTAACAGAGAAGCCCAGGAGCTTGACGAACGCAAAGGTTCCGATAAGGGAGACTGGGATCGTCACCGACGGGATGATCGTGCTGCGCCAGTCTTCAAGGAAAATAAAGATGACCAGCACGACGAGGACAATCGCTTCGAGCAGCGTGCTCAATACATCGCGTATCGATTCTCCGACTGCATCAGTGGTGTCGAAGGCCAGCTGATACGTCATTCCGGGAGGGAAACGCTTGGCCAGACGCTCGAGTTCTGCAATTGCTCGCCGATCCACTTCGAGCGCGTTCGCGTTGGACAATTGCGTGATGCCCAGACCAACCGCATCATGCCCGTTGAATTGCAGATCGCTGCCGTAATCTTCAGCTCCAAGCTCCGCGCGACCTACGTCGCGGACTCGAACCAGCGTGCCATCTGGATTGCTCTTGAGGATGATGTTCTCGAACTGCGAAGCCTCTGACAGACGCCCGATGGCGCGCACGCTAATCTGATAAGTCTGGCCGGCCTTCGCTGGAGGCTGGCCGACCTGCCCGGCAGCCACTTCGACGTTCTGTTCCTGCAGTGCGCTGACCACGTCCGAAGCCGTCAAGGCACGGCTGGCCATGCGCACGGGATCAAGCCAGAGCCGCATGGAATACTTGCGCTCTCCGAAGATGAAAACCTCGGCAACGCCCGGGACGCGCTTGAGAGCGTCTTTGACGTAGACGTCCAGGTAGTTGCTCATGAAGAGCGGCGTGTAGCGGGCATCCGGCGAGAACACGGCGGCACCAAAAACGAAGTTGTTGGAACTCTTCGCAACGGAAACGCCGACTGCTTTCACGGCTGCTGGTAGTCGTCCTTGGGCTGTGTTTACCCGATTCTGAATGTCAACCGCGGCCAGGTCCGGATCACGGTTCAGGTCAAACGTCGCTGTGATCTGGCTGCTCCCGTCGTTTCCGCTCGAGGACGTCACATACTTCATGCCCTCAGCGCCGTTGATCTGTTGTTCCAGCGGAGTGGTGACCGCACTCTCCACCGTCTGGGCACTTGCACCCGTATAGAAGCTTCCGACCGTGACTTGTGGAGGTGCAAGGTTGGGGAATTGAGCGATGGGCAGCGTAGGGATTACGGCTGCGCCCGCCAGGATGATCAGCAACGCGCAAACAGTGGCAAATACCGGTCTACGTATGAAGAAGTCGACAAACATGAAAAATCAGTTGCTAGTAGTCAGTAGCTAGTTAAACGCCTTCCAAGAACGATCATGAAGTAGCGACTGAACACTAGCCATTGGCTAATCGCACTAGCTGCTGCCTTCCTGCGGCATAACTGGAACACCGTCCACCAGGAACTGCGTTCCGGAAATTATGACCTTGTCGCCGCTTTTGATTCCATCCAGCACGACGTAATCGTTGCCATCGATTTGCCCGAGCTTCAGCAGTTTCTGGCGAGCGACGAACCCTCCCTTTGCGTCAGGTTCTGCGACAAAAGCAAAGTATTGCCCACCAATCCGATTGACTGCCAGAACGGGCACCACTGGAGCATTGTGCGAACCCCAGACTACTCGCGCACGCACGAACTGGGATTGGCGCAGCATCCGCTGGTGGTTCGAAATCCTGGCTTTCACCAAAACAGTCTGTGTTGCGTTATCCACCTGCGGAGAAACAAAGCTCACCTTGCTGTGCGCGATTACGTTTCCGCTGCCGTCCACAAGTTCGACTGGCATATTCATCTTCAGTTGAGAAGATCGCTCGATCGGCACGTACACATAGACTTCAAGCGATCCAGGCTTGTCCACAGTCGTCAACACAGTGGAGACGACGACGCGATCGCCAACGTGGACCGGGATATCTCCGACGATGCCGGTCGAAGGCGCAGTTACCCGGTAATAGTGCAACTGAACCTGCTGTTCACGCACCTGCGCCCCTAAGGCTTGGACTTGCGATTGGGCCGCATCCAAAGCCGATCTGGCTTGGTCCAGTTCTTGCCGACTTACAACACCGGAGGCAGCGAGATTGTTCGTACGGTCATATTGCTGCTGGGCAAACTTTAGGTTGGCGAGCGCCGCAGCGCGGGTATCCTCCTGACTCTTTACCGTAGCTTGCTGCTTAGCGGGATCGATCTGCATAAGAGGCATCCCGGGACTGACGCGATCCCCAGAATGGACGAAGATCTTGGTGATCTGCCCTTCGACCTGAGGCATGATCACGGCCGAGTCGCGAGATTTCATCGTCGCAACGTATTCGGTCGTATCGTTCACCAGCTTGGGAGCAGCCGTGTGCACTTTCACCGGCATTGCTGCAGGTGCCTGCGCGCCTTGCATATCCTTTTTGCCGCAGCCGGAAAAAAGGAAAAGTCCTAACGAAACCGAGCACAGCAGTACCCGATTCCAAGTGGCGGACCGGCGACGAGAAGAAAAAGACGGAAGAGGACGAGGCGTCATGGATTCACTACCGGACCCGCCAAAAATCACCCGTTACCCTACCATGCAGCGGGAGTCCGTCGCCACGATAACCGACACAGCTCATTGTGCGATCTACGTCTAGACGCGGGCCATCAGCTGCGGCAACGATCTGCTAGAGTGTTCCGGCCATGAAGCCGAGCCGTAGCTTTGCCAGTGACAACAATGCCGCTGTCCATCCTGAGGTTCTTGCCGCGCTCGCTCGAGTGAACTCGGGTCATGTGGTCGGCTATGGTGACGATCTTTATACCGAAGCGGCAGTCCGCAAATTTGAAGAACATTTCGGACCGGATATTGCAGTCTTCTTCGTATTTAACGGAACGGGGGCAAACGTTTTAAGTCTCGAGGCTCTTACCCGCTCTTATGAGGCCATTATTTGTGCAGAGGGAGCCCACGTATATACGGATGAATGCGCGGCGCCGGAAAAATTTACGGGAAGCAAACTAATTCCGCTGCCAACAAAAGATGGCAAGCTGACACCGGAACTTGTAGCTCATGCTTATCACGGCGTTGGCGACACGCACCATGTCCAACCGAAAGTGGTGACGATCACCCAGTCCACTGAGCTTGGCACCATCTATCAGCCGGAGCAGGTTCGCGCACTCGCGAAATTTGCGCACGACCGCGGTATGTATCTACACATGGACGGTGCCAGGCTATCGAACGCGGCCGCCGCACTTGGTCAAAATCTTCGGGAGGCGACTCGCAATCTAGGTGTTGACGTGCTGTCTTTTGGCGGAACGAAGAACGGTCTGATGGGAGTGGAGGCCGTCGTCTTTTTTGATGAGAAGCTAGCGGGTAACTTCCATTTCTTCCGCAAGCAAAGCATGCAGCTGGCCTCTAAGATGCGCTATCTGTCAGTCCAAATGGAGACCCTCCTCACCCATGACTTATGGCGTCGGAACGCGGAGCACGCCAACCGGATGGCTAAGTTACTCGAGAACGAGATACGGAAAATTCCTGGCGTCAGCATCTCGTATCCGGTAGAAGCCAATGGGGTTTTTGCGATCATCCCGAAGCAGGCCATTGCGAAAATCCAGGAAAGATACTTCTTTTACGTATGGAATGAGGAGCTATCGATGGTTCGGTGGATGTGCTCTTTCGATACGACGGAAGAAGATGTGCACCAGTTTGCAACCTTCGTAGCATCGTGTGCAACTGCCGTATAGCACACCCTTCCTATTGTCCCTTCATTCCTTCTTGCATAGTGTTTTCTACGTAGGCCTGTGGAGGGATTAATGCGCCCGTTTGCTCTTCGTCTATTTGTGATTGCCGTGGTTATCGCAGTTTGCCTAACTACTCCCGCATGCGGGAATGGCGATCAACAACTCGTGAGTATTACGGTCTCTCCCGATAACGTAACCATGCAAGGTTTCGGGTTACAAGTTCAGTACACCGCAATTGGAAATTATCGGCAACCGATGGAGTCCAGAGACATTACCAGCAAGGTAGTCTGGTCATCCGCAGCTCCTCAGATTGTATCGGTTGATGCCAATGGGTTAGCGACTTATCTCGGTGGCTGCGCGACTAATCTTCAGATTACGGCAACTGCCTACAGTAATAAAGCAAACCCGTCGGCTGGGTCAGCGACCGTAGGCTCGATCACCATGAACGCGCAGGATCCAGTCTGCCAACAGTAGAGCAACGTTGGGGAATGAACGGTGGTTTGAGTGTTCAAGCCACCGTGGAAGTCGTCATACTACTACTCGCCTGACAATAGCTTTCCCAGCGTTGGCTTGTGTTTCTCGCCGCGCTCCTTCTTGTTCTTGATCACACGTCCGGCGGGCGGCGTACCGACCCGCTCTCGGGCCAATTCTTTGACGGCCTTCACCGCTCGAAACCGCTTTGCCTTTTTCTTCGCCATATGCGTACGCACTAGATTGAAATACCGGTCATGGCCTTCAGCCAACAGCTAAATATGCAATAATTTCGGAAGGCTGTCAGCTGTGACCTGTCAGCTTGAGCTTCTTATGGATGAGCGCGAATTCTTCGACGAGCGACCGGACAAAAAGACACATACGCTGAACTGTCCGCATTGCCATCAGTCTGCCGAATACGAAGTCGGTTGGCTCGTCCGCACTAAAAAAAAGCAGCTTCCCGGCCGTGCTGACGAGCGGGACCGCGCCCGTTTCGCTAAAGCCCGTTCCTACATGATGAGACGGGACGACATGATGGCTTGCAAGAACATGCGTTGCCGCAAGCGTTTCGAGATCACCACCTTGCAAAGCGTAGCGTTCCTAGACTGAACCGCTACCCCTTCCTCCCAATCCCGGTTGCTGATTTATACTAATGGGTTCGCGTCTGTATTTTATTCATTCCAGAGACGCGCGGGTTTGAGTCTCCCGCCCATTATCAGGAGTCATCCGTGAAGATTCTCGTTTGTATGAAGCAGGTTCCCCAGAAGGATGCCCCTCTTAAGCTGAACGAAAGCGCCGCCTGGATTCGCGAAGACGTCTCGTATGAAGTCAACGAACCGGATGCTTACGCTTTGGAAGAGGCGCTTCGACAGAAAGAAAAGCATGGCGGAGAAGTTGTGGTCATCACTTCTGGACCCACGCGCTCCTCGCAAGTCTTACGGGAAGCGCTAGCCAAGGGCGCGGACCGGGCGATCCACCTCGAGGACAATGCATTCGTCGGCCTAGACGCACTGAACACGGCCAAAGCCTTTGCTGCCGCCATTAAAGATGAACAGTTTGATTTGATTTTTACCGGGCTACAGTCCGACGACTACGGATATGCGCAAACCGGAGTCATCCTGGCCGAACTGCTCGGCTGGCCGCATGCCACAATCATCATGCAGATTGAAAAGAAGGATGCCGGGATCCGTGTGAAGCGCGAGCTGGAAGCAGGGTTCTTTCAGTTCGTCGACATGCCTCTACCCGCGGTGCTGACCATTCAGTCAGGCATCAACAAATTGCGGTACGCAACGTTGATTGGAATCAAGCAGGCCAAGAACAAGCCGCTGCGGAAGGTAACTCTGGCCGATGTGCAGGCCGCGATAGGAAATAATCTGCAGAAGATTGAGCGTTTGTATGTTCCGCAAAAAACCAAGAATACGGAGGTTCTGGAAGGTCCTCCGGCAGAAGTAGCCAAGAAGCTCACAGAGAAACTACGCGACGAAGCGAGAGTCCTATAAGGCCGCGGCTTGCGCGGGGTCATGTTTATCCGTCACTGAACTTGAGGGTCGAGAATCCCATACTGGCCGCATCAGGGCTGGGTAAAGCCGGGAGGCGACCATGGCAGATCTCGAAGCGAAGCGTGAAACCGGAATGAGCCTGATGTTTCTTGGGCTGACCGTTTGGGTAGGAGACTTGCTCGTATTGTTCTTCTTGCCCGCCGGATTCAAGCAAGGCAGACAACAGGCATTTTTTGCCATCATGCTGGTGCTGTTTTTGTTGGGCGCATTCTTGATGGCCGGCGGATATCTGGGAAGACGGAAGGCTGGACCTGAAGAATAGAAGCGGTTGGCATTTTGCGGAGAGCAGTCGACTCTTGATTATCCGCGGATGCAAGACTGACCTTTACTACCGATCACTGAGAACTTATCTATGTCCATCTTTGTAGTTGCCGAACAGCGCGAAGGGAAACTGAATCGAGTCTCATTCGAAACCATTGCCGCCGGGCAGGCGCTTGCCGCCGATACGGGCTGGCCATTGGAAGCCGTTGTCGTGGGCGCGAATGCGTCGGCCATCGGTTCGGAGATCGCAGGCACGAAGGTTGGCAAAGTGTACGCAATCGAAAGTGCCAAGCTTGCGCCGTACACGCCCGACGCGTTTTCTTACGCTCTGAAACAATTCCTTTCGGACAAGCAGCCCAAGCTGGTTCTTATGCCGCACACCTACCAGGTGCGCGATTTCATTCCAAAGCTGGCCACGGCAATGGGACGCACCGCCATCAGTGATTGCATCGGGTACAAGAAGGATGGAGAGAAGCTGATTTTCACGCGGCAAATGTTCCAGGGAAAATTGGCCGCCGACGTCACCTTCACCAGCGATGCTCCGTGGTTCGTCACATTCCAGAATGGCGCTTTCCGTGGAGACAAGGTTGAATCGGGCGCGAGCGCCGCGCCGGTTGAAAGCGTCAACGTCGAGATACCTGACAACGTTGTACGAAACAAGCCACAGGAAGTTTTCAAAGAGGCGAAACAGGCGGTTGATCTTACGCAGGCAGAGATCATTGTGTCCGTGGGCCGAGGAATCAAGGAGCAGAAAAACATCGAGCTCGCGCAGAAACTGGCAGAAGCGCTAGGCGGAGAACTCGCTGCCTCGCGTCCGATCTGCGATAACGGATGGCTTCCCATGGACCGCCAGATCGGTTCCTCCGGACAGACCGTCGCCCCGAAACTTTATTTGGCGCTTGGGATTTCTGGCGCTATTCAGCACATTGTCGGCATGAAAGGCTCACGCACGATTGTGGCGATCAATAAAGACTCTGAAGCTCCTATCTTTGAAATTGCGGACTATGCGGTCGTCGGCAATTTGTTCGACATCGTCCCGCCATTGATTGAGGAAGTGAAGAAGGCAAAAGGGTGAAGAACAAGTTTCAAGTTTCAGGTTTCGAGTCTCAAGGTGTGGGATGAAGAAAAGGCTTCATCGCTGGCTAATCGCTAGCTTTCGTCCCAAGTACCGCTGCAATAAGAACAGCCCACATGCCACGGCGGCCATGATTCCAAGCACCTGATCCATCCGCATCACTGCGATTTCCCATCGATCACGGTCAACACCCGCAACCGCGATGCGGACCATCTCATGACGGACGGCGGCGAACCCTCCATGCCACAACACCGGAACAAACTGAGCGGCGACCAGCAACCAAAACAATCCAACCATCACTCCAATGCCGCGGATGATCGCAAGGAGTTGCCGCAGCGTCCAGTTTCTCTGCATGCCAATGCAGACACCGCAACACGCGATGAAGTTCCGCGCGAACGACAAAACGAGTCGAAGCCACTACAATAATTGGTCACAGAATCCGCGCTCATCCGTGTGAATCCGTGGCCAGAGTTTCCGAGCTAGAAGCAAAGGCCGCCATGCTCATCTTTCGCAAATCTCTCGAAAACATTGACCGACCGCAGATGGAAGCCGATGTCGTCATTGTCGGCGGCGGCCCCGCAGGTATGGCTTGTGCCCTTCGACTGTCGCAACTCATCGACGAGCACAACGCCAAGAATCCCGAAGCGCAACTTTCCAAGGAAAACATTTACGTTCTCGAAAAGTCGCGCGAAATCGGGCAGCACTGCCTCTCCGGCGCGCTTCTCGATCCGCGATCCATGCGCGAGCTTCTGCCCGGGTTCGAAAAAGAAGCTCCGCTCGATGCCGAAGTCAGCAAGGAAGCCGTTTACTTTCTCACTGAGAAAGGCAAGTTCAAGCTGCCCATCACGCCGCCGCCGCTGCGGGATCACGGCAACTACGTCATCTCGATCAATAAATTCGTCAAGTGGCTTGGCTCGAAGGTGGAGGAAACGGGCATCACCATCTTCACTGGATTCGCAGGTTCCGAACTGCTTTATGACGGTGATCGAGTCGCTGGGGTCCGCACTGATGACAAAGGCGTCGACAAAGAAAACCAGCCGAAATCCAATTTCGAGCCTGGGTATGACCTGAAAGCGAAAGTAACAATTTTGGCCGAAGGCACTCGCGGATCGCTCACCAAACAATTGATCGAAAAGCTCGACTTGATGAAGGGGCGCAATCCGCAGACCTGGGGCGTCGGCGTCAAGGAACTCTGGGAAGTTCCTTCAGGCAAGATTCAGCCCGGCGAAGTCATCTACACCATGGGGTGGCCACTGACTACGAAAGAATACGGCGGAGCCTGGATCTATGGATCAAAGGACAACGTAGTCTCTTTAGGGTTCGTCACCGCGCTCGATTATCCCGATCCGCGCCTTGATCCACAGCACGTTCTGCAGGATTTCAAGAAGCATCCATTCGTTGCCGATCTGCTCGCTGGCGGAAAGATGATTCGTTACGGCGCGAAGTCCATGCCCTATGGCGGATGGTGGTCCATCCCGCCTGTTTCCGGCGATGGTTGGATGCTGCTCGGGGATACCGCCGGCTTCCTCAACTCGGCGCGGTTGAAAGGGATTCACCTTGCGATCAAAAGCGGCATGCTCGCGGCGGAGGCCGCATTCGAAGCACTGAAGAAGAATGACACTTCTGCAGCGGCGCTGGGTTCGTTCCAGTCGAAAGTCGACGCCAGCTGGATCAAAGACGAGCTTTGGAAAGTTCGCAATTTCCACCAAGGCTTCGAGCATGGATTCTTTCCCGGCATGTTCCACGCTGGATTACAGCAGATCACGGGCGGACGTGGCCTCTATGCGCGCTACTCCAACACTCCCGGATACAAGCACATGAAGAAGCTCGCCCAGCTTCCCGCCGATGGGGGAGGCGAGGCACGTCTGCTTGGCCCTGCGAAGGGTGACGGCGAACTCACGTTCGACAAGCTCACGGATCTTTATCACTCCGGCACCAGGCACGAAGAAGATCAGCCCGCGCACCTGGTCATCCACGATACGAACGTGTGCAACGAGCGCTGTGTGAAGGAATTCGGCAGTCCGTGCCAAAATTTCTGCCCGGCGAATGTTTACGAGATGCTCGACGATCCGACCCAGCCAAATGGCAAGCGCATCAGTCTGAATCCATCGAATTGTGTGCATTGCAAGACTTGCGACATCGCCGATCCCTACCAGATCATTACGTGGGTTCCACCGGAAGGCGGCGGTGGTCCGAATTACGACGGGATGTGACGGCGTTCGCGCGGCGTGAGCGGAAGCAGGAGCCGCGCGCCGTCATCCCGAACGAGGCGTTCTTCGCCGAGCCGAAGGATCTCATGTCACGTCCGCGCGCTCAGCCATTTAAGGCGGGGGACATGCGATGGCCCGCAAGCGAAGCGAACACTGCATCTAGTATCATCGTCCGCTACCCATGTCCCCACGGCTCATATTGCTTTGCTGGATGACGCTGCTCGTGACTGCTCTCTTCGCGCAACAACCTAACAAACCTTCCGCCTTCGACGAATGGCGCGCTTCCCGCATAAATATCTACATGAACGATTTCGGAGAACTCGAGCGCTACCGCAGCGCTAATGCCGCCCTACTGTCCGCCAAAGGCGAACCGAACCGCGTTGTGTTCTTTGGCGATTCCATCACGGACTTCTGGAAACTGGATGAATACTTTCCGGGCAAGCCCTATGTGAATCGGGGCATCACGGCTCAGACTACGCCGCAGATGCTCATTCGATTTCGGCCAGATGTTGTGGATTTGAAGCCTGCGGCCGTTCTGATCCTTGCGGGGACCAACGACATTGCCGGCAACACCGGGCCGATGACGCTCGAGCAGATCGAGTCCAACTACGCTTCGATCGCAGAACTCGCGCGTGCAAACAAAGTCAGGTTGATCTTTGGGTCCATTCTGCCCATTCACAACTACACGCCCGAGTCGCAGGATTTCTTCGCCGAGCGTTCCACGGAAAAGATTTTGTCACTGAATCGATGGCTGAAGAATTATTGCGGAGAGAACGACTGTATTTATCTCGATTATTTTTCGGCACTCGTGGACGATAAGGGCTTGTTGAAGAAAGAGCTTGCCGACGATGGTCTCCACCCGAATGCCGCGGGATACAAAGTGATGGCTCCCCTCGCGGAGGCGGCGATTCAGAAAGCGGTGAGGAAATAAAGTGTCGAAGTGTGAAGGTTCCAGAGTTTCTAATTCCGCATGGGATATTAGCCGTTGAAACTTCGAAACCCCGAAACTTCTAAAACATGAAACTTGACGCCCGAAACTGCGGTTCTGAAACTTCCATCCCCCTCCGCCATCTATAATGAAAGACGAGTTTCCGACCTCGACTGCCGAAGGGCATACCCGGCACAGAGGCGAGGGAAAGAGCTTTTTTTGAGGTTCTTTGCGCACCTTTGGCTAAAGGCCTGTCGGTGGCGAGAGCAGAAGCTCCTCCCAAGGGTGCCGGCAGAAATGCCTGCACCTCCCGCGTCGTGAAAGCGGCGCATTGGAAAGGAAACGACTGCAGGGCTTCACCTCCCGCGTCCGTGGAATTTCCAAAAACAGCTCTTAGCACTTGGCATTTAGCACTTAGCAAATCCGGGCGTCGCCAAGAAGGGCGATGCTCTTCGGCTGATTGCTAAATGCTAACGACTAGATGCTAATTGCTTCGTTTGAGTGCTGAATGCTCTTACACGACAGCCACGGTCGCACGATTCATGACCTGCGGATCTCTGTCACCGACCGCTGCAACTACAAGTGTGTCTACTGCCGCACTGGCAACGAAGGTGCGATCTACGCGGAGCTTTCGTTTGACGATTACCTGCGCATGGCGCGCGTGTTTACCTCGCTAGGCATTACCAAGATCCGTCTGACCGGGGGCGAGCCGCTCCTCCGTTCGGGTCTCGTCAATTTCATTCGCGACCTCTCTCAGCTGCGCACGCCCGACTGGAAGAAACTCGACATCGCCCTCACAACGAATGGTCACCTTCTGCCGGAGCTCGCGCAGCCGCTCAAAGATGCCGGCCTGCACCGCGTCACGGTTTCCATGGACGCCGTCGATCCAGACCGTTTTGCCCGTATCACCCGCGTGCCCAACGGATACGACAACGTTCTTGCAGGAATCCGCGCAGCCCGCCGGGTCGGCCTTGAACCCGTCAAGGTGAACTGTGTGCTACTTCGCGGATTCAACGAAGACCAGATCATTCCGTTCGGCATGTTCGCGCGCGAAGAAGGAGTGGTAGTCCGATTTATTGAATTCATGCCACTCGAAGAAGACCGAACCTGGACGCGCGACAAAGTCGTCTCGCTCGAAGAAATTGTGGCTCGCATGTCCGAATACAAGCCGCTGGTCGAAATCCCCCACGAGCATTCCGAGACCGCGCGCCGCTACCGCTTCGAGGACGGCATTGGAGAGATCGGCATCATCGCACCTGTTTCGCAACCGTTTTGCGGAGCGTGCAGCCGGATCCGCCTTACCTCCGACGGGAAGATTCGCACCTGCCTTTTCTCCGTCTGGGACCACGATCTGCACGCGCAGATGCGACGTGGCGCAACGGACGACGACTTGCGCGACTTCATTTACGGAGTCGTAGAGAAAAAAGAAGCTCGCCACCACATCGGTGAGCCGGATTTCGTGCCGGCATCAAGGACCATGGTGCACATCGGCGGCTAGCTCCGCTGACCCGCCCCCGCTTTTGCCCTATCGGCTACATTCACGGTCTGAGTTTTACACTCACGAAAATGAATTTGATCTTTGCGCCCACTTGCCTCATCCGATCGAGTTCTGCCGGTATCTACTCTCCTAAGACCTGCAGTGAACGATTTCAATCTCCAGGAGACTTTCAAGATGACCAGCAAAATTCTCGCAACATTTATAGCCATGGTTCTGACAACGAGCGCCATGGCCGGATCTCAGAAGGACATTGTCGACACCGCCGTAGCAGCAGGAAACTTCAACACGCTCGCCAAAGCCCTTACAGCCGCGGGCCTGGTCGATACGCTCAAGGGTCCCGGGCCATTCACAGTCTTCGCTCCCAGCGACGAAGCCTTTGCCAAGTTGCCCGCTGGAACCCTCGACGATCTCCTTAAGCCGGAGAACAAGGAAAAACTCGTGGCCATCCTCACCTACCATGTCGTCCCGGGAAGAGCGCTCGCGAAGGATGTTGCAGGCATGAGCGACGCGAAAACTGTGAACGGGAAGAGTGTCAAGATCATGGCTCACGATGGCAAAGTCATGGTCGACAATGCCAACATCATAAAGACGGATATTCAGTGCTCCAATGGCGTGATTCACGTTATCGATTCGGTGATCCTTCCCCAATAGCGAGCATGTCCCTTCACTCGACCGGCCGGGAGCAGGTCTCTCGGCCGGATTTTTATTGACGCGCTCGCTTTGGCTCTTCGATGGTTTTCGGGGTAAGAAGCACAGGAGTCGCATGCACTTCGCGAACGGTGTCTATCGCGTCTAAGGCCACGCCATAGGCCGAGTTGGTGTCCGCCTCGACATACACAATCCATTTCGGTCGGAGGGCGAGTTGTTTGCGAAGCTCGGTCGCGAGTCCTTCGCGCTTGATTTCTTTTGAGTTCAGAAACCAGCGATAGGTGCTGTCGCGGCCTGTCCACTTCGATTCGAGTCGGATGATCAACGGTTCCGGGGATAGGTCGGCCCTCCATTCGTTCGATCGCACAAGTCGAACATAAATGCCTTGCGTCTCAAGTCGGATTTGCATCACGTACATTGAGATAACTAGAAAGAGCAGCACCAATGAAGCTACGATCCCGAACGACGGTAAACCTGACAGTCTGGGGATCTGACGCTGTGGTGCGTGCGAAGAAAGCAGATCTCCCGCGACTGCTGTGAGTGGCGAATCTCTTAACGGATTTTCGAAGCCGATCACGGCTTGCGAAATCGCGCGGAGGATGAGGCCTGCTCCACAAGTTACTAAAACTAGGCACAGCCATTGGAGTTTGATCCGGTAGGCCGCATAAGCGTCATTCCACGTCTCGACTTTCAATCTCGGATGGGCTGCATTCAAACATGTGGGGGCGCCAAGGATTTGAGCTCGCAGAAAGTAATGCCCGGTCTTTCTGAGATCTGCTGCTCCGCCCCAACCCGCAAAGTAGTCGCCGGTCACGTCCGCAGTCACCCCGTCCGGACCCAGCAGCGTCCAATGAGTTGTGATTGCAGACTCGCGTTGCTCTCCCCGACATTCCGAAAGCCTGTTAGGGAAGTTGTAATCGGTAGTAATGGAGAAAGTGTAGCGACCCGCGAGATTTACTTCGAAATTGGCTGTTGCAGGACTGTTCTCGCTTATCAATATGGGAAGATCAAGCGGTGTGAACTCTCGGGTCGACAGCCAGCACTCATAACTAACGTAAATGATGAGCGGTATTACAATCAGCGCGATCCCGACCCAGCCCGACTTCGTCAGGCGCACGCCCATTACCCTATTTAGACACCGGGACGAGGGCGCGCGGTTACCAGATATCCGAAGCCTCTCCTCTAAGGCCGCTACTTCAGTTCGGTTCTTCTCTTCACCAGCAGCCCCTTGCTACTTCCGTTCTCCCAGCACATCCAATAGACACCCATGATCCCCGTCCGCGGACTCTTCGAAGCCCACCTCCCCGTCGCCAATCTCGATCGCTCGATGGAGTTTTACGGCGAGGCAATTGGACTCGAACGCGCGCAGCTGTTCCAGGAACGTAGGGTCGCTTTCTATTGGCTCGGCGGCCGCGGGGAAACGATGCTCGGCCTCTGGGAAACTGGTAGCGCACCGCAGCGTATGAGTCTCCACATAGCATTTAAAGTCGACGTGAATGACTTGCTCGCGGCCCCAGCGCGACTGAAGTCGGCTGGCATTGTCCCACGCGACTTTTCCGGCAATCCCACGGACGAACCAGTCGTCCTGGCCTGGATGCCAGCCCTCTCCCTCTACTTTCTGGATCCCGATTCTCACTCATTAGAGTTCCTGGCAATGCTCTCCGAGAAGCCCCAACCGGAGCGCGGAGTGGTCCGCTGGAGTGATTGGCGAAAATAGCCTGGGACTGGACGAAGCAGCGCGGGTGCTGGCCACTAGTGCCAAACCCGAGTCGCGACTCCAGCCGACCTCTCGTGCTTATTCCGAGTAAAATAAGGGCAATGTCTACCCGCACTTTTACTCTCGACGAGGCGCGCGCGCTCCTGCCAGTGCTTCAATCCCTGCTGCGAACTGCAATTGAAGGCAAGAAGGTGGTCGAAGAGATCGACGCCGAATTTGCCGCGCTCACGTATCGCATTCACTTGAATGGGGGTACGTTCCTCAACATCCCGCAACTTGCCCAGCGCAAAGCCGAACGCGAGAAAACTTTTCAGCGGGTACAGGACGCGGTTGCTGAAATCCATGCCACTGGCGTGCAGGTGAAAGATCTCGATATCGGACTGCTCGACTTTCCATGTGAAGTCGAGGGCGAAATCATTCTGCTGTGCTGGAAGTATGGGGAAACCGAAATCGCTCACTGGCACGGTATGGAAGAAGGTTTCGCCGGGCGCAAGCCGATCGATGAGCGGATCGCAAGGGCGAAAAGGTCGAACTAGTCGTCGGCAGTCCGCTGTCCGTCGTCCGCTAAAACAAGTGTTCAGTGGCTAGTCTGCAAGAGTTCCTCTCCTCCCTATTTTAGCGCCTTTTGCAGTTACGCCCTTGGCGATTGCGCCAGCGGACAACTAAGCAGTGGCTTGCGGACGACGGATAGCCGACGACGGACGACGCACTTATGGTTTTCCCCCTTTCACCCAGGCTGGCTTAAAGCTTGAATTCACCAGCCACTCCACTGGACCAATCAGAGATCCGATCGCGGTCGTCATGTGTGTGAAGTCGATGTGGGCCAGGTCGTCGTTCGGCTGGTGATATTCGGAGTGCAATCCGAAACTCGACGCGGTTTGCGCCACCACGCCCTTTTTCGCGAGCACGAAATTGTCCGAGCGCTGGAAGAAATGTTCCTCCGGACGTTTGTCAGGCACCAGTTTCGCGCCATGCTGTGCGAGCGCCGGTCCCAGGTTCGAGCGTTCCCATCCGGAAAGCCACATCGAATCTTTTGGATACTTTGGATCGGGCCGCCCGATCATTTCGAACTCAAGGTTGGCTGCAATATCCGTCAGCGGAACGGGAGAGTGTTCGCGGAAATATGTCGATCCGAGCCCGCCAACCTCCTCGCTTCCGAACAGCGCGAAGATCACGGTTCGCTTCGGTTTTGGCCCGGAGCCGAGCACACGCGCTAGTTCGAGTACAGCTGTCACGCCCGAAGCATCGTCGTCGGCACCGTTGTAAATGTCGTCTCCGTTCAGCGGACGCCCAACGCCGAGGTGATCTAGATGTGCGCTTAGAAGGATGACTTGCTTGCCGAGCACCGGGTCACGTCCACGCAAGATTCCAACCGCATTCCATGTATTGGTGTTCTCGACCTGAGCCATCTCACCCGAAAACTTCATCGTCGTGCCATCAGGCAGCTTCGCAACTGCGTTGAACGCGTCGTCATTCAGCGCAACTATGTTGAAGTTGCCGAGTCCCAGTTCATTTCCGCTCGAGCCCTCGAGACGCGGCGCAAGAGTTGGCAATTTTTGTCCGCGCGATTCCCAATGGGCTTTCGTGTTGGCCGAAGGACGCACCAGCATGCCGACCGCACCTTGCGAGGCCGCACTCGAAATGGCGGCCTGGATCTGTTCGTCTTTCTCTCCTGAGATCAGTACGACCGAGCCTTTCAGAATTTTTCCGTCGGCCGCTTGGGAGTCCATATGGGCTAGCGGACCTGAGAATTCCGGCTGCGTCAGATAAAGTGCAAGGATTTCTTTTCCGTGCGTCCAACTGATTTGTTTTCCTGATTGTCCGGCGGCTGCAGGCTCCGAGAACGTCAGCGAAGGAGCAGCCTTGAATTTCGGTTCGACGAGAGTGGCTTTCTGCAGATACCCATCCTCGAACGCGGGTGCGATTCCGTAGGCGCGCAGTTGCGCAGCAATGTAAGTCGCTGCCACGAGTTCATCGTGTGTGCCGCTGCCGCGCCCGCGAAGAGCATCCGACGCGAGGAACTCCATGTGGCCATGAATGCACGCCGCGCACACTTTCATTCGTGGAGCAGTTGGCTTCGCCCCTGGGGTGGTAGTCGCTGACTTCTTGGCGCCAACGGGTGTACCTGTCCCTTCCGCGGAATCCTGGGCAGCCGCCATGCTGAGCGAAAGAAACAACGGAATCCACAGAAGAAAAACCTGCAAGAGCGGGCGCTCGGTGCGTTCAATCATGGAAGTTCCTAAATTATAGAGGGAGTAAATCGCCTTCAGCTGTCATCCGTCAGCCGTCAGCGATCTGCTACAATTTCCAGCATCCCGAATCTTTTGACGATGTCCACGACGAACCGTAAGCCCCGTGTCCTTGCTGCCCTCATCGCGCTGTTTCTATTGGCCCTAGCTGTAGGCTGTCGGGGGTTTTTTGTAAACCCTGTGCTCACCTCGATCACAGTGGGACCTTCAGGTCAAAACGTTGAGCAGGGAAAGACTCTGCAAATGTCCGCACGAGGTACTTATGACGACGGGAGTGTCAAGAACCTAACTACAGGTGTTTCGTGGAACAGCAGTGATACGGATGTGGCGACAATAAGCACATCAGGTCTGGTCCAGGGGGTCTCGGCTGGGACCAGCACGGTAACCGCAAGTGCCGATACGATCAGTGGAACTGCCACCGTGACGGTTGTGATTACGGGCGTCACTAAGGTGACGATTTCGCCAAGCTCTGCCCATGGCGCTCAGGGCAATACCCTCCCATTCACCTGTGCTGCCACGACGTCAACGGGCAACGTTGATGTCACAACAAGCGCTCAATGGACGGTGAGCGACACGACTAACCTGACACTAAGCACAGGATCGAACCCTGTGACTGTGCAGATTGGCAGCGCCGCTCCGAATGGTGGATATTCCGTTACGTGTTCTTACACGGTTGGCGGAACAACGTTCCAGAGCACAGCACCAATTAACGTCCCGTAGTCACCTGCTTCCGCCTTTCGTGCGGGAACAAACCTTTACCCCACGATATGATCGATATCGATCATGCCCGACATTAAATGTATTGGTATCTCCACCGGAGGCGGAGACGCCCCCGGTTTAAATGCAGTCATCCGAGCCGTCGTTAAAACGGCCATCCTCAAGTACGGATGGAAGGTCATCGGCATTCCGGACGGATACGATGGCCTGATTTATCCCGAGCGCTCGCGCGAACTTACCCTGACCGACGTCAGTGAATCCTTCCGCGCGGAGGAACCGTTCTCGGCACCACCAATCGCGGCAATCCGTTTCACTTCAAATCCAGCGAGAACGGCCACGAGGTGATCAAGGACATTTCCGGCCAGGTCATGTACAACGCGAAAAACCTGGGTATCGATGCGTTGGTCACGATCGGCGGCGACGGGTCGATGAGGATCGCGCTCGATTTCGCCGAAAAGGGCATGAAGCTGGTGGGTGTGCCCAAAACAATCGATAATGATCTGTGCGCAACGGAAGTCACATTTGGTTTCGGCACAGCCGTAAGCACCGCCACCGACGCGATCGACAAGCTTCACACGACGGCTGAATCGCATCATCGGGTGATGGTCGTCGAGGTAATGGGGCGGGACGCCGGCTGGATTGCGATTGAAGCGGGCGTAGCTGGCGGTGCCCACATCATCCTCATTCCGGAGATTCCATTCACGATCCAGAAAGTTTGTGACCAGGTAGCGATGCGCGAGAAGTATGGCAAGCGCTTCACGATCGTTGTGGTCGCGGAGGGAATCAAGCTGCCTCCGGAGATGAAGCACATGACTCGCGCCATTCCAGTGGGCAACATGATCGGCGATGCCATCATGCTGCTTTCTCATCGTGATGTGCGCGTGAGCGTGCTCGGACATATTCAGCGTGGAGGATCGCCTACTCCTTACGATCGCGTGCTTGCCACCCGCTTCGGCGTGGCCGCGGTCGATCTCATCGCGCGCGGGGAATTCGGCAAGATGGTTCGACTTCACAACGGATGCATCACTTCGGCGGATATCTCGGAAGCGATCGGCAAAATGAAGGCGGTTGACCCCAACGGAGAACTGGTGCGCACCGCTCGTGCGATAGGGATCAGTTTCGGGGACTGATGATCATGGGGTTGTGCGCACGGCCGGAATTCAAGATTGCTAGTTTCTCGGCGTTTAGGGGTTAACGCTCCAACACTGTACCTCCGGGTAGCACTCTCGATACGATCGCTTTCTTTCCACTCGCGCTATAGTGAAATTTAATCCCGTGACCTGTGACCTGTTTTCATCTTTTCGAATGAAGTTCGTGTGTCGGCGCTCGCCTTTTTTAGCCCTGGCCTTATGCATTGGCTTCCTTGGGGCTTGCAACCGAGGGCGCTCGGGTTCGCGAGAAGCAGCGTACGTCTCTGCTCCGCAGGCGAACCTTCGCGATCAGGTTGCGGCTGCCTACACCAAAGTCGGACTTGTAAAAAACGGTGAGCGTGTCGAAGTGCTCGATCGAGATCGTCGCTTCGTGAAGGTGCGCACCTCGGCAGGCGTCGAGGGCTGGGTAGAGCAGCGCTATGTGGTGACGCAGTCCGTCTTCGACCAGATCCAGAAGCTGACGAAGGACCACGAGAATGACGCAGTACAGGCCAATGGCATCACGCGCAACGATAGGAATCTGCACGTCGAGCCGGGACGCGACACCGACCATCTTTATCAGATTGCATCTGGAGAAAAAGTGACCATGCTGCAGCGGGCCACGGCCGAGAAACCCGGTGCCACAGCTCCGCCGTCAAAAGTGGCAGCTGCGCTGAAGAAATCCGATAAGCCGGAACCGCCGAAAGTGGTCATGGAAGATTGGTGGCTTGTAAAAGATCAGCACCAGCGCATTGGATGGGTGCTGGGGCGCATGGTCGATGTGGATGTGCCGCTCGACATCGCGCAATATGCGGAAGGTCAGCGCTTCGTCGCGTTTTTCACGCTCAACGAAGTGAAAGATGGCGACAAGCAAGTGCCGCAGTATCTGGCTGTGCTGAGTGAGAACAAGGATGGCCAGCCTTTCGACTTCACGCAAATCCGAGTTTTCACCTGGAACGTGAAGAAGCATCGCTACGAGACTGCCTATCGCGAACGCAATCTAAACGGCGTACTGCCTGTGACGGTCACGCACGAGACGTTCGACAAGGAAGGGGATCTGCCGGTTTTCATCGTGCGAGTGAAGGACGACGCGGGCGCAACTGTCGAGCGCAAATACAAACTCGACACGCCGTTGGTGCATCGGGTGCTTGCGCCGGGAGAACAACCAGTGCCCGTGCGGCGCGCTTCCGGGAAACGGAAGAGAAGCAACTAGAGTTAGTCGTTAGCACTTAGCCCTTAGCCATCGGCGAGAGCGGTCAGCACTCCGTGTTTGGTATTCCCTTTTCGAGAAGCAGCATTCAGAATTCCGCAACGCGCCTAGGAATAAAATTCCGCAATGCTTTCCACCACAAGCTGCTGTTCCGCGTCGGTCAATTCCGGGAACATGGGCAGGGCAAGCACCTCGCGCGCGGCGCGCTCGGATTCAGGAAGGTCACCCTCGCGCAATCCAAGATAGGTAAAGCAGCTCTGCAGATGAAGGGGCAGAGGGTAATAGACTTCGGTGGCGATCCGGCGCTCTGATAGGAATTTGCGGAGATCGTCACGTCGTTGAGCCCGAATGACGTATTGATGGTAGACGTGATGAGCTTGCGTGGCGATCGACAGTGGATTAATCGGCTCATCGCTAGCACGAAGTAATCCGCTCTTCGAAAACAAACGATCGTAGGTTGCGGCGCGTTCTCGACGTTTCTGGTTCCAGTCATCGATATGGCGCATCTTTACGCGCAGCACTGCACCCTGGATCGCATCGAGGCGGCA
>DATAPD010000043.1:0-3614 GCA_036265385.1 Terriglobales bacterium
TATCTTTCGTCTGCCCTGGCTCGATCACTTCGTCGATCTTCAGTGCACGCATAAAGAAGCCGTGGGTCACATCTTCACTGTGCAGCCGGAGCGTAACTTTTTCCCCCTTCTTGAGCGTGACGGTGTTGGGGGTGAAAGCGAAGCGTTTCGCTGTAATATCGATTACCCGATTCGCTTCATCGGCCTTGACGGTCGATGCGTTGGTCACTGCCAGCAATACAACAAATCCTACTGTTAAAGCCATGGCAGAGAACGCTCTGCGAAAACTCCTTGCGTTGATCACTTAACTCTCCTTTTATAGATTTGGTTCTTTGAGAACCTGTTGAATGCCGTTGATTTCTGAAAATTCTTGAAGCGTGAGTTCTACATCTTGAACACTTACAGTCGAGCTTGAAGCGCCGCCAGCCTTTTCGTTCACCAGTCGAATGCCGAGATTCTTGAAGGGATGATCTTTGTCGAAGGCAATCGGCTTTTTCTGCTGAACCTGCTCTGGATCCGGAAAAGCAAAGATCAGCGAGCGTGCTGCATAGTGACGCGAATTCCCTTCCGTGTGCTCGTGATCGCGGTGTATGTGTCCGTAGAGGACGGTAACGTTCTCATAGGGAGCTAGCAGGTTCATGACCTCGTCGCCATCGCTGGTGAACCATTCCCACTCCGGCTTCAGATCAAAGAGCGGACGATGCGTGAAAACCACGATGGGCGCGCTCTTTGGGAACCGTGCAAGGTCTTTCTTCATCCACGCTAGCTGCTCGGGCCCGATTTCGGGCTTGGCGCGAGAAACGTTGTCCAGGGCGATGAAATGAACTCCACGGTGATCGAACGAGTAGTAGGTATCTTTGAGGAATTCCCGGTACATCGCGCCGCCGTCGAGCCCGGCGTCGTGCTCGCCGGGAACGTGCATGATCTTGCCAACTTTGAGGCGTCGCGAAATCTCCATGAACTGCTTCATGCGTTGCGCATGCACATCCTTATCTTCGGTGTCATGGGTAAGGTCGCCGGTGAACAAGACGAGGTCCGGCTGTTGCGGCAGAGCGTTAATCATCTCCACCGCGCGCTCGAAGGCCTTGGTGCCTAACGGATCAGGGGGACCATTGAATCCCACGTGAGCGTCGCTCAATTGAACAAACGAGAACGGGGTTGTCGCTTCCCCATTCTTCTTGCCAATCCATCTCATCATTTCGCCAGTTTCGCCGCCAGCCACCAGAGGAACGGCCGTGTACAGCACGCCAATCCCGAGAGCTGTGCCAGAAACCTTCAGAAACGATCTACGGTCGAATGGTTTTTTCATCTGCACTCCTTTGTCGGTCTGCTGCTGAGAACTGCCAAGCGGCGAAAATATTCCGCACGAACATTTCGCGAAAAAGATGGAATAAAACTTCGCTTAGACGGTTTACTCTAGAGCGCGTGTCGGAGGGACCTAAGTCCGGGATGTTTGAAGAGCTGGCTATGCCGCTGTTCGATCAGCTCTTCAACTTCGCGCATTGGATGGCACAGAATCGCGAGGAGGCAGAGGACCTGGTGCAAGAGACCTACGCCAAAGCATTGCGCGGCTTTTCCTCTTTCCAGCCCGGCACGAATTTTCGAGCCTGGATGTACCGCATTCTGCGCAATACGTTCCTGACGTCCCGGACGGGCCTGCAGGCCACGCGAACCGTTCCCTTTGAGGACGAGGATGGAGCCGAGATTGCCGTAGCCGATTCCGGCACGCCGGAGGCGATTCTGATCGAGCGTTCGAATCAGCAGTTGGTGCAGGATGCGATCGCTGAGCTGCCGGTAAAAGCGCGCGAAATTCTACTGCTGTGTGAAGTCGAAGAAATGTCGTACCAGGAGATCGCCGAGACACTGTCGATTCCGATCGGAACCGTGATGTCGCGCCTATCGAGGTCACGCAAGGCGCTACGCGAGATTCTTGCGCAGAAATTAAAGAAGAGTTGACTCATGGGCTGCGACCAGTGGAGCACGAAACTCGACACTTATCTTGACGGAGAACTCTCTGGAGACGAGATGCGCGCATTCGATGCGCACGTCCGTGATTGCCCGGCTTGTGCTGCCGATGCGCTCGCTCGCGTGCAGATGAAACGCATGGTGCAGAATGCGGGCAAGCGTTTTGTGCCCAGCGCAGAATTTCGTAGAAAAATGCTCACAAAGACCAGCCGAAGGCCGCGATTCGCGGCGTGGGCATGGGCCGCCGTCGCTCTCCTGCTGCTTGTCGGATTGTCTCTCGCTTATGTCGGACAGCAAAGGAGCAGGCGTACGCACCTTTTCAGCGAATTAGCTGATCTGCATGTTGCCACGATGGCAAGCGCGAATCCCATCGATGTCGCCTCTTCCGACCGACATACCGTGAAGCCATGGTTTCAGGGAAAGATTCCGTTCAGCTTCAACCTGCCGGAACTGCAGAATTCCGAGTTCACCCTGATCGGTGGTCGCGTGGCATATCTGAACCAGACGCCCGGGGCACAACTGATCTATCAGATACGACAACATCGAATATCTGTATTCGTATTCCAGGACCGGGCTCTACCGGATCGCTTGGCGAGCGATTCCGGCGTGCGACAGCAACTCTCCTTCAATCAGAAAACGTTTGATGAGGGCGGACTCCGGTTTTTCTTGGTGGGCGATTCCTCAGCCGACGATATTTCGCGATTGGCCGAACTCCTCGAGAAAGCACAACAGCCGTAGGACCCAGAATCTTCGCAGGATTTTCACTACTTCTTGCCACGATAGAGACCCGCAATGCCGAATGAGTAAGGCGTCCAACTCACCTCGCGGAAGCCTGCGTGCTTCATTCGTGCCAGCATCTGCTCGGGATTGGGAAACCGTTCTACCGACGAGGGCAAGTACGAATACGGACCCCGTACACCTGAAATCCATGTGCCCACCGCAGGCAGGACGTGTCGAAAGTAAACCCGATAGACACTTCCGAGAAAACCTTCCGGTTCCCCGAAATCGAGAATGCCGCACTCTCCACCTGGCTTTAGCACTCTCACGATTTCACGCAGTCCGGTGTCGTAATCCGCCAGATTTCGAAAGCCGAAGGCGGAAGTCAGAAGATCGAATCTTTCGCTCGCGAAGGGCAGAGACAGAGCATCCGCCTCGATCCAGCAAAGAGCTGTTCCCTGCCCCTTTTCCCTTGCCCGCTGCAACATGGCATGCGAAAAATCTGCGCCGAAAATCCACACCTTGGACTTCGATTGCCTAAGCAATGCAAAAGCCATATCACCCGTGCCGCAACACAGGTCAAGAACTTGCGCGTCCGGACGATTCAATATCCCAGCGAAGCTCTTGGCGGTGCGTCGCCACCACAGGCGATCAATATTGAACGACAATACGTGGTTGAGCAGGTCGTAACGAGGAGCTATGGACGTGAACATCTCGCGGACAGCGACAGCTGCCGCATGCGGATCAGGCGCGCCTTCCGGGCTGGAACCAAAAACACCTTTGTCGGAGTTGCTCAACGCGATTGCGCCCGCAATCTTTGGATGGACTTGATAATGGCAGCTTTGGGGACGTCCTTTACTACTTCGACTTCTCCGATTGCCCGAGGGAGAACGAAATGTACGACACCATTGGTGGTTTTCTTGTCAGACCCTAGCAAGCGCATGATTCGCTCT
>DATAPD010000044.1:0-6955 GCA_036265385.1 Terriglobales bacterium
GCGCCGCACAACTCGCGTACGAGCGTTGGCCTCTATCGACGCGCCCTAGAGGGACAGGCGGGCGCTCCGTTCGTTGTGGAGTTCATCGATTCGTGGCATGATCATCCGCTCCTGGTTCAAGCGTTTGCTGAGAAGTTTCAATTGGGTTGGCAGAGGGTTTGTGCAGAAGCCGGAGCCAGAGTCCCCGTTATTTTCACAGCACACAGCGTTCCCGAACGCACGATTACAGAAGGCGACCTCTATAAGGACCAGGCTCATAAGACCGCAGAACTCGTCGCGCAAGCAGCAGGGCATCCCGGCGAAGCATGGAACTTCGCATTTCAGAGCCAGGGAATGTCAGGAGGTCCGTGGATCGGTCCTACCGTGGAGGACACAATCCTGTGTCTAAAGCAGAAAGGACATGACACGGTGTTCATCCAGCCGGTCGGCTTCCTCTGCGATCATGTTGAAATTCTCTATGACATTGATATCGCCTTCAAGGAATTCGCCGAGAAGAATGGGATGCGTCTATGGCGTGCCGAATCGCTCAACGATTCACCTCTTCTAACCTCGGCGTTGGCTGATTTAGCTCGTTCCCGGTTGAGAGCAGCGACTGGTTCGACAGCATGAGGCGGATCGCCATTGTTGGCGGAGGTGTCGCCGGACTCTCGGCGGCTTTCGCTCTCGAACAGGAGCGCACCAGCGCCTCCGCGCCAATCGAATATGTTCTATTCGAGAGCAGCGCAAAGCTTGGAGGCGTACTTGTCACCGAGCACGTCGACAATTGCGTAGTGGAAGGCGGCCCGGACTCGTTTATAAGCGAAAAGCCGTGGGCTGCCGACCTTTGCCGAGAGATCGGTCTTGAAGACCAGTTGATCGGATCAAATGATGCCGAACGCAAAACCTACATTCTAGTAAACGGCCGATTAGTGGCCATGCCCGATGGCCTGATGTTCATGGTGCCAACCAAGATCCTTCCCACAGTCTTGTCGCCGCTGTTTGGTATCGGCACGAAGTTGAGGATGGCAAGCGAGTGGTTTCACCCCCCGCACAAGGCTTCCGGCGATGAAACTGTAGCGGCCTTAGTTGCGCGTCACTATGGCTCAGAAATGGTTCATCGCTTGGCCGACCCCCTGCTAGCGGGAGTGTATGGCGGGGAAGCCGGACAACTCAGCGTTCGCGCTGTTCTTCCGCGATTCGCCGAAATGGAAGCAAAACACGGTAGTCTGGGCCGGGCGATGCTGAGCGCGCGACGGCATATGGGACATGCTTCCAAAATGCCTGCACGTCCTCTGTTCACATCCCTAAGAGATGGAATGCAGCAGATGATCGAGGCTATCTCGTCGCGCGTGACTCGATCGTATCTCCGAACGACCCAAGAAGTTCAGGCAATACAGCCGATTCGCGATGGTTGGCTGCTAACCGCGCGCAATCAATCCGATCATTTCGATGCCGTGATCCTCGCCCTTCCTACTCAGGTTGCGGCGCGCTTGGCCCAGCCGTTTGCAACTGACCTGGCGACAGAGCTTGCAGCCATCCAATACAGCTCATCTGTCACCGTGACTCTCGGCTACGATGAAAAGGTGAGAAGATTGCTTCCACCCGGTTTTGGTTTTCTCGTACCGCGCAGCGAAGGCGTACGCATGCTGGCATGCACTTTCGTGCACAATAAGTTTCCGCATCGCGCTCCAGAAAACCGTGCTCTCATTAGGTGCTTTCTAGGCGGAGCCCGCGATGAGCAGATTCTTTCTTGCTCAGAGAAAGACATCATCGAACTAGTGCGCCGTGAACTGAAGCAGGTCGTAGGCGTCGAGTCCGAGCCGCTTTTCACCCGTGTTTACAAGTGGCGCAGCGCGATGGCGCAGTATGCTGTCGGACATCTTGATCGCCTGGACCGAATTGATCGGGCCTGTGCGCAAATCCCAGGCTTGTTTCTTGCTGGAAATGGCTATCGTGGAATCGGAGTGCCTGATTGCGTGCGATCCGGGAAAGAGGCTGCCGCGAAGGCATTGTCGAGCTTGGGATTGAACGCCGCGACGGCAGTTCCGGACCGAAGCTGAGCAGCAAACCTCCAAGGTAACGCCAGTGTCCACTCCGTTCCATCTCTTAACGTGCTGCGCCATGTCCAGTCATGATGACCGCTCGTCACAAAGCAAACTCCCGCCCTCCACCGAAGGCGGGGAGTCGCGCTAAGCCTAATTGCGGCAATTTCATTGTGTGTTCTGATGATCGTGCACAACCACATCCAAACGCATCCAGGGATGCACACAGCACTGCCAGTGGGTAACGCCTTGCGGCAACAACGCGCTTCCCGCTACCGGGCCCGCCTCTGTCAACCCAGCCTCGACAAACAGGTTGGAGTCGGTTTCGGGTTGCGGAGCCAGGGAGCCGTCAGCTAGCACTTGGGCGCACTCGGGCGCCGGGTCCGGATTGCCCGTCAGAGGGTTCAACGGAGCGAAGAATCCTCCAGCATACTTCTTCACTTTGGTGAACGTGTGAGTTTCGCCGCCGACGTTCTGTAACGAAATTTGCTCTCCAGGATTCAAGTCGAGGCGGACCAGTCTTAATTTTCCTTCCGTCGTGTCGAGCAAGGGATTGAAACGCCAAGCACCCGCAATCTTGTCCAGTTGCAACTCACCAAAGAAATCCTCGAACTTGGTTTGTCCGTGATGGCCAGCCTCACAGGTTCCGGGCCCCACAGCGGCATTGAAGGTCTTCGGGTCGCAAGCATCCCAAATACGAACCGTCTTAGTCTGTCCTTCCAGCTTTGCGGTGACAGCGTTCGATTGCGCTAATAGAACCAATGGACTCATCAACAGAGTTGTGCCCAGACAGAGCCCAAGGCGGATCATTTTGCCCCTGATTGTTTCGTGAGAATTACGGCCGTTCATTGCTTCTCTCCTTTGATCATCAATTTCATGCTTCACGTTCAAGGCAGTACGACAGTGGCCGCCACTTGCTATTTCATCCGCTCGGCTGAAAGTGCGACGGGAACTCCCCGGGTGATGGAATCGTACACAGGCGAGAACTGAGGACCTAAAGAGCTCAGTTCCCGAAGTTGTTCATCGGTGAAGTCGCCTTTAATGCGCAGCTTCATCGTGATGTTCTGGTATCCGTTTCTGACATTCGGATTAAGACCGAGAAAGCCGTTGAGGTCCAAAACCCCTTCGAGAGTGGATTCCACTTGCTCAACGGCAATGCCCCGAGCCGCTGCGTGATAGATGGTAGAGGTCGTGACGCACGATGCTAGAGCGTGCAGCAAGTGCTCCACCGGATTCGCCCCGCGATCAGATCCGAGCAGCACATCTGGTTCGTCGGCAACTAACGTAAAGCCCGAATTGTGCCGGACCTCTTTCCCCCCGGCCGTGAACGGTTGCACCTCCGAACGAGTTTCGCCAGCGTCGATCCAGCGGTTTTGGATACGGAAGCGAAAGCTGCCCAGTTCAGGCGCAGCTTTAACCGCCGTTATCGTCTCCTTCATACGAGTTATGTCGACGCCGTTCGTGATTGTTGAGAGTTTAGTTTGCATTACGTTTTTTCCCTTCGTCTGATGTCGAAAGTCCTGCCGCTTTGTTAGGAGAAGAAGGCAGACAAGATGCCATAATGGTGACTCTGCTTAGTGCTGGCGTTTCACAAAGTTCGATTGCGCGAGCGCTCCTGAGTCGCTGATGACTTCTCGCGACTCACGAGAATTCGTGACATCGTCTCGCAATATTTCGCGCTCCGATTTGCTGAGCTTAAGCGCCTGCACGGTCCCATCGAAGGAGACTTCCTGCAGAAGCCATGTCTCACCGTAGCGGTGAAAGCGCAAATAGGTCCTCGTCACCAAACCTGGATCGGCTGCTTTGGTGGTAAATGCGGTTACCGAATTCACTCCGAATGAACTCAGCATGATCGCGTTCAAACGTGAGTCGAATCGCACTCGGTAGTCGCCAGCTGGCCAGGTTCTTCCTGCTGCATGAAATGAAAAAGGCACATTCGCTCGGATCGTGCGCATCTCTTGGCCGAAGGCCGACAGCGCTACCAGCAGCAATGCCAACCCAAAAAGATTTCTGAACTTCGCCATAGTTCTTGTCCTCCGTCAAGTTTCGAATTAGTTGCTAGGACAATGAATGGCAGGCGCAGTGCCAAACCGCGCGTCCGCTTAGTCCTTCGTCTTCACTGAATTCGGTGTGCCAATTTGTGAACTCGCTAACGAGTCTTCGCTACTCCCGAAATCTCGCGGTGAGCTTTCACGAGAAGTATTGCGCGCGTGTGCAGATCAGCACACTCGGAGCGCGCTACGGCGCACTTGTGTTGGTGATGAGTGGTGTTGTTCGGCGCTCCCGCGAAAAGGTTTCTATCTTGGACGCTGAATTCCCAGAGCTTTCATTCTCGAGGAGAGAGTTGACGGAGGAATACCAAGCTTCTGCGCAGCTCCTCGCGTGCCTGCCACCTTCCAACGCGCTTCTTCCAGGGCACGAAGTAACGTATTCCTCTCTATTTCGCGGAGTTCGCTCTTGGTGCGGATCGCCGATACAGCGTCTGAAATCGTGCGTTCTTGAGACTGCTGCAACTTGCGCAGCGGCAGGACATCCCGAAGATTCAGCCGGCCATCGCGAGAGATAATAACGGCGCGCTCGATTACATTCTCCAGTTCGCGCACATTTCCAGGCCAATGATAAGACCGCAGCCGCCTCAGGCAATCGGAGGTTAGCTCAAGTGGAGCTTTTCCCATTCTGGCGCAATTGCGCGCGAGAAAGTTTTCAGCTAGCAGTTCCACATCCGATCCCCGATCACGCAGAGGAGGAACTGAGATTGGAAACACATGAAGCCGGTAATACAAGTCTTCGCGAAAACGGCCAGCGCTTACCTCACTAGAAAGGTCGCGGTTCGTGGCTGCTATCACTCGCACATTCACCTTGCGCGTTTGCGAACTGCCTACGGACTCGTATTCACCTTCCTGGAGCACACGCAAAAGCTTGGGCTGCAGTTCGAGAGGCAGTTCGGCAACTTCATCAAGGAAGATAGTTCCACCATGTGCCAACTCGAATCTTCCGGTCCTCCGGGTTGCTGCACCGGTAAAGGCGCCCCGTTCGTGACCGAAGAACTCGCTCTCGCAGAGGGCTGCGGGAATGGCCGCGCAGTTCACGCGGATGAAAGGCTTCGTGGCCCGGTCACTCGCCTGGTGAATCGCGCGAGCTACAAGCTCCTTCCCCGTGCCCGTTTCTCCGGTGATGAGAACGGTTGCCGGGGTCGGTGCCACTTGATGAACAGCAGTGATGACGGCGCGAACAGCAGGACTGTTGCCAAGTATGTCGCCGCCATTCTGATGTTCGTTGATCTCGCTCATCAAATATGCGGTTTCCTGTTCAAGTTCGCGCAAGCGATTTTCCGCAGCCAATTGATCCTGAACATTGCGCAGAATGAGGCTATACCGTCGGCTGCCCTGCAGCTCGAAGCACGAAATACTGGCCTCCGCCGCGAACCCAGCACCATCGCTGCGAACCACATCGAAGCCCCCTGGCACCCAGGAGAAGGTTCGAGTTACGCAATCGAGTTCCTGTGCTACGGAGCACAGCTTCTGAGCACTGGCCGGACTCAGCAGCGCAGTCATTTTGTAACTCGTAAAAGCCTCGCCTGACAGTGCAAACAGATTGGCAGCTGATTCATTGGCCCGCACAATGTTGAATTGGTTGTCCAGTTCAACGATGGCGTCCATGGCACTGTCGAACAGGCGGCAGAAGCGTTGTTCGCTTTCACGAATGGTAGATTCCGCTCGGAGCCTGTTAACTTCCGCAGCCGCCCTGGCTGCAAAGATGCGGAAGGCGGATTCCACGTCGGGGAGAAGCTCTAGCGGCTTAGTGTCGAGCGCTGAAAGATGTCCCAACACGGAGCCGTCTTGACCTAAAAACGGTACGCCGACGTAGCTGACGGCGTTGAGCGAAGATAAGTCTGGATCTTCCGGGAAGAGATCCATGATCCGCTCAGGATAGTGAACAAGCCGCCCGGTTTCTATGACGACCTCACACGGCGTCCCCGTGATGCTGTACTCGTAGTCCTCGACGAAATTTCCGTTCATCCAAAACGCCAAGGACCGCAAGACCTTTCTTTCCGGCAAGTACTCGGTCACCCAGACGCCGACAACATTCATCGCCATGGCTGCGGAACGGACGAGCGCTTTGAGGAACTCGTGGCCCGTCTGCGAAGATGTGCCCTCGAGCAGATAGCGAATCAGTGATTCGGATCGGGTTTGTACAGCCGTGCTGCTCATTCCTAGAGTTACAGATGTAGCTCAGCAAGAAAGTAGCGCAAAATTTTGAGGAGATAGTGTGGCAGTCTGAGGCATTTCGCCCGCCATATGAGTCGCGAATAGGATGTCACTATCAGCACAGCGGATGAAGGCTGATTTCTAAACTTCCGCCAGCAAGATGACGTATGAGCTTGCAGACGCAAATACAGAAGCTATTCCGCATCAGCATCTTCTTGGTCGATCTCGCATCAGTACGCCGGGGAAATTAACAACATAGACTTGGAGCCAGTCTCACAAAAAGAGTTGTGACGGCAATGATGCTCGGGTGTTGCTGATTCACGCGCAAGGATGGGTGATATTCCCCTGATTCCCTCAACGAGGATCTAGTCCGTCTGCAACTGCCGCCCTGCGGGAAGTACTCAACGCAGATAACGAGGGGGCTATCAAGCTGCCCTTTCAGAACTGATTCGCGCGTTGGGCAGACCCGAGCTGATGTCGATATGGGCGAACACCTCTAAAGCCTCGGAGCCTCCAGGATCACACGCCGCACATAGCGTAAATCGGTTAAAAGCCCAGAATCGATACAGAGAACAGGGTATAGACCCGCTATCCAGCGCTCATGCAAAGTATTCGCGATACACACTTTAAGCGCAGGGCGTAAGCACGGTGTACGTGCTTCCCCAGTGCAGGACACCACAATCCAACACCCATGGCTCAACAGGATGCACTGCGCTCCACGCCAAC
>DATAPD010000045.1:0-110499 GCA_036265385.1 Terriglobales bacterium
GCTATGGGCGGGCGGACCGCTCACTAACTATGCCTTGGCGCTTAAGCTCGATCCTTCAGTCGCCACGCTGGCCAAGGAATTCGTCATGATGGGCGGCGGCCTCTACGCAAACAAAGGTGCTATCGATCCAGGCGCTATCGATGCGCGCCGCGAATTTAATTGGTGGTTTGATCCGGAAGCGGCGCGCATTGTCTTGCGTGCCCCCTGGAAAAAAGTGACCATCACTCCAATCGACATATCCGTCAAAACGCGCTTTACCCGCGAGATGCAAGCGACAATCGGCAAAGCCAACACGCCAATCACGCAATATCTGGACAAGTATTCCCTTCCCGGCTACATGTGGGACGAAATCGCCGGCGCTGCTCTCATCGATCCTTCGATCATTACAGGAACCAAGCAGCTCTACATGGATATCGACGTGGATCATGGGCCGAGCTATGGGAAGACACTCTTCTGGAGCTCGACCACAGAGGTCCCGCCTTATGAGAGGTTGGCAACTGTCCAATTCGATATTGATGCCGAGAAGTTTTACAAGCTATACATCGACCTGATGACGCAGCCACCGCACAAGCCATAGTTCACGTCACAAACCCATGAAGACCAAAACGCTCCTAACAATTGCCGCTGTACTCGTCTCTGTCTGCCTCGCCAACGCCGCTGACCGCCGCAAAATCATCATCGACCAGGATTGCTCCGGTCCAGGCGGCAGCAATATGCAGACATTGCTTGTGCTTATCCAATCGCCAGAAGTCGAGGTTCTCGGCATAACAGTGGTGAGCGGCAATCAATGGCGTGACGAGGAAGTCGCGCGGACGCTTCGCCTGCTCGAAATCATCGGACGCACCGATATCCCCGTCGTTCCCGGCGCTTCTTTTCCTCTGGTCCGCACGTACGAAGAGACGCAGCTATGGCAGAAGCGCTATGGCACGCCTGCTTGGGGCGGAGCCTGGGATGCCCGTTACTATCATGGCCCATTCGTCATTCCGCAGCTCGCGGAAGGGCAACCGACCACCAAAGCTTTAAGCGAAGATGCCGCACACTTCCTGATCCGTACCGTGCGCCAACATTCAAACGAAGTCACGATTTATGCGGGTGGCCCCATGACCAATCTCGCACTCGCCACGTCGATTGATCCTGACTTCCCGAAGCTTGCCAAGGAACTCGTGTTCATGGGAGGGAGCTTCAGTCCGCATACGCGGGATGCGGAGTTCGTTAACAATCCACGTCATGAGTTCAACTTTTGGTTTGATCCCGAGGCAGCACAAATTGTTTTGCGTGCGCCTTGGAAGAAGATGATCTGCACGTCTGCTGACATCTCTGTAAAAACGCGGTTGACGCCTTCGATGATCAAGGAGATCGAAGCGGCTGGCACACCTGCCGCGGGCTATGTAGCCCGCTTCTACACGCCGGGGCCCGGTGCCGATTACATGTGGGACGAACTCGCCGCTGCCGCATGGATCGACCCCACGCTCATCACTAAGCGCGAAACTCGTTACATGGGAGTTGACCTCTCACGAGGAGCGGGGTACGGCAACACTCTTACTTGGAACGAGAAAGACCTAGCAAAGTTCTCTGCTCAACCGGTCGAAGTTCAGGTTGAACTCGACAACGAGCGATTCAACAGCATGTTCGTGAAATTGATGTCTGCATCAACCCCGCCAGGAAAGTAATAAGTCGCTACTTCGGACGTTCCGAGATGGATTCTTTCCCGAGCGTGTACACGAACTGGCGCATCTCTTGCCAATCACGTTCCTGTTGCTCAGCCGCTTGCTTTGAAAGCTGATTGTAAATCTTCAACTCTTCCCCTGCTTTAGCCGCCTCGCCCGCCTTTTGGTACGCCTGCGCTAAGCGATAGTGCCCATCCGCTAATTTTGGGCTCGCCGAAGTCGCTCTCTGATAGGCCGCGATTGCTTTCTGCAAATCTCCCTGCTCGGAGAAAAGCGAGCCTAAAAGCAGGTGTGCCACGCCTAAGTTCCGATCAAGATCTAGTGCCTTCTCGAGTAACGAACGAATCTTTGTCAGATCGGTCTCTTGTGACGCGGTCCTGCGTTTCCAGAGACTCAGTGCATAGTAATAAGCCGCGGGTCCGCTAGCGGGTTGCAGTTGGGTAAACCGGCGGAACTTTTCTGTGTATACATCGTTCTTTCCGGAGTCGACGCTAAGCAACTTGCCCAGAAATGTGTACGGCACGGGATCGTTAGGGCTCAGATCGGAAGCGGCAGCCATACATCTGACGGCCTGCTCGTAGTCTCCTCGCACATACCAAGACGTACCGAGCCCGATTAGCATGCGGGTGGATTTCGGGAATTGGCGATTGCCTTTCGAAAATACTTTTGTGGCAGGCTCAGCAGCATTGTGTTTTAACAATTCGGCACCCCAGTCGAAGAGGTGAGCCTCACTCGGGTCTAACTCTGCCGCACGTTGGTAATAACGCAAAGCTTCAAGTGGCTTAGCTGACTGTTCTTCTAGTCGCGCGAGTGCCGAAAACACTGATGCTTGCGCCAACGCGCCTTTTTGCTCCGCTAAAGTATGTGCGCGCTCTAGCAGCGGCAATGCTTCGGAGCAGCGGTTCGCTTCGGTGAGCAACTCGCCCAGTTGAATGTTGGCCTCTAGATTTAATGGATCTTCAGCCAGTCTTTGCCGCAGACTCTGTTCTCTGCCTTGCATTTCCACCGCAGTTGCCGGCCGTTGGGCCTCGCGAATCTTCAAGCCTGTTGTGTCTCGCGTTATTTCTGCTTTTGTGCTCGCGGTAGCATTCGAGCCATGGCCACCCAAGTTAGTTGGGTCGGTTACCCCCGCTACGGTAAATTGAGGCTCGTCATCGAAGGCTGGCTGATCAGAATTGGTGTTCGTTGTTTTCAGAATGAGATCAACCCGTGTCTCTTTGCCCAGCTCCACTCGGAACGGTTGAGATGTCGCGGTACCATCAGTGCCAGCAGCGGCGTGCAGAACATATTCACCCTGGGCGGACAACTTAAACTGAAAATTGCCTGCCTGGTCAGTTGAATCCTTCATCGACTCGGCTTTGCCGACCTCGCGCAGTTCGACCGAGACACCTTGCACAGCCGCGCCATGTGCGTTTTTCACCTGGCCACGAATCAGTATTGTGGACGCTTCTTGGGATAGTGCTTGTCCGCTCCAACACACTAAGTACAGCAGACTTACGACCAGCAATAGGGCATTCTGAATCGTCCCTCCCCGAGAAGGTTCTACGCGAATCAAGCAAGCATCCATCGTTTGCTATGATACGCGCTCATGCGCGCATTCCTGATTGATACCGACGTTGCTTCCGACGATGCTGTCGCACTCATCATGGCTCTCCGGGCAAGTGATGTTCGAGTTGTCGGCATCACCACCGTCGCAGGTAACGTCGTGGTGGATCAGGCAACTCGGAACGCACTCTACACGGTCGAACTCTGCGGCTCCGAGGTTCCGATTCACAAAGGCGCTTCCAAACCTCTTAACCGCGATCATCAGAATGCAACCTGGTTTCATGGCGAGGATGGCTTGGGAGACCACGGCTATGCGCCATCTACCCAGAAAACTCCCCAGACACCTGCAGCTGATGCCATCATCGAAGCGGCTCTGAACTTTCCAGGCTTGGTGATCGTCACGCTTGGGCCACTAACGAATATTGCTGTGGCCCTGAAAAAAGATCCCTCATTCGCAAAGAACGTGAGCCGGTGTGTAGTCATGGGCGGAGCCCCCTGTTGCGAAGGCAATGTCACTCCCGCGGCCGAATACAACATCTGGGTTGACCCAGAAGCAGCCCGCATCGTGATGCAAAGCGAACTTCCTATCGAATTAATAGGCTGGCAGACCTCCCGAGGGGGCTCTGTGCTTAACGATCGGGACATCGCGCACATCCAGACTTTCCACACTCCGCTCGCCGACTTCACCATCGAATGTAATAGCCGAGCGCGCAAAGCATACAAAATTCAAACCGGCGAAGACGGAATTTCTCTTCCCGATCCAGTCGCAATGAGCATCGCCTTGGATCCGAGTATCGGAACAGCGTGGAGCACACACTATGTGGATATCGAAATCGAGAGCGTCCTTACCCGCGGGATGACCGTAGTTGATCGACTATACGTTGCGAGTGACGAACGTAATGCCACTGTGTGGGAAGAACTTTTGAAGAAACCTCCTCATGTGAAGGTGTGCTGGACGATCGATCCAAGGCGATGGAAGGCAATGCTCTACAGTGCCCTTCAAACCTGACTCGCGCCCGATCCGTCGACACTTTAGTCATACGAATGTTTAGGTTGATGGGCGTTTCTGCCGATACTCATCGTGGACGAGCGTTTGCCCGAAATGCCTCTCTCTGACCAACTCGATGAAGAATACGTCGCGTCAACTCCCAGCCGATGTAGTCAAAAAGCCAGCAAGCTGTGCCTCCTGAAAGTGGATGACTGGTGGTACTCGAAGTCCTTGTGCAGCTTGATTGCCCTAAACGTCATCATCGCCAGTGGGTACATGCCCTTGGCAGAGGTCGTACGCTCGTATTTCCAACATTTTCGGCTCTGGCCTGCACCACTTTGGCTTCCTGCAGGGCTCGCCCTGTTTTCGGCACTTCGCGGTGGAATTCGATATGCGCCAGGCATCTTTTTGGGTTCGCTCGCTACTAACCTCATTCAATTCCACGATTCTTTTTCGAGTTCGCTGCTGATCTCTCTGGCAAACACTGCTGGCCCAATATTGGCAACTGCTTTCGCGCGACTGCAAACTCGACGGCGATTTTCACCCCAAGATTTGCATCAAGTCACTACATTGATATTTGCCGCTCTGATGCAGGGAGCCACCTCCGCCTTGATAGCATTGCCGAGTATAGCCGTCAAACATCATGCTCTCCTTAACACGGTGCCATCCCATTGGCTCGATTGGTTTCTCTCCGATACGGCCGCTGCACTCCTGGTAACGCCTCTCTTGTTGGTGATGCCAGATGTACCCCGAGCCTTCTGTATGCTCGAAAGACGAGCAGAATTCGCTTTGACTCTCTTCGTCGGGGCAATCACGCTTTTTCACCTTGTCAGCGGTTCTAAAGGACCTGATGACGCAGGTTCCGCCTTTCTGGTGCTTGTCCCGCTGCTATGGCTGGCTGTCCGTTTTTCGATCACGATTGCTTATCCCCTATTCGCGTTTGTAATGACCATCATCATCATGGCAACGATGCATGGGAGGGGCCCGTTCTGGAGCGGAGGAGCAAGTGGGCCAATCTTCGTATTTGCTGAGATGTCTGTTGGCTTTGGCATGGCGATCCTGCTCTTAGGATCTGCTGCCCTCGAGCAGCAAAGGACACAACACGCACTTCGCGAATTAAACAGAGAACTGGAAAACCGGGTCATCGAGCGCACTGCAGAACTCCAACGGAGTCAGTCTCAACTGGAACAAGCTGCGCTCGAGGATCCGCTGACGGGCCTTCCTAATAGGCGCTCGCTCAAAACTCACTTTGCAATGTTCGAAGCAACAGCTCGACGTAAAAACCGACCATTCACCGTCATGGTCATCGATCTGGATCATTTCAAGCAGATTAATGACCATTGGGGCCATGATGCTGGGGACGCCGTCCTGGTTGAGACCGCATATCGTTTGCGAAGCGCGATTCGTCAGTGCGACGTCGTTACTCGCATGGGAGGAGACGAGTTCATGCTTCTCTTGCCTGAGACAAATGAGCGGGCAGACGTGGAATCAGTCTGTGAAAGGCTTTCGTCTATCTTGGCGAATCCCATCGTGGTAAAGAACAAAACAATCCGGACTGCGGCCAGCATAGGAATCGCTATGTTTCCGGGGGATGCGGAGAGCTGGCAAACAATTTACAAGGCAGCGGATTTGGCACTTTATCAGGCGAAGCGATGTGGCCGTGGCAATTGGAAATGCTACCACCCTTCATTTGCGGATTCGCTGCCAATTTCGGTTGAAGCAGTTCACGCCTAATGCTCTCCTTTACGAGCCATTTCTCGGATCTGGTTCAGATAACCGACGTAGATAGAAATCGGAATGTCCGGCGAGTCCCCATCATTCAGGAAATGTTCCAAGCGAATCTCCATCGGAATTGAGCTGATCACTTCTCGGAACCGCGGCATTTCCAGATACTTCACATGCCAAATTTCAAGCATCAACGATCGAAACTCTTCACTAATGAAGCCCATTCGACGCTGTCCTAGGTAGATCGAGTCGAAGTGGTGTGCAATCAGTGCAACACGAATCTGATCGTCTTTCTTCGAGAAGTTGTATAAGAGATGAAAAACGTCGGCTAAATCGCCCCAAAGCACTTTCTCCTCGAAAGCTGAGAAGCGAAGAAGCGTTTTGCCTCGCTGCTGCGCGACTCGCGCATGTTCCTCAGGTATTAAAGCATGCGTTCCAAGCTGCTCGCGAAACCATTTTAGTTTCTCCGGTTTCAAGTTCGCCCTTAGGAACTCCACAGCGTAAGCATTGGAAAGGTAAATCTTGGGATCGTTATTCAAACGATCGATCCATGGCGTCCAATCTCGCGACTCCAACAACTGGAGTAACTGCGTAAGTTGTGCAACGGTCGTATCTGGATGGAACTTGACCGCTTGCCAGAAATGTTCGGTCGAATCGTACGTTGCGCCATACAGCTGAATTCCTTCTTCGATCGGGTACCAGTTGGAAAGCACCCGGCCAGGAATCGAAGGAGTTGCGCTCCAGCAGTTCAAAGAGTGTTTCCACTTTTGCTGTACATCAAGAAATGCATCTTCATAACCCTGCGGGATGGGTTCTCGCAGTTCGGCAAGCTCCTGTTTGAGTTCTTCTCGCGTGTGTGTCACAAGGGTTTCAAGCGGTCGCTCGTCGAGCATGGAGATAACCCGACTCTCCACCGCCTCCCTAACGAGTTGACGACGTAGCACCTCTTGAGCTCTCTCGTCGAGTGTCCCTGATTTCTTCCAGCGATCCACTTGCGATTCGATGTAGGGGAAGGAGTCCGTTAATGACTTAAATTCGATGAAGCCGTGAATCGCGAACGTCAAGGGACGGCCATCTTTCATCACGACAGTGGAGGGTGTGACGATCGCTCTTATCGGAATCTGTTGCGCTGAGAGCGTTGCAGAAACGCACAGGCCGAGCAGAAGCGAGAACCGCCGTATTCCTCGGATCCGCGAAAAACCTCGAACTTGCATTAGGTCTCCTGATAGCACCACTCGTTAGGTTGTTGGAACCGCCACACGATAGCTCACGCCCGACTTCTCCTGCAATGCTGTAAAACTTCGTCGAATAAAGCTGGCCCACCAAGCGCCCAAGCATTACAATTCCGTTTCTTTTGAAGCTGGTTCGCACCGAACCCATTCCTTTGTACAACGTAAAGCTCCGCAGAAAGGGGAGTCGAATGCATACGCGGATGATGTTTGCGTTGTTTACCGCCCTCACATTGTTGACCTGCACTGCCTCACTGTACCCGAAGCGAACCAAGGTCATTGTGGATCAGGACGCTCGTGGACCCGCGACAACTGACATGCAGTCAATGCTTATATTTTTGCAGTCGGATAAATTTGACGTCCTCGGGATCACCACTGTCAGTGGCGATCAATGGGTAAAAGAGGAGACTCAGCGCACGCTGCGCTTGCTTGAGATTGCTGATCGAACGGATGTACCGGTCGTTCAAGGCGCCGAATTCCCTTTGCTCAATTCAAAAGAGGAAACGGAACGCTGGGAGGCTTTGTACGGTAAGTTTCGTTACAAGGGCTGCTGGAGCGATTTCTCGAAGCGTCCCGGCAACGTTCCTCCAGCCTTTCGTGCCGGCTATCACGAGCCCGATGTCGTCCCTGAATTGGTCGAAGGCGTTCCCAAGATCAAGCCGCTTGATGAGCAGGCGGCGAACTTCATTGTCCGGATGGTTCACAAATATCCCGGCGAGGTTGTAATTTGGGCGGGCGGACCGCTCACAAACATCGCTCTAGCTTTGCGACTCGACCCCCAGGTCGCCTCATTGGCCAAGGAACTCGTCTTGATGGGAAGTGGAATGTATGCCGACAATGGCGGCATTAATTCAATCGATGGAAGACGAGAGTTCAATTGGTGGTTTGATCCGGAGGCTGTGCGCATCACAATGCGGGCACCATGGAAGAAGATTACGATCACGCCTATCGACATCTCGGTCAAAACCATCGTCAATCCCGAAGTTCGTGCTGCGATTGCAAAGGCTGACACGCCGGTCGCCCGCTATCTGACCCAATACGCCGTCGACAGCTTCATGTGGGATGAATTATCCGCAGCCGCCATGATTGACCCGAGTATCATCACCTCGCAGAAGGAGCTCTACGTCGACATCGACGTCGACCATGGTCCTAGCTATGGACAAACTCTGTTCTGGGACACCAAGACGGTTGTTCCCCCGTACGAACGTGTTGCCACTGTTCAGTTCGACGTAGACACCAGGAAACTCTACGATCTCTACATCAAACTTATGACACAGCTACCCAGAAAGCATTGACACCAAATCTCTCTTTACTGGATAGAGGATCGACACCATGGGCATGAATCGTCGACAATTTGTGACGTCTTCCGCGGCAGTGGCCGGCCTCGGCGCTCTCGACGCTTTTCTCCCAAACGCCGCGCTTGGCTTCGAAACCACCGATAAACCCGTCAAGGGCCCGTTCCGCGTCATCATTGACACGGATCCGGGTGTGGACGATGCGTTCGCTCTGCTCTTCGCAATGCATTCACCCGAGCTCAAGATCGAGGCAATCACGGCAGTATCCGGCAATGTTCCACTCGAGCTCACGCTTCCGAACGCCTTAAGAATGGTCGAAATCGCAGGAAGGACAGACATACCAGTAGCGGCTGGTGCCAAAGTTCCCTTGCTCCGTCGGCTCGTTACAGCTACTTACGCGCATGGCAACAATGGACTCGGCGGAGCCGTATTTCCTGAGCCACACATCAAGCCAGTCGAGGAACCCGCGGCTGAGCTGATCAGCCGACTCGTCCGCAAATATCCGAATGAGGTGTCGTTGATTCCGGTTGGTCCACTGACCAACATCGCGACCGCGCTAACTAGCGATCCGGGCTTGGCTCCATTGGTGCGCAGCATCACGCTCATGGGAGGCTCTCTGTCGGGCGGGAATATAACGCCCGCTGCTGAATTCAATATCTACGTCGATCCGGAAGCGGCGCGCATCGTGTTCCAGTCGGGGATTCCCATTACGATGGTTGGCCTTGATGTCACCCGCAAGACCACGCTGACGGAAGAGCATGTTCGCACGCTTCAGGCTGCAGGCACCCCGGTCAGCCTTGCCGCCGCCAAGATTGCCCGCAATGCAATCGATCACACTCGCGAACAGGGCTTCCTTGTAGGACCGAATATGCACGACTCTCTCGCCGTCGCTACTTTTCTCGATCCTTCGATCGTGACTCTGAAGGATTACTACGTTGATATTGAAACCATGGGAGAGCTGACCGCAGGAGAAACGGTGGGATACAGCCCTTTTGCTGGCGACCTGAAAGTGACTCCGGAAGCCGCGAAGAAACTCGCTGAGACGATGCAAATTCGGGGCGCGGCGCGATCACTCGAGACGATGAGCACGTCTCCAGTTGTTCGAGAAAAGTTTACGCCAAACGCAAAAGTGGCCATCGAAGTCGACTCTGCACGTTTCTTCCATCTCTTGATGGGACGACTTACGAGTAAGTAATTTCGATTCGAAAGTGTATGTTCATGTTGAGGGGGGATATTGAAATCCATTCGCACGGCCGTATTCGTATTCACATTTCTTTTGGCCACGTCGTTGTGGGGACAATCAAAGAGAAAAATAATTATCGACCAGGACGCTGCGGGGCCGGCCGGTACGGATCAAACCTCAATGCTCCTTCTCATTCAGTCTCCACAAACTGAGGTCCTCGGAATCACAGTGGTGACTGGAGACGCATGGCTTAACGCAGAAGTAGCGCACACCTTGCGCATGTTGGAGATCATTGGACAAACGGACATCCCCGTCATGCGAGGTGCAGAGTACCCGCTGGTCCGCCGCAAAGATGAAACTGAACTCTGGCAGCAACGCTATGGGACCGTAACCTGGCTTGGCGCCTGGACACCTCGCTTCTATCACCCTCCTGATCAACTCGGTGAGATGCCGGAAGGTAAGCCGTCAACAAAGGCTGCCGAGGAGGATGCTGCGCATTTCCTCGTACGGATGGCGCGCAAATATCCCGGCGAGGTCACGATCTATGCTGGCGGTCCTATGACGAATATCGCGCTCGCGATCGCCATCGATCCGGAGTTTCCGCAACTCGTGAAAGAACTCGTATTCATGGGAGCGAGCTTGGATCCCGAAACGGATGACCCGGAGTTTATCAACACTCCTCGTCATGAATTCAATCTCTGGTTCGACCCGGAAGCTGCACACATTATGTTGCGAGCACCGTGGAAGAAGATCGTTTGTACAACGGTCGATATTTCGGTCAAGACGCGACTCACCAAACAACTCATTGAGCGCGTAAAAGCAAGTGGTTCTCCAGCGGCGCAGTATTTCGGCACGTATTCGCGACTGTTCGGCGAATATAACTATCTGTGGGATGAACTCGCTTCTGTGGCTTGGCTCGATCCCAGCATTATCACAAAAAAAGAAACCCGTTTTATGGATATCGATCTCGATCGGGGCGCAGGATACGGGAACATTTTAACTTGGAGCGAAAAAGATCGACCAAAAATTGAAGTACGACCGGTTGAGATTCAGGTAGATCTGGATCTCGATAAATTTTACAAGACATTCGTGGACCTGCTGTCTGCTCCTACTCCAAAACCACATTGAATCAGCTAACGCGGAGGCGCCAATGCCGCTCGATCACAAAATCTTTGCTGCGCATTTCAATAGCGTCCACATGAGCCGTTTGAAAACTATCACTCTTTCCTCCTTGATTGTGTGCACGGCTTTGCTGCCTATGACCACTGGTTCAACCACCGAATGGCATCTGACAAACCAATCAGAAACGCTGGTGAAAGATGCGAAGCTTCAACAGCAGATGTTCCGGGCACTGGACGCAGCCCAGAAGTCTGGTACGGATCCTCATCTTTCTCATTTTCAAGTGCGCGTTGCTACGGTAGTGGAGAAAGATGGCGAAGATCACATTGTTCTAGGCGGGAACAGCGAATACGACTTGCCGGAAGGAATCCACGGAGAAACCTCCGTTTTGAATCATGCGATCGCCTTGTACGGAGCGGCATCGACACGGAAGAATTTGCGTTTTTTAGCTTTCTACTCCGATAAGTGTGGAGGCGGTGGAAGCTGCGGCGATTGCCGGGATTATCAAATGGTCACGACTGACTACCAGAATCTGCTTGTCGTCTGCGGGCAGTCTTCCGACCATTCCGTCACCGTAACGAAATTCGCGGATCAAATCGTTTGTGAGAAGAACTTTTCGGAAGTGAGCGCTGACAAGATTCCGCTATCCAAAACCGAACTGACGAAACTAGTGCAGTCAGCGGAAGAAGCCCGCAAAGGTGGGGTTACTCTTTTCACATCGGATCGACATACTGGTGCCGCAGGCCTGTCCGATTCAGGAAAAATCTATCGTTCTGCAGGTGCGGACGATGCCGCTTTTCACTACCGTTATCCAATTAGTGGACTGTTGCAGCAGGCCGCAACCGAGCGGGACTATTTCCTGCGCGCAATTGTCGTGAGCGGAGAGCAAGGCAAATGGCCGGTGGTCAACTATCGGGATCGCCAGTATGGATACGAGTCCAGCAGCTTCAATCGAAAACGCGGCAAGCCTCCGATTCAACTAATTCTGTCGAACGGAAAAGGGCAATATCGCATGACGACTTTCGAGTCTGCGCTTCCGCAGGCATTCAGCACCGCTGATTTCATGCCGGAGGCTTTAGATCGTTTTCTGGACAGCCACGCGCCGAAGAAATAAAACACTCCTCAGTACATGATCGTTCTGGTTAGATGATGCGGCCATTTCGTCTTATGGTAGTGGGTCCAAAGCCGTGCATCGATCTGCGGGATTAGAATTTGCGCATCGGACGCTCGCACCTTATTGATTTCTTCGGCAAGAAGAGCCGTCGCGTATAGAGTGTGTGCCCTGAGTTCCACCTCCTGCGTACTATCCCGCAGGATCAATTGGTGAGACTGTATGGATTGCTCTAGCCTTGGCGAATAGCTCGTTATGCCCATGACACGTAACGCAATAGGAACGATGTAATCTGCGAATGCCGTAAACTTCTTTGGATCTTCGATGTGAAACGCGGACGTATTCCCTAACCCCGAATAAAGACCCCAATAACCAAGTTGCGCCAGCTTGTAAAACTTGACCTCATGTTCATCGTAATGGCTGACGTCGTTATATCGGGGGAATTCTTTGACAAGGCGTTCGACCAATCCGTTTCCATCGTCATAGAGGCGGGGGGAACATGATTGGATGAAATTGCGGAAGCGGCCACTATATCTCGAAACCAGGACCTCACCAGTCTGATGCCACACTTCAAGTTTTTCATCGAGCATTGGCATCTCGATGTTCCCCTTGAAAATCTTCTTCATCTCTTCCTTCGAAACTGTGCAGAGAAAACTGCCGTCCAGAATCGGCACGCCATCATCCATGGCTCGTTTCAGACATGCGATCATTGCATCAGCATCCGAAACGCGCTCTCCATGGAACTCCGTTTGGAACATGACATGGCTATCGAAGTCCGTGAACGCGGAGTCGATAGTATTCGCCACCATCACGAAATCGATTGCGATCTCGGGATTCTTATCCAGACCGTACGGAACAGCGATTTTGGGCATTGGCAATTCTTCGTATGCCATCCAGCCAGCAACTTCGCGAATTTTGGCCAAATCAGTCTCAACATCGCGCGATTGCTCGATCACCGGACGGAGGCTCTCAAGAACGGGACTACCGTTTGGTACAGGCCAGACGATCTGTTTCTTTTCCACTGAAACCGCTCCTCCGATTTCATATAAGGCGCTAACCACTGGAGGCTGCTAGGAGTGCAAAGGTTGAGCGTTAATGCCCCAAGCTCTCCAGAGCTTTCTGAGCTTGCAAATTCTCAGGGTGTTGCGCCAACAGTTCCATCAATACAGCACGAGCTTTTTCTCTGGCTCCCTCGATTGCGTACACTCTGGCGAGATTCAAATATGCCTGGTCGAACGCTGGAGCCACTCGAATGCATTGCTCAAAGGTCGATACTGCTTCATCGCGTCGACTGGTGCGAAGATAAAGGATGCCAAGGTTGTTCAATGCTTCCGGGAATATAGGATGCGCATCCAGCGCCTTTTTCAGGTGCTCGTAAGCTTGATTCGTATCATCTTGTTGAGCAAACACCATCGCTAATCCGTAATTTGCGTCAGCGTCAGAGGGGTTCGTGGTGAGGACCTGTTGGAATGTGCGTTGGGCATCGTCCCACTGCTTCGCTTGACGATAGGCGTTTCCTAGATTATTACGTGCAATCGCATGATTAGGACTCATTCGCAATGCCACATGGAAATCTGCGATCGCTTGTTCTGTGCGGCCTTCTCGTGCATCGATCAGGCCCAAATTGTTCCAGGCATTCGTTAGAGTGTCCGGGTAGTCAGGCTGCGAACGCGTTGCACGTTCAAAAGCGCTGCGCGCCTCATCATTTTTTCCTTGCTTTAAGTAAACGCTTCCGAGGCCGTAGAGCGCCTCGGCGCTCAAGTTGTTCTCGCGAAGTGCTTGCTGAAAAGCCTCGGCAGCTTCAGCGTAATACTCACGTTGGAAAAAAACAGAGCCAACTGAGAGATAGTTGCGCCTGAAATCAGCCGCTTCCGAAATGCCCTCGAACGGAAGCGCCTTGCGCTGTCGCTCCACAGCACTCTTGGGAATTGCACCCGCATCAACTCGGAGTCGCTCGAAATCTACAATGCCCTGGTAAACCTTAACAATGTTCCCAGAGGGATCGATCAGCAAGGAGGTTGGCAAGGGGAGATCTCGATGCCGATCGAATAAGTACCGGTAAATGATGTTGTAGACGGCGCCTACATCATTCGAACCCAGCAGCATTGGGAATGACAATCCGCGTGCGCGCGCAAATGCGACAACGTCGTTCTTCGCAGTTGCCGCATCAAAGTTCACCGCCAAAAGCTGCAACCCACCTTTCGCCCATTCACTTTGGTTGACCTGAAACTGAACAAGATTCTTCTCACATTCACGGGACTTTAGTGCCCAGAAATTCAGCAGCATAGGCTTACCTCGCGATGCAGACAGAGTCCGCATCTGTCCTTTCAGATCCGGCAACGAAAAGTCGGGAGCTGCGAACGGCGCCAGCAACCAGGCTTCCCACTCTGAAGGAAGTTTTTCCGCGGGTTGAACAATTGAAGAATGTGAATCTAACGCTCGCTGCCGATACGGTTCCACACGAAGGCTGCCGCTTCCCTCCTCCACAATGATCCGATGGTCGATCGGCACTTGTTTCAATTCCTGCACCTGACCGCTCGGCCAATGAACCATGGCACGTAGGATCTCCTGCGCCGGTCCCAACCCGAAAAACACCTCTTTACTATGTTGTGAGAGGAAGCCCGATCCTGCCCGCACGGTGCGAGTCTGCTTTCCGATGTCGGTTTCGATCAAGACCGCTGCCCCAATCGCATCGCGATTACTTTTGACTCCATGTAAACGGAACGAAACAGAAGCTGGAAGCTCCGAGATAACATTCTTTAGCAAACGAAGCTGGGGAGCATTACGATTTTTGAGCAGAAGCTCCTGACGTCCATCACCATCGAAATCCGCCAGCGCAAATGCCCTTCCATCTTCCACGAAATCCACTCCAAGCGCACCGGACACATCCGAGAAAGTACCATCGCCGTTGTTCAAGAAACATACGTTACGCTCATAACCGCTCCAGGTCCCATCACTGCGCAGGAGTTCATTGATGGCATTCCAGCCCTGTTCGTATTGCTCGGCGGGTCCGGGCGCATTCGGAGAGTTGGCAACGACCTGCCGCCAGAAGAAACTATTCAGATCAGTGTGCGCCGGCCCAGATACCATTCCATTCATTACATACAAATCCAAATGACCATCGTGGTCGAAATCCCAGGCATCGCTCGACCATGACCACCCGCCATTGCCCGTTCTTGAGGGACTCGTCGCATCTCGGAATATTGGCGCCTTTTCTGCCCCCGAATTCAGAAACAATGAATTACCCATCGCGTGCTTTCGATAGTGGGCCCGGACGTCTTCGGAAACATCTTTTTGAAACATCGCCTGGGCTGAGACCCGTTCTCCTGCCGCCGTCCACATGTTTGCGACGTAAAGATCATCAAGTCCATCGTTGTCGAAGTCGGCCCACGCAACGCTCATTCCCGCTCCAACATCGTCGACTCGGACCTCTGCAGCAACATCGGTAAACGTTCCGTCGCCATTGTTGCGATAAAGACTTTTTCTGCCAAAGTCGTTTACGACATAAAGGTCAGGCCATCCATCCTGGTTGTAATCGTTCCACGCACAGCAAAAACTGTAACGCGTGTTGTTCTTGTCCATACCAGCTTGCTTCGTGACATCGACAAAAGTGCCACCGCCGGTGTTGCGCATCAAAAAGTTGGGCGGACCGTTCTGAGCGTCGTAGTAGGGGGAAGGGTATTTGTACTGATCGGTTCCCTGGTAATAGAGATACAAGCAGAAGTAAATATCGAGAAAGCCGTCGCGGTCGTAATCGGCGAGTGCAGCTCCAGTGAATGTTCCTTGCGGCGATTGTGCGAATTCAAACGCTTTTGGCTGTTGTCGGAACTTGCCGTTGCCATCATTAAGAAAAAGTAGGGGTCCGTTCGTGCGAACCACAATCAAATCTTGCCTTCCAGAATTCCGGAGATCGGCAAACAGAGCACAGGCAGTATTCTCCAGAACTCCGACGCCCGCTGATTGTGTGATGTCTTCGAAAGTCCCGTCGCCCCGATTGCGGTATAGGCGATTGGGAAGGCCCGCGGCTTGGCAGACGTACAGATCGTCATGCCCGTCATTATCTATATCGCCAACTGAAACTCCATTGTGCCCATAGATATCAATACCCGACGCCCCGTCGAGCACCGTTCGCCAATAATCTGCCCCATGTGCGAGTTGCTGAGAATAGGACGACGCTTCATGAAATGCTGTGAGAGTGATGTCTTCGAACACCCGCGATTTTGTGCGACTCTGCAGCTCCTCCCCGGATTGCCATTTTTGAATGCGGTACGAAGTCGGAACTCCAATCCAGTCTAGTTCCCAATACCCCACCCGCTGCTCACGATAGAAGTTCGATCCTTCCCCCACAAATTCGTAGCGGATTCGCGTGTGCAATCCGCCGCGGGCGTCCTCCGACTTCGTAATATCCACAATTTGAAACCGCACGGTTTGGAGCTTCGTAAACTCTTGGAGGTACCTCTTTGCCGAGTCCAAAAAGGGCTCTCGCGGAAGTGACCGACCGGCACTGAACTGATTCTTTTTAATCTCAACGATCCGATCGCTCCTAACGACCGCCGATGATTTCGAATCCAGAGCACAACCGATGAATTCGTCAGCAAGGGCCATTCCAAGCGGCTGCACATCCTGCGCCGAGCGAAGTAGAGTTTCAGTCCAGTTGGTCAGGATGGCTTCGATTTCCGCAGCATACTTTTCCGTTATGAACTGGTCGAGTCCCGGATTTACTTTCAAAAGCAAATCATCGATTGGTCGCGTCGCCCGATATTTAGGGTGAAACTGATACTCCGTTGTTTGTGATCCTTCAGCTTGATCCAAAAACGGAAGCCACGGCAAAGTTGCCGACCGAAACAATCCTGGAATGCATGCTGCCGCGCCTGCCTCACAGGTATCAACCAGAAATTTCCGCCGGGTCGGATCAAAACGGCGATCTCGGTTGGGACACAAATCTTTCGGCTTTCGGCTCAGTGCAGTTCCCCTGGAACAGTCAGATTTGCGCAATCTAGCAGTCGGTATCGAACAAGGTCAAGAACGCGCATTCGCCCTTCCCGCGTGTGATAGGCTTACGCGTTCATCAAAGGCACTTCTCGGGAGACTTGTGGCGCCGCAAATAGTTGTGGTCGGCAGTTACGCAACCGGCTTGACCATGAAAGTGGACCGCTTGCCCCACTCCGGCGAGACCCTTCTTGGAACTGGGTATCGAGTAGATTTCGGCGGAAAGGGATCAAACCAAGCTGTAGGTTGCACGCGATTGGGCGCCCAAACTGTGTTCGTAGCCAAGGTGGGAACCGATTCTTTTGGCGAGAGTGCCCTCCGGCTTTATCGGGACGAACAGATCGACACACGCCATGTTCTAAGAACGAGCAACGCTCCGACCGGAGTGGGATTCATCATCGTAGAAGCGGGCAGTGGTCACAATTGCATCACCATAGATCCCGGCGCAAACGAGCTTCTTACACCTGACGAAGTCGCTCAAGCACTGAAAACGAATCACGAAGCAGCAGTGGTCATCACGCAACTGGAAACCTCATCTGCAGTTGCCGAGGCCGCGATGTCCGCCGGGCGCAAGAACGGTGCAATCACCATCTTGAATCCTGCCCCGGTGCGATCGCTCTCAGCTGATCTTCTCCAGAAGATCGATATCCTCACTCCAAACGAATCCGAAGCCAAAGTGCTTGCCGGTATTGCGCCTTCGGAATCAATTGATGCAACGCAGGTCGCAGCTCAACTCGTCGGCATGGGAGTTAAGCAGGTTGTAATGACGCTGGGCGAGAGAGGAGCACTACTTGTAAATCGTGATGAAACAACTCATTTTCCCGGTATCCGTGTAGCTGCAGTCGACACTACCGGCGCCGGCGATGCCTTCAATGCTGGCCTTGCAGTTGCTCTGGCGTCAGGTGCCAGCATGGGAAATGCTATCCGATTCGCTGTTGTCACCGGCGCACTCGCAGTAACCAAAGAAGGAGTTATTCCGTCTCTGCCACACACGTCGGATGTGATTGATTTCTACGCCAAGCACGCCCTCGATACACCAGAATGGATCTCGCACTGATAACGAATGCTGCAACCACACAATAACGATCTGCATACTTCAAATCGGACGATCGATCTCGCGCGCCGCATCCAATCCACTCTCATTTCGAACACGATCACCGAAGCTTCCTGGCAGAAACATCTCGATGACTGTTTGCAATTCAGCTTTCACGCAGCCATGGTTCCCCCTTGTTGGATTAAGCGAACTGCGAAAGCTCTTTCCGGTAGTGGCATTCGGGTAGCTTCCTTCATCGATCTTCCTTTCGGCACAATGCTCACCGCCAGCAAGGCCCTCGAGGCAGCTCACATGGTGAGTGAAGGAGTTAACGAAATTGATCTCATGCCGAATGTAGGTTTTCTCTTGTCAGGACTCGAAAGGGAGTACTACGCCGATATTTCTGAGGTTGTGCAAGCCGCAAAAAACATTCCCATCAAAGTGATGCTCGAATTGCCCCTCCTCACCCCACAACAGCGGGACCGTGCCGTTCAGATCAGCATCGAAGCCGGAGTTGCGTATTTGAAGAACGCAAGCAGTGGCGTAGTTGGTATCGCGAAGCCTTCAGAAATCGAATACTTACGCCGTGTTGCTCCCCTTCACATACATGTAAAAGCTTCTGGCGGAATTAAGACCGTGAAGCAGGTTCAGGACCTTGTCGCAGCGGGGGCAGATCTTGTTGGAACAAGCGCCGGATCAGCGATCATGAGGGAATACCTGACGGGAACTTCAGCAGCTGGTTCCGAGGCTTCCCACTACTAATGCTCGTCAGCAAACAATGGCACAATAAGACGTGCGCCACGCAAGGAGTTCCATGTTCAATACCCGCCTCGCAAGAATCGCCCTCGCAGGGTATTTGTGCCTTCCGCTCTTGACTGCCCAGGCCCAAAAACCGAACCAGATGCCGCGGACTGATACTCCTGCTGTCCTGAGTACAGCCGATCAAGCAGATATTGATGAGACTCGTGAACAGTTGAAACAAATGCGAGTCCTCGTAAACCAAATGGCAAGCAATTTGGCTTTCGTCTCTGACACTCAGTCTCCACTGAAACATCAGTTTCAGTTAGAAATCGACATGTGGCAGATGACGATTACCCGCATGCAGCGTCATCTCGATAGGTTAGAGGGTAGACACACAACGCCCTCGCAATAAAAAAGGGACAGAGTGGTCTCTGCCCCAAGCGTCCTAGGGAGTCCGAAGTTACATCACATCCGTGCGCTTGCGTAAGAACGCCGGTACGTCGAGGTCATGCGCTTCAAAATTGGGCGCCGATTGGCGAGCGGGCGCCTCAAGCGGAACCTCGGCAGTCGCCGGACCAGCTTGCATGATTTGCTCCTGCATTACGAGCGGCGGCGTCGGAGGTTCAGGTTCGAAATCCGGCTCGGGCTCCGATAGATCAATTGGTTCTCGTCTGCCAGAACCGCTGGAGATGAAGGATTCTCCATGACTACGATGAATGCGCGCAGAATCCCGGAATCCAGTTGCGATCACCGTAATCTTTACGCCATCCTTCATCTTCTCGTCCTGAACAGCTCCAAAGATGATGTTGGCATCGTCGTGCGCTGCGTTCTGAATGATCGTGCATGCCTGCTGCACTTCCGCTAGTTTCAGAGAACTGGAGCCGGTAATGTTGATGAGAATACCGCGCGCTCCATCGATCGCCCCCGCTTCAAGCAGTGGAGACGCGATCGCCCGCTGTGCCGCTTCAATGGTGCGACGATCACCACTGGCGCTTGAGGTACCCATAACGGCGTAACCCATACCAGCCATGATGGCCTTCACATCGGCGAAGTCGCGATTGATGATGCCCGGGATGGTGATGATGTCTGAGATACCCTGCACGCCTTGCCGCAAGATGTCATCTGCCACTCGGAACGATTCGAAGAATCCCGCATTTTCTGCCACACCCAGCAATTTTTCGTTCGGGATCACGATCGTGGTGTCGACCGAGTCCATCAGTTCTGCAATTCCGCGCTCTGCTTGTGACATTCGGCGCTTACCTTCAAAAGCAAATGGCTTGGTCACGACCGCCACTGTCAGAGCACCCATTTCGCTGGCGAGTGACGCGATGATCGGCGCAGAACCGGTTCCCGTGCCGCCGCCCAGTCCGGTGGTGATGAACACCATGTCTGCGCCTTCGAGTACTTCAATGATCTTGTCGGAATCTTCGAGCGCTGCTTTTCGCCCAATTTCCGGATTCGCGCCAGCGCCGAGGCCGTTAGTCAGTTTTACTCCCAGTTGTATCTTGACGGGCGCATGCGACATGCGGAGCGCCTGCAGGTCGGTGTTTGCGACGATGAACTCGATGCCGTCCATACCGGCATCGATCATGCGATTTACGGCGTTTCCACCACCGCCCCCGACGCCAATTACCTTGATGCGCGCGTCGTTGCGGGCTTCTTCGTTGAAACTGATTCGGATGCCGGTGTCTTTGCTCATGCTGCACTCCTGTTAGTTAAATCGTGTTGCTCTGCCTTCTTCCAATGCCAGTGGCACGATGGCTACTGGCTGCCTGAAGATCCTCATCAAGCCCCCTTCTTGGCGAAAAGAGCCTTCAATCGTGAACCCCACCTATAGTCCTGGTACCCACGCGCCATGCGTGCTCTCTGCCCGTAATAAACCAGCCCAATCAATGTCGAAAACTCGGGTTCCGCTAGCGACGCCGGCATCTTTGCCATGGCTGTAGGCCAGGAAAGGCGTACTGGCCGACGAAGAACGGATTCGGCCACTTCAAGGATGCCGGGCAGCCTGGACGCTCCTCCGCTCAGGACAACTCCAGCAATGCATCGATCAAGAGCGCCAGAATGTCGTAAGTTGTCGCGCATCATCTCGAAGAGTTCTCGAGCGCGCGGTTCCAGAATTTCTCCTACCATCCTTTGCGAAAGAAGACGTGAAGGACGATCGCCGACAGAAGGCACTTCAACCTCATTCCCCTCTGGAATCAGCGTGACAACGACGTTTCCATAAAGTTTTTTGATCTTTTCCGCTTCTACTAGGGCCGTGCACATGCCTACCGACAGATCGCTTGTGAAATGATCGCCGCCGATTGGAATCACAGCAGTCTGAGCAACTGCCCCTTCCTGGAAAACCACCAAGTCGGTCGACCCCGCACCTAGATCGGCAAGGCAGACACCCAGTTCACGCTCCTCCGAGCGCAGCACGGCATCGGCACACGCGAGCGGTTCGAATACGGTATCGTCTACATGAACCCCAGCTTTATTAACGGCACTAATGACGTTTTGTGTGGCACTCGAAGCTGCAGTGATGATGTGGACATAAACCTCAAGCCGAGTCGCCATCATCCCTAGCGGATCGTGAACTCCGGACTGTTCATCGAGTATGAATTCCTGGGGAAGCAGATGGATAATTTCCCGATCCGCTGGAAGAGGAATCGCCCGAGCTTTATCAACTGCCTGCCGAATCTCATCCCGGCCAATTTCACGAGGACGCGCACCGAAGCTGATGCCTCCGTGACTGTTCACACCGCGTACATGCGCACCACCAATCCCAACTAAGGCGTGTTCAATCGGGATTCCAGCAACATCTTCCGCTTGCTCCACTGCTTTCTGAATCGAGGAAACCGCTTTCTCCAGATCTACGATCACACCCTTACGAGAGCCTCGCGATTCGGCCATCCCGTGGCCACGATAGCGCAGTCCAACGTCCGTTGCCTCAGCCACAAGGACGGAGGTTCGGGCGCTGCCCACGTCGATTACCGTTAGAAAATTTGCTCCCTGGTTCGCCATGTTTATGGGTGTTGTGGCTCTTTTCCTACAGCCGGACTTGGTTTCTTCTTGTTCGAAGCCGTCGTGACCACCACTGTCTTTGTCTGCGCTCCGACGGTCGCATTCGGTTTCGAGACAACTTTCTTAGCAACGGACTTCGTTCTTGATCTCTTCCCTGTTTTTACTCTGGAGTTCGCTACTACTTTCTTTTTGGGTGCCGAAGTTTTTACCGTAGCACTCGCCGTTGGCAATGGTTTTTGGGATAACTTCGAAGGGGCACCGGCAGGAACTGGTTTCGATGATGCGCTCGTCACCAGCTTTTGCTGAGCGTCACTTGCTGTTTTGCGTGACTCAGGAAAGGTCACCTTTTCCGTTGTCGCCACAGGCTTCACTGGAAAACTCGAGCCTGCGTGTGCGCTCTTGGCCGGCTTTGCCGGAAAAACAGCAGGTGCTCGAACGGCGTACTTCTCGTAATTCACTAGAGCGGCCTGCTTGACACCGGCGTTCATAGCGGCCTTCACCGCGGCTGGCGAGAGCGTTGCTGGCTTTGCCGTCCCTCGCAGATCCGGGTTCACAATAATCTGCCGGTCATAACGCAGGTCTACCGACTCCAACTTGTCGAACTGCTGACGCCACTCCCGCACGTGAGTCACGTAAACTTTGTAGCGCTCCAGGTAATTGGAGGACCCAAGATGAACGAGCACCTCTCCGTTGGGATCCGCGACAGCCACCTTGATGTCATCGGCATCCGTCAGGTCAACTTCGCTAAGGTCTTGTGAATGGCGTGCACCGTCGGAGTCAAGTTCCCTGATGAGTTCGTTGTAAATACGCATCCGCGGCGCACGTGTCGATAGCGGCTCACCGGCATTCATTCCAAGAATGACGGGGAAGGAATATTTCCGCTTTCCAGTCGTTGGGAGCTCCATGACAACACCGTTTGCATCGACAAGGCTCACCTTTGAACCAATTCGAGCGAAAGCAACCGGCGTTCGTTCATGAATCTCGACCTTCAAACGATTCGGTGCAAACCGCATGACACTGGCCGACTCCACCCAGGGAATCTGCTCAAGTTGCGTTTTGCGTTCGGCGAGGGGTACGAAGTAAATGTTTCGGCCGATGTCGCCACCCATCACTTCCATGATTTGCGATCGTGCGACATTCTGAACGCCGCTTACCTCGATGTTGTCGCTCGACTCAATGCGAAAACGCCATGACCGCTCTCCGTACCGATAGATTGCGGCACAAGCTCCAGCAAGGAGCAAAAAAAGAGTGCAGGCCATGCCGGCCAAGATTAGACGTTGCGCTGTTTTCTTAGGGAGAGTTCCGCGTCGAACGGAGACACGCTTTTGTCCACGCAGAAACGGCGATTCCTGTTCCGCCTCGAGGTCCAGCAGCCGCGCGTCGTCAAGCTCCTCCCGCGCAACCGGACCGGGATCCGGATACAACTCCTCCTGGATGGTGGGACTCGTTTTCCGCGCCATCAAACAGGTCAGTTGTCGTCAGTGAATCGCTGAGCCACAACAATATAAACGCTTTTCGCGAAATGAGACAGTACAAAAGTGGTAGCTAGTAAGAAATTTTTCTGAGTATCCTCGACGAGCGCGGAGTGCTTGATGGATGAACTGAATGAGGTTCAGTTCTCCTCGGCGAAGACGTTAAATTCACCATCATTGTCGGAATCCGCATCGACGGCAACGTGAGCAATCTTGTGCCTGCAGTTGACAGTCCTCTGAACAGACTCTTCCACCGCGATCAATCGTGCCCGCTCATCTTGCAGGCGCGCGAATTGCCTCTCTTGCGCAGCCATTTCGCGGCCAAAATTCACCCATTGCGCCCGATCAACTCCCAAACCGACCAAATCCGCCTGCCGGCCGGCTAGCTCCGCTTGAACTCGTGCTAGCGCCTGCGAACGCTCATTTGATGCATAAGTCCATCCACGCATGGGTGCCGTTCGTGGCGCCTCACCCATCAAAAATCGGGCCATGGCGACGTATTGATGCGCTTTGACGAGAAGACAATTTGTCGTGAGGGTTGACCGATTCGCGAGTTGATGCAGAGGCTGAAGGCCACCCCTCTCGTACTCACTCGTGAGACCCAGGGCGAGGACGCCTAAAGCTAGCCAGTAGTATGCTTTGCCCGTTGCCATACGTGCTCCTTATTCATCTTTAGACGAGACACTTCCGGAATGGTTAGTTAAAAAGTCGGCTTTGCAGGAAGCCTTCTAGAGCAAACGGATGGGCTAACGATTCAATGCAGCGAGGATTTGTGGCCCAAGTTGAGACACACTCCCCGCTCCCAAGGTCAAGATCATGTCCCCCGAACTGGCCAGATCAGTAACCTTCTCGGTTGCTTCCGCGAATGATGGCATATAAACAACGTTGCGGCCGCTGACATCCCTTACCCGCTGAGCCAAAAATGCCCCAGTGATGCCATCAATCGGATCTTCGCTGGCAGCATAAACGTCCAAAACAATCAAACTGTCAGCATCATTGAATGCGCTGGCAAACTCCTCAAGAAGCGCCTGTGTGCGAGTGAAACGATGAGGCTGAAAGACTACATGGATACGGTTGAACCCGCACTGTCGTGCCGCGGCCAACGTGGCTCGTATCTCGGTGGGGTGGTGCCCGTAGTCATCGATTACTTTGATTCCAGCGGCCTCACCTCGCACTTGAAAACGACGATCGACACCCTCGAACGAAGCCAGTGCTCCCCGGATTGCATCAATAGGAACCTCCAGCCCAAGACCGACTGCGATTGACGCGGCAGCGTTGAGCACGTTGTGGGTTCCAGGGACACCTAGAGTGAACTCGCCTAATTCCGCATCATGCTGACGCACCGTAAACCTGCTCACCGGGCGATGATTCGCCACGGGGCCGCTTCCCAGCAGCTTGATAGAAAAATCGGAACCCGTTCGCGTCCCATATGTAACGACACGACGCTTCATTTGTCGCAAAACGGACCGCAGCACCGGATCATCATTACAGGCGACGATCACCCCATAAAATGGCAACCTCTCCACGAACTCGAGGAATGTTCGCTTTATGTCGCGAATGTTCCGGTAAGTATCCATGTGTTCGCGATCGATATTGGTGATGACCGCGACAATCGGAGATAGCCTTAGAAATGAACGGTCGCTTTCGTCCGCTTCCGCAACCAGATATTGAGACTTGCCGAGCCGCGCGTTCGAACCCATCGCATCGACGCGACCGCCCACTACCACAGTGGGATCCAGTCCACCTGCAGCTAAAACAGCTGCCACCATTGAAGTGGTTGTGGTTTTGCCATGCATCCCAGCAACTGCGATCCCATATTTAAGGCGCATCAACTCCGCCAGCATTTCAGCTCGCTGGATAACCGGCAGGTGCAGTCGCCGCGCCTCCATGACCTCTGGGTTTCCTTCCGTGACCGCAGAACTGACCACGATCACTTCCGCCTCGGCCACGTTCTCTGCCTTATGTCCTTCAAAGACAGTCGCTCCTAAAGATGCCAGCCTCTGCGTGACCGGAGATTTCTTCAAGTCTGACCCTGAAATCTTGTATCCAAGATTGAGCAGCACCTCGGCAATGCCACTCATGCCGATGCCACCGATTCCCACGAAATGGATACGCTGGATATTGGCAAACATGGAAAAATCGCGCCGGACGCGCCTTCAACAAGCGCAATGGTTCTGCGACTCGTGATGATAATGCATTTTGGAAAATCGGTCAGAACGACCGCACAACGGAAATTACAGGATGCGAACGCGATCCTCGATCAATGACTTCACTAACCCGGCTATCTCCTGCACAGATTGAGGGTGAGCAAGCGTCCGAGCAGCGCTGGACATGCGATTCAGACGTCGAGAATCGTCCAACAGAGCAGCGATCGTATCGACGAGATATGCCGCCTCAAGTTTACTTTCCTCGACCACAACAGCCGCGCCAGCTCTCTCTAATGCTCGAGCGTTTATGTTCTGGTGATCATCCGCCGCCCGTGGAAAAGGGACAAAGATCGCAGGTTTCGCAGCGGCCGTGATCTCCGCTACGGTGCTCGCCCCGGAACGGCAAACCAGGAGATCCGCCTTCGCAAACATCGCGGGCATGTCGTCAATAAATTTCGACACTTCGGCCGAGACTGCTCCTGCTTTTCTATAGGCATCTCGCACGGCGGCAAAATCGCGTTCTCCCGTTTGGTGAATTATGCGGAGATTCGGGATCCGCTGCATCAGTCCCGGAAGTGAATCGATAACCGCCTGATTGATAGCGTGTGCGCCCTGACTGCCGCCGAAGACAAGAAGCGTCGGTGGCCCATCCTCATTCTTCTGACCGATGTCGAAAAATGCACTTCGCACGGGCACTCCAGTGACGTGGCAGTTGCGAAAGTATCGGCAAGTCTCTTCGAAATGCACCGCAGCCGCTGATACCCGGCGAGCCACAACCCGGTTTGCAAATCCGGGAACAACATTCGGTTCAAATGCCAGCGTTGGTAGCCCGCGCAAGATTGCCGCCAGCATCGTCGGACCCGAGGCGTATCCTCCTACGCCGATAATGGCGTCTGGAGCGAACTCCCGAATCATTCGCGAAGCCGAGAAGATCGCCCGCGGTAGATCAAACAGTGTCGTGACCCGCGTTACGAGACTTACATTCTTCAGGGCTCCCACCTGAACGAGGCGTAGGGGGAAACCTGCCGCCGGAACCAGCCGATTCTCTATCCCACGTGGCGTGCCAATAAACAGGGCTTCGGCGTCAAACTGTTTGTTCAGCTCATGCGCAATGGCCAGAGCAGGTATGACATGACCACCCGTACCTCCACCTGCCAGAATTACGCGCATACGATTAAGAATTGATTGTTGGCGTTCGATTAAGGATTGACAAGTACGGAACAACCATCTTGGCAGGATGCACTTTCACAGGATGATCGAGCCGTCAGCGTCACTCCGCTTGCTTAGTGATGTTAAGCAGAACTCCTACGCACGCCAATGTTACGAACAACGACGATCCACCATAAGACACAAATGGCAGCGGAATACCTTTTGTCGGCATCAACCCGAGAACGACACTCACATTGATGAATGCCTGTAATACCACCATGCTGGTGATACCAACAGCAAGAAAGCGACCGAAAGTATCCTCGGTGCGAAGGGCTGCCCGCGTCCCGCGCCACAGGAAGATTGCAAACAGAATCACTACGAACATCGCGCCCACAAACCCAAGCTCTTCAGCCGTCACCGCAAAAATGAAATCCGTATGAGGCTCTGGTAGGTAAAACAATTTTTGGCGTCCCTCCATCAATCCTAGGCCCGTCAACCCGCCAGTGGAAACCGCAATCATCGATTGGATGATGTGGAAACCACGCCCCTGCGGATCGGAGTACGGATCCAGAAAGGCCAATATCCGATCACGACGATAGGAGACATGAAAAATCAAGAAATACAGCGGCAGCAGCGACGCGGCAAAAGCATATCCGAAATATCTCAGCTGGATTCCAGCGACAAACAGAATGCAGGCTGTGATTCCGGCGCACGCGATCGCGGTGCCCAGATCTGGTTGAAAAACAATTAGCCCCAGGAAGACACCCGTGGGAATAATTGCCGGTAGCAGGGTATTTCGCCAGTCATCGATGTACTTGGTCTTGTTCTCCAGGAAATATGCCAGGAAGAAAATAATTGCTGGTTTGGCCAATTCGGACGGTTGGAATGAAATCGGGCCTAGGTGAAACCAGCGATGCGTACCGTGCGCTCGATCCAGGAAAAAGACCGAAATCAACATGAGGGTAGTCACGCCCAGAAGCGTGAAGATCAGCCCCGGATGTTTGAAACGCCGATAATCAATCCGCATGGCTACACACATCGCAATCACGCCAGCCAGGGCCCATGCGAACTGACGACCAGCAAAGTTATAGGCTGACCCATACCGCTCTTTGGCCATCACGGCTGACGCACTGAAGACCATCACAACGCCTATAAAAACGAGCAGACATGTGACAGTGAAGAGCCATCGATCGACGCTGACACGTTTGGCCATGAAAAGTCATTCCACCACGCATTCCTACCCCAATGCAGTGGATTTTTCTGTGAATCCTGTGGACGCTGGTAACTGGTTTGGTTCGGAGGCTACTCGGAACGGAGCGAGTTGACCGTTTCTTTGAAAATCCGCCCGCGATGTTCGTAGTTTTCGAACTGATCGAAGCTGGCACATGCCGGTGCTAGTAGAACGACATCATTTGGTTTTGCATTCTTGGACGCCAACTGTACGGCCTTTTCGAGAGTCTCAGCATGTTCAATCTCAGTTGAATTTCGGATCTGAGACTCAATCTTGGACGCAGCCGCGCCGATCGTATACACCCGCTTCACTCGCTGTCTCAAAAGATCATTGAGGACTGTGTAATCGCTCCCCTTGTCCTTGCCTCCGAGGATCAGGTGAATGTTTGCTGGGAACGACTCGAGCGCTTTGATCGTTGCATCGACATTTGTCGCTTTAGAGTCGTTGTAATAATCGACTCCCCGAATCTTTGCCACAAATTCCAGCCTGTGCTCAACTGCTTTGAAATTGCGGATTGCCTGACGGACCTCATCCGGTTTTGCGCCCGCAAGTAATCCGATGCAGACCCCTGCGAGTACATTCTCGACGTTATGAGCACCCTTCAACGGAATTTCCGAAACCAGCATGATCTCCTGAGATGACGAATCCCGAAACCAGATCCGGCCGTCGTGCACCCAGGCACCTTGCTTCACTTCCCGCTTGCGGCTGAACCAGAAGAGGTTCGCCCAAACCCTATCCGCTAGCGCTTCACACGTTGTGTCGTCTTTGTTCAGAACGGCAAAGTCTGTCGATTGCTGGTTCTCGAATATGCGAGCTTTAGCATCGACATAGGCTTGAAATGTTCGATGTCGATCGAGATGGTCCGGCGTCACATTCAGGATGACGGCAATGTTCGGTCGGAATGTCGCGATTGTCTCCAGTTGAAAACTGGAGACCTCTAGCACAATCCAAGTCTTGGGATTCGCGCGAGAGACCAAGCTGATCGCTGGTGTTCCTATATTTCCCCCCACGAGCGTAGGCAGGCCACCGCAGGTAAGGATCTCACCAGCCAAGCTGGTCGTCGTAGTCTTGCCGTTCGAGCCTGTAATTGCAACGATAGGACCATGAAAGAATTGGGCTGCTAGTTCGATCTCTCCTATGACTGGCTCGCCAACGGCTCGAGCTTGCTCCAGAAGCGGCGCGTCCACAGGTACACCGGGGCTCACTACAATAAGATCTTGCCCCCGAAAAGTACGCTCACCATGGCCTCCTGTTTCAACTGCGATTCCATGATCGAGAAGGACGGGGATTTCATTTCGCAGCTGTTCCTCAGGTTTTGCATCGGAAACCGTAACGCGCGCGCCACGTTCCTTCAGAAAAAGAGCTGATGAGACTCCCGATTTCCCGAGTCCCACCACAAGAACGCGTTTGCCTGAAAGATCCATCTTGTTACCGAAGCTTTAGCGTCGTAAGAGCAAACAATGCAAACACGAGGGATGCGATCCAGAATCGCACGATCACTTTCGACTCGGACCATCCCAACAATTCAAAATGGTGATGTATGGGCGCCATTTTGAAGATGCGCTTTTTCCGAAGCTTGTAAGACGTCACCTGCAGGATCACAGACAAGGCTTCGATCACGAAAACGCCACCAATAAAGGGTAGCAACAGCTCTTGCTTGATTAACACCGCAACTGTGCCAATTGCTCCTCCGAGAGCCAGGGAGCCCACATCACCCATAAAGACTTCCGCAGGATGTGCGTTGTACCACAAAAAGCCAATCGCCGATCCAACCATTGCGCCACAGAAGATGGTCAGTTCGCCGACTTGCGGCATCCGCTGCAACTCAAGATAAGTCGCAAATTGGGCATGGCCGCTGACATAAGTGAGCACCGCGAGGGCCCCTGCCGCAATGACTGTACAGCCAATTGCCAACCCATCCAGGCCATCAGTTAGATTAACTGCATTGCTGGACCCCACGATTACTAGCGCTACAAAAATAATGAACGGCGCGAACGCAAGCGGCCATAAATGAGGATGATCAATCAGCTGTTGTAGAACAAGATCGGGCCGAAACGCTTTGAAAAATGGGACTAGCAACTTCGTGGAATACATGCCGCGGCTTTGCATCGCAATCAGCACTATGGCAATGACAACACTGGTCGCAATCTGCAAACCCATTTTCGCTCGACCCGTAAGCCCAAGATTGCGGCGATGTACGACCTTGATGTAGTCATCTGCGAAGCCGATTGCGGCAAAAGCAGCAGTGGCAAAAAGAGCGACCCACACGAACGGATTGGACAGATCTGCCCAGAGCAGTGTCGGTACGATGATTGCGATTGCAATCAGTAAACCGCCCATCGTAGGCGTTCCGGCCTTCTTTTGATGCGCTTTCGGGCCTTCCTCTCGGATGTACTGGCCAATCTGGAATTCGCGCAGCCGATTGATCACCAATGGTCCAACGATGAGGGCGGTAAAAAGTGCGGTGAGACTTGCGAAAGCTGTGCGAAAAGTTAAATAACGGAAAATGCGAAATGGAGCGAAATACCGGTACAGCTCTCCATATAAAAGCCAATAAAGCAAATCGCCTCCAGATTGAAGCTGCGATCAATACACCCTAAAACTCACTCACTTGCGAGTGTCAAGAATGTCAGAAACATTGCGCTTCTCTTTCCATCGTTCTAAAGCACGTTCGAGTTTTACCCCGCGGGAAGCCTTCAGTAGAACCATGTCTCCGTCACGACTTTCTTGTGCCAGCCAGTCACCGGCATCCTCTGGTGTCTCAACAAATCGAGTTTCAGCGCCCAACTTGCTCGCCTCTTTCACCATGGCTGCTGCAAGCCCTCTCACACCAAGCAAGAGATCGACCTTTTTATTGGCAATGTAACGGCCACATTCTTGATGCAACTGTTCACCGGAACTCCCCAGTTCCAGCATTTCTCCAGCTACCACGATGTGCCGTTTTGCTGGTACATCCAGCAATGCATCGACGGCAGCCATCAGCGCTTTCGGACTCGAATTGTAGCAATCGTTAATGACTGCGATGTTGCCGAGTTGCAGTACCTGCCCACGCTTTTCTCCCGCTTCCAAGGTCGAAATGGCCTGCACCGCTTGATCGAATGGCACGCCTCTCTCGAGTGCGGCGGAAAGGGCTCCAAGCACGTTCAATATGTTGTGCCTTCCTAGGAGCGGGCTCGTTGCAGTCTGTCGTATATTCCCAACCACAACGTCAAACCGGCTTCCCGCAGCTCCAAGCATCGCAATGTTCTCAGCGCGAACGTCCGCATGCGCTTTCGTGCCGTATCGAACAACTTTCCCCTTGAAGTCTCGCCCGAATTGGCAAACGTAGTCGTCATCAGCATTAAGAATGGCGGTTCCGTGATGCGACAGGGATTCGATTAGTTCATATTTGGCGCGAGCAATCCCCGCGATCGAATCAAAAAATTCTAAGTGTACAGGTGCCACGCAGGTCACAAGTCCGATGTCGGGTTGCGCAATTCGGGCAAGGGCGGCAATTTCACCTGCATGATTCATACCCATTTCGATTACCGCCACTTCGTGCTCTGGTTGCAATTTGAGCAGTCCGAGAGGAAGCCCGAAATGATTGTTGAAATTGCCGACGGACTTGTGCACGTTGTAACGAACACTGAGCAGATGCGCAGTCGCATCTTTGGTAGTCGTTTTGCCCATCGATCCAGTGATGCCGATAACTGGCTTGCCCCATAAACGACGGACTGCAATCGCGAGACCTTGAAGTGCGAGAAGAGTGTCTTCGACTACCAAGAGTTTCGTTTTCGAATCGTATCTTTGGACTGAATCCTTGCGCACGACGGCTGCAACAGCACCGTGCTGAAATGCCTGCTCGACGAAGTCATGGCCGTCAAGGCGCTCTCCTTTTACTGCGAAGAACAATTCGCCTGGCTGAATGTTTCGAGAATCGATGGAATAGGCCTGAGCAATGGCCCTTGAGTCGTAGTCACCAGTAGCTTGTAAAATTTCGGCAATTCGCCCAAGGGGGAGCTTCATGCGCTCGCAGCTCCGCTTGCACACTCATATCCCGCCGCATCCAACGCTTCGCGTGCTACTTGGATGTCATCGAAAGGTAGAGTTCCTTCACGACTGACCTGGACTTTTTCATGACCCTTGCCTGCAATCAGTACGATGTCGCCCGGCCCAGCGTGCTCGATAGCGATCTTGATGGCAACCTTTCGATCCGGCTCCATGGAGTATTTCGTCCCGGAGCGCTGCAGTCCAACCAATGCATCGTTCATGATAGCTAGTGGATCTTCACTGCGTGGATTGTCTGAGGTCAGCACGACGAAATCGCTGCCGCGCCCAGCTGCTTCACCCATAAGCGGACGCTTCGCGCGATCCCGATCCCCACCGCATCCGAAGACGGTAATCACCTTAGCCTTTAAACCGGCTTTGCCCACAAACTCGCGCGCCAAGCTGGTTAGGTTCCGCAACGCATCATCTGTGTGAGCGTAATCCACGACCACGGTGAACGGCTGCCCACAATCAACGCGCTCGAAACGCCCCGGAACACGCGTCAAAGACGAAACGCCGCGAGCGATCGCATCATGCGAACATCCTCTGGCTTCTGCCGCCGCTGCAGATGCAAGGATGTTATAGATGTTCACTTGCCCTATCAGGGGGGAAAATATGGATACCTCACCGCGTGGCGTAACCATCTGGAATCGAGTGCCCCTCAAACCGAGATCCGGATCCTTTGCGTGGAAATCGCCAGCATCCAAGCCATACGTGATGACCTCACTGCCACACTTTCGACTGAAGTGCACCAACTCGCGTCCGCGTTCATCATCGGTATTCAGAATCGCAACTCGTGGGGCTGCTGTTCCGCATCCTCGGAAAAGAATCGACTTGGATTCGAAGTATTCCTCCATCGTCCCGTGATAATCCAGATGATCTCGCGTCAGATTCGTAAAAATGGCGACGTCGAACGGAATTCCAAAAACGCGTTCTTGCGCCAGCGCATGGGAAGAAACTTCCATGATGGCCTCGCTGACACCCTTGCCCAATCCTTCATTCAAAAGCCGGTTTAGGTCGAGCGATTCGGGCGTCGTATGAGGAGCAGGGAGAACTCGGCCAGCAACGTGATACTCAATGGTCCCAACTAGGACCGTTTTGCGAGAGTCCGCTCGCAAAATCGACTCCAGCAAAAACGCCGTTGTGCTTTTGCCGTTGGTTCCTGTGATACCGCTCACTGCCATTCTCTCCGCGGGACGTTTGTAGAAATTGGCACTGAGTCGCGCGAGCGCCCGGCGTCCGTGCACCACCTGTGCCCACGCAACATTCTCGCGCGTCGATTCCTTCGCGGAATCTGACACGACGCCGATCGCCCCATTGGCGATCGCTTTATCAATAAACTGATTTCCATCGCTTGACTCGCCCTTCATAGCGACGAAGACATTCCCCGGCTTTACTCTGCGCGAGTCGTACTCAAGACCGGTGACAGCGGCATTACCCGATTGCGCAAGAACTTCCGCCCCATCCAACAACTGTAGGAAATCCATTGGCTGATTATGCGGTACTTACTATAAGGATACAGAACCGGAAGCTTCAGCGCGCAAAACGAACCACGATCCGTGCTCCCGAGGCAACGTGACTTCCCGCAGGCGGAGACTGTTCTCGTGCCAAGCCGTTACCGACAGCGTCGAGCTCCAGCCCGCTATCTTGAGCCATTTCGATCGCAGCCCGAACCGATTTGCCCATAAAGGAAGGCACTTCAACACCGCCCTGCTCGACATCAAGCACAACTGTTCCACTCGTGAGGGACTTTTCTTCGGCAGCGGGTTCCGAAGAAATCGGACTCTTACTAGCCGAGGTCGGTGCCGGCGTTTCTTTCTCCTTCATCGAGGCGGATACCACCTGCGCAGCAATGGTTGGAGATGGTTTCACTGCAGCGACTGGCAGATTCGGCATTGCAGAACCGGCGTCCGCTACTTCCAGGCTTCCACCCAGATGATCGGGAGAACTTTCATCCAATTCATCATTTGTCACGCGCTGCCGAGCAAGCAATACTTGTCGACTAGCCGGCAGCTCAACATCGTGCGGCGTGTGGAGGTACTCCAGCACATGCTGAGAAATCCGCTGAAATACCGGCGCTGCAATTTGGCCACCTTGGTGCAGGCCTTGTGCGGAATCAAGGATTACAGCCACTGTGATCGCTGGATTATTAATGGGCGCGAAGCCGGCGAACGACGCTACGTACTTCGATCGCGAGTACGCCCCAGTCGCAGGATCCACCTTTTGCGCCGTGCCCGTCTTCCCAGCTGAACTGTAACCCTCAAGTAGCGCCTTCCTACCTGTCCCGTGCAGAACCACCTCTTCCAGCATTTTCCGCATCTGTGCCGCCGTTAGTGGCGAAATCACCCGGCGTTCGTTCGCCGGATGAAATGCAATCGTCTGCGGAGCATTCTGCGGTTCGATTTGGCCAGCTATGATTCGCGGCGCCACCCAGATTCCATCATTAGCAATACTCGAAACCATTGCTCCCAGTTGGACAGCCGAAATTCCGATTTCCTGTCCCATCGAGATCGCCCCAATCGACACTTTCGACCATCGATTGGGCGGTTTCGTAAGACCGCGTGTTTCAGCAGGGAGCTCAATACCTGTCTGTTGCCCGAAACCAAATCCGCGAATGTACTTGTAGAAACGCTCCTCCCCAAGGCGCAAGGCAATCTTGATTGCTCCCACGTCGCTGGAGTTCGCAATGATGCCCGAAACTGGCAGCAATCCGTAAGCTTTGTGATCGCGGATCCTCATCCCATTGATCACGATGGATCCCATCTGGCAATCGAATATTTCGTCAGGACGGGTAAGCTTTTCTTCCAAGGCAGCCGCGACAGTCACAATCTTGAACGTAGAACCCGGCTCGTAGATATCGGTCACCGCGCGGTTCTTCAAAGCTTCATTCGTGATTTCACGGCGATTGTTCGGATTAAAAGTTGGGCGATTTGCCAACGCAAGGATCTCACCGGTGTGCGGGTTCATGACGATGACTGTGCCCGCCTCCGAGCGGGTTTCCTTCATCGCCTGCTCGAGTTCTCGTTCCGCGATGTACTGGATGTTTTCGTCAATGGTGAGTACTAGACTCTGCCCGGGGTCGGGCTGCTTTTCTACCCGGCTAAACCATTTCTTGTGCGCATCGACCTGGATGAGCATGCGGCCTGGTTTTCCGCGGAGCGCTTCCTCATATTCACGTTCAATACCACTCAGCCCTTCATCATCTGTCCCCACATAGCCGAGAACCTGTGCTGCAAGGTCGCGCTTCGGATAATAACGTTTCGATTCTTTCTGATAGTGGATTCCCTGGAGGTTGAGAGACTTTATGCGTTCAATCGTTTCTGCATCGGCTTTACGCGCCACCCAGCAGAATGTTTTTCGTGATTTGCAATCGGCCAGAATGAGGCGGGGATCATCTCGCGTGATTTTAGTGATCAGAGAGACTGCATTGGGAAGATCAGGAATTTCGGTCGGTACTGCGAATGCCGAGTCCACCTGAATCGACATTGCCAATTCATGTCCCGCGCGATCGTAGATAATTCCGCGTTTAGGAGAGAGATCAAAACTCCTCTGCTGCTGTCGGCTCGCTTTCCTCTCGAAATCGCCATAACGAAAAACCTGCAGATAAACGAGCCTTCCAACGATAGCGCAGCACCATAGAACGAGAACGCCTCCCAAAAGGTAGAGCCGCGACTTCCCGAGGCTTTGTGTGGTGCTGCTCGCCACGTATCTTCCTTAGACAATCATGGCGGCTTGCTCTTGGAGCGAAAGCCGCCATAGTTTCCGTTTCCTGCTACGGAAAATTCCTGGGTTTGACCGCGCCATCAGCGGATCGTCAATACAGAGATTGGTGTGGCACTCGCCATCACAGGCGCAGTAACGTCTTCGGATCCCTCCAGCCTCATTACCTGGCCAGCTTGCGGAGATTGCAGACCCAACTTCCGCGCTAACAGGTCAATCCGCTCTGGATCGCGCAGCGATGCCTCCTCCAATCGCAACGCGTGATTCATCTCGACCATACCGTCGCGCTGGTTCTTCAACGACTCGATGCGATAGCCGTATTCAATTGCCTTGAAATGCTGCCAGGTGTAAGTCATCGTCAACAAAAATAGGAAACAAAGCGCTATTCCGAACTGCTTCATTTCCCGTCCGCGGCGGGGATCCTCCACTTTCACCAATCGCGAATTATCGATGGATTTGGAGAAGTAAACCTCCGGGGTTCCTACCCAGCACGGCTTGCGCCCTTTCGATTTAGCCGATACCTGCCCTACTGCCGTTGCTGCAGCCATTTACGCGACTCCCTGGTAGGTCTGTTCTAGAAGTGCAAAGTCGGACTGCCTGAACCAATCCTCGACGTTGTCTGTTCGCGATTGCTCTGGCAGAAGAGCTTCCACACGCTCGACTGTTGCTGTGAGTTCCTCAATCAATTTTCCGCTGTACATGGCCCTGGCTCCGCTCCCGCCACTCTCTCCGGGACGGCATCGAGAGAAGGTAGGAGATTTTATTGTTCGCCCTTAAAGTGAGAGCGATGTCGTCCCGGAAACTCTTACCACCACACAATCTTCACCCGGCGCGCCACTGACGCTCGTGCCGGGAGCCCCGGCAGGTTTTCCAGGGCTAAACTCGCTCGGCCGCGCGCATCTTTGCGCTGCGCGACCGCGGATTGCGATCGATCTCTTCCTGGCTCGGAGTTACTGGCTTCTTCGTCAGCAACCGGTACTGACCTTGCTTCACTCCATCGCGGAGAGCATCTTTCACAATCCTGTCCTCCAACGAGTGGAAGCTGATAATCACCAGCCTTCCGCCCGGTCTAAGGATCCGCGGGGCTGCGCTCAGCAACTCCCGCAGATCATCTAGTTCGCGGTTTACGAAGATTCGGAGAGCTTGGAAGGTGCGTGTCGCTGGATGAATCCGCTCATGTTTCATTGACCGGGCCGCGGCTGAGATCACTTCAACGAGTTGCCTCGTCGTATGGATCGGCCGCGACCGGACAATGGCTCTGGCGATTCTCCGCGACCTCCTTTCCTCACCGAATTCGTAAATCACATCGGCAAGCTCACGCTCGTCGAGGTGGTTTACCACTTGTTCGGCAGTAAGCTCCTGCTGCGGGTCCATCCGCATATCAAGGGGCGCATCTGCCTGAAAGCTAAAGCCGCGCGTCGCGGTGTCGAATTGCAGACTGCTTACACCTAGATCCGCCAGCAGGCCATCAACCCTGCCTTCGGTCGTGAGTCGTTGGTCTTCGGCAAGCCTTGCGAAAGAACCTTGCCTGAGTTCGATAGTTGGCCAGTCACTTTCCTGGGTTTCGCCAACGACCGACAACCGACGACCGACGACCAGCTTTTCCCGTGCAATTTCGAGAGCAGCCGGATCTTTATCGCAACCAATCAAACGTCCCGGTGCGCCGAGGCGTCTTGCGATTTCGTAACTGTGCCCGGCTAAACCCACCGTAGCGTCGAGATAGATCCCGCCACGTCGAACGGCTAGAAAATCGATCGCTTCTTTTAAAAGAACCGGGACATGGCCAACTTCCGTTCCATGCCCACCCCGCTCGGGGGTGTTTGTTGAACCCTCGTCCACTAGATGCCCAACTCGCCGAGCGTCCTTGTGTCCTCATCCGTAATCGGGTTCTCTTCAATCTCCTTGCGGAGCGCTTCCAAATTCCGAACTTCGAGATAGGTCAAGGTGCCCATCACTGCCACCTCGCCCCTGATCTGCGCCGTTTCTCGTAACAACTGCGGCATCAGTAAACGACCCTGACCATCCATTTCCACTTGCTGACCGTAGTAGCTCACCCGATCCAAAAACTTCTTCTTCGTAGGATTGAACGTTGAGAGCGATGCCAACTTCTGCTCGATCCGTTCCCATTCCTCGAAGGGATACACTTGAGCAACCTTGCCGTCTAAACTCGTGATGTAGAATTGGTTCCCGTATTTCTCGTCGATCACGCGCTTGAATTCCGCGGGGACTTTTAAGCGTCCTTTGTCGTCCACGCGAGCTGGGTGATTTCCGCGAAACATGGGTATTGCCCCTTCTTGGGGCGCCAAACTTGCTGGCTACTACCACTGCAGTTACGAGGGAGGTAAAGACGGTCGCAATCTCGGTCGCTTTTGGTTCATCTGGGCTGATTTTGGGGGTGTCAGTTCTAAATTCCACTGGCTCCTCTTCCCTAGTCACCGCTGCCCTAAACCACGACTCTCTGTACCACTTTCGACCACTTTTGCCCACATCCTACGCCTAAATGGTTTATTGTCAACACGAAAGTTGATGGTTGCCCTCCTCTAGCTGGCCCGTTTTAGGAAAGCGCTATAAGATGTGGTTAACCGATCGAATGACCGCAATGGATTGGGTTTAGAAAGATGGTTCTTCGACATTCTGTCTTCCGACTTTCGCTTTTTGTTTCAATCATCTCCAACCGGTCTGTGGAAAACTTTTTAAAGCGGTGGGATTTGAGCCTGTCCGCTGAAAACGGCCTCTTGAACTTCCGGTGAAATGTTCGATCCAGTGACTAGAACAGCCACCTGGGAGGGTTGGGGTGGTTTCAATTTGAGAAATGCCGCTGTGGCAGCCGCCCCAGCCGGTTCGGCTACAATTCCCTCTTTTTGCTTGAGAAGACGAATTGCAGCCATCATTTCGTCTTCGCTGACCAGCACAACGTCGTCGACCAGTTCACGGATTTGCATGACGTTCTCGGCCTCCGGGGTTCGGGTCGCTAAACCGTCAGCGATGGTGTCGCAGGTTTCAGTCGAGATCGCACGTCCGTCTCTCCAGGACAGGAAGTACGACGGGGCTTTTTCTGCTTGCACACCGATAACGCGAACACTGGGCGAGAGCTGCTTTGCGGCAGCTGCCACTCCGCGAATGAGAGCCGTATCGCCCATTGGCACATAAATCGTAGTGATCGAGGGATTCTGTTCAAAGATCTCCAGGGGGATTGTTGCCGGCCCAGCAGGCAGGTCGGGATCTGTCGCATCATTTAGAAAATAGACGCCCTCTTGTCGCGCATATTGCTGCGCTTGTAAGAAAGCCGCGGCAAGATCTGTACCGCCCGATTCGACAATCCGTGCTCCCAAGGCCGCGATTTTGTCCCGCTTCGTCTTGTTCGGGTTTTTAGGCAAGAAGATTGTGCAAGGAACTGACATCGCCTTTGCGGCAAACGCCACCGCTGCCCCATGATTCCCCGTGCTCGACGCGATCACCTCTTTGACGGGCCGTCGAGCTATGTTCGCCGACAACGCCCATAACGCGCCTCGCGGCTTGAACGATCCCGTCGGCAGATCGGTTTCGATCTTCAGCCAGACATCACAATTGTCGTTCGTTAACGACTGCGCACGTACCAGCCGGCTGACAGGCAGGTACTTCGCTAGTAGGCTTTTCGCTTCTTTTACTGTGGAAACTGAGAGCTTCATATCGAATCAGGTATTTTTTTATCACCAATTGCTTTTTTCTTGCGACCAAACCGCCGGATGCGCAATCCAAGGTTGAAATGCGGTTGAGTTCGTTTCGAACCCCCGCTTCTTTGAATTATGAAATGCGCTTTTTGCCAGGAGAACTGCTGCTGCATCTGTTGTTGTCGCAGTGTGTCCACTGGCGCAGGGCGCGTGCCGAAATAAACGTTTAGTTTCATAGAACGGCATAAACCAACCCATCGCCAGTAAAGCTACTGGAGATGGGTTTTTTATTTTCGGGGATCCGCAATGACGGAAACATTGAAAGAAACGAAGGCACAACGCGTTGAACGGCTGAAGCGAGAAAAAAATCCATGGGACGGTCTCGCAGAAATCCGTAGCTTTGCACGCCAGGGCTTCTCCTCAATTCCTAAGGAGTGGATCGGCACTTACTTTCGCTGGTGGGGCGTTTACACGCAAGGCGACGGTAACGGGGTTTTGGGCGGGCAGAACGGTGAAGGCAAAGCGCTCCCCTACTTCATGGTTCGAATCCGTATTCCGAATGGGATCTTGACCTCGCATCAGCTTCGGACCATCTCGGCTGTCACAAAGAGATACGCACGCGGCAGTGCCGATCTTACTGTTCGTCAGAACATCCAGTTGCATTGGATCACGATTGAAGAACTCCCAGAAGTAATGGAAGCACTATGGGCAGCGAATCTGAATACGCTCGGCGCCTGCGGCGACGTGACTCGCAATGTCACAGGCTGCCCGGTTGCGGGAATTGATCACGAAGAAATTCTCGACGCTTCGCCGCTTGCGTTAGCAATAGACCGCGAACTGGCTGGCAATGCCGAGTTTTACAACCTGCCGCGCAAATTCAAAATCAGCATCGCCGGCTGCCGCGAATGGTGCTCCTATCCGGAGATCAATGATGTCGGCCTGACTGCGGTAACTCGCACCTCCGTAGGAAAGCTCGAGACTGGCTTCTCGTTGCGTGTCGGTGGTGGCCTCTCTGCTGATCCGCACCTTGCTCTTCGACTGAACGCATTCGTCCGTCAACAGCAAGTCATTCCAGTTGTCCGCGCGATCGCCGAAATCTTCCGAGACTCCATCGATTTGCGTGAACATCGCGAACGTGCCCGCCTCAAATTCCTGTTTCTTCGCCCCGGATGGACGGCTGAACGATTTCAGGATGAGATCGAACAACGACTCGGGTACCGTCTTGACCCCGCCGAAGACGAGCCACAACCATTCGATGTTTATCGCGATCACGTCGGCATACATCCGCAAAAGCAAGAAGGCTTGTTCTATCTGGGTGCTACGGTGCTTCGCGGACGCATCAGCGCTGACCAAATGAGTGCGGCCGCTACACTCGCGGACCGCTTCGCTGACGGGAATCTCCGCACCACCAACATGCAAAACCTGCTGATCATCAACGTGCCACGCCAGAATACCGACGTCTTGGCCAGGGAACTTGATGCAATCGGGCTGTCGGTGCACGGATCCGCATTTGCGCGCGGGATCGTGGCCTGCTCGGGCACCGAGTTTTGCAAGCTCGCCATCACCGAAACAAAAGCTTTCTCCCGTTGGCTGGTTGACGAACTCGACGAACGACTACCAGGCTTCGAACAGGATCTGAAGATTCATGTGACGGGTTGCCCCAACAGTTGTGGTCAACACTGGATCGCCGATCTTGGAATCGAAGGCAAGAAGCTAAAGGTAGATGGCAATTTCGTCGATGCCTACTACTTCTGTGTAGGTGGGTCGCTGGGCGCTTTGGCATCGATCGCCCGTCCAATCGGCTACCGCTGCGCCGCTTTTGAAGTTCCTGACGCAATCGAGAGATTGCTTTCCAAGTATCGCGAGGACCGTCGACCTGCTGAAAACTTGCGCGGTTTTTTCCATCGCCATACCGATGCAGAACTCCGCAATTTCCTCGCCGGCGAGGTAGTCCTTCCAGTTGACCGAGACCCCGCTCCCGGTCCACTACCGCATGGGCTAGAGGGCTAAATTATGACAACCGCGAACCTCTTTCCGATTTTTCTAAAACTCGATGGAAAGCGCTGCTTGGTGGTCGGCGCTGGGCCAGTCGGCGAAAGCAAGATTCGCGGGTTGTTGGAGACGGGTGCCCGGATACGAGTAATCGCGCCGGCCGTAACCGATCAAGTCTATGACTGGTCTGAACTCGGTGCCGTCGAATTGCAAAAGCGCCACTTCCAGACTTCCGATCTGGATGGCATTTTTCTCGTGGTAGCTGCGACCAGTTCGCCGGTCATCAACGATCTCATCTTTTCCGAAGCACAGCGACTGAATATCTTGTGCAACGTCGTTGATGTGCCGGATCGTTGTGACTTCTACTACCCCGCGCTAGTCCGACGCGGGAAACTCCAAATTGCTATTTCCACTTCCGGAGAGAGCCCCACACTCGCACAACGGGTAAAGCAGGAACTTGAAATCCAGTTTCCTTCGGAATACGCATCTTGGCTCCACAAAATTGGGCGAGAACGGCGAAAGTTAATCGCCTCGGAACAATCTGCCGAACGCCGCCTGCAGCGCCTTCGCGAGCTCAGCAGCGATCAATCATTCGTTCGCCACCTCAAAAGCACCAGCAAAACACAAGCAAAGGAGCACGCATGAACGGCAAAGTTTATTTGATCGGCGCCGGTCCTGGAGATCCTGAACTGCTCACGTTGCGAGCGCACCGCCTCATTCGTGAAGCCGATGTCATCCTGCATGACGGATTGGTTGGACCTCAAATCCTGAACCTCGCCTCAGCGCACGCTCTCGTACGTGATGTTGCCAAACGATGTGGCCGACACACTGTGTCCCAGGACGAAATTAACACCCAACTCATCGCGTTCGCCTCATTCGGCCTCACTGTTATTCGACTGAAAGGTGGAGACCCACTCGTTTTCGGTCGAGCCGGCGAGGAAATCGCTGCCTTGCGACGTGCCGGAATTGAGTTTGAAGTTGTACCAGGCATCACCGCCGCACTAAGTGCAGCCGCTGCCCTGCAGATTTCGTTAACTCAGCGTGACGTCGCTTCGTCACTCGTAATCATGCCGGGACATCATGCAGATGACTCCAGCCTCGATCTGCGGGCTTTCGCTGCCGCTCCTGCCACGTTCGTGGTTTACATGCCCGGTCATGATTACCACGACATCGCAAATCGACTCCTCTCGGCGGACTTAGATCCCTCCACTCCTTGCGCGATCGTGTCTCGCGCAATGGCCTCAGACCAGCAGGTACACGTCACCAGCATCGCGTCACTGCCCGACTCGCCCATGTTACCCGCTCCGTCTTTGCTGATTGTGGGAGAAGTAGTCCGATCAGCTTACATTCATGCAGACACGTTCACCGCGACACGCAATGCCGCTCTGAACTTGCCTCTTAGCCCGAACTATCCCAGCGAACACCAAACCACACTGGATCTTGCCCGATGAACGACCGAGAACTGCGCGCGATCAAATCTCTGTCCGAAGCATGGTCCGCCGAAGACTTGCTGACCTGGGCTGCCGAAGGATTTACTCCGGAAATCGCCATGGCGTCCGGCTTCGGTGCCGAAGGCATGGTCCTCATTGACATGGCTTCACGCCTTCCGAACACGTTGCCCGTCTTCACTATCGACACGGATTTTCTTTTCCCCGAAACTTATGAACTCATTCGGCGCGTCGAAAATCGATACGGGATAAAAATTGAGCGTGTCCGTTCTGTTCTTACTCCCGACCAACAGGAACTTGCGCACGGGCCCGCTCTTTGGAGCCGCAATCCCGACCAATGCTGCAACTTGCGGAAAGTCGAGCCGTTGCGCCGTAAACTTTCGGGTCTTCGCGCCTGGATTACTGCCATCCGCCGCGATCAAACTCCCGACCGCGCCAGCGCCGGCAAAGTCGAATGGGATACGAAGTTCGGCCTATACAAAATCAATCCGATCGCCGACTGGAGTTCCCAGATGGTGTGGGACTACATCCACCAGAACCATGTTCCCTATAATCCGCTACACGATCGCGAATATCCGAGCATCGGATGCACTCATTGCACTCGCCCGATACAGATTGGAGAAGATCCTCGCGCTGGACGCTGGGCAGGATTCAACAAAACTGAGTGCGGATTGCATCTGAAAGAAGAAGCTCGCTAGCGAAAGCGCTTTCGTAAAGATGCGTGTGTACAATCACTCTGGTTATGCTGCAGCATGCGCGCTTCGAGCACTGGATCGCGGCCCCTCTTGATCAGGTATTCCGGTTCTTCGCCAATCCGCAGAACCTTCCCCGATTAATGCCGCCCTGGATGCAGGTGAAACTCGAGAGCGTGCAGATCATCCCTCCTTCTGATCTCCCTGCAAGCAATTTCGCCGGTCCGGGTTCAGCGCTCGCCGCCTCTTATCGTGTACTTCCTTTCTTGCCTTTTCGCACCTCCTCCGTGGCTCGAATTACCGCGTTCGCATTGAATCACTATTTTGAAGACGTCCAGGAAAAAGGTCCCTTTAAGACCTGGCATCATCGACACGAATTCGCGCGAGAAGTTCGAAACGGCGTGGACGGAACGCTCGTGATAGATCAGGTGGAGTACGATCCGGGGTTGGGAATACTGGGTACGATGGGGAACGCGCTATTCGTTGCGCCGCAAATGAGGAAAACGTTTCACCATCGTCAGATGGCGCTCGATCAGATTGTTCATTCTGGCAAACTCACACCATCAGGGTAGAACGCTCACCTTGCTGGTTCTACAACCACCGCAGTCCCATACGCCAAAACTTCGGTGACGCCCTGCATGACCTCGGTTGCATCGTAGCGAGCGCCTACCACCGCGTTTCCACCCAATTCAGCGGCATGAATCAACATCAGGTCGAATGCTTCCGACCGTGTCTTCTCGCAGAGGTTCGTCAGCAGTGTAATATTGCCACCAACAAGGGTTTGCAGCCCGGCGCCGATCGTCCCAAAGATTGATCTTGAACGCACCACGATTCCTCGCACCACGCCCAGCGTGCGCACCACCCGATAACCATCCAGTTCGAACTGTGTGGTCACCATATTGTGTGAAACCATGCGAGCCGATGTTGCGGCGGTTCCCATAAGCACGCTCCCTTTAGACTCAATCTGGCCTGATTCTACTCAAGATCAGCACGAATCAGAAACTCCTCAAGGTCAGAATCGTATCCCACCCGCAGAACATTCGGACGACAGCAGACCTGACAGTCCTCTACGTATTTCTGCCGCCCTCCGGACGACTCATCTACCGTCGTCTCATTCCACTCGCCGCACCCGGCACATTGAAATCCAGCATCCATCTCAGCGATTGTAGCCATCCTGCTCGCAATGCGTTTTATAATTCGCGCTTCGGAGGCCACGCTTGTTCTCACGACGTCGCTTTCTCCAAACCGGCTCCATCGTTACAGGAATAGCATCCCTTAATCCCCAAATTGCGGGTGCTGCGAGTGACGACGGCTCTTCACTGCCGCCTTCGATCGTAAAACTCCAATCTCTGCGAGACAAAGCCCAGCCCGTATCTTTAGAAGAACGGAGCAGAAGACAGGATCGCGCACGCGAGCTGATGCGCGAGCACGGATTGGGCGCAATCCTTTTATGCCAGGGAACTTCGCTCGATTATTTCTCCGGTATCCGCTGGTGGGGCGGCGAGCGGCTGTTCGCCATGGTTCTTCCGGCCAATGGAAAAGCGTTGTACGTCGCGCCTGCGTTCGAAGAAGGCCGCGCACGCGAGCAGATCGCCAAAGGACCCGACGGGAAAAACCCTGATGTCCGCGTTTGGCAGGAAGATGAAAGCCCCTACGAACGCACAGCGCAAGGCTTGAAAGATTACGGCCTCACAAACGGTGTACTTGGTATCGAAGAAACCGCCAAATTCGTTTTCAGCCAAGGCATCTCATCGGCAGCACCCACAACAAAAATCGAGAGCGCCACCCCCGTTACGGCGGGGTGTCGCATGGTGAAGACTCCTGAGGAACTCGATCGTATGCGGCTGGCTGCAAAGGTCACTTTGACGGCATATGAAGCTGCTCATCGAGCATTGCACGATGGCATGAAAAAACCGGATGTCGAGAAGCTAATTGAGCAAGCCCACACCAAACTCGGCTTCGACGGAGGCGCCGACGTGCAGATTGGTGAGTATTCTGCGTTTCCCCACGGTTCCGTTACGCCTCAAGTTATCCGCGAAGGCGCCATTGTTTTAATTGATGGGGGCTGCACCGTCGAAGGCTACACATCTGACATCACGCGCACCTTCGTTCTTGGCAAAGCGAATCCCAAGATGAAACAAGTCTTCGACACTGTCCACCAGGCTCAAAACGCCGCATTGTCCGCGGCTCGGCCTGGCGTCGAGTGCGGCGCGGTGGATGCTGCGGCACGCAAGGTTATCGTGGACGCCGGCTACGGCCCCGACTACAAATTTTTTACTCATCGGTTAGGACACGGAATGGGAATGGATGGCCACGAGTGGCCATACCTCGTGCGCGGAAACAACATGAAACTTCAACCACACATGACTTTCAGTGACGAACCGGGAATTTACATCCGTGGAGAATTCGGTATACGGCTCGAAGATGATATGCACATTACCGAAAGCGGTGCCGAGTTATTCACGCCACAAAGCCATTCACTCGAAGATCCCTTCGGCAAAGGCTAGCTATCTTGTCCCAACCGCGGGAAAGATAGCAGCCATCTGCCCCTTCACCGCGATCGATAGCCGTCGAACACCTTCGCGAATTTTATCTGGCGGCACGTAGGAAAAGTTCAACCGGAAGTGTCGACGTCCCTGGTGATTGCCATTGCTTGCGTAGAACGACTCCCCTGGCACGAATGCAACATTCTCTTTGATGGCAGATTCAAAGAGTTTCTGGCAATCCATTCCTTCTGGCAGCGTGACCCAAAGAAACAGTCCGCCTTTCGGACGCGTCCAGCTGACTTCCGGCGGAAAGTATTCTTCGAGAGCCGCGAGCATTGCATCGCGGCGTTCGCCATACACGCGGCGAATCACTTTGATGTGCTCATCCATGAAGTTGTCGCGAGCGACTTCATAGGCGACAATCTGCGCAAATGTCGACGTATGCAAGTCAGCTCCTTGCTTGAGCTGAATCAGTTTCGTAATCACATCCGGCGGAGCTACGATCCATCCAAGTCGTAATCCCGGTGCGAGCGTTTTCGAGAACGTACTCAGGTAGATCACGTTCCCGATCGAATATCCATTATCGCGTCGGAGGTTCACTCGATCGAGAACGACTAACGGCGTCAGGTGTTCGCCTTCATAGCGCAATTGACCATACGGATCGTCTTCTACGATCGGAATACCGAAGCGATCTGCGAGCAGCACAAGCTGCTCACGCCGCCCTTCTGAAAGCGTCGTGCCACCCGGATTTTGGAAATTTGGCAGCACATACATGAATTTCGGACCGGAGCGAAGTGGCCCTTCCAGGAGCTCTGTCTGTATTCCATCGTCATCACTTGGAACACTGACATACTCAGCGCCGTATACGTTGAAAGCCTGCAGCGCCCCGAGATAAGTAGGAGCTTCAACGAGAACACGATCTCCAGGGTTGATCAACAGCTTGCCGATGAAATCAAGGGCTTGCTGCGAACCGGAGGTGATGAGCACATTTTCCGGGCCTGCTTTGATCCCATACCGTGATGTGTGCCGGGCAATCATCTCCCGTAGGGGTTCATAGCCTTCGGACGCGCCATACTGAAGCGCCAGTTTGCCCTGGTCTTTCAGAACTTTGGCGCACGCTTCCCGAAATCTCTCAATTGGGAACACATCGGGCGCGGGCAACCCACCGGCAAACGAGATCACTTCCGGTTGTTGTGTCAGCTTGAGTAGTTCACGTATCGCCGAACTTTTCACACCTTTCGTGCGCTGCGCATACCTCGACGTCCAGGCCGTAGACATGGTTCGAGCTCCTGATTCCAATCTAAGCTTTGCGCTGCCCCCGCGCGGTGATTTGCACCCCTAATAAGGTGACCGAAATCACATGTTTATAGTGACTATCGAGCGTAATGCTGTCCAGTAGATAGACAGGAGACACTCTCAACTTGTCTGAAGTTACGGGTTTACGCCTCGGGAATCGGTGGGCAGCCTGGGAAGTCTCCTGCTACGAATTTATTCCCCTGGTATCCGAGGTCCTTCACCCCTATCTCACTTGTGAAATAGCCATCGACTGTAATGGCTCGCAGGAATGCGAAAAACTCTACGCCTTGGCTCAAGCTCGGGTCGCTCTTCGCATTTTTCTTATACGCGATCAGGTCGAGGATTTCTTTTTGTTGCTCTGGCGAGCACGCCAAGAAACCATTTGCATAGCGGTCAACGCACTTGGACTCGAGCCACATCAGACCGCCGCCGAGCCTCAATTGGTAATCTTCGTTCTCGCTGGTCAAAAGGTCGATAAACTCTGGGGCCCCCGCTTCGATAGCCCCGCCACCTCGCTCGTCTGCTGGAATAATTGTTTGGCAAAGGCTCTGCAGGGTTTTGTACTGATTTGCGGAAAAAAACTTCGGAGTGTACACGCGAAGCGGAGATGCCTTCTTCTCTGCTTTCACCGTATGATGAGCGAATTCGGCTGCTTCCGCCGGGATGACGCGTAGCACAGACCCGGAGATAACTCCGGCCGCCAAAGACTTCAGCACGTCGCGCCGATTCACCGTCATTCCTACAGATTCCCTTTCTTCGCTTCTTCTAGCAAATACTCTGACGCGCGCCAGGTTAGCGCCATGATCGTGAGGGTCGGATTTTTATCCGGGTTGCTCACGAAGCTGGCCGCGTCCGTCACGAACAGGTTCTTGACGTCATGGGCTTGGCAATGTCCATTTAATACGGATGTCCGCTTGTTCGCCCCCATGCGTGCTGTGCCAAGTTCATGAATAATGACGCCGCCATCAGCAATCCCATGGGGACGATCGGCATCCTCAGGCTTTGGCGGCATATAGACGCCTCCGGCCGTTTCTACGATTTGTCGGAATGTCTCGTGCATGTCCTTAGCCATGCGAAGTTCATTGTCACTCCACCTCCAATGAAACCGCAGCACTGGAATGCCCCACTGGTCTACAACGCTCGGGTCCAGATCGCAGTAGCTGTGTTCGTTGGGAATCATTTCACCGCGCCCTGAAAACCCGATCGCTGTGCCATACACTTTCCGGCATTGTTTCTTGAGCGAAACACCATAACCCTCAAAATCATCGCAGACATCGTCGAACATTCCCACGCTCGGCATTCCCGGGCCACCGCCAAACTCGATGTGATATCCGCGCAAGAAATCGTTCTTGCGATCGAACTTCCACCACGGCGTGTACAAGTGCATGCCGCCAGTACCGTCGTGGTTGTGCGGCACCATCTTTTCCAGTTGCGGGAAGTACCCGTAACCATCGCTTCCAACGCTGTCTGTGAGATAGCGGCCAACCGTGCCCGAAGAATTCGCCAGTCCTTCCGCAAACAACGCAGACTTCGAGTTAAGGAGAAGCCGTGCTGATTCACACGCGCTTGCGGCAACAACGAAGACGCGAGCTCGGACACGCTGCTCTGTACGAGTTGATTTATCAATGTAGGAAACCGCTTCCGCTTTTCCGTCCTTGCCGACCACAATCTCGCGCGCCATTGCGTTAGTGATGATTGTGAAACGGCCAGTGGCTTCCGCAGGCGGAATCATCACTTGGCTCGAGCTGAAATTCGATGCAGTAACGCATCCACGATTACATTGGCCGCAGTAGTGGCAAGCTGGTCTGCCATTCAGTGGCTTGGTAAGGATCGCTAGCCGTGCCGGCACACACAGGATGTTCAGCTTATCGAATGATTTTTTGATGAACAGTTCGGTACAGCGTGGTTTTGGTGGCGGGAGAAACACTCCGTCGGGAGCACTCGGGATGTTCTCTTTGGAGCCAAATACTCCAATGTACGATTCGACTTTATCGTAGTAAGGAGCAACATCCTCATACGAAATCGGCCAGTCATCGCCCATCCCGTCCGTCGATCTGGCTCGAAAGTCGACTGGCGCAAATCGCAGCGCAATTCTGCCCCAATGGTTAGTACGCCCACCGACGATTCGAGAGCGAAACCATCGAAACCGCGAACCGGGCGCGGACGTGTACGGTTCTCCTTCGATCTCCCAGAATCCGTTCGGCGCAAGGAACTCGTCGTTCAACTCGCCCCGATGCTTCGCACCCTTTCCAACTCCGCGATGCGGTAATTCATGAGGCCAAGTGTGTTCTTTGAAGTCTTTTCCAGGATCAAGAGGACCACCCGCCTCAAGCATGACGACGTTTAACCCGCCCTCGGTGAGGACCTTGGCTGCCGTTCCACCCGAAGCGCCCGAACCGATAATGCAGACATCGTAGATTTTCGGCGAACGCACTACTTGCATCGTCATCGCGTCCCTATATCTCGATTTTCAGAATTTCAGCTTGTGGAGGTACTCGTAACTCGCGCGGATGTCTTCAAACTCCGACTTCGGATAGTCATTCTCGACGAAATAGTGCTTGATACCCGCCTTGTCTGACTGAGCAAAAATCTTTTTGAAATCGATAACACCGTTCCCCACACTTGTCATTTCCGGAAAAACATTATCGAAATTCACTGGATTGTCATCTTGCTTGCGCGGGATCTTCTTCACATCCTTCACGTGAACCATCGGAAATCGTCCTGGATAACGGTCGAAATATTTGATCGGATCTTGCCCCGCGATATTCATCCAGCAGAGGTCCATCTCCATCTGCACTAATTTGGGATCAGTTTCTTCAAGCAGAATGTCATACGCGTATTTGCCATCGACCTTCACAAATTCAAAATGATGATTGTGGTAGGCAAACTGTATCCCTGCTTTCTTCGACGCATCGGCTGCTTTGTTGAATTTCGCTGCCGCTTCTTTCCAGCGGTTCTGCTTCCGCACTTCATCCTCGATCCAGGGACAGACAATGTATTGATGCCCAACGACCTGCGCAGCTTCTAACACTCCTGGCCATTTTTCATCGAGCACCGAGTACTCGATATGTGCGGAGGGCGCTTTCAACCCGTTCTGGTCAAGAATGCTTCGGATCTCTTTCGGCGAATGATCGAAGTACCCGGCGAACTCCACTTCCTTGTAACCAACTTGCGCGACTTTCGCGATGGTTCCCGGGGTGTCCTTCTTCATCGACTCCCGCACGGTGTACAGCTGCACACCAATGGGATCGACTTTGTGCTCTGCCGACGCCCAACTAACACGGCTTGCCAGAATTGAGCCCGCGGTAATCGTTCCCAGAAACGTTCTCCGGTTCATAGTTCTCCCTTTTTCATCTGCGAAACCGCGTAGTCGCACGCTCGCGCAGTCAGCGCCATGTAAGTGAGCGATGGATTTACACACGACGACGACACCATGCAGGCACCATCCGTCACAAATAAGTTCTGGACGTCATGCGCCTGGTTTTGCGCGTTCAGGACCGACGTTTTCGGATCTCGGCCCATCCGTGCTGTCCCCATCTCATGAATAGTCAGCCCTGGAGCGTTGTCTTCAACGAATGTCGTGATATCTTTTGCGCCCGCAGCTGCCAGCATCTCCGACGCCGCAATACTCATATCAAGTAACAGCGCGCGTTCGTTCTCTCGCCATTTGCACACGATCTGGAGTGCAGGAATTCCCCAGGCATCTTTCACCTCGGGATCAAGCGCCACATAATTGTCCGGGTTCGGCAAACATTCGCCAAAACCATAGAACTGGAATCGCCACGGTCCCGGTTGCCGGAGAGCGTGTTTGAACTCCGCACCGAAGCCCGCCATTTCAATTCCACGAGTCCAACCATCGCGCTCCGCTCCGCCCTGAAAACCGTAACCGCGCAAGAACTCCGAGTGTTTTTCCTTCACATTCCGGAATCGCGGCATGTAGATTCCGTTCGGCCGCCTGCCTTGCGACATTTTGTCTTCATGTCCCGCGATAATTCCGGACGCTCCTCCACCCATCACGTGATCCATCACGTTTCGGCCGAGCTGACCACTCGAATTCGCGAGCCCGTTCGCAAACTCCGTGCTCTTTGAGTTCAAAAGAATGCGAGTCGATTCCAATGCCGACGCACAGAGAAACACTACCTTCGCCTTGAACTCGACCGTCTGTCTGGTCTGCCCATCGATCACCTGCACACCAGATACTCGTCGCGTCTTCGGATCGAACGTCAAACTGTGCACCACGCTGTGCGGCCGCACCGTCAGTTTTCCCGTCGCCTGCGCAGCGGGCAGCGTCGAGTTCAAACTCGAAAAATAAGATTTGGTGATGCACCCACGGCTGCACGGCCCACAGTAATGGCAAGCCGCCCGTCCACGATGAGGCTGCGTCAGAATCGCCGTACGCCCAATCGTCAGTCGCCGCTCTTTCCCGAAATGCGCTGCCACTGAATCGCGTACCGTTTCCTCGGCACACGTGAATTCCATCGGAGGCAAAAACTTGCCATCCGGAAGCTGAGGCAACCCCTCCGCTCTCCCGCTGACGCCAATGAAATCCTCGACGTAGTCGTACCATTCGGAAATGTCCTGGTATCGAATCGGCCAATCGACTGCGATCCCCTCACGCAAGTTGGCCTCGAAATCCAGATCGCTCCACCGGTACGATTGCCTGCCCCACATGATCGAACGTCCGCCCACCTGCCTTCCCCTGATCCACAGAAAAGGTTTGTCCGACGGTGTGGTATACGGATTCTCCTTATCATTTACGAAGAACTTCGCATTCCATTCGTCGACGCCATCGCTCGTAGTCTGCACGGCTTGTATATCGCTCGACTTCCGCTTGTCCCCCATCCCTCGGAACCTCTGTTTCCACACCGGAACGTGTTCCACATAATCCTTCGCAGGATCAATCGGACGTCCCGCCTCGAGAACAAGCGTCTGCAAACCTTTTTCGGTGAGTTCCTTGGCTGCCCAGCCCCCGGTTATGCCTGAGCCGATTACGATCGCATCGAATACGTTGCTCGGCATTAGCTTTTCTCCGTCGTTGGGACTGGCGCACATTGCTCATGCGCGTGCGGGATAATTTCGTAGTGCAACTCTTCCTGTGCGCCCACTTGCGAGGTGTAATAACCCACCAGAGTCAACTGCTTCATCATGTAAAAAAAAGTCTTCTCGGGCGGCTTGCGGTTTCCGCGGCGATTGGCCAACAAGACTTGCTGCGCCGCCATGAGTTCGTCATCAAAGCCACGAAGAATCTCTTTCTGTTGCTCTGCCGCCGCATCTACGAAGCGCTTGCCGTACAACACTTGGCTACGATGGTTCACCTCGTCGACACCCGCAAGGAATCGGGTTTTCTCGTCTTCCTTGCTCCAGTCACTCAGAATGAGATCGATGAACTCGCTCACCCTCGCTGCCTTCGCCCCCGGCGTATCCGTAGCCGGAATGATCAGTTCCGAGATCGTTTCCACGATCGCATTCTGATCCGCCGAAAACGCCTTGAGTGCTGTGCTTTGTGGAACCTGTGCCTGGATGCTTTGAAAGAAGGCCAACGACTCGCTCGAAAGCAGCGGAAGGCCCGCTGCTCCCACCAATAACTTCAGCGCATTGCGCCTTTGCATGAACCCTCACCCCAGAAACGCGAAGGACTGTAGGCTATTCGTGACAATCAGCTCAGTCAATCCCGTTCAGTTCGAAATCTGCTTCTCCAAGCTCGCGATCGCCTCCAGGCGGGCGCGACGTAATGTCTCGCCGATATTCCCCTTCGTCTCGAACTCCATTGCAACGTACCCGTCGAACTTCAGTTGGGCGAGCTTGCGATAGATACTCCCATACGCGATTTCGCCCGTCCCCGGCTCGTGTCGACCTGGCACATCCGCCACATGCACGAGCCCCACAAGATTGATGTTCTTCTCCAGCTTGGCAATCAGGTTTCCCTCGGAAATCTGCTCGTGGTAAAAGTCGTACAAGAACCGCACCCGTGGATGATTTACTTCCCCGATAATCTCAAACCCTTCAGCGACTGACGTTAAAAAATATTCCGGATTCTCCTCTTGATCGATGTTCTCCAGCAGCAAGCGCAACCCATTTTTCTCGGCAATCTCCGCGCCACGCTTTAACGCCTCTACGCATGCCTGGTGCTGTTGCTGATGGGTCGCTCCCGAAATTTTGTCACCCGATAGAACAATGATGTCCGAACACTCCAGTTTGTTCGCCATCGGTATGAAAGCCTGCAGATCCGCCACGAACGCATCCGTTCCTTTTGGATCCGCAATCCCCTTCCACACACCGGCCGTCGCATCGAACGTGAGTCCGAGACTTCGCTTTCGAGCGTTCGCTTTCTGAAAATCGCTATCCGTCCAGTCCTTGAACTCATTCACCAGTTCGACGCCCGAGTAGCCGGCTTGCGCAACAATTTCTAATCGACGCTCAAACGGTAGTTCTTTCCCTAAGGTCCACAACATCACGGCGAACTTCAGTGGCGTCTTCTTCTCGTCAGCCGCCACCCTCTTAGCGTTAATCGGGACGGACCATGCTGCCCCCGCAGCTGCCAGCGACAATGTAAATTCGCGTCGGTTCATCTCAGCTAACTGCTAACTCTGCGCGTTCATCAACTCGTCTCGCACATTCTTCAGGACGAACAGCGCTCTCTGCACTCCAACTTCTCCCGGCAAGATCGGATCTTCGTTCTCAATACTGAGGATGCCCTGATACCCCACGTCCATATAGGCCTTCACAATCTCCTTCCACGTCCCGGCGCTATGCCCGTACCCCACGGCTCGGAACGATTCCGAAGCTTGGGCAAGCTCACCTGTTTCGAACGCGAAGTTCAGTACACCAAACCGGTCAAGGTTCTCCTTGAAGAACACCGTATCTTTCATATGCGCGTGGAAAATCATGTTCTGCTTGCCTAAAAAGTGAATGACCGCGATCGGATCGCATCCCTGCCAGAACAAATGGCTGAGATCGCAGTTAGCCCCAATCTCCTCTCCTACCGCATCCCTTAGCTTCATCAGCGTCATCGGGTTATAAACCACGAATCCCGGATGCATCTCGAAAGCAAGCTTGTGGACTCCATGTTCGCGTGCAAACTTTGCCGCGTCCTTCCAATAGGGAACGACCTTCTCCTTCCACTGCCATTTCAGAATCTGATCAAATTCCGGAGGCCACCGGTATGTTGCCCAGTTCGGCATCGTGTCCGTCGGCGATCCACCCGGACAACCCGAGAATCCGACAATGACCGGCACCTCCAATCTTTCAGCCAGCAACACGGTGTTCCGGAACGTCTGCGCGTCACGCGCCGCAATCTTCGAGTCCGGATGCACCGGATTGCCGTGGCAACTCAGGGTCGCTACCTGGATATTTTTGCTCTCGAATTTCTTTTTCCAAGCCTTCGCTTTGGCTGGGTCGGCAAGCAACTCATCCACTGGACAGTGCCGATTATTTGGATAGCCACCTGTCCCGATCTCCACCGCCTCGATGCCCCACCCTGCAATCAGGTCGATCATCGGATCGAGTTCCATCTTGTCGAAAACTGGATCGAAAACGCCGATGGGAATTTTACGTTTCGTGGAGGTACCGCCCTGATGCGGATCAGGCGCGGGGCTGGTCGTGCTCGCTCCCAAGGTAGGCAAACCTGCGGAAGCGCCTAGAGCTGCGACTGTCCCGGCAGTGGCAATGAATTCTCGACGAGTAGGCGATTGCGAAGAAGATTGTCGTGCCATGCGACCCTCACGCGGAGATTTCGCCTCGATGCGTACCTTCAAGGCGCCATGCATTATACGCATCTTCTCGCGTGAGGTTTTCGACCTCTGCTAACGGATCGGCGTCCACTCTCGATGTTCTTTCATCAGTTGATTGGCCGCCTCCGGTCCTTCGCTTCCCGCCTCATAATTAGGAAACTTTGGTGGCGGAAGCTGCGCCCACGCTTGCTCAATCGGCGTGATGATCCGCCATTCCGCTTCGACCTCATCCCGTCGCGTAAACAAGGTTGCGTCGCCGCGGATCGAATCGAGCAACAATGTTTCATAAGCAGATGGTCCGCTCGATCCGAAACTGGATTGATACGAAAAATGTGCTTGCACCGACACAGTTCGCATTTGCGAACCAGGTCGCTTCGCGTCGAAAGAGATAGAGATGCCTTCGTCTGGCTGAATGCTCATGGTAATTACGTTTGGATCCACCTGCGAAGTCGTGGTGGCGAATAGTGCTTGCGGCGTCGGCTTCAAATGCACTCGCACTTGCGTCGAATTTTTGGCCAGCCTTTTGCCGGTTCGGATATAGAACGGTACCCCCGCCCATCGCCAGTTATCCACATGAAACTCAACCGCAGCATACGTCTCTGTCGTCGATTGCGGATTTACACCCGGCTCCTCTCGGTACCCAGCCATTTTCTTGCCATCCATGCTTCCGGGGCCGTACTGGCCACGATATGTCGAACGCACCACGTTCTCCACACTCATCGGCCGAATTGATCGAAACACCTGAACTTTTTGTTCCCGCACCGAATCCGCGTCGAACGAAACAGGTGGCTCCATCGCCGTGAGCGCCAGCAACTGCAATAAATGGTTGGCGACCATGTCGCGCAAAGCGCCCGTCTCCTCGTAAAAGGACGCGCGATTCTCAACCCCTACCGTTTCCGCCGCTGTGATTTCTACGTAATCGATGTAGTTGCGGTTCCAGACCGGTTCGAACAGCGAATTGCTGAACCGAAATACCAAAATGTTCTGAACTGTTTCCTTTCCTAAATAGTGGTCGATCCTGTACACCGACTTTTCGTCGAACACCTCACGCACTTTCTCGTTGAGCTCATGGGCAGATTCCAGATCGCGTCCGAAAGGTTTTTCCAGTACAATTCGAGTCCAGCCACGCTCTTGCTTGTTCAGGCCAACTTTTCCCAAGCCCTCAATGATAGGTCCCGCAACCGAAGCTGGTGTTGATACATAGAAGAGATGATTCGGACTGGATCCTTTCTTTGCCATCTCCTCCAGCTTGTTCTTCAACTCCGAATAAAAACCTGGCTCGTTGATGTCGCCAACTAGATAATGAAGGCGCCTCTCAAATTCCTGCCATCCGCCTTGGCTGAAATCGCGCGTGTCTTTCGATTTGGCTGCCGACTCCCTCATCTTCTTCCGGAACTCCTCGGAACTCATCTCGGTGCGACCCACTCCTAACACTTCGAATTCCGGATTCATGCACCCGAAACATGACAAGTTGTAGAGGCCCGGCATTAACTTTCTCTTGGTTAGGTCACCCGACGCGCCAAAAATTATCAGAATGCACGATTCCCCAGTCGGGAGAGGTTCACGCGACAACTTTTCAAGTGGGTTGGCTTCTATGACCGTCGACATTTTGATTTTCCCTTCTCAGCCGAAGTGCTACTTTGGATGATCTCGCGCTACAAACAGGCTCTAGTTTTGCCCTGCCATCACCTGTGGAAAACTTGATAAAAACCTTGTATTGCCGCCATCAGCTTTTTTGATTGGCCGGAGGTAAAATGCCCGCGTTACCCTGATCTGTTGTTACCAGCCACTGAACTCCCCTTGCAAAATGACGCCCGTCCTCACATCAAAGGAGAATCATGCCGAACGAACTCCGTAGTTTTCTTGCGCTCTCATACGACGAACTGGAAGAGTTAAATCTGAGAGCGAAAGATCAGCGCAAAAATCGCGTTCCCGCCCACAAGGTCCAGGAAGACCGCCTTAAATATCTCACGGATGAAAAACGGATCAAGGCCATCACCGTCCTCTTCAGTGATCTCGAAGGCCGGCTCCACATGCTCGATTATGACAAGAAGTTTCTAATCAAGAGCTGGGACAACCTGACTTTTGATGGATCTTCGATCCGGGGATTCACCGCACAGCGCGAAAGTGACCTGCGTCTTGGTATCGATTGGGGCGCTTTCTATTGGGGCCCGGCCGACGTATTCGGACCCGGTAAGGTGCTTGTGTTCGGCGACGTCATCGATAAAAACGGTACACCCTACGCTGCCGATATCCGCGGAGTGCTCAAACTGTTTGCAGATACTCTCTATAAAAAAGAAGGCTACACGCTCAACGCCGCTAACGAAATTGAAGGTTTTCTCTTCAAGGGCTCCGACGCCGAACGACATTTCCACGAAACAGGCAAATTCGAATACGTCAACACCGGCGGCTACTATCATTCGCTTCCTGGCGATCTTCTTCGCAGTTTTATCGACACGACGGCGGAAGTGCAACGCGCGATGGGGTTTCAGAACGAAAAAGACCATCCCGAAGTTGCGCCATCACAGTTCGAAATCAACTACAGCTATGGCGAAGTAGTCACCGCAGCCGATCAGATCCAGCTTTACAAGCTGATTTGTCGCCAGGTTGCCACTAACCTGGGCCTGACGGCGTCCTTTCTACCAAAGCCGGTCGTTGGGGTGAATGGCAGCGGCATGCATACAAATATCTCCATCAGCGAAAAGGGAAAAAACCTGTTCTGGGATGCGAAAGGCGAAGAGAAACTCAGCAAGTTGGGATGGGCTTTTGTTGACCGCATTCTGACTCACGGCAACGACATCTGCCTGCTCTTGAATCCGAGCGTCAATGCATATCGTCGTCTTGATCCGCACTTCGAGGCACCCAATCAGATCAAGGCTTCCCCGACAGATCGTGGATCGATGATCCGCATTCCTATCGGGAACGAAAAAAGCATGCGTGTCGAAGTCCGATCTGTGGCTCCTGACGCAAATCCGTACCTGGTTATGTATTCAATCTTCAAGACTGGGATGGACGGTGATACTGCCAAAATCAAGAACCTGCGCCAGGCAGAACGCTATCTGCCCGACAACATCTATGACGCTCTCGCAAACTTCCGCAAATCCACCTGGACTACGAAGTTGTTGGGCGAAGACGTAAAGGCTCGTTACGCGGATCTGAAGCAAGCCTCAGCGGACCGTTGCCCCCGCATGCTGGGTACTTTCGTTAAAGCCCCTGAGGTCCAGTATCACCACGATGTCTACAACCAGTTTTTGTGGAATTTGTTCTAGAACTGCCTAAAACATCGTTTACTCGAAGCCGTGCTGACGAGCATCGTACGAAGTCGCATTTATTGCTCCTCCGCAGCGCGGCTTCACCAGAACTCCCGGAGGGACGACGCGAAAAATAGCCCAGCGCTTCAGCGCTGGGATCTGAACGTCGAAAGATCAAAAAGTTCCGTAGGGACGATTGAACGCCAAAAACATAAGCCCCGACTCACGTCGGGGCTTTTTCTTAGATCCAATCCTACTTCGGTTGTCCAACCACTCTCAAATACGGCTTCAACGTCTTCCACCCTTGTGGGAATTTTTTCTTTGCATCCTCATCGGACACCGCCGGCGGAATAATCACGTCATCTCCGGGCTTCCAATTTACCGGTGTCGCAACATTATGCTTGGTGGTTAGTTGGATCGAATCCAACACGCGCAAGACCTCGTCAAAATTCCGTCCCGTACTCATCGGATAAACCAACATCAACTTGATCTTCTTGTCGGGCCCGATCACGAACACGGTCCGAACCGTGGCATTGTTGGCCGCTGTCCGACCTTCACATGTATCACCCGCTTCCGCGGGCAACATGTCATATAGCTTCGCCACTTTCAGCTGCGGGTCGCCAATCATTGGATACGTCACCTTGTGTCCTTGCGTCTCTTCGATGTCGGCGGCCCACTTACCGTGGTTGCCCACTGGATCGACGCTTAAGCCAATGATCTTGCATCCGCGCTTCGCGAACTCGGGCTGCAATCCAGCCATGTATCCCAGTTCGGTCGTGCAAACGGGAGTGAAGTCTTTCGGATGGGAAAACAGGATTGCCCATCCGTTGCCAATCCACTCGTGGAAATTGATCGGCCCTTGCGTAGTTTCGGCACTGAAATTCGGGGCCTCGTCATTAATTCGTAAAGACATGGTCTTTTCTCCTGGAATATTGAGGAATGATTAGTCAAAACTGTACGCCTTTCCCCATGTCGGGTGTCAAGCGAACCGCAATGGGCGGATGCTATCCTCACAACCGCATGAAACGCCTCTCAATCCTCTCACTCGTGCTTCTGGTGTCTGCCACTTCTACCGTAGCGCAACAGCCGTTCTTGACAGATTCGCAGTGGACGGTGCTCAGGAACGAATCGAACGGAGCGGCGCCTTACGAGAACCTACGTTACATCACTACTCTTCATCGCGTTCCGGCAACCTCCGCGTTCGATCAGGCTGCGCTGTTCATTCTCGAACGGGCGCGCGATTACGGTCTCGCGGATGTTCATGCGGAGCAGTTCCCGATTGATGGCACGAAACAATATGGATTGATGCGTTCCTATTTCGGATGGAATGTGAAAACAGCTTCGCTTTGGCAAACGAAACCCGAACACCTACTGCTTGGTGATTGGGAAACAAATCCCATCACACTTGCAGACTACAGCCGAAGCGCAGATGCCGAAACTACATTGGTCGATGTCGGCGATGGAGCGAACGAACGCGATTACACAGGCAAAGATGTCCGCGGCAAAATTGTGCTTGCCGATGGCGTGCTTGCGCGCGTCCAGGAACTCGCGATCGGCCAACACGGCGCGATTGGAATCGTAAGCGATATGCCGAATCAGACGACTGCGTGGTCGGGCTTGGATCGCACGCTGATTCGTTGGGGACATCTCGAGGCTCGCCAACCATCAGGCTTCGCATTCATGGTGTCTCGCGAAACCGCCGATGCGCTGCGAGGCCAACTGCGATCCGGCGAAGTACGCTTGAAAGCACATGTTCAAGCCGAAGTCGGTCCTGGTCATTGGACAGTGATCACAGGCACGATTCCGGGAACCGATTCTGCTGCTCGTGAGATTGTTTACAGCTGTCATCTTGATCACGAGCGTCCTGGCGCAAACGACAATGGAAGCGGTTGCGTAACAATTCTGGAGTCCGCGCGCATTCTTGCACACCTCATCAAATCCGGCTCGCTTCCGGCGCCGAAGCGAACGATGCGTTTTATCTGGGGACCAGAAATTGAAGGAACGATGGCGTTTCTCGCAACGCATCCTGATCTGCGTCAACGCATGCGCGCTGACATTCACATGGACATGGTTGGCGGCGATCCTTTCAAGAACAAGTCGATCTTCCACGTGACTGCGACTCCGTGGTCGTTGCCAAGCTTCGTCACAGATGTGGGAGCTTTCTTCCTCGATGCGATAAAGAGCGCAGCAAGCGATTATGCTGCAAGCGGTGGTTCAGCAGAAGATGGCATTGTTGAGACTCGCGCTGGCGCGCTTGGAACGCGCAATGAACTGATCGCGGACGTTACTCCTTTTACGGAAGGCAGCGATCACAATGATTACGATTCCTCAACGATTGCTGTTCCTTCACTTTATCTGCGCGATTGGCCTGACATCTATATTCACACGGATCACGATTCCTTAACTCAGATCGATCCAACGAAGCTGCGGCGAGTAGCACTGCTCGGCGCTGCATCAGGCTACGTTTACGCATCTGTCGATGCGAAGCTCGCGCCTGACATTCTCAGCTATCTAGGTTCTCAGTCTCAGGCGCGGTTCGCGCAAGATTCCGCGCGTGCGCAGAACATGTCGAGGAATGGCAACAGCAGTCCTGAAATCGCCTGGTACGAAGCACAGAACTTGATCAATCAGTCGCTTGCTAGGGAAACCGCGATGCTGCGCGCATTCACTGCGTTTGCGAATGCATCTGGTGATGCAGATTCAGCTTACGTTGCGGCGCTCGACCAACAGGCGAAAAACTATCAAACTTGGATTGCAAACACTGCTCGCACACGCGGCGCGAAAGCGGCCGCAAACCCATCAGCAAACATCGCGGACGCGCGTCGAGTTCCCGTTCGCGTTGGAGAGTTCGGTCCTCTTACTTATCAGAATGACAATGTTCTGCTTGCGCGACTTGGACAAGATCGCTACTCGAAGATCAAGCTTGTCAACACAGAAGCGACTCCGCTCGTCAGCGTGCTAAACCAGTCTGACCTTTATGCGTATGAAATCGTGAACTTTGTGAATGGAAAGCGCTCAGTTGGCGAGATTCGCGATGCCGTCTCAGCCGAATACGGACCAATTTCAGTAGAGATCGTTGCAGATTATCTTGAGGCTTGCGTCGAAGCCAAGATCATGCAGTGGAAATGAAAATTTGAAAACGTCGCAGATGGTCTGCTTTATTGCAAGTAGCCGATGTGCATCGAGAAGGCAATCGCTGCGCCGACAACTAACACCGTGACGGCGGCGAGAATCACGCCAAAGAGTCCCGGGCGCGGATGCTCAGACCTGCTCATCGCTTTACGGTATTTCAGAATCCATTCTTCAGAGTTCGGCTCGGGCGCTGTGACTTCGGGCTGAATCATGCCTTTCAACCTTCGTTGCGATATCTCATCGAGAGCGGTGAAGCGAAATGGTTGCGCGTTGATCGAGAGCGGCTTCAACATTTCCGCCGCACCCATGATCGTGCCGGCGTCGGTGACAAACATCATCTTCACCCGCACCCCATGAATGAGGGTTGCAGGAACATGCAAGAGGCCGCCTGTCATAGAAATGGTGCGAAGACCTGCTTGATCGCAACGTCCATTTGCAAGACGAAGAACCGTGGGAATCGCAGCTGCCAGTTGAAGGCGAGGGCTGCGCTTGATCGAAGTGGATTGGGGGAGGGTCGCCATTCCTGCCGAGTATCGCGCGTCCGCAAAAGAAACGGGAAGTTACCGAAGGGCTTGGGTTGGTGCAGTTACTTCTTTTTTTGAGAGGTAAGGCGATCCGTTCGAAGAGTGGGCGCTCCTGGAGGCAGTCCTAATGTCGAATTACTGGGCAATTCGATTCCAGGAATGCGCACGTCGAACTGTATACATCTGGGTTAATACTTCCGTAGTAATTACCCATCCTCCCCCATATCTCGATCTTTTGGAATCATAAACTTACGGAAAATATCCCGCCAAATCTTTGACTTTAAAGAAGTTACAGGCAAAATATTCCGGAATAAGGACTTAGCTCTGTTGGGGTCCTTTCGTTCTTCTTTTCGAAGATCCTATGCTCGCCAGTTCGCCGCGAAAAGCCGGGCTGGTCTGATTTTCAGCACGCGCTAGTTCAACGTTGGGGCGCCGAGGACTGGGACAAGCACACGAACACCTTTGCTCCGCCCACAAATCAATGTTTTCACAAGGCAAGCTCGCGCGTCTGTGACGACTGAACAGGACGAGTGTGATAAGGAAGAGGTGTGCCAAGTCTCGCGAAGCGAGCCGGGACCTGTGCGGCACCGCCTTGTACACCCGCCCACGCTATAAGGTTTGGTCGCACAGCCTGTAAGAAGGTGAGGAAGGGGCTATTGCGAACTGGACGCTTCCCGGCTGAATGGCTGTCCCTCCGACCAACTCCGATCAGCGCCGAACTTGATCAGGCAAAGATAGGTAGTGTTTTGTGCCGGAAGCCTTTTCATATCGAAGTAATTAGTGCTAAGCTCACGCGGTCTCGATGTGGGACATACCGTGGAGCGCCACGGAAGATCTGGCGGTTTCAACACCAGTTCGATCGATTTCTAAAAAATTATGTGAGCCGGACGGTGGGGGTCCTTGGGGGAGGGCGACCTGACCGTCCGTTATTTTTGCCTGTGGTCGGCCTATGACGTTCCTCAATTCCTTAGCGCAGATCCCAAAGTGGACTACAACGCCGCTGTGGGACACTTACGAGAGTTGGCGTACCGCTCGTAACTGCCAATTCGTTCTGCGTGCGATGACGCGTGGAAAGCCCGCGAAGCTCATCGATATCGCGATCTTAACGAAACTCAGCGAAACAGAGAGTTTGCGAATCCTGCGGTTTTTGCGCTGCAAAGATAAGGTCGCGCCGCTGCACGTCGATGAGTTGCCTGACGAATCTTTGTGGGTCAAACTCTGAGAACGCGGGCGAGTTTCTCATGGCGCCCTGACGGAAAGTAGCGGTTGTTCCCTATAAAGTGACAAGCGTGGAAACCACTCCGGAAAGACCATCCGCGGGCGACCCAATCCCAAACAAATGTGCGGTGATTGAGGTCCATGTCGGCGAGTTAAAACAATTATTCAATGCCATTGATCCTTCGCCTTTTCGGGACAGGGATTTGGATCCGAGAGCCGAGGATTTTATCGTGGGGTGGGCAAAAGACTTGCCCCGCGACGCCACATTAGCCCTGGTGGTCGATCTCGACCGCGAGGCGGGGTTACCTGACGAAGCTGCAGTTCTGCGCGATGCCATTCACGAGTTTTTCAGTCAACGCGCCCAGGCATATCGACGGCGTCTACGCGAACTCTTCCGGGTGGGCCGGACCAGTCTTGTGATCGGTCTCGTAGCCCTGGCGTGCGCAGTAGCCTTGGGTGATTTCCTCGCCACTCTGCTGAAGAATACGCCGACTGGTGAGATCATTCGTGAAACGCTCACGATCGGTGGTTGGGTTTCCATGTGGCGACCACTTGAGGTCTTCTTGTACGACTGGTGGCCAATCCGCAACGAAGCGCGGCTTTCGGATCGACTCGCTGGCATGCCAGTACGCATTCGCTATACGAACGTATCTTCTCCGGATGCCTGGAAGGCCGATTGGCCAGTAGCAACGCAGACCGGGTCGCGTAAGGTCGCGTAAGCGAAATCCTTTTACAAATTTTCGTACGAACCCACGCTTCAGCTCCGCATTGTCTCGTTCTCACCCAATCGCCGCTTGTCGAGCGAAAGCACAGTTTTCAACAGCCAGCTCGTTGCGCAGAGTACGGTGATCAGCCACACTATCAGTCTGGGCCTGACCTTGGTCGCACATCACAGATTCATCCTGTTCGGGGTGGATCACTCCCTCAACTACCAGCCATGCAAAGGAGACCGTAAATGGCCAAACGCAATGAACCCATTCTTGAGCCCACAACCCAAGCTTTTATCGACAGCCTCGCCGGGAGCAAACCCATTAACACGCTGTCTTATGCTGACGCGCGCAAGGTTCTCGAAGATGCTCAAGCCATCCAAGTTAGAAAGCCGCCCGCGGACGTAGAAGAGAAGGTGTTTCCAGTAGGTCCGACAGGAGAGGTCTCGGTACGCATTTATCGTCCACAAAATGCCAAGGGAGCTCTCCCAGTGGTGATGTACTTCCACGGTGGTGGCTGGGTGCTCGGCAGCAAGAACACGCATGACAGACTGTTGCGGGACCTGGTCAACGGAACGAATGCAGCTTTCGTGTTCGTCAACTACACACCATCACCCGAGGCGCAGTTCCCCGTCCCGGTGGAGCAGTGTTATGCAGCAACGAAGTACGTCGCTGAAAACGGCAAACAGCTGGGATTGGACACAAGCCGTCTTGCCGTGGCGGGAGAGAGCGTAGGAGGCTACACGACGGCGGTAGTCGCGCAGCTGGCAAAAGAACGAAATGGCCCATCGATCCGATACCAGGTGATGATGTATCCGGTCACGGATTCCAGCATGTCCCAGGCGTCGTATGAAGAGTTCGCGGACGGTCCATGGCTGACGAAAGCAGGGATGGCATGGTTCTGGGATGCGTATGCCCCGAATAAAGAAGACCGGAAGAAGATAACGGCGTCGCCTTTGTCGGCGACAATCGAACAGCTGAAAGGATTGCCTCCCGCTTTGTTGATTACGGATGAGAACGACATTCTGCGTGATGAAGGCGAGCAGTATGCCAGGAAGCTGATGCAAGCGGGTGTTGAAGTGACGCCAATGAGGGTGATCGCGACGCACCACGATTACGCATTGCTGAATGCGTTAGCCGATACTCCAGCAACGAAGCTCACGATCCAGGTTGTGTCCGAGAAACTCTCGGAAGCACTTGGTTCCAAGGCGAGCACAGCGGTGCCAGCCGCGGCTTGAGGAGAAACAAGAGGCTCGCCAGCTGGATGCAAATCAGGTTGGCGAGCCCGGTTGGGGTGGCTAAAGATAGTTCAGCAGGTCAATGAGTGATAACGCCTGTTAATGACAGTTGTCATCAATTCCGAAGGACCCTTTACTCGAAAGATAAGCAAGCCCGGTTCGCACGCCTCGCTGGCATAGGGCGATTCACAGCGGACGACGCTAACATTGTCGCGAGCGCGCGTCTATTGAAAGACAGGAGATATGTTATGGAGCGCAGCTTCGTGAAATATCTGTTGCTTCGAGTATCACCGGCTCGCTTGAAAGCCAAGGTCTTGCTAATTTGTTTTGTGGCGGCCTCCGCGTTCGGTCAGTGGAAGCCCCAGAAGTCGAACACCGACGCCAGCTTGCACGGATTGAGTGTCGTCAATGCAAACGTAGTCTGGGCCAGCGGCACAGGTGGGACATTTGTCCTCACGACGGACGGAGGAGAGATTTGGCAGGCTGGGACCGTCCCGGGCGGTGAGAAACTCGACTTCCGCGGCGTCTATGCCGTCGACGCCAAGACCGCGTACCTGATGTCCATTGGCAACGGGAATGAATCGCGGATTTACAAGACGACAGATGCGGGCAAGACCTGGTCGTTGCAATACACAGAGCAGAATGCAAAAGCATTCCTTGACTGCATAGCCTTCTGGAATGCGACGCACGGCATAGTGATCGGCGATGCCGTGGATGGCAAGTTCGAGTTACTGACAACCTCCGACGGTGGCACACACTGGACGCCGTTGCGGTCGCAATCAGTACCGGCAGCGAAGGAGGGCGAAGGTTCCCCGGCCTCTGGGACATGCATCGCGACGTATTCCGAAAAGAAAGGAAAAAACGAACTCTGGCACGCCTGGTTCGTGACGGAGAACGCGTCGCGCGTCTTCCACACCGACGATGCCGGCAAGACATGGGCGATCTCCGAGTCACCGCTGGTCAAGGGGCTGAACCAGGGTGTTTTCTCGATCGCCGTGGTGGACGCCGACCGTTTGGCAATTGTCGGGGGCGACTACGATCATCCTCAGATGATGAAACCCAATTCCGCCTATACCGACGATGGCGGCAGGACATGGAAAGAGAGTAACCGTCGTCCCGCTGGATACCGCTGGGGAATCGCGATCGTGCCTTACACCCCTGGTCCCACCGCGTTAGCGGTTGGGCCAACCGGAATGGACTATTCAATCGATCGCGGAAAGAACTGGCACCAGCTGAACGAAGTGGACGCCAACTCGATATCATTCGCCGACGCTCACCACGGCTGGGCCGTCGGACAGAAAGGACAGATTCTGAAGTTCGAAGGTGCTGTGCCGGGCTACAATGCGCCCTTACCGAAGAAATAACTCTATCAGAGATAATGCGGCAGTCATGACAACACCGCTTCCGGTGTGCAGCGCTCGCGTTCCGACTCATTTCAGCTGCAACCCTTGTCTTTATAGTCGACTAACCGGAAACTATCCCGGGTAGTTGGCGTAACATCGCTTACACTTATTGAGCTGTCAATCTCCGCCGATATCAATGAGCGCAAACTCCTGATTTGGACGAAAGCTCTTTTTCATCAATGAAGAGTCACAATCGCGGGATGAAGCTCCCACAAGGTTGCGGCGTTTCCACGGTCGTGCTCAAAGTCCTCGAATGCCATTCCGAGGACCTCGATCGGTAGGGCCGTTGCAAGTTCACCTCCGTGTTGGGAGTCCAGCCGAAATCCATGTTTCTTCAGCTGCGCCTGCAGATTTTGACGAGCGCTGCAATATTCAGTGTCAACAGGTGTCTCGACGATCATTCTCGGAGCACTCTTATCTGCATTTTCTGAAATCTCCATGGAAATATCGCAATCCGCTGAGTTCACGCTAGCATTCTGAAGATACGCATCCGCAATGTGAAAGACCTGAAGTTCGCGGCCAGTGCGCGGTGCGTCGGGAGGTATGAAGACATCTTGTGGCCAGGTAAGAATTGTGTCGACAGACACCTCCTGGAGTGTCTCGTTCGCAATGGGTACATGCTTCGCAAGATGCCGATAATCGGCGATGTCCGGCTCAAGAGGCAAACACTTACAGAGATCCTCTGGCTTGGGCTGCAAGAAGCCGAAATCCTGACCGCTGCAACTCCATGTGGCCAAAGCTGCAAGAATGATCATAAAAATCGGATACGTTCGTCCGGCACTCCTAAGCTTGTAATTCATCGCGAACTTAGATGCCACCCGGAACGATGGTGAACTAATTCATTGCCGCCCCGATCCGCTGCAAATATCTGCATAAAGGGAAGGGTCGAGGCTGATTGCCGATCGGTCCCTCCTTTTCTCCAGTCTTCACTCGATGTATCCCTGCAACAAACGCTGGCAGAGTAGAAGGTGAGAAGGACGCCCGGATGGGGAGCTTTCTCGACCCATAAGCTCCCCGTTCTGGGTTAATGCCTTATGGGACCGCTTGCGATTTACAAGTCTGCGTTTGCTTGGCTGGCCCTAGTGCTGGCAATGATGATGATTGTGATTGTCAATTGGCTCGCCATCCGGTGAGCCTTTCTTGAAGAGTTTTGCGAAGGGTCATAGGTCTGAGGCAGCCCAAAATCAGTTGGGGCAGACAATTCCTGTTAAGTCATCCCCTCCTTAGTTGACGTAACATCGCCATTACACTCATTGACCGATGCTCAAGAGCGGTATCGTCTGATTTCGCCAGCCTTTTCAATCCCGCGAACGCCGCGTCTTCCGACTGCGGAGGGCGTCAACTCCCTGCAAGGATAAAAAAAACATAGTCAGAAGGCACAGAAGGAAGATTAACAGGCCGACTGCGGTGAGCACCCAATCCGGCAAGTTGGGAATCTTGTGGATGGGACCATACAAAAACAGAACTACCAGAGCAATGACTCCGCACTCGATTACCCTGTTCCCGCGATTTGCTTTGACTATTCTCCAAAATGCAAAGCCATATGCCCCAAAGACGGCGAGGACTCCGATGATTGGCCGGACGATGGGTGAGGCGGTTGGCAAGGCTCTCCGTGCGTCCAGCGGAGTCTAGCACGGATGCTTCGTGACGATTGTTGACGTAACATCGCCATTACACTCATTGACTCTCAACAAGGCGAAGAGACGGCGCAAATTTGAGCTGATTCGGTCAGCCGGTTGAGGTTCATTGTCCTACGACTTCACGAAGCACCCGCATGACATTCTCGCCCATGATCTTGCGAATGTCTGATTCCTTATAGCCACGTTTCAACAATGCGGCGACCAGGTTTGGCATTTTAGAAACATCTTCGAGGCCGCGAGGAAGGACGTCGTCGCCGTCGAAATCGCTTCCAATTCCTACGTGTTCGATACCTGCGATCTTCACAACGTGGTCTATGCAGTCAGCGGCATCCTCGACCGTCGCATTGCCCACCCGCGGGTGCCATTCTCCGCTGGCTGCACCCTCTTTTGCTGCGAACTGATCAAGCTCCGCTCCTGTGAGGTTCGGTTCCAGGGCGTTCTCGTGAGCAATGGGGTCTTTCAAGGAGTCAGCATCCTTTTGATTGAGGAAAGCCGCAGGGAATGTAACACCCACCACACCACCGTTTTTCGCGAGCGCTCGCATCATATCGTCGGTGATGTTCCGAGGAACGGCGCAAATCGTGCGGCACGAGGAGTGAGATGCGATCACTGGTTTAGCTGTGACTTGGAGGACGTCGTAGAAAGCCTTATCAGAGACATGTGACACATCGACAATCATGCCAATGTGGTTCATCTCGTGTACGACCTGCTTGCCGAATTCGGTCAGCCCATTATGTTCCTGCTTCCCCGTTGATGAGTCAGCCCAGTCATTGCTGCGAAAATGCGTTAGCGTCATGGAGAGAACGCCCATCCGTCGATACATCCGTAGTACGGCCAGATCGTTGTCTATCTGATGACCTCCCTCGACGCTCAGCACGGCAGCGATCTTTTTCTGGGCAACGATTCGCTCGATTTCTTTTGCGCTGGTCGCAAGCTCTATCTGGTCAGGGTAGTTGTCCAACACGCGCTGCATAGCATCTCGGAAATCCAAGGTGCGCCGGACTGCCTCAGAACCCTTGTAGTAAGTGGGTACCCACAATGCGAAGAACGGAACGCGGATTCCGCCCTCACGTAGTCTGGGAAGATCAATTGCGCCATCGGTCGATCGCTTCCCAAGATCGACATTTTCGTACATGACGCGTTGGACTGTGTCGTTGTGAGTATCGACGCCAAGGACGCTTCTTTGAATACGCTGCGCCTCACGGTTGATGTCTTGCGCAAACGAGAGATGCATACTCGTGAACAGGGTGATGCACAAACATAGCAGCCGCAATCTCATGTATCGCTCCAAGTGGCAGGAGTATACGCTGCTCGGTCGATTCCAACAGACATTGGGATTTCGATTCTGGCAAACAATCGCTATTACACTCATTACCGCTCAAAAGGAAAACTCTATGACCAAGTTTCTCGTTTGTGTCGTGTCAGCGTTCTGGTGTCTTTCAGCTTGTGCTCAGTCCGGGGAGATGAAGGATATTGCCGTCGAATCCGAGATTTCGGCGCTCGAGCATTCTTGGGCCGCTGCGCAGAAGGCGAACGATGCGTCGGCAATTGCTTCCCTGCTTGCAGAGAACTATATAGAGGTGCTGCCGGACGGAAGCCTCATGAATAAATCTCAGGTCCTCGACGATGCCAAAAAGAGCAAGTACCAGACGATCGAACTAAGCGATCTCAAGATCATGAGCTTCGGTGACACCGCCATCGTCGTCGGCACGTTCGACGCGAGGCACTCCGACAAAGACGGAAAGCCTCTGCAGGATCATGAACGCTTCGTAGACACTTGGCGCAAAATGCCAGACGGCAAGTGGCAGTGCATTGCGGAAGGCAATACTGTCTTGCGATAAATCGCTCTCGTGGGGACAGCCTGCTCCTTGCAGGACAGTGGCGGAAGATCGCGATTACGCTCATGGCCCGCTGAAGATGACTCCCACCTCGGATCAATGTGTGATAACGCCTGATCGATGAAGACACTTTTCACCCTGCAGCACCAGCCTTATCGACCGTACAGAGATACTTCGCATCGATCCCCCCGGTTTGCTTGGCGACAGCGTTAAAACACAGTGCTCCTACGACCCCTGTGATCCACCCGGAAACGGCATACGATAAGACGGAAGCGATGCATAAGAAAATGTTGTAAAACACCCCGCTCGACCGGGCCAAGGTGAGGGTGAAATCAAGGCTGACAAGAGGGGCGAGTACTCCAAATGGCAGCGTTAGGTAGTCAGAGCCCTTGATCGCGAAAACAGCATAAGCGCTCAAGCCAAAGACGGTGTAGGTGATGCCCAGAACGCGTGCGAAAGGCTCAACTCGTATACCTACAATGCGCATGATGACGACATTCTACGGCGGGTATAGAAATCGTTGCCATCTGATCAAAATCGCCGCGTCGCAACCATTGGCACGAGCTTTCTTAAGATCGCCATTGCTCATTGACTTGTTTGGCCAAGGGTCGCAACGGGTGTTGAGCTGGTAGAGAAGGCGATTGCGCGGGCAATCATTGATTCTTGGCTGAAGAAGCAGTGCCAACCGGAAGCCGCTGGAGGGTTTTGCCGGCGCGGGCGAATGCCTGGATTTCCGCACCAGCCTGGTGGCCGCTTAATACCTTCACATCGAGCAGTCCTTCGCTTGGAAACCCGTAAAGCTGAAAGCTGATCTCTGCGAGACACAAGCTCCATCCTTCCAACCATATCTGCAGGTCTGCGACTTGCTGTGCATCGCCATTACAGACCACCAGTAGGTCGATGTCACTTCCTACGTTCGCATCTCCGGCCTCGGTGCTGCCGAACAGGTAAACGTCTTCGACTCCGAAGCGCACGGGATCGATGGTGGCCGCGATGCGCTCGGCGAAGCGCAGCCGCCAGCGCCAATGTTCCGGCGCCGCACCCAGGCGTTCGCCACTGAGTTCCCGTTGCTTCCATTCGAGATACTCGCCAAGGCGATGGGCGATGTTGTCTAGCAGTTGGCGTTCTTCCTTGAGAAAGGGACCTTCCCACGCAACCGGCTTTTCACTTTTGTAGTGGACTTCAATTGCGCCCACGGTCGTGCGCCAGATCGATATCGGCGAGGGTAGTCGCCAAGGCGTATCCACGAAATCCGGCAATGCATGGGTGCGACCGAGATATTCGATTCGCGCCGTGGTGTCCTCTGGAAACTGCCAAGCAGATGGGATCGCGTCGAGCACCCACTTGAATACCACTTGAGGGGGTTCCTCGCGACGCGAGAGCGCTGCGGCGACGTTGTAGAGGCAGCGCAGTTCTTTCGCGCGCTCCTTCAGAGCTGCGAGGTCATGATCGGGCTCTTTTTTTTGCTTTGTCATGTCAGTCGCTTCCGGTCAATATGTTAATGCCTTAAAGGATGCTGTGCGCCTTCTTCGAGTGGAGACTTATGAAATGCTATGACGAGAGGGTCCGCCGCCATTGCGACGATAGATCAACCAGCCGCTACCAGCAGCGATTAAGGTCCCGAATACAATTTTCCCTTCGTAAAGCCAGACATTCGTCACGGCAACCGAGGGAACCAGGGCACTGATCAGGGCGAGGGCGGTCACGGCGAGACCCGGAGTGGCGCTCCAATATTTCCCAGCCTTCCATGCACTTCCGAAAATGTAGAAGAACGGGAGGAAGCCAGTAATGACCATGGTCGAGATGAGTTCATCGAACGCAGCTCTCATGGTGTCCCCGAGCTGATAAGCGATTAGCAAGAAACTGGAGACTATTCCCAAGGTCAGCATTGCGACGTGCGGCGTACCCCATTTCGGATGTACTCTCGCGATCGCCTTTGGCAGGAGACCGTCCACACCAGCGGCAAACGGCAGCCTGGAACAAGCGGTGCCAGCCGAACCCAGCGCCCCCACCCCACTAATAAAGAAGAGAATTGCGATGGAAAATGGCAGCCAGCCTGACTGCAGGATGGTGCCAGCCGCGCGCGAGAAATCGACGTAGCCGTTCAACTCGCTTACTTGTTCAGGAGGCAGAACGACGAGGAACGCTATCGTTGCGGAAACATAAAAAGCCATCGCTCCCGCCGATGCCATCCAGCCCGCTCGCCGGATGGTTCGTTCCGGGTCGTGGATCTCTCCGGCCATCATGCCAGCGCACTCCATTCCCGAAGTGGCGTAGGCGATGGCAGCCCAGACGCTGACCGTAGTCCAATCCCAGTGCGGCATCAGGTGAAACTCGGTGGCAGAGCCACGTCTTGTCCACGCAAGACATGCCACACAAATCAACACTCCCGCCAGTGCCCAGCTGGCAGCACAGCCGATGTTCTCGGTCCATCTGCCTATCCTCATCCCAACGAGGTTGGTGCCAATCGCAATCCAAACAAGCGCGAGTGTAATCGTGAGCAGGTAGATGCGGTTGTCGCCGGCGCGGGAGTAAGTTGGACCGAGGAGAGACAACGGAACTTTTACGTGAAGGATGGCGGTCGTTGGAAGCTGAAAGGCGATACCAATCCAGTAAAGCCAAAACGCAAGAAAGCCATTCCATGGGCCGAAGTCTCTGGAGGTCCAAAGATAGAGGCCACCTACTCCGGGGTATTTGACGACCAGAGCCGCGACTGTCGATGCGAGAGGCACAACAAACAGTAGCGCTGCTAAGAGCCATAACGTGACTGAAGTTGGACCTGCGCGCGCTGCAAACGGGATCCAGCGTGCGGCAGTAATTCCAGCAATGGCAAAGAGTGTGAAATCACGAAGGCCAAGTGCGTGCTTTAGCGTGGGTTGGCTGGGTGCATGGGCTATCTGCGACGCATCCCCGACGGCTGTAGTCATTTTCGTTCCCGACTTGCCTCACCCGACGGGGGAACTCATTCCGGGAAAAGTTGCGTCGAATTGTAGCACTCGGCAAGTTGATTGGGGCCGAGAGTTTGGAATCGAGTGTGAAGGTTCAGCGCAGTGTCGAAGATTCTAAGCGTGCTTGAGCCGCTGGGCGACGTGGATGGTAACAGGGATTGAATTCCTGGAGCACGTCTTGTTATGCAATGATGAACGCTCCATTCAATTGGTGAAACTCCAATTTGATGTCTATAAACAAGGAGAGCGATGATCCGACCGTTCAGTATCTGTGTACTTGCATGCTGCGGGATCGTGTTAGCGGCGTCTAATCCGCCACAGAGTACGTCGATGGAAGGGGCTCGGGCGAACGTTAGCAAGACAACCATCGAGGGTCTGGTTCGAGATGTTGCTTGTCCCATTCAGAACCTTGACAGCCATCCGACTGCTTTCAGCCGCAAGTGCGTCGAGGACTGCGTGAAGGGTGGCTCGCCGCTGGTGATTCTGACCCAAGATGGCCAGCTCTATTTTCCTATCTCGTCCAAAATGCCTGACAAGGATCAGCGGCAAGAGCTGATGCCGTTCATCGGCAAATACGTGCGGGCCAGCGGGATTGTGTTTGAGCGAACTGGGACCCATGCAATCGTGATCACGAAGATTGAGGAAATGAAAGAGGTCAAATTGACCTTTGATGAGGGATAGGCTGGACATCACGCTACGAACGAAGCCAGGCACTAATATTGCCAATGGGTTTCGTTGATCGTCATCTGCTTTTAGTGATCGATTATGAACGGCTGAGATCGCCCGATTACGAAGCCGTACGCAGCTCTTACCAGATTGTCATTGTGGATGCGGTCGTGGTTGTGGCCCAATACTCCGTGAAAGGATTCGTACTCAGATGACCACTCGGCGAAATGCGCTCGCGTTGACAACGTTGATCCTGATGACTTCTTTGCTGATGTGTTCCGCAATCGCGTATTCCGCGGACACAACGGCACAATCGTTTCTCGGTCGCTGGGATGTGACTCTCAAGAGTCCGCAGCGTGAGTATCCTTCGTGGTTGGAAATCACGCAGGAAGGCGGACATTTTCAAGCGCGACTGGTAAGCCGGTGGGGACACGCGCGCTCCCTTCCTAAGGTTGAGATCACAGGCGACCACATCACGTTTGTTTCTCCGAAAGAAGAGGAAGATCGAAAAGATGACATGGTTTTCGAGGGGAAGCTGTCCGGCGGGACACTGGCCGGAACGACGACCGGGCAGGACGGCACACCTTGGCAATGGAGCGGGGTCAGAGCACCGGACCTGAAGAGAACGGGCGAACCGAAGTGGGGCAAACCCATCGCGTTATTCAACGGCAAGGACCTGAGCGGGTGGATGCCAAGCGATCCTAAGGCGACGTCAAACTGGACGGTCGTAGACGGAAAGATGGTCAGTCCTGGTCATGGGCCTGAACTGATCACTAAAGAGAAGTTCAACGATTTCAAATTACATGTCGAATTCAATTGCGCGGCCGGATCGAACAGCGGCATCTACTTGCGCGGCCGATACGAACTCCAGATTGAGAATGATCCTGAACCGGAGGGACCGACCATGCGCACAGGAGGCATCTACGGATTTCTTGCGCCTTCTCCGGAACAACCGCGCAAACCAGGAGAATGGCAGAGTTATGACGTCATTCTCGTTGGCAGGGTCATCACCGTGATGCAGAACGGACAGACGATTATTGATAAGCAGGAGATCCCGGGCATTACCGGTGGTGCGCTGGATAGTCATGAAGGAGAACCCGGACCGATCTACCTGCAGGGCAGCGAAGCCGGACACGTTGCGTTTCGGAACATCACGATTACGCCGGCGAGGTAGGGACAACGAGGTTGCAAGCGGTGTCACTCTCGTTGGATTTGTGCGGCGAAGTTCTGCACTGATTCGTTCACGATTGGTGGCTAGGGTTGGCGTCCTAGGAGGTTTGGGATGAAGAAGGTTGTAACTATCGATTTCGCGTACTGGCGAATGCCGCTGCTACTTCTTGGTTTCCTAGTGTTACCAATCGTAGCTCTCGCCGGTGGCAAAGATTACCCGCTGCAAGGAATTGTCACTTCTCTGGGAACGAGTCAGGAAACAACCGGTGGCGGGAACACTTCGGTTGTCACCCACGTTCATCGAACATATACCGTAAAAACGTCTACCAGGATCTTCGTGCTGGAATGCCCCTACTGGATGGATGGTTTCCACATTCACTCGCCAAGTGAGTGTGGCGGGAAGAAAAAGATCGAAATTGGTGATGCTATTAAGTTCCGAGTCGAAAAACAGTATGCGGGCATCCTTACCGGCGAGGGCAAGGAACAAAAACTGCGAGTGGTGAGTGAGGGTATGAACGATTCGACGACAGTCGCACCGGAGACATCGCAGCACCCATAGATAGGGCGTATTTAGTCGCACGCTCGTTTGATTGATGCTATGAAAGCACCCTTCGTTCCCAGAGAACCGACAATCTGCGACCTAGAAGAAAACGCTACGACTACTGAGCAGCAAGCGGCCAGTGAGATCGAACCCCGAGCAAGCGAACTACGGGAAGAGGCGAAGCCGTATCGTGATTGGGCCGAATCGGCAGCGACATGCCGATGGTCTTCCATTTGACGCGAAAGAATTGAAGTCATGCCTTCATGGAATAGGTGGAGATTGCAGTTTGCGCGATGCAATCGTCCACCCTTTGCTGACCCACTTTCCTACCACTACACATCAATAAACTGCGACTAAGGATTTCAGCCTTCGTCATTTCAGCGCTGCGAGAGACGCGGTGACTCTACTGACGTTCGCAAGTCACGCGGTTGTTCCAATCGACGAATGCGCCGTTGGGATTGTCCCGCCATGCCCACACATGCAGTTCGAAGAAGGCAGGGATTCCATACCGATTCGGGCTATTAACGAACTGGAAAGCCTGACCGTAGAGTGAAGGAGGAGTGTTGTTGTGGTTCGCCAGCCAAGTGGCCGCGTCGACGATGTACTCGACACCTACTAAACGCCGTTGGTTCCCGACCGGTTCGTAGATCAGAGCTTCTGGGTGCGCGGCATCAATCTCACCGTCGCCCACAAGACTGCCATTGATGTAGTGGATGCCCATCGCGCCATGATCCGGACCGCTGACGCAGCCAAATGCCGGGCCGTAACCAGCTGCCCCAGTTGCATTCACGTCAATGAACTGGCGCGTGGCTTCGCGAACAACTTGAACAAGCTCGGCCGGGGCTTCATGATTGTGAGCAGAGTTCTCACCGTGGGTACTGTCCGCCGCGAAGAGCGGCACACCGATTACCAGGCTGGTCAGTACAGCGACACGAAGCATGCCGATTGTAGAACTATAAATAAAGGTTGCGATTCTTTCTGTCATAACTCCCCCTTTTAACTCGCCTTGGGTCCATTCCTTGTGGGCTGGGCCCTGCCCCTTTTATTGCCCTCACCTCCTATAGCGAGAAATTCGAACGAAAACTGTAACGGCGGTGCAGCTTTCTACAGCATGGTTCCGAGGGAAGGTGGGAAGCTGGTATGGTAGTGTTCCGAAAATGGGCCAGGCGCCCTGTTTTGGCGAGCTTTCAGATGACCGAGTTCATCGGGAACGAGATCACGGAACTGCTTCGGGCCTGGCGCCACGGCGATGAGCATGCGTTGGAAAAACTCACTCCCCAGGTCTATCGGGAGCTGCATCGGGCGGCGAAGCGCTGCATGGAACGGGAGCCGGATGGCCACATTTTGCAAACCACCGCTCTGATCAATGAGCTTTACCTGCGACTCTCGGATTTAAAACTGATTGACTGGCAAAACCGAGCGCATTTCTTTGCACTCTGCGCACGACAGATGCGCCGAATCCTGACCGACCAGGCCCGCGCCCGGCAATCCAACAAGCGTGGTGGTGGGACACAGCTGGTTTCGCTCGATGTCGATCAGATCGTTGTCTCTGAGGAAAATTGCAACCTGCTGGATGTTGATGATGCGTTGAATCATCTTGCGAGAATCGACGAGCGAAAAAGCCAGGTCGTTGAGATGCGTTTTTTTGGCGGCTTGAGCGTGGACGAGACGGCAGAAGTGCTCAAGGTTTCGCCCGAAACCGTGCTGCGGGAATGGAAGTTTGCGAAAGCCTGGCTGCTCCGCGAGCTGAGTCAGGAGAAACACGATGGAGCCTGAGCTCTGGCGACAAGTCGAACAGCTCTTTCATGCTGCCTTGAAAGTGGAAGAAAGCGAGAGAGAGGAATTTGTCAGACAGGCGTGTGCCGAAAATGATGAACTCCGCCGTGAGGTGCAGTCGCTGCTGGCCCATCATCATGAGGGTGGGAGTTTCATCGAAACGCCTGCGTTCGTTGAGCCGAGCGCATCCAGACTTCGAGCGCGCTCGGTCGAAACTTCCAGTACCAAGTCCGGAGCTACGCAATCTGATGTTTTAGGAACGGTGATCAGCCATTACCGGGTATTGAGCAAGATCGGCCGAGGAGGAATGGGCGTTGTCTACGACGCCGAAGATCTGAGTCTTGGCCGCCGGGTTGCGCTGAAGTTTCTTCCCGAAGAACTCGCTGACGATCCCCAATCTCTGCGACGTTTTCACCGCGAAGCGCGATCTGCGTCTGCATTGAACCATCCGAATATCTGCACGATCTATGAGGTCGGTAAGGGTGACAGCCGGGCCTTCATCGCAATGGAATTTATCGAAGGGCGCACATTGCGTGAGTTGCTTGTCGCAGGTTCATTGCCGATACGAAAAGCAACTGAGATCGCGGCTCAAATCGCGGAGGGCCTGACGAAGGCGCATGAAAACGGCATCGCGCACAGAGATTTGAAGCCCGAAAACCTAATGGTCTCGCAGGATAATTTCGTCAAGATTCTCGACTTCGGTCTGGCGATACCGACATCGGAAGGTGATGAACATCAGGAGCACACGAGGGGTTTGTCGCAAACTTTACCCGGTCTGGTGGTGGGAACAGCAGGGTACATGTCACCCGAGCAGGCCAGCGGCGGAAGAGTGGATTTCCGATCTGACCAATTTTCGTTTGGGCTAGTGATGTATGAAATGGTAACTGGAAAGCGGGCGTTTCGGAGGGGCACAACGGCCGAGACGCTAGCAGCGATTCTTCGAGATCAACCAACACCGGTAGGAATGCAGAACCCCGACGCGCCTGCTCCCCTATGTTGGGTGATCGAAAGATGCCTGGCTAAAGAGCCGGATAAGCGGTACGTCTCTACACGAGACCTTGCCAGAGAACTTGTCGCAATACGCGATTGCTTTTCAGAAAAACCCGCCAAGCAAGGTGAGTACCGTGCACCCAACCTGCCAGCGCAACGCACAGGATTTGTGGGCCGAGAGAAAGAAATAGCTTCCGCCAGGGAGCTACTTTCGCGTGAGCGCCTGGTGACGATTACAGGTCCCGGGGGAATTGGAAAAACGCGACTTGCAGTTGAAGTGGCAAGTGGCATGGTCGAGTCATTTCCGGACGGCATTCACTTTGTCCCACTCTCCTCGCTGACGGATCCCGGGTTGATCTCTTCCCTGATTGTTCAGACGCTGGGAATGGGAGAAGCGGGCCAAGCACCAATCGAGAAACTGACGGAGTATTTGCAAGATTCGTCACGCGGGTCGATGCTGCTCGTTTTGGATAACTTCGAGCATTTGATCCAGGCGGCATCTACGGTCGCGAAGTTTTTGGCCATGGGGCCGAATCTCAAAATCCTGGTCACGAGCCGCGCTGCCCTGCACGTTTACGGGGAACATGAGTTTCCTGTTCCGCCGCTTGGGCTTCCTGACTCGCCAGCTCAACTCAGGGTTGAAGTTTTGTCCGAGTGTCCTGCGGTGGCACTGTTCGTGCAGCGCGCCGTAGCCGCAAGGCCAGATTTCAAACTTACGCAGGAAAACGCGTCAGATGTCGCTGAGATTTGCGCCCGCCTGGATGGTCTGCCTCTAGCGATTGAGCTCGCCGCCGCTCGGATCAAAGTCCTTTCGCCTGCTTCGTTGCGAACGCGCCTGGCTAGCCGTCTGCAGCTATTGACTGGAGGCGCACGAGACTTGCCTCAGCGACAACAGACCCTTCGCGCGGCCATGGATTGGAGTTACGACCTGTTGACTCCGGCCGAGCAGATGCTCTTCCGAAGGTTGTCGGTATTCGTTGGGGGATGCAGCCTGGAGGCAGTCGAAGCTGTCTGTGACACCAAAGCTGATCTCGCATTGGATCTGCTCGATGGCATGGCGTCGATGGTCGACAAAAGTCTGGTGCAGCAGGTTCAAGTGAACGGTGAATCTCGATTCGTAATGCTGGAGACGATTCGGGAATATGCGATGGAGAAGCTGGAAACAAGTGGAGAAAAAGCTGCGACCAAGCGTGCCCATGCCGCCTACGGTCTTGTGCTGGCGGAAGAGGAGGCCACTGAACACAGCTCGGGTGGTTCAGAGTGGCTGGAACGCTTCGATCTTGAACATGACAATTTTCGTGCGAGTCTCGATTGGTTAACAGAGACAGGGGATGCGGACTGGGGGATGCGGCTTGGCACGGCCCTGTTTCGTTTTTGGGAGATGCGAGAGTATCTGGCCGAAGGTAGAGATAGGCTGGGCAAGCTGCTGAAGCTAGCCGGCGCGGCAGGTCACACGAAAGCACGAATGCGCACTCTATTTTCTGCAGGCGTACTCGCAGGTGCGCAAGGCGATTACCGCGCAGCGTCCCAACTCACCAACGAGAGCCTCGAGATCGCACGCCGCCTGGGAGACAAGCAAGAAATCGCTGTATCTCTGAATGCCTTGGCAGTACACACCCGGGATCAAGGTGACGCAGCAACAGCCCAGACTCTGTTCGAGCAAAGCCTAGCTTTGTGGAGAGAGCTAGACGACCAAAATGCCATTGCTCGTTCACTCAGTAACCTTGCAAACGTTGCGAAGCTACGAGGTGATTACGCCAGTGCGCGCGCACTGTATACGGAGTGTCTTGCAATCTTTGAAACACTCGGGGACCGGACAGGTGTCGCGTGGTCGATGAACCATCAAGGGGATGTGGTTCGAGGTCAGGGCGACTCCAATGCCGCGCGCAAACTTTATGAGGATTCACTGTCCATTTTTCGAGAACTCAAGGATCGTTGGGGCATCGCTGGAACCCTCGCTGATCTTGGAAACCTGGCGCGTGAACAGGGCGATTTTTCGACGGCTCACACCTTATATAAGGAGAGCATCGAGACCTTTCTTGGGCTCGATCACAAACGAGGAATAGCTCGGTTGCTGGAATCGTTCGCATGCTCAGCGGCAGCTCAACTTGATGCAGAACGATCCTTGCTGCTGGCAGGCGCCGCTGCTGCTCTTCGACACAACGTTGGCGCGCCCCTCACGCCCGCAGAACAGGTGAAATTGGACACTGAGCTCGAGCCGTCGCGAAAGACCTTAACCGGCCCGGCAGGTACGAAAGTGTGGCTGGAAGGGTGGGGCATGGGGCTCGATAGAGCAATCGCGGAAGCATCGTTGCCTGAGTCGACTCGAACATCGCGCGGGTCGGACGAAGTGTGAGCTGGATGGATTCGCTAATTGATAAATCGCCGTCTTCACTCTGCGCTGGATGGATCAAGCAGCCGGCGAACTTTGGAGATGCGGTTTGCGGGAAGGCCTACGCGTTTAGCATGTTCATGGATTGAGGCTTCGTCCGGAGCAAGATAAACGCAATACACTTTGTCACCGGTTACGTAGCTGTGAAGCCATTGGATGGAAGGGCCCATCTCTTTCAAGACGCTGAGCGACTTCTGCGAGATCGCTTTCAGTTGATCGTCCGATAAATCTCCTGCTCCCGGAACTTCGCGCTCAATCACGTATTTGGGCATAGGTCCTTTCCTAACGCGCGATTATCCTAGCAAGCAGATGGGGTGGGTTCAAGACAGCCAGATCGTTTGGCTACATCGCCCATGGTAGACAGAACGACACTGTCTATTGCCCTGTTCGATCCAGCACCCGCAGACATGCTCAGTCAATGCGCTCGCGTTTACCTGCGCTCAGGTTCATGCAAGTTCCCGGCACCAGTTTAGAGACCGTTCATTCCGTCGCATCAGGCACCGGAATCGTCGTGCGCGGAGGCCCCAGAGTTAAACGGCCGCACTTCAATGGTCGAACGCGAGGCACACCCGGCGGCTCGCCCAAGTCCGGTCGGTCGAACGAAGTGAGCTGGGCAATTACAAGCGCGTCCGCGGCAGTGATGAGGTTGCGCGTTCCAGCTGTGGGATTGATGGACATCAACACCGTGGGATCGAACGCCCAGATGTGAGTACCGGTTTGCATGATGATAGACAAGCCTGCAAAGGGTAATGGTGACTTGATGTCCACGGTGACACCAGTGACCTGCTCCTTATGACCATCGTAGCGATGATCGAGCCCGAGCGCATGTCCGATCTCGTGCATAGCGACCGTGAGCAGGTCAACACGCCCTGCGGCAGCGCCGCTCGTTGCGTGAAATAACCGCCCGACGTTGAGTTCGCCAATCGGTTCGTTATCCTGATCGAACACCTCGGCTAATAAAGATTCATAGTCCTGGTATTCGTTATTGTTGTGCGGGGTCGGATCGGCGTACCAGTTGTAGAAACCATCTGGTGTTCGTGAGTTTCTGAATAAGATGCGCGCGCGGGTAGGGCGAACGGGAGTTCCGCCCTGATCCTCTAGCGTTTCAACTCCATAAGCGGCACCGTTATCACGGTAAGTGTCGGACCAGCCATACTCGATGGTGAGGTCCCAATTCGAGCTCCCGCGGAAGACTCGCTCCCATTTTCTGGCGGCAGCGTTGACGATCGCTCGAAGGTTTCCTCCGCCGGCAATCGAGTCTGGCGGAGGCGGATCGCTATCAATAAAGACGGTGGTGATGCGAAGACCGGCGAAGGCTGGCTGAGGTACGGCCAGAGCGATCAGAAGTGCGAGCAGTCCAAATTGGATGATGAATAGCTGTTTTCTCGTCATGTGCTTGTCTGTCGTTTCCGTGTTTCGTAAGCAAAATTGTCAGTGGAGAAATGTCTTCTTGGGGGTAGAAGGAGGTAACGGCAACAAATGGCAAACAACAATGTAAGCGATCACGATTGGCGCGGCGAAGTCGGCGTCAACTTGTCGTCCAATGCGCCGGTGGACTATATCACTGGTTCTGCATCGTCGCAAGAAAGGGCGTAGCTGTTGAAAATGGGCAATGTCAAAGGATCCAGGCCTGAGTGCTATTGCCTGTTGACAACGATCTCATCTCTACTGCCGCTGTTCACAGAGCTGTGCTTTTGGGGTTTGTTATAATCACCGCCAGAACAAGCCACTCAGTCCCTCCCTTCATGGCTTTAGATTAATTCCCCCGAAACCTAAAACTGGAGACAATGGTGCGAACTTTCGCTGTACGCAAGTTCGACCAGGTTTCACGTCCGGGCAGGCTAATCACACGCCTGGAACGTGCTCACGAGCTGTACGAACTCAGGAGGATGTTGTGGAGAAAGTTTTACAGCCTACCCGGCGCTTGGGGCGCCTCGGTTTTCTCGTGTTGCTATGGGTCCTGGTGACGTTCGGATCCGCGAAGGCCTTACGCGCAAGCGGCGCCATGCTCAGTTTCATTTGCTTGATTGCCATCCTGATGACTGCCGCTTCGTTTATACCGGGGGCCATGTCTCTCAAACTTACCCCTCAAGGTTTCACCGTTCGCAATTGGTTTAGAGAGGAATCTTTTCGCTGGACCGACGTTAAGGAATTCAGGCTGATTACTTACCGCTATCTGGGCTTTATACCCGTCCGTCGTTCGGTCGGCTTCAAGTTTTCGGAGACCTACAAGAGAAATGTGCTTCGCAGGATCGCAAGTGCGATTGTGGCTTTCGACCGCATCTTGCCGGACAACTTCGGCATGAAAGCGCAGCAGTTGGTGGTTCTACTGGAATCGGCGCGGCTTCAGGCGCTGGCTGATCCCGCAAACAGCTATGCGATTTCGTCCGACCCCCTGAATCGCTATGCGATTTCATCGGACCCGATCGTACCGGAATAGGGCTGCAGTCCAGCCCGGACGCAACTGGCTAGAGCTGATCCTGATCATTCATCGGCCAGTTCTCTTTTGGGCGAATGCCGGCCAAAAAAGATCTTGCTCGACATTAAACTTCTGAACGCTCTTACCGGCTTGCTTCGAGCGCATGAAGCGGCGCCCAATTACGCGCAGCTGGATAGGGCACATCGCCTTTCAACATCAGCCACAGGATCTGGTTGTAGAGTGCATCGTCTGCGCGATCGGGAGCGCTCAGGTCTAAACCCTCCGACATGCGCGCCGCTGCCGTGTTCTGCGGATTTTTTTCGTTCAGATCCTGCGTGGGCTTGATGGCGTCAAAAGGCTTCAGGTCGGGTGTCGAAGCAAACACGTCCGCCAGCGATCGACTGAAGTAATCGAATTTTGAGAGCCGTCCCATTCCGAGTATGTCTTCGATCGCTGAAATCACGTCGGTCGTATTGACGAATCGATGCACGGTGCCAGGCCGGCTATAAGCAGAGATCGCGTAGAACGGTGCACGATGGGAATCGACGTGATCGGGGCCGGCCTGCGCGTCATCTTCGACCACAAAGATCACCGTATCCTTCCAATAGGGAGTTCGCGAGAGCGCCTCGACGATGCGTCCGAGTGCAAGATCATTGTCCGCCATGCATGCGAACGGTGTGCATTTACCCGGGCGTGCCGCAGTCAGGTGATCCATTGGCAACCACAGAATTTCGAGCTGCGGCATGTTTCCGTCGCGGACAAAACGCTGGAGTTCGGCGATCCATACGTCGGCGCGCTTTTGGTCTTGAGTCACTAAATCGAATGGGACATAGTCGGGACTTATGTCCGCACCGAGGTCGCGCTGTGTAACGGGCCAGCCGGGGTTACCTTTGACCATTTCTCCGTAGTCGCGGAAAGTTACGCCAGACCGCTTCGCGAGCGTCCAAAGAAAACCACGCTCGGGCTCGTCACTGTCTTCACCGTCCACGTCGGAGCGCTTGCCCGCATAGCCCGAGGGTACGACCTTCTCGCCAAAATCAGTCACGTATGCCGCGGTAGACCAGATGTGTCCTTGCGAGCTGACCTCGGCATTCACGAAGAAACGATCAAACAATCCAAAACGTCGCGCGAGAGCGTGATGATTTGGCGTAGTGCGGATGTCCGGGAAGTAGACAAGACTGGCTTCTCCATCGCCATCCTTTAAGTCACCGAGCACCTGATCGTACGTGCGGTTCTCTTTGATGATGTAGATCACATGCTTGAATGGAGGATAGCGTCGCGTTGTGCGGTTCTGATGCCAGTTGTTTGCGGCTTCCACGCGATGCGTAAACGCGGAAAGTTGAGCGGGCGAGATGCCCGACGGCATCAACCGAAGACTGCCATTCAACTGGCCGAGCGTATAAGCGTGCGGGTTGCCGTCCGGCCAATTCGTGAGTGGCACCGGTCCGTCCGGGTTGGCATGCGTGCCATGGCCTTTGCCAGAAAGGATCAGCATCTGAGAACCGAGCTGCGCGACCGCAGTCGGATACCAGTCGGTCGGGATGCGCCCGAGCAAACTGCGGTCGGCCAGATTGAAGATGGCGATCGCGTTGTTATCGCCTTCCGCGACAAAAAGCTGCTTGCGATCAGAACTGATTTTAAGTGCATTCGGTGTGCTGCCTTCGGGGGGAGCGCCAGGGGCTGAGTCGTGAAGATAGCCGATCACTTTACGAGTGCGGTTGTCGACGATTGCAACGCGGTCGCTACCGGCAAGCGCAACGTAAAGTCGTGACCCGTTGATCTCGAGTGCCGACGGATGGCGGCCAACTTCAATGCGTCCGAGATAGGCAAGCTTGCCGTCGGAGAGAATACGAAATTCCGAAACAGTGCTGCCTCCCCAGGCCGATACGAAAACGTGGCCGTCGTCGCCGCGAATCACCCCGTAGGGATAGTGGTCCGTTGCGAGACGCTGGACGATTTCTCCTGTCACTGCATCTACAACTGCAAGATGATCGCCGATGTTCTCCGCCACATAGACGAACTTGCCATTCGGTGCGACTGCTAGACCTGCCGGATAGCTCGTGCCTGTACCATCAGCTGTCTTCGCCGTGGCTAACTTGTATTGATGGGCGAGTGTTGCCGTGCCATCTTTCCAGGAATAAACGAAGAGCATGTCGGTATTGCCGCCAGAGACATACAGTGCCGTGCCGTTAGGTGAAAAGGCAGCGCCGTAGAATGCTCCGTCCTGCAATAACGTCTGGGTTACTTTCCTTGTCTTCAGATCGATGACCTGAATACCTTGCTCACGCCAGCCACCGAGCACCACGACAGCCTTGTCGACTTTCGGAGCGATCACCAGATTGAGCGGCATACTGCCCAGTTCGACCGGATCACCTACCGCATCGAGACGAACGCCAGTCGGCAAAGGAGAAGTGAAAACCGTCGTCTGGGCGCAACCGAGCGCGCCCAGCATTCCATAAAGAAAAAGAGTTAAGCGAACGAAACTCTTCAAATGTGCGTCCTCACATGATGATCGCGATGAGCCACGTAGGGATTATCATTCGGGTCGCGGCCTATTGTTGTTCCGAATCTATCAGACCTTACGAACGCCAAAAAGTAAGCGGGGTTTGCTAAAAGTTTGGAGGAAGAGATGCGGCTTAAAGGAAAAGTGGCCTTGGTAACGGGTGCATCGCGGGGCATCGGTTTCGCCGTAGCAGAGTTGTTCGCGCGAGAAGGCGGGATTGTCTATGCCGGTAGCTCAAGCAATCCGCCTGGCATTTTTTCGTCTGGCGTGAAAGGAGTAGAACTAGATGTCGCGAAAGAAGACCACTGGAAGCGAGTGGTCAACGATATCCTGAAGGCGCACGGCAAGCTGGATGTCCTGGTGAATAACGCCGGCATTGCTGTTTACGATGCTGTCCACGACTGCACTACCGAAAATTGGCGTAGGGTTCTGGGAGTGAATCAGGATGGTTGCTTCTTCGGGATGCGAGAAGTGATTCCGCACATGAAGGCGCGACGATCTGGTTCCATCATCAATGTCTCTTCGATCTGGGGGACCGCTGCAGTGGCTGGCGCGCACGCGTATCATGCGAGCAAAGGTGCGATGGTGATGATGTCGAAGAACGCGGCCATCACTTATGCCAGCGACGGGATTCGCGTGAACTCAATCCATCCGGGCTTTATCGATACGCCGCTGACACAATCTCAGGATCCAGCAATCAACGCGAGTGTGATCGGCCTGACTCCGATGAAGCGCGCGGGCACTCCCCTTGAAATTGCGAACGGTTGTCTTTTCCTTGCCTCCGATGAATCCAGCTTTATGACGGGCGCGGAACTGGTGATTGACGGAGGATACCTGGCTCAGTGATTTGAACTTTGTTCTTCTGAAGCGCCGTAGCTGGCAGCTCGTTATTGACAAGTTCTCTGTAGTTGCGCGCGACTTGTACCTACGCTCTAATACGTAATCCTTATGACCATTTCTCTTCGCCATCTGCTGTGGGTCTTCCTTCTTTCGCTGCTTCCAGTCGCTGCATTCAACGATGTCCCAAAGAGCAGGTATCTTCTATTCGTCGGTACCTATACTGAGAAGCAAAGCAAAGGCATTTACGCGTATCGCTTCGATGCTGCAACCGCTGAAATGACGCCTTTAGGCCTTGCCGCGGAAACGAGCAATCCCTCGTTTCTTGCGATTCACCCGAGTCACCGTTTCCTATATGCGGTCAACGAAGTTCAGAAATATAAAGATGCGAAAAGCGGAGGCGTGACAGCGTTCGCCATCGATGATCAGAAAGGAAAAAGCCAGACCGGGAAATTGCAACTCCTGAATGAAGTCGCCTCGCGCGGAGCCGACCCCTGCTATATCGCGTTTGACAAAACTGGAAAGTGGGTTCTGGTCGCAAACTACACGGGAGGCAGCGTGGCGGTATTTCCGGTACAACCGGATGGCCACATCGGAGAATCTTCGGCTTTTGTTCAGCACACCGGGTCGAGCGTCAATCGCGAGCGCCAGGAAGGTCCGCACGCGCACTGGATCGAGACCACGCCCGACAATCGTTTCGCGATCGCTGTTGACCTGGGCCTTGACGAGCTACTCATTTATCGCTTCGATGCAAAGAACGGATCGCTAACACCGAACGACCCTCCTTATGCGAAGCTCGATCCAGGAGAGGGCCCTCGTCACCTCACCTTTCATCCGAATGGCAGGTTTGCATATGTGGTGAATGAATTGAAATCCAGCGTCACCACTTTTAGTTTTGATTCCGGCCACGGCGCGTTCCAGAAGTTAGGAACAATTTCAACTCTCCCCAAGGGTTTTTCCGGGAGCAATGACACCGCCGAAATCGCGGTCCATCCCAGCGGGAAGTTTCTCTTCGCATCGAACCGCGGACACGACACAATTGCGGTCTTCTCTATTGACAGTAAAACGGGCACCCTAACGCTGACGGACCACTTCTCAACCCAAGGCAAAACACCGCGGAATTTTGAGATCGACCCTACCGGCAAGTTCCTGTTCGTAGCGAATCAAGATACGAATAACATCGTGGTGTTTCAGATCGATCAGAACACCGGACGATTAACCGCCACGAAGCAGACCATCAGTGCTCCCTCACCCGTATGCCTGACGTTTTTGGCTCTCGATTGATTCATTAGCGATTGATCACGCTCGTTGACGGTCGGGAGTCAAAAAGGATTGGCGACGATGCGATGATGTGCCTTTGTCGGTTTGTCGCGAGACTCAACTTACGCTGTTTTCGCCACTGCGATCGGCGCCCGCGTGATCCGCGAAAGAGCCTCGTTCACGTCAAATACTTTCGCCCGCACATTCTTGATTCCCATCGAATCGAGGCGTGGGAGGTGCTCCTTCAGGAAGTTATTTGCAGATGGTTCATCGGTGAACAGGTAAACGCCGCCGCAATCGCCAGTGCGGCTGTTTTCGGTCCAGATTTTCCACTCCATACTAGGTGTTTCGTTCGAGAGGTGAGCCAGATCGCTGGCCTTCTTTGTGAAATCCTCGCCCCAAGGGCCATGACTCGGAAAATCAATCTGCAGTAGTGTCATCGTATCTCCACCGTTATCTTAAATAGTTCTGCGTCACGTTGGAGGCGTTTGCACCTGAAATTCGTGAAAGTTCATACAAGTTGACGCTTGGATATGACATCAATTCCTTCGAGGAAGCAATGAGGGACTGCGAGAATTATGGATCACTAATTATCTGTCGCAAGGACGACCGTGACAACAATTTGACGATCTGTTAACGATCAATAGACAATCGCGCGCCAACCTCTTTCTAACCTCTAATCTCTGAAGGTTTTCGACAGACACTCCACTTCGCCGAAGGAGGTCCGATGTCGAGACCACAAAGTTTGTCTTACCTTTTCGTCGCGGTGCCGTTTCTACTTGTAGGCGCGATCGCGATCAGTTACTCCTCACCCGGAAGCATGCGGGGTTCCCGCCAGAACTCCGCGATCCTCAATGCGGTCCAGAAAGTCGAGAATGGTGAGCAGGTCTTTCGCTTTGACACATTTGGCGATGAGACGTTCTGGGGAGACACGCTAAAGCTACATCAGGCTATCGAAGGCGCGAAGCTGGGTGGTATTGGTCCAGGAGTAAGTCCCAAGACCGCTCTCGCCGTCGGCCTGAAGGTAGATATTGATGCGCTTCCCCGGAACTTGCTAGACCAAATTGAGAAGGGTCGCGTGAATCTCGACGATCCGGCTGTGACGCTCGCTCTACTTAAGTTAAATGCTGTAGTCGGCGTGACCGGATTTTTTAACTCGTCTGGCACCCTGAAGTCCGTCGGAATTCAATGTGCACTATGCCATTCCACGGTGGACAATTCAAACCCTTCGCTTTGCGTTGGGCAAGTCACGCCAAACCCCGGCACTGGTTGCATCGGGCATCGTTTAGATGGATGGCCTAATCGTGATCTAAATGTGGGCGGCATCATCGCATTAGCACCTAATTTGACTGCCATTGCTGACTTACTCTCCACGGACCAGAACACTGTTCGAAAGGTGCTTAACAGCTGGGGACCGGGGAAGTTCGATGCCGAACTCCCGCTTGACGGAAAAGCGTTCAACCCTCAACAGGTGTCGGATGGTGTCGTTACGGGCACCAACGTATCTGGGGCATCGCTGATTCCTCCGGCGTTTGGCCTGGGAGGAGTAAATCTTCACACCTGGATCGGATGGGGGTCCGTTCCGCACTGGAATGCCTTCGTAGCTAACCTCGAGATGCATGGGAAAGGCAGGTTCTTCGATCCTCGCCTGAATAATGCTGAGCAATTTCCAATCGCCGCAGCACATGGATTTGGAGACTTGCCACACATCAATCCCGATGATGATCTGATCACTTCAAAACTTGCTTCGCTGCAGCTCTACCAGTTGGCAATTCCGGCACCCGACTCAACCTTGCCTTTCGACAAAGCCGCTGCTGCTCGGGGCGATGAGTTATTCAGCGGGAAAGCCGGCTGCAACAGCTGCCATGTAGAACCGGTGTGGACTGAGCCGGGTTGGAATCTCCACCAACCGAGCGAAGTTTGCGTTGACAGTTTTCAGGCTAATCGTGGTCCCGATATGCGTTATCGCACGTCACCAATAGGTGCGTTGTCGACTCACCTTAAGGGTGGTTTTTACCACGATGGCCGCTTTGCCGACTTGAACGCGGTCGTCGATCACTACAACACCTGTATGAATCTGGGACTTACGGCAGGAGAAAAGAGCGACCTCATCCAGTATCTCTTGAGCCTTAAGTTCTAAAGCCAAATAGATCGGCGCAGTCTGACCGTAGCACAGGCACGGCACAGGCTTTGTGCGCCCATAAAACCGATCGCCCCTCGGAGATCAGGAGTAACAATATGAGATATACGCAAGTTCAAACTCACAACCCTCGACAAATTATCTTTGGCAAACTTTGGCCTCTGGTCGCAATTACTACCATTGTGCTCATTGTGAGCACCAACACCTCGGCCCAGTTGGCGAAAAATCAGACCAACGGCTTCGGCAACAACCGATTGGTCACATTCACCTATCTTCAAAATTTCGATTGCGTCGATCAGCCCACGCTGGATTTGGACTTCAACGGTATTCAGGCACAATCAGACCCCAACGAAATGCAAACTCCGATTTGCCAGGCGGTAACTGAATCCACGCAAGATCCAAGCGGTGCAGACATCAAGCACACCGCTCACCTGTACGTGTTTATTCCAATGTTCTCAGTCGACAACGACACGAATCCAAGTGATGCCATGCCTTGTCCGAGCGGCGGAAGGCCGGGAGAACTTTGTGGGGCGGCATTGGGGGAGGCGCTGATAAAGTTCTTTGGATTTGTTCCAGAAGCTTGGAAGACGCATCCTGCCGTTCCAACACAGTGTCCTGACCCGAACAATCCAGTACCAGGCACATGCACGATGCATGCGTCATCAGTCGACTTGTCCGTAACATTATCTGCCCTCGGCAAGACAGGCGCTCCAACGATGCCGATCTTCGTCCCAACGCCAAATCACGACCATGTTGTGGACAACAGTCGCGTGAACACCACGCCGATATGGTGGGAGGTCAGGCCGGTGCTGATACTCGACCAGAGCGACTGGCCGGCCGCGGATGGCAGCAGCGGCATCACTTCATCCAAGGCGATGGATGATGCCGAGTCTGCGGGCAGAGCGATCGAAGTGGGATCGAACTTTTTCCTCTTCTTCAGCTCTCGCTTGTCGGCACATGAGGGGCACCACTGAGCAATTTCAGGCGGCATTTGCGCACACGTTTGATTCGCGCGAGTGCCGTCAGTGGTTTTAGTGTGCAGGCGCCCTCGGCATCAGGTCGACAAATCTGCACTTAATTTGTGGAAAAGTCTTCTATTACTCTCTGACACAGCGAACAGAGAATGCTTCTTTCTTTTCGCCACCACCCGTTTGGCGATGGAGGGCTTGACCGCCTTTACCGAAGTTGTAGAACCATCCATTGGCTGCGTCGATCTCGGATGCTGTCCAGTAGAATCCGTGAGCTTCCAATCGTGCATACTGGCCATCGACCGAGCGTCCGCCACCTAGCACGGCATTGAATCCCGAAGTGCCTCCGGTTAGTAACGCTTTGTAGGCGGCCTTACCCTGATCTTCGGAATCGGCGCTGACGCCCCGGTAGTGCTTTGCTAACTGCCGCCATTGATCGTCGCTTGGAAGGCGCCATCCGCCTCCCAAAGATTGACACGCTTGCCGCGCTGCTTCCCAGGTGTACAAACGGCCATAATGGCGACAGTTTGCGTCCCCGTCGGCATAGCAATAAGAGGATGGAGTGGCGACGTCCAGATTCTGTGTCATCCACTGTTTGCCGTCAGCCATGCGCTTGGAAGGATACGTTGTGCCAGATGTTTTCTGTGCCTGCATGGGAGGACTTTGCAACAGGATGACGATAAACAAGGTGGCTAGGCCTAGGGCTAATGTTTGGACAATCGATACGTGAGCAGGCGGGATTATGGGCTTGAAGCTGTTCATAACAATTCCGCTGAATCGGCCAGAGTACGTAATCAAGTTGTGGTCACCCACGCCTGCAACTGGGTCTTCTACTTACCAAAGAAGACTTCTTATCTATTCTTGAAAATGACCCAAAGGACAATGCAAGCCATGATCCCAAGAGCCGCCGCGAAGAGCTTTAATCAATCCCAACGTGGCCGAAGCGCAGCCAATCCGATTAGGACTGAAAGATAGTGATCCTCCTTCTCCAGAAATCGTATCGCAGACCACCACTTTTCATAGTCGTCACGAGAGTCATGAATGGTTTGCTTGTAGGCGTTGGCGACTTTCGCGGCGATCTTCTTTTCATATCTATCTTGCTCGTACTCACGATCGAACTTCTCAGAAACATCCATGATGTCTGGGAGCGTCCATCCACTTTCCGTGAAGTACAGCATCTTCCGCTCCGTTTCTGAAAGCGGGACACCACCACGTTCTGCTTCGAAGACGATTTTGGAAATCAGGAATTCCTTGGCGTCACGAGCATTGTCAAACTCGTTCATCGACTTGGATTCTAAAGCAAAAAGTCACAGTCACTGTAGAAGGTGACTATGAATGACGTAACTTGGATCACTCGTCAATGCGTTGCACGACCGAGAGAATCTTCCACTCGCCATTCACTTTGGACAAAGTCATGTAGTCAGTCCAGCCCGGTGTGACCAGTTTGGCCGAGGCTATGTCTTCGGCAACGTCGAGAACGGTCACCTGTTCGGACTTGTCTGCGGCTGCGAGATCCGGCTTTCCTTCCTGGCGGACACCTTTAATCAGCTCAGGCCCGGTCATCTCCCGCATGGGAATCGCAGCATGGATCACATGCTTCAGATAGTGCGGATGTAATGTCTGCTCCATGCGCTGAGCATCGCCGCTGAAATATCCTTCGATATAGTGGGTCACAGTTGTGCGGACGGCCGAGGCGTCGTTCGAAGACGTGTTGTTTTGCGCGTTCGTCGAAAGGTGAAAGAGCAAGGTCACGGTGAGTGCGAGAGCGAAGCGATGCATGGTGGGTGTCCTATTGGAGCATGGAAATCTGGCAAAGCAATTATGGCTCTATCCTGGCTGAACGCACGACACCGAAGTGCATGATCGAGCGGCGTCACATGGGTGGTCAGACTCGAGACGGGAGATAGATACCGGACACCTTATCCTCCGACGATTTTGCGGGCAACGGCTCGTACGATCGTTAGCGGATGTGTGGCGAGGATCGCAATTCGTCCCAGTAGACTCTGCGGCTCGTGAAACACTCCAAGCTGTCTGAGGACGGTGGCTCGATCGTAGTAAATTCTCTCTCCCGAGAGACGGTCGTTGTCGTCGAAGCTGTAAACACCGCAAAGCGGGATGCGAACGTTCCTTCCGGTCGGTGGAAGACCGCGCCATGAACCCCGGTGTGTACCAGTAATCATTACTTCGAGCAGAATGACGTCATCGGTGACATGTCTCCGCTGTACCTGAATGTGAAGGTCTGGCAGCGCGGTCATAAGTTGTTTGTAAAACGACTGCACACCGTCGCGCCCGTGGTACTCATCTCCCCAAGCCTCGTCCTCGTAGCGCGCAGACTCGCCGAAGGTGGCCAAGACGCCGTCCAAGTTGTGCTCGTTTTCAAACTGGACATGCTGCTCAACAATCGCGATGCGCGCGGACTGCCTGTCCCGCGGAGCCGTGCTGGCCATGTGCCCTCCAAGGGGAATGCGAGGTGTCAGGGCAGAAATGGTAGCACTTGGGAACTGCAGCAATGGGCGCAGTTGAAAGTTTGTCGTTTAGGGGAATCAGCTCTTTACTAATTTGCCGGTTCAAACCGAAAAGAGTTGAAAACTCTATCAATATTCTCATTCGGAGTGTCCGTTGCGGTTGTAATCGTGATCAAGTACAAGCGCTGGCCCACCAAATACATTTGTTCATCAATAAAGAGTCCTACCTGGCTCGTTGCACGAAACCGCCGTCCAGGGTAACCATTCAAGCCCAGTTTTTCTTCAGTTAACAACCTTCCGTGCACACTTGAGAGAGTACCATCTCTGCTATTGTCAAAGAGCTTTTCGGAGTCTGGCTGAAGCGATGGAATATCGGCATAACCACACATGATGCCGAGCGTCGGAGTCAGCGCGGCATAGCCATGTAGAACGACTGTGTCGTTCTTTACAGTATGCAGGTCGAAAACTTTCTCCGTCGGTCTGGAAGGCATAAGGATGGTGAATCGACCCTCATCAGACGAAAACACCTAAAGACGCTCTTGCGGGGCACGGCAGGCGACCAGCCCGAACAAAAAGAACGAGACAAGTGATACAGATCTCTTAGCTCTCATATTTAGAAAATTCGCATACTAGCGTTTTTGCTCAATACCCTCAAATGTTTTCGGCGATCGCTTGCGCGATTTTCGCGGCGTTCCCAGAAGTCTGTTGGTCCATCGGGGATGTTCCGGAGCTGCGTCCGGCTCTTTCTTCAGCGATCAATGCTATTCCTATTGCTTCTCGTCCCTAAGTTAGTTATGTTCGAAGCGCGATTGGGGTGCTCGGTTTGCGTCCCATGGTCAGCACGTGAGTCCGGCGCGTTTTTCCCCTGATTGTCGTTCGTCTTTCGCATCAACATTGATGATTTGTTGAGATGATCTGTTGAAGGCTGCGCGCTGAGACCATGAGGACCGTCACGCATTATGAAACGCTCGGCATCCCCGCCGATGCGAGCTCCGAGAGAGTGAAGCAGGCCTACCGCTCGCTCGTGAAAGCTTTCCATCCTGACATGTTCCCCATCGGGTCCGAAGCGCAAATTGAAGCTGGAAGGCGGATTAGAGAAATCAATATGGCTTATTCGGTTCTCTCGCACCCGCTGAAGCGGGCCACCTACGATGCGACTTTGCAGAAGAATGTGGCGGACGCAGGATTAGCGCCGGCACGCTGTTCTAGATGCGGGAAGCCGACGCTCTCCTGGCAAATGGGTAAGACCGAAATCCTATGCAAGGGCTGCGAAGCTTTGACGAAGAAAAAAGAGATAGCACGAAAGTAATCAAAGGCTAGTTACCCGCGCGCGTCATGCCATTCTACGAATGGTCTATCCTGTCCTTCGAGACAACCCAAGTGCTGTCCGTGGGCAGAACTTTGCACATATCTTCTATAAGGCCGGCGCAAGAACAGCGGATTAGTTCGGCTAAATGCAGTGGACTGAGCTCTTTGAGTTATATTTAGCTCGGGCGGATAACTTGGCTGAGTGCGTGCATCTGGTGAAACGGCAGGTTTGTTGTCAACTCAGGGGATTCTCGGGGAGTTTGGTCGAATGAAAAGTCTCAAGATTTCTTTAGTGGCGCTGATTGCGATCGGTGTCCTGGCTATCGCGCCTTCCGCCTTCGCGGATAGCTTTAATCTAACTACGAATAATCTCGGTCTTTCTGGCGTTCTCGGAACCGTTACTACAGCCCAGAGCGGCAGCAACGTGACCGTCACGGTTCAGATGTCGCCTGGCTATGCCGTTCTGATCAACGGTGGCGAGCTCGGCTTCAATACGAACGGTCTGGCGCTTACGAACGGTTCGCTGAGCAATTTCAGCGTTAGCATGAGCGCAAGCCTTAAGAACAACGCCACGGTTGGAAGCTTCACGTTCGATTCTCTTTTCAAGACTACAGGCAGCGGCGGCCAACAGTTCCCGACCACTCTGACTTTCACGATCGCGAATGCGAATGTCAGCCAGATCAGCGGTCTCGGATTGCACTTCTGCGTTGTTAGCCAGGCCGGTGGTTGTGCAACAACAGGTTTCGCCGTTACGACTCCGGGTTCGCCGACGCCAGTCCCTGAACCGGGAACTTTGACACTGGTTGGAACGAGCTTGCTTTCGCTCGCCGGTGTGGTTCGTCGTCGTCTAGGTGCGTAAGCGAAGTTTGCGTTTCGTTGTGACCCAAAGAGGGACAGGTCCGATAGTCGACCTGTCCTTTTTTATTGGCCTGCTCGAACTATCCAGATCCAAGTTGCTCGGCATAACCCGGTGTGCGCGTTTGGGTGTCACCAGATTCCTACGCGATCCTCGGGCTTTACGTATAGCTTGTCGCCCGGCATGACGTCGTACGCTTTGTACCATGCGTCCGTATTTCGCACGGTGTCGCTTCGATATTCTCCAGGTGCATGGGAATCAGTTTTAACCTGGGCACGAAATGCGGCATCAGTTTGAAGTTTTCTCCATCTCTGGGCAAACGACAGGAAAAACCGCTGCTCGCCCGTCATGCCGTTGATCACCTTATCGGCCTTGCCTTTGAGCGACAAGATGTAGGCATCATGCGCGACTGCCAATCCCGCAAGGTCAGAGATATTTTCGTTCAGGACCTGTTTGCCATTTACACAAAGATCGGGCTGCGGGCAGTAGTCGCTGAATTGCGTAACTAACTTTTCCGCGGCGGCACGATATTGGGCGGTATCTTCAGCAGTCCACCAGAGTCCGAGGCGACCTTGCGCGTCGTAGATGTTGCCTAGCTCGTCAAAGCTGTGGCTGATCTCGTGAGCCATGCCTGCTCCGGCAGAGCCGTAATTAGAAGCAGCATCACCTTGGGCGTCGAAGTATGGCGGCTGAAGAATGCCGGCCGAGAAAAACTCGACGTTCGGGCTGAACATAATGATTGCGCCTACGATTTGAGGATCGATTCTCCACTCGTCCGGGTCAGGCGCTTGTTTCAACTGAGCAACAGCGCGCGCATGATTGAACCGGTCTGCGCGACGCATATTGCCAAACGCGTCGCCGCGGACGATATCGAGCGTGGAGTAGTCGATCCATTGGTCGGGATAGCCGACGCCAATTCGAAAAGTGGCAAGCTTCGCCAGCGCTTTCTGTTTTGTCGCTGGTTGCATCCATGTGAGATTTGAGATGCGAGCGCGATAAGCTGTGATCAAGTCGCGGACCATGGCTTGGACTTTCAGCTTCGCTTCCGGCGGGAAAAAACGTTGCGTATAGAGTTGGCCCACGGCTTGGCCGAGTGCCCCGTTGGTAGCGGCGATTGCGGCGTCACTCTGATCTGAGATGCCCGCAAACGAGAAGTGTTCAGAGGCTAAAGCCTTCGGCAAAACGCTCGCGTAATGTTCTACCAGGTGAAATGCAAGGTAGTCCTTCCACTCATCGATAGTTTCACTCTCGATCAAAGCAGAGACGCCGATCACCGCGGTGGGTTGCCAGATGATGAAGTTCACCTGGTCGGCAAGTCCGGCGGCTGGGAAGTAAGCGTTCCAATCCATGCCGGGAGCTTTCAGACTGAACTCCGAGCGCTTCCATGGATTGTTCTGTTTGAAGACGTCCGCAGCATCGGAGTCCGGAGCAAACGTACTCGCTATTTTCGTTTCAAGCGCAAGAACACTCGCCGCTTTCGCTTCGGCGTCGGCGATGCCCGCGAGCTTCAGCATCTTCGCAACGTGCGCCCGATATTGATCGCGCTTTTCGACCATTGTGGGAGAAGCGTCGAGGTAACTGCTGCGCTCCGGCATCCCAATGCCGCCCTGCCAGATATGGGCAACGTTATGCTCTGCATCTTCGAAGCCCTGGTTGATCCAGAGACCGAAAACGTGGTCGGCGTTCGTGGTCAATCCGTCAACCTCAGTATTCAATGTCGTGCCGAGGTATGCCGATAGGGATGTCTTAGTTGTGATTTGCGAAATTGCGTTGAGTTCTTCAGCAAGTGGCGTTAGGCCTTTCGCCTCGATTGCATCCTCATCCATGAAGCTGGCGTAGTAATCGCCGACTTTTTGTGAAATGGTGCCTCTGGCGGCACGTTGAACGGCTGCCCCCTGAATGAGATCGCGCACCCGCTGACTGGTTCTCTGCGCCAATATCGCGCGTGTATCGAAACTCGATTGTCCCGTGGGAAGGGCTGCAGTCGTAAGCCAGCCACCATTCGCGTACCGATAGAAGTCGTCTCCCGGCTTGATGGAAGGATCTCGGCCGTCTTCCACAACCTGAGCAACAGGCGTAGTGATGAAGACCATCGAAAATGCAACGAGAAATAAGAAGAGGAAGACGGCGACCGTAATGCGATAGAGAGGCATAAAACTCCTTCATACTGCATCTGCATCGCTCGCTTGCCGTGGGGAGCGGATAAAGCAGGTTTGTAGCGAATATAGCGAAACGAAATGAAGCGGGTTGGACGTTTACGGACTTCACACGGCGAGGCACATATCCTTAATTCAAGACGAAATCGTTTCTGGTGATCGGACACGGAGACCCGCGAAGCCTGCTAACCTTGAAGTGGGCTTCCAGTCCAAGCGAGCATGAACAATTTCTTTCAACGCGGTCTGTTGTGGCTAGCACTTGCCCTCGTATTTTTGGGGTCATTCTGCGCCGCTCAGAGTGCAGCTCCTGCGCAAGCACCCAAGCGAGCCACCAGCGCTCCATATACCGGAGACTTGTCGATATTCGACTCGCCTGACCGAGATCAAAAGCTGCACGTTGATCGAGTGATGGACACTCTCGGAATTGCACCGGGCAAAACCGTTGCCGATATCGGCGCCGGCTCAGGCTGGTTTACGGTTCGAGCGGCACGTCGTGTCGGTTCAGGTGGGACGGTCTATGCGGTTGATATCAATCCAGAAGCGATTCGGTACATCGATCGGCGAGCGCAGAAAGAATCGCTCGCGAACGTGAAGACCGTCCTGAGCAAGGCGGACGATCCGATGTTGCCGACACAGGCCGTCGATGCTGTGCTGATACTCAAGACTTACCACGAAATCGCCGATCCCATTACGCTGCTGAAAAACCTTCGCCCAGCATTAAGGCCGGGTGCACGGTTGGGAATTATTGACCGCAACGGAAACGGCACCGATCACGGGATCAGCCCAAAAACCGTGATTGAAGAAGCTGAGAAAGCGGGATTTCACCTCGTGCAGACATATGATTTCGTCAAAGACGACGGCATGGACTACCTCCTTTTCTTTGATCTCCCGTGACGCGAATAAGATTTCGTTCACGATGAATACCCTGTCGAATCTTTCCATCAGGCCAGCCCAGAAATCGGATCGAGAACAGTTATTGCGGATGCGCGAGGCGTTGTGGCCGAACGCGCCGGCCGGCGATCACGCGAGAGAACTCGACCTCATTCTTGATGGCAAAGCTCCTGTAACTTTGCCTCTCATCATTCTTGTTGCAGAAGAGGATGACAAAACCGTGGTCGGATTTCTGGAAGCTGACTTACGTTCCCACGCTGATGGGTGCGACCCTCTGCGGCCGGTCGGCTATGTCGAGGGGTGGTACGTAATGGAGAGTCATCGACAGAGGGGCGCCGCGCGGAAGCTGTTGGCTGCAGCGGAAGACTGGGCCCGCAGTCACGGATGCACTGAGATTGCATCGGACACATGGATCGATAACGAAGTTTCGCAACGTGTGCATGAGTCGCTGGGTTACGAGGTTGTCGACCGGTGCGTGCATTACCGGAAGACGTTGTGATGAGAAGCCGGAGTTGAAACCCTTAAAAAGCGGGGCTCCCATCCAAACGCAAATGCGAAGGATGGGTGCCCACAAGAGCTAGCATTTTCTGCGGCTAGTCTTTGCGTTACTAGTATCTTCCGCCGCGCGAGGCCACTCGGTCGAATGGCGTGCCGCGTGGAATTCCATAGTGGTCATAAACGTCGTACATGCGTTTTTCCATGCTGACCACTTCGTCGCGATTGTTGGTACGCCGATAATTCAGCCAACGCTGATAATAGCTATCGAAGCGTCCCTGGTCTTCGCTCGATAAGCGCGTGTTTTGCCGCCAGTAGTCGCGGTCCCGATCGCGATTCCGATCCCAATCCGGTCGACGATCACGGTCCCAATCGCGATCACGATCGCGATCGCGCTGCCAATCACGGTCGCCATCGCGGTCCCATCCGGGCCGATTTCCGTTACTGGCGACCTGCCAGTATGGAGTGCCGTTTGGAATATTGTAGTGGCGGTAAATATCCTGCATGCGTTTTTCCATGCTGCGGACTTCATCGCGGTTGTTCGTTCGCTGATACTCCTGATAGCGGGAGAAATAACTGTCGAAGCGACGTTGATCGTCGGCCGACAACTGGCGTCCACGCCACTGCGCGAGGGCGGGAAGCATCAGAGCGAGCACCAACCCAGAAAGCAGCAATACTCTTTTCATTTAACCTCCGAATCTAGGCAAGGAACGTGCACCCCGTATTTTACGATTTTGCAGGGTTGTAAAGCTCTACCTAGAAGTCTGCAGATCGGGGCGTGTGAGGGCAGCTAAGGTTCCTGCTATTTCACTCCGTAGCTGGGCGGATTTGCGTAACGTCTATCGTATTCTGGAGAACCATGGGCGATCGGTCACACAAAGCCGTTGTTCAGGAGTCGTTCACGCAGCAAGCGGAGGCCTACGCAGTTGCCCCGGCCGTCGCAGATCCTGATCGTATCGCGCGATTTGTGGAAGCTATTGCTCCGAACTCAAATTCACGATTACTGGACGTGGCGTGCGGACCGGGCTTTTTGGCCTTGGCATTTGCGAAGCGATGCCGCGAAACGGTAGGAATCGATCTCACGCGGGCTCCACTGAAGATCGCCCGCCGTAATCGCGAAAAGCTGGGTCTGAAAAACGCCGACTTTCTGGTCGCCGATGCAGATTACTTACCCTTTCCAGATGAGACCTTCGATGTCGTCGTCAGTCGACTTGCTCTGCACCACCTGCAAGATCCCGGCTCGGTGCTAAGGGAAATGGCGCGCGTCTGTCGGACCAACGGGAAACTTGCAGTTGAAGATCTCCTGAGCAGTGAACACCAAGAGCGCGCAAGGTTCCATAATGAAGTCGAGCAGCTCCGAGATCCATCTCATACTCGCGCGCTTGCGCGTTCAGAGCTGTTGCGCGTGCTCAGTGCCGCGGCATTAGAGACCGAGCGCGTTTTTTCAAGTGAAGTAGTCCACAATCTGGAACGGTGGCTCGCCAACACTCAGACACCACCGGACAAGGCGGCGCGAATTCGCAAGATGATAGAGATCGATGCTCGCGAGGAGAAAAGCGATTTACGACCCTTCTTCAAAGATGGCGAATGGTTCTTCCACCATTCAATGTTGGCGATTATGACTAGGAAAAGCAGCTCGAGCGAAGAGTAAGGGTCTCCACGCGGCTGTCGTCGCCCCACCCACTTCAAGCACTCTTAGGCGGCGTTCGCTTTCTGTTTCTGGTCTGTTTCCTGTTTTTCAAGCAGTTCGTTGATCTGCCTAGTTAGTTCTAACAACTTGTGCGGATCGGCTTCGCGGGAGGCTTGAAGACAAAGGGCAGCGACTTCTTCACTGAGATACATGTGGGGACACCCAGACTAAGAGGAAAACCTTAAGGTATATGTACTGGAACCTCTGTATATGAGGAAGCGCCAAGAAGCGTCAAGGCCAAGTAAAAAGGCCCTAGCCGGGTTACTGGTTGGGAAACCACCAGCGCGGCATTTCATTTTCCAGCGCCAGTTTCAAAAGTTGCTGATAAAGCAAAATCAGAGAATCGCATGATTAGGCTGAGTTCATAGGTATGCGAGATCGCGTGCTGAGAAGCTGTTCACATGCTGCCCGCCCGTCATTCAACCGCCACGTTCCAGCTACGAATGTGATCAAGCCGGACCCCTGCAAGTGGAAGAGGGCAGTCAGCACGCCACCTTCAGAATCTTTCAGAGTCCGCGCCAAAACCATGGGGGTTGTGGGACCCTCGATCAGTAGCGCGCAAATTCTTTCCTGCAATGGCTTCTGTTCCATCATTCGCACTCGAAAAAAGCCCCTCATTTGCGAGGGGCTGAGAGCAGAAAACAGGAGGGTCAGGAAACTAAAACACGAGAGTGATTGAAGCATTCAGGAATTCGATTCGGGATCAGGTTGAAGCTGTAGAAGATACGCCAACATGCGCCAGGGGAGGATTTCGGCATTATCCACAGAAGTGGGCGGGTATGATTCGCAGCACTGCGTACATCGCTCCCCGGCAGCCAGTGCCAACTGTCGAATCCACGGCTGCCGGGGTTCTCTTAAGCAAACTTGAGGGTGCGCAAAGTCATCGGAATTCCGGGGTCTTATGAAGAATGTTATGGGGTGGATTTGGTCCAGCAAAGAAGGTCAGAGCATAGCTGAGTACGCCGTGATACTCGCAGTAATTCTCATTCTGGTGGTAGGAACGATTCGGCTCGTCGGCTCGAACGCCAACAACACATTCTCTCAGGTAAGCAGCTCAATGAATCAATAGGGGCTTGGAAACCGTACCTCCAGAAATAAAAAACCGCTTCTCAACTAGGGATGCTGAGAAGCGGCTTTCCTTTCAACAATCTTCTCGCACCGTGCTGGCAGCGCGAGCGTCGATCGGAAAAGTTCCGTCTGGAGAAAACCACGATCATTTCAGCAAACCCTCAGCTAGACGTCGATCCCGTAAATCCTGTATTTTCAACATGTAGCATGGGCTTCAAAACACTCCAAGAAATGACCGCTACCCCTGACCAGTGGCTGCCGCTTTGACCAAAGTTATGAACCTATCTACGTCAGCGGTGATCATTTTTTCGAAGGCCGTGAAAACGTTCGAGTCCCACCAACCTTTCGCAATCTCCTTCCGCATGAGGGCGAGTGCCTCTTCTACTCCCAGAGCACGCTTATAAGGTCGAGACGTGGTGAGCGCGTCGTAAACATCGACGATCTGCAGAATGCGCGCTGTCAGCGGAATGTCCTCGCCCTTTAATTTGTCCGGATATCCGGTCCCGTTCATTTTTTCGTGATGATGGCGAATGATCGGCAGGACGAGTTGAAAGGACTTCAACGGAGAACAGATCCTCTCGCCGACAACTGGATGCCGTTCCATAATCTTGCGCTCGGAGGGTGTGAGACGGCCGGGTTTCAGAAGGATGGAATCGGGGACTGCCACTTTGCCGATGTCATGGACGAGACCGGCGCGGCGTAAGGCGATGATCTGCGACGCTTCAAGTCCCAGGTTTTCCGCTAAGCGGGACGAGTATTCTGCCAATCGTTCGCAGTGTCCCTCAGTATAAGGATCTTTGCCTTCAATGCTCCTGGCGAGGGCGAAGAGTACTGACTCGGCGCGTTCGAGCTCGTCAGTGAAGGCTTTCTGCCTTAATAAAGAGCGGACGCGAGCGATTAACTGGAGATGTTCAACCGGCTTCGATAGAAAATCATCAGCACCCGCGTTGATCCCAGCGACGCGATCTTCAGTCGCAGAATGACCGGTAATAAGGACCACGGGAACCAACCGCGTTTCAGGGTCGTTTTTGATATGCCGGCACACGTCGACGCCGCTGGCGCCTGGCATTTTGACGTCAGAGAGAACCAAGTCAGGCTGGGCACGGTGGAACTCAGCCAAAGCAACAAGTCCATCGCTTGCAGTCAGGACGGTGAATCCTTCCGCAGCAAGCAATTCTTGTAAGGCTGAGAGGCTGGCCTCATGGTCATCAACAATAAGGATGGTCTTTCCAGTGTCCACGGGCTTGCCAGAATTGATGTGGGGCAATTCTGCATGGAAAAAGAAGGACTGCATACCTTACCGAGGTAATCGGGCGGGAAACGTTCGCTGAATTAACTGGCGCTTGTTGGCGCTTTGTCTGATTTCCAACAATCTTAGAATGGGCCTCACAGATTCGTGTTACTTGGTATGAGCAAGCGATCGAGTCATCATCCCGAGATTGGCTAGATTGATTTGTTCTCCCCAAGGCGAACGTAGTCGCACACGAAAAATCAAGCATTTAAGACAGAAGTTGCAGGATTTAACGTCGCAACAATGGGAAGCGCGCAAGACAGCCGTTTTTCGTGGAATGACGCCGATCGATGCACAGCAATACGATGAACGCCACGATCAAATCCTGGCGCTCACGCAACAGCTCAACAAGCTAGAAGTTTGAGAATTTTATGGAAGGCAAGAATCGAGAACGCTGGCAAGACCTGTGCGCCCAAGCGGCGGACGAGCAAGATCCTGAGAAGCTCATTGCGTTGGTCAGCGAGATCAATAAACTTCTCGAAGAAAAAGAAGAGCGATTGAGATTGCTTCGGCAAGCTTCGTAAGCCAATATTTACCAATTCTGGCTGCGGTAAGGGTCTTTAAGCCCAGCCCAATTCTTTCCACTTATAGTTCGTCTTCTTCATTGCAGAACGATGAATCTCGGTGCTGAGTCTTCACGCTATTTGTTCGAAACCGCGACTCGCCTAGCCTCGGCAGCAGCTTCACGATAGTTTTGACGCCTCCCCTCGAGGCGCTCCTCGAATTCGAATTTCGACAAGACGGCATTTAGGATGAAACCGCTAATGGTGCGCCGTTCTTTTCTTGCAGCATGCCTGATTTGCTCGGCTTCTTGTCGGCTGCAATGAATTAGAAGAGCAGTTCTGTTCGTGACTTTTTTCGCTTGCACAGTCATTGGTATCAGATGATATTACCTGATATCAGAAGTTGACAAGTCTTATAAAATTGAAGCGATAGTCTTCTTACAAGCCCACTGATCTATGCAAGGCGAACGAAAAGAAAGATGGCGCGAGCTCTGCGAGCAAGCCGCGGTTGAACAAGACCCTGGCAGGCTTTTGGAGCTCACGAGGGAAATCAATCGTTTATTGGAAGAAAAAGAACAACGACTTTTAAAACGCCGCGCCACTGAGTCGGCTAGCTAGGTCGCGTCCGCGGTTCCCACTGATATTTCCAGCGTCAAACGTTGCGGATACTTCGCGCACGGTTGATTCGCTCTGCGCCAACGCGCTGCACAAAGCTCCTGCCAGCGCTCGAACTTTTGCGCCTTCCATCAATCAGGGATGGACATCAGCTTCTGTACCTCGGAGTTCAGGACGGGGACTTACTTTCATTTTCTTCTTTGTAGCTTCATTCTGGCTTCCTTCGCGGCTATGCGGATGCGGCGTGCTTCCTTCATTAAATCGCCCGCTTGTTTTCTCAAAATCTCACATTGTTTTCGGAGACTTCTCGCAGTCTCCTCCATTGCTTTCGCCGCTTCGTTGTGTTGATTCATGTAACGAAGATTGTAACGTCGCCGGAAAGGATCTTGGATACAGCATTCACCGGATCGGTTGCAAACTGGCAATCAGGCGACTCTTTCGCACCCTAACGCGGTATATGGCCAGAAAACGCCGGTAAGGAAAAGCGACCCTACAGGTTTGTCAGACTTCGCCTTCATTCGCTGAGGCTCTCACTAATTCCACGGGATAGGATTTCACGCTCCGCAATTGAAAAATAGAGTAGTGGCGGAGAGAGTGGGATTCGAATCTCGCTCGTAATTGAAAACACAGAACTTGTTAATTCTTAAATATGCGAAAAGGGCAGAAAGCGCATGATGGACGAGACCTAAGCACAAATTAGCACAGTGGTTACTCACTTCAGCTTTGGTAGCGGCGGAATCGTCGGGAACGGGGCTTGAGTGAAAGAACCACTAATTGCTCGGCTCACAGAATGCAGCCATTCCCATCCTTCTTTGGGTAAGATTCCAGCTAGTTGCGTAGCATCCGGCATGGGCACGATTAGTAACGAGTCTGTCTTGTCCATGTGCGGCACCAGTTGGTAGTAATGGTGTAGCTAAATTATGCTTCAGCCGTCGAAATGGCCGACATTCTCGCAAGGTGCCCAGACGCCTACGATTCAACCTCCGCATCTAGCTGGCACTTCGGCTTTCCCAGAAAATCCGCTTGCTCCTCCTCCGTCATATCTCCATTTACGAACGCGGAAAGCGGGTCCCACTGGCCAACAAAATCAACTTCTCAAAGAATCCAATTCGCGCCCCGTATGAATATTGCAGCGTACCGCTGAAGCCCTGCAAGTCTTTGAACGTGCTCTCATGGAGGGCGACCCACTCGGCGTTTAGTTGAGAGAATTGACTGTCAAAGTTTCCTGACTTGTTTTCCATGCGCGGTAGTGTACGCCGAGGGCGAGAGACTTCTGCATCGCGGCGGAAATGAGCCACAATTAAAAAAAAAGAAAAAGTTTCTACTAGCAGGAAAGCTCACCGAGACCGACCAACCTTTTAAACCTTTTTCCAAATCTGATTGCCGGTTTTGAGCGTACAAAGCTCGGAGGAATCGCCAGATTCCGACAGAAGAGGAAAATCAGATGATAGTAAGTCTCTCCAAAGCGCTGCCCACCCTTGTCATGTTTCTAGCGACTAGCCTTGTCGCTCAAACAGAATTGAAACCCAATCAAACATTCGGTTATGGTGCGAATCGGTTATTGAAATTCACATACACCCAGAACTTCGATTGTGTAGAGCAACCCTTTAACGATTACAACTTCAACGGCATCAAGGCTCAGTCCGACCCTCCCGAATTGCAGATACCGATTTGCCGGGTGGGCACACAACCCTCGATTAATCCTCCCGGGATAAAAGGCAATCCTCTCGTGACGACGGACCCTCTGTTTGTGCTTGTTCCCATGTTTTCCACAAACAATGACCGCAATCCTAACCATGCGATTCGTTGCGCTAAAGTGACACCGGGAACTTTGTGTGGCAATGCGCTTGGAAAAGCACTCATTGCACTGTTTGGTGCTCTGCCTGAAGCGTTCAAAGCAAAGCCAAGCGTTTACACCCAATGCCCTGACCCAGGTCTGCCTCCCGGAACCTGTACGATGCATGCATCACGCCTCGACCTAGCTCCCGCGCTCGCAGCTCTTAAGCTAATCCCCTCTCCAGCAACAGCCAATGTTTTCGTGCCAAGCCCCAACCACAGCCATGTGCTGAAAGATGACGACATCAATTTGCCCGCTGAATGGTGGCAGGTGTTGCCGGTATTGGTATTGAAAGAGAGCGATTGGCCTTCGCGAGATGGCACGTCAGGAATCACTTCGATTGCGGATGTTACTCGGGCGATTCAAGCCGGAGATGCAATCAAAGCCCCGTCGAACTTTTTCCTCTTCTTCAGTTCGATGCCAATCGCGCACGACCATGCCCAGATGGTACATTAGAAGCGAAGGTGGCAATATCCATCCCTTAAACCAACCGGGCGTGAAGGCTATCACGCCCTTTTTAGACAGCGTTTAAAAGGTGGTCCGGGGCTACGACTTCTGAGTTTCCCACGTGGCACTGACCAACGTATCTAGCCGGTCCTGTCTGCCCTTAACCCACTTCGCGTAATGGCGCTCCGTAGTCTTGATGCTTTCATGGCCCGAGTAGTTTTGACACTTCCTCCAACGGCAAGCCCTTCGTGAGCAGTTCCACCGCAAAGGTATCGCGGAGCCGGGTATAAGACTGGCGGAGAGAGTGGGATTCGAACGAACACCGCCTATTGAAAACACGGAAGTTATTGAAAACACGAAACGCTGAACCCGCAAGAACTGCACAATACGGGCCTTCCTAGCACACGAGCTAGCACGCGCTAGAGCAGTTCGTGCATGTGCTTTTTGGCCAATTCCAAGATGCGGTCTATTCGTTCAGTCGTGATCTTCTCGCCAGTAGTCCACAAGAAATTTCCAGCAATTCTTCTCGCGATAGCTCCTGACTCATCATGCACGGCAGAGATCATCGCACCTTCCCGCCAATGCCAGCAGTGAGGATGGCCCGGACGGTTAGGTATTGGCAGCCAGGACAGCCGGTATCTGTTTTCGTCAGCAAATGCACGCGCCAACTGCTCGTCGGTCAGCGCCGTCATTCCCAAAGGCTACCACTGTTGTCACGGCTAATCGACGTACTTAAGGAGGAACCCTTTTTAATGACAGTGCAATTCCTGCCCTATCCACTTTTGGCACCTCTAGTAGAGGGGATTACCCCTCCTGCGCGGCGAAGAAATTACGTGTTTACCGACTTCCGACACTAATAGAGAGGACTACGTAAGAACTCCCCGAAAAATCAAATTCGATACTAATAGGGGGAGTGTACTTCCTGCACAGTATCCGACTTCCGACACTAATAGAGGGGTAGACCGCTATGCACCCGGAACACAGGTAGAGGGGTTTGTTTACCCGGCCCCCCTCAACCGGTCATTTACTACCGCCCCACGTGGCCCAGAAGTTTTATGACTGTCTGGATTATTTGGAGCAACAAGTTCAAGCGTGTAAGAGCCTTGAACACGTCCAGCTTACGAACTGGCGTTCGCTGCTGGTGTTTTGGGTGGTTCATGTTCGTAGTACTTCTTTCGGGAGCTAGGTCGGGTGTAGAGACCCGCCTTGAAAAGCCCCGAAGTGATCGTAGGTTTGTGTACACCGTATTCAAGGGTACTTAAGTAACTTACAACTTTCACCGACCTGCCCGTCGGACAATAAGATTCCTGGCTATGGCCGGGGACTAACACAAGCCAGATTTCAGCCGTGGGCAGACGGCTGAGTCTGGCTTTTCGTCTTTATGCCTGAGCTTCTAACGCCCGCTGAAGTAGCCGCATTGTTGAAGGTCAGCACCGATGCGGTGATCCGCCGTTTTTCAACGGTTGCGGGTGTCATTGATCTGGGGACCGAAGAGGACACGAGACGCCGCAAACGGCGGTATCGGATACTCCGCATTCCCCGCACAGTCTTAGAAAGGTTTCTGAATGAGAACCGCATTCAGTAACTCATGCCTGCCAACCTGCCCAACTCTCCCCTTGCAATTTATCCAATAGACCGCCCCGGCATTCCCGCCGAGCTGGGCGCTTATCCCGATGAGCGGTGGTTTCGCTTTTGGAACGCGCCTGATTACGTGTGCTCTGATTATGGTCGTGTAGGCCGATTCACCAGCAAGCGGGGCGGTGCTGTCTGTAATCTTCGGCCCGAACGACATTCCGCTCGCAGTGCCCGCTTCACGATTACAAACGGTGCCCGGCGGTGGCGCGTCTCTATGGGCCAAATCTGGGACTCGATCGAGGAGTATGACCGCCTGGCAGAAGCACACTGGCGTGATGTTCGAGGCCGCCCAATAGGTGCCTTAGGCCTTCGAAATATCAGACGCGACGAATGGTCTTATGGCAAGAGCAAGCAGAACCCGCGGGGAGTCATGCCATACAATCCGCCGACACCGGGACCGACACGCGACGAGAAGCACTGGATATTCGAACAAGCCCGGTCCGAGGATCCGCGCTGGCAATTCCCGGTTGATATGTTTAATCGTGCGATCGCCGCGCCTGACCGGCCCGCCGAGCTTACACCCGAGCGCATTTGGCGGTATCTCAAACGCCAGAACCGAGGACGCCGACTCTTGCTCTGGACAGCCTCAATCTCTGTCAGTCCCGACAGCCGAACTTTCCCCACCCCAGAGCGGGGGATAGTTCGGAGAGCACAGTCGAACTTTCCCCACCCTAGGGACGGGGATAGTTCGGACTTTCAAGGCTGACACAACGCCCGACTGACATTGACAATTTTGAGGTTATCGGCGGAATCTTATTGAAAGTAGACAGGCTAGGCGGTGGCTTAGGATAGGTAGGTATTACTAAATATATTATTATTTATCTATTCTAGTCGGTAGTCATTTATTCCACCGGCCTGCAATACCAGAGCTTGCCACCGCAAGATAGACCGTCGAACGAGCCAACACAGCATGATACTGCTTATAAGCAGCACACTAACTAGCACACCGACTAACTAAGTCCTCTGTTATCACTGCAAGGTGGGTTGCACGTGAACACCGACCTACCTCACACTTAGCGCTAAAAGCTACCTCACAACTGTGATGTACCCCGGCTGCTCGGCTGCTCTGGCTGCCAAAAGCTTGTGATCGAACGAGATCCGCCGGTTTGCCGGTTCAGCACGGCCAGCCGGGCTTACTGCAACTGTCAAAACACTTCGGTACGCCGGTATTGCCCCCCGAGCAGCCCGCTCGTACTGCACCGCTTCGCTAGTTTTCCCAAGGAGTCCTAATGCCCTCTGAAAACCCCGCCGTAATCCGTCTGGCCGCCCTCAAAAGCTACCAAGCCCTCAGTAACACCAACACCCGCCGGTTCGTCAGCGGAATTCTTATAGATCAGTTGGAGCCGGCCCGGTCGGCCCAACTGGTCGGCATACCCAACTGGAAACGCACCCTCAACAGTCCCACCGTCCAGGCGGTGATTGATGAATTCAGCAATGGTCCGACCCGCGAGAAGACCGTGTGGGATCTAGTCCGGGAGTTAGAGGAGTTAGAGTACGGTAGCTCAACCTTACCCACCGACTGCCGCCACTTACCCGAAACAACCGCCGAGGAGATGGCCGGCGTCCAGAAAATTGCAGACGATATGAAGGTGCCCCAGCCCTGCCCCAAGTGCGGCCGAGCTGACGGGTGTAACGGTTGTTATGGCGGAATATGTTGCCAAAAAGAGCCTAGGAACCCTCAGGACGATTTAGGGGATACTCCAGCCCCACCCACCGACTTACGCGAGCCTATAAACGATCCTACGCAATTTGAGCAAAAATCGCCTCAACAGAATCAACCACTTACAAAGCCTAAAAAACAGCCCGCCGACACTGGCATCAGCTTAGACGAGTTACACAACCGGATGCGCTTGTCAGGGTCGGCCTACTGGTGGCAGTTCGAGGAAACCAATGCCCGGAAAAAATAGCGAGACAAACCGACAGCGAAAAGAACGGTTGAAGGCCGCCTGCAAGTCCCGACCGACGGCCAAACCTTCACCGAACCCAGTAGCGAAGCCAATGGGCGTTTCGGTTGAGTGGCTGATTGGCTTGGCGGATTTTGGCCAGATCGAGGAGATTAAAAAATTTGTCCACCGACAAGATTGGGCCGGGTTGAAGAAATGGGTTAAGCGGGTTGCCGCGCCTGCGGTGTCTGCCGAGTTCGAATCTCGCGCCTGGCCACCGCCGCCCAGGATGTTCAACGGCCTGCCGCCCGATATGGCAGACCCTTTCAAAAATACATTTCAGGCGATTCAGAACGGTGGACGGTGGATAACCCTCGAACAAGCGGCAGCAGAGGAAGCCGAGCGGAAACGAAAGGAAGAACTAGAGCAGTTCGAATACTTCGAACCGGAGTGGGAATGGTGAAAACAACTTTCAGCAGTAAAAACTGGAGAGACTGGGACCCTAACTGGCCCGACCTGCTGCCCGGCCAATGGCCAACCCAACGACTTCAACCGGAATGGGACCGCGTACAGCGGGAAAGACTCTCAGCGCTAGCAGGTTCACTTGCCGCCCTGGCTGGCTACGAGGTGTCCCGATGAAACGGGATAAACCCTATGACCGGAACGGTATCAAGTTTTTAGACGGCAAGGCCAATACCACCACGAGACTGGTGCCTTACTGGGCCGGTGAGAACAGATACCTGCTCGCCACTGTCACCGTCCGAAAAATTCAGCATTGAACTTAATCAGCGGTTCGCGATCCGCCCAACAATCGCCGTTTCAAACAGGAAACAAAAATGTTAGTCACTATCTCATGGCCCCGCTTCGCCCAGCTGCTTCGTGAGCTGAACAACCTACCCGCCGATACCTCCGACGATGAACTTGAAGTGCGGCTTTCGTCTTATGCCCGAAAAGCCTTTGACTATGCCGCCGAAGCCTACGGAATCCGAATTGGAAATCTTTCCAGCCCCGCAACCAAAAGTGTCGCGGAGTTCAATGCCGACATTTCCGGCACCCGGGATCAATTTGAACCTGAAGTGTGGGGGAAGTTAATAGGCGGTCTCCAATTCCTTCGAGCAATCGCCGTCA
>DATAPD010000046.1:0-119269 GCA_036265385.1 Terriglobales bacterium
CTTAGTACGAGAGGACCGGGATGGACGAACCTCTTGTGTTCCAGCTGTCGTGCCAACGGCATGGCTGGGTAGCGAAGTTCGGTTGTGATAACCGCTGAATGCATATAAGCGGGAAGCACTCCTCAAGATGAGATCTCCCAACCCGTAAGGGATATGAAGGGCCCAGGTAGACTACCTGGTTGATAGGCTGGATGTGGAAGAGCAGTAATGCTCGTAGCTTACCAGTACTAATCGCCCGTTCGGCTTGACCATAAAATTTACTCGGTGCATTAAACCCAGTTGTCAGTCACTAGTAGCTGGTAGTTTGTTAGAACCTGAACTGCTACTGGTTACGACTCAACCTCCTCATCAGAAACTGGATGAGAGTTGAGCCTGCGTACTGACAACTGAGCGCCGACGAATTTTCAAATTCAAGCCCTGTAATAACTAGCTACTAGCCACAAGCTATTAGCTACTGCAACTCCAATCTATTCAGTTGTGAGGTTTCATCCTCACGATCTTTGAGAATCAGCAATTAGTAGTTAGTGGTTTGCTAACGGCTAATAGCTAACAGCTTTCGCGCGTTCTGCGCGCGATCAAGTTGTCGGTGATCTTACCGCGGGGGATCCACCCGTTCCCATCCCGAACACGGAAGTTAAGCCCCGCTGGGCCGATTGTACTGCACGCGAAAGTGTGTGGGAGAGTAGGTAGTTGCCGGCATAAATAAAGGCCATTCTGAGAAATCAGATTGGCCTTTTCCTTTTGCGCCAACAGTCTCCACTCCGTAACTTGTCAACCCGTCGCGCTAAAATCGAGCCCGATGCCGAACAACTCCAATCAGCAATGCTATCTCTGCATCACTTGCGGAACGCAATATCCGGCTTCTTCAAATCCACCTGCTTCGTGCACAATTTGCGCCGACTCTCGCCAGTACGTTTCACTCGACGGCCAGCAATGGACAACACTCTCCGACCTGCGGCGCAATCATTCCAATCGCATTCAACTAGAAGAACCTGGCCTTCATTCGATCCACACTGAACCTGGTTTCGCGATCAGCCAGCGCGCATTTCTCATTCAGACTTCCGACGGCAACATCCTCTGGGATTGCATCTCGCTGCTCGACGACTCAACCGTTGCAGCAATCAACAAACTCGGTGGAATCACTGCGATTGCCATTTCGCATCCGCACTACTACACAACAATGATCGAATGGAGCCTCGCCTTCAACAATGCTCCGATCTTGCTTCACGAAGCCGATCGCCAATGGATAATGCGGCCTCACGCCAACATCCAGTTCTGGTCCGGCGACTCCAAAGCACTTCTCCGCGACGCGACGCTCGTTCACACTCCGGGCCACTTCGACGGATATCAAGTTCTCCACTGGTCTTCCGGCGCTGCAGGCAAAGGCGTGCTCTTCTCCGGCGATCAGCCACAAGTGGTCATGGATCCGAACTGGCTGTCATTCATGTACAGCTATCCCAACTTCATTCCGCTTGGTCCGCGCGCGGTGAAGGACATCGTGCGCCGTCTCGACGGTTACGAGTTCGACCGCATCTACGGAGCCTTTCCGAAACGCACTGTGCCATCGAATGCGAAGACCGTTCTCCAGCGGTCGGCCGAGCGCTATCTGAGAGCCATCGAGACTTGATTTCGATCTGCCCGTTTTTTATTTTTTCGGAAAGTTCGCTTCGTTCTTGATCTCGCGGATCTGTTGGATGTGACGCTCGGCATGCGTCGAGATCTCGAGCATCCACTGCCAGCAATCGATGACTTCTTTGTCTCCGAAGCTGTGGGCCCGCATGTCGTCGTCTGTAGTCTTGAGGTAGTCGATCATGGTCGCGCGCAGCGCCTGAAACTTTCCGAGGGCTTCGCCCATGTCTTTATAGGTGTCGACTTTCTCGTGTCCGCCGCCCGTCTTGGTATGCACCACGCGATCGATGCCGTACCAGAGGATGTCAGCATCGGTGGCCATCGATTTCTTGTCCTTCATGTCGGGCGCGGCCTTCAGCGCTTTCTGGATGTCGCGCCAATAGTCGGGCTCGGCCACTGCCAGGTGCGACACGACTTCGCGGATGCTCCATCGATCGGGCGAAGCCTTGTACTCCAGTTGTGCCGGCGACAAGCCACGCACCTGCTCGGCCACCATCTGCGTCGTCATCTCGAAATGGACGAGAAGATGTTCGCGGTCTGCCTTGGACATGGGCGCGGCGAACAGCGGGGCGGTCAACAGACAGACAGTTAATGTGAGGATGGTTGAGCGCATATTTGTTGGCAGCATGGTCATAGTGGTTTCTCGAAAGACATCACTTGGACGACCACGGGAGATAAAAGTGATCGGCCGCTGCTGCCGAATTGCTGGCAGGCTTGATGCAATGCTCCGGCAGTAGTTTTACAAGTGAGTTACTAACCACGTGTTAACAGATACCCCTCCCCCCATACCTCGATCTTTGAGAATCAGCAACTTACGAAAAAAATCCCGCCAGATCTTTGAGTTATAAGCACTTATAGGCAAAATATTCTGGAATAAGGACTTAGCTCGCTGCGCTCGCAGCTTTCGGCTACCAAGCGTCAGGCTTCCGCTGAATTCTGGAGACACGACGGAATGGGAGTGCAATTGGGGTGCCGGGTGGTGGTCGATCGTCGTTGGTCGTTGGTCGTCGGCCAGCTTGCGGTGGGTGACCTGAGGAAGAAAGGGGCGAGGTTGGCGATTGGGTTGTTGGTTGCGATAGAGATTCCTCGTCGCTGGTGCTCCTCGGAATGACAATGTGAGAAGGTGGAGGTACTGTGGCACCCGGCGTCGGGAACCGTTGAGAGTCGTGGTGCGCACCCTTCGAACACCGCGAAGGGTGCGGCAGCCCTCATTTGATGAGTGCCTAAGGGTGGGCCCCCCGTTCTCAATTCTGTAGGCAGGAGATGACTACTGGGAAACGGTTATTGACTGACCGAACAGAGAAGGCTATCAATTTCGGCAACCTTGCCTAACCAATTTGCCACATGCGCTCAGGAGGTTCTCAATGAGCAGCTTCTACACGCGGGCGACAATCCTTCTCACAGTGTTTGTTTTTTTAAGCGGCGCTTCGGCACACGCTGACAGCTTTAGTTTCTCGGGCAGTGCAACTTTCGGTGGCGACATCGCGGATTTCTTCATCTTTGGCCCCACACTTCATCTCTACTCGGCGGCTCCCGGAGCTCCGGCTGACCTGCTGTTTACCTGTCAAGCCGGAACAAGGTGTGAAATACCTGCTTTTAGCATTAGTGCCTTCGCTTCGTATCCGAACAGCCCGGGCAATTTTAGCGGGGGGACGGTGAATGGCGTGACGGCGTACGCGTTAACGGGAAGCATCGATTTTTCGCCTTCGTTTTTCTTTGCACCCGCGCACCCAAACGGACAGTTCACTGGAACTGGGCACGTCACATTCAGTGGCTACCTGCAGGGGTTTGTATTTCTGCCACTGGGATGCGAAACATCGGGCAACTGTGAAAGTCTCGGTCCGCAAGTCTTCGATATTTTTTTGAGCGGCAGTGGAACCGTGACGACCACAGGAGTGTTTTTAGGTGAAGGAACGAATGGCTTTTTTCAGGTCAATTACGATTTCAACAGCTCCCCGACTCCCGTCCCGGAACCTTCCAGCCTGTTGTTGTTCGGCAGCGGTTTAGCGGGGCTGGCGGGATGGTGTCTAAAGCGCACCAAGTTGACGCGTCCGTGAAAGTTAGAATTCCCACTTAGTGCAAAGTGCGCGCTAGGATGGGGGCACCCGGCGTCGGGAACCGTTGAGAGTCGTGGTGCGCACCCTTCGAACACCGCGAAGGGTGCGGCAGCCTCATTTGATGAGTGCCTAAGGGTGGGCCAGCCACCCAAAGTGCGCTGGGAGGGGGCGGCGCCTAAGACTTCATGAGTCTCTTCAGCGCGTCTACGATATCGTGGATGGAGTCTTTCTTTGAGATCATGGCGATTCGGTCGGCGAAAGCCGGACTGTAACGCAATAGTTCCCGGTCCGTAATGTTATGCCAGATTGGGAGAATGACCTTTCGGCGTTGCCTCTCTTTTGCAAATAACCCGTTGAGCTCATGCTCAGTCCAGTGCTTCTTTTTGAGAAAAGCTTTTGAGAAGATCACGATCCCGTACTGCGAATTAGCTAGCCCTTTATCGATGGATCTTCTGAGATCGTCGCCCCAGCCAATTACGTCTTCGTCATACCAGACGTTGATCTTGGCCTTTTTCAGTGCTGCGGTTAGGCGCCGTACGTAAGCCTTGTCTTCCGAGGCGTGCGAGACGAAAACGTCGTACCTGAAATTCTGCCTGCGCTGGCGTGCCTTGGTGGACCATGCGCTTCGACGTGGGACCGTTCGCGCACGCTTGACTAGTGTGTCCTTCGGATTACCGGAAGCACGTTTCTTGGAGCGTTGGATAGGCCTCAGGGCTGCACGCAGAATGCTCTGTTTTACAGCATTTATATGCTGGTATTTCTTGAACGCAACCCGGCCATTCTCTTTGACTTGTTCCAGAAATTGCTTGTGCGCCATCGGGGTTGCAATCTGTAATACCGCGATTTCAGAGAGCCCTGTTTTGGCAGCCAGAACCGTTGCGTCCTTGGGTTTGTTACCTCCGCTATAGATTGCCTGGAAGACAGAATACTTGCGGGGAGAGCGCCGTAGCTCCTCGACAATCGTCCTCATTACCTCAGGCGACGTTGCCGCGAATTCGGTCGTGTGTTGGATTGCCATCGCTATTCTCGCCAGAGACTAGGTCACTCTTTCTTGGCCGTCATGCTTGCCTTCTTCAGCCCCTTCAAAATTGCGGTCACTCGCTGCGTTCCCATCCCGAGACGTCGGGCGACTGAGTGGTGGTCCATGTCCGTGTAAAGATAAAGTGCAATTGCGCCTAATCTCTCGATCAGATCCACCATGCGTTCGGCATCGGCTGACTTGGTATTGTTTTGTCTGTTAGCCATTTTTCTTGATGCCTTTCAATAGTTCATTTACGACGTTGATGCTGAGGCCTACCCGCTTCTTAATGGTCGCCTGTGGCACTCCCAGTTGAAAGAGTTGTAGAGCGAGAAGTTTTTTCAAGAGATCCACTTGTTCGGTGTCGGATCGTGGCGAAGGTGATCTAGTTTTCACTTATGCTTCTCTCCTTTGCCGATAAGTCAGATGACGTACTCTCCTTAGTGAAGTTTCCGCGTTTCATCCGCCTTTGTCTTAAAAACGTTTGTTCCTCGACGGTAATAGACGCCATCTTGGAAGTGATGAACCTCGCGCTTGTTAAAATATGAACTCGATAAGTGCTTCAGCAGACGTGCCCGTTCGTAAACAACAGAGTTGTCATGTTTCACAACTGATCCGTTACCATCCTGCCGTGGAAGTATCAGCTCCACGTCACGCATCTTTTGCAAATCGTGCAAAGTCCTGGAAAGTTTTTTGCCACTTTTTCGCGCGATCTCCTTAGCAGACCGCTTCCCATTTATCAATTCGAAGACCTGACGACGCTTTGCTGCACCTTCAAATAGAAGTCGGGCTCTTGCAACCAGTTCCTGCAGTTCCATGGGCGGTTATTCGACGGATCGCTTTTGCCTTTTGGATTTGGCTGGGGAAAGTAGGCGGCTGATTATGGCGGGATCAACCTCGAGAATGGCCGCAATTTCCTTGCCTTTAACCCCCTGGTTCAATAATCCAAGGATAATCAGACGTCGAATCTCTTCAATCGGCTCGAGTCGGTCACTTCTCTTTTTTGGCATTTTGCTTGTGTTCCTGTTTCTTCTTAACGATTGTGTTAACTTTCGCGAAAACGTTATTGTCCAAAGTTCCAAAGACTTCGCGCACATCACCTCGGCTCGCACCGAGCTTGCAGAGCTCAACGAGAGTCAGCAAATCAACAGAAGCCCTTAGTTGGTCAATCTTTTTGTAGACACCGTCGTCCATTGTTTATTTCCGCTTCCTTATTCGGTTCTTCATCACATTCACTGTGTTGGAGGAAGTATTAAGGATTTCGGCAATTTCGTGGTTTGGCATTCCAAAACGTGAAAGAAGCTCCACGCCTTCCGTAGTTGAGAAGTCCTCTCGTTGAGTTCTCATCTGAAGCGCGATCAACACTCCGAGGCGACGGGATATGGTCTGAAGGAGTTCGTTTTCCATAGTTCAGGTAGACTCTTTCTTGAGAATCGATAATTCCTTGCTGACGTACCCCACCTTTTTCCCCACAATCTCTGCAATCTCGGAAGATGAAAGGCCGAATGACGCTAAATTCCGGATCTGCTCTTTTAGCGTCAGATCGCTCCCACTGTTAGCAATTCTCAGCAGTAGAGAGATGATGACGTTGAGTTTTCGTTCGATCGACCCCGTATTGTGATCGGCTAGATTCATCCACAAATTGACAGTTAAGTAAAGAGTATCACCAAAGATATCGTCAATGCCATGAAAAATAGGTGCTTAACTAGCAGACTGACCTTACCAATGTATCATTGTATGTCAAGCGCGCCAACGCAAGGTGCTTGTCCGTTTGTGGGGAGAACGGAAGGTTGTGCGCTGATTTCAGTTGGATCGGTATCCCCAATCAAGTCCAAAGCCGCGCTTTAGCGAGTCCTTCTCGACATATTCGGTCGCCCTTTTACAGCCGTCTCGTGGAGTCCAAAGCTTGGAACAGCCGTAAACAGTCCACCTTCTTCCACGTTGACGGGTCATCCAATCCGTGTAGGATTTTGTGGCGATTGATGTAATCGGTTGACTTACGAGGATCGCCCGGCATGAAGATCACGTCGCAAAAACTGCGCAATGAAATCCATGTCAGTTTTTGGAAACCGGTCGCTGTCTCGATATGGCCGTCGAAGAATCTTTTCCGATTTCCTTCGTTAAAGAATGTCAAATAGTTGAAGCTTCCCTCAAGAACAGTTATCAGACTTGGGATACAAATGTGAAAATCACCGGCACCGTAATTCTTAAAGCACTGATCCAAAAGGGTCCTCCACTTATGCATCTTTGGGTCTCCGAGGATTTCCTCGCGCAGAGCCCCTAGGGCTCCATCTTCGAAATAGGCTTCGAAAAATGCATCAATTTCATCTGGGCTTTTATCAACCAAGTCCTGCATCTCGGGGATGCTCAAATCCCATGGAAGCGACCAACAGCGCACTGCAAGTTGTTCAATCACTTCCTCCATGGTGCGAAAAACGTGATCGAAGTCAATTTTCGGAAGGTTGATTGTTGGTATTTCAATCTTTTGAAACTCGAAACGGGGCTGAATCTGGGCTGTCGATGTCAGCAGCGTCGCCCAAACAGACCGTTCGAGTAGGGGAGGCGAGTATGAAACGTCATCAATTGGGTCGCTCGAATCTTTCGGTTTCTCAGGCTTGTCATCGGCCATGCTCGATTGTACGAAAATTGGTAAAAGCGGGGATAGATAGGGGCTTGCCCATCCTTTTCGAAAAATCTACATGAAGGCGCTTTGGCTGGCTCGCCCTCTCAGCCCGGGTCCCAGAACCTACCCTGAGCGCAGTCGAAGGGTTTCGCGGCTTTTTCGAAACCTGGGATTTCACGGCTGCTGTTTGACGCCCGCGCGTGACGACGATAGTTTCAGGAACGTCCGAGCAAACCCACAACATTTAGCGAGTGTCACGATGAATGATTTAACGAAAAGAGAGCCGGCCAACGATCCCCAGGATCTGGAGCGATTGTTGGTGGAGAGAGAGAACGCGGGAGATGTTGCTGGCATGACCGCGTTGTTCGAGCCAGACGCGGTCGTCGACATCGGCGGTGGAACGTTCCTGCGTGGCAAAGAGGCCATCCACGAGTTTTTTACGAAACTGCAGGTTACGGGGTTTGGACCGGAAAAACGGAAGTTCGAGTTCGGAGAACAGTGGCCAGCGCTCATCTGCGGTGATCTGGCCCTCACCTCGACTCGGAGCCGCAATGGCTCCATTACGACAGAAGTTGCGCGGCGCCAGAAGGATGGAACCTGGCTTTGGGTGATTGATAGATATTCGGTCTCCTGGTGAGTTCTGATTTCAGATTGCAGATGGTGGATTGATCGGTCGTCGTCGGCCGTTGGTGGTCGGTCGTCAGCGGATTTTGAGAGATAGCCCACTCAATCGCACAGAACGCGATTGAATGGGGCACCCACAGATGGTGGATTGATCGGGTCGTCGTCGATCGTTGGTCGTCGGTCGTTGGCAAATCCCCACCCTGGCTCGAAGTGCGCGCTAGGATGGGGCACCCGGCCTTTCTACCGGTTCATTAGTTCTCGTTCGCGCAGCCACGTGAAAATGACAGGCGTCACAACTAGCACATGTAACAGCGAACTCACCATACCTCCGAGAACCGGCGCGGCTAAGGGCTTCATAAACTCCGCCCCAGTTCGAGTTGACCACATCAGTGGAAGGAGCCCAGCGACAACGGTAGCGACGGTCATGACCTTGGGGCGCAAGCGCAATAACGCTCCTTCGATCACAGCAGTGTGCAATCCTTCTCGCGTCAACTTCCCGTCGGTTGCAATACGCCTTGCGACTGCTTCTTCGAGGTAGATGACCATGACCACGCCTGTTTGAACAGCGGTACCGAATAAGGCGATAAAGCCGACCCAAACTGCAACGGAGAAGTTGTAACCGAGTAGTTTGACAAGAAAGACGCCGCCTGTAAGAGCGAATGGGACCGCAAGCAGAACGTGTGCGGCTTCCTTCCAGGAGTTGTATGTGCGATAGAGCAGGATAAAAATGATCAGAAGCACCGCTGGGATCACAAGTTCCAGCCGCTTCTTTGCGCTGATCTGATTTTCGAACTGACCACTCCACTGCACATAGTAGCCCTGAGGCATGCTGACGTTTGTCGACACAGCGCGACTGGCCTCCTCGACAAATCTACCGACGTCGCGACCGCGAACGTTCATCAGTACAGTGCCGCGGAGTAGACCGTTTTCGCTACTGATCATCGAGGGCCCCATCACCATCTGAATGGTCGAGGTCTCTTTCAAAGGCACTTGCGTGCCCGTATTACCTGTTACAAGTACGTTCTTGAGTTCATCGAGGTCTTGGCGGAAATCTCGCGCGTAGCGTACGCGCACGGGGAATCGCTGGCGTCCCTCAATCGTTGTGGTCATGATCTTGCCGCCGATTGCTGCTTCGATGACATCTTCTGCATCGGCCACGCTGATTCCGTATCGCGCAGCAGCCTCGCGGCTGACCTTGATCTCCAAATACGGAGCGCCAGTAATTCGCTCAGCATACAAATCAACAGCACCGGGTACCCGGCGCAGTACTCTCTCGATCTCTTCCGACTTTTGTTCGATCACTTTCAAGTCTGGTCCGAAGACTTTCACCCCAACCTGAGTGCGAATGCCAGTGGACAGCATGTCGATCCGGTTTCGAATCGGCTGTGTCCAGATGTTTGACACACCAGGGATGTGCAGCTTCGCGTCCAGCCGTTGAACGATGCTGTCCTTAGTCGTGCCTTTCGACCATTGATCCTTAGGTTTGAAGATCACAATCGTTTCCGCCATGTTCGTAGGGGCTGGATCCGTAGCGGTTTCTGCACGGCCTATTTTTCCAACCACCATATCAACCGCGGGATCGGCAGCAATGAGTCGATCCTGCTGGCGCATAATCTCCGTTGCCTTCGTCAATGACATGCGAGGGTCAGTAATGGGCATAAAAAGCGCTGACTCTTCATCCAGTGGAGGCATGAACTCCGAGCCGATCGTCGTCGCCGTGTAAATAGCGGCTCCAAACAAGATCACCGCCACGGCGAGTGTTGCGAGCCGGAACCGTAATGCCGTCCGCAATACCGGCCTGTAAATGGACTGGAGAACGCGCATAACAGGATTGTCTTCCTCGCGATGGAGCTTGCCACGAATCAGAAAGGTGCAAAGCACCGGCACGAGAGTAACGGCGAGAATCGTGGAACTGACCATTGCGAATGTCTTCGTGAACGCCAGTGGATGGAACATCTTGCCTTCCATCCCGGTGAGCGCAAACACGGGAACAAACGCAAGAATAATGATGACCATAGCAAAGAAGATCGGACGCCCAACCATCTTGGCTGCATGGAGAGTGATTTCCCAGATGTGATCGCGGTAGTCACCGTGTTCCTCAGAATATTTCTCCGCCTGTCGAATCACGTTTTCCGTCATCACGATCCCTGCATCGACCAGCACACCAATCGCGATCGCGATACCGCCGAGTGACATGATGTTGGAAGAAATTCCCGTCGCATGCATGAAGGAAAACGAACCGAGCACTGCAAGTGGAAGCGGGAGTGTTACGACAAGGATGGAACGAAAATGCCACAAGAACAGAATGTGAGCGAGCGTAACGAGAATGATTTCTTCGATGAGTGCGTGCTTGAGAGTATCGACAGCATGAAAAATAAGCGTACTGCGGTCATAGAACGGAACGATACGGACGCCCTTGGGAAGACCGGGGGCGATCTCGGTTATCTTTTGTTTTACGGCATTAATGACCTCAAGAGCATTGGTTCCATAACGAGTTACAACAACACCGCCCACTGCTTCTTTGCCGTCTTTGTCGAGAACGCCACGCCGGAATTCCGGTCCCAATTGAACGCTGGCGACATTGCGCAGATACATCGGAGTGCCATTCACGGCAGTGATTGGGATGTCTTCAATATCCTTCAGCTTCTCAATCAAGCCGAGGCCACGAACCATGTACTCGCTGTTGCTGACTTCAATGACTTTTGCACCAACGTTGTTGTTACTCCGCTCCACTGCTGTGAGCACGTCCTTCAGTGGGATGTTGTAGGCGCGGAGTTTCAGCGGATCGACATCGACCTGATATTGCCGGACGAAGCCGCCGACACTTGCAACTTCCGCAACGCCCGGAACGGAATTGAGTTGGTATTTGATGTACCAGTCCTGGATCGAATGCAAGCTCCCGCTGTCGTACGGACCTTCCACCGTGTACCAGAAAACCTGGCCCACGCCGGTCGCGTCCGGCCCCAGCATCGGAGTCACTCCCACGGGTAAGAAGCTGGAAGCGAGATTCAGACGCTCGAGAACACGAGTTCGTGCGAAGTACACGTCCACTTTGTCTTCGAAGATCAGATTGACCATCGAAAAGCCAAAAGCGGATGACGATCGAACCGTTCGGATCCCGGGCAACCCCTGCATGTTGACCGTCAGGGGATAAGTGATCTGATCCTCAACTTCCTGCGGACTTCTACCAGGCCAATCTGTAAAAACGATGACTTGGTTTTCACTGAGGTCGGGAATTGCATCGATCGGCGTATGCAGAAGTGCCCAGTAGCCCCAAGCTGCCGAGACAGCGTAGACCGCTAGAATCAGCCAGCGATTTCGCATCGAGAATTCAATAATTTTGTTGATCATGGTCGTTACTCCGCGTTCAACCGCGTTCGGTAAGTCGCTATGGCTTGGCCGTTTCGCTTTGCCTCAACGACCACGTTCCATGAACCTGCCATGCCGATATTTCCTTTTCCCATGTACATTCCCTGTACGTATGGGAGTTTGAAGGAGGTCCGCATCTCGGGCATACCCATTGCGGGCATTGCCGGCATAACGAATGTCACTGTTACATCGGCATCGGGTACCTCTTTCCCGTTTTCGTCGACAACACTGACGTGAAACATATTTTCGGTAGTGCCTTTGGGTGGATTAGGTTGAACTGCGAAGGTGATTTTTCCGGTCTGTTTTTGTGGAATCTGAGGAGAGCTAGAAGGGACGCTTGGGTTCGGTGAGTTCTCGCTATACTCCTTAGATCCACCGAATAGTCCTGTCATTCCGCCAGTCAGGCGGGTTTGCGAGTCGATGAGGAAATTGCCATTCGTGACTACTTCCTCACCCGGTTTGAGTCCCATAAGTACGGGATAACGTTCTTCTGATGACACACCAGTCTGAATTTCACGGGCCTCGAACACGCCATCCGATTTAGCGATGTACACTAATTTGCGAGTTCCGGTATCGAGCACTGCCGAGCGCGGAACCACGACCGTGTCACGTTCACCCGGCGAAATGAACTTCGCACGGATATACATTCCGGGACGCAGCCGCATCCCAGGATTTAGAACGTGCACATGAATGGGGATCGTCCGCGTTTGCGGGTTTGCCTCCGGCTCAATGAAGTCAACACGTCCTCGAAGTACTTTGTCGGGCAGTGCTTCGGAAGTGATCTCCACCGTTTGCCCGGGCCTTATTTGCGGTAATTGGAATTCGTAAACGTCGGCTTTAACCCAGACAGTACTCAGGTCCGCTACAGTAAAAAGTGGGTCTCCGGAATTGACATACTGACCCCGCGTTACCTTTCGTTCCACCACGCTGCCGCCGGAGGGCGCATAGACGGTTACATGAAGTCCTGCTGCACCCACAGCAGCAGCTTCAATTTGTTTCTCGCTTACGCCCCAGAGTTCCAGCCGTTTACGACTTGCTGCGACGAGGTCGTTCGCGTTTTCAAGAGCCACCTTCTCGGAGGAAGAATGCATACGATCGCGGTTCTGCAGAGCCAGGCGATACTCTTCGGCTGAAGAAACCAGATCGGGACTGTAGATCTCAGCAACGGCTTGCCCGCGGCGAATGGTTTCTCCGGTGAACTGAATGTAGAGCTTGTCAATGCGTCCTCCCACTCGCGCCGGGACCGTTGCCAATTGCGCTTCAGGCTGCTCCACTCTTCCTACAGCATCCACAGTGCTCGTAATTCGAGCCGTCGTTACCTTAGCCAACTGCACGCCTGCAGCATTGATCTCATCGGCATCTAGTTGCACTGTCGTGCCCGGTTCTGTACCAAGAGAGGTAACGTTTGTTTTCTCCTCGGCCGAGCTATTGGTTTTTTGGGCATGGCCTTGCATTTCCGCCTTTGCAGTCTTTTGCAGCAAGAAGATAAACACTATGAGTGCGCCCGCGATGAAAATGCCCACAAGCATTCCAACTAGAAGAAATTTTTTGTCTTTGTAAATCATCACTTCACCTCCGCAACAGGAGTGGCCACAGAAGCAGCGGTTAGTGGGGCACCAATCGCGCGTTCAAGTTCGGCAACACGGGTGTCCAAGTTAGCCGCAGCTTTGAAATAGGAACTCTCGACGTCGAGCAGCATGTTTTGGCTGTCGACCAGATTGAGGAAGTCGGTCCGATCGTGCTGATAAGCTGCAGCTGCCGACTTGAGCGCTGCTTCAGCCTGGGGACGCAACGTGTCACGGTAAAGTTTCAGACTCCGCTCCGCAGCATGAGCACGGATCAGCGCTTGTTGTATCTCGAGAAACGCGGCATTCACCTGCGAGTTATGCTCTGATCGCACAACCGCTGCAGCAGTTTGTGCCTCTTTGATCTCGCTATCGTGCTTGCGCCGATTCAGCCACGGTAAGCTAATCGTGACCTCAGCCATGTAGTTATTGCGAAACATCGCGCCTTCAGGCATAAGCATGTACCCACCAGCGACAGTGAAATCGGGCGTGTAGGCTTTGCGTGCCAATGCCAATTGGGATTCGGCCACATTTCCCGTTGCAGCAATTGCCTTCAATTCAGGGCGATTCTCAAGCGCGACACGTTCGAGTTCGTCGAGATTCGGCAAGGCGCGCGGGTTTCCGTATTGCCCCATGACTTGGAGCGCAGCGCCCGGATCGCGACCCATTAAAGTGTTGAGTTCAGCACGTGCCGACTCCTCCTGCTCATCCAATGTGACGAGGTGATCAGCGAGTCGTGTCATTGCAATCTGCGCCTTGAGCACGTCCTGTTGGGGAACTCGTCCTACGGTGTATTTCACTGTCGCTGATTGCAGTGCTTGCTTCGACAATTCCATTTGCTGATCGTGGATCCGGTGTTCATCAATGGAACGAAGAAGATCGTAGTAAGCTTTTCGCACTCTAACGCCGATCTCACGCTTTACTACCTCGATCTGCGCTTCGCTCTCTGCGGCTTGTTGATTTGCTAGCTCAGTTCGAGCCGCACGCTTGCCTGGCCCCGGTAGGGTTTGCTGATACATCACCATGTGCTGCGCCTGATTCCAATCCCACGGCTTTGAAATGGGAGTTCCCCAGTTGCGGTACATCAACATGGGATCATCAAGAGCGCCGGCGGCCGGCGTGCGCGCCTTCGCGACAGCGACGCGTGCTTCCGCCGCACGAATTTCAGGGTTGTTGGCCATTGCCTCGCGCTGGATATCCTCCAACTCCATTACATGGACACGACGCGACTGCGACAACGAAGCTGTTTGGGCCAACGACAGTGCGGAAATGAATACAGCAGCTACAACTGTGAATGCGGATTTCACCTTTCCTCCAAAATCCCGATCGGCGTAAAGCCTCCGGAAGCAGACGAGTTCAAAGACAGGCGGTGACGCCTGCAGAGAACAAGAAGGAAAGTGAGCTAGATTCTAAGGATGGAGTTACAGCCAGGTGGAGAGGTAGCTAGACTCGGAATGACGAGAGGTTCACAATCCGGCGTCAATTCCAATGAATTGCTTGCCACGAACATTTCTGTCGCGATCATGGGTGCGGGACTGTCGATACGGTCCGTGGTCGTGGCGGGAGAATAAACACAGCAACGAGCGATTACCGAGTGCAGTGGTTTCTCTAAGGGGCAGCAATTATGGCTAGCATTCTGCGTAATAAAAATGAGACACGCTAGGGCGGGCGCCGCAGCAATCGCCAATATCAGAACCGATGCGATCCCGAATTTGGTCTCCCCAGACATTTCTAGGCTTCAATGATTATCTATATCTTAACCTCTGACAGTGACCGCCATCACATTACCCGTCGGCGGATGGGCGAGGTAACTTGATTCGCGCGAGAACTCGCTACCGCCGACTAGTCGACGAAAGCTTGCGCTTAATGGGCGGAGACACTATTGAGTTGTTTCGCGCTTGGTAGGCCATCGTTTATCGATTTCGGCGAGGATGCGCTCGGCCCAACTGACTGCGTTCTGAACAGCGATGATGGTGACAGGGACTCTCGCCGCTGGATCGAACTCGGCGAGTCGGCGCGCACCTAGAATTGCTGCCATGATCCCGATGACGCGCTTGCGTCCTTCATCCATCTCAAGAGCATATACTTTCGCTTTTTGTTCGTCTAGAGGTTTTCGCGTGAAAAAGTGGCCGAGGCAGACGCCATTCTCACCGCAGAACTTGGCGCCCGCCTCGGGCTTCGGCCATTAAAAAGCGGAGCCTCAGGCCCCCCTTAGGAATCTGAGGCCCCAAGTGATTCACGCTTGCCTGAGTGAAACGCGCGTTTTTCGTCCTCAGGCAAGGTGGAGAGTAGCGATGACTGGACCTTCGTACAAGCCACCTTGGTGCCTGTGGACTGGCCCGTTGGTCATAGGCAGGTAACACACATGCTGGACTACTTTGCTTTTTCGCTTTGCGCGGCCAGCCAGCGATCGATTTTCGCCTCGAGTTGGTCCATGGGGAGCGGACCAGCATCGAGGACGGCGTCGTGGAACTCTCTGATGTTGAACTTCGGCCCTAATGCTTGCTTGGCGCGGTCGCGGAGTTCGAGGATTTTGGCCTGTCCAATTTTGTAAGCCAAGGCTTGGCCGGGCCACGCGATGTATCGGTCGACTTCGGTCTGGATGTTGGGCTCGTCCATGGCGGTGTGCTCGCGGAAGTAGTCGACCATCTGATCGCGAGTCCAATGTTTGTTGTGAACGCCGGTGTCGACGACGAGGCGGACGGCGCGCCACATTTCGTTCTGCAGACGTCCGTAGTCGCTGAAGGGATCCTGGTAGAAGCCGACGTCCTTGCCGAGGCGTTCTGAATAAAAAGCCCAGCCCTCGCTGAACGCGTTGTAGTCGAGACCAAACTTCCGCACCGGCGGAAGGTCTTCGAGTTCCTGTGCAATTGAAAATTGAAGATGATGTCCGGGCAAACCTTCGTGGTACGCGATCGCCTCGACGTTTAGGAGAAGACGCTTTTCAGGCGCATATTCGTTGACGTTGATGCGCCCGGGACGAGCGCCATCGCCAGAGCCGATCGAGTAGTCGGCGGGAACAGCGTCGGCCTGGCGGAACTCTTCCATTGGAACGACGACGAGTTTGTTCTTCGGCAGCTTTCCGAATAACTCGGGAAGCTTCGCGGACATCTGGTCAGTGTATTTCTGGTAGAGGTCGAGTAACTGCTGTCCGGAAGTTGCGTATAAGTTCGTGCGCTTGCGGATGGAGGCGTTGAAGGACTTCAGGTCGTCGAAGCCTTGGGCACGGGCGATCTTGAGCATCTCGGCTTCGATTTCGGCGACGTTCTTCAGTCCGAACTCGTGGACTTCTTCCGGAGACATGTTGGTTGTCGTGTGATGGCGAATGGCTAATCGATAACGATCTTCGCCGTCCGGGAGAGACCAGACGCCGAAGTCCGTGCGTCCGTGAGGAGCGTAGTCGTTTTTGACGAATGCAGCGAAGCGAGAGAAAGAAGGCAAGACTGTTTTCTTGACGGTGTCGGTGATGGCATCGTGCAAGCGTTTCTGATCGGCGGCAGGGATTGAGTCCGGAAACTTCTGCACTGGATGCGTGAAAGGACTGCGGTCGAGCGGAGCGTCAGCGATCGCTTGCGATTGCGCGGCAACTTTTTCGAGCAGGTACTTCGGAGGCATCAGGTGGTCGCGAAGTCCTTGACGCATGTTGGCGGCGACTTGATCGAAGGCGTGAGGAATCTGGCGAAGGCGAGCGAGGTAATCGTCGTAATCTTTAACCGTGTGGAATGGGGCGTCGGTGGCTAACTGGACGAACCAATGCTGCGGGCCGAAGAATTGGGTTGCGGGCATTTCCCAGTTCTTGAACTTGGCCGTGTCGACGTCTTCGCGGATGTCGCGGGCAACGAGAAGCTGGTTGAGGCGCTCCTGTTCGGGGAAGTCGGAAGTCTTGATGGCTTCGAGGCGTTTGACGAAATCGATTTCGTGAGCGTTGTGTTTTGCGATCGCATCGGCAGAGTAGTCGCTGAGCTTGTCGTTGTAGCGATGGTCGCCGACTTGAGTTGCGAGTTCGGGAAAAGTGCGGAGTTGATATTCCCATTCTTCGGAAAGAAGCTGGCGGAGTTTTTGGCGACGGGTTTCGAGGTCGGATTGAGACGCAGCAATGGTCGTGAAGAGCAGCGACATGGTGATGAGAAGTAGAAGTTGCTTCGTCATGAGACCTCGATCTTTATTATTCGGAGCGGGCCGATTGAGTGCGGCTCACGATCCTGTGTAGAGCTGAAATGGCGCCCAGTAAAACGGATTGCGATAAGGACTGCCCGGACGCAACAAGCCGAGCTTGGCTTCGCGCAAGGCGGTTGCGGGAGATTGTCCTTTGTTCAAGCCACTGTACATCTGTTCCATCAATCCGGGAGTGGAAACGTCGCTGACTTCCCAGAGCGCGCCGATGACATTGTGAGCGCCAGCGCGGAGAAATGCCCAGGAGAGTCCGACGAGTCCTTCGCCAGTGTAGGCGCGCGAGCCTGCGCCGTAGCAGGTGGAAATAGTTACGAGTTCGGCGCGCAATGGAGTTTTGACGATGTCGCGGGCAAAAAGTTTGAAGGAATCCTGCTCGGCCGATGCGCGAGAGAGAACAACGGCGGAGTCGAGCGGGCTGAGACGACTGGCCGTGCCGTGCGCGACGAAATGGATGAAGTCGAATTGTGCGGGATCGCTCTTCAAGTAAGCGACTGGAGTCGCTTGGTCGCGAGCAAGGACTTTTTGAGTGGCGGGCGGAAAGGTCTTTCGGACTCCGTCGATCTCAGCCGCTGCGTTGGATAGGGTCGGGTATGAGGGATCGGCGGTAGCAGGGTCTCCGAGAAGAAGCAGTCTTTGTTGCGGGAGTTTTGCGGGCGGCTTGGCGGAGGCGAGCATTTTGAGTGAGCTGGCGTTCACAACCGTCACGTCCTCAATCCAGTAGTGAGGCTTCGGGTCGGGAACGAGGATTGTTTCGAAGTTCAGCGAGTTCAGGCTTCCATCCGGGATGATGTGAACGGCTGAGTTCGGCGCAAGCGAGTCGCGGACGGGAGCGACGAGACTGTTGTAGAGAGCGAAGCCGGCAGCGTCTTGGGATTCAAGAACGTCGACCGGGCCAAGCAAGGCTTTGCGATATTTTTGAACGTTGGCATTGATCTCTGCGGCGGGAGGAAGTTGGGCCAGCTTGACGTTTTTGGCATCGATGGTCCACAGATAAGAACGTTTTGGCCCGAGCCAATAAAAGAAGATGGTCCCGCCGGATCGGCGCGCAATTGCTTGAACGTCGAGTGTTTCAGGGGCAAATGAAGATCCCTTGCGGAGAAGCCCTAGCCCTTCGGCCAAGGTGCGGGCGCGACTGTAGTCAGCGACTTCGAGGGCCTCGCGAGTTTTCCCCTGCCCAATAAGGAAGTCGACGTAATCGGCATAGATGCGGGAAGCATTCGTGACGAAGGGAAGCTGCGCATCTTCTTTTTCGAGAGCGGACCGAGCTTTTTCGAAGGTGGTGAGGGCGGCGCGATATTCCTGGTCGGCGGCGTTCTTGTTCCCGAGTTTCTCGTGGAGCTGCGCGAGTGCGTGTTGCGATCCCCAGATAAGCGCAGCGGAAGCTTTAGGGTCGTTCTGCACTTCGTGGAGAGTTTCTTCCGCGAGAGGTGCGTTTCCGCTGAGAGCGGCGATTTGTCCTTTGACCAAAAGAGGGTAAAGTTCACCGGCTCTATTACCGCTTTGCTGAGCAATCTGGATGGCTTCATCGGCGCAACGATTCGCCTGATCGAGTTGTCCTGCCTGAACCGAAACTTTGGCGAGGGCACGTAGTCCGTTGAAGATATCCTGGCGAGCATTGATCTCGCGAGCTTGCCGCAACGCATTGTTGTAAGAATGCTCGGCGTCTTGATAATGGCCCGCATCCATCTGAACGTATCCGATGTTTGTGAGCCACGAGATGCGGGTCACAATGTCGCCCGCTTGAGCGGCAGCCTGCTCGGCCTCAGTGAATAAATTTAGCGCACGCTCGGAGTCACCGAGCCGGTAATAGGCCCAGCCAAGATTGCCACGCGATGTCTGGACCAAGTCTTTTGCGCCGACGGCGTCCGATGCGCGGTAGGCGGCTTCGGAAACGTCGGCCGCCTCGCTGAAGCGTTCTTCGTTGAGCAAGGTGTCGCCTAGATTGAGCAAGGCAGTGGCTTCAAGGAACTGATCTTTATACTTCCGTCCGAAAGCAAGGCTGCTTTCGAAATTGCGCCGGGCATCTTCGAGTTGTCCCCGCTCGATTGCCAGGATTCCGTGCGCACGGAAGATCGTGCCGCATTCGGAATTTACGGCTGTGTGACAAAGCGCGTCGGCAGTCTCAAGTTCGCGGTCGGCGGCACTGAACTGGTGAAGATGGGCGTGGGCCACGGCCTGGATGGAAAGTGCCGAGACTTGGATTTCTGAATCTTTCGGGAGAGCGGAGGAATTTAAGAGTTGCAGACTTTCGTCGAACATGCCGCTCCACAGCAAGGACTCTGCCTCGAGCAGGCGGAACTTCCAAGCTATGGGCGTTGAGGAGGAGCGATAGCGTCCAAAACCAGCTTGGGCGAGTTTTCGACTGGATGCGAGATCGCCGTGGATGAAAGTTTCTCTCGCATGCGCAAGATCTGTCTCAGGCGATGAGGCGGGTCGGCAGGATAGGCCGATCGTGGACAACAACAATCCGGAGCCGAGTCCAAGGATTTTGCGTCCAAAGCTCGCCGTGAATAAGGGGAATGGCATTCCAGCAAACTGGTCGTCGCCAGATTCTACTGGAAATGGAATTGAAGTGATGTGAATTCAAGCCCCGCGATGCCGCGGGGGAAGTGAGGATTCGTCTTACGGACGCGTTTTCCCGTTTACGCCTGGGCCGCCGATGCTGAACATTCCGTCGTAAAACTCGATGCGCATCATGGTGAGGTCGAAGTGTTCTCCGACGACGAGTTCGGCCAAGAAAAGCTTTCCGAAATCAGGAACGTCGATGACATGGCCAAACGCGATGTTGTCCGAGAGACCGGACGTTCGGGTAACGAGAGAGCATTTGACCTTGTTCTCTTGCTGATGACTTCCAAAGCGAGCGCGAGCCCAGCCAGGTGCTTTTTCGTTATTAGCGATGGCACTGTCCTGTGCTTTGACAGCGCGCAGGAATGGGTCGGATTTTATGTATTCAATAAGGTAGGGATTCGCTTCTGGATCTTTGAACTGCGGTTCAGCGGGTGTAGGCCCGACAATGTCGAACATGTACACCGGGTCGATTGGACAATCCTCAAGCGTGAGACCCTGGAACGTGACCTCGGTAAAAGTGAGCGATGGAACATAACCTTCGGCCGGATGCTCGGTGGTCACCCGGCCGGAGATTCGCGAGGCTTTCACACGATCACGAACATTCAATCCATTGACTTCGCTGAAAGCGGAGGTTTTCCAACCGCCGTCGTCCATCGGTTCGCCGATGACTTCCAAGCAGGCGGATTCGACGAAGATGCCATCGTCAGGAAGTTCGACTTTGCCGAATTGGCATCTTCGTGTGCCGCCAGCATTCGGATCTAGAAAGATCTGCTCTTTCGAATGCAAACGATCCGAACTATGAATTTTCGCAAGCGCGTGCGCCTCGGCGTAGTACGAGTGTGTTCTCTTGGTTCCATTCTTCATCGTGCTGGTTTTCCCCAGGATCGAGACTTCGACGAAGGTGCGCTCACGATTGTTTCACATTTATGGCCGAGTTGCGCCATTGGTTCCCGGACCGGCCACGGTGATCTCACGTCCGTCGTCCAATGTAAGACGCATCATGGTGAGGTCGAAGTGGTTCCTGACATCCAGTTCCGCTAAAGAGATTTGGCCGAAGCCAGGAACGCTGATCACGTGACCATCGATGGTCACAGATCCTTTTTTGATCTGGGTCACCAGGGAACAATGGATTTCCTTATCATTTGCAGTGCCGCCCTGCTTTTTCACATTAGCGACGAAGGTGGGCGACGTGACATATTCGACGAGGTAAGGGTCTGCCTTTTCGGGCTTGCGTTTGCTGGGATCGTCGTCATCGAATATTTCTGCGGGAGTACCACCGACAATGGTGAAATCGAAGACCGGCTCGATTAGCTCCCCGTCAATTTTGAGATTCACGAAACACGTGTTGCCGAATCTCAAGACTGGCACATACCCTTTGGCATGATGTTCGGTTGAGATTTGCCCGACAATCAAGTCGGCGGATACGATCTCTTGATTATCTTTTTCGATGGTGAAGGTTTGAATGGTAGACGTTGCCTGAGTGTCCCACCCTTCAGCAGGGTTTTTGTTTCCCTTCACCTCGGTTGATCCAGACTTGATGGTAATGCCGTTCTGATTGTAGTTAGCAACGTTATCGGACAGATATCCGTCCTGGTTGTTCTCCCAAATAACTCGCGCGACGGGCCCAATAGAACCATTGAGCACATGCGCTTCCGCGTAGTACTTGTGAAGTCTCACATCAGTTGCAGTCAACATGCCCCCACCCTCCTCTCGGGATTATTAGGGCTGGATGCGAAATTCAATTGAGAAGGGGCCTAATTCGGAACTTTCGCCGGTGGTCTTTACACCTTCAATCGACAGCTTGTAGATGCCTTGCTGCCGATTCGCGCCAGGAACCTGGAGCAGCATCGTTCCATCATTCAGGCCTGTCGCCGACCATTCTAGCTTTCCCGATGGGTTATACAAATGGGCCGAGTAAGAAGAGTATTGCTTGTCTTGCGGAATATTGAGGAAAACGGAAAATCCTTTGCCGGGCTGCCCGATAACCTGAGTGGGAGCGATGCCGCGGGTACGAACGTTGATAGTTTCCCACGGCAAAACTTGCGCTTCGTTCGCCGCTCGTTCCAACTTCGGGACGGTTACGAAGTTCTGGTAGCCGATAACGGCCAGCAGTAACGCCAGCGCTGGAACAGCAAAAGCGGGTCGAAGCCATGATAAGAAGGATGGCCTGGCCGCAGCAGGTTTTGCCAAGGCTGGAGCTGGCATGAGCACAGGCTCGGGCGTGCCGAGCACGGTTTTGGTGTGTTCTACTAGAGCGATACCGGAGCGCACATCCAATGCGCATTCCTGGCATCCGAACATATGATCTTCGAATTGCTCGCGCAAAGGGGGCTCGAGCTCGTTCAGCAGATATTTCTCGGAGGCCATCAGACGTAATGCTTCGTCGTGGTTCATACCGTGTAATCTCCGCTGTTCAATTGCCCGCACATGGAGTAGTGCGGAGGGGGGCACAATCGTTTCAAGTTTTTGTTCATGACTGCGCCGCTACCCCGGGTTGTGCTTCCAAGCTCTTTAAATACTGGGATTTAAATTCCTGCTTCGCGCGATGAATGAGCACCCGGAGGTAATTTCGGTCGACGCCGAAGTCCCGGCAAACGGAATCCTTGTCGCGTTCCTCGATGAAGACTTCCCGCAAGATTCGCCGATCCTTTTCGGGTAGATCGTCAAGGATCTCTCGCACTTTTTCCTGAGTCTGCTTGGCCGAAATCGACCCGATGACGTCGATTCGTGTATCGGGGAGGTCGAATCCTTTTTCCTCGTCGTCGATGGAATCGCCACGGGGAGCGCGATATTTCTCAAGCAGAACGTTATTACAGGTGGAGTTCACGAACGCGCCGAGACGATCGGCCTGGCGGATACCACCCTCGTTTCGCAGTGCGGTGAGAACCCGCACGAACGTTTCCTGGCGAACGTCTTCAATATCTTGAGGCGACCTGAGGCGGGAGCGCAGCTTGATCTGGATCAGCTCGCTGAAATAGGCGACAAAATGCTCCTGCGTGCGGAAGTCGCCAGCACGAAGGTGTTGCAGGTAGGAATCGTCAAACTCTTGAAATTGCAAGGCCTGATTCCTCGGGGGAGACCTGACGAACAGCCGTCATTCTACCCCATGGAGCGAAAAGCGGCGATTGGCGGGTTTTGTGCCCCCAAAGAATTTTTGAAATGCATGAAACGAATTCCGGAATGGCAGCACTACACGGGTAGCAACGACAAACTGGTTGGCCGATCCAAGGCTTCACGCGTTGCGAAAAGGGTGAAACCGAGGAAAGGACACAGAAATCCCGACGAGGAAGCCTTGCTTTCGGGGGAAGGGTAAGGAAGCCTCGTAAGAGTTCGCCGGAGCCAAGCCAGCACGGCTCCGGCGGAATTCGGGATTGGTAGAACGGTTAGCCGTTAGTAGTTAGCACTTAGTAAAGCTATCCGATCACTTTCCGGCGGCTTCGACCGCTTCAGCTTCGCCCACCTGCTGGCGCCACATCGCATAATAAAGACCCTTCTTTTCAACCAGATCTGCGTGACGCCCAGATTCCACGATGCGTCCACGTTCCAAAACGTAAATGCGATCCGCATGCATGATGGTGGAGAGACGGTGTGCGATGAGTATGGTGATTGCGTCCTGGTTCCCAGCAATTTCGCGAATGGTCCGGCTGACCTCTTCTTCGGTGAGCGAATCGAGTGAAGAAGTGGCTTCGTCAAACACAAGCAGTTGCGGATGACGCAGCAGGGCACGCGCGATGGAGAGGCGCTGCTTCTCTCCTCCCGAGACTTTGATTCCACCTTCGCCGATGACGGTATCGAGCCCGCGGTCGGCGCGAGCCAGCAGGCTGTCAGCCGCCGCTTTCTTTAGAACAGTCATGCACTCAGCATCGGACGCCTTCGGATTTACGAAGAGAAGATTTTCGCGAATGGACCCTGAGAAAAGTTGAGTGTCCTGCGTCACGAGTCCAATCTTTTCGCGCAACTCATCGAGATCAATACGAGTGGAAGAAACTCCGTTGTAAAGAACTTCGCCGGATTTTGGCGCATAAAGACCGACAAGCAGTTTCACCAGCGTCGTCTTGCCCGCGCCAGAAGGCCCGACAAACGCGATGGTGTCACCGCGGGCGGCACTGAAACCAATCTCGCAGAGTGCATGAGTGTTCGAGCTTTGATGTTTGAAACTGACCTGGTCGAACTGCAAGGTCATCAATTCCTCAAGCGGGACGGGATCGCTGGGCTTCGGGTCGCGTGGTGTGTCGAGGATGTCCTGAAAATTCTGTAGCGAGACTTCTGTTTCGCGATACGTATTGATGATGTTGCCGAGCTCCTGCAGAGGACCGAAGACAAAGAACGAGTAAAGCAGGAGAGAGAAGAATTGTCCGATCGTGATCTCCTGCCGGAAGATCAGGTAGAGCATCAGGAAAAGGATGCTGGTGCGCAACGCGTTGACCGAGGTGCCCTGGATAAAGCTCAAGCTGCGGAGGTATTTCACCTTCTTGAGTTCGAGATTGAGAATCTTGTCGGTGATGCTGTTGAGGCGTTTCACTTCCTGTCCGGCGAGGCCGAGGCTTTTTACGAGTTCGATGTTGCGTAATGATTCGGTGGTCGAGCCGGCGAGCGCGGTGGTTTCGGCGACGATGGTTTTCTGAATCTTCTTGATGCGGCGGCTGAGGGTGGAGCTGATGAATCCGAGGAGCGGGATGGCAAGGGCGAATGCGGGCACAATGATCCAGTGAACGCGAAAAGCGTACACGATCACGAACACCAGACCGACAATGGAAGTGAAAACGATGTTAACGGCAAGCGTGACGAACTTTTCGACGTCGGCACGGACTTTCTGAAGTTTGCCAAGTGTCTCACCGCTGCGCTGATCTTCGAAAACCTGGTATGGCAGGTCGAGTGAGTGGCGGATGCCGTCGGAATACATCTGCGCGCCGACGCGCTGAACGATCACGTTGACAAAATAGTCCTGGAAATTCTTGGCTACGCGGGAAACGAAGGCTACGCCAACCGCTGCCAGCAAGAGCAAGCCAGCGCCTTTCACAAACTGAATTTGTGTATAGCGGTTGTACTTCGTCGCGTATTCGTCGATGACGTGGCGGAAGATCACGGGATCGAGCAAAGAGAAGATCTGATTGATGGCAGCGAGGACGAGGGCGATGGCGACGATTTTCCAGTATTGGCGGGCGTATCCGAGAAGAAGCTTCATGAGTTCAGACGGTGCAGCAACCTAACCGTAAGTTCATTAGACGGCGCCGAGCAGGCCTGCGATTCAGCAGCCTTGCGCGGAACGGGGAAGCCCATCTTTTGTATGCGTTACCGGGTCCGAGGGCAAGCTTAAACAGGAAAAGCCGAGCGCAGCACCGGCGAAACGGGGTGGACTTTCTCATATGCGGTGATGTCGCTCTCTTGCTGGAGAGTGAGGCCGATGTCGTCCAGACCGTTCAAAAGGCAATGACGGGAAAAGTCGTCTATGGCGAAAGTGGCGGAAAATCCCTGTTGGTCTTTGACAGTTTTCTGTTCGAGGTCGATGGTGAGTTGGTAGCCATGCTGCTCGGCGCGGTGCATCAACTCGGCCACTTCGGTTTCGGAGAGCACCACAGTCAGCATGCCATTTTTAAGGCTGTTGTTGGCGAAGATATCCGCGAAAGAGGGCGCGATCACCGCACGAAATCCGTGGTCGTCGATGGCCCAGACGGCGTGCTCACGCGAGGATCCGCAACCAAAATTTTTGCCGGCAACCAGGATGGAGGCACCGGAGTACTGAGGTTGCTGAAGGATGAAGGACGGCTGTCGCGAGCCGTCCGCATTGTGTTGCCAGTCGTAGAACAAAAATTCTCCGAAACCTGTGCGCTCGATCCGTTTAAGAAACTGCTTTGGAATGATCTGGTCGGTATCGACGTTGACGCGATCAAGCGGAGCTACAAGGCCAGTATGTTTGCGAAAGGCTTTCATACGATCTCTCCAGGTTAGCGAAACTTCCATCCTCGGATGTCCGCGAAGCGTCCTTCGATTGCGGCAGCAGCGGCCATCATTGGGCTGACCAGGTGCGTGCGCCCGCCACGACCCTGCCGTCCTTCGAAATTACGATTGCTCGTGGATGCGCAGCGCTCGCCAGGTTGCAGGATGTCGGGATTCATGCCGAGACACATCGAACAACCGGATTCCCGCCATTCGAAGCCAGCTTCCTGGAAAATCCGGTGAAGACCCTCTTGTTCAGCCGCGCGCTTCACGGTTTGAGATCCAGGAACGACCATAGCGCGTACGTGTGGATTGACTTTGTATCCTTTGGCGACTCTGGCAGCGGCGCGAAGATCCTCGATGCGTGAGTTCGTGCAGGATCCGATGAACACACGGTTTACGGGGATTTTTTCGATGGGTGTGCCTGGCTCGAGTCCCATATAGTGCAAAGCCTGTTCGGCGGCACGACGGTCCGCTTCTTTATCGAAGGACGCTAAATCGGGAACGCGCTCGAGGACAGAGACAACCATTCCGGGATTTGTTCCCCAAGTGACAAAGGGTGCTAATTCGGCGGCGTCGAGTTCTACGACGGTGTCGTATTTTGCGCCCTGGTCGGAGGCAAGAGTGCGCCAGGCTGCGACGGCTTTCTCCCATTCGGCACCTTGAGGTGCGAAGCGACGACCCTTCACATAGGAGAATGTGGTTTCATCGGGCGCAACCATACCGGCGCGGGCACCAGCCTCGATGCTCATATTGCAGAGCGTCATGCGCCCTTCAATGGAAAGTGAGCGGACGGCTTCGCCGGTGTATTCGACGACGTGTCCGGTGGCGCCATCGGTTCCGATTTTGCCGATGATGCCGAGCGCAAGGTCCTTGGCGGTCACACCTTCAGAGAGTCGACCGCGGACGTGGATTTGCATCGTCTTAGGTTTTTTCTGTGGCAAACATTGGGTGGCAAGAACGTGTTCGACTTCCGAGGTCCCAATGCCAAATGCGAGTGAGCCGAATGCGCCATGGGTGCTGGTATGGCTGTCGCCGCAGACAATGGTCATGCCGGGTTGCGTGAGTCCAAGTTCGGGGCCGATCACGTGCACGATTCCCTGTTCGGCGGAGTCCATGTCAAACAAGGGAACGCCGAATTCATGGCAGTTCTTCTGAAGCGTCTCGATCTGCTTGGCGGCGATGGGATCGGTGATCGGGGTTCCGCGAGGTTCAGTGGGGATGTTGTGGTCTACCGTGGCGACGGTCCGAAGTGGCTGGCGAAGACGGCGGCCGGCTGCGCGCAGGCCATCAAAAGCCTGCGGAGAAGTCACCTCGTGCACGAGGTGGAGGTCGATGTAGAGTAATGGAAGCCGACCGTCCGGTTGGCTGACCAGATGAGCAGCCCATATCTTTTCAAACAGAGTAGCTGGCATAAAAAGGGGACGCTCGAAGCGAGCGATCGTTAAGGTCCTATTAGTTTAGCAGGCTATGTCAGTTTCTTCCCGTGGGACGGGGCGGGACATGGGCGGTGCTGGGCAATTTGGAAATGTAACGATCCGTGCATTTCCAGTCGCCACCGTTTTTAGTCCAGACATCGACAACAAAAGATTGCTTTGTTTGCTTATCGCGCGTTTCACGTAATTCGAAACTCACGATGGTGACATCATCGCGCACCGGTCGGGCAGCCATGTGTTGAATATGAAACGATGTTGGAGGGCTGGAGAATGCGATTTTTTGCCAGTCTTCTCTGGGACTCGCTCCGGGCTGGTCGGGATTCCAGACCTGAAACTCATCATCGAGAAGCTGGTCGAGGGCGGACGAACTTTTCTTCTGGACGGCGGCAGCCCATGCGTTCTCTTTTTCTGAAAAAGTGGCCACGAGTCGAGTCGGGGTGAGGATGCGACCCGTCGCAGGGGTTTGGGACTCCTGCGAGAGTGCTGGCGATATCGCGAGAGCAAACAGCACTAGATTTTTGAGGACTCGGTGAATCATGGGTTGTTCTTTCTTCAACGTTTGTTTGCGCAATGCGCGAGATCCCTCCGCGCGCTGGCAAAAACGCGCGCGTTCGGGATGAGGGTTCTATGCATTTGAAGTGAAGCGGTTCTCGCACACAAGTGTGTTTTTGGAATGAGAGAAAGAAATGCGTTGGTATTGGATATCTCGATGCACATCCTGAAAAATAAGAATGCCGCCCGCGGAAGCAGGCGGCACGCACAATTGATAGTGGCATTACTGTGTATAAAAGGTTCCACCCAGTCTCTGGTCGCACCCGCCTCCGCGCGAGTTCTCCCAGTTCATCTGGATGAGCCAGTTGTGTCCGCCGAGCACTTGATTGTAACCACCGTTGCCGAGAGTTCCGGTCACAGGCCCAAACTTCCAGGCACATTTGTCGGCATTCTCCGCACCAGCTGAATCGTACCAGGCATTCAAATCGGGGTCCGTAGCAGTTTCTTCTGCTTCGTGAGCCATAACGGACGCCATGCCATCAGCGCCGCTGTCTCCGTTCGGACTCACAGTTTCTTCCTCGCAAGAGGATGGGCACCGATCGGGATTTCCGATGAACGAATACTTGATATCGGAATTCAGCAAAGTCGCGTGCGTATGCCAGCCGCAGTATTGGCTGCAGAAGCCGGACGTTTCGCGAACATCAGAACTCGTCAATACGAAGTACAGGCCGTTCGTATCCTTGGGCAAGCGGCCACTCGAGATTGCATTGGAAACAACGGTTTTCACTCCGGCGTCGCGCAGTCGGGTGCCCTGCGAATAGTTATCGGTGGTTGATCCTGCCAAAACGATGCCGCCGCTCACGTTTGCGCTGGTATCGCCGTAGGTAGTGTTGATCTTGAAGTAATTGGAATTGTTCAGTCCGCTTGAACCGAACAGCGAGGTCAGTAGATTTACGGTGGTTTGGCTGTCGGAGGCATGGGCTCCGTTTGTCCAGTTGCCATACCAGATGAAGTAAACGTTGACCGTTCCGTGCATGACTGGACCGTTATGGTAGTTGATACCGTTGCCGGTCGTGACCGCATAGGGACGTCCAAGTCCTGGAGCGGTGCCGGGAAGCGCTTCAACTCCCCAACCTTTACCGGTCGGAACAACATGCGTGGCTGACTTGACACTTTGCGCGCTGACCAAAGAAGCACAGGTCAGCAAGACTCCGAGAATGAACAACTGTTTTCGCATTCTTCCTCCACTTCGATTTGGAAGTACTCCCAAGGGCGCGTGAGAGCAACTTGCGGCGAGGGCAAACGCGAGTGGAGAGTCAATGTGAAGTTCATGAATCCAGAGGCTCACCCCACGGCAAGTGGGCGGTAGCGTAGTACGGTGTTGAGCCAGAGTCAACACAACATTAGTACATCCATACGTTTCCGTGGAGAGTTGGATTTTAGTGAAAAAGAAGTGCACTTTTTAGCATTGGATTGTCGGATAGTTATCTTTCAAGGCACTGAAGAACTTCCGGAAACGTTATGATGGATATAGATTTCATCTACATGCCAGGTTTTGACGAATGATAAACGGCAAGCGCATTGCGGTTGTGTTACCTGCGTACAACGCCGAAAAAACACTTGAAGCGACCGTGCGTGAGTTGCCGGAAATCGTCGACACGACGATTCTGGTGGATGATCACAGCTCTGACGATACGGTAAGAGTGGCAGAGCAGCTTGGCCTGCAGTATTTCGTCCATACACAGAACTATGGATACGGACGTAACCAACAAACCTGTTATCGGGAAGCGTTGGCGGCAAATGCCGACATTGTGATCATGGTCCACCCGGATTATCAATACACGCCCCTTTTGGTAACGGCGATGGCGAGCATGATCGCATATGACGTATATGACGTTGTACTGGGATCGCGAATCATCGGCGGCACCGCGTTGCGCGGTGGAATGCCGATCTGGAAATACATTTCGAATCGACTGCTGACAGGGTTTGAAAATTTCTTTTTAAAAGCGAAGCTTTCGGAGTACCACTCGGGTTATCGAGCGTTCAGCCGTAAGGTTTTGACGCAGTTGCCTCTACTAGAGAATTCGGACGATTTCGTATTCGATAACCAGATGTTGGCCCAGTGCGTTCACTTCGGATTCCGCATCGGTGAAGTTTCGTGTCCGACAAAATATTTCGAAGAAGCTTCGTCGATCAACTTCAGCCGCAGTGTGACGTATGGCTTTGGAGTCTTGCGAACCTCTCTTCAGTTTGCGCTTGAGCGCTGGGGCATTGCGCATTTCCGGATCTTCAGCGATAAGGGACGCCGCCTTGAACCAGGTGTACCGGAGTACTATGTCCGGGGCGCGGCGGGTGGCCTGAAGGCCTAATCCTTGAGAAACAAAATCCGAGATCTCGCTAGACTGTTGGCAATTTCAGTCGGCGCGATTCTTGTCCATGGTTACCACCCTTATGTCGAAGACGCTGAGATTTACCTGCCGGGCGTTAAGAAGTTACTGAATCCTGCACTTTACCCGTACAACCAAGCTTTCTACGCTTCGCACGCGCATTTGTCCTTTTTCCCGAACATCATTGCGGGCTCAATTCGGTTGACTCACATCCCCTTCGATTGGGCAATTCTGTCCTGGCAGTTCGTGTGCGTGTTCGTCCTTCTTTATGCGTGCTGGCGACTCGGCAACCTGGTTTTTCGCGATCGCATGGCCAGCTGGGGCGGGACGGCACTTGTCGCTTCTTTGCTCACGATACCGATCGCAGGCACGGCGCTCTACATCATGGACCAATACCTCACGGCACGGTCGATGTCGACAGCGACTGTGATGATGATGGTGGTTAGTGCTGTTGAGAAGAGGTATTTGCGAAGCGGTTTGTGGGCGGTTGTTACGGCACTCGTTCATCCACTCATGGTCGGGTTCGGAGTGTCGTATTGCGTGGTGCTCGTTCTTGAGCGGAGGGACAGGCGCCGAAATGTTTCAGCGGCTACTGTCGCGCTATTGTTCCCGCTTGGACTGTTCCCGCCTGCGACCGACGCATATCGGCAAGTGGTGCAGAGCCGATCCTATTTTTTCTTATTGCAATGGGAGTGGTACGAATGGCTGGGTATTTTTGCACCACTCTTAATTTTCTGGTGGTACGCACGGATTGCTAAGAAACAAAACTTTCCTGTTCTCGTGGCGATGTGCCGAGCGTTGATTGTGTACGGCGCGATCTTCTTCGTGGCCGGCCTGATACTGACAATTCCCTCAAGCATGCTACCGTTCGCACAATTGCAACCGCTCCGCGCATTGCATCTGGAATACATCCTGTTGTTCGTGTTCACAGGTGGTCTGTTAGGTAAGTTCGTTTTGAAGAAACACGTGTGGCGCTGGCTATTGGTGTTCGTGCCGTTATGCGGAGGTATGTTTTATGCGTCGCGAGAACTATTCCCGGACTCACGACATCTTGAATTGCCGAATGCGAATCCCCGTAACGTTTGGGTGGACGCTTTTTTGTGGGTAAGGAACAACACACCCACGGGCGCGTACTTTGCGCTCAATCCTGGGCACATGGAATTACCGGGTGAGGATCAACACGGATTTCGTGCGATTGCGGAACGGTCGATGCTTGCCGATCGGGTGAAGGACTCTGGCGTTGTGACCATGTTTCCGCGTCTGGCCGAGACGTGGATGGAGCAGACTAATGCTCAGAAGAACTGGAAAGAATTCAAGCAAGCGGATCTGCTTAGACTGAAAAGCGTTTACGGAGTGAATTGGGTTGTGCTCGAGAAGCCCGGGATCCCGGGGCTCACCTGCCCTTACGAAAATGCTCGCCTCCTCGTCTGCAGGATTGAATAAGGTTTATGAGCCGGAAACTGGCGAGGAAAGCTGCGATTGTTTAGCATCTAATTGATCATGCCCACAGCCACGGCAACTTCGCTTGGCAGACGCAGCATTGCGCTGGGCGAGATTCTGTCTTTCGCCTACGAGACCTTTACGAGCAACAAGGTGAAGTTTGCGCTGACGGCGCTCGGGATGATTATCGGTACGGCATCGCTGATCCTGGTGACGACCATCGGGCTTACGGGAAAGCAGTACGTCCTAAATCTCATTCAGTCGATCGGGGCCAATGAGATTTACGCGGAGTACGAGGGTGGCGCCCCGAGAATCACAAATGTGAGCGCGGATCCGCTGACGATTGATGATATGAAAGCGGTGCTTGCTCAAGTGCCGGGGATTGCTGCTGCGACACCGGTGGTACCGCTCGATGAGCGCGTTCCAATCGGAAATGGGCAGGAACGAGACGTGCGCGTTTTGGGCGTTTATCCCGATTACATTGTGGTGCGGAATTTGGTGGTGGTCAGCGGCCGGTTCTTTGATGACCAAGACTCACATGCTCATAACAAAGTCGGTGTCATCACGCAGGAGATGGCAACCCAGTTTTATGGATCTCCGGACGAGGCCGTGGGTAAGGTCGTCAAGTTGAGTGGCCTCCCATTCACGATCATTGGCACTTTCAAGGAGCGCGTCGATACATTCGGCCAGACCGAGGTCACCAACAATACGATGGTGATTCCGTATGCGGTCAGCTTGTATTTTCAGGACACGCCGACGGTGAAGCAGATTTACTTCTCAACCGTCGACGCTTCGGACGTGATTCCGGTGACAGAGCAGATCCGCAAGGTGATCCAGTCGCGGCACCGGCCCGAGTCCGTTTACAACGTCCAGAACCTTACGCAGTTGGTTGCAGTGGCTGAAAAGACTGCGAATGCGCTGACGCTGGTGTTGCTTAGCGTGTCATTGGTGGTGTTGCTGGTGAGCGGAATCGGCATTATGAACATCATGCTGTCGACCGTGAGTTCGAGGATTCGGGAGATAGGCGTTCGGAAGGCAATCGGCGCCACCACACGGGAGATCCGGTTCCAGTTTTTGTCTGAGGCAATACTGATTTCGCTTGTTGGAGGAATCCTGGGAACGATCATTGGATTGGCGCTCCCATTTTCAGTCCGCTTCTTCACGGATTACCGTCTGCCGATTTCAGGTCTGTCAGCGATTATCGCGATTGTGGTTTCGTCGCTGGTCGGAATAATCTTTGGAACGGTGCCGGCAACGCGCGCGGCACAACTCGATCCGGTGGAGAGTTTGAGGTACGAGTAGAGAAGCACTCAGCATTCAGCACTCAGCATTCAGTCATTCGAGTGTCGCGGCGTGTAAAACAAAGTTCCTTCCGGTCCTCGTATTGATGTAAGAGGCTGTTGGCGAAAAGGCAGCCAAGTGCTGACAGTTAACCCCGAAATTCCCATTTCGTCGCGGTTTCCGCGAATTCCTTTTCATACATGGCAAACACGACGGAAGGGCGCACCTCGAAAATCGGTCCCATTTTCGGGTCGAGTTTCCATGGCTTGTATTTGCGGTGGTAGTGCGGCGCGATGCTTGTGAGTAGTTTCTTATCTCGAACAGCCGTCGCAGTTCCTTCCACGATTACTGCTTCGTGCGCCTTCTCGGTGCACAGTACACAGTGACGATTCTTTGCGAGATTCTTAGCCTTTCGCGATTTTGCGCCAGTGCTGAAATAGAACCGGCTGTCCACCCAGACGCCCCAGATTGGCATGCAATGCGGAGTACGATCTGGCCGCACCGTCATGAGCCAATAATTATGGGATTTTGTTAAACGATCTTCGGCCCACTTCCAGGGTAGGAGGCCGTCGGAGGCGGGAGGGAATCCGTAACCTGGAGCAACGGGTCGAGAAGAGTTAGGCGGCTTCGGCATCGAAACATTCTGTCATAAGCAGACTGCTCAAGCCCGGCGAGTTGTGAACGCAAAAGAAAAAGCCGGGCTGGTTGACCCGGCTTCCACTTTTTTACTTACATCAACCGAAACTTGTTACATCACCAGGGCGAGCGCTTCGAGTTCGTGCTGCAAAACCGGGAATGCACATCCGGCCATTTCAACACGCCCCGCTGCATCGAGAGCTGCCTGCGGCGACACCCCGTAGCCGCGCCCCATCAGGAAGACCTGCAAAAGTTCTGCTGCTTCGCGCGAATCGATCATGCCGCCCTGCAGCAAATCGTTTCGCAACGCCGATATTTCTGTCACCGAGAACCGTTCTTTCATGGTCGTCATCACCTCCGACCTCTCTTGCCTGATTAGACTCATCGGCAGCTTGATTTGTTGCATGCAATTTGGAGGCCGTAACTTTGGTACCGGGATGGCTGGATACCGCTAGGGTACGAGAGTGCGGTAAGGCACTGTATTTATGACCACTTGTGAAGGCATTCAGGAGGGGAAAGATGAGCGCACTTTTGGCTAAGCGGGTTACCAGAGTTGACACGAAGTGTCGGTTTGGGACAGAAAGCGTCGGACGGTGCGTGAGTTCACGCGGGATGAAGCGAGCTAGACAGGATCCGTTGTAGCCTCGTCAACGAGCAGGATCGGAATGTCATCCCGCACGGGGTAGACGCGGCTGCATTCACCACACTTCAAGCTCTCGCCATTATCTTTTTCGACGAGTGGCTTTTTACAGACCGGGCAGACCAGGATTTCTAGCAGCTCTTTGGAAACCATGGGCTGATTGTACGCCGGAATCGTAGGGTCCGAACGGCAGCCCATGTGATCAAACGCCCGAATTGGATTGTTGTGTACGATAGAAGTTGCATACAGAACTGGGAGACGTGCATGGGAGCCACCGTTCTCGACGGAACCAAAATCGCTGCCGAAATACGGGCAGAGGTCGCAGCTGAAGTGCGGAGCATGTCTGCCGGGGGAGTACGTCCGGGACTGGCGGTTGTGCTGGTCGGCCACAATCCGGCCTCGGAAATTTACGTGCGCGGCAAGGTTAAGAGCTGCGAAGAAGTCGGGATTTATAGCGAAAAACATACGCCGCCGGAGAGTTCGAGCACGCAAGACTTGCTTGCGCTGATTGAGGAGTTGAACAGGCGCGAAGAGATCGATGGAATTCTGGTGCAGTTGCCGTTACCTCCGCAGGTAGACGCCAAGAAAGTGTTGCTGGCGGTTGATCCGGGGAAGGATGTGGATGGGTTCCATCCAATGAATGTGGGATTTCTTTCGACGCAGAGGCCGGGGCTGGTGCCGTGCACCCCAGCTGGAGTGATGGAAATTTTGAACCGAAGCAAAATCCCCGTTGCAGGTCAGGAAGCAGTTGTTGTCGGGCGAAGCGACATTGTCGGTAAGCCGGTTGCGATGCTGCTGACGAATGCCAACGCGACCGTAACAATCTGTCACTCAAAGACTCGGGACTTGCCGGGAGTTTGCCGACGTGCTGACATCCTGGTGGCGGCGATCGGGAAGGCCGGATTGATTAGCCGCGATTTTGTGAAGCCGGGTGCGACGGTAATCGATGTCGGAATGAACACAGTCACGGATCCGGCCGAGTTTCGGCGGTTCTTTGCCGGAAACCTGAAGCGCGAAGAAACGTTTGCCAAGAAAGGCTCCACGCTGATGGGAGATGTGGATCCGCACGTGACCGAGGTGGCAGGGGCCATGACGCTAGTGCCGGGAGGCGTTGGTCCGCTCACGATCGCGATGCTGATGGCGAATACAGTGAAGGCGGCAAAGATGCGACGCGGTTCGGTCGTGACTGCGATGGCGAGATAAGAATGGCGCAAGTATCCGGTGTCTCTCTTCGTGTGGTGAAATAATCCGCCATGCTCAAGGTGGGCCTTACCGGCGGGATTGCCAGCGGAAAATCGGTGGTGGGCGAGATGTTCGCTAAGCGTGGGGCGCATGTCATCCAAGCTGATGTCATCTCGCATGAACTGATGCAACCCGGCCAGCCTGTTTACCAGGAGGTAGTTCGGCGATTTGGAAAGCAGATTCTGAACGCTGATGGGACTGTCAATCGGCCAAAGCTAGCAGAAGCGGCCTTTGGAACGCCGGGATCGAATGGCCCGTCACGAGTACAAGAATTGAATCAGATTGTTCACCCGGCGGTGATCAGTCGGCAGGAAGAGTGGATGGATGAAGTCGGGCGGCGCGATCGGAAGGCAGTAGCGATAGTGGAGGCAGCTCTGATCCTGGAGGCTGGCGCGGCGGAGCGCTTTGACAAACTGGTCGTCGTAACCTGTGAAACAGTCCAGCGCATTCAACGTTTCGCAAGCCGGATGAAGATCTCTCTTGATGCGGCACGTGACGAAGTGGCACGACGCATCGCGGCCCAGCTGCCGGATGAAGAGAAGATCAAAGCTGCCGATTACGTCATCGATAATTCAGGTTCGCTGGACGCAACGGAAGCACAAGTGGCGGAAGTGTGGGACGTTTTGAGGGAAAAGGCAGGACGATAGAGCGTCAGTCTGCCTGCTCCAGGGTGCAGGCTCCAGCTTTGGAATGAAGTACAAACCAGGTCTCATTCGGATTTGGTTGCGATCAGTTTTTTTCTGACGGGTTGACAAGCCAGCGCAGCAACATGTTCACAAGACTGAGCACGATCGCACCCCAGAACGCCGCCCAGAACGTAGACACGTGAAAGCCGGGCACGACGGCGCCGGCGAGCTCCAGCATGATTGCGTTGATGATCAGCCAGAAAATTCCCAGTGTGAGCACAGTCAGCGGAAACGTAATGATCTTCAAGAATATGCCTAGCGTTGCATTGATAAATCCGATCACGAGCGCTGCAATCAGCGCCGCCAAAGGGCCACTTACGGAGATGCCCGGCACGATACGTGAGACGATCCAAACCGCCAGCGCACTCAGTACCCAATTCAGAAGCATCCGCATTTAAGGGCCCTCCTGGTTCGTGAAAAATATAAGCGGCAGCAGCCGGAACGGCAATCGGCTCGATCTTTCCTAAAGCCACTTCTGCCACGTCTAGAATATCGTTGTGCCCGCAAAAACAAACGCGGCTCGGTTTCTGGATAAGCTGGGTATCCGCTACGAATTGCGCGAGTATGAAGTGGATCCAGAAGATCTTGCCGCCGAATCGGTTGCCGCAAAAATCGGGCTTCCCGCCGAGCAAGTGTTGAAAACACTGGTAGCTCGAGGCGATCGCAATGGAATTTCGAAGGCGGTAATTCCGGGAGATGCCGAACTGGAGTTGAAAGCGTTGGCCTCAGCTACTGGTGATAGAAAAATCCAGCTTGTTCCGGTGAAAGAACTGCAGGCGCTGACTGGTTACATTCGAGGCGGCGTGACTGCACTAGCGGGGAAGAAAGATTATCCGGTGTACGTGGATGAAACACTTGAGCTGTTTGACTTAATTTCTGTTTCAGCTGGAATACGGGGAGTGCAAATCTTGCTTGCACCAGCTGACTTCCTGCGTGCAACGAAAGCGACGATTACGGCGCTGTCGCATCCGAAGAGATAGAGAGTTTAGGGTTGGATCATGTTGACGAAAATTGAATCTCGAAAAGCCGGAGAGGAAGATGCAATCTCGCTGCTGCTCGGGTGTCATGATCGCATTCGCCACTTTACCGAGGTTGCGCGGAAATTGAGCGATCATCCCGGAGCATCGGCTGTCGACAGAGCGGACGCGGCCGGCAACGTGCTTCGCTATTACACGGTGGCGCTGCCGCTGCATGAAGCCGATGAGAACGAGTCCATTTATCCACGGTTGAAAGTAGCTCTTCCTGAAGGCGCGCTGGCGGAGGCTAATCAGCAGATGGTTGAGCAGCATGGCGGGATCGATGCGCTTATCGCTGAACTGGTGCCGATGTGGCAGGCGGTGAAATCGCGCCCGGAAGACCAGGGACGAATCAATGCTGCATTGAGAGACCGCGTCGCCCGTTTACAGAGTTTGTGGAATGTTCACTTGAGCTTGGAAGAAGAGCAGGTTGTGCCTGCGATGCGACAGTACCTCACAGCAGAAGACTTGGATCTCATCAAGCAGGAGATGCGTGAACGGCGGAAGTAGACTTGCATTTCCAACAATTTGAATTTTATGTCTGCTTTACGCAGTTCACTTTTTACCCACCATCCCTTGCGCTTCTAGTTTTTCGAAGACGTCTTCGGCGCGTTGCAATGCTTCCAGAACGTGTTCGCAAATGTTTTCAGGGCCGATGATTTCTTCAAACTCGGCTTGATGGATCAGTTGTGCTGGTTGCTGGCGCGCCCCACAAAGAATCAATGTCCGTCCCGTTTTATGAAGATTTCGCGCTACTTCCTCAAGAGCAAACAAACCGGTTGCATCGAGGGCCGTCATGTTGCGAAGACGAATGATCACAATTGGCGGCAACCGATGCATGTTCTCGGTGACCAGGGAGATCTTGTCGGTGGCACCGAACAAGAACGGACCGTGAATACGGAAAATGGTTGCGTAGTAGGGGATGTCTTTGTCCTGCAGGATGTGCACTCGGCCGTCTTCGATGTAGTCGTCAGTCACTTGTGAGACCGTGGTCGTCGCCGCAACGCGGCTGATGAAAAGAAGGGCGGCTAAAATCATGCCGGCTTCGACTGCAACGGTGAGGTCGGCAAACACAGTAAGCGCAAACGTTACGAGCCACACGCTGATGTCTGTTTTTGTCAGTTTCAGCAATTGAGGGATTTCACGCCACTCGCCCATGTTGTAAGACACGACCATCAAAATGCCAGCGAGAACCGCCATGGGGACGAACTTCACGAGCGGCGCGGCAAAAAGCACCACGCACAAGAGAGTCAGGGCATGGATAATACCTGCGATCGGCGACTGTGCTCCCGACCGAATATTGGTCGCTGTGCGTGCAATGGCGCCGGTGGCCGGCAGTCCGCCAAAAAGCGGCGAGAAAATATTCGCTATGCCTTGACCGAATAGTTCGACGTTCGGATTGTGGCGGTCATTGCTCATACGATCGGAAACCACCGCCGACATGAGAGATTCGATCGCGCCAAGCATTGCGACAGTCAATGCGGGGCTCAACAAGTGCAGAATAAGGTCACTACGAAATGGTGGAATCTCGAAATGTGGCAGTCCGCTCGGGATTCCGCCGAAACGAGTGCCTACGGTTTCGACGGGAAGTTTGAATAGCGCTACCGCGGCCGTCCCCAGAAGCAACGCAACAATGGGGCCGGGTACGCGGTTCGAGATCATTCGGCAAACAATCAGGATGAATACGGTCGAGACAGCCAGAATGGTTGAGGTGTAGTTGAGGCTATGAAACTGCTGCGCGAGGGCCTGCATGCGGTGCAGGAATTCGCCGGGAACCTTGTCGAGTTGGAGCCCGAAAAAGTCTTTGATCTGCGTGCTGGCGATCAGGATTGCGATTCCGTTTGTGAAGCCAATCACAATGGGGCGAGGGATGAACTTTACGGCTGAGCCCATGCCGGTCAGTCCGAGGATGACGAGCAAGACACCTGCCATCACCGTGCACATGAACAGGCCGTCTACGCCGTAACGGGCGATGATGCCAGCAACGACTACCACGAATGCGCCGGTCGGACCGCCGATCTGGGTTTTTGAGCCTCCCAAGAGCGAAATCAGGAAACCGGTCACGATCGCGCAATAGATTCCGGCCTGCGGAGTAAGGCCAGACGCGATAGAGAACGCCATGGCCAGCGGAAGAGCAACGAGGCCGACCGTAATTCCGGCGATCAAGTCACGTAGGAATTTGTCGGACGAGTAGTTTCGTAAGCAGAGAATTGACTTCGGCAACCAACGGTCGTCGAGCTTGGGGAAAGTAATCCCAGACATAGCATGATTATGGCAGTCTCAGAGCAGAAGGCGCAGTGACGAAAGTGACTACAGTTGAAGTTTCGAGTGTCGAGTTTCGAAGTTCAGGTTTCGAGTTTCAGGTTCGAAGTTTCAACGGTTCGGGCTGAACTACCGGAAACTTGTTACTATGCCCCGGAATGACGAAGCGCCTGCTCTATCTTTCGCTTGCGGTACTTGCCGTAGCGGCATTGCTTCACGTCATTCCCGGCACGATCCCGCATGTCGTGCTCGTTGCGTCCCGGTGGGTCACGCTGGCTGCTTTCGTAAGTTATGCAGTATTCCGACGAACTCTCGCGACATGGATTGTGGTGGCCATGTTTGTCGGAGCAGTCCTCGGACACGACTGGCCCTCGCTGGCCGTGAATCTGCGAGTTGTGGCGCAGATTTTTCTACGGCTCATCAAGACGATCATCGCGCCGCTGTTATTTGCCACGCTGGTCAGCGGCATTGCGGCTCACTCCAATCTGAAAAAAGTCGGGCGGATGGGCGTGAAGGCGATTGTCTACTTCGAGATTGTCACGACATTCGCACTCTTTATTGGTCTCGCTGCGATCAACTTGAGCAAGGCGGGCGTTGGCGCGCAACTGCCGCCCCCCACGGGAGAAACGCTTCCGGCAACCAAGCTTACTTTTACCGACGTTCTGCTCCACACGTTCCCCGAAAACATTGCGAAGTCGGTGGCTGAAGGGCAAGTCCTACAAGTTGTCGTGTTCAGCATCCTGTTTGGGATCGCTCTGGCGCTGGTAAGAGAAGAACGGCGGAAGCCGCTTGTACAGCTTACGGAGAGCCTTGCCGAGACGATGTTCAAGTTTACGAACATCGTCATGTATTTCGCGCCGCTCGGGGTAGGGGCTGCAATCGCGTATACGGTGGGAAGCACCGGCATGGGCATTCTGCTGAATCTGGCGAAGCTGCTGGCGACGTTGTATGTCGCACTGCTGATTTTCGTCTTCGGTGTGCTGCTGCCGATAGCACTGCTGGTGCGCGTGCCGCTGCGTCGATTCATTGCCGCGGCCGCAGAGCCGGTGACTATCGCATTTGCGACGTCCAGTTCGGAAGCGGCGCTCCCGCGCGCGATGGAGACGATGGAAGCGCTGGGTGTCCCGAGGCAAACGGTGGCTTTCGTCATGCCTACCGGATACAGCTTCAACCTGGACGGGAGCACCTTGTATCTTTCGTTGGCTGCGATTTTCGTGGCGCAGGCTTCGAACGTCCACCTGTCGCTCGGCCATCAACTTCTGCTGATGCTCACCCTCATGCTAACGAGTAAGGGCGTTGCAGGGGTCTCGCGAGCGGCGATCGTAATTTTACTGGGCACGGTCGGATCATTCGGGCTGCCAACGGAGCCGGTGTTCATTTTGCTAGGGATCGATCAGTTGATGGATATGGCGCGCACATCGGTGAACGTGCTCGGCAATTGCCTCGCGACGGTTGTGATCGCGAAGTGGGAAGGGGATTTTGAGAGTGAGAGGGCGTCGGCGGAGGTAGTGTTGGACGGAGTAAGGGAGTGAGTCGAAATCAGCGAGTATCTCTCAGAGGGAGTTTCGGGAGAGACGATCAGAATCGGTGGAAATGCAGGTGCCAAAGGGGTCACGCAGGAGTGCTAGGGTCCTTCGACTTCGTTCGGCGCGCCTCACTTCGCTCAGGAGGACAGTTTTTGAAAGCGGCTTAAGATGGTGACATCAGCTGATAGGCGGCTGAATAACCTGCGGTCATATTTGTCTGAAAAATCTGCGCTTTCCCGAGCTGTTTCGCTGTGTCCATCGGTTATACTTCAAACCCAGCCCCCGGTTCCGAAATCCTACATTCGAACTCTACATTGAGGAGGACTCCCCATGCCTGACGCCGCATTGACTGGCGCCGAATTCAAAAAACAGCTGCGCGAGGGCAAGCCGAAATTCGGCCTGTTCATCAATTCGCACAGCCCGACTGTGGTTGAGCAGTTAGCATTCAGTGGATATGACTGGCTGCTCGTTGATACGCAACACGGTCCGATGACCTATGAAAAACTTTCCGCCATGCTTGCCGGCATTGCCAATGGCGGCGCAAAGTCGATGGTTCGCGTTGGCGGATACGATGACCGTCCTGGCATTCAGCAAGCCCTGGATATGGGCGCCGATGGCGTGCTCATTCCATATATCAATACTGCCGAGGAAGCGCGCCAGGCCGTGAGCTGTGCGAAATATCCGACGGTTGGAACGCGTTCCGTGTATTTCCCGCAACGCAGTATGAATGCCGCCGGACTGCTGGGCTATGCCGGGAATTGGAACAACGAAGGCATCGTCGCGTTGCAGGTGGAAACCGCTTCGTGTATTGAGAACATCGCCGAGATCGCCGCGGTGCCGGGCGTCGATATTCTGTTCCTTGGCCAGAACGACTTGTGCATGTCGATGGGTCTCTATAACAAGTACGAATTCCCGCACATGTATACATCGCCCGAGCTGGGCGCAGCTACGCAAAAACTGGTCGACAATGCGCGCAAGAACAACGTGATTCTTGGATTGTTCTTGTTCGGCACTTCGCGCGTCGGGGAATTCCTGGAGAAAGGGTTCACGTTCATCAGCATCGGAAATGACTTGCACCACGTGCTGACACAAGCGGGCGCATACGTGAATGACATGGAAAACATCTCCAAAGAGAAGGGCAAGACCTGGAAGCGGAGATCGACGGCGCTGTTCTAGGCCAAAGAGCAACTACATCGAGGTTCCCACCCTGTTCGCCAAGAACGCGGACAAGGGTGGGGCACCCGCAAGGCCGGCGGAAAGTTAAGCCTTCTGTTTGTTTTGTGTCAGTGTTTCCACGCTGCGTTCTGGCCGCCACACTCTCTTGTTCTGTTTGACCTCTAAGTTCTGATTTATCAATCACCACATCACTGGTGGCTCCTGTGCATTGTCATCAGGCGACTGGCGAGACCAGCACGGGAGACCACCATGGCACACTTCACGCAACTTAACATCGGTTCGAAAGAGGAATCGAAAAAACCAGAATCAATCAAGTCCCTACAGCAGAAGCGCAAGATGATGATGGAAGAAAAGGCCGTCCTGTTCGGCTCGCTAGTCATCATTTGTTTGACGTCGGGCGCAGTGCTTTTGACGACTCAGGGTTGTTCGCGCAGCTCCGAGAAACCGACATCGATTGCTCATGAAATGCCGCAATCGCCAGCTTTCACTACACCGGCACCCGCCGCGGCTGCGCCTGCCGCGGAAAAGAAGAAACCGAAGCGGCCGGCGATCGTGACCTACAAGGATGCTGCGAGTGGTTTGTCCTTCCAGTATCCGCGGAAGTACACGATCAAGACTGGCAATACAGCGAAGGAAGATTTGGCGGGACTCGGCCCAGTGCCGATGAACTTCTCCGAAGCTGGCGGTAAAACGCTCGCCACGATTGAAGTGAATAACAGCTTCTTTCCTGGGACAGACTTGAAGACTGCGTTCGTGAACGTGAGCGTGAATTCGACACTTGACGCGACTGAATGTTCGCAGTTTTCGGTGCCAGTGCACACTGAGGGCACCAATGTTCCGGCGTCGAATATGCAGATAGGACCAAACGATTTCGCGGTCGTGGAAGATTTCGATCAAGTGAACGCGGAACAACCTGCTGCACGCTATTACCACACGTACGCGAACGGCAGCTGCTTTGAATTTGCGCTGGGAATCGCAACGGATGGGAATGGCGATAAAGAAGAAGTGCGCGCCATCGATCGCGATGCAGTATTCGCCAAGCTAACGAAGATTGTTGCGAGCGCGCAGATCGCTTCCACCGACGAAACCAAGCCGACGGTGGCTCCGGTAGAAGTAGGACAGGCTGCGCACCCAACGGTTACTCAATCAGAGTCAGCGGGGACGGATGTTTCGAGTCCGGAAGAAAGTAACAACGACAATCATTAATACCCTCCTGGAACTGTGGCCACGCTTCGGCGTGGCCTTTTTTATTGCAGCCCGTCTTTTGGAGTGCGTGGGTTCTCCGTCTCGGATATCTAAACGATTACAAATGAAGCGGTTTGCGTTCTGGCCAAAAAAATACGGCGGCGTGTCGATTCGCGAGAGTTTCGTTCGACATACCTGTGAAAGCGGGATTCAAGAGGCAAGTGAAAGAGTCCCTGCCGGAACAAAGATTATTAAGGAGAAGACTTATGGCAAGCGCAACTATCAACACGCCGTACTTGGACAGCAACGCAGCGAGAGTTTCGGGTAAGAACCGGAAGGCTGCGAACATCACGTTGTGGATTGTGCAGGGCGTGCTGGCAGCGCTGTTCGTGTCTACCGGCGCGATGAAGATGTTCACGCCACTTGCCGTTCTCGAACAACAGGCCCACATGCCAGGCTTATTTCTGCGATTCATTGCCACGTGTGAATTGCTGGGCGCACTCGGATTAGTCTTGCCGGGCATTTTCCGGGCTCGAACTTATCTGACACCATTGGCGGCTTCGGGTCTGGTGATCATCATGATTGGCGCGACGATTGCTACGGTTGCAGCAGTTTCTGCGGCGATGGCGACGCTGCCGTTTGTGGTGGGCGTTCTTTCTGGAGTGGTGGTATACGGGCGCCGAGAGTTCGCATCCAATCTGATCTCGCCCGAGTGTGATCGGGTAAACTGAATAGAATTCTTGGGGTATCACGTCCAGTTCTGCCGAAACCAGGCACTTCGTCCAACGTCTAATTGAAATCGAAAATATTCAACTGATAGAGAGAAGGAGATTTTTATGCGAGTCATGGTAATCGTAAAAGCGAGCAAGGCTTCGGAAGCCGGAGTGATGCCGAGCACGGAACTGCTGACAGCTATGGGCAAGTTCAATGAAGAATTGACGAAGGCCGGCGTAATGGTGTCCGGGGATGGTCTGAAACCAAGTTCACTAGCAAAGCGCGTGGAGTTCAAAGGTGACAAGCGGGTGGTTATCGATGGTCCGTTTGCCGAGACAAAGGAACTTGTCGCCGGTTACTGGGTCTGGAATGTGAAGTCGATGGACGAAGCTTTGGAATGGGCGAAGCGATGCCCGAATCCGCACCAAGATGGCGGAACGCTGGAAATTCGCCCGTTCTTTGAGATGGAGGATTTCGGCGCCGAGTTGACACCGGAACTGAGAGAGCAGGAAGCTCGCCTTCGCGAAAAACTGGAAGGAAAACAGAAGACCGCCTAAGGATGGTTTCGCATTAAGCGACAGAGGATACTTCCTTCAAGCGTTTCTCCAGAAATCTTCGTTCGCTGTCATGAGTTACGAGCGCCAGGGCGCGTTCGTAACTCTTCGCAGCTTCGCTATTCGATCCCAGTCGCCGCAGCAGGTCGGCGCGGGCAGCATGAAGAAGATGATAGTTCTCGAGTTCATCGTCGCCGGCCAATTGGTCAATCAACGCAAGACCAGCTTGCGGACCCTGCGCCATCGCAACGGCGACGGCTCGATTCAGAGATACCACCGGAGACGGCTGCAAACGTTCGAGGGCAGTATAGAAACGTACTATTCCGGCCCAGTCCGTCTGCTCAGGAAGTGTTGCGCGGCAGTGCACGGCAGCAATGGACGCCTGCAATGCGAATGGACCGATCGGGCCACGCGAGACTTCCGCCACGAGCGCAAGCGCCTCTTCGATCTGTTTTTGGTGCCAGAGGGTACGATCCTGCTCCTCGAGGACTACGAGATTTCCCGATTCATCTGTTCGAGCGTCGCGACGGGCGTCGTGCAAAAGCATCAGCGCCAGCAATGCCGTGGCTTCCGCAGGAGGTTGAGGAGCCATCAACTCCCGTACCAATCGCGCGAGGCGGATAGCTTCAGCACACAGATCGGTTCTGACGAGTTGGTGGCCACGGGTTGCGGAGTAACCTTCATTGAAGACGAGGTAAATGGCGGTGAGAACCGCGTCCACACGTTCCGCCAGTTCGTCCGGTTCCGGAACAGCGTAGGGAATACCCGCGTCTCGAATTTTCCGTTTTGCACGCACCAATCGTTGCGCCATGGTTGGAACGGGAACAAGAAAAGCACGCGCGATCTCATCGGTTTCAAGCCCGCAGAGAGTTCGAAGTGTCAAAGCGACTTGCGCATCCATCGCCAGGGCGGGGTGGCAACACGTAAAGATCAAGCGAAGGCGATCATCGGGGATCTCGCTGGAATCGTAGTCCGGTTTTTCGCTTTCGCGCACGAACCCGGATTTCACGTAGGAATCGAGTTTTTCCTCGAATTTTATTTTGCGTCGGATGCGGTCGATGGCCTTGTGGCGGGCAGTTTGAATGATCCAGGCTTTCGGAAATTCCGGCACGCCGCTTACTCGCCATTGATCTACGGCAGCGGCGAAAGCTTCCTGTGCAGATTCCTCAGCCAATTCGAAGTCTCCGACGAGGCTGATCAGGGCGGCGACGATCCGGCCCCATTCGGCACGGTAGACCTCTTCTACGGCTTGTGTGGGGTCCAGAGCCATTCACACGATTTTAAATTTTTCTCGAATCGAGTGTCGATTCGAGGCTCGTCTGACCGACTAACTTATGGAGAACAAGCATGAAATATATGTTGCTCGTTTACGCGGACGAAACAACCTATCCATATTCCGAGCGCCAGGAGTGCTTTGACGAATCAACACAATTCGCACACGCACTGCAAAACAATGGACAGTACATCTCCGCAAGTCCATTGCAGCCGATCGCGACGGCGACAAGCATCCAAGTCAGAAATGGCAAACGGCTCGTGATGGACGGTCCATTCGCGGAAACCCGCGAGCAATTGGGCGGGTATTTCATGGTCGAAGCGAAGAATCTGGATGAAGCCATCGATATCGCCGGACGAATTCCAGGAGCTCGACGGGGAACTGTTGAGATCCGGCCGGTGCTAGAAATACCCGACCTGCCCGCAGCCTAAAGCCTGGTTAATACGCTAAACAATTTGAACACCGTGGTGAATAGAACGGAGAAGAAACATTTTGGGCTCCGCGGCAAGTTGCGGAGCTTATCCAACCCGTAAGGCTGTTTAGAGTTTGAACGAAATCTTACCGAATGGAGTCGATCATGAAAGGAATTACAACGTACTTGATTTTCAATGGAAACTGTGGCGAGGCTATGAAATTTTATGCGAAGTGCCTAGATGCAAAACTCGACTTGATGCGCTTCTCCGATGCGCCGATGGATTCGCCCAAAGAGGCAAAGGATCGCATTATGCATGCGCATCTACAAAGGGGATCGAGCGCGATCATGGCGTCTGACACGATGCCCGGCATGCCACATCAGGACGGAAATAACTTTTCCATAGCGATCGGATGCGAAACTGTCCCGGAGATTGATAAGTTATTTGCCGCTTTGAGCGAAAAAGGCAAAGTGACCATGCCACTGCAGGAAACATTCTGGGCTCCTCGTTTTGGTATGCTCACTGATCAGTTTGGGATTAATTGGATGCTGAATCTGGAACAGCAGCAGAAGTAAGCCACTCGAGGTCATTCAGCACTCTCAGCCCGCGCCAGCGCAGTCGTCGTGGCGCAGGCCGGGCTCAGATGCTAGACAGTTCAGAACCAACCATAGATTAGGAGCACGTCGCATGAGTAACGTCCGAGTCCTCGTCGGAACACGCAAGGGCGCTTTCATACTTGAGTCCGATGGCAAACGTGAAAAATGGTCGGTGTCGGGGCCGCATTTTGCCGGGTGGGAGATCTATCACCTGAAGGGGTCTCCCGTTGACCCCAATCAAATTTATTGCTCGCAGACTAGCGGATGGTTCGGACAGCTGATTCAGCGTTCGGATGATGGTGGGAAAACGTGGCATCAGCCGGGAACGCCGCCAGGCGAGACAACGACGCCGGATGGTTCGCCGAAAGGCGAGAGCAACAAATTTGTCTACGATACCTCAGCCGAAACTGGCAAGCCGCTCACCACGCATCAGTTCTACGACGGAACGCAGCATCCCTGGGAGTTCAAACGTGTCTGGCATCTCGAACCTTCTCTGAATGATTCGGAGACGGTGTATGCCGGAGTTGAGGATGCAGCCATTTTCAAGTCAACGGATGGTGGAAAGAATTGGAAGGAGATGTCTGGTCTTCGCGGGCACGGGACGGGACCGCAGTGGCAACCGGGTGCGGGTGGCATGTGTCTGCACACTCTGATTCTTGATCCCTCAAATCCGGGACGAATTTACATCGCCATATCGGCGGCCGGCGCGTTTCGCACGGATGACGGTGGCAAAACGTGGAAGCCGATCAATAAAGGTCTCAACTCGCGATACATCCCGAATCCCACTGCGGAAGTTGGACACTGTGTGCACCACGTCGCGATGAACCCGAAGCGGCCCGGCGTGCTCTTCATGCAAAAACACTGGGACGTGATGCGCTCCGATGATGCTGGCGAAAACTGGCGGGAGATCAGCGGGAATTTGCCGACTGATTTCGGCTTCGTGATCGATGTTCATTCGCACGAGCCGGAAACCGTGTACGTCATCCCGATCAAAAGTGATGGCGAGCACTACGTGCACGAAGGCAAGCTCCGCGTGTATCGCAGCCGTAGTGGTGGAAATGAATGGGAAGCTCTCACGAAGGGCCTGCCGCAGAGCAACTGTTACGTGAATGTCTTGCGAGACGCCATGGCTGTCGACACGCTCGACAAGTGCGGCATCTACTTCGGCACCACGGGTGGACAGGTGTATGTGTCGAACGATGCCGGAGACAATTGGCAAGCCATCGTGCATGATTTGCCGGCGGTACTGTCAGTGGAAGTGCAGACGCTATGAACTCCTACGCAATTCGGATCTTCCTGCCACAGCATCTCCGCACGCTCGCTCAGGTTGGTGCGGAGGTGCAGCTGGAAGTCAAACCGCCGATCACCATCCGCGCTGTTCTTGATGCGGTGGAAGAAAAGTATCCGATGTTGCGGGGCACCATTCGCGACCACAACACGAAAGAGCGTCGGGCATTTTTGCGCTTTTTCGCATGTGACGAGGACCTTTCGCATGTGTCAACTGAGACTGCGCTTCCGGAGCCTGTTGTGCAAGGTAAAGAACCTTTTCTGATCATTGGGGCCATCGCCGGCGGATAGCGTCGATGTCTCACAGTGGAAGAGCTCTTAGCAAACTCTCGTCTCCGCCGCGCTCCATAAAACTTCAGACAACCTACGTAAAGGCTGCTCTAGACTTGAATGAGCAGCGGCGATTTCCATGGCTCAGACTGAATTTAGTGTGTCGATCGAAATCATAGCGGCTCCGGAACGAGTCTGGTCCGTGATGAGTGATGTGGTGCAGTGGCCGGACTGGACTCCCTCAGTCACAAGCGTCGAACGCCTGGACAGTGGTCCCCTTCGAGTCGGCAGCCGTGCGCGAATCAAGCAGCCCAAATTGATGCCCGCTGTGTGGGAAGTGGTCGCACTGGAAGAAGGGAAGAGTTTTATGTGGGTGACGAAGAGTCCTGGCGTGCAGGTTAGCGGATTTCACTCGGTCGAGCCGAACGGAAGTAGCAGGCGCGCTACTCTTTCAATCGAATTCTCTGGAATGTTGGGCCCGCTAGTGGCGTGGATTACGCGCAATCTGAATGAGCGCTACCTTAACTTCGAAGCGAACGGGCTGAAACAGCGCTGCGAAGAATGAATGCGTTGCGTCAGGCCGCTTTTGCGATTCTCTGAATTAAGTCTTCCTGTTCTGTTTTGCTCTCAGCGCCAATCGTAAACGCATCGAGCACGCCGAGCGATAACGCATACCGAATGGCTTCGTCCTGACGATTCTTCAGATCGCCTTGTCCGAGAATTTTCATTCCGATTACTGCTTTTCCGCTGGCTTTCATCTCCCGCAAAACGCTAACGACGGTAGGTGGATCTGCGTCCATGTGCGAGCCGATTGGATTGATCCTGGCCAAATCCACTTCGACCCAGGAAGACTTCGCCGCAGCACGCAATGCCTGGATGGTGTGGCAGGAACAACCATGAGCCCGAATGGTTCCTTTCTCCTTGGCTTCCGAGAAAACATCCATCACGCCGCGAAAGCGTTCGGTCCAATCGCCTTCGCTTAAACAATGCATTAAACAAATGTCTATGTAATCGATGCCCAATTCGCGGCGAAAGCGGTCGAGGTCGGCACGTGCGGTCTTGGCGTCCCTGGCCCAAGTCTTGGTGAGTACGACAACTTTGTCTCGAGGGATATGCTTAAGCGCCTCAGCGACGTGTGGATGACTGCCGTAGGCATCGGCTGCGTCAAAGAAACGGAGACCATGGTCGTAGCCGTTGAGAAGTAAGCCCGAAAGTCCTTTCAAGCCAAGCTGCGTCTGATTCGATCGACCGCCGAAACCAACGGTGCCAGTGCCCATCGCGAGACGGCTTGTCTGGATCCCGGTTTTTCCGAGCGTCACTGTATCGGTTGCTTGGAATTTATGTGGGAGGCTGGGGAGAGCCCAAATGGCTTCGGAGAGAGTGCGGCCGCCCAGCCACGCAGCTCCCATGCTCACGGCTGTCTTGCGAATGAAGTCTCGGCGCTTCATGGTGCCTCCACCGACGAATGGCTCCAATAAGCTATTGGACTAAAGGATAGACGAATGTGATGCTGATTCGTTGCAGGCGGGATGTTTTGGAGATGATTTAGTTGAAACAGGCAGGCGGCTTTGGCCGGTGCCAGCCGAATGTGATCAGGCTAAAATCGCCAGAAGTGCACAGGGAGTGAATCGTTGACCGATATCCAGCTGAACCCGACCGAGATTCGCGTTCTCGGCGCGCTCGTCGAAAAGGACATCACGACGCCAGATTACTATCCACTTTCGTTGAATGCGCTGGTAAACGCATGCAATCAGAAGAATAACCGGGATCCAGTGTTGTCTCTCGATGAAAACTCAGTGCGGGATGCGCTGGCTGGTTTGCAGGAGATGCGACTCGCTGGGCCAGCCGGCGGAGCTGACAGCCGGGTCACGAAATACGAGCACCGATTACAGGAAGTGTTCAACTTCACCCGCGGGGAAACAGCGATCTTGTGTGTTCTGCTTTTGCGCGGACCCCAGACTCCCGGCGAATTGCGCGGACGTACAGAGCGCATGCACCGATTCGAGACACTCGATGACGTGCTGAGCTCATTGCAAAAGCTGATGGATCGGCAGCCGCCGCTCGCACGCGTGCTGCCGCGTCAGCCGGGCACCAAGGAATCACGCTATGCGCAGTTGCTAGGAGGGAATCAGGAAGCTTGGGATAGCGTGGCGAGCCCCTCAGCCGAGGATGCGCCGAAGTTTTCATCCGGAAAAAGCGAACAGATGACGAGACTCGAGCAGGAAGTGGCGGAATTGCGAGCTGAGCTGGCGAGTTTGCGCGAAGAAGTGGCGGAGTTCAAAAAGAGATTCGAGTGAATCTTGCGGCTGCGGCGAAGCTCGGGTTTTCAGGCGGCTTTCATCTCATCTTCCAAGGTGCGTTTCTTTGCTTCGAACTCTCTTGCTTTCCTGTCTTCGTTCTCGATTACCCAATTCACTTCCGCACCAATCAAAAAGGCGTATCCCGTGTTGTAAAGCCACAACATTAGGATTACGACGGCTCCGACCGAGCCGTATGTCGCGCTGTAACTATTGAAGAAGTGGAGGTAGATGCGGAAGGCGACGGATGCAAGTAGCCAGAGCAAGACGCCGGCCGCACTTCCTGGAGTGACCCAATACCATTTTCTTTCTTTCAGCGAAGGTCCAAAGTAATACACGATCGAGAAAGCCAGGAACATGGCGCCGAACGTAATCGGCCACTGCAGAATCTTCCAAACGACACGAAAGACGCTACCGGCGCCGATGTAGTTGAAGACAACTTCGCCGATTTTGCCTCCGTACAATGCGAGCACCAGCGCGAAGATGATGAGAGCTGAAAGTGCCAAAGTTAGGCTGATGATGGTTACTTTTTGCTTCCACCACGGTCGACCTTCGTTGATTTCGTAAATTTTATTTAGAGAAACAATGACTGCGCTCATGCCTCCGGAGGCCGCCCATAATGCTCCCAGGATTCCCGCAGCAAGCTTCACACCGCTGCTGGCTCGGAATGTTTGTTCGACGACGTTGCGAACCAGGTCAGCGGCTGAACCCGGTGCGAGGCGTCCCAGGGCAGCCATGATTCTGAACTGAAGCACAGAGTGTGGACCAGCGATCACGCCAATCAGGGACAAAAGGAAAAGAATGAGGGGGAACAGCGCAAGCAGAAAATAATAGGAGAGCGAGGCGGAACGGGTTGGCAGTTCATCTTCGCGATGTTTTTGCGCGGCGAGGCGGATAAGCGCGAGCGGAGTGAGCTGCCCGAATTTCCATAGAGATGTCATCGCCACTCAAGCGGCTCTTCTTCGTTTCCTGCGGACCTGTGGGGTATCGGTTAATTCAGCAACCGCGGTTGTCACCGCTCCGTGAGCCAGGAAGAAGTTCTTTTCCCGTCCATCGAACGCGAGGAACTCTGGCAGCATCGCAGTCATTGCCCCAAGTCCGACATCGATATCCCGATGCGCTTCCAACGTTATAGTTTTCATTCCGTCGCCGTCGTAGTCAGTGAGAAGACTAAGAGCAAGCTGCGTTCCGCCGCCTACCAGCGCTGCCAAAGAAGCGCGTTGATTGCGACGCCAGAAGAATGCTGCTGAAAGCAGAGATGCGGCGACGGACAGATAATCGATGGTCGCGTGCGCTTGCGGCGAAATTCTCCGAGGCAGAGGCTTGACTGCCATTTTGACTGCATTGTTCAGCATAGGCATAGAGTGCTCCGGTTTGTGTAATTGAAATTAGTCGCGCGTGAAGATACCGGCGAAAGCGAACCCAGAGGCAAGCCCCAACAACCCGGCTATGCCCGCGACAATCGGAAAGTGCTCGCGGGCTTGATTGCTGAAACTCAGTTTGTCGCGAGTCTCGTGAACTTTCTCGCGAAGATCCGAGGCTGTCTTATGAAGCTGCTTCCGCTGCTCAATCGCTTTGAGTTGGAGATTGTCTATCTGCGGAGTGCTCATATCTGCTGCCTCGCTTCGTTCTCCAGCCACGCTTTATCTTCTTTAAGCACAGCTATGGTCCTCTGCGGCACGAGGCGCGCCAGTTTGAATTCCCGTTTCGCGACGTAAAGCGCGATCGCTCCGAGAAGACCCCAGAGCACGCCGCCGCCAAGCAGTGCGAACACCCATCGATATGGAGTGTTCCCGATCAAAACAGCGGCCAAAGCTACGATAGTCGCCGTAATCAAGAGATAAGAGGTTGCTAGAAGAAGGATTCCGACAACGGCTAATGGCGCAGCCGTTTTCCAATTGGCGGTTTTCTCACGAAGTTCGCTCCTGAATAGTTCGAAGCGCGTTTCGGCGAATTCCTTTAACTCGCGCTTCATCTCGGAAGCGATGTCCGATATAGAGCGCGCGGTGTGATTTCTGTCGACTTCATTCATGGTTGGATCTCCATACACGGATTAGAGCTCCAAGTACAAAAGCTGCCCCGGCAGTGATGGCCACTAACTTCATCGGATCGTCAGCCCGCATGCGTTCAAACTCATCGGACAGGCCTTCCGCCCAAAAGCGCACCTTCGCGATTCCTGATGAGAGGGAATAGCCAGCACGCTGGGCGATACTCTGGCCATCCGATGCAGAGGTTTCTATGGGAACCATTTGTAGGCTTTCCGTCACGACAACGATTTCGGGCTCCGAGGTGATTTGGCTCGGGTCGTTCACATTAGGGTCGGGATTCAACGGCTCAGCTCGTTGAGCCATAGGCACGCTCCTTGACTGCTGCCTTTCTGATGAAAACGGATCGCGCTGGGTGGGATCAAAAGGCAGAAAGATTCGTAAGCAGGTTTTCGGCAAATCGTGTTTGCCCCGGTTCTGGTAAATCTGGGCTACTTCATGAGGGCATCCAGAGTCTTCTCTGCCTGCTGATGAAGATCGGGGGGAGCTCCATAGAGGACTTTTGCTGAGTTGCCGGACTGATCGAAAAGAAACAAGGTAGGGACCGAGGTGATGTCGCCGAAGGCTTGGGCGGTATGGGCATCGGTGATGGCCCAGCGCAATTCGGGGCTGAGCGCTGCAGCGGTTAAGCGAATCTTGTCCTCGGGAGATTCAACAGCCAGGGCCACCACTGCCAGGTTGTCGCCATACTTCTTCTTCAAGTCGCCCAGCCATTGCAGAGTGGAGCGGCATGGCGGACACCACGTAGCCCAAAATTCGACGAGCACAACCCGTCCGGCCAGCTGGTCGCTGGTTAGCGGTTTACCCGAGAGGTCGGTAACTTTGAAAGCCGGAAGTTTGGTCAACTCGCCGGTTGCTGCAGGTTTGTGCTCACTCGCAACGACGTCTTTTTTGCCGGCGAGGATCAGGTCGATCATCCTGATGAGATCTGCTTTGAATTTCGCCTGATTGTCAGCATTGCGCCAAGGCGCGTATCGACCAGCGCCTTCGACTTCGCCGAAGTAGCCAAACTCCCGCGGTGCTGCCACGAGAACGTCGTCAACAAAAATGGCTGGGTACCCCTTCACGCCAAACTGTTCTGCCAGTTTGGAAGCACCGAAATTTTCGCTGACGAAGGTGACTTGACCGGGGTATTGTGCGGCAACTTCTTGGACCAGCAAACTTGCTGGATCAGAAATGTTTCAAGTGTAGGGCCATCGAACTAGAGTGAGGGTGACGGTTTTGCCTGATATGTGGTCGACGTGGCGGGCAGGTTTTTGAGCCGCAAGATAAGCAGGCAACACCTGCTCAACTATCACCTGTGCGGCCTTCCATTCATCAGGAGTGGGAGCCGAACCGTCGTTGTGTGCGATATAAGACGATGCACGTTCGAGAAATAGTTGAGCGATCGAGTCGTCCTGCTCCGAGGATGCAGTTTTGTTGAGTTGGCTTTCTATTTCCAACTTGAGTTTGGACTGTTCAGTTTGCTCTGGTACGGCAGTGTCCAGCATGCCGTACTGCCGTGTTGCCTCGAGATACTGGTACAGACTTCCGGCATAAAACTTTTGGGAATCGAGTTCCTGCGCGAGTTTGAGCGCCGAGTTCAACGCGATGAAGCGAGGATGCAATTCAATTGACTTCGGTGGACGAAACGCATCGTTCGTTTTTTGTTGAAGCTTCTGCAATTCGGGAAGGTAGGACCGAAGTTCAAAGCCAGATGGTTTCGAGTCGGGATGAACCTCGGAGCAAAACTTGGCGAACTCTGCTTCGCCCTGGGCTTGGCCCACATAGAACAGGCCTTCCTGTGGTTTGGTAGCGGTAGCAAAGCCCCTTCCACCATCAAGAAGAGGAATCGATCGACCCTGCGCCGCTTCCGCCAACGCGCGCCATGCAATGGGCACGTTGCTCCATGTTTTCTTGCGCGCTTCCTGATCGTAGGCAGTGAGTTGAAGGCTGGTCTTGTTCCATTCCGCTTCGAAAGCGGGCAAGCTGTCTCCAATCGCAGCCGATTTCTCGTCGATTGTCCGGCCGCCTGAAAGCAGATCCTCTGCCTGAGCCAATTCCTCCATTGCGAGATAAAGATGTCCAGACTTCAGGGAGTCTTTCGCCCCCTTCAAGCTATCGGAGACCATCTCGTTGACGGCTGAAAAATCCTTCGACGTGATCGGTTTGTCTTTCAGAGAGCGTTCCAGTCGATCGATCTCCGCCTGAATTTGAGAGGAAGGCGTTTGGGCGAGGGCGATGAACGCACACAAAACAAGAGCAGACAGCAATAAGACAGTGCGGCAGTTTCTCATGCGGAGCTCCACAGCATAGACGCAGGTGCTGCCCCGAGGTGAGCTCTGTGCAGACTAATGAACTCGCTGGATTGCGGCTTCCAGTTCGGCTGGCTTGAACCCGAACGGGCCGGGCTTGCTCTTGTACGCGACTCGCCCTTGGGTATCGACGAGATAGAGCCGATCCGGCCATCCTGTATAAGCGCTTTCTGTCACGTTGTTGAATTCGTCGATCACTGCGGGAATCTTAATTCCGAGTCGATTTATGCATGTGCCGGCGAGGGAGACACGCTCAGCGTCATCTCGCGGGCTGGCAAAAACCAGATTCTCTTTCACATTGTTCTCTGTTTGCCAAACATCGCTCGGATGAGCTTCCAGGATGTAGACGATCAGGAATGCGATATGATCGCCGTACTTTTGATAAAGGCTGTTTAAGGCGGGAACCTCCCGTCGGAACGGCGGTCAGGTGTAGCTGCCAAAGACCAGCACGACTGGTTGCTTCGAGGCGAGGGCGCTCAGTTGAACGTGCGCGCTCTTGTCGAGCTTTGGTAAATCGAAATCGGTAGCGGGGTCACCGACGCGAAGCTGTCCGGCACGAGCTTGAGTCCACAATGTCTCAAAGGGCAGGATCAAGAAGACGGCGTCGGGCATGTGGGACATGACTCGGCCAAAAGTCTCGGGTGGCTGATGCATAGCCCAGACGATGAGTCCAGCAAAAGCGATATACAACATCAGCACAAGCGCTAGCCCGCGCCGTAGCCATTTTTTGGTGGAAATGCTCAACCCCATGTGAGGCAGCATAGTACCTGCACATGGGGTGTGTGATCTCTAGTGTTTTTCGACTAGGGCTTGATGAACTCACTTAATAGATTGAGCCACCCGCCTGGGTCGAACTCAGCACGCCCGCATTCGCGGAGACGCTATAGCTGGTTCCGTTGCGGCCAGTCCAACGACCAAGATCGAAGGTGCCGCTCGAGTTGATGCGATAGACGCCAACATTCGTATAGGTCAGAGGAGTCTTGGGAGCGCAAACCTCCGGTGCACCTGGTGCCTGCAGAAAATAAGCGGTGCTGCTACCAACCACGGAAAGAGTTCCAGTGGGCTCGATCAGAAGCGCTGTTTTCTCATCGACTGATATCCCGCGTGGCGCAGTTGACCAACCGTTCGTGTAAATACGGCAGAGGAAAGCAAGGTCACGCCCCATGCGGTCCCGTGTAACGAAGTGCGGATCCCCGATGACACCTTGCAATGCGCTGACATTTGCAAAATCACGCGCCAACGTGATGTATCTGTTGAAGGGATCGGCGAGCGACTGACTCGAGGTCGCTCCCTGGCTCGCCAAGGCTGAATAGACAAACTGCGTCAACACATTCATGCCGGCGCTGGTGCCGCCAACAGGAACGCCGCGCGCGATGGCGTCATTGAGATTGCTCTGGACAGGGGTTCCAGTCCAATAGTTGATGTAGTTCGACTGATCGCCGCCGGCAATCCAGATTGCCTCCGCGTTGCGGATGGTTGCCGCTACGAAGGGATCGTTCGCAGCTGCGTTGTTTGGAATTATCAGAGTCGCGACGGAGTTCTCGCTCGGGCAGAGCTGTTGGATGTAGGGATTGTAAGCGTCCGTGCCGGTCGCACGGATCACTAGGAAGTCCCCATTGCCGCTGCGGCCACACATCCACTGAAAAGCGGCATCGACGTCGGTGCCACCGCCCATCAGAACAGTTCCGGCTGAGGTCGTCGTGGTCACATCATTGGCATTTCCAACCCGGAAATAAGAATACTGTTTGGCAGCCCAAAGCTGGGTTACGGAGCAAAAGAACAGAGCGAGCATTGCGAACCGTTTCATCGAAGCCTCCGGCAAAGGCCGCTATGATAGCCGTGTTTCGCCGAACGGCGCAATCAGCAAGGGCCTGAATAAGAAGAAAACTCGGGGTCATCCGCTACAATAGCCGCGCTCGCAGGAGGGAAAATGCGCCTGAATTCTCGTCTTATCGTTTTGACACTTTGTCTCACCGCTGTTCTTGCTCATGCACAGACTCCAGCCAAGCTCTCGGATGAAGTTAAGAAATACGTGCGTGTGCAGACGCCGAAGTTTGTGTTGACGCACATCCGCGTCATCGACGGGAAAGGTGGCGCAGCACTCGATGACCAAAATGTGACAGTCGAAAACGGCAAGATCGTCTCGGTTGAGAAGGGCGCCGACGTTGCAGCACCTGAAGGATCAACGGTTCTGGATTTGCGAGGTTACACCGTCATGCCCGGCATTGTAGGCATGCACAATCACTTGTTTTATATCGCCCGTCCAAACGAAGACGCACAGTGGCATTCGGAGGAACCCCTTCTTGTTCCACAGATGACGTTTTCCGCACCCCGCCTTTACCTAGCAGCGGGCGTGACTACGATGCGAACGACTGGGAGCGTAGAAACCTACTCGGATCTGAACTTGAGGGACTTAATCGACAAGGGAGAACTGGTTGGTCCGCACCTGGACGTGACCGGTCCCTACCTGGAAGGCGCTGATAGTTATTTCATTCAGATGCACCATCTCAGCAGTCCGGAGGAAGCGAAGCAGTTTGTAGATTACTGGGTGGATCGCGGCGTGACGTCTTTCAAAGCCTACATGAACATCTCGCGCGCGGAGTTGAAAGCCGCGATCGACGAAGCGCATAAGCGCGGTGTGAAGGTGACTGGCCATCTGTGCGCGGTGACGTACCCAGAAGCTGCAGAACTTGGCATCGACGATCTAGAACATGGCTTCTTCGTGAATACGCAGTTAGATCCGGACAAGAAACCGGATAGCTGCTCTGAGGGCGCGGGTACGCCAACACTTGAGAAGATGGATCCGGCCGGCTCTGATGCCAAAGCGCTCATCGATACACTCGTGAAACATCACGTCGCGGTCACATCAACGCTTCCGGTTTTTGAAAGTGGAATACCGGGGCGACCCCCGCTGCGCCCGGAGATGCTCGGAGCAATGAGTCCGCCAGCGCGAGAAGCCTATCTCTACAATCGCGAACGTCCATCTCGACTCAAGCCTTCGAAAAATGATTGGGCGGCGCTGTTGAAACGCGACATGCAACTCGAGCGCGCGTTCGTTGCTGCGGGCGGATTGCTCATCGCGGGGCCGGATCCCACTGGCAATGGAGGCGTTGTCCCTGGTTTTGGAGATCAGCGCGAAATCGAGTTGCTCGTCGAAGCTGGGTTTACGCCAACGGAAGCTATCAAAATTGCGACCCTGAACGGTGCAACGTACATGGGCAAGGATAAGCAGATTGGCTCCATTGATGTGGGCAAAAACGCCGACCTGGTCGTGATGAAGGGCGATCCATCGAAGAACATTTCAGATATCGAAAATGTTGAAATCGTTTTCAAAGATGGCGTTGGATACGATTCGAAGAAACTGATGGAATCCGTGCGAGGGCGGTACGGACAGTACTGAACCTACTTACACGTGTCGGTCATGTCCCTGGCAGGTTGCGATTGTGCAGAGCTGAGTTCCTGCGTTATTCGCTCCAAAGCCGATTGAGCTTCTGCCTTGGAAGTTCCTTCAACTTGTTCGAAGCATGTTTGGGCACGCGCAAGATTTCCGCGCTTTTCGGCTACATAGCCTAGAACCAATTTGCGTTCGTTTTCAGAAGGCACATTTTTAATCAGATCTGGAGACAAGCTGTCGGGCCGAAATTTCCTCAAGAACAACGTATTTGGAACGACAGTGTCGTACGGCAACACGACGCCTTTAGGGGCATGGTATTCGAGATAAGGATGGAAATCGGTAGAAGCAAAATCTTTTCGAAGGCCGGTCATCTCGTGAAGAGAGGCGATTGCATCGCGAAAACCAGAACCGTGAAGGACAACCTCGCCGAGAAGCGGCCATGCGTCTCGCATGCCAAGCGCGTTCAATTCTTCGCGTACCTTAGGGTTGGCTCCATACTCGGCAACAACCTGATAGTCGATTTCCAACGGTGCCGAAGAAGCGATCAAAAATGCGTGGCCCTGGTTTTCGCCCTGAAACAAAGCAACGTGCGGAAATACCTGTGCCGCAGTATTAAGAGCTATCAGCAGATCTTGAGTGCGCAAGTGGTGCAGCGCGACCCATTGCTGCAGAACTCCGTGCTCAGTCAGGTGCGATTTGCAAAGTTGATAGAACTCTTCGTTATATAAATCAGCCTCGCCGCTGATCCACAGTGAAGTTATTTCCACAGTGATCATGTCGTACTTGTCGCGCGAAAGCAGCAGAAAGTTGCGACCATCGGCTACGGACACATGCAACCGGGGGTCGCTATCTAAAATTCCGCCATTCACATCCTGAAACCAAAGTCTTGCAGCCTCGACCACGTGCGGCGCGAGTTCAGCGACATCGATTCGTTGAAACGGAAATTTCGCTGCCGTACTTAGTACGTGTCCTGTTCCTAACCCAATGATTAATGCTCGGTCCCATTTGTTCATGAACAACGATGGGATCAACGCGAAGCGCGCCTGGGTCGACCGTTCATTTGTGTTGTCCCCTTGGAACTTTCCATTTGAGAGTAAAGTGCGAGTCGCGCCAGCTTGGACCACCGATGTGAGACCACCCTGGACATCTTCCTTCGCATATACGACTTGAGCACCGGGCCAGCCTTCATTGAAATAGGCGTAAGAACCTGTAACGTGGCGAACATCCCACTGCATGGGTAAGGCGATGAAAAGCGCCGCAAGAACTAAACCAGCCAAAACATAAGTGGCTTTTTGTTTTCGGGTCGGCGAGCAGAGAGAGAGAGCAAAGGCAAGCGCCAAGCCAACATTCAACGCAGCGCAGGCCCGCAGGGTCATCGATGAACCGAAACGCGGAAGCACAAAAAATCCGGTTACGAGTGATCCGACGACTGTGCCTATCGTATTAACTGCATACACCTTCCCAACGGATGATCCGACGCGCTGCGATTCGATGCTGTACAAATTGAGCAAGAGAGGGAAAGTCAATCCCAGTAGAAGCGAAGGAACGATGAGTAATCCGAAAACGCAGAAGAAACGCAGGAGTTCTCCCGCGATAAACCACACAGGCTCACATCTCCAGAGCAGCGGCATCAAACCCGCTACCAATAAGGCGAAAACGAGCGCTGCAATGTGCGGTTCGTGAGTGCGATACCAAGACAGCTTCGCGGTGCGAGATTCTTTTCGATTTCTCCAGAACACGTAAGTGATGCGTCCGAGAACGAGAAGCGTAATCACACCTAGGTCTCGATCGTAGGCGCCAGAAATTCCGTGCGAAAACAGCGCGGGAATGCGAGGCCAGAGTGGCAGCGTTACGAAAACCGTAAGCCCCAGCAAAAGTTGTGATATTGCCAAGACTCGGCCCCAAGCTTCAGCGGATTTCCACCGGCGAGCAACGATTCGTGCGCCAATGCCCAACCCGCATAAGAATGTAAAGAGCATGAGACCAAACGCATAAACCGTGTTTCCTATCAGGAAACTTAGCGCGTGGGTCCAAACGATCTCGTATGCCAATGCGACCACGCCAGTCAGAAAGGAACCGGCAAGCAGGAAGGTCAAACGCCTGTTTCCTCCGAACGGAGATTCCGGATTCGGATTGATATCAGTCCCGTTCCATTCGACCGCGCAGCCTCGTGATAAATAGAGAATGGTGAAAAAGATCCCGATGTTAATCGCCGCTGCGCTCCAGATCGTTTGTGGGATGCCAAGTGATGGGATTAGAAGGTAGGTTGAAACGAGCACGCCAATGGCGCCGCCCAAGGTGTTAAACGCGTAGAACCGATCAAGTTCCGGCTGAAAATCAGAACGCGTAGCTGCCAGGAAGCGCGCGATGGCAGGCAAGGTGCCCCCCATCAGGAAGGCGGGAATAAGTATGAGAACTGCGGCGAGTGAAACCCGAAGTCCGATCAGGCCCACCGGGCCCAAACTCCATCGGTGGTAAAGAGCCACGTAAGCGTTCGTCAGAAATCCGTAGAAGGCAGGAACAAACAGACAATAAATTCCTGTGCACAGTTCGAGTGTTCCGTAGAAAAGCAGAGATGGTCGACGGCGATCCGCCCATCGGCCAATGAGAAACGCGCCTACTGCAAGGCCGCCGAGGAAACTTGCCAATACTGTGCTGACCGCGTACGCGGTATTGCCAAATGTGTAGTAAGCAATCGCGTGAACACGTTTTCGAACACAAGGCTCGAAGCCCCCGATAACAGGAACAGGACTGGTAAGAATCGAAGTCTCCTGTTCGTGCTGAAGCTTGTGGACTGGCTCGCAATCTTGGCGTCCGCAGTTGCCATTTGAGGTGCAATCTTACAAGGCGAGGATCGGAAACCTAGAGTATGTAAGAAGTGACTCGTCGGTTAGGAGAGGATGCCTAACCCTGAGGAAACTAATGCGTTCCGGAAACGGCTCGACGATAATCGTCGGCAGTAGTGCGATAGCAAGGCAATTTGCTGTTGCGGTCGGCTGGATCGGAAGATTCGTTCTTCTGCGATGTGACGGCCGCAGGGGGGCGGTTGTCATCCGGCCACTCCATCTGCATCAAGCTTTCATCGCAAGTTCGGTCTCGCACCACTCGCAACTTGTGCACCTTCGCGTCGGAGCCATACTCCGACAGTCTCTTTTGATACGGCAAGAACACGTATACGAGCTTGATCAGCTGCGATTGTTTATTCGTCCACTTTTCTGCGATGAATACTTCGTAATTTGAAAAGTACGAGGAGCGCGCCGGCGACCAAGCGGCGCTGATAAGGCGAAGCTGGACATCCTGAGGCGGAGGCGCTTGCTTTTCAGCGAGTTTCGATTTGACGGATTCGGGTCCAGCGCTGGCGCTGGCAGAAGAAGAGGCATCGCCCGATCCGCCTTGTCCAGATGCGGGTGGAAGAGCGCCTTGCGTCCCAAGTTGTGAACCTGCCCCGCGTCCAGCACCGAGCGTGCCGGAGCCTCCTTCAACCGACGGCGGCGGTCCAGCAACGGCCGTACCAGTTCCATTCAGAGATCCATAGCGGCCTGGGCCTATGCCGCCGGAGCCTCCTTCAATGGACGGCGGTGGTCCGGCAACGGATGTACCAGTTCCATTCAGAGATCCGTATCGCCCTTGGCCTATGCCGCCAGCACCGTCGCCTTGCAAAGAGGGTGATGGGGGCACAACCTCGCCACCGGTTCCGGCGATGGTACCTAGCTGTCTGCCTTGTCCATATTTTCCCGCACTCTGCAGAGCTGGAGGGGGCGGCACGACATCTGATCCGCCTGCGATTCCAGTTCCTCTGCCCTTGCCCAGGCTTGATCCGCTGCCATCGAGCGATGCCGGAGGAGGAACGACCTCAGCGCCGCTAGTCCCGATGGAAACGGCAGTGCCTCGTCCGCCGGTGGTCCCAGCTTGCAAAGATGGCGGAGGGCCGACGACTTGTACGCCGCTTTGCGAAGTGAGGCCAGAACCGCCTCTGTAGGTCGCTCCGGAGTGACCGCTCAGTGATGGCGCGGGAGGAACAACCGAATTAGCATCGCCGCCAACCCCGCCTCCTAGCCGGCTACCGCCCGCTCGCATCGTTGCGCCTTGGACGTCGGGAGCGGGGGCGACAATTGTTGTTCCAGGTGCGCTCAATCTTCGCGACCCGGATCCGGTGCCGATTTCAGGAGCGGGCGCAACAACGCCATACCCCGGCAAACCGACTCGTCGGGATTGACCTCCTGCACCCGCGTCTGGGGGCGCGGGCAGGACCGAACTCGCGGCGCCCATTTCAAATTTTTGACTCTGACGCGTCGCCAAGTTCGGAGCGGCTGATGCCGTCGTGTCATTACGGCGGTTGCCGCTGCCGCGAGGAACGACCAAGACATTTCTAGTTTTTGGAGCGGCAGCCTGCTGAGTTAGTTGAGTACGTCTAACGGTTCGTCTCGCGCTGGTTGAAGCAGGTTGCGGCTTGCTGGGATACGCTTCCGCCGCCGGATAATACGTGATTTGAGCTTGGCGTAACGGCCGGTTCGAATGGGTCAACTCGCGCGGCCAGATTGCTCCCAGTCCGAAAGCTAGAGCAATGACTGCAAGGTGAAGAGCAATGGACTGCCCGAATCGTTTCCACGGAAGTTGCGAGTCAACAAAAACGTGATCCCATCCGTAATCCAGCCGAGAAGTTTTTGGAATCGGTGCAGGTCTGGATGCCAGTTCGGCCAAATTGTGGAAGAACACACGGTAGGCGGACTCCGGCTCGACCAGCAGATTGATCTCGGAAGGTTTGGGCTGCTCGACTTTTTTGGGTTCTGTCTCCGCAGGCTTTCTCGGACTTTCCTCGATGACTAGCCCCGTGGGGAACTCAACTAGGCTAGCCAAGTGCTCAAGCAATTTCAGGTGACGATCATTGAATGTGCCCGGGGTTCGCGAAAAAACCGCCAACACGCCCGAAATCTTGGCGCTTTGAAAAATGGGAACTACGGCCATGGACCGGATTGCAACAGCAAGGGCTACCTGGGGATCGACACGACCATCCGTTCGAACGTCATCACATCGAAGTGAACTTCCGGTATCCAAACACTGCTTGGAGATTCCGGTGGTGGTGTTCACGGGGGCGCCAAGTGCGGGTCCGTCCTCACCCGATCGAGCTCGGCAGATCGTGCCATGGTCGCTCTTGAAAGCGATGGCTGATCCGGTAGCGCCGGTAAGAATGTTGGCCAATTCGGCGACTTTTGTCAGAACACTCTGAATATCCGCTTGTGCGTGGCCGCTCAAGCTGCGGAAAGGCAGCACGCCCGCAAGTCCGTCATCCTTCGGTAGCGCGGAGCTCTCCTTCGGCTTCTCCAAACCGGGAGACTGAAAAGCGGGAATGCGGTGATGTGCCATGAATACAAACTTCTCGGCTCGGATGCGGTGAAAGCAGCCCGATCGGGAGAACGTCGAATCCGTTCATTTTAATGGAGGACCCGCCCCCTCCTTCTTCTCACATTGCCCTAATGAGTAACTAAAGTGTATTGGAGAGATGTTGATGGTTAGGTAAACAACCTGCCCTTTCTTGACGAGGTTAGAATTTTAAAAATTTTGATTCCCATCTCTCGTTGCATTCGCCGCCGTGCGGTCCTTCAGCAGAAAAGTTGAGGAAGTTGACCCGAAATGAGATCTGTTTCCGCCTTTCTCGATAAGGAAGGCAGTCGCAGGCTGAAACGGCTGGTTCCGGTTGTGAGTCTTCAACCAGCCGTGATGCCTGCCGATTGCCGAAGATTTACAGAGGGGTGACTATGCCTTCCAAGCCGCTACAAACAGTTCTTTCTTCCGTTGTTCTGCTGATTGGGATTGGACTCCAAGCCCAGGATCTCCACATCAAGAAAAACATACTGGTGGGAGGGAACTTCACCTCCAGTGCAGAAACATCAATCAAAGGTGCACGAGAACGCACCGTTACCCAGACCCAGGGTGGCACGACTGTTACGTTGAAGCAATGCGATCTCAAGCGAACCTTGACCCTGAATGATCAAACGCAGACTTACATGGTTGCGAATGATCCGCAGGACGAGAATGCCGCGAAGGCCGCCGCCCTGGCTACTGGGGCGCAGGCGCCCGAAGCGACTGGCGGAAAGATCGTCATTACCACAACTGTGACCGACACGGGTGAACGCAAGACGATGTACGGATATCCTGCCCGCCATTTGAAAGCCAAGGTCGTGCAGGAGCCGTCAGAGGATGCTTGCACAAAAGTGAAACAGAGCTTCGAAATTGATGGCTGGTTTGCTGACGTTTCGAAAGAGCTATTGTCCTGCGCGAGCATCGCTCCACCGCTGCAGCAAGCTGCTGGATGCCAGGACCGGATCATCGCACGCCGGGTGGGCAGCGGGAAGCTCGGTTATCCGTTGCAGGAGAACATAACCATGCCCACTCCCGATGGTGGGACGATGAGTGTAGGTATCCAAATATCTGAAATCAGCAAGCAGGAACTATCAGCGGATCTGTTCGATGTGCCTGCTGGCTATCGCCAAGTGAATTCCGTAGCCGAATTGAATGGCTTGCCGACGGCTCAATCGCAAGTGGCGCAGCAGGCGATGCCACAGCAGCAAGTTCCACAACAGGCGCAGCAGGCATATGTGCCTCCCGCCCAGCCAGCAGCGAACGCTGGACACCCATCGATGGCGCAGATGATGTTCAACCCGGGTGCACAGGTGGCGATGCAACAAGCCGCCATGGCACAAGCCCAACAGGCAGGGATGATGAATCCCCAGGCAATGGGTGCGATGAATGGCATGCAAGGGGCCGGTCAGCCCGCGGCGGCTCCGATTGCAGCACCACAACAATTGGGCCCGAAGGCACCTGGAAAGATCCGCATTGGCGTTGCTCCTCCTGACGCGCAAGTTGGACAAGGCAGCAACACAGGTGCGGATTACAGCACGCCGATCCGTAATGCCGAGGTTGCTCTTATGAATGGTCCGGCCATCGAGATTGCAGCGCTGGACTCTCATATTCCGATGCAGTTGCAGGCTGAGGCACAGCAGAAGCAGTGCGATTTCATCCTGTATTCCTCGGTCGCCGTGAAACATGCCTCGAGCGGAGGATTCGGCAAGTTCGCCAAGATGGCGGGTCCTATGGCGAGCATGACGCCGATCGGCGCCATGGCACATGGCATGGGAGGAGCAGTGGCTGCCAGTGCTGCCTCAGCGGCAGCGTCTGCTGCAGCCCAATCAGCCCAGCAACAAGCCATGAATCAGCTTGCTGGGTTCAACGGCCAAATCAAGTCAAAGGATGATGTGACCGTGCAATATCAGCTAGTGGGAACGGGGCAGTCGAGTCCAATTCTCCAGAACACACTTAAAGCGAAAGCTAAATCAGATGGTGAGGACGTCCTCACTCCGCTGTTGCAGCAAACGGCGACCTCGGTATTGGATCAAGCAAGCAAAAAGTAAAAAAAGAAGTAGAAGCTGACCAACAGCCCACTCATCTTTCTCTCTCGGTGAGTGGGCATTCTTATTCGTGGGTCAACGTGGACTGTCTGTCATAGCAATTGGCTCAGTTGTTTCCTGGAACAGAACAATTTCAGAGCTGTTGGGGTAAGGCAATGAGATGGAGAGCCCTTTTGTCATGAGGTGCTCTCCCGTCAGAACCCGATCGCTAGAAGAGTGGTCTTGGAAATGGAGTTGATAATGTGACCCGGGTTCTAATCCACGGAGTTGGAAGTTGTGGGACTTTTCGTTCTCGTTGGAACCTCGAAACGCGTAAAGTGCTCCGTGCTTGCTGGACGGGTCGAAGTACTCCATACCATCCCAATCCACTCCGTTCGGCCGTTCCGACACGTGGTGCAGGTTGGCCTCTCGGATCAAAGGACGCAGTTGCTTCTTATAGAGGTTGATCTCTTCTTTCGCACCAGCATGCTGTTCGGCTGTCCATGAATTTGTGTCAACCATGATGGTGAACCAGCCCATCATGCCGCTGCGAAGCATGTAGCGAAAATTTTCAATACGCGGCGCAGGCCATCGCTCCACATAGCTTTCGAGCATCGCGGGAGGCAAAACCCAACTGGCATCATAGAACGCGCGTCGATTGGAAAGTGGATCATAGGTATCAGTAATCGAGAAGTAGTCGGCGTGGGCAGCGCTGCCGAAGTCGACCATGCGTCCGCCATCATTGCAGACTTCGAACAAGAGACCTGGATGTGATTTACGAAGCTGGGAGTGGATATCGTAATAGGCGCGCACGGCGTGATAACTGACATCTGTTGCGTTCGAGCTTTCGAGGAAATCCGCGCCCATGTCGTGGCGAATGCATGCATTCTTCGCGTCTGGTGGAGCGTGCGGATGATCGGTTCCCATGCATCCTTGCGCGACTAGATAGCCGTCATGCTCCAGCATGTCGAGATGGTAGTCGGTGACGATTCTTTCGAGATCGCGTTGTGCCCAATCTCTCGCAGCAGGAACACCTATATCGATGGTTTGTCCTTTGAACTCCTCAGGCTTCCAGTCCGGTGCAGGTTCGGCCACCAGCCAATCTTTGATTTTGGGATCACGAATGTTCAGGGCACCGGGCTCAGTACCAAGAGCAGCCTGGGTCCAGTCGACCCAGAGTCCGAACTTCAATCCGTGTTGGTGGGCATCATCGGCGATGGGGGCGAGTCCGTGCGGAAATTTCTGCGGATTGGGATACCAGTCGCCTACTCCACGAAACCAGCCCGCGTCGATGTGAAACATTTCCAGGCCGAGTTCGGCAGAGTCGCGGATCATGCGATGCGCGAGGGCTTCGTCCACGATCATGCCACTGCCCCAACTGTTGTTCGTGAGGTAAGGATAGTGAGAGTCCTTCCGGATTAGTGGATTCGCGAGCGTATTCTGTACCCATCTGCGGAGCGTATTGCTGGCGGCATCGACGCCATTCGAGAAGACACCGAGAAAAATAGTAGGCGTCTCGAAACTTTCACCGCGCGCAAGCCGAGTGCGAAATGAACCTGGATCCGGGTTGAGGCCTGCTGCACCGGTTAGTGAGTCCCCGAGTCGGGTGAGTGATAGCCGAGTTCGACCACTGAACTCTATCCCCACGTACCATCCGGAATGAGAACTGTCGCGTTCGACCAAAGAGAATGGAATGATTTCGCGCTGTTCCCCCGGTTTCGGATGTGCATAGGTGCTGGAGAGGCCTGTCCACCGGTAAGACTCTGTAATTGCTAAACGGTGAGTGCCCTCGGCCGAGGGAGTGTCGGCACCCTTCTCAACATAAAAATGTCGTAGCTTTTCCTGCGGGCTAAGCTTCCAGTGAAACTGAAAACTGTCCTGCAGCGGAATCCAGAGTTCCTGGTTGGTGAGATTTTGAATCTGGATTCGGTGCTCGAGGGGACCTGAGGTGGTTCGTGCGAGCCACTCCCAAATGAGCCGCAGATGTGGAGTTGGCGATTCATATGTGAAAGCAATGCGTTGAGGAGTGATTACAGCTTGAGCAGGGTCGAAGTGCCAGTGAAGTTCCTGAGAGTTTCCATTCACGATCGCGTGGTCAATGAGCGAGTCAGGTTCTGTGTTTGACCATGCGGCTTCGCCGGGTGACCGGAGATCGATGATACGAGGCGCCGACTGACCGGCCTCTAGTCTCACAATCGTGTCAGTTGTTTGGAGAGTTGCGGCCCTCTGGGCAGTGGCAACGACACACAATGAGAACAGGAATGCGGTGATTCCGAAGAAATCGCGTATGCAGTTCATCGCGTGTAGCGCAGGCGCCGATGAGGCGACCGCAGGTTAAAGGTACTACATGCAATTCCCGAATTCTTAAATTGGCCCTTGAGAGTGGCGCAAACGGATCGCCGCAACGAGGAAGACGGCGGCGATAACGAAACCGAGCCACAGCGCGGGATTGCCCAGGAAACATGAAGGATGGATGTGGGTCATGGGATCGGTTGGAAATGCGTCGCGCGATGTTGCTGCACCAGTCGCCAGATTGCCGATCAGTCGAGATCCAACCAAGGCGGCAAAATGCCAAGTGCCAAAGACCAGCCGTTCGACCCCGCCGATTGCTATCACTGGCAAAACCGCCCAAATAAAAGTTGCGCGCCGTGCCCACCCCGATACAAGGAGAAGCCAGCAATACACTGGCAGCGGCCAGAGAGCATGAGCGGTGACGAGGTGGTAGAGCAACAGCCACGTCATCCGAAAAAACGACAAATTTCTCCACAACTCCGCCACGCTTTTTCCGCTTACGAAGAGCACTGCGCTGCTCACCAACAACATGAGCCATTGCAAAGCGAAGGCAATTGCGAAGATAAGCAGTGGGAGAACAACGAGTGGGATGCAGCCTTTTGCGAGCACCGTCGTCGTGTCGGAGACCGGCAAAGATTTCCAAAACAATATGCTCCGGTCGCGACGCTCACCATGCAGAGCATCAGCACAATAAAAGATACTTACAACGATGCCCGTTAGCATCATCAGGCCGGCGGCAAGGTTGTACGGTCCATGAGGCTTGGCCGGGTCGAGACTTAGCGGTGTTTCCCAGATTCCGACGATAGAGCTGAGCGAAAAAGCGATCAGGGCCACTGCGGCAATCGTCAGTGGGGCAACATAAAGCGAACGGTTCTCCCACAATTCACGTCGGATCGACCAATAAAAACGCTGGGCGGGCGAAACGGCAGGAGCAACGGCACTGCGCGATTCGCCCTCAAATTCACGCATCGCATTCACCTGGTTATTCATAAGGCCGCCCGCTCCCGGATTTCGTGATTGGTGGACTTCTCTCCCAATAACGCCACGAACAAATCGGCGATGCTTGGCGTTCGGAGCTCGCCGAATGCAGCGAGTTGCTGACGATTAACGCCGTCATAAAGAAAAATGCTGCGACCGAAGGCGTGACGCTCGTGAATTGGCTTGAAGGTACGTGCCTCGGCAGCATGATCAGGATGGGCCAACAACTCCAGATACCGCGATTCAAATTCTTCCATGCTGCAACGGAATACGATTCGGCCATGGTTGATGAACATGAGGTCGGTTAACACGTTCTGTACTTCCTCCACCTGGTGCGTGGTGACGATAATCGTGCGGCTTCGATCGAAGTAGTCGTTCAGCAGGGAATCGTAGAACTGCTTGCGATAGAGAATGTCGAGGCCGAGCGTTGGCTCATCCAAAACGAGTAAGCGCGCGTCAATCGCCATGATGAGGGCCAGATGCAGCTGGGTTACCATGCCCTTCGACAACGCCGAAACTTTGGCATCGAGCTGGATGCTGGTTCTGCTGAGGAAAGTTGTGGCTTTCGTGCGATCAAAACGCGGGTGCACGCCTGCGACATAGTCGAGCAGTTGGTTAATTCGCGCCCAACGAGGCAGCAGCGCTACATCAGCGATGAAACTGACATCACACATCAATTGATCGCGTTCGGTCCACGGGTTGCGGCCCAGTACCTTAAGTTCCCCTTCATACGATGTGAGTCCGAGGATCGCATTAAGAGCGGTTGTCTTGCCGGCGCCATTCGGTCCGATCAATCCGAGAATGCGTCCTTCTTCGACATGTAGATCGATGCCGTCCAGGGCGACTTTCGTTCCGAATGCTTTTCGGAGGCCGCGAGCTTCGATACAAACCATAATTCAGCGCTCCTCCTTCTTGGTCGATTTCGGGGACGCTTTCCGCTTCGCCGCTGCGTTCAGCAGTTCTTCTGTTTCGAGGCCGAGCCGATGAATGGTTTCGCAGATCCGGGGCCAATCGTCGGCAAGAAACTTTTGGCGCTCGCCTTTCAGCAGCAGGGTGCGCGCTCCGTCTTTAACAAAGAACCCGAGCCCGCGCTTCTTCTCAATCAGATCTTCATCCACCAATTCCTGGTACCCCTTGAGGACCGTGAGCGGATTCACGCGATAGTCGGTCGCAACATTGCGCACCGAGGGCAGCGGATCGCCTTCCTTGAGCATGCCATCGAGAATCATCGCCACCACGCGGTCGCGAAGCTGACGGTAAATCGGCTGAGTATCGTTCCACTCACGGTCCATCCTGTTTTCCAGAATCATCCTCGCGAAAAGGTGAAACTACTGTACCCGCTTCAAATCAAAGTGGGCGTGGATCGGCTTGTCCTTCATCATGAAGGTCCAATCTTCGAGATGATGATTGGAGTCGATGATGGTAAAAGTCGAGTGGTGCATATGCTCTTCCATGCTCCCGCTGATGTCCTTGAACTCGAAGTCAACGACCTTGCCGTCCGGCGACATCTTGCCGGTCATGCGCGGCCGATTGCCGGCGTCGCAATAATGAACGAGCATAACCTCTTGCCCATCCACATAGAACATCGACACTGGATGGTCGTATTTCGCGGGATCGAGCGGCGTTCCTGCCTCCTGAAACTCGTGCACGAGCGCATTTCCTCTCGAGGTCACGCGCATCGTCACGCGGAGCGGCTTGCCGTTTGACATCTGGGGCATTTCGGCAACGGTGACCGGCCCTTCCCACTCTCCTGCAAGACTTTTGATGGTCGTAAAAGATTTTTGCGCTTCGGAGGGCGGAGGAGAAGGGGACTTATGCATGTCGGATTGGGCAAACATGACGACAGAAAACATCAGCAAAGCTGTGACACGGCAGAGAAGCTTCATTTCTAATCTCCTTGACTGGATATCGGGGTACTGGATCGAACTGCGCCTTTGCCACAATCAGGGCGTTCGTTGCAGCTGATCGACTGTTATAGTTAACTATAACAGTAGAGAAATTGCAAGGGGCAATTAAAAAATCTGAACATCTGCCGAAGAGAGGGAGAACCACCGGTGCGCATTCCACGCAACCAATCCAGAATTGGACCTCGGGTCTTTGCTCGTGACCTTCAACTTGATCATCACTCTGTGTCCCGCATCGTGTTCACTTAAGTTGCAACTTACTGCAGAACACACCTCCGTATCCTTTTGTTTCCACGCCGCGTAAGCCTCAAGCCTGCTTGCCCGTTTGCCGAAATCGCTTCTCCTCGCGCTTTGGCAGACGTTCTGCAATAAAGGATTCGCCTCCCCAAGTTTCCTTGTCCCCGAAGGTGCCAGCCAGTCCGATCTGTGGCTGGGTTGAAGCGTTCTGCTCAATCTTCCTCCCCGGAGATCCGATGACCGCATTCAAGCGCTTTTTCATGGCGTCATTGCTCGTTGTGTGCTGTGTTTTCGCACTGACTGCTTCCGTTCCGAATGTGCCGTCCGGCACCTGGCAAGCATGGGGGGACATGAGCGTGGCCCGGCAAGGCGCCGCCACGGTTCGGCTACAAGATGGAAGACTGCTAATTGTTGGCGGGTCTGATGCGAATGGTCCGCTCGCGAGCGTAGAAATCTTCGGAAATGATGGCACCTTCAGCAATGCGCAGCCGATGCACGCAGCGCGTACGGGTCATGCCGCGACCATGCTGACGGATGGGCGAGTGCTAGTCAGCGGCGGTGCCAGCAGCGGTGGCAATGTGACGAATGCCACCGAGATTTACGATCCCGCTTCGGATTCATGGACTGTCGTTGGCGGCGGGATGGTTGATGCGCGCGCGGGTCACACGGCGAGCTTGCTGTTGGATGGACGAGTCTTCGTCGCTGGAGGACGCGATTCCTCCGGCAACGCACTTTCCAGCACAGAGATTTTCGATCCGATCATGCAAGGCTTTATCCCCAGCGCGACGATGGGTTCGCCGCGAACGAACCACGCGGCCGCCATGCTGGGCGATGGACGCGTGTTTCTAATTGGAGGTAGTGATGGCGCAAACACATTGAACTCCGTGGACATTTTTGATCCCGTTGCCGGAACGGTTGCCCCTGGACCAGCTCTGTCTACTCCTCGGTCAGCGGCCACTGCCACGACCACATTGGATGGCAAGGTCGTTGTAATCGGCGGCAACAATGAATCCGGAGACCTAGCTTCCATTGAAATCTTCGATCCTTTCGTTGGGACGTTTGCGCTTTCATCTGCGAGCCTCACAGCCCCTCGTTCGGGCCACAGGGCTTTCCTGCTACCGAACAACAACGGTGTGCTGATTGTTGGAGGAACATCTGCAGGAACCGACTTGAGTAGCGCGGACCTTTACCAAACATGGAACGATACCGCGCAAGCGACAGGTGCGATGGCGGGGGCGCGTTCAGGACTGAGCGGAAGTGCGCTGAACACGGATGGATTACTACTAGCGTTTGGCGGAACTAACGCATCGACAGAGCTGTACGGATTCCCGACGGTGAAAACTGACCAGACGGATTACCCTCCGGGAACCCCGGTGACGATCACAGGCAGCGGTTGGCAGCCCGGCGAAACAGTTACCTTGACCTTGGCCGAGTCACCCGATCTGGACACCCATCCGGTGATGACTGCGGTAGCGGATGCGAATGGTCACATTGTTAATGCCGATTTCGCGCCCGATTTGCATGATCTCGATATCCGGTTCTACCTGACAGCGGTCGGGAGTGTTTCCGGCCGACAGGCGCAGAACACATTTACTGACGCGAACCGGCAGATCAACATCACCGGGTTCAGTATCAACTCGCCTTCGGGTGCTACCGACAACACGATGAACGTGTCGCAGCAGTTCAATGTTCATTTGGTTTACAACGTTTCGGGTGGAAGCTGGACCAATGTCGGGCCAGTGTTGACCGTGCCCACCGGGTGGAGCAAGAGTGCGGATCCGGCGACCCAGAGTATCTCCAACACAACCAACCGTACCGCGGATTGGACCGTAACTCCGCCTTCAAGCCCAGGCAGCGGGGCGATTTCGGTTTCTGTGAACGGTACAGTTGCGAATCCCGATAACTGCAACCAATGTCCCGCGACGGGCAGTTTCAATGCGACGGCGGTAAACCCAGCCTCTCTGAGTATCTCCAGCATGACTGCAGCGAAAACTGTCGGTGGTGGAACGACGGCGAAAACCGGCGATGCAATCACCGTGACAATGGTGGTGGCGAATGCTGCAGCGCCGCGCGCGACCGCGAACTCCGTCGCACCCTCATTATTGACGGTGAATGCCTCCGGTGCCACTGGAACGTGCTCTGCGAGTGGAACTGCAGCCGGGACCATCGCAGCGGGCGGGAATCGAACTTACACGTACAGCTGCACAGTCACGGGCGGCAATGGCACATTGAGCTTCACTGGTTCGGCGGCGGGCACCGACGAAAACAGTTTGGCGGCTGTAAGTTCAGGCAGCGCTACAACCAATTCCATCACAATCGACAACGTTGTTCCTGCTCCGCCATCAACGCCCGATCTGGATCCTGCGAGCGACAGCGGGGCGTTGAACAACGATGACATCACGAACGTTCAGAAGCCCAAGTTCAACGGAACAGCGGAACCGGGCGCGACCATCACCCTGCTTGTCGATGGAACAGCGAATGGCACAGCTGTTACGGATGGCTCCGGGAATTGGTCGGTAACAGCAGCCAATAACATTACAGATGGCCAGCATTCGATCACCGCAACGGCGACGGATGCCGCAAACAACGTTTCGTCGCCCTCGGGGGCGTTAAGCGTCAAGATTGACACGGTCGCGAATCCACCGTCGGCGCCAGATCTCGATCCAGCAAGCGACAGCGGCGCACTGAACACGGATAACATCACGAACGTCACGACCCCGAAATTCAACGGCACAGCGGAGCCGAATGCTTCGGTGGAAGTCTTCCGTGGAGGTTCGACATCTCTCGGAACAACAACCGCCGATAACTCAGGAAACTGGAGTTTGACGGTTGCTTCAGCCTTAGCAGACAACATCTACAGCATCACTGCGAAGCAGACCGATGTGGCTGGGAATATTTCGAATGCATCTGGAGCGCTCAGCCTAACTATCGATACAGTGCCGCCGAGTGCCCCATCATCGCCAAACCTCAGTTCGAGTGACGACACTGGGATTCTGAACAACGACAACATCACGAATAAAACCAGCAATCTCAATTTCACGGGTTCAGCCGATCCGAACATAACCGTGTCTCTGTTTGAGGGCGCAACGCAACTAGGCACAACCACTGCGAACAACGGGTCAGGGAATTGGACCATCGTTGCTCCAGGGCCATTTGCGCCTGGGACTCACGTCTTCATTGCGAAAGCGACAGACGTGGCCGGAAATACGAGCACATCAGTTCCGCATACCGTGGTGATTGATACGACCTCCCCAACGGTCACGATCAACCAGGCCGTGGGACAAGCGGATCCGGCGGTAACAGGCCCCATCAACTTCACTGTTGTATTCAGCGAAGCCGTCACTAATTTCGCGACAGGGGATGTCACTCTGAGCGGAACGGCCGGCGCGACGACCGCCGTTGTTACCGGCAGCGGAACAACTTATAACGTCAGTGTGAGCGGTATGACGTCATCCGGCACGGTGATTGCTTCGATCAACGCTGGTGTTGCGACAGACACCGCTGGTAACGGCAACACTGCTTCCACCAGCACTGACAACACTGTGACCTACAACCCCGACAGTAAAGCACCAATCGTTACGATCAGTTTCGGAGCGCCTGATGGACAAAATGGCTGGTTTGTTCATTCCCCTGTTGCGGGAACTGTCACGGCAAATGACACGACAACTGGCAACAGCAATGTCACCGCGATCAGCTGCACGGATGGAGTGAACGCGCTTGCCGTCGGATCTCTTGCCGGAATCGGAACACCGAGCGCGAGCGGCTCGATCTCTGTTTCTGGCGACGCGACGCATAGCATTTCGTGCGCGGCTACTGACAGTGCGGGAAATACGGGGGCATTTACCGGCTCAACCGTGATGCCGGTTGTAGTGAAAATTGATACTCAGGCACCAACTGGCGTAACAGGAAGTGCGGCACGCGCAACTGACCACAACGGTTGGTACAACGCGTCAGTTGGGATCACCTTCAACGGCACCGATTCCACATCTGATATTGCAAGCTGTACGAGCACCACTTACACAGGGCCCGATTCTGCAACTGCATCGGTGCTCGGACATTGCACGGACAATGCTGGCAACACAAGTGCTGATGTAGCTTTCAATTTCAAATTTGATGCGACAGCGCCGACCGGCGTAGCTCTTTCTGTTACAGCTGGAACAATGGGAACGAATGGCTGGTACACGAGCGACGTGACTGTGCACACTTCCGGAACGGAAGCTGTCAGCGGTCCCCCAATTTGCACTGCAGATCAGATTCAGTCGGCGGAGACAATGGGCCAAGTCTTCAATGGGTCTTGCACGAATGATGCGGGATTGTCGGCGAATGCGGCTGCACTGACGGTCAAGCTGGACAAGACGCCGCCCTCTGCAAGTCTGGCTGTTTTTGCAGGAACGCTTGGTAATGCCGGCTGGTACATAAGTGATGTAACGGTTCGCGCGTCTGGCTCCGACTCGATCGCCTCACCTGTAACGTGTACTGCGGATCAATTCCTCACGACAGACAGCACGGGCCATACGTTCGGTGGTTCGTGCACCAACGATGCTGGTCTCACGGCGAATGCCACAGATCTAACTGTCAAGCTCGACAAGACAGCGCCTACAGTCCAGATCACACCTTCGCGATCGGCCGATCACAACGGCTGGTACAACCATGGGCTGTCGTTCACGAATCCTGGAACAGACTCGACATCTGGAATTGCCAGCTGCACGACCCCCGCTGCGTATTCCGCTCCAGACAATGCCAATGCCGTTGTCACTGCGACCTGTACAGATAACGCGGGGAACGTGGGCAATGGCTCGTTTAACCTCCAGTACGATTCGACTCCTCCTACGAACGTCTCGGGAGCGCCGAATCGTGCCGCCGATCACAACGGTTGGTACAACCACGCAGTGGATGTCGTGTTCTCTGGGCTGGATGCGACCTCGGGAATCGAGGCTTGCACAAGCACAAACTACAGTGGACCGGACAGCGTGAGTGCATCAGCCAACGGCCACTGCACTGATAATGCCGGCAACAGTAGCGCTGACGCTGCATCTCCGGCGTTCAAATTTGATTCGACTCCGCCGACGGCGACGTCAGTCGTATCCGCGGGTACAGCCGGGACGAATGGTTGGTACACGAGCAACGTGACCGTTCATACGAGCGGCACAGACAACATCAGCACTCCGGTGGCGTGCGATGCGGACCAGGTGATTAGTACGGAGACCGCGGGCATCCCAGTGAGTGGCAATTGCACGAACGATGCGGGCTTGTCGGCTGTGTCGACCGCGATCACCGTGAAGTTGGATAAGACGCCGCCCACAAATGTCTTGCTGACAGCAACAGGCACTGTTGGACTGAACAGTTGGTACACCAGCGACGTCAGCATCAAGACGACTGGGCAAGAGTCGATCAGCACGCCGCTGGTTTGCACGGCGGATCAAAGTCAAACTACAGATACGATCGGTCAGGCCTTCCACGGTTCTTGTACAAACGATGCCGGATTGGCTGCAAACGCGACGGATCTCACGATCAAGCGCGACGCGACTCCTCCGGTTCTCACAGTAACGTTCACGCCGGATGCCCCAGATGGAAATAATGGCTGGTGGAAGACGCCGGGTGGAGTTCCGTATAACTGGACGTGCAGCGATGTTACGTCTGGAGTTGACGGTTCTTACGCCGGTGGATGTCCGACTCCTGCCAGCGGCACGACAACAGCAAACGGGACCACGCACTTTGGTGGACAAATCCGAGATCAGGCAGGGAACTTGAGTGTCATGGTTTCGCGCGACCTGAAATTGGACAACGTTGCGCCGGTCGTTACGTGGAATTCGGCAGGTGACACGTGCTCATTGCCGGGCAACTCCGGATGGTGCCGTGGAACTGAAACGGCAGCATTCACAGCGAGCGATGCGACGTCTGGCCTCGCCAATCTTGCTCAAGCGTCGTTCACGCAATCGACTGGAACGAATGGTGGGTCCGTTTCGATTGCATCGGGCAGCGTGACCGATCAGGCTGGCAACACCAACTCTGGTGTGAACGCGGGGCCGTACAAGATTGATAGTGTTGCTCCCACAATCACGATTAACAATCCGGCGAATGGGTCGAACTTCCTGCTGAACGCTGCCATTCCGGCGAATTACAGTTGCAATGACTCGACGTCCGGAGTCTCGAACTGTGCCGGCCCGGTGACGAATGGATCGAATTTCAGCACCAGTCCGGTGGGATCACACACGTTCACGGTGAATGCCACTGACGTGGCGGGTAATCCAGCCACGCCGGTTAGCTACAACTACAGCGTGCTTTACGCTTCCGGTGGAATGTGTCTCGGCTCACCAGGGCACGCAATCCTGCAACCGATCAACATGGATGGGACCAGTGTGTTCAAACTGGGCAGCACAGTGCCAACGAAGTTCCGAGTGTGCGATGCCAATGGAGTTTCCATCGGAACCTCGAATGTTGTGGCGCAGTACGGTCTGACCTCGGCTGCGAACACTCCCAATATCACGGTGGCTGAAGACATTTACTCAACCACTCCAGACACTGCGTTCCGTTGGGACCCGACTGATCAGCAGTGGATCTTCAACCAGAGCACCAAGAACAACTCGACGATGAATGCCAAGGGAGTGACATACTTGCTGGCTATCAAATTGAATGATGGCTCATTCATCTACTTCCAGTACGGTTTGAAATAAATAGCGCGGAAAATCAGCCGCGTGAGTTGTGCCCTCCCGTCTCGCGATCCGGAGCCGAGTTCTTCCATGAACCGGCTCCGGGCGCGATGCTCATGATCGGACTCGCTGACAACCAGCTCCGAAGTACTCCAATCGCTCACCTTTATAATCCCAGCTGATAAAACTCACTTCGACGAAGAGGCCGTATGGGATATCCCCTGCTTGATTTGAGCGGAAAAACTGCTGTCGTTATCGGAGGAACCAGCGGTATCGGGCTTGCATTAGCGAAAGGTTTGGCGGAGGCAGGAGCTAATGTTGTTCCGACTGGCCGTCGGGCCGAGCAAGTGCGTGAGGCAGCGGCCGCTGTCGAGAGCGCGGGGAGACGATCGTTGCGGTTAACGTGTGATGTGGGTGATGAGGCTAGTCTGGAGAAATTCCTCAAAGAGACGTGTGCTGCTTTCGGAAGCGCCGAAATTTTGATCAACTGCGCAGGTCGAACAAAGCGGACTCCGTCACTCAATGTACCTGATGCGGAGTGGGATGCGATCGTGGATACGAATCTGAAAGGGACCTGGCGCGCTTGCCGGGTGTTCGGCCGCCACATGATGGAGCGGCGTTATGGACGCATCATCAACATAGCGTCGCTTGCGTCGTTCGTGGGGCTTTATGAAGTGGCAGCTTACTGCGCCAGCAAAGGAGCTGTGGCATCGCTGACGCGTGCGTTAGCGGTGGAGTGGGCCAAGTCCGGGATCTGCGTTAACGCAATTGCTCCGGGAGTTTTCCGAACGGATCTGAATGCATCCTTGTTAGACGGAACTGAACGGGGACGAGAATTTCTTATGCGCACTCCCATGGGACGATTTGGAAAGGTCGAAGAATTAGTGGGTGCGGCAGTTTTTCTAGCATCGGACGCGGCGAGCTTTGTGACCGGCCACGTACTGGCTGTGGATGGAGGATTTCTCGCGAGTGGAGTGAATCAGTAAGTCTCGGGGCGTACGGAGATCTCTGCCGTCCTATTTCTTAGTCAGCTTTTGGCGCGCTTCTTTCACCAGCGAGAGAAACTTGCGTGCATTCTCAACGATCACGCTGGCATTGCCAGTTTTCAATGCATCGGCCTGAACCAATTCTCCGCCTACGCCGAGGGCGGCTGCGCCCGCAAGAATGAAATCGGCGGCAGTGTTTAGATTCACACCACCGGTTGGAACGAGCGGTACTTGCGGGAGAGGTCCTTTGAGAGACTTGATGTAAGCTGCTCCACCGACTTGTCCGCATGGGAAAATCTTCACGAGTTCGGAGCCAGCATTCCACGCAGTGATGACCTCAGTGGGTGTGAGCGCGCCGGCCAGCATCAGCATCCCTTCTTTCTGAGCAAATTCCACTGACGGAACATCAAGGCCGGGGCTGACAAGGAATTGAGCGCCTGCATCGACACAATCCTGCGCCATCTTTTTATTTAGTACCGTGCCCGCTCCGATGAGAACGCTCGAGTCCGATGCTTTCCGCAATTCACGGATGACATCAAGAGCTCCGGGGACGGTCATTGTGATTTCGACAATTGGAATACCGCCATCACGGACAGCTTGGGCTGCCATCAATGCTTGAGCTGAGGAAGAAGCTCGCACAACCGGGATCACGCCTATCTCGATGAGTCGTTCTCGAACGTGCTGTTTATCCATAAAAGGTATTTTCGAAATTATCGCGCGATACGCGCGCCCTTTCCTTCCATTACGCGTAGGACCTCTGAAAGCGTGACCATGCTCGTATCACCGGGCGTGGTCATCGCCAGCGCGCCGTGCGCTGCGCCGCACTCGACGGCCCATTGCGGGTCTTTGCCTGCTAGAAAGCCGTAAATCAATCCGGACGCGAAAGAATCACCTCCACCGACGCGATCGTAGATTTCGAGATCCTTACGTTCGCGAGCTTGGTAAAACTTTCCGTCGGCAAAGCAGATGGCACCCCAATCGTTACGGGAAGCCGTGTGCGCCTTGCGCAGCGTGGTTGCGACAACCTGAAAAGGGTAGTCTTGCACGACCTTCGTGATCATGTTCTTGAAACTGGTGGCTTCGAATTCAGTCAGGTCGGCAGTGGTGCCGGCAATTTCGTAGCCGAGCGCTGCAGAAAAGTCTTCTTCATTGCCGATCATGACATCCACATGAGGAGCGATGCGGCGGTTCACTTTCTGAGATTGCTGCTTGCCCCCAATCGACTTCCAAAGCGAGGGACGATAGTTCAGATCATAGGAAACAATCGTTCCGTGCCGCTTGGCTGCTTGCATGGCTTCGAGCGTCACTTCGGGAGTTGTAGCAGATAAAGACGTGAAGATGCCGCCGGTGTGTAGCCAGCGCGCGCCGTATTCACCGAAGATGTTGTCCCATGGCACATCGCCGGGTTTGAGTTGTGAAACAGCAGTGTGGCCTCGGTCGTATGAGCCAACGGCAGCGCGCACACCGAAGCCTCGCTCGGTGAAATTGAGGCCATTGCGTACGGACCGTCCAACTCCGTCGTGGTCGACCCATCGGATGAGTGACTGATCGACGCCGCCCTGGTAAATGAAATCCTGGATGAGACGGCCGACTGGATCATCAGCGAAAGCAGTGACGACTGCCGTTTCCAACCCGAAGCAGCGCTTCAAACCGCGCGCGACGTTGTATTCGCCTCCACCTTCGCAGACATCGAACGTTCGTGCATTCGCAATCCGGCGATCCCCTGGGTCGAAGCGAAGCATCACCTCGCCGAGGCTGACGAGATCCCACTTGCATGTATTCTTCGGACGAATCGAAAGTCCCATTAGTATTGACTCCCGTAGAGCGCGAGAGCTCGGCGCGCCATACAAAGATTCTGTATTGTTATACACAAAGGGAAAGCCCGAGTGCGGTGCTTACGGCTGATCCCAAAAGATTGTGCATTTGCAGTACGGAGATCAAGAGGAAGTGAATGGCAAGCGTTTTGAAATTGCACCCCGAAGACAATGTTCTGATCGCTCTGCGAGATTTGCGCAAAGGAGAGCACGTCGCGATTGCGGAACACTCGGTGACGCTCGCGTCCGACGTTCCGTCTAAACATAAATTTGCGACCGACTCACTTCAACCGGGCGATGCCGTGATGATGTACGGAGTTCTTGTTGGACGGGCAGCGCAGCCGATATCTCAGGGTTCCGTTTTGACAACGCTGAACACTCGCCATGAAGCCTCCCCATTTCAGGAGAAATCGTCCGAGTACCGTTGGCAGGCTCCTGACGTTGCGCGATGGAAAAACCTCAGTTTCCTCGGATATCAAAGGAGTGATGGGCAGGTAGGAACCAGGAATTACTGGTTAGTTGTGCCTCTCGTTTTTTGTGAGAACCGGAATGTCGAGGTGCTGAAAGAAGCATTCGAAGAAGAGTTAGGATTTGCGCGACCGAAGGTGTATCGGCAACAAGTGTCGCGGCTGGCACAGCTCTATCGCGAAGGCCAATTAGAAAAAGAATCAGCATTTGCTGATGAGCCCCGTCCATCGGCCAAGCAACCTCCTCTCTTTAAGAACGTTGATGGGGTCAAGTTCCTGTTACATCAGGCGGGCTGCGGCGGAACGCGTGACGATTCGCAAACTTTGTGCGGGCTGATCGCAGGCTATTTGCATCATCCGAATGTTGCAGGCGCGACGATCTTGAGCCTCGGTTGTCAGAATGCGCAGGTGAAGATCCTGCGCGAAGAATTGGAACGGCGCGACCGGGACTTCAGGAAACCATTTCTGATTTTCGAGCAGCAAAAGAGTGGAACGGAGCTCGCCATGATGTCGGAAGCGATCCGGTCTACGTTCTTCGGGCTGGTTGAGGCGGAGAAGTGCACCCGCACTCCTAGCCCGCTCTCGAAGTTGTGCATCGGTTTGAAATGTGGCGGATCAGATGGTTTTTCGGGCATCTCTGCGAATCCGGCGGTCGGACAGGTATCGGACCTTGTTGTTTCTCTTGGCGGCCGAACAATCTTGTCAGAGTTTCCTGAATTGTGCGGGGTTGAACAAGCTCTGATCAATCGGGCCGTAAATAAAGAAGTGGGAAATCGGTTCATTCAACTTATGAGCGATTACGCTGCGCGTGCGAAGGCGGTCCGGTCGGGATTCGAGATGAATCCTTCGCCAGGAAATATTAAGGACGGTTTGCTCACCGACGCCATGAAGTCGGCAGGGGCCGCGCGAAAGGGAGGCACCGCACCCGTGGCAGCCGTCATCGATTATCCGGAGTACTCGACCACGCCGGGACTGAATCTGCAATGCACTCCAGGGAATGATGTCGAATGCGTGACAGCGCAGGTGGGCGCGGGCGCAAATATCGTGCTTTTCACAACTGGTCTTGGAACGCCCACTGGGAACCCGATCGCACCTGTGATCAAAGTTGCGACCAACTCTGAACTGACGCAACGGATGGGTGACATCATCGATGTAGACTGCGGCCCGATTGTTTCCGGAGAAAGATCGATCGAGCAGATGGGAGCGGATTTGCTAGAGACGATCGTGCACGTTGCAAGCGGAGAAGTGCGTACTAAAGCGGAATTACTTGGACAGGACGATTTCATTCCATGGAAACGCGGAATTTCTCTATGAGGCCTATCGTGTGGTTCGCAATTCTGGTTCTTCTTATTTCGGCTGCTGCGCCTTCAATATTTGCTGCGGATAACCCGGCACCTCCAGCCGAAGCATTCCAGGTCTTACCTAGTCCCGCCAAAGTGGCACCAATCATCACACCATATCTGCGATACCAAACGGAGATGGCTTGGCGCCAAGACGATCAACGCAAGAAAAAATGGGAAGGGATCAAGACCGAAAATGATTTGCTCCGGGTGCAAAAAGAAATGGAGCGGCAACTTCTAGCGATGCTCGGTGGACTTCCAGAGAAACGAACTCCTCTGAATCCGCAGGTCACCGGCAAGATCCCGATGAATGGATTCCATATCGAAAAGTTGATTTTTGAAAGTTTGCCGGGAATATACGTAACTGCGCTCGTGTACGTCCCCGAGGACGGCAAGGAAAAACATCCTGGCATTCTTGTGCCCGTGGGACATGCCTCGAACGGAAAGGCACATTACCAAGCTCTGTGTCAGCACCTCGTGAAGCGAGGGTACGTGGTGATTTGCTGGGATCCTCCCGGACAAGGTGAAAGGAGCCAGTTCTGGGATGCTAAGGCAGGGAAAAGTCGTTACAACCTCATCTGCGCGGAACACGCGGTGATGGGAAACTTAGCGTATCTCGCCGGCACCAATCTGGCGCGCTGGGAAATCTGGGATGGCATTCGCGCTATCGATTACCTGGTAAGCCGGCCCGATGTGGATTCTGAGCGCATCAATGTCACTGGCACGAGTGGTGGAGGCTTTCAGGCGGCGCACATCGCAGCGCTCGACCGTCGCATCAAAGTAGCGGCTCCTTCCTGTTACATCACCGCACTTCCGATGCGAGTGTATAACCGAATCTTCAAAGACCCGGACAGCGATCCCGAACAGGACTTGTATGGGATCATCTCCAAGGGCATCGATCATCCAGGCCTATTACTGATGATGTATCCGCGGCCGGTTTTTGTGGCTGCCGCGGTTTTAGATTTTTTCCCGATCGAAGGGGCGCACAAGACCGTGCGCGAGATAACGGACATCTACAGCCGCTTTCATCATGCCGACCGAATTGCGATGGCAGAGGGATATCACGAACATCAGTTCTCGCCGGAAAATCAGGAAGCGGCTATGGATTTTTTGGATCACTTTAACGGGCTTCCACAAGTAAAAGGACTTGCCAGCGTCGAGGAACTCGACGAAAGGAAAGTGCAAGTCACGAGATCGGGCCAGGTGGTGATGGACTTTCCCAATGCTCGATCCATCATGGATGAAATCCGTGATTATTCGATTGCACATAAGACGGCTGTCCCGACTTCATTGAAATCTCTTTATTTTTCGGAGGGTTATGCGAACGTGAATCGTTGGGCAGTTGCTGAGGATTTAGGTGCCGTCGTCACGGGAGACGCAGTCACTTGGGAAAAGGTCGGAAGCACGGATCTGCAGTCCGTCCTCATCGATCGATACCTTTTGCGGCATAGTCGCTACATGGAGATGCCTTTGTTGTATGTGCATCATGCAACTCGCTCTTCACGGCTTCTGCTTTGGTTTGGGCCGAGCGGAAAAGCTTCAGCCGAGAACTGGCCGGATGTAATGAAGGCCATCGACGGCGGATATGACGTTCTTTCGATTGATCCGCGGGGACAGGGCGAAACTCGCATGCCCTACAAAGCTGTTTCACCAGACGATCCGAAATTGGCTGAACTGCCTTTCGAACGCGCATACGCTAGTCCACTCTCCGGAGTTCTGGCTGACTATGTGTACAACTCTGTTCTCACGGGGAGACCTTATTTCTTGCAGATGATCGAAGACGCAGAAATCGCGCTGCGCTTCGATGCGTCGCTAGGACCCCGTGAAGAGATAGCTGTTACGGGAACCGGTGAGGGGTACACGGTTGCGACTGCAGTTTCAGAGACGCTGCCGGATGTGAAACTGCTGCCCAGTTCGACGGAACACACGTTCGCGTGGTCGGAAGTAGTCGACCAAAAAGCCGAGACTTGGCCCATCCAATTCTTACTGCCCAGCGGCGCGCACATTCATTGATCGCCGGGCAGTACGCTTCTCTATTGCGATGGCACAACCGGCAAGATCAACGCAGAGGGATGTTCTGCATCGTGATATACGGTGTTCGTGGCATTCAGGAAAGTACGCGCTGAAGCGCTGTCCTGGCCAGTGTTCGGGTTTCGATCAAAACGAGGAAAGTTGCTGCTGCTGATTTCCAGACGCAAGCGGTGTCCTTTTAGAAACACATTGCTGGTCGCCCAAACATCGATGTTGAATTTGTAGACCTGGCCGGGGTTCATGAGCGTGGGCTTTTCTTGCGATTCACGATAGCGTGCCCGAATGATGCCCTCGGTCAGGTTTTGAGCATAGCCGTCAGGCCAGACGTCCACCAGCTTGGCTGTGAAATCGGTATCCGCTGCGGAAGAACTTGCGAAGAGCTCAACAGCCACTGGTCCGGTAACTTCGAAGTCTTGTGCGAAGGCAGGCGTGGAATAGACCAATACATCCGGACGAGCCTCTGCCGCGCGCTGATCCCGTGGTCCTGGCGGCCAATGGTTCGAGTCACAGCAGAGTGGGCCACCGATCGTGGGCACCGGGTTCGTGGGATCGTAGATATAACGATCTGAGTTTTCTGCTTTCGGCGCTGATGTAGAGAGAACGCCATCCCCAGTTACCGAATTGGCTTTGCCTGCTGAGTGCAGAAAATACTTTGTTGTGCGCGCTCTCGGAAGTGGCCAATCATCTTCGCTTCGCCACTGATTAATACCCATCACAAAAATCTTAACGGGCTGTTTCGACGCGAATTCGTTGTTGATGCCTTTGAAGATAGAGTCGTACCAGGCTAGGGATTGCATGTCTTCTTGGTCAGGCTCGGCGGCAGGACCAAAATCGAGGTCTCCGATTTTGCGTCCCGATCCGGCGTGTCCGCCAATGGCCACGAGAAGGCGCTGCCCTTGTCGAGCGGCATCCGTCGCAGCATGCGATTTGATTCCTACGTAATTGCGCAGCGATCCACCCAGAAAGATGTCATACCATGCTGCGACCGTCAGGATGGGAACATTGATCTGCGAATAGCGCTCTTCGATCGAAAGATCTTTCCAATACGAGTCGTAATTCGGATGCGCCAGCCAGTCCAGGAAGTAAGGCGCTAGCGATCGCAGTCGGTCCCCCTCTGAGGCACTCTGGGGTATAGAGAACAACGGATATTCTGTGAGCGGCACCGTCCACATGCCGTTTCTGGTATTCGTGCCATTCTCCACGGCGCGCCGAAATGTATCTTGCGCCAGGCCAGACGTCCACGACTCGTTGAACCATTGCTCGAACGCGCCGCCCTGGTAAGTCCACCCGTCGTGGTAATTGCTCGCGGTCACGACCGGGGCGATTCCGGCGAGATGCGGAGGATGCATGACGGCGGTTAGCATCTGCGTGGCTCCGACATAGGAACCACCAAACATGCCAACCTTGCCATTCGATTGCGGTAGTGCTGCAGCCCACTCGACGGTATCAAAGCCGTCATTGGATTCATTTTTGAATGGATACCACTCGCCATCGGACGAGTAGCGGCCACGAACGTCCTGCACCACCACGATGTAGCCGCGGCTCGCCGCTTTGATTGCAAGACCTGCCGTGCTGTCCTTGTTGTAAGGAGTTCGTTCGAGGAGCACAGGAAATGTGCCCTCGCTTTTGGGACGGTACACGTCAGCGCGCAGCACAGTGCCGTCTCGCATCTTTGCCTCGACACCATATTCGACTGTGATCGGATATGGCTCAGCGCCGTAGGACACGACACAAGTCATCCAACAGATTTGCAAGATCACCAGGAACAGTTTTCTTTGAAGTGGCACGGCGTGGCTCCTTTTCGGTTTTTTCGAAGGGTTCGTGGACTCTTCACGAACGGATTGCTATGAGATCGCAATGCATGCTTCCGTATAATGCAAACTCATTGTGAATCTGGACAAGTCGAATGCGCCTGTGCCCGCGGCCGCTCTCGGTTTCGATATCGGCGCAACCAGCATCAAGGCCGGAATTGTCAGCAGCGACGGGAAGATGCTTGAAAGCTGGCATCAACCATCCCCGCGAAGCCGCGAAACCCTCCGAGATTTCATTCATGCATGCCTTAATAAAACTAAGGCTCCGATAAAAGGAGTTGGCGTCGGTTGTCGTGGGATTATCGACCCGAGGACGTCGCGCATCAACGATATTCCGGGTGTTCTGCAATTTTTGAAAGGTACGCTGCTGACCGAGTTGATCGGAGTTGATGGGCTTCTTGTTCGAGTCGATAACGATGCGCGAACCGCTCTGCTCGCCGAAGTCTTGTGGGGTGCCGCACGCGGTCGACGCAATGTCGTGCTGTTGACGTTGGGGACGGGAGTGGGCGGAGCAGCCATGGTGGATGGCGTGATTTTGCATGGTGCCGCTGGCATTGCGGGGCACTTCGGCCACATGACAGTCGATATCGGAGGCGGACTCTGCATTTGTGGCAACCGCGGTTGCCTCGAAACGCGCTTCTCTTCGCGGGCGATCGAAGCCGACTACTTCGCTCATATGCATCGAGCGGCAAAACACAGGTTGGCACTTGGCAAAGACGGCCAGACTCCGGATACCGAAGCAATCTTTCGTGCAGCGGCCAATGGCGATGAGAGCGCTATCTGTGTGCTCGATCGAGCGATTGAGTCGCTGACCGCCGCTGTCGTGAGTCTTCTTCACATCTTCGATCCCGAAGTGCTCATCGTGGGTGGAAACATCGTTACGGCGGGTGAGCAATTGCTGGTCCCACTGCGCACGGGTGTTACGAAATACTCTCGCAGGATGCTCCGCCGTGAAGTTCCGATTGTTGCCCAAACTCAGATCGGATACGGTGGCGTACTCGGCGCAGCCGGGCTGGTCTTCCTTGAACATGGGCTATTGAAAATCTAAAGCCCCGCCTTGCCTGAGAGGTGAACAAGGCAGGGCATCTTCTCAATGAACTGTGACCGTTACTGTCGCGGTGGTGCGTCCAAACTGGTTTGTTGAATAGAACGTGTAAGTGGTGGTGGCTGTAGGTGTGACCACGATTTGTGTTCCGCGCACTGGTCCAACCTGTGGATCGATGATGTTGTAGGTGCTATTGCTTACACTCCAGCTGAGTGTCACGGGAGATCCGGCCGTCACACTTGTTGGATTCGCGGTGAAACTGCTGATCGTTGGTGACGGTCCAGTTGGAACATTGGCCGGTGTGTAGATAGTCCCCATTTGCACCACTTCGAAATTGCTGGCTGTGATGTTCTTCAGCAGATTGAGATTGGTATTGTTCCAGCGATCGTCCGGCACGCCACTGATGAAGATGGCACTGCCGTTGTCTGCCAGGATCATGCCGTATTTCTTCATGGCGGTAAGGATCACCTGGTCATCCGCGGGGTAACCGGAGATGTTGAAGCTAGCCTTCAGGCGTATCCGTGTGCCCATCGGAGGAGCGTTCGGATCGGTTGTTGTCGAAGCCCAGTGCGTGGCAGGTAGCACGAAGGCTTTTTGCGAAGTTGGTACCGTAAAACGTAACGCATGATTGATGGCACCTGCTGTTACTTCGTCGTATCTCGCGAGTCCCACAAATACGGGAAGGCCCGCCGCATCTGCTGAGGTCCAGGTGTAAGGGCGCTGTTCATTGATGGTCATGTCCCAAATCGCGGTTGAGTCTGCGCTCCATTTGCCGTTCTTCACAGATGCGTTGTAGAGCTCGTACAACCAGCATCCATCTTTTTCAAGAACGAGAACGTGCCGGTCACCGTTGCCAGGTTTTGGATAACCTTCGATGAGTGCATTCGAAGGAATCGGTTCAGGACCAGGATCACTCTCGTCGAAAAAGGCCCCGAGTGTGACTGGAACTTTTGCCTGACTTCCGGCGACAACTTGATAGGGAATACCGAGCGTCTGATTGTGGAATGTGCCGGCGCCGAAATCCGGGTGTAGCGTGACGGTGGACCCAATGAAGTTGATGATGTTCGCCGAGTTGGGGTCGACTGGAAGTGCCGAGACATCCGTATTCCACAAGTTGCTTGTGGGGAAAGGCACGAAGCCATTCAGGCTAGCACCTTGTCCGAGAATCATCCCACTGCACGTACCTGCCTGACCCAGAGCCGTAATCGCGTAAAGCAAGAAAGCAACGAATACAGAGATTGCTGCCAAGTTGCTCGACTTTCGCATACTAACTTCCTTTCTGAACTGCTCACAGCAGTCGTTTGGGTTTTGGATTTGCATGTCCCCAACGATGGTGGCGCTACTTCGGGCCCTGACGATGTGACGCTAACTCTTTGGAAGTGTCTATTTGGATCGATCAATGAACGAGTTTCAACAAGCCAAATCTTTCCGGCGTGTGGAATGTTTTGTTCATTGGTGGCTGCCATGTGACTTCGTGCGCATGTTGGCCTTCGCCTCCGCTTCGGAACAGATTCATACGAAGAGTATTGCCCGGTCCTGCTGGTCGATTGTCGACAGAGCTGTACGGAATTCGCATTGCTGCATACCAAATGTGCTTGTCTTGATCCACTCGGGCCACTACTTCGAAACCCGAGTTCCATGTCCAACCTTCTTCGTGGTGCGGATTGTGCAGATTGATGTCGAGATCCACCCATTCACCTTGTGGCGAGACTTCAAACTCCTTGTAACGCTGGATGTCGGAAAAGTCCGATCCTAAAAAGACCTCGGCTACGTCCCAGTTCCACAGCTCATTGGTTTCTTTATCGGTGACTGGGTTCGATTTGAGGTGCAGCTGTTCGAAAGGACAAGTGAAGAGGAAGTACAGGTTGTCTTTCGTCCAGCGAGCGCGCACCTCGGTTCGATAGGCAGGCACGGCCTTGCCGAACGAGTCACGCTCCAGGAAAGCAGGATGCGCCTTTCGCCAGAAGTCGGACTTCGCGTCTAGGGTGAGGGGTACATTCTTTTCGGCATAGCGAGCCTCGACAACCCCGGGATCAGCGGCGAGAGCGGGGAGAATTCCGAGTAAGACGAAGCAAACTGCTTTAGCGAAGCCATTCATCGAGGTGCTCCTGCACGAAAAGGTCGTCTTGCAAATGCGGATACAGCTTGCATACGCGGTCAATTTCTTCCACCTGATTCGCAGAAAGTTCTTCTTTGGGATCGAGACACCAACGCCCCGCGAGCAAACCTTGCCGCCGTAGAATTTCGTGGATTCCTGGGATACAACCGTGAAAATGGTGGGCCGGATCAAAAATTGCCGCGTTCGCGTCAGTAATCTGAGCCGCCAAGGTCAAGAGTTCGCCAGTGCCTTTGTCCGCGCAATTCTTAGCTAACGCGAGATGTTCGACGGCTTTGCTGGTCCACACAGCCCAGTGTCCGAGCAATCCGCCGACGATTCGGATCTTGTGGCCGCCTAGTTCGAAGGATGTCAGCAGGTCAACGAGGATGTTGTCATCGTTTCCTGTGTAGAGTGCGACTTCATGGGCACGACCGGATTCAGCGAGAGCTCGTACCACATCGATGGTTTGATAGCGATTGAAAGGGGCAATTTTAATCGCGACAACATTTTCAACTTCAAGAAACTTTCGCCAGAACTCGTACGGAAGAATGCGGCCGCCGACGGCAGGCTGTAAGTAAAAACCCATCACTGGGATGATTTCCGCTACTGCACGAGCGTGCGCAACGAGCTCTGCGATCGAAGCATCGCCGAGTGCGGCTAGACTGAGAAGAGCGGCATCATACCCGAGTTTGTTGGCGAGTTGCGCTTCGTTTGCTGCCTGATCGCGTTGACCACAAACGCCGGCAACCTTCAATACATCGCGTCCAGGTGTTTCTTCGATTGCCAGGGAAAGTACTGGCTCGAGCAAGCCGATCTTAGGGTCGCGGATCGTAAACTGCGTCGTGTGGACGCCGACAGCGATCCCCCCCGCGCCGGCAGCAAGATAATAGCGAGTAAGAGCACGTTGCCTGCGCTCATCCAAGCGGCGATTCGCGTCGAGCGCGAGCGGATGGGCAGGAATCACCAGGCCTGAGCGAAGCTTTTCTCGCAAGGTCATCAGAATTTGCCATCCCGTGCTTCGAAATGAGTTGGCTTGTTGAGGGAAGTTCCGCCTTGCTGTATCCAAGCGGCTGTCCAGCGGATGAGTTCCTCTGGTTCTACACTTGGGGGTCCAAACAATTTTTGCGCATGGCTGGAATCGTTGAGCAGGGAGGTGTTGCCTTCCGAACCGGGGGAAAAAACAGGATCCACCCCGAACTCTTTCCCGAATGATGTTGCGATCTCGCGAACCGACAGCGTCTCCGGTCCCGTGATATTCAAAACAAGGGGAGGCGATTGACAGTGAGCAAACGAACGCAAGCACCAGGAGTTCGCATCTCGCTGCCAAATCACATTCACGTAAGGCATCCCAAGCGGCACTGGGCGTCTCTCGAAGACTGCGCGTCCAATGTCGACAAGAACGCCGTAGCGCATCTCGACGGCATAGTTGAGCCGCAAGAGTACAACCGGTGTCCCCCACTGTGCGGATCCGTATTCAAACATACGCTCCCGACCTAAGGCCGATTGCGCATACTCACCGATCGGACCGGGCGGAGTTGATTCCATTGCTCCTCCCTCAGCGAAGGAACGCAGCGGATAAACGTTCCCGGTCGAAAACGCGACGATACGCGACTTCCTGTACCGCTCTGCAACTAAACCGGGCAAGTAGGTATTCATCGCCCAGGTGAGGTGCTCTGCGCCGGTGCTCCCGAACTTCCGAGCCGCCATAAAAATGACATTCGGAATATCCGGCAAAACTCGAAGTGCATCGGGTTCGAGAAGATCGCAACTGATTGTTTCGATGTTCTCGGCAGCGAGCTCCTCACGCACCGCGGAATTCGTAAAACGCGCGACTGCAACGATTCGCTTCGGGACGCCAGCCTTTTCGACGGCTCGACGGGCAAGACGGCACAAACTAGGTCCCATTTTGCCCCCTGCACCAAGAACGAGCAGGTCGCCTTTCAGCGCAGTCATTGCTGCGGCGTCAGCGTCCGTTGGTCTCGAAAGCAGTTCTTCGAGTTCTTCGACAGTTTGGATTTCCAAGCTCATCCCAATTCAAATCCGGCCAGAGCAAAAACGGAAGCTTCGTTTCCACGAAGGTCATTACCTCGTACCATGCGCTTCAGGTGACGTTGTGGTGCAAAGCCAAGTTCGGTCGCCAGAGAGGTCGCATTCTTATTTTCGAGGAACAAGTCCCACAGCCAGCCACCCTCCTGGGCCGCAAGCAGTGTGGAGTGAATCAAACCTTGTGCAATGCCAGACGAGCTGGCAACACAAGGACCGAGGAAATTATTTTCACGGCCAGTTCGTGAGAGAGCAAAAGAATCTTTATCGATGATTGGAGCTCGCCGAAGGGCAAGTCGGTCTAGCAGGAATCGTCGATCCGTGCCGAATGCAGTGGTGTCGAGATTATGCCACCCACGTTGCGACTCTCGCACCGCATCGTTCGATGTAAGCCGTACACCTTTTTCGCCGGGCCGCATCCATCGCTCTACCGGTTGTTCGACCCGAAAGCCAAGTTTCTCGTACAGCGGCTGACCTTGATCGGTTGCGTCGAGCTTCACAGTCTCGATAGCTTTTCGATCGGCTAGTCGCAGTAGTTCGGTAAGGATGCGACGGGCAAATCCGCGACCGCGGAACGCAACTTTAGTCAGAACCATTCCCACCCAAGCCAACCGTTGCCCATAGCAGAAGAGTGTCCCAGTTGAAACAAGATCTCCATCGGCATCGATTCCCAAACAGCCGTCCGGAGATAATTCAATCAGCATGGACCAGTCCTGGATTGTCTGGTTCCATCCGGCTTCGAGAGAGAGCTTATACGCAGAGACCGCATCTCCAGCCTTCAGTACTCGTACCTGTTGTTCTCCCGCATTATTCATTGAGCTGAATTCTCCTGAATCCAGCGCACAAAGTCCGGTAATGCCACGGTCGCATCCGCGATCTCTGGATGCCATTTCTTCTCCCATTCGAACGAGAGAAATCCGTCATATTTCAGATTGCGCAACGCCGAGATCACTTCTCGCAATGGGAAGTTGCCCTTTCCTGTAAGGACGAGTTGCCATGAGTTTCCGCCATCCACTTGCATATCTTTCAGATGAACGTGGCGAATATGGGCTCCCAATCCCGTAGCACCGTCTCTTGGAGTCTCGCCCGATTGAAGAAAACAGTTCGCCGGATCCCAGATAACGCCAACGTTTGGCGCGACAGTCTGGGCAAGAATCGCTTCCGTTTCGCAGGAACTCGCAAAGTCTCCATGCGTCTCGAGCCAGACGGACACTTCTTTAGAAGTGCTTTTCTCAGCGAGTTGCTGAACGCATTGCGCAATCCATGCTTGAGTAGAGGCCCTGTCCGCTCCTTGCTGGATCGCATCGCCGAAAACTCTGATACCTGGTGCGCCGAGTTCGGCAGCGAGGTCCGACATACGTTCACCCTCATCCAGCCAAAACCTGCGTTCCCTCGGATCGGGAAAGTGGAAACGGCAACTTGTGTCGACGCATGAGATCGTTAATCCTTTGTCGGAAAGTTGCTTTTTAGTATTCGTCAGGCCAGAGCCGCCGAAGACTGGCAACTTCCACAGCGCATCTTCATTTTCGACGAAGCGCAACTCGACGCCGTCATATCCAGAGTCGGACGCAATCGCAATGATTTGCGGGAGAGTCCAATCGGGGCAGGCGAGCGTGGAAAAAGAAAGTTTCATAGTTACGTCATTCGATCGAGCATGGCGGCAGTCACCCGATTTCGAACTTGCTTGCCAGAAAAGAAGCGTTCGAGATCGTCTATCGCCACGTCTGCCATCTGCGGCCGAACACTGCGATGACTTCCGGCAATATGAGGCGTCACGATCGCGCCCGGTAATCGTCGCAAAGGATGCCCGATGGCTAGTGGTTCGTGGGGATCGGTCACATCGAGCGCACAGCGAAGTCTTCCTTTGCGTACTTCCGCCGTGAGCGCAGCCAGGTCAATCAGACCACCTCGCGCGATATTGATGACGGAGGCGCCCTCAGGCAACTCTGAAAGCCGGCGACTATTTAGCAAGCCACGAGTTTCCTCTGTGAGCGCAGCGGTGAGCACAAGTAGTTCCGCACGCCTGAGCAATCGAGGCAGGGAAGCGAACTGTACTGGATAATCCTTAGCGGCCGCGGGTTCAACATAGGGGTCATAAACAAGCCAGCGCAAATCGAAACCGCGCAAAAGATCAACCAGTGCACGTCCGATTCTGCCGAAGCCAATCATGCAGACTTCCCGGCCAATCAAAGCCTCAGGAGATCCGTGCAGGTGAAGGTCTTCGTAGATGCGATTCGACCGACTTCGCAGTTTTTCGCGATAGTAATCAACGTTGCGGGCGCAATAGAGCAGAAATGTGGCTCCCATTTCCGCAGTGGCCCGTGCCATGGGTTCGGGAGTATTGGTGATCTTCAGTTCATTAAACAAAGAGCGGGCAAACCGTGACTTCACCTCTCCGCCGCAATGAGCGATGACTCGAAGACGAGGCGCAATCCGTGGCAGATCGTTGGAAAAGCAGGGGCTGTCCCAAGTGGTGATGAAAGCCTCCGCGTCCTGCAACTCCTTCACCTGCGACGTCCCGACTTTTCGAGCCCCGTTTCTTTTCCAGTCGAATAGCAGAGTCAATTGTTTCCTTTGCGCTTGAGGAAAGAACGACTGGAATAGTTGCGGACCAGCCCAGACGATGAGTTTTGGACGCCGCATGCCGGGCTAGTCTAACATCGCTTTGCTATTTTTTCTTTCTTTTAGTATCTATTGGCTTCTCTTTTCACGTCCGACACAGTATAAGAAAGCAAGGCACGGAGCGCGGTCTCCCTCATGAGCACGGTCAATCAAATCGATTACATCGTGATCGGCCTTTATGCCGCTCTCATGGTTCTCGTCGGTCTTTATGTCATGCGCTTCAATCGAAGCGCGGCGGAATACTTTCGAGGAGGCAGTCGTGTCCCGTGGTTAGTGGCAGGGTTGAGTTGCTTCATGTCCGGGTTCAGCGCCTGGACTTTCACAGGGGCCGCCGGAGTTGCTTACGAGGCAGGTTTCGCTGCAACCGCACTCTACGTCGGAAACGCACTCAGCTTTTTACTCGGGTACTTCGTGTTCGCCTCAAGATGGCGAAGAAGTCGGATCACTACCGTGATGGAGTACCTTTCGGGCCGTTACAATCTCGCGACCCATCAGACGTTCTCCTGGACGACAATCCTCTTCCAGTTGTTCACGAGCGCCAGCACTCTCTATGGGCTGAGCTTGTTTGTATCTGCCGCGTGCGGCTTTCCAGTCACTTGGACCATTCTCGGTGCAGGTGCGCTGATCATTTTTTATTGCGTTTTGGGTGGCCTATGGGCAGTGGTAGTCACCGATTTCCTCCAGGCATCGATCCTGATGCCATTTTGTCTCGTCCTCGTCATCACCTCTTTGAGCCGGGTCGGCGGCTTTAGTGGCCTTATTCAATCACTCCCACCAGAGATGAAGACGATGCACGTATCCGGCGAGTTCGGATGGATCTACGTCGTCTCTTGGACGGTCATGGTTTCTTTCGGTTACAACACGAGCGCGATGGCGCAGCGCTATTTCAGCGTGGACAACGAGAAGTCCGCGCGTAAAGTTGCCTTGCTGTGTTGCGGCCTGTTCTTTGTGGGCGCTTTCCTCTGGTTCATCCCGCCGATGGTTGTACGCGTGATCTATCCGGACTTGCGACAGCTGTGGCCCTCGCTCGCGAATCCCAGCGAAGGCGCGTATGCGGTGGCGAGTTTGACTTGGCTACCGCACGGGTTGATCGGTGTGATGCTGGCTGCCATGTTCAGCGCGACCATGGCAACTCTTTCGGCGCAGTTCAATTTGAAATCCGGCATTATCACTAAAGATCTTTACCAGGCATTGTTGCGGCCTGCAGCTGGAAACCGCGAACTGCTGATCGTCGGATGGGCAAGCACTTTCCTGATCGGTGCTGCCACGACGGTGATTGCAGTCCTAATGGCTGCGAGCGGCCAAAGCGTGTTCCACGTGATGTTGACTTTCAACACGCTCATCTCTCTTGCATACGGACCGCCTGCTTTGCTCGGATTAGCAATTCGGCGCACGCCGTCGTGGTCAGGCTTAGCATCGTTTTCGATTGGGTTAGTGCTCGGAATCCTGGGCGCATTTGTTTATCACTGGACTTTGATTCAGCAGGTGGCGTACATCATTCCGGCCTCTTTCGGCGTTTTCTTCCTGAGCATGTTGTTCGATAAGGGCGACACACCGGGTCGGGCTTTACTGTTCAAGAATTTGAATACGCCCGTGAACGTTGCGACTGAATTGAAGGATTCGCCCGACTTCACGGTGCCCGTGTTTCGTTTTCTCAGCCTGACCATTCTCTGCATCGGAGTTCTCAGCTTGACTCTGGTCCTGGCTGCGCCTCCCGAGCAGCGCTCAACCGTCCTCTTATTCGCGGTGCTTACTCTTACCGTTGGAACTTCTCTGTACTTCGTGAGAGGAAAGCCGACAGTGGAAGGTAGTGCATTTATCGGTGAAGGCCAACTGCCGGTGGTCACGCGAAATGAGTGAGGAGTTTGAATGATCCGCTTAGGACTGATCGGATGCGGAGAACATTCCGAGAGTGGACACGCAATCCCACTGGCGCGTTACAAGAACGAACACTCAGATGCGCTCGAGCTGAGTGCTGTCTGCGACATCCGGCTCGACCGGGCGGAGTTGTTTCGCGAAAAGTATGGCTTCCTTAGAAGTTATGCGCGAATCGATCACATGTTGGCTGAGGAGAAGCTGGATGGTTGCGTTGCTGTAGTGCCGGTCGACAAGATTCCGCAAGTTGGATCGCAGCTGCTAAACGCGCATATCGCATGTGTGCTGGAGAAGCCGCTGGGTAGCTCACTTGAAGATGTAACGGAGTTGCTTGATTCGGCGCGCATAACATTAACGCCGAACATGGTTTCCGTGAATCGCCGCTTTATGCCCCTGTTGAATCGAGCGATCACGTGGGCTCGAGATAACGGGAATCTCCGCTACGTGCGCTGCACATTTACTCGCAACCGACGCACGGAACCAGAATTTCTTTGGGGGACCGCCGTTCATGCCGTCGATGCATTGCGCCACATCGCAGGGGATATTGAAAAGGCAACGATTCACGCACTGAAGCGCGTGGAGGCCACCGCAGATTGGTACGCGATCGACGTAAGCTTCCGTAGTGGTGTCAATGGTCGCATCGATGTGCTGCCGACCGCTGGTGTGCTCGACGAAACTTATGAACTCATCGGGGAAGGGTATCGGGTTCTGGTTACATGTCCGTTCGGACCGCAGCGTGGCGTCCGCTGTTTCCGAGAAGACAGGCTAGTTGTAGAGGAGTCAGCCGAGGGGATGCCTGAAGATGTTTTGAATGGATGTTACGACGAAGCGTCCGCTTTTATCTCGGCCGTGACAACCAAACAACCATTGCATCCGTCCGTGGAAGAGGTTTTCCCGTCAGTCGAACTCTGCTGGTTGTTGGCAAGGCAGTTGATGTCCGAAACGCAAAGTCCAGTCTCGATCAAATCTTGATTGCGAGGAGTTGTTCCAGTGGTGATCCGGGTCTGCAAAGAAAAGCGCGAAATGGCCGAAGCAGCAGCAAACCATGCATCCACCATTCTTCGCCAATCCATTCAACAGAACGGGAAGGCTCGGCTGATCGCAGCTACTGGAGCCGCCCAGTTCGATTTCCTGGAAGTTCTCACGCAGTTGCCCGATATTCAATGGGACTGCGTCGAAATGTTTCACTTGGACGAATACATTGGCTTGCCGGAATCGCATCCGGCAAGTTTTTGCCGGTTCCTGAGGGAACGCCTGATAAACAAGACTGGTATTCGGCACTACCACCTGCTCAGCGGAGAGCGTGATCCGAACGAAGTAATCCGCGTTGTCGGGCGAGAGATATGCAGTGCACCCGTTGACATCGCTTTCGTTGGTGTGGGCGAAAACGGCCACCTTGCCTTCAACGATCCTCCCGCGGACTTCAAGACAGAAGACCCTTACATCATCGTCGAACTTGATGACGCATGCCGCCGTCAGCAACTTGGCGAAGGGTGGTTCGCCAGCCTAGATGATGTTCCGCGTCGGGCAATGTCAATGGGTGTTCGTCAGATTTTGAAAACGAAAGAGATTATTTGCTTTGTGCCCGACAAGCGAAAGGCCAACGCAGTGAAGGCCTGTTTCGATGGTGATATTACCCCCATGGCGCCGGCATCGATTCTTCGCGGTCACCCGAAAACAACCGTTTACCTTGACACTGATTCAGCTTCACTTTTACGAGCAGAAACCGTGGCTGCGTTGAAATAGATCGCGGGAAGACCATCGGAAGGAACTACACTCTCACTTTGTTTGTTGTGGGCTGACGACGACTCTTAGCCACTCCTTGGCCATCAATCGATGGTAGGGCTCTGTCATGTGGATATGATCCAGGCATAGAAAACGTTTGCGGTCCGGTGATGCGGCGAGGATCGGACTTACGCGCACAACTTCAATTCCTGCCTCACGTGCAATGTCTGATTCTCTCTCACGTATCTTAGGATCGCTCGAGTCAGGATCGTGAACGTCGTCGAACATCACGACACGTGCGCCTTGTGCTTTGAACCCCTTCGCCATCGCTCGCAGATCTTCAAGATCTTCGTCTGTACGATTGATGACAACCAAAAGTACCGTATCTGGTTTCCAGGCGAGCGCATCCTTATAAAAATTCTTCATGGCGCGAGAAGAAGTTAGCCCGCCCGCCTGGAATTGCCGAAACTCCACCGCAGGATTTTCGCGACGAAACATCGCCGTCACAATTGGCACGAATGCGGATGGTGAGGCCCAATGCAAATCCATTGTGAATGAATGCCCGATGATAGCAATGCGCTGGGCGGGCAATGCCTTCATTCGCGGTTCCAAGGTCTGGACATCCGGTTCGGCAAGCAGCTCATCCGCCAACACCTTCGCATCACGAATATGCAGATTCTTCTCGCCCCAGTTCCAGATCTTGCGTCCCGCGATTTGCCACTCTGCGGCGCTTAGGCCGACAGGCGAAGCACACGATTGACCTTCGAGCAATTGGCCAACCACTAGGAAATCATCATCAGTCCCAGTCAAACCTAACTGACCGACGTAAACTGGCAGCCCGAGCTGTATGTAAAACGAGTACAGGTCTTGAAGTCGATCGCCGTCGCGCTCCACTTCCAGAACCGTTTGGTAAAGATTCGCGATGGAGCGAATTTCTTCCTTCCGAGAACCAACAGCATTCTTTTGTAGGTAAGAGCTATAGACGTTCACCGGAAGGTTAGGCGGCATGGACAATTTCGCGGCGAGCAGAGGCTCGAGATCTTTTGTTGGATCGAAAGTGGATGGAGCGCCAAGCGCCCATCTTCGTGCGTCCGCTGGAAAAGTCAGGAGCGAAGTCTGATGAGCAACTAGCGCTTCCAGATCGCGGTCCGGCGGATTGGCAACGGGCCAGCACGTTGCGTCCATGTGAGGTTGTTTCCGGGAAAGCAGAAGCTGATAGGCATGCACTGCGACTACATTTGCTTCGACAAGCTGCTCAAGGCGTCGAGGTCCAAGCGATGAGATCGGGTTCTGTTGCCCAAAACTCGCAACGCCGGCACACGTCAGCCCGAGTGTGCAAAGCACGATTGCTCGCTTCAGCGGCAGGCCAAAGAATTCTCGAGCCAGGTTACACTCCCTTCCGCCAGCCGCGATCGTTCGCGTCCTTCAATTCGATCGCGATCGATCCATCTGAATTCACTGGTTGCTCGCAGGCCCATGCTATCGGCTTCTTCACTCCCGGCCGGATTTCCAATTCGGCGGAGAGCTGAAGTTTGCCCACATAGCCTTGGGGCAACAGGAATGAAGCTTCGCGCAAGCCTCCACCGTACGGATGTCCAGCGTCGAGCGCCCCCTGCATGCTGATCTTCTTGTCAGGGCTCTCGACTCGGAGCCACAGAACTCCCGGGACGCCGGCAACTCCACGATTCGCGACACATACAATAAGTTCGAACGTTCCATATCGCTTGCGCTGCCAGATCCATGCCGGCCTGATGCGATACCCCAGGTTCGTCCGGAGCCGGTCGAAGCCTCTCGGATATTTTTCGTAATAGGCAGCTAGATTGTCAGATTCCGTCCACAAGCCCCAGTAGTTCGCGCGAATGTCGAGCGTGTGCAGCAGATAGTTCTCGTTCAGATTGATGCCACCCGCGTCAAACTTCAGCTTCGCGAGTTCGTGGTGACGGTGCGTACCATCCTCCAGAATTGTCGCAAGCCATGGCGGACGGTTCGCGAGCTCCTCGATTTGGATCGGCTCCTCCACGATGATGCTGTCCGAGCGAAGCCATGCGCCGGCCCGTACTGCCATATCGATCACAGTTCGGTTACCAACATTGCTGATATCCGGCTGCGTGTTGACCGCTAGCGGGGTACGCTTCCAGCTATCAAGCTGATGCTGTGTCATCGCGACAAATGTGCGTTCCGCCGTCAGGTAGTCGGGGAAAGGGCTTGGATAGTCGCTCGTATGTCCTTCGCCCCAGAAGCCGTATTGCATCAGGTCCATCCACTCGAGAAGGGGATTCCCTTCAAACCGGGCGGCCAAGAGATCGTTCAACTCGAAAAATGCCTTTTGAAATTCGGGATGATCATAACGAGGTTCGCGGAACTCACCGGTTTCCTGTCCACGGATGCGCCCGATCTTCACGATGGGGACACGATCCAGAAGGAATTCCGGCATCGCCAGTTTTTCCGGTTGGAAAGAATAATTTGATAACTGGATTCGAAACGCTACGCGCAAACCCTTACGTTTGGCCGCGTCAAACGCAAGCTCAAAAACAGGATTCAGATCGAGCTTTCCGGGCGTCTTTTGAACGTCGCGCCAATCGCAGCGGATGTAGAGCACATCTACAAACGGAAGGCTCGACATTTTCTCGACATGTTGCGCCAGCGTCTCGCGTCCCTCTCGCGCAGCAATGGACGGACCGCTCTCTTCCCAGGCATAACCGACGAGGCCAGTTCCCGGATTGCGCACCGGCTTTTCGGAAGGTGTGGTGAACAGGATCGTTTGCCACCCTTGGTCCTGGTCGATTTCGAAAGGACCTTGGTTCAGGCGGTCGCGTACAGGCGGGCCAGACCCGAAGTCGAAACCTTGCCATAGGTGAGGGGGAACGTCAGCGGCGGCGAGTGCGGCCGGTAGCACAATTGCGCCTTTCAGGAGATCGCGGCGGCGCATGAAAACCTCCGTAGAATTTCGACCGAAGTATACCCATTTGACAGTGTTTTGTATTTTTTATTTTCTTTTGCTTTTTATAATTTTCTGTTATTTTCCGAGTTGGCACGCAGGGCAAGATTTCCGCGAGAATATGTCATCGATAACCCTTGTCGAGCCGGATTGGTTGCGTTCCCTTTCCGAGCGTCAGCCTGTATTAGCTGACCTTCTTAGCAGGACTACGGACGAACAGCGCCGGCTAGGCTATTTCCATACGATCCGCGAAATTTGCCAGCAACCATTCACGTGGCTGCAGACAAGCACGGTCATGCGCAGCCATACGGACAAGCTCATGTCCGTGCTATCGGGTGTTCAGAGCATCACGCTAACTGGGTCGGGCAGTTCGGAATATGCTGCCCATTGTGTGCGTCTTCCTTTGCAGAATGATTTTGGCGTAGCCACCCAAGCTGTCAGCGGTGGAGCCTTTCTAACGCATGGCAAAAATGCGTTGCCGCTTGGCAGACCCGGACTTATGGTCTCAATCGCGCGTTCGGGGGACAGTCCAGAGAGTGCCGGTGCTTTAGCCCTGGTTTTAAAAGCGGATCCGGGTGTTCGCCAACTTGTGATCACGTGCAATGAGCAAGGTTTGCTTGCTCAGGAATACAGCGATGATCCCAAGGTGCTGGTTATTACTCTGCCTCCTGAAACAAATGACCGTGGCTTGGTCATGACAAGCAGTTTCACAAATCTGGTTCTTGCTGCCCGGTACCTCGGGATGACATCGGATTTCCGTTCCTATCAGAAAATTTGTGAGGCGCTCAGTCGTCTCGCATCCACTTTCTTCTCCGCCCATTTTGGCAAGTTGGCAGACGTCGGCAAGGGAAAATTTCATCGTGCAGTTTTTCTGGGTAGTGGCAGTCGCTTCGCCGCCGCACGCGAGGCCGCGCTCAAGATGCTTGAGATGACCGCGGGCCGCGTGGCCACTCTCCCGGAGACATTTCTGGGACTTCGCCACGGCCCCATGAGCTATGTCGATAATCAAACGCTGATCGTCTGCTTCCTGTCTTCCAATCCACTGCTACGGGCCTATGAGGCAGATCTCATGCGCGAGCTCGACCAAAAAGAATTGGGCGTTCAGAAGGTGGTCGTGGGCGAGTCCATACCTGTGGAACTCCTCCGGGAAAAAGATGTCGCTCTTGAATGTAACGGACTTAACCAACTGGGGGATGACAACGCCTGCGTAATCGACGTGATTGCCTCTCAGTTATTGGCATTTTTCCGCTGCATGGCGGAAGAATTAAAGCCCGACTCGCCTTCAGAAAGCGGCGTAATCAGCCGAGTCGTACAGAAGTTCACCTTGCACTCGACCGAAAATTAATGGCGAGAAGTTTGAATTCGGCGCGTATCCGCAAAACGGAATACTTACGTTTGATTTCTCATATTGTTGTCATTTCCTATTCTTTCTTTGCTTTTGGTTGCTGGTTATGTTAAAAGCTCAGCTTTAGAAGCATCTTCATAGGAGCCTCGGTATGAAATTGGCGACGTGGTTCGCGAAGTGGTCCGTCCTTCTTCTGGTGATCGGCACGGCACAGTTTCTGATCGCCCAAGGGACTGACTTAGGCACCATCACCGGAACAGTGACGGACTCGAGCGGCGCGCTTGTTCCCAATGCCAGCGTCACCATCATCGATCTCGCGACAAACACGCCCCGAGAGACGAAAAGTAACGCCGAGGGTGTATATCGCGTGTTCGGGTTGCGTCCCGGAGCTTACAAGGTCAAGGTGACGGCCGCGAACATGGGGACAACCGAAGTCTCCGGCATTCAACTCAACGGCAGCGACGTGATCAATGCCAACGCTGTTTTGAAGATCGCATCGACGACGCAGACTCTCGAGGTCTCCGCTGAAGCGCCCTTGGTCAACACTGACGACCAAACCATCAGCGACACAATCAACAGCCGCGCCGTTATTGATCTGCCACGCGACAGTCGCGACGTGTACAGCTTTCTCTACCTGAACCCTAACATCACCCAAGGGTCGGATGACGGGGAATTTAAGTTCCTGGGCGCGCAAAGCTACGGTGGAAATTTCACGCTGGATGGTCAGCGGTCCAACGGCGGTGTTTTCGGTTCGCCGACAAACAGCAAGCCGTCTCTTGAAGCTGTTGCCGATATCAACGTATTGTCCAATGATTTCAGTGCAGAGTACGCCGGCATATCGAATATCCGTGTTACGACAAAGCGCGGAGGCTCTGGGTACCATGGTTCGGCTTTCTATAACAATAAAAACTCTGCATTGGCAGCTTTCACGCTACAGGACGAGATTGGTAGAAGGGACTTCGCTCCTTACCCCGGTCAGAGTCATTATCCCAATCCCTATTTCAATTTAACGGACATCGGTGGATCCTTCGGCGGCCCTGTGCCGAAATTGAATAAAACCTGGTTTTTCGCTTCTTACGAAAGAAATTGGAACCGTTCGCCGGTACAGTTCATAACGAACAACCTGCCGCACCCCACATTCTGGACCGGCGATTTTTCGCTGTTGCCGGATACAAGTGATTCGTCATCAGTAGCCAGGAAACCCGATGTCCCTAGCTCGGTGGTTTTGACTCCAGCGGAGATAGCTTCAGACACGGTTTTCGCATGTGATGATCCAGCTGATCCGGATACCTGTTCCACCCGCTTTATCCAGATTCCCTCTCGACTGCTGAACCCCACTACGCAAGCTTTGATAAATACTTATTTCCCTAAGATTGGTACTAGCATACCAATCAACAGCCGTGGGCGTGCATCCGGATTTCACACGATTCTGCCGGGCAACAGTGTTACCGATACCGGCACCTTGCGAGTAGATCATGATTTTACCGACAAGGATCGAGTCTATGTTGTATATACCGCGTCAGGAGCAAGCGTAGCGAATCAACCCGTGATAGGCGGCTACACTGGCCTGGGCCTTAAACAGAACGAACGTCGTAACGACACGATCTCGATTTCATACAATCGAGCATTCAATAACAACGTGATCAATGAAGCTCGTGGTGGCTTTAACCGCGAACACCTGTATCGTCACAGCAACACGACTCTCGAAGGGTTTCTTTCCAGCATTGGATTTGATCAATCAGACATCGATGCGTACGGGGCAGTCGTCGGCACTGGAGAACTCGCAACGTTCGGTCATCCGGCAGTCAGTTTCGGCAACCAGTACCTCACTTTTGCAAACGGCAATCGCGATACCGATCGGTCGTTGAACCAAAATCTGGCAACCTTTGGAGATACTCTCACGTGGGTCGTCCGGAAACACAGCTTCAAGATGGGTGCCGATTTTGTACGTAATAGCGCACAGGATGGTTTTGCCAAAAACCGGCAGAATGTGCGCGGCTTAATTACCTATGGTGGAAGCGGAGCAAATTCGTTCGTGCCATTCCTTCTGGGATTAGCGCCAACTAGCGTCAGCTACGTCGCTGAGCCGCGGCCGTTCCCAATGGACGTTTACAACTGGGAGCATGGGTATTTCTTTCAGGACGATTGGAAAGTCACGCCAAGGCTCACGTTAAACCTCGGAATACGATACGAACTGGTAACGCCGTTTATTGATAGAAACGATTTGCTAGTGAATTTTGATCCGAACTTTGTGGATCAGAGTACGGGTTTGAAAGGGCGCTTCATCGTGCCTTCAGACAAGACTCTCCCGTTCTTGGACTCGAGAATCGCAGACACACGCCCGGTCGTGACCGCTGCGCAATCAGGTTTGAACATCGGCCGTGGTCTGGTTCGTACCGACAAAAACAACATCGCTCCACGCGTGGGTTTTGCTCTTCGCCTCGGCGATAAATCCGTCGTTCGTGCAGGCTATGGATTCTATTACTACACTTCCGCTGCGCAGGGCATCCGCGACCCAATCGCCACGAACGGATTCAACCAGAGCTTAACTAAAAGAGGTTTTGACTCAGACGGCAATCCGACTCCCTTGAGTCCTTGGCCGGGATTTGCACACGGGTTCAGTCCATTGAATGGAGGCACGATCAGAACGGGTTTGGGTGGTCTACCTTCCATCAATGCAGTTCCCGTCGATTTGGAGCAGCCTCGGATTCAGCAATACAACGTTACATTCGAGCGCGAGATCTTGAGAGACACGTCCATTCGGCTCTCCTATCTTGGTAGTGCGTTGAGCGGGCTCATCGGGGGTGTGGATCTCAATGAAATCCCTGCCAGTGATGTGCCTTTTGCCACCACCATAGGCGACGGTGTTACGCCGTGCGATCCGGTTAATAATGGAGATTGCGACTATTCTCCTGCCGATCTCGCACGTCAACCTCTACCCGGCCTCGGCGATTTCCTGGCAAGCTACGGGAATTTTGGCCATGGCCGCTCGAATGCCTTCCAAGCCCAGTTGGAGCGTCGCTATTCTCATGGTCTGATGTTCAGCATGTCCTACACATATTTGGACCAGAAAACAACGTCGCTGGATTTGGGCAACTCCAGCCTCGGAGGTCTTGCATGGAACCCATTCGACCCTAATCTTGACTACACACAAGACTCATGGCTGGCAAAAAACCGGTTCGTTGCCTACGGAGTATGGGATTTGCCAGTCGGCAAAGGCCGCAAGTTTGGGTCAGGTTTCTCTGGTTGGGAAAACGCCATCATTGGCGGATGGCAAACCACTTTCAACATGTTTGCCAAAACGGGAACTGCTTTCACTCCATTCTGGACCTGCAACGACTGCTTCCCAACCGGCCCCGGCAACCTCGGCGTGGGCTCAGTTGATGCAGTCGGAGACTTCAATGGTCCGTCCTTCCGTCCTGTGGTGATCGGTAATGTGAATCATCGCGTCGGAGATCAGATGTGGGATCCGGCCGCATTTGATTTGCCGCCGCTTGGCGCGGATGTGCTTAGCAATCCCAGCCTGGCCAAGCGCAACTCACTAACTGGACCCGGTACTTGGGGCCTCAATCTGGGAGTACATAAAGACTTCCACCTTGGCGACCGCTTTGTCGCGACGTTCGGTGCCGACGTGCAAAACCTCTTTAACCATCGTTTGTTCTCGCCAAACGCTGACGACGGAGGAGGCGGCGGTTCCTTCGCGCAGGTGGGAGACTTTGACGTTGGCGTAGATCCCACAACACTGAAGCCGACTATTGCTGATTTCGAAACAAACCCTGACTTTGGGCGTTTGATCAATACCTACACCCAGGAAGGTGTCGACAGCCGGCGTACGATTCGGCTCAGACTGAGGATTACTTTCTAACTCACCCCATGCAAGGAGAGACGGCCGCGACGTCCAGTACCTCACCCGACGCGCGGCCGTTTTAATTTCGACCGTTTCACAGATGGAACAACAGACCCGCTGGCTTATAGCCCGAAATCAACCCATGCGGGTTTCTCAGGCAGGTCTCGATGAAGCTTCGTAATTCCTACATCATCCTGGTTGCAGCATTCCTCTTCCTTGCTTCTTTCAGCGCCTTCGCACAGCGGCCAGGTGGCTTTCGCGTTCTCGGACCGGGCGGCGGCGGCGCGATGTTCCATCCACTCATCAGTCCGCACGACACGAACACCGTTCTGATTGCGTGCGACATGACAGGTTCTTACATTACGCACGATGCGGGTAAGACCTGGCGCATGTTCAATCTTCGTGGAGTTCCGGACTTCTTCGTCTTTGATCCGAAGGATCCCAAGACAATGTACGTGCACGCAACCGGGCTTTGGCGCAGCAAGGACGCCGGTGAACACTGGAATCTGGTCTATCCAAGTCCGGCCAACGTGAAGGGCGTGAAAATGAACTCCGACCACTCGGATGAAATCATTCTTGCCGACCCGGATCCTCTCGGCACCATAGCCACGCTAGCGATTGACCCTGCCGATTCGAAAGTCCTATATGCAGCTGCCGGCTCAAAAGAAAAAACAGAGCTGTTCGTGTCAAGGGATTCGGGCGCGACATGGAAGAAACAGGTAGACCTGCCATCCACGCCAAAGCGCATGTGGATTGATCCGAAGTCTCCGGCGGAATCGCGTGCCCTTTATTTTTCGTCCCCGCAAGCTATCGTCGTCGTCAGTTCAGGGAAGGTCAGCAGTCTGCCGCTTCCATCTGGCGTCACCGACGTATCGCTCGGTTTCGGCCCGGCCGATAAACCAACAATTTATGCGAACTCGGAGCACGATGTATTCGTTTCGAAAGATGGCGGGATCACATTCCAGAAGTCCGCAATGCCCGGCGAGTCTTCCAACGTGCGTGCGATCGCAACCAGTCTGCATCATCCAGAAGTCGCTTACGTTTCCTACGACCACCTCAATCTCGACGGAAAAACCTGGATGGGTGTCGCCAAAACCACAAACTCTGGTGGCGACTGGCAACTAGTGTGGAAGGAGTCTGATGCTGCCTCGAGCAACGTTCGAGATGCGTGGATCACGGAGCGCTTTGGTCCCGGCTGGGGTGAGAATCCTCTGAACATGACAGTTGCAGACCAGGATCCGAATCTTGCATATGGTACGGACCTTGGCCGCACGATGCGAACAACCGATGGTGGCGCAACCTGGGCCGCGCTCTACTCGCGCAAAGTGAATGACGCAGGCTGGACCACCACTGGCCTTGATGTCACGAACAGCTACGGCATCCACTTCGATCCTTTCGACAACAAACGCCAATTCATTACGTATACCGATATTGGACTCTTCCGCAGTGAGGACGGTGGAGTGTCTTGGACGAGCGCGACGATGGGAGTTCCCAGCGAATGGGTGAACACCACGTACTGGATCGTTTTCGATCCCAAAGTAAAAGGTCGTATGTGGAGTGTGAATAGCGGCACACACGACCTGCCTCGTCCGAAGATGTGGCGGCACAACTCGCCGATGAATTTTAAGGGTGGCGTCTGTCGCAGTGAGGATGGTGGTAAAACTTGGGCTCAATCCAACAAGGGAATGGACGAAACTGGAGCGACACATATCGTGCTCGATCCCAACAGTCCTGTAGATGCACGAGTTCTCTACGTCGCTGGTTACGGCCGAGGTGTGTACAAGAGTTCCGATGGCGGTAAGACGTGGGCCTTGAAGAATGAAGGCATAACTCAAAAAGAGCCCTTCGCATGGCGCATGGCGCTCGCATCGGACGGCACTCTCTACGTCGTAATCGCTCGTCGCTCAGAAGACGGCAGCATCGGTACCCCGTTGGATGGAGCGCTCTACGTGTCGAAAGACGGAGCCGAGCACTGGCAACCTGTCACCCTGCCGGAAGGCACAAATGGACCTAACGGACTTGCCATTGATCCTAAGTCTCCCAACCGACTTTATTTGGCAGCTTGGGCGAAAGCTACCGGGCAGCACGGCGATGGTGGTGGGATTTTTCTTTCCGAAAATGCCGGCAAGACCTGGAAGCGAGTTTTGGAAAAAGACCGTCATGTCTACGATGTGACCATCGACTCTCGTGATCCGAATATCCTCTACGCTGCAGGGTTCGAGTCTTCGGCGTGGCGCTCGACGGATCGCGGCGAGCACTGGACGCGTATTCCCGGCTTCAACTTCAAATGGGGACAGCGAGTTGTTCCTGATCCGCTCGATCGCGATAAGGTCTACATCACGACTTTTGGTGGCAGTGTCTGGCATGGCTCCGTAACTGGCAAGCCCGGGCCTGTCGATATTGCGACGCCGGTTCTTGAACCCGGCCGATAATTCAATGGAGAACAATCTATGAATCGCCGTGAGTGGCTGTTAGGTGTAGGAGCCGTAGCAGGCGCTGCACGCTCTGTCAGTTGGGCCGATGAAACCGAACAGCGGAAGCACAAGTCAGTGCCTTTGGATCTTTCCCAGTACGAACCGAAGAGCATGTTGCAGGTGCACGAATCTAAAGTGGAAAAATCGAAATTTCCTCTCATCGATTTCCATACTCATATTTCCGTCGCGGCGAAGTCCGAAAAAGGTGTCGAGCTCACTCCCGATCGCCAATATCTGGGAACTCCGCAGGAGCTTCTCGCCGTCATGGACAGAAAAAACATCCAGACCATGGTGAATCTGACTGGCGGATACGAGAAGGGTTTGGCCGACGCGGTCCAAAAGTACGATCGCGCATATCCGGGACGCTTCCTGACGTTTACCGAGCCTTCTTACACGCGTTTCAAGGAGCCGAACTATCCTAAGCTGCAAGGCCAAGCCATCGAAGAAGCGCATCGCCGTGGCGCTCGTGGTTTGAAAATTCTCAAAACATTGGGACTCTACCTGCGCGAGAACATCACATCCGGTTCCCTCGTAAAGATTGATGATCCCCGCTTTGACCCGATGTGGGATGCTTGCGGGCAATTGAACATGCCCGTGGCGATTCACGTGTCCGACCCTGTTGCGTTTTTCACGCCGACCGATCGGTTCAATGAACGGTACGAAGAGTTGAACAATCATCCCGATTGGTCGTTCTATGGCGCCGATTTCCCGAGCAATGCCGAATTGCTCGAAGCTCGCAATCGTGTGATGGCGAAGCATCCGAAGACACAATTCGTAACATTGCATTTCGGCAACTTCTCAGAGAATCTGCAGAACGTGGGTGAGAACCTGGACCGCTATCCGAACATGTTCGTGGACATGGCTGCACGGATCGGTGAGCTCGGACGTCAACCGTTCACTTCAAAGAAGTTCTTCGACAAGTATCAGGACAGGATTCTGTTCGGCACGGATGCGACGCCTCACGGCGACGAATTTCCGCAACAAGTGTTCAATGATCAGCTGTACGAGATTTACTATCGCTTCCTTGAGACGGAAGACGAATATTTCGACTACGCGCCTGCGAAGATTCCTCCGCAGGGACGTTGGCGCATTTATGGAATCAATCAGCCGGAAGGTGTCCTGCGCAAGGTCTATCACGACAATGCGGCTCGACTTCTGGGAGTGTAGCGTTCTTCGGTAACTCACAAACCGATGATCAGACGAACCCTTGCCATCGCATTCTTCCTATGTTCCTTGGGCATGCATGCACAGGTGCGTGTGTGGCAAGGTACGCTTACGCTACCCACCTACGAAGAGGGACTGCCGGACCCGAATCCGCCGTTTGATCAGTTCACAACGAACCGTTTCAATTATCCCTATACGTTGCGCAACAATCTCACCAGCCGCCGTGTCGATCACGACTGGCGCGCCGTTTATCTCGAAAACGAATACCTGAAGTGCTCAATTTTGCCGGACATCGGCGGTCATCTTTATACGTGCACGGACAAGATTTCCGGCAAACCGATGTTCTATGCCAATCCCTCTATCAAGAAAGCGGCGATTGCCTATCGTGGTGCCTGGGCAGCCTTCGGCATTGAATTCAATTTTCCTGTTTCGCATAACTGGATGACGATGTCGCCCGTGAGTTTCTCTTTCGGACAACGCGATGACGGGAGTGCCTCCATGACCGTGGGCAATATCGATCGTGTCTATGGAATGGAGTGGTCCGTTGAGCTGGTTCTTCGGCCTAAATCGACGGTTCTTGAGGAGCGCGTCACGTTAAGCAATCGAAGCGACGCTCGGCATCGCTTCTACTGGTGGAATAACGCCGGTATCGAGGCATGGGACGATTCACGAATCGTCTATCCGATGCGCTTTGCTGCGACCCACGGCTTTACGGAAGTACACACTTGGCCTGTCGATGAGGATGGAGTCGACTATAGCATTCTGAAAAATCACACCAAGGGCCCGGTTTCCATGTTCGTCCATGGGAGCCGCGAAGGTTTCATGGGAGTGTGGAATCCGCACACCAATACCGGCACAGTTCACTACGCTGAGTACGATCAGCTTCCGGCGAAGAAGATCTGGTCTTGGGGTGCCGATGCGGACGGCCTCGACTGGCGTAAAGCTCTCTCCGATAACAACAGCGCATACCTTGAAGTGCAAGCAGGTTTGTTCCGCAATCAGGAGACATACGCTTTTCTTGAGCCGCGGCAAAGCATTCGCTTCTCCGAATACTGGATGCCGGTCCGCGAGATCGGGGGCTTTGCGCGTGCCAATCTGGCGGGAGTCGCAAATCTCACTCGCTCGGGCAACGAACTCGTTGTCGGACTCAATGTCAATGCGCTTGTGCCGGGCGCACTGGTTTCCGTTCTCAATGGCAAACAATCGTTAATTCACGAGACCATGGACTTGACGCCTGAAAAGGCTTGGGTCCGGCGAGTTCCTAACGCCGCGGCTGATGCCAAGTACACCATTGAAGTGGCGAATCGTAAGGGTGAAGTCATTCTTCGGCAAACCGAGGGCGAATACGATTGGACCCCTACTTCGGAGATTCACGTCGGATCTCAACCAGCCCATCGTATCCCCGAGCCCGAAAAACGCACTTACGATGACTGGGTTCAATTCGCGAAAGAAGAAGAGCTGAATGGCCGCAATTTGAGCGCGCTTCACACCTATAAAGAGGTATTGGCCAAATTCCCAGAAAGCTACGAAGCCGCGAAGGCCGCAGGCCGCTTGAACGCGGCTTTGTTGCGATTTGAAGAAGCCCGGGATCTACTGGAGCCTCTGCACGCGCGAGACACCACCGATACGGAGATCTCCTACTACTTAGGGCTTGCCTACGATGGAATAGGAGACGCGGGAAACGCGCGTACCTCCTACGAGCAAGCCGAACGGCTACCGTCATTCTATCCAGCGGCTTCGCTCCGCCTGAGCGAATTACTTGCTCAGCAAAAGAACTGGGGTGAAGCAGAGCGTCATCTATCGGGTGCTCTCAGCGTTTCGCCAGGGGACCTTCGCATCCGTGAGGAACTGGTCGCAGTACTCAATGCGAGCGGACAAACTCAGCGCGCGCGCTCACTAGCTGGAGAGACGCTCGCGCATTCTTCCCTTAGTTATTTCTTGCAAGAAGAACTGGGAAAAGCTGACGCAGCCCAGCTCGCAAATGATCCAACCCGCATTCTGAATGTCGCAGCTCAATACATAAGGCTCGGACTCTATCAAAAAGCTCTTGGTGTTCTGACGCGCACTTATCCTCAACCTGCCAGTGATCAGAGCGAGCCGGGGACCATCGCCCCGCAGCAGAATGTGATGATTACGTATTTCCGCGCCTACTGCTCGGAAAAACTCGGTCAAGATTCGAGTCAGGCGTATGCCGCAGCATCGAAACTTCCCACGTCATTTATTTTCCCGAGCAGTGCAGAGGAATTGATCGTTCTTCGAGCTGCGACGAAGGCCAACGCTTCCGACGCGACTGCACACTACCTCCTCGGCACTCTGTATTTCTCAAAAGGTCTGACCGATCCTGCTTTGAGCGAGTGGTCGCTCGCGAAGAAATTCGGCCCTCGTCTAACAGTATTGGACGCGAGTACAGGTCTGGCCTACCTCCAGGTGAAGAACGATCCCGAGCGTGCGCTGTCATCTTTTCAGAGTGGACTGGAGAGCGATCCGAACAACATCGCAATCTACATGGGAATGGATCAGGCATTGAGCCTTCTCAAGCGTCCTTCGCGCGAGCGCGTGCAGGCACTCGAGCGTTACCCCAAAATGGAGAGCGCACCCCCTGGCTTGATCTTCGAACTCGTCCTGAATCTTGCCGAAGCTGGCGATTTCGACCGAGCCACGAGCTTGTTTCACAACCGTTTCTTTCCTCGCGAAGAAGGGGGAACGAATGTTCGACAAGTCTGGATAGAAGTTCAATTGCAGCGCATATTGTCCTTGGGACAGTCTGGTCATTGTGACAATGCGCTCGCCGGTGCCCAATCTTTGGGAGTACCTGTGGCCGGCCTTGAGTTCACGCGCGATGGTGTTGAGCCGATACTCCAGTCTGCGAGGACCAATTATCTTCTCGGCATTCTTTATGAATCCTGTCGCCAACCCGATAAAGCAAAGACCGCATTTAACACGGCGAGCAAGGCTTCTGCTCCCGACCAGGTACGTTGGGCTTGGCTCGCAGCGCAGAAATTGTCGGGCTTCGACTCGAAGATATGGCAAGACCGATTGAAAACGGCTCTCGATCAGGCCGCAACGAGAAGTGACACGAGCGGCTATCCCAGTTGGTGGATGTATACGACAGGGCGTTTAGCCCTCGACTTGGGTGACAAGCAAGAAGCTGATCTTCGTTTCCGAAAAGCTCTTCTGCTCCCTGACCGGATGCTGGCATACCATTTCACGCGCATCGCCTTGTCGGAGATCAAGCCGCAATGACTGTGATCGTGCTTTTATTTAAGCGAGTCGGCGACGATTGAGCCGAGACTGAAACGATGAAACGACGTGACTTTATTGCCGCTCTGGCAGCATCCGCTCTAACCGCGGGTTGGCGATCCGCCAATCAAATCGCTCCGCAACGACCCCGGCTCCTGATTACAGACTCAGACCCTTTTACCGGACTACCTATTCTTAAAACGCGGTACAGCGAAGGTCGCCGGCCTTCTGATGACCTGAACGGCTGGGCCCTTGCCTGGCAACTTACGGGGCAGGATCAATTCGCCGAACGTGCGCTGGCCCAAATGCGCTCCGGCCATATCTCTGCGACTGGAAAACCTTCGCGTTCCTGGGTCGATTACGTTCGCTGGTCGCTCGCATTCGACTGGCTATTTTCTTACCGGGGTTTCGACGACGCACTCAAACGGAGAATTGCTGGCGAGTTGAAAGACGGCGCCGCCGCGATGCTTAGCACCCCTGACTTCGCCGATCCGGGACAATTCTCTTACCACAACTACGCAGTTCGATATCTCTCGCTCGCTGCATTTGCGTCTGCGGCTGTGGAGGGCTATCCGGATTGCGATGCCCGCTGCCGCTCATGGCACGACACCGTTTCTAAGACGCTCGCCAACGTACTTGAGACCACCGATATTGTCAGCCCGGCGGGGAGCTATCACGAATCGCTCGACTACATGCGTATCACATGGGCCTCGCTGGTGCTCATTGCCGAGATGCAGCGGACCACGACCGGCGTGGATCCTGCCCAGCATTTCCCCGTATTTCGCAACATGGGCGACACCTATCTCTATAAGCTTTTACCGGACGGCACACCGTCACGCGAAGGCGACAACGAATATCCGGTACTCGACAATCGCGATACCGCCGTTCTTGGTTATGCGATCAACCGCTTCAAAGATCCGTACAGCGCGTGGTTACTGCGCAAAAGCGGTTTCTTAGGGAAAGATTGGGTTCTGCCGGTGCTCGAGTTCCTTTGGGACGATCCCGCTGTGTCGCCTCGAGATCCCGCGCAGGCGGACGAACAAAAATTGCCCCACCAACGTTTTTTCCCCGGCGTCGGTCATCTTGTCATGCGGGACGGATGGAAACCCGACTCTACGTGGATTGAGTTCGATTGCGGTCCCTATTTCGCAAAGCACCAGCACCTCGACCAGAATCAATTCACGATCTACCGCCGGGGATATCTCGCCATCGATAGCGGGGCGGACTACACCGATACCGAAAGCCCTCACTACCTGAACTACTATCGGCGGTCGATCGCGCATAACACAGTTCTCATCTACGATCCGAAGGAGAAGTTTTTCTGGTCCGATAATCTTGTTGCGGCTGCAAACGATGGCGGGCAGCGCATGGACTCCGCGCGTTACTGGAACTCGATCCGCAGTCGAGAGGACTGGAATCGCACCCGAGACCTGTGGGATCTCGGCTCGATGAAGATTATCGATTACGTTCCCGGCCAATATCAATACGCTATCGGCGATGCCAGCAAAGCGTATTCATCCAAAAAATTGCGTACTTTCACCCGGGAGCTTCTCTACTTGCCTTCATCGAGTATGTTGTTCGTGTATGACCGCGTCGTGAGTACGGATCCCTCATTTCGCAAGAGTTGGCTTCTTCATGGCGTGAATGAGCCGACCGTCGATCGAGATGAGAAGGGAAATGCCAGTGCTCAGGAATTCCGGAATGCGAACACATTCCGTTTCCGTGAGGGTTCGGGAGAACTCCTGGTCTACTCCTTGCTGCCAAAAGAGCGGCTGATCACGAGACGAGGCGGCGCAGGCAACGAGTTCTATGCGCCCGGTAACGATAACGGCGGCGCTTGGGGAACCGGAGAGAATTGGCCACTCGAACCGCCCGAGGGAGCTCCTCTTCCGCAAGATCCAAAGCTGCGACACATGTGGAAAATGTTCTGGGGCGATGATTTCGACAAAATCCTTAGTTCCAATCGCAAGAACGTCGTCCCCGGAGCTTGGCGCATCGAAGTCTCTCCCTCGATCTCAGCCGTAGAAGATCATTTCCTCCATGTGCTCGAAATTGGTGACGAAGGCAAGACCGGCAAAAAGGCCCCAGTTCTCATCGATGGCGCCAATTTTCAGGGAGCGGTCTTTGAGGGCGGCGCCCTCGTGTTGTTCAGTTCTGCCGGACCGGGTGTCATCAATGGAGAAGCTTCGTTGCCCGATATGGCCTTCGATTCGATCATCCTGACAGGACTCGAGCCAAATGCGGTTTATGAAATCGACTATGGCGGCTTGAATGTTGCAGCGTCTCCTGATGCAGTCCTACCGGGAGTGCAAGTCGCGACCGAACGGTTTCGTGCGAACACAAAAGGCATTTTGAAGATGTCAGGTGAAAAGCGTCGCAATCTTCGCATGCGTGTCGCGAAAATCTAAGTATCTCGTAACAGCATTAGCTAGTTGAAAATCAGCGTTGCTGCGAAACTCAAACGGATTGGGGTCAGCTATCGCGGAACGATCATCCATGCAGTTGAAAGGCGGCCGAGGTTCTGCGCGTCCGCCGATCTCCCACCTCCGCTGGTGGATCGGCGCTGCGCTCTTCGCTTCGACAATCATCAACTACATCGATCGGCAGACACTTTCTCTTCTCGCTCCCTATCTGAAAATCGAGTATCACTGGACCAACGCCGATTATGCCAACATCGTGATTGCTTTCCGCGTTGCGTACTCCATCGGCCAGACTGTTTTCGGCCGCTTCATGGATCGCATCGGCACCCGTCGCGGCTTGTCCTTCACTGTTTTCTTCTATTCCATCGTTTCTATCCTGACGTCGACCGCTCGCGGGTTCGGAAGCTTTATTGGCTTCCGCTTTCTGCTGGGTGCTGGAGAGTCAGGAAACTGGCCGGCCGCAACCAAGGCAGTTTCAGAATGGTTTCCGAAGCGTGAGCGCGGATTAGCAACGGCACTCTTCGACAGCGGTTCTTCGGTAGGCGGAGCAGTTGCCGCATGGCTGATTCTCTGGATTTATTTCCGCTGGGGCTGGCGTCCCGCGTTCGCGATCCCTGGCACGCTCGGTTTTTTCTGGCTCATCTTGTGGAGGTGGTTGTACTACCCGCCAGAGTCTCATCCAAGGATCACTGAGGCTGAGAAACAGATGATTCTTGCGGACAAGCGGGAATCAACTCCGCATGAAACAGGCGGGAAGCCGCTGGACTGGCAAACCTTGCTACGTCTGCCGCAAACCTGGGGCGCAATCATTGCCAAAGCTCTGACGGACCCGGTGTGGTTTTTCGTGACCGATTGGTTCCCAATTTATCTCGTCGCAAAGGGTATAGAACTTCGTACCGGTCTTATTGCGATCTGGATCCCATTCCTTGCGGCCGATCTCGGAAATTTTTTCGGCGGGTGGTATTCAGGCTATCTGATTCAACGCGGTTGGCCGCTGGGAAGAGCCAGGAAAGCGCTGGTCATCTTCGGCGGACTCGGCGTCACATTTCTGATTCCAACTATATTCACAAGCCGACTCTCGCTGATCGCGCTTCTGTTCGCGATTGCGACATTCTCCTACGCTGCCTTCTCGACGATGGCCAACGTATTCCCGTCCGATCTTTTCTACAGCGAATCAGTCGCGACCGTCAGTGGTATGAGCGGTACTGCCGCGGGCCTCGGCACCATCGTCGCATTCAAACTGATCGGACATTTCTCCGATACGCGGAGCGCAATGGCTGGACATTCTTTCGACCCAATCATGGTGGTGGCCGGACTGGTTCCATTCGTTGCCATGATTCTGGTATTGCTGCTCGTGCGTAATTCCGATGCGACCCGAGAAGGCTTGGTTCGGCCGATATGACTTTTCCTCGAATTGTCCGACTCGGTGGTCTACATAGCATCGATCAGTTCAAGCAGAGACTCGCGGAACTTGACTTATCTCTACCCTGTGACGATCACGTCGTGAGCGGGAGCCGATCTCCGTTGAGCGCGCCACTTATTCGCGGTTCTCTAAAAATTGGTAATCGCATCGCCGTTCAGCCGATGGAAGGGTGGGATGGAACGCTTGACGGACATCCCACAGAGAATACGTTTCGGCGCTGGCAACGATTCGGCCGCAGTGCCGGAAAGCTCGTTTGGGGCGGAGAGGCTGTGGCGGTATGCGAGGACGGACGGGCCAATCCGAATCAGCTCCTGGCTACAACAAAAACCTACGACGATCTTGTGCGGCTTCGTTCGGTTTTGCTTGAGGAGCATCGCCGCACCACCGGTTCCGCTGATGATTTGATGATCGGGCTGCAACTGACGCACTCCGGACGTTTCAGCCGCCCGACCGCCCAGCAGGGCCAACCGCGACTTATTTATCGCCATCCACTTCTGGATGCACGCATGAAATTGCCGGACGATTATCCGGTGCTTTCTGACGGCGACGTTCGCTCGATCATCGAAGCTTTCCATCGCGCTGCCCAGATTGCGTCAAGAGCCGGCTTCGATTTTGTCGATATCAAACATTGCCACGGATATCTCGGGCACGAATTGCTCAGCGCCCACACTCGCGATGGGGACTACGGTGGCTCATTTGAAAATCGAACACGCTTTCTTCGCGAAGTTGTTCAGGGCGTTCGTTCGCTCGCTCCCGGCCTCGAAATCGGTATTCGGCTCTCTGTTTTCGACACTGTCCCGTTCGAACCCGATCCTGTGCCGTCCGCAGCGGGCCGTGCCGGACACGGTGTGCCCGTGCGTTTCGACAATCTGTTGCCGTATCGTTGCGGCTTCGGCGTGAACGAGCTTGATCCCACTTCAATTGATCTGACTGAGCCGATCCGATTCTTGGAGTTACTCGAGAATCTCCAGATTCAATTGGTTAATGTGACAGCGGGCAGTCCTTATTACAATCCGCACATTCAGCGGCCTGCTCTCTTCCCGCCCTCTGACGGATACTTGCCGCCCGAAGATCCTCTGGTCGGTGTTGCCCGACAGATGAGTGTCACCCGCGAACTGAAACAACGGTTCCCAAGTTTGATTTTCATTGGGTCCGCATACACGTACCTTCAGAATTTTCTCCCTAACGTAGCTCAAGCTGCGGTTCGAGAGGAATGGGTTGATTGCGTGGGAATAGGCCGCATGCTATTGACGTATCCCGAGATGCTTTGGGATGCGATCTCCGGCCGTAATATTCAGCACAAGCGCATCTGTCGAACATTCAGCGATTGCACAACGGCGCCGCGCAACGGTCTGCCCTCCGGTTGCTATCCTTTGGACAGCCATTACAAGGATTCGACAGAAGGTGCGCAGCTGAATCAGATCAAGCGAACCCGGCAAGAGCAATTCAGCAAAGCGAAGGTCGACGGAGCGCATCGTGAGTGAACTCAGCCTCGAGCTTTCTGGGATTGCTGCTCGCAAGCGATTTCGTCGAAAAATTCATGGCATCGCCGCAGCTCTTTTGCCCTTCGAACCGGATGGTCGCCTCGCAGTAGAAGCTTTTCAAAAGCACCTGATGGCTACTCATGCCGCCGGTTTAACCAATGCCGTCAACATGGACACCGGCTACGTGAATTGCCTCAGCACATCGGAGAGGGAAGGTGTGCTGAAGTGGACTCGGGAGGCGTTAGGAAAAGGTGTCCCATTCGTTGCCGGTGCCTACATCGAAGGCTTGGATGGCGACGTCGTGGAACTTTACCGCCAGCAGATCGATGCCGTCCTACGTTATGGCGGCACACCGATCCTGTTTCAAACCGCTCGATTAGCCGGCAAGCCACAGGAAGAACTTGCCGTAACCTATAAAAAGATTGTTAGTGGTTACAAAGAGGTGCTCGCGTTTGAGCTTTCTCCCGTCTTCGCGTCGAATGGTGAGATTCTCTCGGAAGAATCTTTCCGGCGGCTTCTGGACATTCCCGAGATTACTGGCATGAAGCACTCTTCGCTTGATCGACTTATCGAACTCCGTCGGCTGGCATTGCGAGACAAGCACAGGCCCGAGTTCCGCATCTACACGGGAAATGATCTTGGCATCGACATGATCGAGTACGGGTCTGACTATTTGTTGGGCCTGGCCACCTTCGCGCCTGAAAAATTTGCGGAACGAGACCGATTGTGGAACGCCGGGGATCCGGCTTATTCTTTGCTGTCCGATGCGTTGCAATATCTTGGCAACGTGGCGTTCCGCGAGCCAATTCCCGCGTATAAACATTCCGCCGCAGTTTTCCTGCATCTGCACGGACGCATCCCGACCGACCGTACCCACCCTCAAAGTCCCGCAAGACCGGCCTGGGAGGCTGACATTCTGGCTGACTGTGCCCGTCGGCTCGGTCTAACAATGGATTCAACAGCTCAACGACCTCCAATGGCTGCAGAAAGAACTCGAACCTAAGCGCTTTTTGGGATACGGAGTGGGTTCCGAGGCGGATCATTAGAGAAGAAGAGTCGTCTACTATCTATGGCGGAGGGCGCAGTCTCATGCTAACCCGTCTCTGCAAATTCCCAACAAACAGGGAAAACTACAGGGCTGCTACCCTTCTCCTTCGCCGAATCTGTCGACTAGTCCGTTAGAGTGCATACGCCCACATGTGGAAAAGAGGTCGTTTCATTGGAATCCGAGCAGGGAATGATCAGGGAAAAATCAGCGAAGATTAGTGCTTGACAGGGAAAGACCCGCAGCAGGAAAGACCCGCAGCTCTGACGGAAAATCCGTTGATAGTGGAGGCATCTTGCTGATCCTCACATAAGCTTACTGGGTTCATTGAGTTTGCCAATTAAGGCCGGGCGTAGCCCATCTCTTCCCCTTCAGAGGGGTCAATGAGTGTAATGGCGATGTTTCATCAATTTACTAGCGCCGTCGAGAATCCGATAGAATCCGTCAGCTAACTCATGCGGATACTTCCCGCAGCTTTGTT
>DATAPD010000047.1:0-10216 GCA_036265385.1 Terriglobales bacterium
GCACTGATCTCTCCCACGCTTCAGCAAACAAGCCCATACGGGGCGGAGACGTTGTACTTAATCAGAGTCTTTCTAGCGAGTAACGACTTGTCGCTGCCGCCTCCTACTGGCTTTTATACGGTGAACTTCGCGGAACGTACGAGCGGAAAGACCTTGCTGAGTTTCAATACCGAGGCGTCGGGTCTGATCTCCTTTGCGCCGCCCAGCAACACGTTTCTCCATGCCGGAATCTACAAGTTGACACTTCATTACAGCGGAGATAGCAACTACGCTCCAGGTGACAGCACTCCGCTGGATATCTTTATCGCACCGTCGAGCACTTCAACCGCAGTCAGCACCAATGTTACGAGCACGAGCCTCGGAGCGCCGTTGACCATCACGGCGAAGGTGACCTCGCCGACATTCAAACAGATCACTATCATTCCCACTGGTCCTGTTCAATTCTTCGACGGCACTCAACCGCTGGGTATCGTGAACCTAAGCGATGGGGTAGCATCGCTCACAACGCATACGCTCTCGGCGGGAGCGCACAAGCTGACGGCGACATTCAGTGGCGGCACGGGGCCGGATGGCTTCGGCAACTTCACCGGTAGTACAAACACTACGAATCTGAACGTGCAAACGAACGCAACCCAGACGTCCATTAGTGCGACTCCGAACCCGTCGAATTTCCGGGATTCGATCACATTCCAGTCAAGGGTGACCCCACAAAACAATCAGGATCTTCGGGTGCCGACGGGACTGGTGAGTTTCAAAGATGGATCAACAATTCTGGGAACGGTTTTGCTCTCGAATGGCCTTGCATCGTTTACGACCTCCACGATAGCCGGAGGAGCGCACACGATCACGGCACAATACGTTGGGGATGCAGTTTTTCAACCCGATAATTCGGCCAACTATCCGCTGACCGTGAATCCCATCAACTCCGTTACAAACCTGACGATTTCCGAGCCGGACCCAGGCGTTGTGTACGGCGAGTTCGTCGATCTCAATGCCACAATCACGGACGCCAACAATACGACTCTGGTGAAAGAACCCGGAACCATCACTTTCAGTTACGTGACGCCGAGTGGTTCCTCGCAGGTGCTGGCGACTGTAAACGTAACGCAGGGCAAGGCGACGTTTAGAACGAGTGCGTTGCCGGCAGCGCAGTACAACTTTCTAGCAACTTACAGCGGGAGTAACGACTTCAATCCGAGTAAGTCCAATTTGCACACGTTCTCTGTGAACCCGGCATCCACGAATACGGCAATCAGCTCGCCGGCTTCAGGCACCAGCGTCAATGTCGGACAGCCGATCATCATCAATTTTCAGGTAGCTGTTGTGCAGCCAGGAGGAGGCATCATTTCTGGTGAATCGGTTACCGTGCAGGATCCGAACTTCTCCGATTCGACGTGTACCGGGAAGCTGACCGGCACGAGTTCGCCATTCACGGGATCGTGCACTATCACGCCCCAGACTTCCGGAACCCGGCAGTTGAGGGCGTCTTTCCAGGCGCTGGTCAATCCGAACTACCTGCCCAGTTCGTCGCTTGTAGCAACGGTGATCAATGTTGGGGCAGCAACGCCTGGAGCGACAGCCTTCAGTAATCTGACTCCGTCGCAGACAATCGCTCAGGGTTCCGCCGGCATTAATCTTTCCGGTGTGATCTCGGCGGCTGGGCCAACTTATCCTCCGGCGAATGAAAATGTCAGCGTGACGATTGACGGCATCTCGCGCTCGGTAAACATCGGCGCAAAAGGTGCGTTTGTGTTCAATAGTTTTCCGACGAACACATTGGCGGTTGGTACTTACCCGATTACGTACAGCTATGCGGGAGACACGAACTTCAAGCCGGCCAGTGATGCTACGACGACGTTAACGGTGAACAGCAGCGGGCAAGGAACCACTACCACAACCATCACGCCTTCTGTACAGCAATGCGTGAGCGGAATTCCTTTTGTACTAACGATTCAGGTGAGTTCCAAGCAAGGCACGCCGGACGGAACGGTTGTCCTGGTTCGTACGAACCCTGACAACACGCAGACGCTAATTGGGTCACAGCTGCTTGCGAGCGGTCTGTGGGCGCCTGCCGTCAACAGCGCTGATAATTTCCCGATGAGTCCGGGAACATACAGTTTCACTGCAAATTATCAGGGGAATTCCAACTTCAACTCGAGCATGGGAACACTTAGCAACTTCAAGTGCACGGCGGCGGCGAGGAAATGAGAACTGGCCACGCTTGCGCATCTGTTTAGCGGACGGAGCACTGTAGCATTGGTCGCGGTACAGTCTACAAAGAACTTGGAAATTCCGGCGACTGCCGTACACGTTCGGCTTGCAAGATGTGCCGGAGTTCGTGCTTCCACGTCAATTCGAAGCCGACTCCGACGGTGAAGCGAACGAGCGGAGCTAGCGGGTTCTTGTAACGAATGCGATTCACATTGAAGGCAGCGGCCCTGCGCACCAAGTCTTTCGCCTGCTGATTACTTCTCAGAAAGTCATTCAAGACAGATGGACTGATTTGCGTGTCGGGCTTGATCTTTTTGGGGGAATTTACTCGACGTGTATTCGGACCAGGTTCGACGTAATTACGCATGAACCATCCGCTGACTCGACCGATTTTCAGCTCGCCCACTGGAGATGGATGCTCGCCATCCAAGGCACGGGAGATGGCTGCACCGTACTCACGGTTGAATTCCACCAGATGTTGAAGACACTGGCCGATGCTCCATTCCTGTGGAGACGGGCGCCAATTGAGTTGTTCGTTCGTCAGGTTTTGGGCCAGTGTTTGAGCACGAAGGTCGGCATTGTCCAATTGAGCAATGATCCGCTCGGGCCAAGCTGGTGTCGCTCGAACTTCTTTATCCATCCTCAAAATTATAAGTGGACGGGCGGCAGAGAATGGTCAGAAGAATGTCAAAAGATGATTGTTGATGAACACTCCTGCCGCGCGGAATCAGAGCTAACACAAATGCGAGTGGCGGGGGATTGCAATATCGCCCACACAGAAAGCACGCGTCTGTTCGAGTCGGAATAGTTCAGGTTTGGCGTGATCGTGAAGCGGCAAAATTTTGCGGATGGGAAGACCTATTTTGCGGTTCACCACCCGCTGTTTTCACGCGCGTCATACCCGATTCACCTGATCGCCCGATCGAGCTGTTTTAGGCGATTCTGGTTTTGCCGGGTTAACTGGGCAGCGCAATCGCGCTCGGTTTGGCGAATACCAAATCGTTCCACAGGCCGTTCGCCTCCATATTCGGCAAAACACAAATTCCAAAAGTTCCAAACGGGAGATCGCAGTGGTTCGTACAATGCTTCAGGCCAAGCTACATCGCGCACGTGTGACACAATGCTTTTTGGATTACGAGGGTTCGTGCGGCATCGACGAAGACTTGCTCGAGGTGTCTGGAATCCTGCCGAACCAATATATTGAAATCTACAATGTCACTAATGGGGAGCGCTTCTGCACCTATGCGATTCGGGGCCGACGCGGGTCCGGAGAGATATCACTGAATGGTGCAGCTGCCCGCAAAGTGGCACTTGGAGACATCCTGATCATCTGTGCTTACTCTGCCTATAACGAAGCGGAGGTAGCTTCGCACCAACCGGTCGTAGTCTTGATTGATGAAAACAACCAGGTGCGCGAGGTGATTCGCCCGGCCGTGCACCAGCCATCAATTGCGGCCTGAAAATAATCAGTCCGCAATTGCGGCTATTGGGTGACTTTTATCTCGGTCATCGGGAGTCTTTTACTGCCGCTTCGATTGCAGCTACATCGATCTTTTGCATGGCCATCATTGCGTCAAAGGCGCGCTTGGCCACTTGGCCACCAGTTGCCAATGCTTCGCTCAACATTCGTGGCGTAATCTGCCAGGAAACGCCCCATTTGTCCTTGCACCAGCCGCACTCACTCTCCTGGCCACCATTGCCAACAATGGCATTCCAGTAGCGGTCCGTTTCTTCCTGATTGTCAGTGGCGATCTGGAATGAGAATGCCTCGTTGTGCTTGAAAGCAGGGCCGCCATTCAGGCCGAGGCAAGGAATACCGGCGACTGTGAAGTTGACGGTTAGCACATCGCCCGCCTTCCCGGCCGGGTAATCGGACGGAGCGCGATGCACACCCTCCACACTACTGTTCGGGAAGGTCGCGACGTAAAACCGAGCAGCAGCTTCGGCGTCTTTGTCGTACCACAGACAAATTGTGTTCTTAGCGATTTTTGGCATCTTACCTGCCTTTCGGGTTGATCGCTCGCGCGGAATCAGTCGGGCTTCGCTGAAGTTGTAACAGGATTGCTAGAGAGAATTTGATGGCATCTGGTCGCAACAGGTTGTGGCTGAGTGCGGCTGAACACCCATGCTATGACTAAATAGTGGATCGGTCTTGAACTCAGGCGATCGCGCAACGATTGCGCCTTCGCACTTGAGTGGGGAAGTTTAAATCATTGGTACCCACACTTTGAACAGCGTAAAGGGTGGGTACCGTTATTGCAGAACAGAGTTAAAGAGGGATAACGTTACTTCTGAACATCGAAATAGATTTTTGCCGTGGCGCGATATTGAACGATTTTTTCACCTTCAAGTTCCATCTCGAATTCCGCCACGCGCGCCCATTTCATGCCTCGAACCGTTTTTGCCGCTTCTTTCACGGCGTTTGCTGCAGCCTTTGCGAAACTCTCGTTGGAAGATCCTACTATGTCGATAACTTTCTGTGCCATCGTGATGCTCCTTTGAAGTTTCATTCGATTCTACGCGCTGGCGAGTATGAGAGAAGTTGTTGGAGGTCGCTCGGTGCACAGAGCTTGCGGCGGGGGTGTCCAGGTGTCAGGGCTACGGAAACGGGAATCGCAAGAATAGAATGGCGCCGGGGGTGAAAAACAATGCCGACGATTGAGGGGAAACAAGCCCAGATATGGATCAATGAGTATGTGAAGACGTCGGGGGAGTTCGAGGGCGTCGCGAAGGCGGTGCGGACGCTCATGCAGGCGGTGAAGGGAGTTGAGGAGTATGTGAATCCGTGGAGCATTCCGTCATTCGATTCGAACGGACCGCTGTGCTGCTTCATGGTCGGTAAAGAGCATGTGACGTTTGCATTCATGCGGGGTGCAGCGCTGCCAGATCCGGAGAAATTGCTGGAGGGAACGGGGAAGGGCGTGCGTCATGTCAAGCTGCGAAGTGTCGCCGATGTGAGGAGGCCGGGGGTGAAGAAGTTGGTTTTGGAGGCGGTAAAGCTGAACAAAAAAGACCCGCCATCAGGAAAGATGGTGGGGATGGAAAAGAGAAAGCGCAAGAGCAAGTAAGCGGTGGGTTGGGGGTTGTGTGTGCGAGAAAGTTGAGGTCGCGAATAAATAGAACAACGTGGTCTCTAATGGGGACGAGCGGGGGAGTCCTGAGTTGAGGGTGGCATAAATTTCAATAACTTGACCAGGTCCGGGATTGTGATTTGGATCGTCAACCGTTTACTGCTGCGCCGGTGAGCAACTTTCGGCGCATCCGCGAAGTGAATCACTTCTGTGACGTTGGTCTCATCTGTGATTCCGATGTGACTTGTTCCGATGCTGGTGATTTTGTTGCGAGGGATGGTGAAGTTATACGGCTTCTTGTTTTTGCCTTCCTCCGCGAACTGAAATGAATCTACTGTGAGAGTAATCGTTGCAGGGCCATGATTGAGGTAGGTCACGTTCAGTTGAACGGGATTTGAGAGATCTAACGCTTCGTCTGCTTGGGCCACGCGCGAGAGTCGGGCGACCAACTCAGAGTCGGGAAACTCCTCCAGGATTTTGACACGGTTATCGTTATCGAACTCGACGATCAAATTGCGTTTGTTCCAAATGCGTCCTCCAGTGCCGCCGCAGTTATAGTTTCCGCACCCGAAGGCCCATGCACCCCACGTCGATACCGACCACCGCGCGATGAGAAAATGGGAGCTTTGCAGGCCGACATCGAACGGCTTGAGGGTCGATTCGATCTCCGCTCGAGAGGTCTGGCCGACATGCGTCGATTCAAGCGTGAAATTCTGCTCGACACCTTGGGCGCTACGTGTGCGGCGATGAAGAGGTGTGGCACCGATACATCCCGCGAGTGTTATGCAGAAGAGGAGGATGAGCGCTTTGAATGTGGTAACTTGGAGTTGTTGGAATGTTGCGGATGTGGGGCGCATGCTTCAACTCCCTTGAACAGGAGTGCCGCATCAAACGCGGTGCTTGCACCGTTAATGCTAGTTCTAGCTGAAGTCGACTGCAGTGACATGACGCACACTGGCCTGCTCGCGAATGAGCATCGTTTCAGGTCTGTTCCAGGGCGAACTATGCTACCGATTGAGAAATATCTTCTGTCCGACGCTGAGGCGGCCTGTCCGGGTCACAGTGGCATAGATTCCAGCGTTGTTGTCGTTCACGCGAACGATTGTCTTTAGGATTTCAGGCGCGGGGGCGGCGGTGTCGGGGTCGAGATTCACCATCGAGCAGCGGACATCGCGCATGGTGACGCTGATAGCGGGAGCGTCGCTGGAGTCGCCGAAGGAAAGTGTGCCGCCTAGCCAGCTGTCTTCCTTGAAAGCACCGGATTTATGCAAGCGAACGACGATGTTCGGGCGGAACCGTCTGATGTCGAGGTTGCGTCCCGCGAGTCGCCCAATTTCGTGGATGGTGTCGGAGGCGATCACGGAGATGCACGCATCGTCGAAGATGCCGTTCTTGAACTGCATCATCTCGACGGGAGCGCCGTGGCGGCGATCGATTTCGGCGGCCAAGTCTGGCACAAAGATGGGAAAGTCTTTTCCGTCGGGTGTGCGGACATGTGTCGGGAGTTCTTGTTCGTTCCCGTTCTGATTGTGGGGAGTAAACAAAACGAGGCCGGGAAACTTGCTGGCGGTGAGATACGGGAATCCACCTTGATCGTTCATGCGCCGAAGTGCGAACCGTCGGTCGCCGTCGAGGCCGTGCCAGCCGAGTTGCGCGCTCTCGAGTTGCTCGCCACGCATGGACTTCACGGGATAGCGGAAGATGGCTTCGATGTGTCCGAGTTCGGTGGGCATGGATGGAAGAGTATGCGCGAGGTTGTTGGACTGGTCGCTTAGTTAGCGTATCGCAGAAAATTGAAACGGCGAAATCAAGCGTTATGTTTTGTTGATTTTGAGATCGGCGGCGAAGGCCCCTGAGTTTGCGCGATGGCTGCTTTGATGGCGTTGACGCGCTCGGTTACAGGTTCGGGAGCGATGATTACGAGGCTAAAGCCGAAGTCGCGATAGACATCTTCGTGGATTTTTTCGAAACGAAGGCTTTCTTCAAACGTGATGCGGCGAGCGTCGGTGGGCGCGATGAAGCCGAGGTTTTGGATGAAGAATACTTGCGGTTCGAAGATGGCTTCTTTTTCGATGCGATCGAGTTCAGCTCTTAAGAGTGAAGAAAACGGATATCCGAGATAGACAGCGAGAGCGGCTGTACATACAACGGAGCGGTCGTGGAACTGGAGTTGATTCGGCAAGTGCGAGCTGCGGGTCTGTCGTTCTTTCTGGAGACGGATGACAGCATCAATAAAGGATGGGTCGGTCCAAGGTTCAGATATGCCCTGGGCTTGCAAGTCACCGATCAGATCGGTGGCGGCTTCTTCGACCACGCTGAAGCCGTCGAGTTCAAGCTGACGGATGATAGCGGTCTTACCCGCTCCGGGAGCACCGGTGATGATGAAGCGTCGCATGAATTGCTGCTGTTGAGTGTACGGGCGTTCCTGGTTTCATGTAATTAGTTCGACCGAAGCTGTGCGCGAGATCCCTCGCTCCGCGATGAAGAACGCTGCGCTCGGGATGACGCCCAGAAAAAGGGCAGGCCAATAGCTGCGTTCGGGATGACGCCTCATTATCTTTAGGCTGCAGAATTAACACAACATGGCGTCTTTGTCAGGAGAATCATGTCGAGTCGCTTGAGACATCTTCTTATCGATAGAGGTAAGATGGGCGTCCCGCGGTATCGATAATCGGAGGAACGATGAAAAGCAAAAGTCTTGTGGTCGCAGCGATGCTGGTTACGCTGGGGGTTGGTGTGTACGCACAGGATGCGAAGCCATCGGCAAAGGCGCTCAGCCCTTCTGAGGCAGCACTGGCGCAATGGAATGAAATCGGACGGAAAATCATTGCGATGGCAGAAGATTTTCCTGAGGACAAGTACGACATGAAGGCAACGCCTGCGCAGAGAACATTCGCGGAGCAGTTGCTGCACGTGGCCGGATCGAACGATTACTTCACGGATGTGGCGCAGGGCAAAAAACCGAAAGACGATGAAGCACGCGATCATTACAAGACGAAAGCGCAGGTCGTGGAGTATCTGAAGAAGTCATTTGCTGATGGGGCAGCGCTCATCAAGCAGAAGGGCGATGCCGGGATGATGGCGACAGTGGTCGAAGCCGAAGGAGGCCGGACCGTGCCGACATTGGACTTGGCATATGGGCTCGTCGAGCATTCCGGCGAGCACTATGGACAGCTGGTTGTCTATTACCGTGTGGCGGGGCTGGTGCCTCCGGAGTCGAGAAAAAAGCAGTAGGCAGGAGTCAGTAGTCAGTAGTCAGCGGCGTTGGTACATATCTATGAGCAATCGGATCAGGATCGTGTTGGGGATGGTTGTCTTAACAGGCGCGCTCGTGTGTTTTGCGCAAGAGGAGAAGATCGTATGGACTCCGCAGGAACAGGCGATCCGCGAGGAGATGCGCGGATTGCGCAAACTGCCGGACGATGCGCGACCGCAGACAACCACAGATCTGGCCAAGAAGATACGAGCGCTGCCTGCGGCGGATAACAAAGTGAGATTAGCCGAGGGACTGTCCAATCTTTCTACGGAAGGCGATCTGGGAAAAGAAACGCTGCAGGAAGTCGCAAGCACTCTGGCGGCTACCCTAACTGAGAAGCCTCAGCCGGATGAGAAAGATGGTCCGGCCTATGCCTATCGCGAGCTGGCGCGACTCGTGCGTTATGAGCACGTCACAACATCATTCGGAGCGCCACAGTATCTCGCGGCGATGAAGATGTTCGAAGAGGAAGACGAGAAGCGGCAGCACGCGGATTTCTCGGTGGTCGATTTAAGTGGCAAGGCATGGGCTCTGCATGATTTGCGCGGCAAGGTGGTTTTGCTGAATTTCTGGGCGACGTGGTGTCCGCCGTGCCGGAAAGAAATGCCTGATCTTGAGTCTTTGTATGGACAATTCAAGGACAAAGGATTGGTCGTTTTAGCAGTGTCCGCCGATGACGAGGCGAAGATCCGCAAATTTATCGACCAGCAGAAGTACAGCTATCCAGTGTTGCTCGACGCAGGCGGGAAGGTTTCGCAGGAGTTCGCGGTGGAAGGAATCCCGCATAGTTTTGTATTCGATAGAGAAGGCAAGATGGTGGCGCAATCGACCGACATGCGGACTAAACGACAGTTTTTGGAGATGTTGGGAGAGGCGGGACTGAAGAATTAGTTCGCCTGCAGGGCTCGCGGAATCCAGCGCAGTTAAGAAGAGGTTTAAGGCGGCAGTGGACGGGCCTGTGTCCCGTCTCGCTGCCGCTTTCGTTTTGCGATGCTAAATCGTCGCGTTCACAGATTTGTTCGTGGTCGATCCATTGGCAGGAATAGCAATCTGTCCAATGCCCTGAGAACTCGTTCGGCTCGGAAGAGCTGTGGTGGCTGTTCCCATCACAGGCGACGTGATCAGGTAGTTGAGCATAACTTTGTCGGTAGCTGCGCTTGCCAATCCCCATGAATAAGGAATCGTGACGGTACAAGTGGCGGTCGTGCCGCTACGAGTGGCGACGACCATCGCCGATTCCAGAATGGTGTTGCCGCTGCCCACATCCAGGACGGTGGCGCTGACCTGACATCCAATCTTGTAGGTCGACGGAACGTTGGATTGAACATTGATGTTGAAGGCAACGACGAACTTGCCATTGAACGTCGTTGTTGCGGCTGCGATGGCGTCAGCATCGCCGAGAGCGAGGGTCGGAGCGAGTTTGAAGACGCCCGTGTGGGGATCTAGAACGCCGGGGATGCCACGAGTGGTGGCGTCATCGGCAAGCTGCCCAAAGGCTGGGAGGGCAAGAGTGAACAGGCAGGCGAAGGCAATCGCTAATTTGGCAATTCTCATTGTGTCTCCTTGAAGCGTGTCCGGGGGATCGACAGCAGGTTGTGGTTTCCCTGCTTGTCCTAATAAGCGGAAAACACCCTGTGGATTGGGTCAGGGAGTTTCCCAATGAGCAGATTTCAGCTAG
>DATAPD010000048.1:0-240877 GCA_036265385.1 Terriglobales bacterium
GGCAGCTGAAACCTGCTGCCACCAGAGCGGGAATCGGCAAGATCGGATGGCACACCTTCCGTCATACCTATTCCACCATGTTGCGTAGCGCCGGCACGGACATCAAGGTGCAACAGGAATTACTACGACATGCCAACATCCAGACCACGATGAACATCTACACGCAAGCGGTTTCGGATGACAAGCGGGCAGCAAACCGGAAAGTGGTGGAAATGGTTCTACCGCTAAGCCGAGCGGCTGCAAAGAACCCGATTTTGAATGGGAGCGAAACGGGAGCGGATTCCGCTTCCGCCAATTCCAGGCAACAAGCTTCAAGTGAATGAGAGATGGAGACTTGAGGTTGGTTGCGGGGGGTGGATTTGAACCACCGACCTTTGGGTTATGAGCCCAACGAGCTACCAGACTGCTCCACCCCGCAGAACGATGATAACAACCGTTCTGCTGAGCGTCAACGCGGCACCCTCCCTTTCCGTTCAGTCGTTTGCTCAAAGATGACGATAGACTCAAAATCGGAAAAGCAAACGCGTGATCCGTAAAAAGTCGGTCCTGACAGATTTCACTAGGGAAAATGAGACCTTCCGAACGCTAGTCTTTTTTGTTTTCGCGACGTTTGTGCCGAGTGTCGCACTCGCTCCGTACCCTCTCGTATTTCTCGGCCAACTTTTCCAGTTCAGGATCGGAGAGATGCTCAATATCAATCATCTCATTCTGGGCCTGATCAATCGCCTTGATGATTTCGTCGAGCTTCAGATGGATAGCGCGTGCGTCCCGGTTCTGCGTGTTCTGGATCAGAAACACCACGAGAAACGTCACGACCGTCGTGCCGGTATTAATAATGAGTTGCCAGGTGTCCGAATACTGGAAGTAAGGTCCGGAGATCACCCAAACGATAATTACCAGCGTCGCTATGAGAAAGGCCCACTTGGTTCCGACCCAGTACGCCGCTTTCGTCGCGAATACATGGAAGCCTGATTCCTTGGGACCAGGACTCTTGTTCATGCTCCAACTATAGGTGAGTCTTGCCCGAAGAAGAAGAGCTTCTGCAGGATTACCGGTATTGATGGAGTGGGAACTTCGCAAGAGTTTTCAAGGCGGGGTGGGTGCCACGCCACAACTATACAAACGCGCTAAACAGTGACACCATAGCCACATGCGTGTTGCAACGCAGCATAAGGATAAGAGCAGCACAATCGTTATCAAGAAGTATGGCAACCGCCGTTTGTACGATACGTCAGCCAGCCAGTACGTAAACCTCGACGAGATCGCGCGGCTGGTTCGCAAGGGTAGAGATGTGCGAGTCGTGGATGCAAAAACGGGCGAAGACCTGACCCGGGTCACACTTACCCAGATCATTACGGAAGATGCAAAGGATGCGCCCGCGGGCCTGCCTCTCGAACTGCTACGGCAACTCATCGTTGCTTCCGATCGAACAAGCCAGGAATTCATCATGTGGTACTTGAAGTCGGCCTTTGATGCTTACCAAGCCGTGCAAGATACGGTGCAGGATCGGTTAGGCGCTGTGCAATCGGCCATCATGTCGCCGGTTGAATCGGTGCGGCGATTCCTCGGTAGCGTTCCGCAGCAAACTTCAGGTCTTGGCAGAAACGAATCAGAGCTGGAGGTTTTGCAAGAGCGGATAGCCGAACTCGAGAAACGCATTCCTAAGACAAGGTCCCGCAACGCGGCACGCAACGGGCGGGCAAAACGGAAGTAGGTTGGAAGCCCGACTCGTTCCTCCTGTTTTCCTGAAATCTCAAAACAAAATGCATTGATATCACTGCACGATTTCGCGCAAAGGTGTATGGGTGTTTGCAATTGAGTTTGAGCCGGCAAGTGCCACGCCGGAAAGTCGTTTTCGAGATCTACCGGCATGGCGGACATCCGAGATGGCATCGGGAGGCAGCCATGAATATTCCCCTTACTCCCCTCCGCTTCCTGCGGTATGCATCTGAGCAGTTTCCCAACAAGGTTGGGCTGGTTTGCGATGACCGTCGTTTTACGTATTCACAATTTGCGGAACGATGTGGGCGATTGGGAGGAGCGCTCCTGGAAGCTGGTGCCAGACCAGGTGATCGAATTGCATTCCTCAGCACGAACTGTCATCGGCTTCTAGAGGCCTATTATGGCGTGCTTGAGGCGGGTTGCGTCCTGCTGCCGTTGAACATTCGCCTGGCTTCTCAGGAACTGGTGGCCGTATTGAATGATGCGCAAGCCAGATTTCTGTTTTTAGAAGCCAAATTCCTGCCCCTGATCGATGCATTCAAGAAAGCATGCCCCAAAATCGAACAGCTGATTCTGCTCGATGCACAGCCGGATGTCCCTGTGCTTTATCCGAAAAATTATGAGGAATTGCTCGCTGCAGCCGCTCCATTCCAAGCTGACATCATGCAAATCGATGAGAACGATGTCGCCGAACTCTTTTACACGAGCGGGACGAGCGACATGCCAAAGGGAGTCATGCTCACGCATCGCAATGTGTATCTGCATGCGCTGAACGTGATCGTGGCGGGCCAAACGTCAAAGATCATGGGCCCGCATACGACCAGTCAAACTGTGACACTGCACACGATTCCCTTGTTCCACGCCAACGGTTGGGGAGCAGCCCACACCATTACGCTAGTTGGGGGAACACATGTGATGATCCATGCCTTCACCCCTCTGGAAGTGTTCCGGCTCATTGAGCAGGAGCGAGTGTGGTGCTGTGGGCTGGTTCCGACAATGGCGAATGCGCTGATTCACTCGCCCGAGAGAACGAAGTTTGATGTGAGCAGCCTTCGATTAATCACCATCGGAGGAGCCGCGTCTTCGCCGTCGCTTGTTAAAGAAGTGGAAGAGAAGCTTGGCTGCACGTGCATTTCGGGCTACGGATTGACGGAGACTGCTCCGGCAATCGCATTTTCTCCGATAAAAACTGGTGTTGACTGGCGGGGCGAGCAGAGGTACTCAGGTCAAGCCATGACTGGATTTGCCATTCCCGGCGTGAAGCTGCGGGTTGCAGACCCGGCAGGGAATGAGGTCGCTCACGACGGAAAGTCCATTGGCGAAATCCAGGCACGTGGTGACGGAGTGATGAAAGGTTATTGGGAGCAGCCGGAAGCGACAAAGAGCGTGATGGAGGGGAATTGGTTTCATACCGGAGACATGGCGACGATCGACGAAAACAGCTACATCCTTATTGTGGATAGAAAAAAGGACATCATCATCAGTGGCGGAGAAAACATTTCGAGTCTTGAGGTTGAGAAAGTGCTAGCGGCCCATCCTTCTATCTTTGAAGCGATGGTTATACCAATTCCGGATGAGAGATGGGGTGAGATCCCGAAAGCTGTCGTTGTATTGAAACCGGGCAGTCAGGTCACAGAAATGGAAGTGATGCAGTACTGCCGTTCAAAGCTGGCCCACTACAAATGTCCTCGTTCGATCGATTTTGTCGAGAGTCTGCCTAAATCCGGAACCGGCAAGATCTTGAAAAAAGAGTTGCGCGAGAAATATGCGGCTGCCCAGAAGACATCCACGTAAACATTCGGAGTGTTCAGGACAGGCCGCCCAAGATTTTCAGGCGAGTTGAAATTCGTTTTTGAGGGAACAAAATCCATACGGGAGTGCATTTATGGGCACGAAGACAGCGACACCCGCGAGCAAAATCAATGGCGGAAGTTTTCTGATTGAAGATCGCCAACCGGAAGAGATCTTCACGCCAGAAGAATTTACCGATCAGCAAAAACTGATCGCGCAAACCGCAGAAGAGTTCGCCTTGAACGAGATCGCATCAAGCATCGAGAGGATGGAGCACAAGGATTTCACCGTGACTCGCGACCTGGTGAAGAAGGCTGGTGATCTCGGGTTGAGTGCCGTGGACACTCCAGAAGCTTATGGTGGTTTGCAGATGGACAAGGTGACGTCTGCGATCATCGCCGATCGCCTGGCGATCTATGGAGGATTCAGTGCGACATGGGGGGCGCATACCTGCATCGGTACTCTGCCAATCGTTTATTTCGGAACCGAAGAGCAAAAATTGAAATATCTGCCGGGATTGGCAACGGGGCAGATCGTGGGTGCTTACGCGCTATCGGAATCATCCTCTGCATCTGACGCCTTGAATTCCAGGACGCGGGCCCAGCTATCCGCTGACGGAAAGTACTACTTACTGAATGGCGAGAAGATGTGGATTACCAATGCCAGCTTTGCCGATCTCTTCACCGTGTTTGCCAAGGTGGACGGCGACAAATTCACCGCGTTTCTGATTGAGCGAGGCTTCCCAGGATTTTCAGTGGGTGCCGAAGAACACAAGATGGGCATCCGTGGGTCTTCCACTTGCCCATTGATTCTGAACGATTGCAGGGTCCCAGTCGAGAACGTGCTCGGAGAAGTTGGCAAAGGACATCACATTGCCTTCAACGTTCTGAATGTTGGTCGGTTCAAGCTCGGCGCAGGCTCTGTAGGAGCGGCCCGTTACTGTATTGCCGATGCCATTGCATATGCAAAGGAGAGGAAGGCGTTTGGAAAATCGATCAGTGCTTTTGGACTGATCCGTGAAAAACTCGCGAACATGGCAGTCGGGATTTATACCGGCGAGAGCATGGCATATCGCACGGTAGGAATGATGGATGCAGCGATTCTGGCTCTCGGTGCTGACCACCATCTGGAGATGCCAGCAGTCCGAAAGGTGATTGATGAGTATGCCATCGAATGCTCGATCCTCAAGGTGTGGGGATCGGAAACGATCGATTTCGTCGTCGATGAAATGGTGCAGATCTACGGAGGCTACGGGTTCGTGGAGGAATATCCGGCAGAACGCGCTTATCGCGATTCCCGGATCAATCGGATTTTCGAAGGCACAAATGAAATCAACCGGCTGGTTATCACTGGATTCCTACTAAAGAGAGCGATGTCGGGGCAACTGCCGTTGATGCCGGCGATTAAGAGATTGCTGGATGAAGTGCTGTCGGGACCCGGAGGAGCAGAGCCCGAGGCGGCTGTGCTCGCGGAAGAGGGGAAGATCGTCTCAAATGCGAAGAAACTCGGGTTGTTCGCAGCTGGGATTGCGAGCCAGAAATATATGCAGGCGATCCAGGACCGTCAAGAAATCATGGGAACGATTGCCGATATGGTAATCGAAACCTATGCGATGGAATCCGCGTTGCTGCGGACAAGGAAGTTGGTCGCGAACACCGGAGAGAGGCAATGTGAATTGCCGATTGCTATGACACGCATTTACCTTGAGAGCGCAATCGAGAAGATTGAAAGCGCAGCAAAGAAGATCGTGGCCGCGGTCAGTGAGGGAGACACTCTCCGTTCGCAAATGGCAATCGTTCGACGGCTAGTGAAACATGATCCGTTTGACACGATTGCGCTTCGGGAAGTCGTTGCTGAAAAGATTATCCAGGCAGGGAAGTACACGCTTTCCTAGTGTGTTTTTCTGGGACGAGTTGTTGGAAGTGCATTACTGCGATTGGGAAGTAGGTCGATGCCGGAGTTGCTACTTAGCGCTGGTGCGTTGCAGGGATTCTCGACCGACGAGCTGAAAACCGTTTTTTTTGCGACGTACCACAGCCGAGAGGAGCGGGTTCAGGCCATCGAAGAGGCACTCCGCAGTCCGGCGGGGCAGACGATACGGAAACGAATTGGACAATGGGTAATCGCCCGGTTGCCTGCCGAAGAACTCGTCCCCGCGAAGTATTCGCATTGGCGGCCCTTGGTGCAGGACGCAATGCTGTTCATGTTCATGCATCTTTCCAGCGGCCGCCTGGCTCCGAAACTCGTAGAGCAGTTGGAACTTCCTTCTAATACTCCGACCGGGACACGTTTATTAAAGCTGATTGCGAAAGTTCCTGGCCTTCAGAAACTAGGTCAGGTACTGGCAAGAAATCGACACCTCCAGTGCCAACTCAGGCGTGCACTGACCAAATTGGAGAACGGAATCTCCGACATGGACGCCGAGGAGGTGAGAAAAATTATCAAGCACGACCTTGGGGCAGAACTAAAAAAATATGACGTGCATATCCATCCGGGTATTTTCTCGGAGGCGAGTGTCAGCGCAGTCATGCGTTTCCGTTGGCGAAATCCGGCTACGGGACGCCGCGAGCGAGGAGTTTTCAAAGTCATCAAACCTCATATTCCCGTTTGTTTCGCGGAAGATATTGAACTGCTAGCGCAGTTGGCGAAACACGTTGGATCAAAGCATCAGCAGTATGGATTTGCAAAAAGGGTCTTACCTGAAACCTTTAACGACGTTCGCCGGCTTCTTCGACACGAAGTGGATTTCCAACGCGAGCAGGCCACGCTGGCCGAAGCTTCGCGGAGTTATCAGTCAATGATCGCTATCCGCGTTCCAACCCTCATTCGTCCACTTTGCACTTCGAAGATTACAGCCATGACCGAGGCGAACGGCGAGAAGATCACGAAGGCGGCTGTTCGCATGCCGCTTTGGCAGAGAACCTGGGTTGCAGAGTTGTTGATTGAAGCATTCCTGGCGGTGCCACTTTTTTCTGGTCAAGAGAAAGCTATGTTTCACGCCGATCCACATGCGGGAAACCTGCTCTATGACCGAAAAAGGGGAGAGCTGTCGATTCTCGATTGGGCACTGACGGAGCGCGTAAGCCGAGAAGAACGTCGGCACCTTGCGATATTTTTCTTATTTACAGCTTTAAGAGATCCGCAAGGCATTTTCAATCAGATCCAGGCCCTTAGCAGGGGCGGCATGCGACGGAAACGGCTTCAGGTGAAAATTGTTCGCGATTGTATAGATCGATTCATAGAGAGACTGCCGGTAACCAAGATTCCCGGAACGAAAGATGCGCTCGACTTATTGGAGAGCATCGCATTTAAAGGTGTGCGGCTTCCCGCACCACTCATCATGCTGCGCAAGGTGTTGCTGACACTCGATGGGGTTCTGTATGACATGGGAGATCCCGACGTGAGCATGATGACAGTCATCGCTCGTCGTGCGACTGTGCAGTGGCTCACGAGTTGGAAATCGATCGGATCGCCGCTCTCGGTGAGGGATTGGCTGGCGGTTCAGTTCAGTGGGTTGTTCTATGGAAGCCGAGTGTTCTGGCAGGGAACGCACGGGTTGTTGGACCGATCTCTATCAGCTCTGAGTGCATGAATCTGGCGTTATCTGTTGCCGGCCATTTCAAGCACCGCACCATCTGGCGTGAAGAGTTCATCTTTCTCACCTGACGGGAACTCAATCTGCAAGCGCGCGCTCGCCCGACTGTTGTTGAGAACGTCGAAGGTCCCGGCACAATTCGTCTTCAGGTACTGCAGCCGATGAGTGCTGGTCGCGTTTCCCTGAATGGATGCATTCAAACGAACACCACGTTCAAAACCGTTGAAGCTCCAAAGAGAAAGATCACGATCCATTCTTGCTTCCTGCGGCGTGTGGAATGTGTATGACGCGCCTCTGTGCCACAGGACAACTTTGCGGAAGACCAGTCCGAGTGGCATCTCGTAGGTCAATGCTTCGAGCATCGACACGGATTGGTCGGCACGACGAAAGTATGCATGTGCCCATGTCCAGAAATTGCGGTGACGATATCCGCAATTGTGCCCCTGCAATCCAAAGCCAAGGGATTTACCCTCGAATCGCCGCCCGTCAAATTCGATCGTTCCTTCGAAAGCAGCATCGGCGTGCGGTGTTCGTGAGAATCCAATCCATCCTTTGCTGCTCATCGTAAATGCGAAAGATGACGAATAACGGAGATTCCATGAGATCGCATGGCCATCCACATTTAAGCGCCCTCGACATGAATTATTGTCGATGGCATTGTCGGCGATGGCCAATGCAAATGGTGTACCTCCACTACTAAGTCGACTGACAACTAATGGAAATTCCTGGATAAAACTCTGCGGTGCTCCGTCAGCCGGAAACCAAGTGGCCCAAACCTGTGCGGGCATTCCGTGGGAATTGTCCGGACATCCATTCCGCCCGGGATTCATGATTAGATAACGGAACCACCATGCACCCCTGCCATCGGAGAGCCCGAGGCGAAGAAACCAGACCTCGTAGCGACGTCGAGTCAGCGTTGTGGAATAGGGATCATTCAAACTCTTCATGGAAGCGTCACTTTGCCAGACGAACGAAGGATAGCAAAGTGGCATGGAGCAAAGTCGGTTGCGGTTGCTGATCTTCGGAGCGCTGTCCCGTTTTGGGAAATCTGATGTAACCGAAGCTAAATGTAGTATTTGGCAATATTGTGACAGGGCGAATCGCGATGACGCGGCGCAATATGGCAGAAACTGCCGTTGACATAAATCTCTGCTAGATCTATTGTTAGCGCGATGCTGCAGTGCAGCAAACGGAGGCTGACATGCCAAGGAATAGAAAGCCGATGCCGGTTACCGCGCATGGCTTACCGTCCACGTTTTTATCGCTGCTGACGGGTTGGATCGAGCAAGGCGTGGAGAGTTTCTTCGCCACACAAAGAGTCCTTGTCGACGTTGCAATGCGTCAGAACGCCGCACTCACCAAAACCTTACGGGAAGGTATCGCAGACAGAGAGAACTCTCCAGTAGCGATCTTGACCGATCTAGCAATCGAAGGAACCTCCAGCTTTATGGAAGCGCAGAAAATTCTTTTGAATTTAGCGCATCAGCAAAACGCAATGATGATGGATGCTGGGAAGGAACGAGTCGCGAACGTCCCGCGCGCGGGAGCAGTTGCAGATCTTGTGCACCGGAGTATGGATACGCTGATCAGGATGCAACAAGAATTTCTGACCATCACGAGCAAACAGACGATTCAATGGCTCGAGGCGATCAAGGAAGGCAAGGGCTATCAGAACACGCACATGGTCGAATTGGCCCGCGAAGCGATGGAGACATTCGTCCAATCACAGAAAAAGTTCCTCGATGTGATCTCGGAAGAGACAGGCAAAGTGATGAGCGGAAAGCATGGCCATGTCGCAAAGCCCGTCAAGCCATTCGAGCTTTCACAACTGGCTGATGACGCGACGGAGTCGTTCATTGACGCACAGAAGAAACTCCTCGACGTTTTGGGAAAGCAGGCCAACGTCAATCTGCGCGCCGCCAGTCGCGCGATGAACTTCGTATCGCCCGCACGCTTCTTGCCCATGGCCAACATCACAGGCGAGGGGGTCAAGAATTTCGTCGCTGCGGAGAAAGCGTTGATTGAATCCATGGTGAAACGAGGTGCTGGCGCGATGCATATGGAACCAGCCGAGCGACATGCAGCGAGGCCCGTCCGGCACAAACGTGCGAAAAAAGCTCATGCTGCCGTGGCCTAGAAACAAAATTGCACGATCCTGAGGTGTGAGGCGCCCACTACACTGATTCCTCCCGAGTTCTACAAAGGCTTCTGGGACAAGCCGGGATGCTGGTCCGAGCCGTATAGGAAGGTGATCCGTGCGGGTGCCTCACTCGTCAGGGGCATCCTGCTTCAATCAAATGGAATCCTAGAGAAATTCTGTTAGTTTAGAGCGGCGATGAGCTCCCAGTTAAAGAAGAGAAAAAGAAAGTCCGTCAGATCAAACGGGGTAAAGCCAGATCGTCGAATTCGGAATCATCAGGCTGCGGCGGATATTCCGATCTGGAAAGAGGCTTTATTTGGGGCAGAACTACTGCTGCTTCATGCTTCGCCGGTCTTTTACGGATTGGGAGTGCAACGCGGAGATAAATCTGCTGTGGTGCTGATCCCAGGCTTCCTGGGCAGCGACCTATATGTAACTCATCTGCAGGCATGGCTGGAGCGAATCGGATACCTCGCGTTTTTTTCCGGCATTGGCGTGAATGCAGAGTGTCCGAATCTACTGATTAAATATCGTCTGGCTGCCACGATTGATAAGGCCGTAGCCGAGACTGGGCGCCGTGTTCACCTGATTGGACACAGCCTGGGCGGGATCATCGCACGTTCTGTGGCTGCACAGCGGCCGCGCGACATCGCATCGATCATCACGCTGGGATCACCTCTCGCCGGCACAGTGATGCATCCTTCGGTATTGCGGGCGGCAGATGCGATTCGGACCCAGATTTTGCATCAGCACGGCTCGGATGTTCTCCCCGACTGTTACACGCCACGATGCACCTGTTCGTTCTTGGGCTCTCTCCGTTGTTCCACCCCACGATCTATTCTTCAAACAGCTATTTATACGAAAGACGATGGCATAGTGGACTGGCGATATTGCAGAACGGGAAACCCTAAAAATGATTTCGAAGTGCCAGGTACACATGTGGGACTGGTATTTAACCCTTCCGCCTATTCGATCATTGCCGAGCGCCTTTCCGTGGCGAAAGATCGGCAGACTTTCTCCCGTAACTCCTGACCTCACCTGGTTCTGTGTACGAGATCACAGACTCAAGGGTTGGCGAAGCGTAAGATGCTGCGCCATCGAAAGCTCTTTAATCTGCGGGAGGTCTGTCATGATTCCGAAAGAGTGGCCATGGACGTGGGAAGAAGAAGCGAAGTGGCAAGAAGAGCTTCACCATGAGGAGTGTGGGTGGATGGAAGACCTGCTGGATCATCTCATTCATGACAGAACTGAAAGCGCGTCGTATGATCCCATGCTCGTTGATGAAGAGATCGGCGACAGCACGCTCGCCCGCTAGCTGGGCGGTTGGTGCCAGAGTGGAGTAGAAGCCGGACACCGCGTAGCGGTCTCTCAACCTCCATCGCCCTGACGAATCGCGGTCTTCGTATCAATCAAGCTCGTGACGCGGGTCACAGCATTCGCGGTGGCTTGGCGTTAGCGTTTGTTCGAATGGTGATGCTGTGTGGACAAGCATCATCGGTTGGACGTGTCATGACTCTGCGCGAGTGGTCAAAATACGAACTTGAATACGGCCGCAAACTGATGGATTCGGGACTCGATGGAGCGCGAACTGGCGGACACGAGTTTCTCGAGGGAAAACCGTTGACTCCAGTTCTTTGCGATTCTGCTCGCAGTGCTCTGGGCTTCGCTGCGGCAGGAGCATGCATCGGCTTGCTGCAAGGCCGGAAGAAGACGAAATGGAAAGTGCTTGCTCTCGGGGTCGGTGCCGGAGCTATCGGGTTTGGAGTCGGCATGGCATGGAACAATCGCCGATTGGCCGCGAGCGTAGCGTCGGCCGCATGGAAGAAGGTAGGCAGAGCGCGCGATGAGCACTGGCTGGAACTGCACCCGATCGATTACGCCTAACGAGTGCACGTGTAGGACGAGTTTGTCCGATTGTGGTGATCGCCCATCGAAAAGGAAAGAATTCATTACGATTTGATTATCCCGCCATTGTGATCGCGAGGAACTATGGTTAGCGACGTTCCAACACTCCCGAACGAACGGATCGCGTACCTCGAAGAACTAGTACATACCGCTCGAAACGCAGCTGCTGTTTTTTCCCAATACACACAACTGGATGTTGATCGCATTGTGAAGCCCATGGTCGTGGCTGGTCTAGAACAAGCGCAGCATCTGGCTCGGATGGCTGTCGAAGAAACGAAACTTGGAGTGATGGAAGACAAAGCCATCAAGAACATGGTGGCCACGGAGTTTGTCTACAACTACGTAAAAGATAAGCCGACGGTCGGCGTGATTCGCGAGTTCCCCGAGCGTGGCGTTGTGGAAGTGGCAGAACCGATTGGTGTCATCCTCTCTCTTACGCCAATTACAAATCCCACTTCAACCGTATTGTTCAAGTGCATTATGGCAATCAAGACGCGGAATGCGGTGATCTTCAGTCCGCATCCAAGTGCATGGCGCTGCTGCTATGAGGCGGTCAAAGTCATGTACGAAACCGCGTTGAAACATGGTGCGCCTGAGGGAGTGTTCAGCTGTCTCGAATCGCACACTCTTGAGGACAATGCATTCTTAATGCATCACAAAGATATCGGTCTCATCGATGCAACCGGTGGCCCAAGTGTGGTCAAGGCTGCTTATAGTTCGGGCAAGCCGGCATTGGGAGTTGGAGCGGGGAATACTCCAGTTTATCTCGAGAAGACCGCGGACCTGAATATGGCCGTGGTCGACATCATCACTTCCAAAACGTTCGACAACGGCACCATCTGCGCGTCGGAACAAACGGTGGTGATTGATGACGAAATTTATGATGCGGCGCTAAAAAAGTTCACGGATTTAGGCTCTCACGTCTGCAGCACGGAAGAAGCGGACATGCTGGCGAGTGCTGTTATTGATCCGGAAACTGGATTTATGCGGCCGATGGCAGTAGGACAGCGTGCAGCCGATATCGCTCGAGCCGCGGGCTTAAAGGTGAAGTCAAATTGCAAGTTGCTGATCACGCCCATTCGCGGCGTGGGGCGTAGTCACCCGCTCTCATTGGAAAAATTGTTCCCTGTCCTTTCCGTGTATCGCGCCAGTTCTGTCGATGAAGCTTTGAAGGTGTGTGTGGATGTGAATCACGCTGGAGGACTGGGGCATACGGCGGTTATCTTTTCGCGCAACGATGAAGTTGTCCGGAAGTTTGGGGAAGTTATCAATGCCGGTCGCATCATTGTGAATTCCCCCGGATCCGTTGGAGCATTCGGTGGAATTTATAACGACATGGTACCGACATTCTCATTTGGCTGCGGGACAGGTGGAGGAAACAGCACGACTGACAACGTGAATGTCTATCACTATCTAAACCTGAAGCGTGTCGCGCGGAGGACGCAGGCTCACATGTGGTTCAGGGTGCCCAACCAAATCTATTTCAATCTCAACGCGGTAGAGAATTTACGACGCCTTCCTTCAAACTCAACCGTAATCGTTACAAACCCGTCGCTTGAACAATTCGGACTCGTTGATATCGTGCGACGGCATTTACCTTGCAATACTGCGATTCACGTTTCTGTGATTCCGGACGCGGAGCCCGAAACGACGGTTGTGATGCAAGGAGTAGAGGCGCTGAACCTGTACAAAGTCGACCAGATCGTGGCATTAGGAGGCGGTTCGGTCATTGATGCAGCGAAAATCATGAAGTTGAAATACGAGTCGCCGGACGCTGATCTGCAAGAGTTGGCGGCTCCGTTTATGGATATCCGGAAACGAGTGGTGGAATATCCTTCGGAGAAAATACATCGAGCGCGACTGGTTGCAATCCCAACCACGAGCGGAACCGGAAGTGAGGTGACTCCATTCGCAGTTCTCTCCGATAAAAGGCGGGGGCGGAAAGTGACGTTAGCTGATTACTCCCTCACGCCCGATGTAGCGATCGTGGATCCGCAATTTGTAATGTCCATGCCGAAAGGACTGACTGCGGATACCGGAATAGATTGCTTAACCCATGCGCTGGAAGCGGGAGTTTCGATTTATGCATCGCCTTACACGGATTCCAATGCGATGCAGGCTATCCGCCTGGCCTTCAAGTACCTGCCAATTGCTTATAAAGATCCCCGGAATGAAGAAGCGCGCAGCATGATGCACAATGCGTCATGCATTGCGGCGATCGCTTTTTCAAATGCGGCAGTGGGTGTGAATCATGCATTGGCGCATGCGTTTGGAGCTCGCTTCAATGTAGCGCATGGCCGAGCCAATGCACTCATGTTGCCACACGTGATTGCATATAACGCTTCGGTACCTACGAAGTTCACGCCTTCCCCGAACCAACGCGGATACGTCGCGCACAAAAAGTACGCAACGATGGCAGATCTTCTGGGGCTCGGAGGGCAAACGGTAGAAGAAAAGGTCGGAAACCTGGTGGCGGCAGTGGAAGATCTGCTCGATCAACTGACTATGCCGCGGTCGATTGCGGAGCTTGGGATCTCCAGAGCCGAGTTTGAAAAAGCTATGCCAGAGCTGGCGAAGACCGCATTTGATGACCCCTCGTGGCGTTCAAATCCAAGGATGCCGCTCGTTAGCGAACTAGTGGAACTCTTCTGGAAGGCCTTCGAAGGACGTCTCAGCGCGAAAGAACGGGCGCACAAGAGCCACACTGCTTAAGGAGTGTTATGAACGTCGCAACCATGGCAATGCGGTTTCAAGTAGAACAGGAACGGATTACCTCCATTGTGCAAGAGGCTGCTCAGAAGTTGGAAAAGACAGATGTGGATCTGGTTCTCGATTTCTCTTCTGTGAGTCGACTCGACACGAGTGCGGTTGAAGCATTAGAGGAGCTGGCGCAATTGGCAGAGAATCGGGGCGCGGAAATAGTGCTTCGAGAAGTGAATATCGACGTCTACAAAGTGCTGAAACTGATAGGCCTAACAACGAAGTTTGAGTTTACAGCGAAAACAACTGATGGGACGGAGAGCTGATCATGGCTCAAGCATCGCATTCTAAGGATGAAGACAACAACCGGCTTTCGGGAGGAGATGCCCTCTTTCTTCATCTCGAACGCGAAGGCATGCCGTTGAATGTGGCATCGGTCAGCGTCTTTGAAGGCGTGATCGCTCTGAAGCCGTGTACACGATTCATTGAATCGAAACTGCCACTGATCCCTCGCTACCGACAACGCTTGGTAATTCCTCCATTCAACATCGGCAATCCTACATGGGAATACGATCCCGATTTCGATATATGCAACCACGTTCACGAAGTCGTTCTCAAACGGGGAACAGAAACTGAGTTAAAGAAAGTTGCCGGGCAAGTGCTCAGCAAGGTCTTGGATCGGCGACGCCCACTATGGGACTTCACGCTGGTGCGCGGATTGACGGGAAACCGGACGGCAATCATCACGCGAATGCATCATTGCCTGGCGGATGGGTTGGCAGGAGTAGCTCTCTTGAACGTCCTGATGGATTCGAGCCCGAAATCTCCGTCGCTGCGAAAAATGAAATTGGCGCCTTTACCGACATCGAGCCCATCCAACGCGGCTACACAGGTTCTCGACGGCTTGATTACGTCTTCATTTTCGGTAGCGCAAAGGGTTCTCTCAGCGGAGATGGAGTTCATCGACCTTGTTCAGAAATTGTTAGCAGCCGATCAGAATCATGTGGAATTCGATTCACACTCGCAAGCAGGCAGTCATCCAGCCGCGCGCATACCGACGTTGGATGAATTCACGCGATTTATGCCCGAAGTCACCAGCATAACCCAGCGACTCCCGTTCAATGTCATGTGCCGTGGTTCGCAGCGGTTTACCTGGACCGAGATACCTTTGGAAGAAATCAAGGCAGTGAAGAATGCGTTGGGAGCCACGGTGAATGACGTCATCTTGGCGATCATGACGTCTACTATGCGTCGCTATGTCGAGATGCGTGGTGTGCGGGTACGCGGACGCCTGCTTCGCTTTGGAGTTCCAGTCAATGTGCGCAATGGCAAGGCAGATCCGAATATCAGCTCACTTGGGAATCGAATTACTTTTATTCCCGTGACCGTGCCGCTGGATATACGAAATCCACGCAAGCAGCTGGCGGCGATTCGCCAACGAATCATGTTCCTCAAAAGCGCGCATGTCGCCGAACTGGTCGGACTAGCCGGTTCTGTTCTCGGTGCGATTCCGATGGGTGCTCAGGTCATTGCCGGTTCGATCGCGAACGAATTGCCACTAGGTCTCTGCAATATGGTCTGTACTAATGTGCCAGGTCCCGAGTCGCCTTTGTACCTGATGACGCATAAGCTCATCAGATGCTATCCATACGTTCCGATTGGAGGCGACTTAGGCTTGAACTGTGCGGTGTTGACCTACGACGGAATCGCACACTTCGGATTTTCTGGGAATGTACAGGCCGCGCCGCGAATGGATTCGCTCGAGAGATTTCTCCAGGCGAGCTTCGCCGAGTTGCAAAAAGCGGCGAGAGTCGGGCGGCGAACGAAACTCCATGCCAAGAAAAACCTGGTGGTTCGCAAAAAGCCAGCTGCTTCCCAAAAGCACGTTGAGGCGGTGAAGACTGTCATGTCAGCTGAAACTGCCTCTGTCATCGAGAGCCAACAATCAAGCAGTAACGTTCCGCTTCCCACGGCGGTGTAACGTGCCCGGCAACTCCGAAACCGTTCAAAGTGACGCTTTCGATTTTGATTTCATCGTTATCGGTTCAGGTTTCGGCGGCAGCGTAGCAGCGTGTCGACTGGCCGAAAAAGGTTACCGCGTCGCAGTGATGGAAATGGGTCGGCGCTGGACGCCGGGGACCCTACCTCGTACAAGCTGGTATCTGCATCGTTGGTTCTGGAGCCCTAAGATCGGATTTACGGGATTTTTTGGCATGCGGTACTTCCGCCACGTCACCATTCTGCATGGGTGCGCCGTGGGTGGCGGGTCCATAACATACGCAACGACATCACTGCGACCTCCAGAAAAAATTTGGCATTCGGGAGCGTGGTCAGGACTGGCGCAGTGGCAGATCGATATGCCGCGCTTCTACGAGACGGCATCAACGATGCTTGGGGTAACGCGAAACAGCATACTTGGACCGTCGGATGAGTTGTTGAGGCGTTCTGCACACGAGATCGGTGTGGATTCCACCTTCTACAAAACCGATGTTGCTATTTTCCAACCCTCCGAAGGAACGATTGGTGGCGAAACCGTCTCAGACCCCTACTTCAAGGGAAGAGGACCGCAACGAACAACGTGTGTCGGCTGCGGTGGATGCATGATGGGCTGCCGCTATGGAGCGAAGAACACGCTCGATCTGAACTATCTCTACCTGGCGGAGCGTTACGGAGCGCAGGTATTCGCGGAGACACAGGTCGTGGATGTGAAACCGCTGAACGGCAGCGCCGATGGAAGCGACGGATACGAGGTGAGTACAGTCCGCTCGATTGGTTGGTTCAATAAACGGATACGGACCCAAAGCTGCCGCGGCGTCGTGTTCGCCGCCTCATCGCTCGGAACGATGGATCTGCTGTTTTATCTCAGAGACATTGGATCGCTGCGTGGTATCAGTTCTTGTTTGGGTAAACATGTGAGAACTAATTCGGAATCCTTGATTGCAGTTCGCATACCACGATATTCCGAAGACCTATCGAAGGGTGTTGCCATCGGCTCGGGAATCTACATTGACGAACACACCCATATCGAGGCCGTGCGATATCCAAGTGGATCGGACACGATGAGCCTTACCACGACGCTTCTCACAGGAGGTGCACCGGGAAGCGTCCGCATTGCACATTGGATCCGGAACGTGGCGATTGCGCTCATGCTCCATCCCTTCAAGACGTTGCGCATATTCGTACCCTTTCGCTGGGCGCAGGAAACCTTGATCTTACTTTGTATGCAAGCTCTCGAAGGCGATCTGGAGATGTGCTGGCGGCGACCTTGGTACTGGCCATTCAAGAAGTCCCTAGCGAGCCGCGGGCAGAAAATTGCCACGTACATTCCTCAAGCAAACGAATTCGCTCAGACCGTCTCTCGTCTTTCCGGCGGAAGTGCAATGAGCATGATCCCCGAAATTCTGTTTGATATTCCGAGTACCGCGCACTGTTTAGGTGGATGCGTGATTGCTGAGTCGCCGGCGCATGGTGTTGTTGATCATCGACACCGAGTTTTCGGGTACAAAAATATGTACATCTGCGACGGATCGGTGGTTGCAGCAAACCTGGGCGTGAATCCAAGTTTGACCATAACGGCACTAGCGGAACGAGCGATGAGCTTTATTGCGTCGCAATCGGAAACGCGGTGGGATGATTCGTCGGGCTACAATTGAAGCCCATTAGACATACTTGCCAGCTTAAGACGTTCCGCAGGACATTGCACTCTCCTTATCATGCGCCCCTGTGACCCTGCTCACAAACTTCTTTGCCCGACCTCACAGACCATCTTCCGCCGCAGGTACATCATTCTGACCGAAGAAGAGCGGCTCCCGGCTCGCTTTCCCAGGTTCCACCAGCACTTCATAAGATTTGATCGTTGAGCCGGAGCAGTGGCCCAACGTATGGTCCGTGAAGAATCAATTCTCGGCCGGTCTCCGGTTGCGTTCCGCTACGAAGTCCAAAGCGCACCCGAGTCAACAATCAGATATCAATCCTCTTCTTCGTCTGAACAAACGTCTTCGCAAAAACTTCCTCGACGATCCGGTTATTCCCGTTTCGCTGACATTGCTAGCCAAGCTGGTCAGTGCGCAATTGATGTTTGTGCGCGAGATCACGTCCGGGACTGATCGCGTCCCTAAGGTGAATGTGTGTTTGGAGCTTTTCGTTACGCGAGCGATGGGGAGATAGTCCGTCCATGGTGAATGGTCTGCAAACTCCCGCCGAATCCATTTACTGGTTCATCCATGGACGAGATTTGTTCCTGCTAATCCACCTCTTGGGAACGGCGTGCTTTCTCTACATCGCGTGGCGGCGATTGCAGCCTCTCATGCGTGGGGAACGAGATTTGCGTTTCGACCGGCCCGGCCTACGCCTGGCGAATGTGCTGAAGTTCTGGCTGGGTCAGTGGCGACATCCACGTTACAAGTTTGCGGGCGTTCTCCACATCCTCATCTTTACGGGTTTTATCCTGCTTGCCACGCGCGCATTCTCATTGATTCTTGGCTTCACAGACGAGTCGTCGCCGACCAGCGACTTCGAACAGATCTATGCGATTGTTCGACAATACGCGACGACAGTCGTTTTCCTCTGTATGGTCGTGGCGATTGTTCGTCGCCTCGTGTTCCGGCCTGCAAGATATGCAGTGCCACATCGGTACGGCAAAGGCCATACCGCAGATGCCATTTTTCTCCTCGCTTTGATCGCAACGTTAATGCTCGCGGACAGTCTTTATGAGGCAAGTAAAGCCGCAGCCTCGACCCAGGTGGGGACGCGTGGAGAGTCTCTGGCTCTGTATTCGCTGCCATGGGTGTTACAGATTGTTCTCGCAGGGAGTTCATTAGCGGCATTGCAGCATATTCACCAAGGGGGATTCCTAATTCACGACCTGACCTTCTTTTTCCTGCTCTGTTATCGGCCATTCGGAATCCAGTTTCACGTGGAAACGTCGTTGTTCAGCATCTTTTTTGCGAAGCTCGATCGAGGAACGATCAAGCCGGTGAGATGGGGCGTACCCGACGACAAGCTGGATCAGGTGAAGTCATTTGGCGTGAAGGCATTCGAAGACTTCACCTGGAAGCACATGTTGGATTTCTATTCGTGCGCGGATTGTGGACGGTGCTCAGACAATTGCCCAGCCAATTCCGTGGGACGACCGCTGTCGCCACGATTTCTCACGATCAAAGCTCGCGATTACTGCTTCCAGCATTACCCAATGTTCAGGCCGCCAAGTAATGGTGTGGCCCTGGTTGGCAATCTCTACTCTGAGGATGAGATCTGGTCGTGCACTACCTGCGGCGCGTGCGAGCAGGAATGCCCGATGCTAGTCGAGTACATCGACAAAATCGTGGATCTTCGCCGCGGGATGGTCGATGAGGGAAGGGTTCCACAATCTCTCCAGAAACCTCTGAAAGCGTTGGAAAGCCGAGGGAATCCCTACGGAAAGATGGAGAAGAAGAGAGGCGACTGGGCAAAGGCCAATGGATTTGGGGAAGCGTGCACTGTTTCAGTTCTCAATGGAAAGAACAACGCGGACACACTCTATTTCGTAGATAGCGTCACCTCTTATGACGATCGCATGCAGGCGATTGCGCGGGCTACTGCGAGAGTTCTCAGCCGGACTGGGACTAACCTCGGGATCCTTGCCAGCGCCGAAAAAGACAGCGGACACGATGTTCGTCGCTTTGGTGAAGAAATGCTTTTCATCGCATTGCGAGACCAGAACGCGGACGCGATACGCGCCTCGGGTGTGCAACGCATCGTGTGTTCGGATCCGCACGCGTTCAACGCACTGCGCCACGATTACAGCGGGATGCCACCTGTTGAGCACGTAAGCCAGTCGATCGCGGATGCTGTGAGATGCGGAAAACTCCGATTCGATGCTGTGCAGAACGGCAATGTGTACACCTACCACGATCCTTGTTATTTGGGGCGGCACAACGGAGTGTACGACGACCCACGTGAAGTCCTCGACGCGATTCCAAATTTGCGGCGCGTGGAAATGAAGAGATCGCGTGATCGCTCGTTCTGCTGTGGCGGCGGCGGACTGATGCTTTTTTACGAGCCGAACGAAGAAGAACGAATCGGAGTGAAGCGTGTTCGGATGGCAGCGGAAGCAGGCGCCAACGTAATCGTCACAGCATGCCCGTTCTGTATGACGAATATCGAAGATGCGATCAAGGTTGCCGGATTAGAAGGAAAGATGACCGCGATTGACCTGGTGGAGCTTGTAGATCAGCAAACAGCTCAACTGAGCAATGCGGCTTGAAGGAGGTTCGCTGTGGAGATTTTGGTCTGCGTACGCCGAGTGCCTGACACATCGGAAAACGAAATCGCGCTGAACAGTGCTGGAAACGATATCGAGCGCGATGATCTCGTTTACTCAATTAACGAATGGGATAACTACGCTGTTGAGGAAGCTTTGCAGATTGTCGACCGTATGGGTGGCAGCGTCACCGTGGTGACTGTCGGAAATGAGGAGGACGAGGAAGTCCTCCGCCGCGAAATGGCGATGGGTGCGCACCACGGCGTGTTGCTGACCGATGAGGTTTATGACGGCTCCGATGCGCGTGGCATTTCGACGATCCTGAAGGCCTTCGTAAAGAAGGGTAAGTACGACTTGATCCTCACAGGCGTGCAATCCGAAGACGGAGGCGCACAGGTTGGCGGGATGCTGGCAGCGATGCTGGATTACCCATTTGCATCTCTCGTGAACTCGATTGAGATTCTGGACGAGAAGACTCTGAAGGTAAGCCGCGAAATCGAAGGTGGCAATAAAGAGATCAGCCGCATCGAGCTGCCTTGTGTGCTGTCGATCCAAACGGGCATCAACGAGCCGCGTTATGTCGGCATGCGAGGTATACGGCAGGTAGCGTCCATTCCGATCCTAACTCCAACTGCCGAAGAATTAGGAATCAATTCAGAAAGTGTTGGTCAAACTGCTGCGAGAGTGAAACGCGTGGACTACTTCATCCCGCAAGCCGGGAAGGGCGCGGAGATGCTCCAGGGTAGCCGTGAAGAGAACATCGACAAACTGCTCGAGCTGGTCGCAGCAAAAGGAGGACTGAAGTGACGCCCATTTTTGCTCTCATCTTGCACAAGGCTGGCGTGGTGGATGACTCCGCTATCGAACTCCTGGAGGTTGCACGCAAAATCGATCCTGCGGCAAAACCCATCGCTGTGGCGGTAGGTGTTGGAGAGGAACTGGATTCAGTCTGCCACCAGTTGAGCCTCTCGTATCAAGAAATCTGGAAGGTTGCTCACGAGCAATTGGCACACCTGAATGCCGAAGTGGTAAGGCAAGCTCTCCAGAAGATAATTCCAGCAGGCAGCATTGTGCTTTGTGCACACGAGCACTTTGGCATCGATTTGGGCCCGGGACTGTCGATCAAGTTAAGCGCTGCTTACGTATCGGACATCGTTGGCATCGATGCCGTGGATGGTGCAGTCCTGAACGTTATTCGTCAAGAATTCGGTGGACAGGTGAGCGCGCACGTTCGCTGTGACATCAGTTCTGGCGCGGTGATTACGGTTCGTCCGGGCGCTTTCAAGCCCATTCAACTCGCTTCTTTCAATGGAACGGTGATCGATAAGTCCTCGGAGATTGGTCCGCTCGTTTCCAAGCGACAGTATCTATCCACCGTAGTGGCTGAATCCGGCGATGTGGACATCACTAAGCAAACAATCCTGGTCTCCGTCGGGCGAGGCATCCAGGAGAAAGACAACATTTCTATCGCCGAAGAACTCGCCGAAGAACTAGGGGCGGCGGTCAGTTGCTCACGGCCGGTAGTGGATGCGAAGTGGCTCGAGAAATCCCGTCAGGTGGGCACCTCTGGAAAAACGGTGAAGCCCAAGGTGTACCTCGCATGTGGAATCAGCGGTGCATTTCAGCACATCGCCGGGCTGAAGGGAAACCCGTTCATCGTAGCCATCAATAAAAATCCCAAGGCCCCAATCTTCCAGGTTGCGGACGTTGGAATCGTGGACGACCTGCTCGAGTTTTTACCCGAACTTACCAACAAGATCCGAGATATGCGCACCGTTTCCGCAAAGTAAGTAAAGGATGAATCCGATGATCACGCCTAAAACTTTGAAGCTGAGTTTGAAATCCCTGCGAGACTTCGCTAAGAAACAACTGCCAGACGAAAAACTGATCGAACTGGACGAGCGCGATGAGTGCCCTATCGACATCGTTCGTCACATGTGTGATCCGGACAAACTAGGCATTCAGCTCTTGTTCATCCCCGAAGAGTTTGGCGGCATGGGCGGAGGTGCATTCGACGTGTACTGCATCTGCGAGGAGATGGCTCACATCGATCTCGGCATTGCAACAGCTGTCCTGGCTACTTTTCTGGGAAGTGATCCCATCACTGTGGGCGCAACGCCTGAACAGAAAAAGATCTGGCTCAGCCGCATTGCGGAAGACGGCGTCTTATTCGCGTATGGCGCCACTGAGCCAGAAGCTGGGAGTGACTTGGGCGCATTGAGAACCGCTGCGGATCGTGTGATGAAGGATGGGCAGATCGTTGGCTACAAGATCAACGGCAACAAGCAATGGATCAGCAATGGTGGCATTGCAGATGTATATACGGTGTTGGCGAACACACCGAGTGGCCCAAGCTGGTTCGTCGTCGAAAAAGGCACAAAGGGATTCAATCACGACGAGCCCGAAGACAAGCACGGAATTCGCTTGAGCAATACCGCAGCACTCGCCTTCAACGACGTCTACGTGGATGCCGATCGCTTGATCGGCGGTGTCGAGGGACAAGGTCTCAACCAAGCGCAAGCTGTTTTCGGGTACACGCGATTAATGGTCGCGGCGTTCGGCTTGGGTGCAGGTTGGTCTGCACTTGATCGCGCAATTCCATATTCAACGAAGCGCATTCAAGCTGGCGGTCCGCTGTCAGAAAAGCAAGGCTACACACATAAGCTGATCGTCCCAGGTGCCGTGCGTTTAGAAGCGGCGCGCGCTTACATCGAAGAAACCGCTGAGCGCATTGATGGCGGGGCTGAAGGCAGTCTGAATACCGAAGGTGCCATCGCCAAATACATGGCGACCGAGGCCGGTAATGCAGCTGCGGAAGCAAGTATCCAGGCGCTTGGCGGTTACGGGTACACGCACGAATACATGGTGGAAAAGATCAGTCGCGATGTTCGCATCACCACGATTTACGAGGGAACTTCGGAAATCATGGAAATGACGATCAGCCGCGACCGTTGGCAGCTACACCTGAAGACGCGAGGGCAGCATTATCACAGTCGTGCTCTCGAGTTTGAGAAGTTGCACAGCCAGCATCCTGGAGTGGGCGCTGATGTCGCCGCGATCGCATTGCACGGCCTTGCCGAGGTGATGGAGAGAGCCCGAGTCGCACACCTTACGCGCCATCAACACATCTTGCTTCGCTTGGGAGAGTTGATTGCATTTGCCGAGTGCGCAGGAAGTTTGTCGAGAAGAGCAGCACTTTTAGCAGATGGGAAGATCCACGAAAAAGCCAGCCGTCGTTTCGATGCAGCAGCTTTGGCCGCCATCAGTCGCGTATTCGCTCGAGAAGCAGCACTGAAGGTAGCTGAGGAAGGTCTGCGTCTGATCGTGGGGGCAGGCGAACTGAAAGAGCACGAGATCGCCGAAATTGAAAACAAGATCGATGTGCCTGCAGTACATCGTTCCCAGGCAGGACTGATTTCAGACATGGATTACGTAGCCGACGTGCTTTATAACCGCGCGGCAAAACAAGTTCGAACTGCCGCATGAACTAATAACGTTCGTTTCGCTTCCGGCCCCGCTCGGGTTGGATGCCTTTTTCATAGCACTGGAGCTTCATCATGGAAAACACCGCGCATCGTGCGATCGCGATTGTGGGGGTAGGAGCAGTGTTGCCCGATGCCCCGAACGTCACCACGTTTTGGGACAACATCAAGACCGGACGTTACAGCATCACCGACGTCTCGCCCGATAGATGGGATCCGCAACTGTACTACGACGCTGACCCGAGTGCTCCTGATAAGACCTACTCGAAGATCGGTGGCTGGGTTCGCGAAAGTAAGTGGGATCCCATTGCGTGGCGCTTGCCGATTCCACCGCGAGTGGCGGAAGCGATGGATGGATCCCAAAAATGGGGCATCGCGTGCACGCGCGACGCGCTGGAAGATTACGGCTTTCCGAAGCGGCCGCTGAATCTCGATCGCACGGCGGTGATCCTCGGCAACGCAATGGGTGGCGAGCATCATTACTTCACCATCCTGCGCCTGTATTTCCCCGAATACGCCAAAGAGCTCGAGCATAGTGCGAGCTTCGCTTCCTTACCGGAAAGCGTGCGGCATCGGATTACTCACGAACTACACGACCGCATGGGAGCCACGCTTCCTGAAGTCACCGAAGACACCATGCCGGGCGAGCTATCGAACTGCATCGCCGGCCGCATAGCAAATATCTTCAACTTCCATGGCCCGAACTACGTTGTAGATGCGGCGTGTGCTTCAGCAATGGCGGCGATCAGTGCCGCGGCCGAGGGTCTGATCGAAAACGATTTCGATGTAGCTGTTACGGGCGGAATTGACCGGAACATGGGCGCGTCAACTTTCATCAAGTTCAGCAAAATTGGCGCGCTTTCTGCTTCTGGTACACGTCCTTATGCTGAAGGCGCGGACGGCTTCGTTATGGGAGAGGGTGCCGCTATCTTTTTATTAAAGCGGCTTGCAGATGCGGAACGCGACCACGACAAGATCTATGCAGTCTTGCGCGGCATGGGCGGCTCGAGCGACGGGAAGGGGAAGGGAATAACCGCTCCCAATCCAATCGGCCAAAAATTCGCGATTGAACGTGCATGGCAGAACGCTGGACTATCCCCCGCAACTGCCGGTTTAATCGAGGGTCATGGTACTTCCACCCGGGTGGGCGATGTGGTGGAGGTCCAGAGCATCACTGACGTTCTCGCCAGCTTCAACCTTCCGCACGCATCCGTTGCGCTGGGTTCTGTGAAGTCGAATATCGGGCATCTCAAAGGAGCAGCCGGTGCTGCAGGCCTTCTGAAGGCTGTTCTCGCGCTGCGCGAACAGGTTCTGCCGCCAAGCGTGCATTGTGAGCGTCGGAATCCTGATATTGACTTCGCGCATTCACCACTCTACGTCAATACCGAACTGAGACCCTGGACTGTTCCGGCTGACAGTACGCGTCGGGCCGGACTAAGTGCGTTCGGATTCGGGGGCACAAACTTCCATGCGGTGCTTGAGGAATACATTCCCGGCAAAATCAATGGAAATGGAAAAAAGACGATAGCAGTCAGCCAGGTTCCCAGCACACCAGAGACGACTGCTCCGGTTGTGCGAGTTGCTCCTAGTTTACCCGTTGCGTCTGCGACAGATTTTCTCAAGGCACCGCTGCGGGGTGCTCTTGTGGTAGGCGCGCCGGATAAGTTGGTGTTGCAGAAAAGGCTGACAGCCATCCAGGAAGCAGCAGCGCAAGGCAAGGCTCCTGAACCCTCAGCGCCAGCCGAATCGGATCTGCGCGCAGCGGAAAGAATTGCTATCGACTTTGTCGATGCGACTGACCTCGCCGACAAATCTGGCAAAGCACTTAAAGCTCTCGCCGCCGACCTACCGGCCATGTGGAAAGCACTTCGTGCGCAAGGCATCTATCGCGGAAGGGGTGTCGCTCCTAAAGTAGCATTCCTCTACACGGGTCAAGGCTCACAATACGTGAACATGCTCCGACCTCTTCTCACGAATGAGCCGATCGTTGCAGAAACGTTTGCCGAAGCGGACCGCATCATGACGCCATTGCTCGGAAAGCCGCTCACCAATTTCATCTTTGTGAATGGAGCTGACGAAAAAGCTGTTACCAAGGCTGAGGACGATCTTCGTCAGACTGCCATTACACAGCCGGCGGTGCTCGCTACGGATGAATCTCTAACCCGGCTATTAGCAGCTTACGGCATCCGTCCTGACATGACGATGGGACATAGCCTCGGTGAATACGGTGCCTTAGTCGCATCCGGAGCCATGCCTTTCCATGACGCGCTTGAGGCCGTGAGTGCACGCGGACGGGGAATGACTGCGGTTGCCATGAAAGACAACGGAAAGATGGCCGCTGTGTTTGCACCTATCGCCGAGATTGAACGCATTCTGAAAACGGTGGACGGCTATGTGGTCATCGCGAACATCAACAGCAACACCCAAGGTGTAATCGGCGGAGCGAGTAAAGCGGTAGAACAAGCCATGGAGCTGTTCTTGAAAGCGGGCTACGACGCTGTCGCCCTTCCTGTAAGTCACGCATTTCACACTTCGATCGTTGCCGGCGCAGGCGAACCGCTCCGGAAGGAATTGGAACGCCTGGATCTGCAATCGCCGCAAATTCCGATCGTAGCGAACGTTGATGGCGAGTTTTATCCAATGGGAACTGATGTTGTCCCGAAGATGTTGGACCTTCTCACGCGCCAGGTCGCGGCTCCGGTTCAGTTCATAAAAGGTTTGCGAACCCTCTATGCAGCGGGCGCACGGATTTTTGTTGAGGTTGGCCCAAAGAAAGCACTGCAGGGCTTTGCGGAAGATGTACTTGGCGAAAGCGGCGATGTCGTTTCGCTCTTCACCAATCATCCGAAGACGGGCGACATTCCGTCCTTCAATCAAGCCCTCTGTGCTCTCTATGCTGCCGGTCTAGGTCGCGGAATTCCCGACGCTTCGCGTTCCCTGCAGGAAACAGTACAGACTGCAATCAAGAGCGAGCCAATTCAGAATGACAAAATTGTGGCTGCCACATCGAAGCCAATGAGCTCCTCACGCTTCGGCACGCAGTTCATCCGTGAATCGACACTCGATCGCGAGGACGAGCTAGCCCACATCTTCGCAGACGCTCTTGAGCGCGCAAGAAAACTGTACGGGGGTGCACCAAAGAAAGCCACTGAGCCTGTCGTGATCACCGGTGCAGCGTTGGGGCTGCCCGGTACAGAACACATCTTCGATGACGCAAACATCAGTCGAATCTTGCGCGGCGATCAATTTATCGATGCCATTCCAACTGAACTTCGTGGTGCGATGCTTGATAAACACATCACTCGTCTCGTCAAGAGCAAAGATGGCGGCGGAGAATTCGAAACCATCAACAATCTCGCCGACGTTATCAAACTCGCGGGCCGTGGCCGAAGCTTCGATTTGGAAGCCGAGTTTGGTGTGAGTACGGAGCGCGTGCTGGCTCTCGATCGTGTGACGCGACTGGCCATCGCCGCCGGAATTGATGCATTGCGCGATGCCGGCATTCCGCTGGCGATGCGATACAAGAAAACAAGCAAGGGCACAAAACTACCGGATCGTTGGGTATTACCGGATGCGTTGCGTGACGACACCGGTGTGATCTTCGCGTCAGCGTTTCCCGGGTATAACTCTTTCGCGGAAGAGATGCGGCACTACTACACGGACCGAGCGCATCGTGAACAGATTACTGTGCTCGAAGAGTTGCTTTTCCGCAGTGCTCAATCGAATGGCCATCAATCTGTTGTAAGAGAAGAACTGGAACGTCGAATCACAGAGTTACGCACCGCAATCGACAAAGATCCCTACGTGTTTGATCGGAGGTTCCTGTTCCGCACCTTGGCAATGGGGCACTCGCAATTCGCCGAATTTATTGGAGCTCGTGGGCCAAATACACAGATTAACGCAGCCTGTGCTAGCACGACGCAAGCGGTGGGACTGGCCGAGGATTGGATTCGTGAGGGACGCTGCCGACGCGTAGTGATCGTGTCGGCCGATGATGTTACTTCCGACGAAATGATGGGCTGGTTCGGTGCCGGGTTCCTCGCAACCGGTGCCGCGGCAACGGATGAGGTTGTCGAAGATGCCGCTATCCCATTCGACCGACGCCGTCACGGAATGATTATTGGAATGGGCGCGGCTGCAATCGTGGTGGAGAGCGGGGAAGCTATTCGAGAGAGAGGCATCCGCCCGATCTGCGAAGTTCTCAGCGCGGTCACTGCTAACAGCGCATTCCACGGCACTCGCTTGGATGTCCAACATATCGGACAGATGATGGAAGATCTTATCGCCAAGGCTGAGACTCGCCACGGCATAGCGCGACAAGAGATCGCAGCACGTACGGTTTTTGTTTCTCATGAAACCTACACACCTGCACGTGGCGGAAGCGCGTCCGCGGAAATCTTTGCGCTCCGTCGGGTGTTTGGCGATGTTGCTGACCGTATCGTGATTGCCAACACGAAAGGATTTACCGGTCACGCCATGGCGACTGGGATCGAAGACGTTGTCGCGATCAAGTCTCTTGAGACCGGATGTGTCCCGCCCGTAGCTAACTTCAAAGAAGTCGATCCAGAACTGGGTGCCTTGAACCTTTCCAAAGGAGGAAGCTATCCGATCGAGTATGCATTGCGACTTGGTGCCGGCTTCGGTTCACAGATCAGCATGACACTCTGCCGATGGACGCCTTCTCCAGACCACGTTCATGCGAAAGCAGATTCACTCGGCTATGCCTATCGGATTGAAGACCAAACGACGTGGAATGGTTGGTTAAGTCGCGTCAGTGGGCACGAAGATGCCGGGTTGGAAGTAATTCATCGCACTCTGCGTGTCCGAGATCAAGCAGCAAGGCGCGTAGAACCGGCTCAGGTCAGCGTTGCTCCCGTGACGGTTCGGATAAAGGCGGAAGAGGTTGCTGAGGCAGACCTCAAAGCCAAGCCCATTGAGAAAAAGCCAGAGGCGAGTCGTGAGGTTCCTGCCGCTGACTCCGCTGCCCTGCTTACTGTCAAACCATCAAAGCAAGACGATTCGGTCAAGGACAGAATTCTGGCGCTCGTCGCAGATAAGACCGGTTATCCCGTCGATATGCTCGATTTGGATCTTGATCTTGAAGCAGACCTTGGTGTGGACACGGTCAAGCAAGCGGAGGTGTTCGCGTCGGTTCGAGAAGCGTATGGAATTCCACGCGATGATCAGATCAAGCTTCGGGAATTTCCGACTCTGGCTCATGTGATCCGATTCGTGCGTGAGCGACGGCCGGATCTACAGGAATCTGCAAAACCACAATCGCAGACGCAAGACTCGGTGTCGTCCAAGCAAACGACAAACGCGCCACTGACTTCACCACTTCCATCGGTGGACGACACTGTCAAGGAGCGCGTGCTCGCGTTGGTGGTTGAGAAGACCGGTTATCCGAAGGACATGCTCGATCTTGACCTGGATCTCGAGGCTGACCTCGGCGTCGATACCGTCAAGCAAGCCGAGATGTTTGCAGCTATTCGTGAACTGTACAACATCCCGCGAGACGAGAATCGAAAGTTGCGCGATTATCCGACCCTTGCGCACGTGATCCGATTTGTATTTGAGAAACGGCCAGATTTAGTGACCCACGCTTCATCGATTTCAGTCGCAGAGACTCAGATCTCGAAGCCGCAGCCTGAAGTGGAACCTCGATCTATTGAGACTGTGATTCCAGAGCTCGTTGTATCTGACATCCGGGACGCCGTGAAAGATCGAGTTCTCAACCTCGTTGTCGAAAAAACTGGCTATCCGAAAGACATGTTGGATTTGGATCTTGATCTCGAAGCTGATCTCGGGATTGACACAGTTAAGCAGGCAGAGATGTTCGCCGCGATCAGGGAGATCTACTCCATACCTCGCGATGAAAATCGCAAGTTGCGCGATTACCCGACGCTGGCCCATGTCATCCGGTTCGTGTTCGAAAAGCGACCTGATTTGGAAGAAGTGAATCGAGCACCGGTGAGCGTAACAGTAGAGAAGCCAGCAGTTACACCGACTATTGTTTCTGAATCTCAGACTACAGTTGATCGAACAGTTGCTGACGATGGAATGGAACAGAAAGTTCTCGAAATCGTTGCCGAGAAGACTGGCTATCCAAAAGATATGCTGGACCTCGATCTAGATCTCGAAGCCGATCTCGGGATCGATACCGTGAAACAGGCCGAGATGTTTGCTTCTGTGCGTGCGGCATTCAATATCCCGCGCGACGGGGATCTAAAGTTGCGCGATTTCCCTACGCTTGCGCATGTCATAAAATTCGCTCGTGATCGGCGGCCAATCGCTGCAGCAACCCTGTCGACTGCCGCTACCGTAATGAATACGCCCATCGAAATTAGAAAGGCACCGTCCGCATCCGCCATTCCGATTGCATCTTTCGAGGCGGCAAATCGTATACCGCGCCGAGTCCCCTTTCCAGGGCTGCGACCACCGCTTGCGATGTGCAAGGGAACCGGAGTGACTCTTGAAGCGGGACAACGCGTCGTGATCATGCCGGACAAGGGGGGTGTCGCGGATTCTCTTGCCAGCGAATTAAAGAAAAAGGGAGTGGAAGTTCTCCGACTTGAGAATTTGCGAGATGCTGACTCACTCAAGAAGCAACTCGATGGCTGGCTCTCATCGGGACCCATACACGGCGTTTATTGGCTACCCGCTCTGGATACTGAAAAGCTGATTGTTGAAATGAATTTCGCAGAATGGAAAGCTGCGTTATGGATTCGCGTCAAAGCGCTTTATACCGTGATGCGTTCTCTGTATCAGCAGATCGCTGCGACTGGCACATTCTTGGTGTCTGCGACACGTCTCGGCGGTCAACATGGCTACGATTCGAAGGGGGCGGTTTCTCCACTCGGCGGCTCGGTCGTAGGTTTCACTAAAACGTACAAGCGAGAGCGTGTAGATGCTCTGGCGAAAGCGGTAGATTTCGAGGTCGGCAGCAATCCAAGTGAAATCGCCAGGGCCTTGGTAAACGAAACACTACGCGATCCCGGTGCCGTCGAGATCGGATACCGAAACGATTTGCGATGGACCGTTGGTCTGGAGGAGCAATCAGCCGATGACGGCCAGCCCGGACTTCACTTCGACCAGAATACAGTCTTCGTTGTGACGGGGGCTGCTGGAAGCATCGTCTCAGCCATCACGTCCGATTTAGCCTCCGCTTCTGGGGGCAAGTTCTACCTGCTTGATCTGGTTCCCGAACCGGATCCCGACAATCCTGACCTGAAACGCTTTACAAGCGACAAGGAAAATCTAAAGCGCGACCTGTTCGCCCGTATCCAGGCAAGGGGTGAACGCGCGACGCCTGTATTGGTCGAAAAAGAACTCGCCGCGCTGGAACGCGCCCATGCCGCGATGTCTGCGATCGATGCGGTTCGAAGCGCTGACGGGACTGCTCATTATTTTAGTGTAAACCTGACGGACTTCGAATCTGTCGCAAAAGTCATCGACCAGGTTCGCAAGAAAGAAGGTCGCATTGATGTTCTGCTTCATGCCGCGGGGATCGAGCGCAGTCATTTCCTCCCAGACAAGGATCCGCGTGAGTTCGACCTTGTCTTCGATGTGAAGAGCGATGGGTGGTTCAATCTACTCAAATCGATTGGCGACATGCCTCTCGGCGCAACAATCGCGTTCAGTTCGATCGCTGGACGCTTTGGCAACGCTGGACAAGCTGACTACAGTTCTGCGAACGACTTGTTGTGCAAGATCACATCGAGCTTGCGCATTACTCACCCTGCCACTCGCGGTATTGCCATCGACTGGACTGCGTGGGGTGGAATTGGGATGGCGACTCGTGGCTCAATTCCGAAAATGATGGAACTGGCAGGAATTGACATGCTGTCTCCGTACGCAGGTATCCCTCTGATCCGTCGCGAACTCACTACTGGCGGAACACGCGGCGAAATCGTCATTGGTGAGCGACTTGGCGCGATGCTGGATGAATGGGATCCGAATGGTGGTTTGGATCCAGCAATCGCCTCACGCGAGGACGATCACCGTCACGGTCCCATGATTGAAAGCGTCAGCGCGATGACTATCAATCGTGGGCTCACCGTGAATGTCACACTCGATCCCAAGGTTCAGCCATTCCTTTTCGATCACAAGATTGATGGCGTACCAGTACTTCCCGGCGTCATGGGGATTGAGGCGTTCGCCGAGGCCGCACGAAGTGTCCTTCCAGGTTGGAACATCGAATGCCTCGAGAGTATCGAGTTTCTCGCTCCCTTCAAATGTTTTCGAGACGAACCGCGAACTCTGACGGTGGAAATGGAATTGAGTTCCGACAAGGACGCTGGAGTTGTCGCAAGTTGCCGACTTATAGGTCGGCGGACGCTGCCGAATCAATCTGAACCGCAGAGCACTACTCACTTTACTGGGCGCGTGCGAATGGAGAAGGGCAAGGTAACCACAACAACAGGATCGCCCTTCAGAGTGCCTGAAGGTCCTGCAATCGAGGCAACGGATATCTACCGTCTTTATTTTCATGGCCCCGCATACCAGGTTCTGAAGCGAGCCTGGTGGGACGGAACTCAGATTGTTGGTCTGATGAATGCCAACTTGCCTACAAACCATCAGCCTGCTGATCGGCCGTTAACCATAGCGCCTCGACTGATCGAATTGTGTTTCCAGGCTGCTGGGCTTTGGGAAATGGGAATACAAGGCCGAATGGGACTTCCGCGTCACATCGATCGGGTGAGAGTGATTCACAATCCTGAATCTGTCATTGATCCACTCTATGCATTGATTACGCCGAATACGCAGCGGCAGACATTTAATGCTCGAGTCGTCGATGCAAAGGGAACGGTCTATCTGATTATGGATGGCTATCAAACGATTGCATTATCAGAAGCAATTAATCCCGAACGACTGAAAGCACTGCAAGCCATGATGTCGTCACACCCTGTGGCGGCGTGAACCTCGTAACGGTCTCCTGAGAGGAGAGCTCTATGCAGGCTGATTTTCAACGCATCGCGATTGTGAATCGTGGCGATGCTGCGATGCGCTTCATACATGCTGTGCGCGAATTCAACCACGAAAATGGCACGTCTATTCGCACGATTGCGCTCTACACGGAACCCGACAGTCTTTCCAGCTTTGTGCGTGAGGCGGATGAGTCGGTTCTGCTCGGGCCCGCACAGTTCGAAGACCGAGTGACGCATCATCTGCGAAGCACATACCTGGATTATGAGCGCCTGGAGAACGCGCTGACATCGGTGCGCGCCGACGCAGTCTGGGTGGGATGGGGATTCGTAGCTGAACATGCGCAGTTTGCGGATCTCTGCCGTGAGTTGGAGATTGTATTCATCGGCCCTGGCAGTGATGTCATGCGGCGCCTGGGAGACAAGATTACTTCCAAACAGCTCGCGGAAGCTGCGGGTATTCCAGTGGTGCCTTGGAGTCGCGGCGCGGTCGAAACAGTTGTAGAGGCGCGCCATTACGCAGAACAGTTGGGATATCCGTTGTTGATCAAAGCGACGGCCGGAGTGGGCGGGTATGGCATCCGTCGAGTGGATTCAGCGAGCGATTTTTTGGAGGCATTCGAATCGACCCGCGACGAAGCATTTCGGGCATTTGGCAATCCTACCGTTTTTATGGAGCAGTTGCTTCAAGACGTTCGTCAAGTAGAAGTCCAAATCATTGCTGACCTGTACGGCACCACATGGGCCGCCGCTGTGTCCGATAGCACAATCCGATCTCCTCAAGAAAAAGTACTTGAGGAATCGCCATCACCTGTTCTGGGTTCAGAAGAGGAGCAGGAAGTCCGCAAGTTTGCAGTGCAATTAAGCAAGGAAGCTGGCTATCTCAGCGCGGGGACAGTGGAATTTCTGTACCAACCCGCAAACCGCCAGTTTTCTTTCATCGAAATAAATCCGCGATTGCAGATGGAACACCCAGTCGTAGAGTGCGTGTCTGGAATCGATCTGATGAAATTGCAGATCCACATCGCACGCGGAGGTCGCCTAGCCCCAGAGCCATGTGGTGTCCGCGGACACGCGATTGGAGTGCGCCTAACTGCCGAGCACTTGAACCACGATTTCGGACACACCTCAAAGGTTTTGGAGCATCTCCGTCTTACCTCCGGCCCTGGTGTTCGAATTGATACTGCTGTCGCGGAAGGAGAATCACTCCCAGTTGATTTTGATCCGACCATTGCCAGCATCGTCGCGTATGGCGAGACTCGATCCGAAGCCTTCGCCCGAATGCAACGAGTGCTTCGGGACAGCGTCGTCACCGTTAGTGGCGGAACGAGTAACAAATCATTTCTTCTGGATATGATAAGTCGTCCGGAAGTGCGGAACGGAACCGCGAATGTTGATTGGTTGGATGGTTTCGCAGCATCTCGCAAACAACTTCCCGATTACGCCGATGTGGCGATTGTGGCAGCTGCGATCGAAGTGTACGAGGCGGAGCTAAAGACTGAGCAAACGGAGTTCTATATAGCTGCCGGGCGCGGAAGGCCGCAAGTACGAAGCGAAATTGGCCGGACAATTTCACTTCGCTATCGTAGCAACGTTTACACCTCTCGCGTTAGTCGCCTCGGAGCTTGCTTGTACCGAGCGGAAACAGAGGGTTCATGTACGGAAGTTCAAATTGAGCGGGTTGGACCTTGCGAATACTGGTTAACTAGTCCAGACCGGCGTTTTCACATCGTCTCCTCAAACCGACAATTGGAATATCACCTCGAGGTTAACGGAGTATCGCATTGCATTCGGCGTGACGATGGAGGACTAGTCCGTGCGACGGCACCTGCCGTCGTGGTGTCCATAGCGATACAAGCAGGCGACCCGGTTCGTGTAAACGACAAGCTTGTGGTGCTGGAAGCCATGAAGATGGAGATGGATATCACCGCTCCATTTGCCGGGCGTGTCCGACGCGTCTTCTGCATTCCGAACGTGCAAGTTGATCATGGAACTCCGCTGCTGCAAATCGATCCGAGTACATCAGAGCCCGGTATTGAGAGTGCTGAACGCGTGGCTCTCAAATACTCGATGAAATCGGACAAATCTAACTGTGTACCGCTCTCTCGTTGCCGGCAAGGGTTGAGAGATCTTCGCCAACTGATGCTCGGGTTTGACTTGGAACCTAAAGACACGGCCAAGCTGATGAATGATTGGATTCGCAGCTGCCCGGCGGAGAACGAAAGCCTCCGCCATGAAGAGGATGAAATCCTGGGCATTTTCGCCGATGTCTGTTTGCTGTTCCAGCATGAGCCACAGTTGGATGACGTGGTTGGAGCCGAGGCACCCAGCTCAGAAACATATCTTTTTTCGTACTTGCGCAATGTGGAGAGCAATGGCGAAGGACTCCCGTCGATTTTTGCAGAGTCAGTGTTGAGGGCATTAGCTCATTACGGCATCAAGAGCCTCGAACACACTCCCAAATTGGATGAGGCCCTACTCTGGATTTACAAGTCACACCAGCGAGCGTCGAAAGTGGCTCCGCTCATCTCCGACCTACTCGATCGCCGCCTGCGTGACGTGGAGATATCCGCGCCGTGTGCCGACGAGAAACTCCGAACGCTGCTCGAACGGATAAGTTCAATCACTCTGGAAAGCTTCCCGGCCGTCAGCGATCTGGCGCGCGAAGTACGATACCGCTACTTCGAACACGTGCAGTTCGAGGAAACACGACGGCGTGTGTATGCGGAAATGGAAGCCCACCTCGCGCATTTGGAGGCTGATCCCGGATCGGCAGACCGCCGTGAACGGATGCGAGCCTTAGTGGATTGTCCTCAGCCGATGGTCAGCCTTTTTGCCGGCCGGTTTTCCTCCGCATCGCAAGAGCTGCGTCTCTTGATGTTGGAAGTTCTTGCGTTGCGTTATTACCGGATTCGTCTACTGACGAATCTCTCCTGTTCCGAGCAAAAGGGAACCAGCTATGCATCGGCGGAATACGAGCACGAAAGCAAGAACATTCACCTGTTTGCGACATATGCCGATTACGATCGCATTCCCGAAGTGTTACAGGCTCTTTCGCCCTCAATCTCTGCGGTCCCCGCGGATCACGATATCGTGGTGGATTGCTACGTCTGGCACGCGGGACTACTCAAACAGCCAGATGTAACCGAGCAGGAAGTCCGTTCGATGTTGCAAAAGGTTAGCTTCTCGCGTCCCATACGCAGAATTGTCGTTGCTATCGGCAGTCCCGGTCGTGAGCAAGGCATGGGTGGGATGCAGCATTTCACCTATCGACCGTCTGTTGATGGGTACGAGGAGGAGAAGCTTTATCGCGGACTCCACCCAATGATGGGCAAGCGCCTTCATCTCTGGCGCCTCACGAACTTTAATATCGAGCGTCTGCCTTCTGTCGAGGACGTTTATTTGCTGCGCGGTGTTGCCAAAAATAATCCGAAAGATGAACGGCTGTTCGCGTGCGCCGAGGTCCGAGATCTGACTCCGGTGCGCGACCTTAATGGTTCGATCGTCCAACTGCCGCAACTCGAACGTCAGTTCACCGAAGCTTTGGCAGCGATTCGCTTATTTCAGTCTCGACGCAAACCAAATGAGCGCCTTTATTGGAATCGGATTCTCCTCTATGTCTGGCCACCGTTCAATCTGACACCTGACGAATTAAACACGATCGTGCACAGGCTTGCTCCATCTACCGAGGGACTTGGGTTGGAACAGGTTGCGATACGCGCTCGGATTCCCAATCCAGAAACAGGGGAATTGCGGGACATGGTAGTGCGAATCTCCAGTTCCGGTGGCAGCGGTTTTCTGATTACATTTCGTCCTGCAGGTCCACTGCAGCCTCTCAGACCGCTTAGCCCTTACGAACAAAAAGTCGTGCGTATGCGGCAACGCGGACTCGTCTATCCGTTCGAAATCGTAAAGATGTTAACGCCGGCTCCGGATGACACACGCTCGGACTTCCCTCCCGGCAGTTTTGTCGAACATGATTTCGATCTAGGGGGGAAGTTGGTTCCGGTAGATCGCCCTTATGGGGAAAATAAAGCCAATATCATCGTCGGCTTGATTCGTAACTTCACGCCCAATTGTCCGGAAGGCATGCTGCGTGTGGTGCTCATGGGTGACCCATGCAAAGACTTGGGCGCCCTTGCTGAGCCCGAATGCCGTCGCATCATCGCGGGAATCGACAAAGCCTTCGAACTAGGTGTGCCGCTCGAATGGTATGCGCTTTCGGCTGGCGCAAAGATCTCCATGGAAAGCGGCGTTGAAAACATGGATTGGATTGCTCGTGTTTTGCGACGTCTTATCGAATTCACCCAGGCTGGTGGGGAGGTGAATCTCATTATTAATGGGATCAACGTCGGTGCGCAGCCTTATTGGAATGCTGAAGCGACGATGCTGATGCACACGCGCGGCATTCTTATCATGACACCGAAAGCTGCCATGGTACTGACGGGCAAGCGAGCCCTCGATTATTCAGGAGGCGTTTCCGCCGAAGACAATCTCGGTATTGGTGGGTATGAACGAATCATGGGGCTGAATGGTCAGGCTCAGTATTGGGCCCAGGATATCGATGATGCCTGCCGCATACTCATGCGGCACTACGAGCACACATATGTAATGCCGGGCGAACGCTTCCCGCGGCCTCTCCCGACCCACGATCCGGTCGAACGCGATGTCTGCCTCCACCCACACAATTGTGCTCATTCGACAGCTTTCAAACTCGTTGGAGAAATCTTCTCGGATGAAACAAATCGCGGACGCAAGAAGTCTTTCGACATCCGGAAGGTCATGATGGCCGTGATTGATCAGGACCATCCCCCATTGGAACGATGGGCTGGCATGCGGGCGGCCGAAACCTCCGTCGTGTGGGATGCGCATCTCGGAGGCATTCCCGTGTGCCTCATCGGTATAGAGTCTCACCCTGTTCCTCGCCTCGGTTTTGTCCCTGCTGATGGCCCGGACCAATGGACTTCGGGAACTCTGTTTCCGCTGTCATCGAAGAAAGTGGCGCGTGCGATAAACGCAGCCAGCAATAATCGACCTGTGGTTGTTCTTGCGAATCTCTCGGGTTTTGATGGCTCGCCGGAATCCATGCGTAAGTTGCAACTTGAATACGGTGCCGAGATCGGCAGGGCAGTCGTCAACTTCAAGGGACCGATGATTTTCTGCGTGATCTCTCGATATCACGGCGGCGCCTATGTAGTCTTTTCACGTGCTCTGAACGAAAATCTTGAGGTGCTTGCCCTAGAAGGAACTTACGCTTCAGTGATTGGCGGTGCGCCAGCGGCCGCTGTCGTCTTCGCCAATGAAGTTGAGGCTCGCGCTAAAAAGGACCCAAGGCTACAGGAGCTGAGCGAGGCTATCGCGCGCGCTAACAACGTGGAGAAAGCACGGTTGCGCGCTCAGTGGGACGAATTGTTCAAGATCGTTCACTCTGAAAAGCTGGGTGAGGTGGCTGACGAATTCGATCATACCCACAGTGTCCATCGGGCTCTAAGCGTTGGCGCTTTGAACCAGATCATTCCCCCAGCGAACCTGCGTCCATATTTGATTCACGCGGTCGAACACGCTACTGGGATTGTCAGCGAACGCACGACCTCCCAGGACAAAGCTAAAAGGGAAGAGGAAGTCGCCGCTTAGATTTGTATGGAAACCGTATTTTGGCTGGAGCAGGCCGCAGCGGACGTTCCTGAGTCCGATGATTGGATGTGTGCACAGGAACTCTTACGGCTGGGCCAGCTTCGCATTCCAAAGCGACGGAACGACTGGCGGCTCGGACGCTGGACCGCGAAACTAACCTTTGCTTGCGCGTCCAGTTGGCCGTTCTATTTTGAGCACTTATCTCAGATAGAAGTAAGGGCCAAGCAGTCGGGTGCTCCAGAACTCCGAATAGATCGTGAGCTGGCACCCTTTGCAATCTCAATCACACATCGAAATGGTCTAGCCGCATGCGCCGCCGTCCATCCTTCTGTCGCGGTAGGGTGTGATTTGGAGTGGATCGAACCACGCAGCGACGCCTTCATTGCTGACTATTTCACGGAACGCGAGCAAACGCTTATCCGGCAGACTGGCGAAGACGATCGCCATTTAGTAGCGAATCTTCTTTGGAGCGCCAAGGAGAGTACCCTTAAAGCATTACATGAGGGTCTACGCCTGGACACGCGCTCGGTAGTAGTCGGACTTCCCGAGGGCTCGGATACTCTACATTCAGACCAAACTTGGCACCCACTTCTTGTACGAAACGCAAATGGGGCAGAGTATTCCGGCTGGTGGCAATCAAGCGCGAACTTCGTGCGAACGATTGTTACGGCACCGGACTGTGCCGCCCCTGTTTATGTCACGCCACTCATCAGTCCCCGGAAGGCAGAAGCTCCTCAGGATTCATCGTGTGAGCGGGTGGCACGTGCGGACAATCTCCGAGAATCGGATTGCACGCCGCATCCGGCCCGCTAATCGGACGCACTTGTGCCTTCATTTCGGAAAACTGTGCAGTCTCCGTTGAGCCAGCCAATGCCGTAACGGATGACGTGCCACCCGCAATTACTTGAGTGACTGCATCGAAATACCCTGTGCCGACGAAGCGCTGATGCTTCACCGCCTCGTACCCATGAGTAAATTCCCGGCTGAATTCCTTTTCCTGCAGTCGGGAATACGCTGCCATCCCGGCCACTTTGTAGCCACGGGCCAATTCAAACATGCTTAAATTCAAAGCATGAAAGCCCGCCAGAGTGATGAACTGGAACTTGTATCCCATCTTCGCCAACTCCGTCTGAAAGCGGGCAATGGTTTCATCGCTCAGGTTTTTCTTCCAATTGAAAGATGGCGAGCAGTTGTAAGCCAGCATCTTGCCTGGATATTTTGCGTGAACTGCTTCTGCAAATTGGCGTGCTTCGTCCAGGTCCGGATGCGAGGTTTCACACCACAACAGATCTGCATAGGGGGCATACGCAATTGCCCGTGCAATCGCTGACTCGATCCCTCCTCGAATTCCAAAGAACCCCTCGATTGTCCTCTCTCCAGTAAGGAACTCACGATCACGCGGGTCAATATCACTGGTCAAAAGATATGCACTGTCCGCATCGGTGCGAGCCATGATGAGGGTTGGAACTCCCATCACGTCGGCAGCGAGCCGTGCCGCAACCAGTTTCTGAATAGCTTCCGTCGTAGGGACGAGGACCTTGCCGCCAAGATGACCGCACTTCTTCGCAGAAGACAACTGGTCCTCAAAATGGACACAAGCTGCTCCTGCTTCGATCATCGCCTTCATGAGCTCAAAGGCGTTCAAGTTGCCACCGAAGCCGGCCTCGGCGTCGGCAACCATCGGTGCAAACCAGTGAACTCCATTCTTGCCTTCGGAGTGATGTATCTGGTCCGCTCTCGTCAGCGCTTGGTTGATCTTTCGCACGAGGTTGGGAACGCTGTCAGCCGGATATAGACTTTGGTCGGGATACATCTGTCCCGCATCATTTGCGTCAGCCGCGACCTGCCAACCGCTGATATAGATTGCTTTCAGCCCGGCTTTTACCTGCTGAACTGCCTGGTTCCCAGTCAACGCACCCAACGCAGGCACATACGACTCAGCGTGCAAGAGGTCCCACAACCGCTCGGCCCCATGCCGTGCGAGCGTGTGTTCGATATGGAGGGAGCCGCGCAGACGAATCACATCTTCGCTGCTGTAGGGTCGCTGGATTCCAGTCCAGCGAGCGTCGGACTTCCATTGTTCTGCTATTTGGGAGGCTGTCGTGTGTATCATTACCACTCGTGGTCCCCTCCAATTCGGGACCACGCTAGTAGAATCCGTTTACACCGTCGCCCGCAAACGTGATCGTCCAGATCGGACGAGTGACCCGATGTGACCTAGCAGCCATCCGACGTCCTCTGCTTCGTACTACTCTAGAATTCATGAGTACTCTTCCTGCGACCCGCAGTGCAGCCGAAGGACAGGTTTTGACCTCCGAAGCTACCTCTTTCCTCAACAAACTTGCCCGCAACTTCGAGGCGCGGCGACGTGAGTTGCTTGCCCAACGCGAGCTCCGACAGAAAGAGATTGACCACGGGAAGTTGCCGGAGTTTCTGCCGCAAACTGCATCCATTCGCAAAGGAGATTGGACAGTCGCGCGAATTCCTCCAGACCTCCGCGACCGAAGAGTCGAGATCACCGGTCCAGTGGAACGGAAGATGATCATCAATGCACTGAATTCTGGTGCGAACGTCTTCATGGCCGACTTTGAAGACTCCAACTCGCCGACTTGGGAAAACAACATCGAGGGACAGCAGAACCTGCGCGACGCAGTGGACGGAACCATCACGTTTACAAGTCCAGAGAATAAGCGGTACCAGCTCAGTGACCGCGTTGCAGTGCTGATGGTCCGCCCTCGCGGATGGCATCTCAATGAGCGTCACTTTTTGGTAGATGGAAAGCCGATCTCAGCATCGCTTTTCGACTTCGGCCTTTTCTTTTTTCACAACGCCGCAAAGCTTATCGAAAAGGAAACAGGTCCCTACTTCTATTTGCCGAAACTTGAGAGTCATCTCGAAGCCCGTCTTTGGAACGACGTTTTCTGTTTCGCTCAAGATGAACTAGGCATACCTCGCGGGACAATCCGGGCAACCGTCTTGATTGAAACCATCATGGCTGCATTTGAGATGGACGAAATTCTCTACGAACTGCGAGAGCACTCCGCGGGATTGAACTGCGGTCGCTGGGACTACATCTTCAGCTTCATAAAAAAATTTCGAAACCGCTCTGACTTTGTCTTGCCAGACCGATCGACGCTCACCATGGACAAGCATTTCCTTGCGTCTTACGTGGAGTTACTCATTCAGACCTGTCATCGCCGTGGCGTTCACGCCATGGGAGGCATGGCGGCGCAAATTCCGATTAAGAGCGATCTCGAAGCCAATGAAAAGGCCCTCGAGAAAGTCAGGCAAGATAAGCTCCGTGAGGTTCGTGCAGGACACGATGGAACATGGGTCGCGCATCCAGGCCTGGTGCCCGTTGCGAAAGAGATTTTCGACCAGCGCATGAAGGAACCCAATCAGATTACGGGTGTCCGTGATTTCAGAGGAATTTCCGCCCAGGACCTTCTTTCAGTCACGCCGGGCGAAAAAACGATTGAAGGTCTGCGCTGGAATATTGACGTTGGTCTTCAGTACCTGGAGTCGTGGCTGCGAGGTTCAGGATGCGTGCCGATTTATAACCTGATGGAAGATGCCGCCACTGCGGAAATCTCCCGCGCCCAAGTTTGGCAATGGGTCCGGCACGGTGCTGTATTAAGCAACGGACAGAAAGTGACGCAGGACCTAGTTCACCAGGTGATCGCCGATAAGAAGAAGGAGCTAGGCGGCTCTCGTATGAATGCTGCAGCTCGTATTTACGAACAGATGATGACCAACCCTGATTTTCCAGAATTCCTGACGTCGGTGGCATATGATTACATTGACTAGCTAAGGCCTGAACGTCCGGCTTTTCGATGAATCACCGCGGCCCCGACATTTCGGATGATTTCCTGGCCCAGTTGAAAGATGACCTCGTTTGTCGTCGCGTCGAACGAGGTATGGCGGCGCTTGAGAAACGTCAGCACCAGTGGTCTTCGATCAATCCCCATCAGCAGAATGTAGGCGTATTCGTTGGGTATCTCGCTCTCTGGGTCGATATTGGCTTTCAGCGGCCCGCCACAATTAAGAGCATTCTTGCCCAGATTCCAACATCCCAGCGAGCTCAACTCTGTGTCCGCGATTATGTCTTTGTGCGTATGGCCGAGGCAATGGTGGCCATGGCTGAGCAGGCTCCTGAGCAAGCGATCCCTCATCTCGATTTCGTCCTTGCGCTTGCCGAAGAAATCGAAGACAGCGAACTACTATCTGTTGCCAATTTCTGGAAAGGACGCTGTCTCCGTAAGAAAGCCGATTATGAACAGGCACTGGTTTTTACTACGAGAGGTCGTGACATAGCGTTGTCCCTCGGCCATAAACCAATGGCAGCCGTGATGCGAGTTCTCGAAAGCTGGCTTTTCTTCCAGAAAGGGAAGCTTGAAGAAGCGACGCGAATTCTGAAAGAGGCAGAAACAGTTCTAAACAAGACTGACGACTACCTGACTCTCGGTAACATTCATTCTGCCCATGGACGAATCGCTCGGCAGCAGGCGCGTTATCAACACGCCATCGACCATTTTGACACCGCTATCGCAGAATATCGGAAACGCGACCTTCAACATCGGAATGTGGCGCGTACTCTGGCTAATCTCGCGTATGTAAAGCGTTTGATCGCGTTGCAGCTGCGCAGGAAGATCGACTCCGATGTCGCCCAGCGCCAAAAAGCCGCAAGCGGAGGTCCCTCGAAAAATCACAGCTCTAGAGTTCAGTATCGCCGCCGGTTTGAAGAGCTGCGGGAAGAAGCGTTTTCTGCTCTTCGGGAAGCAGCGGCGATCTATGAGCAATATCCAGATTATCACGGCATCGGCACCGTGCACCTGAATTGCGGCTATTTGTATTTGGATAACGGTGATCTCGACAATGCAGATGTTGAAGCTGCGAAGGCGTTCACGCTTGGCGAACAAAAGAAGGACTACATCATCATGGCGCGGGCGCGGGTTCTATTGTGCATGATCGAGAATGCGCGAGTCGAAGAAGAGATCGGAGAGGGAACCGATTCCGGCATCCACGCCAGACTCGCGCAGGATTGCATTCAGGAAGCGATCGAACTGGTGAAGCACACCCAGGATCGTCGCCTGATGGGCGATGCTTACATCTGGCTGGGCCTCACCTACTGCAATAGCTTTTTTGCCGACATCGACTCCGCTCGTGAAGCCTATGACTTCGCACAACAGATAACCAAAGGGGAATATTCGGAGAATTCCCGCGAAGATATGCAGACTCTCAAGTCGAGGCTTGTTCGCAAAGGCAATGTTGATCCGATTCTTCGTGCCTGGTCTCAAGGCTCTATTGGAGACAAGACCTTCCAGCAGATTACGGAAGAGTTTGCCGAAATCATCATTCCTAAGATTTATGAGCGCGAGGGAAGGAAGGTTTCTCGCGTAGCCAAGCGATTATCGATCTCGCCGAAAAAAGTCCGACGTATCCTCAGTCACGTGGGAAGGCAGCGACCTTCTAAGTAAAAAATCCTGTTTTGGTCAGTGATGTTTCCAGCCTGGTCCGCGCAGGGCATGGCCAGCTTTCACTCCTGTGAGTGCGCCGTGATCGAATTCAATTTGGCCATTGACCAGCACATAGTCGACGCCTTTTGATAACTTGTTCGGTTCCTGATAGGTCGCTTCATCAATGATGGTCGCGGGATCGAATATCGTCAGATCGGCGAAAAAGCCGGTTTTGATGAGCCCTCGATCCATGAGGTGAGCGCGCTGTGCTGGCATAGAAGTGATCTTTCGGATTGCCTCTTCCAGTGGCAGCAACTTTTGATCGCGCACGTAGCGGCCGAGAAAGCGAGGCATCGAGCCGAATGCGCGTGGATGGTTAAAGGGTTCGTAAAGCGGGCCATCCAATGAGGCCTCGCCGGCATCCAGACCGATGGATGTCCATCGTTGTTTAAGACCGTAGGTCAAGTCCTGCTCGCTTGCCATGAAGTACAACGCACCCGTTTGTGCCTTATCGGCGAGGATGAAATCGAACAGAGTATCCAGCTCAGGCTTGTTTTCGGCCTTTGCCATTTCAGAAACCATCTTGCCGTTGTATTTCTTCAGGTCTGGATTTACGACACCTGCGATCATTACTCCAGATCCTCCGCCGCAATCAAAGAACAAGTTTTCCCACTCCGGATGATCCGTTGCCATCTCGCTCTTGATGCGTTCTCTGTTTTTCGGATCGCGGAGCCGCTCCAACAGTTTGTCGGTCCCGCCATCCGCCACCCAGGGAGGTAGGGAAGCCGCTAAAGCGGTGCCACCTGCAACATAAGGATATTGGCTTGCCCGAACGTCCAACCCTTCGTCTCGAGCTTTCTGGATTTTCTCCACAACCTGTGTCATGGAACCCCAGCGCGGTTTGCCGCTTACTTTCAGATGGAATATTTCGACTGGCACACCGGCTTCGCGTCCGATGCGAATCGCTTCATCAATGGCTGCCATTTCTGAAGTGCCTTCACTTCGCATGTGACTGGCGTAAATACCACCGTACTGGGCCGCCACTTTCGCAAGCTCAATCAACTCTTCAGTCTTCGCATAATGACCTGGAGGATAGATCAAAGCAGTCGAGATGCCGAAAGCTCCATCCTGCATAGCTTGAGCGACCAACTGTTTCATGCGTTCGAGTTCTTCCGGTGTTGGAGTGCGATTGTCATCGCCAATCACCGCCTCGCGCACTTGGGCAGCCCCCACGTAAGTCCCGATATTGATGGGCGTGCCTTGTTTTTCGAGCCGCTGAAAATAGCCATCCAACGTCGTCCAGTCGATTGTCAGTTTGTATTGATCGAGAAACGGCTTCAGTGGAGTAATCGTTTTCTCGTTGTGCGGAGCGATGGATGCGCCTTCCCCTGTGATCTCAGTGGTGATGCCCTGGGCAAGTTTGCTGATACCACGATTGTCGATGAGCAGCGGATACTCTGACTGGCCAAGAGTGTCGATAAATCCCGGCGACACAATACGACCAGTTGCATCAATGACCTTTGTTGCTTGAGCTCCTTCAAGTTTGCCAATGGCAACGATGCGATCGCCTTTCACGCCGATATCCGCCGCAAACCACGGCCCGCCGCTACCGTCCAGAATGTGACCATTCTTAATGAGAAGGTCGAAGCTTGGGTTGGAGGATTGTCCGGATACACGACTCATCGCGATCACCAGACAAATTGCGACCGCGAGCGAGGCTAATAAGGTGCCGGATTTAGGCAGCCGGAAGATCAGTTTGCTCAATGGATAGCCTTTCGAATCGATGATCGTGACCGCGCAATTTCCACTATTAGCATTCAACTAGTACTTCAAGTTGAAGTTGATCAAGTTCCAGTGCCAAATGAACCAGGTGAATCCCAGGCACGCAAAGGCGATAGCCATATCGTGGATTCTTGTCCAAACCCATATGTTTTTATCGCTCCAGCTTCGAAGTGCGTTCCACATGGCGATGAGAGTTGCAAACGCGGCAATCACGCCCACGATCATAAGGAGCACAATCCATTTATCTAAGCCTTGGTTTAATGCGCCCGGATCATCGAGCTTCGAAACCAGGAGAACCCATCCCAAAACGAAAAGGAGATCGAGGGCGCAGACTAGCCGAACGAAGAGGCGCATTCGCCTCTGCGAGGCGGTCAACTGTAGAGGACGGTTGTAATGTTTACGAATTCCCCAAGCAACTGGCCACAACACTAAGGTCAAGATCATGACCGCCAGGCATGCGATTATGACAGCCAGATTGAGATTCTTACCGTCCAAGAAGCTAGGCCGTTGAAAGATGAAAAATGGCCAATCGATCGATAACACCAACTTGCCATCGGAATCAGGCTTGAAAGCCGCATGCCACTGCCCATTCGTTTCCCGATACAGCAGCGGCGCAATTTCTTCGTACCTTTTAGGCTCTCCGTTCGGATCTTTCAGCAGATCAATTGTTATCGTGCCGTCGGAATTGGGCGAAACCTTGAGCTGACCCACCAAGTTCAGCGCCTTCAGAAACGACGTTTCAAACCTTCTGCTGGGAATGTAGTAACCAGCGACGCGATTTGCATCCGCTTTTGCATCTGCCACCTTCTCGCCGGCAGGCGGAGTGAATGGAAAATATCGATCCAAGAATTGCTGGAAAATGTCGACATTTCCATCTCCCTTTCCGGCGCTGTTCACCGAAATGAAGAAGCCAACATTCTGGTCCAAGATCAAGTGCAGATAGCTATGGAAGTACTCGGTGTCGCCACCGTGTCCGATGATCCGGTGACCATTCTTGGACTCTTCATAAAATCCCAATGCCATTGCATCGAGTCGTTGATCGTAGCCCCATTGGCGCGCATGCATGAGTTTCGCGGTTTCGGGTTTCAAGATTTGCACGTCACCGAATTTCCCATCCTGCAGATGGGCCATCATGAAATTGCACATATCCAAACTGCTGGTGGAAACACTTCCAGCAGGGAAGGCTTGTACAAACTCGAAGGATTTGGCCGGCACAGAAGCCTTCACGTATCCCTTGGACATGAGCGGCTCGAGATCGTTCGGGAGCGGTTGCACAAATGTCGTATGGTGCATGCCGAGTGGATTCAGGATGTTGTCCGCCGCATATTGCTCGAAAGGCTTTCCAGAAACGCGCTGCACGATGTAACCGGCCAGCGTCGTGGCGTAATTAGAGTATGCAGGTACTGTGCCAGGCGCATAAATGCGCGCCGGCGTGTGCTTCTTGACGTATTCGTCGAGCGGACGCATGTCTGCTGCGCCGGGAACGAATAAGTCTTTAGCCGTTTCTTCGAAGCCCGGTGTATGCGTCATGATGTTGCGTAAGGTGATTGGCTTTCCAAACGCCGGAGGGATCTTGAAATCGATGTAGTCATTCACGTCCCGATCAAGATCGAGCTTGCCTTGCTCCACCAACTGCATCACTGAAGTCCACGTGAATAACTTCGAAATGGAGCCGGGACGAAACAGTGTGTCCGAGGAAGAAACCGGCTTCCTCTTTTCAATATCAGCAAAACCGTATCCCTTCGCGAAAAGAACTTTCCCATCCTTGACTACGGAAATCACGGCACCAGCGATGTCTTCTTTCTGCAACGCCGATGGAACAAGTCCGTCCAGGAAAGCTCCCAGATCTTCATTGGTCAATTCGTGTGTTGAAGGAGGAGTGACATTCGACGCTGTCAGTTGCGTCTCCGGGACCATCTCCTTCGGAGTTTTCGGTTTCTGCGTCACGCCGAACGGCGACAGTGCAACAGCGACGAACGTCAAAGCGAATCCGCGAAAAACGTATTTTGTGCTCATTCGCCGCTGAGCGGCAGGGATGAATGCCATGGGTCTCTCCTCCATAGTCTCGTCAGAAACTCATTTTCAGGGCGAATTGGATGACACGCGGATTCGCAACCGTGCTCGTGATAAGTCCAAAACTGCCGACGTCAGATATGTAATTATCGGGGTCGGCGAAGATCGGGTGATTGAATGCGTTGAAAAATTCTGTGCGAAATTCCACGTTCGCGCGTTCGCCAACAGGGAAAAGCTTCACAATCGATAAATCAGTATTTGCCTGGCTAGGCCCGTGCAAGATGCCCATACGGCTGTTGCCAAAAGCTGTTGCGATCGCGGGGCAAGAGCCGTCAGGGTTGGGATCAGCGCAGGTTCCGGGCGGCTCAGGATCTCCGATGATTGGATAAGGCGCAATGCAATCCTGATTAATCCAGTTATTGAGTCGTTGGTTCATCGAACCGCTGGTGCTGAGGTTGCACCCCGGTACGACCTGTGCGAAGTCCGTGGAAATTCCAAATGCATTGGTACCTGTGTTGTTCAACAAGGGGAGCAGATGCCCCGATTGAATCGTCACGACGCCAGACAGCGTCCAGTTTCCGAGCAGTTGGCCGATTAACGACCGCTTATCTTTCGGGCCAGGAAGTTCATACACGGCATTGAATACGAATCGGTGGGGCCGAACGAAAAGATCCGGACCATAATTCGAGCGACGATCGTTGTTGTCGCCAACGATCTGCCCTCCGTTAGTGCCAGTCGTACTGCCATACACATTTGCGAGATCGCGCGAGAACGTATAGGACGCCAAAAACTGCAATCCGTGACTGAATCGCTTCGTTAATGTCGCCTGCAAAGAGTTGTACCAAGCGAATCCAGTCGATTCGATATTCATCATGTTGCTCGCGGAGAAACCTTCAAACGGAACTCGCTGCTGTACGTTCGCTACCGTAGTTGTTGTTTCACCTCGAATTGGACTTGCGGCAGTCGCCAGCGGCGCTTGATTGATCGTGTGCCAGACGAGCATGTGCGTTCCTCGCATACCGGCATAGCCGACCTCCAGTACGAAATCCTTGGCCAGTTGAGCTTGCAAGTTCAGGCTGTATCGTTGAAAAACAGGTGGACGAAGGTTCTGGTCAATGATTTGTGGTGAAAGCACCGTGCTTGGGCTGTAGGGGAGGAACTGCGGGAAGGGGCCCGGGTCCGGTGGAAAAGGATTGGAAATATCATTCGCCACCACCGGAGAGACGAGGCGAATTAATCCGAATGGCTGGTTTGCTAGCTGCTGAAGATATGGTTGTCCTGTCGCTCGTTGATGGTAGACGCCGTATCCTCCGCGGAGAACAAACCGCTTAGTCCAAGGCAGACTCCAGGCAAAGCCAATACGTGGATTCAAAGTGCTCTGCCCCACCCCCTTGATGCCCATGTTGTTCCCGCTGCTGACGACGCCATCGGGCAAGCTTCCAGGGAAATTGTTTGAAACTACGATTCCATTCAGGCTGCCCGTATCCGGCGGATTTCTATCGATCAGCGACGGGTCCATGCTGGCATTGCGTCCATTGAGCTCTCCGAAATCCCCAAGCCGCTCGTACCGAAAACCGAGATTCAACGTGAGACTGGGTGTCACCTTGATATCGTCCTGGGCGTAGAGGCTCCCGTCCCAAACACGCCAGTTGCGCTGGGTGATGCCCGCCAGATCTTGCGTGATAAATGGATTGAAAGGCGCTTGGCCGAGGAGTAAGCCGGGATAATTGAGAAAGATCGCATAACCCGCAAACAAGAATTTCGACATATTGATCTGGCTACGGGTCAAGCTGCCGCCGAAACGGAGTGAGTGTCGTCCGCGAGTCCACGAGAGCGTGTCCTGGATCACATAGGTGTTTTGTGCCAGGACTACAGTCTGACCATCGCCGCCGATATTGAACCCGCCCGCGATGATGAAGACTGGCCGCGCATCATCGAACGGCGGAACTGTGCTGCCGATTCCAGAGAAACTGATCGGGAAGGTCTGGTCGGTTCCCGCCAAAGTGCGATGGAAACCAATCTCAGCTTGATTCACAAGATGCCCGTTGAACACATAATTGTGTGCCAATGAAAAGTTCCGGAAGTTCTGTGGATTTTTTGACGGAGACCCTGGCACACTTCCGGCCCCTGCGACACGCGCCGATGGCAGCGTGAAGTTGGCTTCACTGTTGGAAAAGAAAAAGCGCCCTTGGAAAGTGCTCTTTTCACTCTGTAAAACATCCACGTTGGTGACGAACTGGTCTTCGTTGTATCGGCACGGAGCGCTGAAGGTCGAGAAACCTTCCGGCAGTCCAGTCGCCGGATCAGTGATTACCTGCTGCGGATTCGGTATCAGGAATCCACCGTTCGGCCCCGGAGCGTTGAATAGAGCGAGTCCCTGCGGGCTAATGTTCGAAGCATTAACTGGCCGACCTAACGCATCCATGCCCAAAAACGCAGTGTCCGGACCAATCGCGGCTGCCAGGCCTTCAGGCGAGCGATCGTCTGTCAAAAGAGGTAAGATCACACTGCTTGAGCAGTTCTCATCGAGTCCATTCTGCTGCCGGGTCCCCTGATACGAAGTGAAGAAGAGCAATTTGTTCTTGATGATTGGACCACCGGCCGTGAAGCCGAATTGATTCTGTCGGAGAATTGCGCGTGGCTCTCCAGTTTGCTTCCGGAAATAATCATTCGCGTTCAACGCTTCGTTGCGGAAATATTCCCACACGTTCCCATGCCAACTGCTCGACCCAGACTTGGTGAGGACGTTCACGTTTGCGCCGGCATTCCGCCCGAACGAGGCGTCGTACTGACTGGTCTGCACCTTGAATTCCTGGATGCTATCCGGATTCGGTGTTCCTACCCCTCCACTGAAGTGACCACTCCCCTGCAAGTCGTTAATCTCGACTCCATTCATCTGGAAGTTGTTATCGCTAGCGCTGCTTCCATTCGTAACGAGATTGCTGTCAACACCACCCCTGCCGATCTCTCCTGCGTTAAATACCTCGGCTGAAACACCGGGCGAGAGTCCCAATATTTGCGTGTAGTTGCGCGTGACCAATGGGAGGCTGTTTACACTCTTCTCATCGATTACATTCCCAAGAGCACTCTCCTGGGTTTTCAAGAGTTCAGAGGTTGCGCTTACCTCTACCGTTTCGACTTGAGAGCCAACCGCGAGTTGCGCGGGCAAGATTGTGGTCTCCGTGATGTGGACAGGGACGCCTTCAGTTGCGTACGTCCGGAATCCAGTCTTGCTTACTTCGACGCGGTAAGTGCCGGGCCTTAGCAGCGAGAATAGATATGTCCCTGTCGAAGATGAGACAGCAGAGCGAGTTTCGCCAGTCGTGGTATCCGTCGCTTTGACAGTGGCGCCCAAAACCACGGCGCCATTGGGATCGGTGATGGTACCCGAAATCGCGCCCGTGCCGGCGGTCTGCGACTTACCCGGGACAGACAGGAGACCGAAGACAATAAGGATCAGCAAAAAACACTGCCTATGCTGTCTCTCCAATTTGGTCGCTATGGATTTGTTGGTCATACGATCCTCCTCGACTCTTTCGATCTCGGTTCTGAACGCGACTGACAGTCCTCGAATTTCACTCTGACCCAATTACTCCTTCAATCGCGCTGAACCAACGAGGCCCACCGCGATCTTCTTCTTCGCTTTGCTTCAGCATCTCCAGCGATCGTGCTGTTTGGGTATGGGCGCAGGCCACTAAAATCGCGCCTAGCAGCGATATGGGTGCGACGTAGGAACCACCGAAGGACGGACTCGCGACCGACGCAACACAGTAGCTGTCGCAAGTCCGCGCGATAGCAGTCTGCTCGCCGTCTGTAATTCCAACCGTTGGCACTCCTTGTTTTTTGGCTCGTAGCGCAGCTTCAACGGTTTCGCGCAGACAGCGCCCGAAACTGATTGCGATCAGGAGGTCTTTGTTGTTGAGTGTGCGGATCCGCCGTTGCAGATTCCCGGCGCTGCCGACCGGCGCTTCGGCAGCCAGTCCCAGCGCCGTAAGACCATAGGCAAGATGCCAACTTAGTGTTGCTGCCAGATCGATTCCGACAACAAGGATCCGTCTTGCATGATTGATCTGATGAGCGATGGCAACGATGTTTTCAGTGTTGAGATTGGCATAAAGATCATGGACATTCCGCATGTCCATCTCAACGCTGTGCTGAATTCGATTTGGAAGACTCCGCTTTTCGCGCGAAGCAGCTTTCAAAACTGTGTATGGAGTGATCCGAGTCAGGAAATGGGACCGCAGGTCCGCCGCAAATTCCGCGAACTTGCGGTAACCGAGCGCCTGGATCGTCCGGACAATCGTGGCTGCGTCGACTTCGTAGCGTTTGGCGAGTTCACGCGACGACAGAAAAAAGGTATCGTCGGGATTTTCCAGGATCGCGCGGATCAACTTTTTGCGGCTGGCATTCAGATGTGCAGCCGCGTCTTGAAAGCGCGCCTCGAGAGGCGTGCTCCCCGATCGACTTTCGCCGGAACCGTTCTGGGCCTCGTTCATCGACATTCGCTGTCAGGGGACACTTCGAATGCGAGGGCAAGGTACAACTAGCGTTGCACGCTGTCAAGAATATTCACTAGTTATTGCATCAGCCGCCTGATGCAATTCCGCCGGTACCGAGTAGTTGATTTTTCACTCGTTCGGGAAAGTCTCAGAACTCACATTCCTCCGCCGAGCGTTTGTCGTACATTTGAGGAATGTTTCATAGACTTCTGTTCACGTGGGCATGTCTCCTTGTGTCTCTTGCAACCCTGTCGTCGAGCTATCAAAACTCAGCCGATCTGTACGTCTCACCAGCAGGCAAAGACTCGAATTCCGGAACAGCCGGCCAACCAGTCAAAACTATTCAGCGTGCCGCCGATCTCGCCAAGCCTGGATCCACGATCCATGTCGCCGATGGAATCTACTGCGAAGAAGTGAAAGTGAGGAGGGGAGGAAATCAGCAAGCAGGATTTGTCACATTTGAAAGTCAACTGATTCATCGGGCCATTCTTGACGGGGCGTGCCTCAACGTCATTCCAGAGCACAACGCGATGTTTGAACTCGCGGACGTCAGTTTCGTGCGAGTGAAAGGTTTCGAAATGCGCAACCTGCGCACGAGCGATCCGGAGAGTGTTCCTTGGGGCATACGAGTCGTGGGTTCTGGCTCGCATATCGAGCTTCTTTCAAAATGACGTGCACCACATCGAACAGAATTTCAAAGTGGCGAAGGGACAGAATGCCAACGGGTTTGGAATTGGGGTGTACGGGACAAGCGCCGAAACGCCAATCAGCGACTTAGTGATCGATGGCAATCAGGTTCATCATCTGAAGACAGGGAATAGCGAATCTCTCGTCGTGAATGGGAATGTCAGCGGTTTCCGGATCACGAAGAACATCGTGCACGACAACAGCAACATCGGCATTGATGTCATCGGGTTTGAGCACACCGCGCCGGACCCCGCTGTGGACCGCGCCAGAGATGGTGTAGTCAGCGAGAATACGGTTTATGACATCACATCGCGAGGATATCTGGGAGATGCGCCCAATTCCGATGGAATCTATGTCGATGGTGGAACCCGCATCCTGATTGAGCGAAACATTGTTCACGATGTGGATTACGGAATCGAAATGGCAAGTGAGCATCGTGATGGCGATACCAGCCACGTTATTGCTCGCAACAATCTGGTCTATTCATGCCACGCATCGGGATTTTCCATTGGAGGATATGACCTGAAAAGAGGCCGCACCGAGGATGTGATGATCGTGAATAACACGATCTACAAGAATGATACTGCCAGGACCGGTGGCGGCGAGTTTCTGATGCAGTTCTATATGAGCAGGAATGTTTTCAAAAATAACATCGTTGTCGTCGGGGAACACGGAAAACTCATGATGAGCCGATCCGGGCCAAGTGGCGGAGTGCCGACCGTGAGCATAGACCACAATGTTTATTTGTTTGAAAAGGGCGAAGCCCTCATCGGCAGTTTCGATGCGAAAGATTTTTCGAATCTCGGCGAGTACCTCAAGAACACTGGAAATGATGCGAATTCTGTATTTGCGGACCCAGAATTCGTCGATCCGCGTTCAGGAGATTTCCATTTGAAAGCGAATTCGCCCGCAGAGAATCGAGGCAAAAATCTCGGAACTGACTTCGTGGGAAGCGTCGATCTCGACGGCCGTCCACGAGTGAAGGCCGGACGAATCGATGCCGGTTGCTATCAAACTCCGAATTAGGCAAACTCACCCGTTTCTTCCGAATCGCCCCGGTGCGCGGAAAGCGATGAACGCGGTACGATGGCCTTGTGAATCTGCCAGTAAATCCGCCGCTCCTTCCCATGCTGGCAAAGCGTGTGGAGGAACTACCATCCGGTAGCGAATTCATTTATGAGCCGAAGTGGGACGGGTTCCGCGCGCTGATCTTTCGCGATGGCGAGGAGGTCTACATCCAGAGCCGCGACGAAAAACCGCTCAATCGATACTTTCCTGAACTGCTGGAACCCTTGCGGGCATCGCTTCCAGAGCGTTGCGTGGTTGATGGTGAGATCGTCATAGTCCGAGACGATGAACTCGACTTCGACGCGCTGCAGTTGCGACTTCATCCCGCAGCATCGCGGGTCAAACTTCTTGCGGGACAAACTCCGTCATCCTTTGTCGCTTTCGATCTGCTCTGCCTAGGAGATAAAGATCTGCGAAACGCGCCGTTTGTAGATCGTCGCAAAGAGTTGGAACGTCAACTAAAGTCTGTCCCTCCACCGATTCATATCACGCCTGCAACATCGGATCGCGCAATCGCAACAGACTGGTTCAAGCGATTCGAAGGCGCAGGGTTGGACGGAGTTGTTGCAAAACCAGTAGCCGGAACATATGAGCCGAATAAGAGAGTGATGTTCAAGGTGAAGCACGAACGCGACTGCGATTGTGTAGTGGCTGGTTTCCGATGGCATAAGAAAGGAGACCGTACCCTGGTGGGATCCCTATTACTTGGGCTGTTCGACGATTCCGGCACTCTGCAGCATGTCGGCGTATGCGCAAGCTTCAGCACAGAGAAGCGCAAGCAGCTTGCTGACTTTCTACAGCCATATCGCAAGAACGCACTTGCAGCTCATCCCTGGAAGGAATGGCAGGAAGGAGCAGAAGAAGGAGCTACCAGCCGGATGCCAGGAGGGAAGAGCCGCTGGAGCCAAGGTAAAGATCTCTCCTGGGAGCCACTCCGCCCGGAACTGGTTGTAGAAGTTGCGTATGACCACATGCAAGGTGACCGCTTTCGTCACACCGCGCAATTCCGCCGATGGCGCAACGACAAAAAGCCAACGGATTGCACCTATGCACAGCTAGAAGTTGTTCCACCCCAGGAACTGGCCGCGATCTTTCCTCACGGACGCTAACTTCAACTCTTTTTCTTTGGACGTGGCTTGGCTGCTGCCTTGTTCCACTCGCGCCATTCGCGCGTGGGATCATCATCTGGATCGGGAGTGTCCTGCTCGGGACGCATCTTCTCCGGCACATGCCGCAAATTTACCCGAATGCGCGTCCATGTTGAGGAACGTCCTCGCATGGAATCGACAAGTATGTCGTCAGGCGCAAGCAGATTTGAGATTTTCGAATATTTAGTCTTCCACCGCTCAAGTCCTGCGAGCGCAGCATTCTTGTCGGGGGAATTCGCAACCACGACGAGCGGCATTTTCGTCCGCGATTTTTTCGGCGCCGAGTTTCCAGACTTGCGAGCGCGTGACGGCGCAACCCGCGTTCCTTCTGCCGATCCCTTGCGAAAATGCGGTGGCCATGGCGCATCTCCAAGACCCTCAGCTTCGTCTTTTGCCGCGAGTTCAAGCAGTTTTTCCAGCGAACCCGGAGTCGCATCCATGGCGGCGTGCGGGTCACCCTCTTTCGCGAAGCGCTCTGGCACAGAGAAAATAGTGAACTCAGCAGGATCGCAGTTCGGAACCTCGCTCCAATCGAGCGGCGTCGAAACACGCGCATCGGGTAGAGGACGAACGGAGTAAGCCGAACACGTTGTTCGATCCTTCGCATTCTGGTTGTAATCGAGAAAAACGCCATGGCGCTCTTCTTTCCACCATTTCGAACTCGCCAGCGTTGGGAGACGTCGTTCGACAGCGCGTGACAATGCCACAGCAGCACGTCTAACCTCCGTGAAAGTCCAGCGCGGCTGAATTCGGACATTGACGTGCATGCCACGCGAGCCGCTCGTTTTGGGCCATCCACGAAGTCCAACCTCTTCGAGAAATGCTTTTACTTCGAGCGCAACTAGACGAACTTTGTCCCAAGTCACGCCCGGAATGGGATCGAGATCAATTCTCAGTTCGTCAGGATGATCGAGATCGCCTGACCGCACCGGGTGAGGATGAAGTTCAATGCATCCGAGATTGACAATCCAGGCAAGGCCAGCAGCATCGTCAACGACCACTTCTTCGGCTGTTCGACCGGAAGGAAAGGATAGGGTCACCGTTCTCAGCCAATCTGGACGCTGTTCCGGTGCGCGCTTCTGGTAAAACGCGGGTGCTTCTGCTCCATCGACAAACCGCTTTAAAACAATCGGACGATCTTTGATTCCAGCGAGGGCGGCCGGAGCGATTGAAAGATAGTAGCGGACCAGGTCAATTTTTGAGACTTTGACTTGCACGGAGAAATAGAGCTTGTCCGGATGAGTAACGCGAACCTCGCGGCCCTCCACCGCAAGGACGAGGCTGTCGTCTTTCTTGGCCACCTAAACAGGCTAACACTCGGGAACAGTCGGCGAACTCAGGTCTTCACTGCAAAATACCGCTCAGTGATCAAAGTTATTCGGTTCGCCGGTATGTGGCTTAATCCGCGCCAATGCTCTCCGGTTCTGCTTGCCACGAGGTCGGGATGGGTGCCTCACCGACTCCTATTTTTTCCCGCAACAAGCGAGCTTCGAGTTCGGCTAATTGCGCCTCGATGTCCTGTTCAGCTTTGCGTTTTCGTATCACTTCATCTCGATATCTGCGCAGGAAATAATCGATTGTCTCTACGCGGATCTTGATTGATCCGGAAGGCTTGTTCTCATCCAGATCTTTGAAGCAGAAATAAGGAGTTCCGCTTTGTTCAATGATGCCTTCGATAACCCCGTAGATCGGAGCATCATGCCCACACTTGAAACTCGAGATTTCCAGTGCGACGAGATTCGGGTGGCGTGCTGCAAATTTCGCGGCCCAGACTTTGTGGTTCGTGCTGCACGAGTACGAATTCTTCCATGCATCAGTGATGTCCAGCGGACTGCTAATCACGCCGGCCCGGACCTCCTCGCCAAACAATCTTTCGAGCATGTCGTCATCAATCGGGAGAGTGTTCTGCGAAAAGATTGGATAACCAAGCTTCTGGAACTCTTCCAGAATCTCGTGATTCAGTCCCGGATCATGATGGTAAGGCCTTCCAAGCATCACGATTCCGATTCGGTCCTCTCGCTCCAGTTGATCAAGCACCTGACGGGCTCGCTTGCGGATATCGCTTTCGTAAGCTTTCAAGGCAGCAAAGCCCGATTCGACCGCCCGATCATTTTCCTCTTGCGACAGTCCCAAAATTGGCTGCCAGGCCTGCAGCATCTGGTGCGCAAATAGCTTTCGATCCGCAAAGTTGAGAACCGGATCGATGTACTTCACGTTGTGCTCAGCAAACACGTCATTTTCTTTCGTGAAGGCAGCCTTCACAGTTTCCGGAGTCGCCGTCACCGTCGGACACGCATTCGTTCCGACAATCTTCACAAGCGAGGAATGCAAAACGTCGTACATCGGGAAAAAGATGGCATCGAGCGGCTTCTTTCGATGTTTCTCCTGGATCAGGTTGTAAACATGTGAAATCCCAATCTTGGCAGGGAAGCACGGGTCGATCGCGCCACGGCTTGCACCGGCACGATACAGTTCCTGGCTCGTATAGTCGGAGTAGATAATGTTTTCCGGCTGCACTCCGAGACTTTCGAAGTAGGCATTGAATAATGGAGCGTAGGTGTAGATGTTCAGAACACGTGGAATACCGATGCGAATCTTTTTACGGTTCTGCATCAGCGCCACGCGTTCCTTTGCATATTTCGTCCAGACGCGACTGGGGGCGGGATCGGCAACGCTCTTGGCGTTGGTTGGCCGGAACACTTCTTTCGACGCATAGTCCACAAAATTCGGGTGCTGATCGCGGATTTTGTCCAGTCCAGCCTTGATGTCCTTCATGTCGTTGATGTCTTCGACAGTGCCTTTTTCGCAAGTGGCAATAATCAGTCGCTGTTCTCCGAGCATCAACGGGACTTTCGTCACCTTCTCAATCGGAACAAGGTTCTTCACTGGCTCTGTGCGGACGTCAATGAACGTGCGGAGGCAATTATTCTTGCAGAAATAGCAGCGAGTATCTTCGTTGCGAGTTGTTCGATACTCAATTTTTCGCACGGCGTCGAGACCAACAAAGCTCGTCTGCAAGCCGTTCCGCCAGAGTCGCAGCGACTCCTGAGCGGCACCAATTGCACCGGATTCTCCGCAATGTTCGTGAACAATAATTTCCGGTTCTCTCCCGGCTGCCCGGAAACTATTGCGAATGAAGTCGACCTCGGCCTTGACTACTGCGAGATTGTTTTGCGTCCCGCCTTGCAGGACGAATCGTGACCCGAGTGCCGCCAAATTGGGGATGCTGGCGACATACAGGAAAACATTCTTCGGTAGCACCGCGGCCAATCCGGCCAGGATCTCTTCGGCCCTCCATCCCTGACGCTGAAAGTTCACAATATCGGACTGCATGAAGACCGCGCATCCATAACCAAAAACCGGCATAGATTGAGCGGAGAACGCCAGATCGGCATATTGATTCACGTTTAGGCCGAAGCCTTCGGCGGTCGATTGCAGGAAATAGCCGTTGCCAGCCGAGCATTGCGTATTCAGCTTGAAGTCCTTCACGCGCCCGTTATGCAGGATGATGATCTTGATGTCTTGCCCACCGACATCCACGATCACGTGGGGGTCTTCATAAAACTTCAAAGCAGATTCGATATGCGCGACCGTCTCGACCAGCGCCACGTCGGCATTCAGCACGTCTTTCAAGATGTCTTTTGCGTAGCCTGTCGTTGCGACGCCGAGAACTTCCAGCTTGGCATTTTGATCTTCCACCTGCTTGCGCAGGTTCTCGAACATATCGATGGTGTCCTGGATCGGGTTGCCGTTCGACAGTTGATAAGACTTACAGAGAATCTCGCCGTGTTCGTCGAGCAGCACGGCCTTGGTCGATGTCGAACCACCATCGATCCCAATAAAGCCGCCAACTGTGCTTCCTTTTTGAAACGTTGCCGGAGTGAATTTCTTCCGGCGATACGTTTCCTTGAAGGCGTCAAATGCGCCAACATCTTCGACTAAGCCCTTCCCGCCTGACTTCGCTTTCTCCTCCTGACGGCCATACTCGATGTAATCAATCAGCCCTTCATACCCGCGGTAGCATCCAATACAGTCGTCTTCCGATCGGCCAAACTCAATTGCGCCGAGGGCAGCGAAGTACTGGGCATTTTGCGGAACTTTGATCAGATCTTCCGGCTTCATTCCCTCAGGAACGGCAACCTTCCGTTCCTGCCACATGCGGGGAATGTTTGCCTGCCATGCTTCGCGCATGCCGCGGATAAAGCTGTTAGGACCACCGAGCAATAGCACGTGCGGACGCAACGTGTGTCCGCGAGTGAGAACGCTCAGGTTCTGCAAGACGATAGCTTCGAAGAGAGAGGCCATCAGTTCATCTGATGGCGTACCAACTTTCTGCAAGCCGTTGATATCGGTTTCTGCGAAGACTCCGCATTTTCCAGCTACTTTGTGAAGCTTCACTCCGTGATATTTCTGATCGGCAAGCAAATCAGTCGGGATCTTCAGCTTTGCGTTGATCTTGTCGATGACTGCGCCTGTGCCGCCGGCGCACTTGTCATTCATAGACGGAATCTTTTTCTTTCGGCCAGTTTCGTCATCGTCCTTGAAAACGATGATCTTTGCGTCTTGCCCGCCAAGTTCGATCACGGAATAAACTTCGGGATGGAGTTTCTCCACCGCCAGAGAGACGGCGGTCACTTCCTGCACGAACTTTGCTCCCACTCGATCTGCGATTGCGCCGCCACCAGAGCCGGTTACAAACATCCGCGTATTGTGCCGATTGATCCCGGTGTCGCTCTCCATTCGTTTCAGGAATTCGAGCGATTTCTCTGGCTGCTTCGTTTCATGACGCTGGTAGTCCTGCCAGAGCACTTTGTCGGTGGCCGCTTCGACAATGACTGCCTTTACGGTTGTTGAACCGATATCCAGGCCGACCATGAAATGTGTTTCGTGGCCGTGTGGTTTGTGCATTGGAGCTACTTGCACCTGCGGCTTGGCGAATTCAAACCCTTCGATCTGAATCAATTGGGGCGTGCTGTGATCGTGCATTCTGTCCTCTCGGCTGTTCAACGGATGTCTTTGCAGACTCCCGATTGGTCGAGTCGTTTAATGATTAATCTCCGGACATCGCAGGAACAGCCTCAACGCGTACTCGCTCCCGCTTTTTCAATCTCCTGTCACGATCAATCCGATCACTCACGTGCAGGATGAACTGGGCTGCCGTGCCCGCCACGCCTTTCCTGTGCGGCACATGATAGAAAGGCCGCTTCAGTTCCGGATGCTCATCGATGTACTCGCGGATCTCCTCAAGACTCTCTCCGGTCGATTTCAGACACTGCTCAAATTCCGTCTTAGCCTTGACCTTCGCCTCACCGAGCGCCATCTGCACACGACTGTGCGCATTGACTTCGCCCTCTCCGGAAGTCTCAATCGGCAGGAAGATCATGTCCTTGAATTTATTGATTACGGCAGACTGAACACCGTCCGACTGTGACGATGGCATGCAACCGAACGGCTTCAGCGCAAGCACCATGTGACAGAGCTTGTGCACCGTGTAGTACACATTCTTTCCAACTTCAAGGTGTCCTTCGCCGCCACGTGCAAACTGGTTATAGAACGGATGCGCCAGATCGGCGAGTTCCGCTTGCGGCGCAAGATGGTGTGTGATCCCGCCCAGGTTTTTCGCCGTGCGGTGGTAAAAGAAGTTCCACATCCGCTCGCCCGTTCCGATACCCCACAGCTTTTTTCGCAGGCCGATGTAGTTGGCGAATTGCTTCTTGCCTTCATACCACTTGGGATTTCGATGCGGTCGGTTCACCGGCCACTTCGCAATGGCATGCGCCTTAGCCTGGTACATCAGGTATGCAACCCAGGTGGCGATGGGTTCGACGAGGACCTGGGAGCCTTCACGCTCCAGGAAGTCGAACATGTGGAAGTTTCCATCGCCTTCCGTGATTTGAGCCCAGAACTCGCCCGTGATCTTCACCAGCGGTTTTACCCTAGTCCGATCCACCTCGATCGAATCCATGCGCTCGCGTGCATTCTTCAATGCGTTCAGATAATCCTTGCCCCACATGTGCTCATGCCATTTCCCGAACACATTGAATGTATTGCGAAGGACTTTATTGTTCTTGAACTTCGGTTTTGCCCAATTCGGCGCGAGTTGCTCGATTTCATACGACTTCCGGTTTCGCAAGTCCTCGCATAAGCCGTCGACCATCTCGCGAAACACTCGATCGGTTTCGCCCGCATTCACTTCGTAAGGACGGATCTGGTAAATCAAGTCGTTGATCACATCGCCGAGGTGCATGGCATTGAGCATGCCGAAGCCAAAGTCGACTGTGAACTTCAATCCCGGCTCACCAGAAGCGGCCTTGATGCCATCGCTGTCCTTGAACAGCAACACGCGGAAACCATCGAAGCCCGCGTTCTTCAGTGCAAATCGATACTCTGCCTCGTACATTCCGAATCGACAGGGCCCGCACGAGCCGGCAGTGAAGAAGACATAGTTGTCCAGGATCTTTTGTCGCGGGATCCCTTCCTTCTCCAAAAACTGGAGATACTGCACGAGATTTCCGACCGTGAAATATGTCGGATTGCACTGCCCGTTGTTTCCGAATTCCTTTCCTGTCTGGAAGGCATTCACGTTCGGAACGGGCAGCTTCTCGCATCGATACCCGCACCCTTGGAAGACAGCACGAATCAAATCTTCATGCTTCCAAGTGAAACCTCCAAAGAGGATCGTCACCCGGTTTCGCTCTTCTGCCGTGAAGGCGCGCTCCACCGGACGGTGGAAGTGCTTGGGCTGGTCCAAGCCAGCGATCTGGCGCAGTCGCGCGCGTTCTTGCTCTAGACGTTTCTTAATCTCTATGTCGCTGTCAATCTGGACAAGATTGGTAGCCACGCTTTCCTCCGGCTGTCCTTGATGGATACGTATCGTCTGGAAGAATTGAGAAGGAGGGTTGAGATTCGAGCGCAGATTTGCTTAGACGAGGCGCACGGGGCGTAGGGAACTGTGAAAATGCTCCCTCGATTCCGGGCTTACCATCCCAAAACATCCGAACTCCAAAAACCGGTCAGGAGGTCGAAGGATTGCGCCGGGCGTTCGCGGCCGAATACCGAGGCGCGTGGACTGAGCAACATTGGTTAAGTTGGATGCGACTTACCAGACTTGGTCTGGATTTCTTATGCACCCAAAACAACTCCCGTGGTCGTCGATTGTTTTTAGCAAGAAGAAAGTCGGAGATTCAAGGGTTGAATCGTAAACAAATTGGCGATGTCTGGATCGGGGTTTTCGCTAACATACACCTTCTCTTCTACTTGGAGCGCGCTTATGAAAGTGACACGCGAATTTAAAAAAAGTACTGTTGAACCGTGGCGGTAGTCCTTTCGGAACGATCCGCGGCGTGTTAAGACTGTTACAATCGCGGTAATCTTCCATGCTGAAGTCTTCTATATTTGCGCTCGGTCTGGCGCTAGCTCTTCTTTCGGTGAGCGGATCGGCACTCGCTCAATCCAACGCGCAAGTTCAAAAAGTTGTTCTATTACCCAGCACCAAGGACGTAGAAATCGAGATACGCGCCACCCATCGCATTGTTCCCCAATCGCAAGTGGTGGCCGGACCCGATCGATTGGTCCTTGATTTCGCGGGTGCGGTTCCCGGAGCGCAGTTGCGTACGCTTGCCGTCAACCGCGGCGGAGTGAAAGCGGTGCGCAGCGGCTTGTTTCGTTCGAACCCTCCGATCACACGCGTTGTGCTAGATCTCAATGGCCCACTCCCATATCAGGTTTTTCCATCGGGGAGTTCGGTAATCATCAAGCTGGGAGAGCAGAGCACGGCAACCTCAACTCCAGCACCTGTTGTCAACGAGGCGCCCGCGCCGCCTCCTCCGGTATTGAACGTGAGTTTTCAGAATGGAAAGATGAGTGTTACGGCGGAACGCACCAACTTGGCCGCCGTTTTGACCGAGATTCGGAAGCAGACCAATGCTGAAATTGCGATTCCCGCCGGGGCTGAGCAAGAGCCCGTAATCGCGAAACTCGGCCCTGGGCCGGTGCGTGAGGTTGTGGCGGCACTTCTGAACGGATCGAACTACAACTTCATTATCGTCGGAACAGATTCCAGCCTCGTTCGTCTTCTGTTAAGTCCGAAGGGATCTGGAGCGCCCTACGCTCCACCTCCTGCGCCTGCCGCCTACAATCCGGCACCACCTCAGCGGATCGCGCCACCTCCACAACCCACCCAACCTGCCGAAACGATGCCTCAGGAGCAGGAAGTTCCCGAACAAAGTGGAGATCAGGCGAACGATAATCCGCAAGGAAATGAACCAGGAAACCAGCCCGCGAACGAGCCTGGTCCTCAGCCCGGACCACCACCGCAGTAACTAATTCCGCCTTAGTTATGTATGAGCCGTACAGGTATCGGCGAGAGGCCCGTGCCTACGATGGGATTGCCGGTTGCACCGGGCTTGCAGCCAACGACATTCAGAATCACCGCTTGGAGCGTAACAGGGGTACTGTTCTGGGTTTCCATGATCCCCAACTGCAAGAAGCCAACGACAGTGGCACTCTCTGTACAAACCGCTGGATTTCCGAAGCATAATTGCCGCCCGTCATAGAGGGGTAAAGTAACAATGGAATCGCTCCGACTGATATTTGGAGTTGTCGCAGTCGCCAGAGTCGAATTCGGGTTGTTGTAGCCTGCCGTAATGCTGACTGGAGCCGTTCCAACCGTAAATTGATCCTGTCCAAGATCTAGTGAATTGGAACTATCTGCATGGATCAGACATTGTGTTCGCTGAATAGTTTTCGCATCGGCAGAATTGTCAGTAAAGACGGTAATGCCGCCAGGTCCAACCGCTTGTCCACACTGAAACTGATATCGTGACGCACACGCAATGCTGTCTTCGTACGGATCTGCTCCAGCACTGAATCCGTTACATCCCGGTGCTGCACTCGATGGACAGACAGGAGCACCAACGTCAGGGACATTCAAGGAATAGAAGCTGTTATCGAATTTCCCGGTCGTGTAACCCGAACTCGTGGGATTGTCGTTGCCGCGTATTCGATGCAGAAGAATGGACTGACCAAGAACGGAAGGGAGATTAGTATTGATGCTGCCGTCGGCTGGATTCACATAGAAAACGTTGGCAGCATTAGCACAATTTGGATTTGCGCCAGCGGCCGCCGTCGGAGCGCAATTCGGCACGAGCCAGGGTTTCACTGACTGCACCTGGATCTGTGTAGTCAGTCCTGAGGCGTTAAACGCCTCTGCCGTTGCCGTGGCCGTCACTGTATTCGAAGCCGCTCTCCATATCCTTGCAAAGAAAGTTGGCAGCTGCGTCCGTTCGATTGTCACCGTGATGTGAGGATTGCCCGCCTGACTGAAGTCGCAAGCAATTGTCTTCACCGCAGCTGCTTGTCCGCTTACGGTGTTTTGAGTGGCAGTTGCTTCTGCTACCCGGTTTGCTGCTGCTGCACTTCCGGGGCCGCCATTCTGACAAACATCGCCGGATGTAACTGGTGGCACCGCGCCAGATACCGAGGTTACCTGTGATGTCACAAACATTTTTGCTCCGGCCAACGCCGCAGCATCCGCCGCGTTCTGCGCCTCGCCCTGCGCCACGTAAAGTGTTGTCACGTCGATTGCCAACACTGCCATGGCAAGCAACGACATCATCGCGAACGCGATTAATAGCATTGTCACGCCACGCTCTCGGTTACTTCGCACCTTGCTACGCAAAAGCTTCATATCAATTCAAGTTAGGTACTGTCGCAGTCGAGTGAATCTGGGAAGACCCCGGGTAATTGGCACTCGGTGTAACGAGTTGAATCACGCTCGAAAACTGCCACCGATAGGGATAGCTTACCGTCGCACGCGTTCCTTCGATCGTGTAATTGGCCTCAAACGGAGCCACGAGCGTAGTTGTGTACAAAAACCCTCGGTTAACCGTAAGTGTCAGGGTTCCCGGACACCCACTATTTGCCGTGAACGTCCAAGTCAGCGGTCCCGTAGAACTGCCGGTCGCCGAGTCCAACCCGCAATCGTTGACCTTCGCTGCCGTTAGGCTGTTCGCCACGGTATCCCGGATTGCACAGACTGAGTCTGGCGTGCCGCAATTGCCGGTGAGAGACAAATCTCGCGTGGTCTGGCTGGCGCCCGTACGGGCGGCGAGCAGTGCCGCATTATGGATTTTCTGTTTCAAATTAAAAGCTGCGCCGAAATCGAAAATGCCCACCACCAGTACGACAAGAAGGGGAAGCGACACAGCAAACTCCACGATCTGAGAACCCTCGGTAGAGCGCAGGTTTTTTAGATTCGCAAAGCGTGTCACCTTAATTCTCCATCGGTACTTCTGCAGCGGCAGGCAAGTTGAATAGTTGCAGGTTCAACGAAGTGTACGGCAGGAAAAACTGATAAGGATATTGGAATGTGACAAGCGTGCCACACGCTGGCTGATTACTGCTTACGGCGTTCATTTGAACATTTCTGCAGATCCTTACGTTACTCGATGCTGTGCACGAATTGCCCGCGTTGAATCCAGAGCAAAAGGTTGGTGCTGGCGCATAAGAGGCAATTTGCGTGGGGTCCAATTTGGATGCGCGCAGAACGTCGCCCACTCGCGTTGCGACCGCAACGTCCGTCGGCAGAGTGTTGCCGCAATCCGCACAACTTGCTCGGGCGGCCGTCATCGCGCCTTCACGCGCCGCATAGGTGATTGTCGAATATACGTTGTAGGCACGTCCGAACCAGAAAATCGCCAGCAGCACCATAAAGACGATTGGCAGTACCAGCGCGGTTTCCACAATTTCTGCACCACTCTCGTCCCGTGCGAGTTTTCGTCGATCCATCATGGACCTATAGCTTGCCAAGCGCTTCACCAACTCCATAACCAATCACTGTAATCGCGACTGCAACTCCATACGGAACTTTGACAGCATCTGGATTGTCCAGTGAATATGCCGGCCCGGGTACGCGAAACAAAAGCAGGGAACCCGCGATATGAGCCATGTTTCGCAACGTCTGCCAAAGTCGCCGTTTCGAGATAACAAGCGCCAACGCCATCACACCTTCGACCAGAATCGTTACAATCAAAATCCGAATCAGTCTTTCAGGACCAAAACACGCGCCTACGGCTCCGACCAGTTTCATATCGCCCGCGCCGAGGCTTCGGATCAGAACAAAGGGCAGCAGTAGACCTAAGCCAAGCAGCAGGCCAAGCAAGGCAGATTTTGCTCCCTGCCATCCCTCGAGAGTGCTTTGAAACGCAATTCCAGCCACGGCCCCGGAGACGGTCAGCCAGTTGGGGATTCTGCGGGTTCGCCAGTCAGTCCATCCGGCGATGAAGGCCAACGGTATGGCGGGTACCCAAGCTCCCAATTTCAGCATCAAGGCGCAGCAGCAGGGCTAGAGCCAGCGATCAAAGGCACTGCTTGCCTGTACTTTAAGGGTTTCCGGGCCACCACTCAAGAACCAAGTGGCTACATTGCCATGCCGAAAAACAAAAGGCGCAGCATGTATGCTGCGCCAACTGATCACTGACTCCTCAATATCCGTTCGTTATCTCTGCATCGCCGGAGCTACATTGCGCTCGGCAATGACCTTCTTTGCGTTTTCTGCGAGGGTACGTGCCTGCGGGAGAAGTTCGAGAGCCTTAGTGACTTGAGGGTCGCCTTCGGCGCGAACCTTCAGCCCTTCTTCTTGGCCGAACGAATCAACAAAAATCTCGCTCTTGATCTGGGATCGAACCCAATCATTATTCTCAATGAGTTCGCCCTCCGTGTACGGAATCTTCTCCTCGTCCAGGAACTTGCGGAACTCCTGCATTACGGGCTCGTCTACTTCAAACGATTTCGTCGGGTGATGAGTAACGATGTATCGCTTTGCGAAATTAAAGAATGAGTAACGCTGGAGTAGCGTCTCCTGCAGCTTGTTGCTCTTCACAGGCGCCATCTTCACATCCGGCGTGATCCCGCCTCCGCCAAAGACTGTGCGACCGCTATCGGTCAACTTCACTTCATGGTTTGCGGCAGATTCTTCGTTTTCGCGGTTGTAGTAGTAGTCGTAAAGCGACACGTTCGAATAATCGCGCTGGATCAAGCGTCCGCTCGGCGTGTAGTACTTCGCGGTGGTCAGAGCAAGCCCTGTGTTCTCGGCCAACGGATAAACCGTCTGCACCAGACCCTTGCCAAAAGTCGTTTCTCCCACGATCAGCCCGCGATCATGATCTTGGATCGCGCCTGCAACGATTTCCGCTGCCGACGCTGTTCCGCGATTCACCAGCACAACCAGTGGATATTCTTTGCCGCCATTTCCGTGGCTGGCGACATAGCGCTTCTCTGGTGAAGAGCGGCCGTGATGCGAAACAATCAACTGACCTTTTCGCAGGAACTTATCTGCAACTCCAACACCTTCACTCAATAACCCACCCGGATTCTGACGAAGGTCAAGAATCAATCCCTTCAAATCGCCCATCTCTTCGAGCGCCTGTGCTACCTCGTGCTCGGTAGTCTCCTGGAAACCAGAGACGTGCATGTAGCCAATACCGGGACGAATCAGGAAGTGCAGATCCACGCTGTAACGTGGAATCTCATCGCGAATAACATTGAAGTCGAGCGGCTTGTCGGCGCCTTCACGCAGAACCGTGATCCGAACCGTGGTCCCCTTGGGGCCTTTCAGCAGTTCGGCGACATCCGTGGTATTCATGTTGTCCGTCGCCTTGCCATCAACCGCGATGATGATGTCACCAGGGTGAATGCCTGCGCGATATGCAGGTGTGCCGACGAATGGGGCAATGACGATGACTTTGTTATTGCGCGGCCCAACCGTCATGCCAACGCCGTAATACTTTCCGCGCTGTTCTTCTCTCAGGAGCGAGTAAGACTTAGGATCAAAGAAGTTCGAGTGCGGATCGAGCGAGTGCAACATCCCCGGGATCGCACCGTTGTAAATGGCCTTATCAGGATTGACCGGTTCCGCATAATTCTGTTCCACCAAGTCATAAACCTGGGTGAACTGCTTGAGGCTGTCTCGGACATCGCTGTCGCCGCCGGAAGATGCCGCTGGGGTGATTTTTTGCCCAAACAACATCCCTAGAAAACCGCAAGTTACGAGTAGAATCAGGACGACATAAAGAGAGCGACGAGAACTACCGGCCATTGTCAGATTGTCCTTCAGTTGGGGTATTTTGAGAATCCCCGGTACGGCATTGGTAAGGGCAGTATAGCATGCCCCATCACCCGTATTAGACGCTCCCACAAGCACTTTGGTTACCAATATTGCTCAGCCACTTGGAGACGAATGACCTTGTCAACAGTCCTTCCGAGTCGGTCAAAACTCGCGCCCGATGCGGCTTTCCGCAATCCAGTTATGTTAAACTTCGCCGGCTTTCTCCCAGGAGGAAACATGCCGCGCCAGTTCGCCCGAATTCTGGCTACCGTTTTCGTTGTTCTTTTGTTGTGTGTTGTGTTGCTGCCGTCCGCCTCTGCTCAGGCGGCCAGTTGGGTTCTGGTGAGACCCACCGTTTCTCCATCGGCGCGAGCGGCCTTCGCCATGGCCTACGACCCGATCAGCAAGAAGGTGATCCTCTTCGGGGGATTCGATTACAACGCCTACTTGAACGAAACCTGGACCTTCGACGGGACGACTTGGAAAAAGGTAAATACGCCGGTCGCGCCGTCTGGACGCGCCGCCGCAGGAATGGCTTTTGATTACGTTGCGAAAAAGCTCGTTTTGTTCGGCGGATACAACGGCCGATATTTACGAGACACTTGGCTTTGGGACGGGTCCACCATGCAGTGGGCGCCCGGTCACGCCTTGAGCGCGCCTCCCGCAGTCACCGGACCGGCGGTGTTCACCGATCCGAAGACAAAAACCGTGACAACATTCGGTGGTTTCGATGGCCGGTTCTACCAGCTACAGACATGGCGATGGAAGAATGGCACGTGGAATCGTTTAAACCCGCTCGACTTTCCGACTGCCCGTGGCGCAATGGTTTCCGCCTACGATATCGCTCGCAACAATGCCGTGGTTTTTGCCGGTCTCGCTGACATCAACCCATACAACACGTGGACCTGGAATGGCACCGACTGGACGCGCCAACTTCCTTCCGAACAGCCACCGTATCGCTATTTCGGCGGGGCTACGTACGACCCGCATTTCGACGCAGTCATCTGCTTCGGTGGAGGCTTAGCGGGTGCTGATCTCAACGACACCTGGGCATGGGACGGTACCGACTGGTCACAGATGTCGCCGCAAGGGTTCGTTCCCGCGCGTGAGTCTTTCGGAATAGCCTATGACGAAGCGATCGGGAAGACGGTCCTGTTCGGTGGACAGCTCGGTGGCAAGCTCTTGCGCGATACCTACGTCTTGCAGGCCCGGTGATTCTATCTCTCGTGGGGCGCTAGGGACTTCGACACATTGCCGCATCGCGCCCCTCGCATTATCATGACGATATGAATTTAGGCATGCCAGAGATGATCTTTCTCTTTGTTCTGGCCCTGATCATCTTTGGTCCAAAGAAGCTGCCCGAAATTGGACGACAGGTTGGGCGTGCCTTGAACGAGTTCAAGCGCGCTTCGAATGAATTCAAGGCCCAGATCGAAACGGAAATCGCCAACCTCGAGAAGGAACCAACGCCACAGATCCTTCCTCCGTCCCAGACGCCTGTAGGTGCCGTCGCGACCGGAGAACTGGTAGAGCTGCCGCCGCCGAGCGTCAATACGCCACCCAACCCGCAGGCTCCTGATGCCTGAGATGGCCGCCGAGTTCGACGACAACTCACCGGACCCGGAAGAAATGCCGGCGATGAGTTTCCTCGATCATCTCGAGGAACTTCGGCGCCGAATCATCTACTCCCTGATCGCGGTCGCAGTTGGCTTCTTCGCATGCTGGGGATACGCGGAGCGCATATTCGGGGTCATGCAGCGTCCCATCATGGATGCCCTGCACCGAAATGGCATGCCGGAAAAGCTCGTTTATCTGAACCCAACCGAGCCTTTCAACCTATATCTCAAAATTGGCGCTCTCGCTGGACTGTTCGTCGCTTCACCCGTCGTGCTGTACCAGTTGTGGCTATTCATCTCTCCGGGTCTCTATCGAAAAGAGAAGCGTTATGTCATGCCATTTATGGTCTCAACAGTCGGACTGTTTTTGGCGGGCGGTTATTTTGGATACAAACTTGTATACCCGCAGGCACTCGATTTTCTGATCGGTTACGGCAAGCAATTTCAGCCCATGATCACCATCGGTGAATACACCGATCTGTTCATGGTGATCATCATCGGAATGGGTGCCATCTTTGAGCTCCCCATTCTCGTCTTCTTCTTATCGCTGATGGGCATCGTCACTGCTGGCTGGATGTGGCGCAATTTGCGGTATTCCATCCTGGTAATCTTCATCATCGCGGCAATCCTTACGCCCACGACTGACATCCTGAATATGTGCATCTTCGCCGCACCGATGGTCGCGCTCTATGTGCTCAGTATCGGGATTGCCTGGTTGGTACACCCAGCCCAACGCCGCGCGCGCAAAGCAAAGTAGAGAAGCACGCTTTCAATTTGTGATGAGCTGAAAGCGTGGCGAGAATCAAGGAAAACCATGAAACAACATCAATCGCGCAGCACGAGCCAGCGTTCTAGCGATTTCTCACAGACTCGCTCGTGTGTCTTGTGGATCACAGGCTCATTACTGCTGGCGTCATCAACTCTCGCCTGCTCCAAGCAGAATGAAGCACAGCCGAAGGCAGTTTCTCCGACGCCGGTTGCATCTATGTCGCAGCCTGCCCCTCCCCCGGTCGCTGAAAAAACGGAGCCCGCTGCTCCCGCTCCTACCATTAATCCCTCGCGCGCGATGCAATACGTCAAAGAAGTCGTCGCATTCGGAGCGCGGCCGGTTGGAAGCGCAAATCACAAAAAGCTAGAGAACTACATCCTCGGTCATTTGAAGGGTGACGACATCGATAGCACCACGTTCACAGCGGACACTGTGGAAGGAAAATTTCCCGTTCGCAACATCATTGCCAAGTATCCCGGCACCAAAGATGGAATCATTGTCATCGCCGGGCATTACGACACCAACTATCCGTTGCGGAACACCGGTTATGTCGGAGCGAACGACGGAGGTTCTTCAACCGCCATCCTGCTGGAGCTCGCTAATCATCTGCGCGGGAAAAAGCGCGATGGCTACAGTGTCTGGCTGCTTTGGACTGACGGAGAAGAGGCCATGAAGCAATGGAGTGAAACCGACAGCCTCTACGGAACACGCCATCTCGCTCAGCAATGGCAGAGCGACGGCACCCTTAAGAAGATCAAAGCACTTTTTGTGCTCGATATGATCGGCGACGCTGAACTAGACGTTCTTCGCGAAACCCACTCCACGCCGTGGCTCATGGATCTCTTTCAACAGGCCGCGGCGCGCACCGGCTACCAGTCCCACTTCTTTGCTCAAGAAGGCGCTGTAGAAGATGATCACCTGCCGTTTGTGAAGCTCGGCGTACCTTCTGCGGACATCATCGATATCGATTACGGGTACAACAACGTCTTCCATCATTCGACGCAAGACACACTCGACAAGCTCAGCCCGAAGAGCCTTGAGATTGTCGGAAACACCACGCTGGAAGCGATCCAGTTGCTGGATCAACGCTAGCTAGTCTTGACTATTGTTTCTTCGGCGGTTTCGCTGTGCCCTGATGAGGATTCGGCGTGCTCTCTCCTGGAGGAATCACGTCATGCGGGTTCATCATTCCGCCTGTTGACCCACTTCCGCCCGGCGGCATCATGGCCCCGCCATGTGGGTTGCTGCCCATGGCACCGCCGCCGAAAGTTCCGGGAGCGTAACAACTGACGCGTCCGCTCGGTGCCACTCGCAGTTCTGATGGACATGGTTCGCTGCTCACTGTCCCGCGCTCCTGCACCTGTACTGAATAAAGCTTGCCGTCGCTCGCGCTCGCGACGGCGACAGTCATTCCTGGCATGTCATATCCGATGTAGAACGGCTTTTTGCCTTGCGCCGACTGCATCGCACAGTCACTAGCCGCCTTCAATTGCGGCTCCGCAGTCTGAACAGCGAAACGCCCACAGTTCGTCGCGTTGCTGCCAGCTATCTCCTGAAGCTTTTGCTCGACCGCATCTTTGGGAGCTGCCGAACTCGTATTCGGATTCTTATTGCAAGCACTGAGAGCGAGTGCCGATAACAGAACGAGAGCAAGTTTGTACATGATGGCGCACATTGTAATCGAAGGGATTCGATTCATCAGTGATCTTTCGGCAATGCCACTTTTGAACTTTTCGCGAGTTTGATTTCTAATGCCCCGCATATGCGCCCCAACACTTCACGGATCATTGTGAGTTCTCTCTTGTTGTTGTCCACACTCTCATTCGCTGCCGACAATGCAGGCAACCGCGTCATGACCGAAGCGCTTAAGCCTTCATCCATCGAAAACAACCTTCGCCACCTTACCGATGAGATTGGCGGGAGAGTACCCGGAACACCAGGGATGGAAGCTGGTGTTGCTTGGGGCGTGGCAGCCTTCAAGGCCGCTGGTGCGAACAGCGTTCGCACAGAGGATTTCACAATTCCGCACTCATGGGCGGAAGGGAAGACCGAGTTGAGCATTTCCTCAACCGGAACAGCGCTCGATGAAAAAGTCTCCTCAATTCCGCAGGTACGCTTTGATGCCCGCGTCGTCTCCGTTGCGTGGGCGCCCGCGTTGGCGTTGGTTAAGCACGTCCCCATCGTCGATGTCGGAGACGGCACCGAACAAGACTTCGCTAAAGCAGGAGATATCTCCGGCAAGGTCCTGCTCGTCCATTCGGTCGTGCTGAAAACCTGGGCCGACTTATTCGGGGAATATGACAAAGCCCCACCCATCATCACTCGCGCCGTTAAAGGAAAGGCCCGCGCCATCATCTTCATGTCGACCCGCGATCACGATTTGCTGTATCGGCACACGAATTCGGTGGCTGGAGAAATCGACCGGATCCCGATGGTCCTTGTCGCCCGCGAAGATGGCGAACGCATTGCTCGTTTGCTTGCTTCGGGCCATCCCGCATGGGCGGACCTCTCGATCCCGAACAAAATTGGCGGAGCTTTTAAAACATCGAATGTGGTCGCCGAACTCCGCGGCACTGAAAAGCCTGAAGAATACGTGGTTCTCGGCGCCCACCTGGACTCCTGGGAACTGGGAACCGGCGCGCTAGACAACGGCTGCAATTCCGCTTTAGTGATCGATGCGCTCCGAGCCATCAAAGACTCCGGTGTGAAACCTCGCCGCTCGATTCGATTCGTGCTCTTCTCAGGCGAGGAACAAGGCTTGATGGGTTCGCGCGCCTATGCCGCGTCGCATAAGAACGAACTGGATCGCATTGTCGGCGTGGTTATCTACGATTCCGGTACCGGCAAAACCACCGGCTTCTCTGTTGGAGGTCGGAAGGACCTCGCTTCAGCGGCCGCGCCGCTCATCGCTCCCCTCGCGCAATTTGGTGTTACTCAACTCTCTCGAACCATGGAGACGGGCACCGATCACTTTGATTTCATGCTCGAAGGCGTCCCCACGTTCGTTGCTGATCAGGAAGAATCGAACTATCTCACGCCCTATCACGCAACTTCAGACACGTTCGACAAGGTGGATCTCGCCCAACTGAAAAAGCATGTTGCCGAAGCGGCCTACATGAGTTTCGCGCTTGCTGATCTGCAGGACCGCATCGGCCCCCGCCTCACACGTGCACAAATAGAGCAGGACATGAAAGATGCTCATCTCGACGAAGAGATGAAAAACAATGGCATGTGGGACGACTGGGTAAATGGCAAACGAGGCCGCCAGAGGCAATAGCGTTCAACAAATGTCGCGGATTGCCCACCTCGAGCGCTCAGTTCGTTAAGAGTACTTTTTGCATCTAAGACGGAAACCTTGCTCTTATTCTGGATTCTCTTCAATCTGTTCGTCATAGTGATGCTGGCGCTCGACCTGGGCATCTTTCACCGTCGTGCGCACACCGTCCGCTTTAAGGAAGCGCTTGCCTGGAGCGCCGCATGGATCGGCCTTGCCGCAATCTTCTCCGTCATTGTTTTGTACTGGCACGGACGCCACTCGTCCCTTGAATTCATCACCGGTTACGTGATCGAACTCTCGCTCAGTGTCGACAACCTGTTTGTGTTCCTGGTCATCTTTCGCTATTTCAAAGTGCCAAGCCATGATCAGCACAAGGTTCTGTTTTGGGGAATCGTTGGCGCGCTTGTCATGCGAGGCATCTTCATCCTCGCGGGCGTTAGCCTGATCAACCGCTTCCACTGGATCATTTACGTGTTTGGAATTCTGCTTCTATACAGCGGATTCAAACTCCTGAGACAGGGCGAAACCGAGATCCATCCGGAACAAAATCCCGTTTTGCGTCTCTTCCGCAAGTACGTTCCTGTTACAAAAGACTACGTGGGCGATAAATTTTTCGTCCGCAAGCCAGGGCTATTCGCCACCCCGCTCTTCGTCGTTCTGCTAGTCGTTGAAACCACCGACGTCCTGTTTGCAGTCGACTCGATTCCCGCAGTCCTCGCGATCACGCGCGACGCATTCATCGTCTACACCTCGAACGTGTTCGCCATCCTCGGTCTTCGTTCGATGTACTTCGCGCTAGCCGGATTGATGGAAATGTTCCGCTATCTCCACTATGGTCTCGCCACGATTCTCATGTTCGTGGGATTGAAGATGCTCGGCTCTGGTTATTTCAAACTGCCCACCTGGATCGCTCTCAGCGTGGTGCTTGGCGTTCTGGCAATCTCGGTAGTGGCCTCGTTGCTGAATCCGAAAAAAGCTCACTGACGTCTCGCGATCCGCCCTGCACAGCCCACTACGCTATGATTGAGGCGATGTCGCGTGTCACCGTTGCCATCCCGTCACATCCGTACGATGTCTGGATCGAACATGGCCTGCTCGGTAAAGCCGGAGCCTTGGTTCGGGAAATTCTTGGCGATCGCCAACAACTCTTCGTAGTTACCGTTCCTCCCGTAAAACGCAAATGGGGAAAGACGCTTACTGCGTCGCTCAAGCAGGCAGGTTTCAACCCGCACATCCTCGAGGTGAAAGATGGAGAGCGGCACAAAGTTCTCTCCACAGTGGAACTCTTAGCCGAGCAACTCGTAAAACTCGGAGCCGATCGCAAGTCGGCAGTTCTGGCATTTGGTGGCGGCGTTGTCGGCGATGTCACCGGATTTTTGGCATCCGCCTACATGCGCGGTATCGACTTTATTCAGATCCCCACGACTGTGCTGGCCCAAGTCGATGCGTCCATCGGCGGCAAAACTGGAGTCAATCTTCGCGCCGGCAAGAATCTTGTTGGAACATTCCATCAACCGAAAGCCGTTCTCATCGACCCAGCTGTTCTCACCACGTTGCCCGATCGCGAGTATCAGGCCGGGTTGTACGAGGCTCTGAAGTCCGGCATCATTGGCGACCCGCAACTGTTTCACTTATTCGAAAATAATCGACAGGAAATCCTGAGACGTGATGCCCAGGTTCTTGAAAAAGTCATCTCCGATTCCGCCCGTCTTAAGGCGAATGTCGTTTCCTCGGACGAACGAGAGCACGGCCTTCGGCAGGTGCTAAACCTCGGACACACCATCGGTCACGCTTTGGAATCCGAAACCCTTTACCGTCGTTTTCTTCATGGGGAAGCGGTCGCATGGGGGATGGTGGCAGCAGCGAATCTCGCGCTCGCAACGCAACGTCTTGATAGCGTTGGCGCTGGTCGCTTAACGGATGCGGTCCTCTCGATGGGCCGCCTTCCGAAAGTCGAAGTTCGCAGCACAAACATCCTCAAGCGACTGAAGTCGGACAAGAAAACCAAGAACGGAGTCGTGCACTTCATCCTTCCGCGCGATATTGGCAAAGTGGAAATCGCCAACGATGTGCCCGAGAGAGCTGTTCTGTCCGCAGTCGATGAGCTGCGGCGCATATCGGGAGCCCGCTAACGCGCAATGACCGTGATTACTTCGTCCAAACCTTCTGTCGTCGGAGCCACCCCCGAAGGCGCGCACGATCAGCAATCTGCTTCGCGTGCCGTCCGCGAAATGTTCACGACGATTGCGCCTCGCTACGATCTACTCAATCACGTGCTTTCGATGAATGTCGACCGCTATTGGTGGTGGCGCGCCGCTCGTTCGTTCGACGATATCCTCAGAAATCCCAACAATCGTGTTCTTGATCTCTGCTGCGGCACCGGCGACATGACCTTTGCGCTTCTCCGGCGTGCCAGACCGAATCTGCCCGAAATCGTCGGAGCTGATTTTTCGCACACCATGCTTCAGCGCGCCTTCTCGAAGAGTCGGGGCACTTCTCTCCGCTGGATCGAAGCCGATGCGCTTCATCTGCCATTCGCCGATGCGCATTTCGATCTAGTCACTTCCGCATTCGGTTTCCGCAATCTAGCTGACTACGATGCTGGCCTACGTGAGATTGCTCGTATATTGCGGCCGGAAGGAGAGTGCGGAATTCTGGACTTCGGCGAGCCAAAAGGCTTGCTGGGCAAGCTCTACCGCGTCTACTTCAAGAACGTGCTGCCCCGAATCGGAACACTCATCTCCGGAGTAAAAGGTCCCTATGCCTACTTGCCCGCCTCCGTCGAACGATTCCCGCAACCGCAAGAGATGCTTGAGCGGATGCGGCGCGCTGGCTTTCGCGAAGCTACTTGGACTCCATACACGTTTGGGATTGCTGGGCTGTATCGCGGAAAGCGATAGTTAGCTGCGAGCCGCCGCCTTCAGTAAGTCGCTGAGGGCTGTGATGTCTTGTCTTCCTGCATCACCAATCACAAAGTAACGCAAACCATCCTGCGTCCAGCTTTCCATGGTGAATGTCAATTGATGAAGGTCCCCCGCAGAGCCGGGTAGGCTCTCCGCGATTGCCCTTTCCTGGAAAATAAAAACCGAAATTCGGTGCTGCCGCACCTGGAAAATTAGTTCCGCACCCGGACTCTGCCGCAGGTAAGCCACGCGGCCTCCAATCAACGAAAAATTTGATCCGTTCAACTCTGGGAGATTAAACGTGAACGGAATTCTTCCTTGAAACCACGGCTTCACTGTGTGTCGATCCGTGGATATCACATCGACAGGGGACTGGCTTGCCAATGTCGCTACATGCAGATCTGCGATTTCTCCGAATGTTTGTTTGGCCGTCAAGCGATCCTGCCGGTGCACTGAAAACAGCAACGTTGCGACAACTAGCGCCGCCAAAACCGCGGTCAGTGGAGCCCAGTTCCATTTCCATGCTTTCTTGGGTTTTGCCTGGACCTGGTCATAGATTCGCTGTCTGAACGATGCGGTCGGCACGAAAGCCTTCCCCGCGGCGCGGAGCTGTTTCTTCCATTGAACAGCACGCAGTAGCGCAGCACTGCAATCACGGCATGCGTTCAAATGAGTCTCGAGTTCACGCACGTCTTGCGTCGACAAGCCGTCATCCAGGTAGGCGTCAACTTTCCCGCGGGCTTCTTCGCAGTTCATGCCTTGACCTCAAGCTTCTTGCGGACCAGTTCTCGCAGCGTTCGACGCGCCCTTGAAAGTCGGGACATCACAGTGCCAATCGGAATGCCGAGCGCTGTTGCAATTTCCTGGTATGACATCTCTTCCACGTCTGAGAGCAGCACAATCTCTCGCGCTGAAACCGGAAGCTCCGCTAGCGCCGCCTGCAAGATTTGCTGCTCCACGTTCTGAATCATCAACGTCTCGGGCGTTTCAACCACCGGTGGAAGCATCGTTTCATCGTCTTCGATCGGTTCCGTCGCTGCCCTCATTCCAGTTCTCGTATTCAAGAACGTATTCCGGAGGATCTTGTACATCCACGCGCGGAAATTTGTGCCTGGTTGAAACAGGCCAAAACTTTTGAGGGCCTTCGCATACGTTTCCTGTACGAGATCTTCTGCCTCGCTGCGGTCTTGCGTAAGCCATTGCGCGAAGTTGTACAGCTGATCGAGCAGAGGCAGCGACATGGCCTCGAAAGTTTGATCGTTCGACACTCCCTCAAGAGTAACCGCCATCCCTGCGTTTTATTCCCACTTCTTGAAAAAATATTTTTCCCGCGTTCGTTGGAATAAACGTGCCCTCGTACTGTTTTTCAATTGCAAGACGGACGCTTTTCGCCACTGGCGTACAAGCGTTCCGGCACCGGCTTCAGCCAACTACAGGAGACTTCATGAAACTGACCCAGGATCGTCGCTCCTTCCTCAAGATGTTCTCGACATCGATCGGGATCGGTGTCCTCTACACGGCCATGCCAAGTGCGGCCGCCGTCGCGGGAACCGAGCGGGAGTTCTTCAACTTCCTCGGAGATCAAAATGGCGAGCGGCCAAGGCCATTCAGCTTTGTCCAACTCAGCGACGCTCATGTTGGATTCAACGGGCCGCCCGATCCGCTAGGCACGAAAGCCTTCGAGCATGCGGTCGAACTCATTAACGGACTGCCGCAGGCGCCAGACCTTGTCCTTTTCACTGGCGACCTCACTCACGACACCGAAGACAAGGACGTCCACGCCCAACGAATGAAGCAGTTTCTCGAGATATCGAAACGGATGAAAGTGGGAAAGGTTCAGTACGTACCCGGTGAGCACGATGCCGGACTCGATGCAGGCGCCCTATACCGGGAGTTCTTTGGTGAATCCCATTACTCATTCGACCACGCGGGTGTCCACTTCATCGCGCTCGACAATGTCTCACGCGCAAAACCGGAGGTCGGTCCCGACCAGCTGGCTTGGCTGAAAAAAGATCTTGCTCGTTTTCCGAAAACCGCTCCCATCGTGGTTTTCACGCACCGTCCTCTTTTCGATCTGAAACCTGAATGGGAGTGGTTCACCTCTGACGGCGACGAGGTCATGAACCTGCTCGCGCCATATCAGAACGTCACGGTCCTTTATGGCCACATCCATCGCGATCACGATCACACCGAAGGCCAGACGAGGCACCTCGCATCACGCTCTCTGATATTCGCTTTCCCAGACCCCGATCAGGTGCAGGACAGAAAACCGATCCCTTTCGACAAGGAACATCCATTCAAAAACCTGGGTGGCCGATTGGTGTCGGAAAACAAGGACGCTCGGCCCTCGTTCACGCCGATCTCAATGGATGAAGTGAAGCTCTCGCTTCGCGAGTTCAAAGAAATCAACGGAATTCAACAAATTCTCAAACCTATTAGCCTGTAAATCACGTAATAAAGGAGACACACTGTGTTCAAAGTTCGCAATCGATACGTAGTACTCGCACTTCTTAATCTAACGATGGCATTCAGCACCTCTTCGTCTGTGCGCGCCGATGAGCCGGTCCGCACCATCGATATCACTGCCAAGCGGTTTGAGTTTGCTCCAAACCAGATCACGCTCAAGAAAGGTGAGACCGTAAAACTTCGGCTCACCAGCGCAGACGTGATGCACGGTTTTTTCCAGCGTGCTTTCAAGATTGACGAAATGATTGAACCTGGAAAAACGACAGAAGTAACGATTACTCCGCAAGTCGCCGGTACTTTCACTACGATTTGCGATCACTTTTGTGGCGTGAATCACGGTTCCATGAAAATGACTTTCGTGGTGACTGAGTAATGTCGGCGACAACCAAAAGAACGTTGCCAGGATTGTTGTTGGCCGCAGCGCTTCTCGGACTCGCAGGCTGTCAATCGCGAGTTCCGGGGAGCGCGGAAACAAGCGCCGCTTACTTCGTAAAGCAAAATGTCACATTCCGCGCGAAAGGTGACAATCCGTTTCCTGCGACGAAGGAGAACATTCTCGCTGGACAGCGAGCGTTCTCGAGCTACTGCACCGTGTGTCACGGCCTCGACGGTCAGAATACCGGCGTGCCTTTTGCGAAGAAAATGTCTCCACCTGTTCCATCGCTCGCGTCCCCGCGTGTGCAGGCGTACTCTGACGCTCAGCTAAAACGAGTGGTTGAATCTGGAATTTTTCCTTCCGGGATGCCAGCCGCCAAGGGAACATTAAGCGACGAAGAGATCTGGGAAATCGTGGTTTTCCTTCGTCACTTGCCTCCGCCGGGGAGCTTGGGCGAACCCTCGATCTACAGCGGAAACTAGCACCTCAGAGAATGCAGTTCAACGCAAGTTTCATCTGCACTTCGCCCTGTTCATGCTCAAAGGCTGTCCTCACTTCGGCAGGCATGGCCCAACCTTTTGCTTCCTTTGCGAGCAGGAATCGGCAGAAACGATCGCATTCAAGTACTGCATTCACATCGGTCCGCGGATGCTCTGTCCAGTACTCCTCCACCAACGTGGGTAGAACTTCTCTTAAACCACGACAGAGTTCCGGCAGGTGCAAGGCGAGCGGCGCAAATCGATCCACCCGGTAGAGCGCGCAATGTCCGTTCATGCCATGATTGCCGGCAATCTCGACAAGCCGCCGATACTCAAGCGTCGACAACGTATACCGGCGCCAAAGTGTGTCTGGTGTTCGCCGTACCGTATTGCAGAGCTGTGGCGATGCCACCATGTCTGCCATCGCTTGTTGAAAGTCCGCTAGCATACGTTGACAAAAGGCGAAGCTGCACTCACGGCTTCCCTCAGAACATGAATTCTTTCAAGTTCCCGCAGAATGCCTTCCACTCCGATCTTCGTGTAACAAGCTTCATCAAACTCGAAAGTGATAGCGCGCAGGTTCCGCAGTGTTGGCGCGATCACACTCGCGTAATTCCACACCGCATGCGGGGTGACTCCGCCATGCGCATTGGTGTAAAAGCCTGCGACTGTTTTTCCGCCGCCTAAATGGATTTCCCGCACACAGGCTGGATTGAGTTCTTCGAGATACTCAGCCGGATCCATACCACCGTTGCGCCACGCGAAATACAAGCTGTGAAGATCAAGCAGGGTGCTGCAGCCAAGCTCAGCGTAGAGTCGGTTGAGGAACTGCGGCTCCGTCATGGGCTGCTCTGGAATCGGCGCAAAGAAAGCTCCGTTTTCCATCAGGAGCTCGCACCCGGTGGCTGCGCGTAGTGTCGCAAGCTTTCGGCGCAGGATTCCGAAAGTCTCTTCATCGTAGACCACGGGCAATCCGCAGCCGTTCACTCCCGCCGGCAAGCTGCTGTGAGGCGCCTGAAACAGGCTGAGGTGTTCGCTATACCACTGAAATTCGAGTTCGGCGGCGATCGCGCCGATCTGGTCGACTTCTTCTCGATCGAGTGGTATTGCACTGGGGAGAGATAAACCGATGCCATGTCCGATCACGATTCGCCCTTCGGCCCAACGCCTGACTTGCTCGATCGCGCCCTTCACGTGGCGAAAGCGCCGTCCGCGTTCCAATGGGCCCAGGTCGTACCACAATCTGTCCGGAATTACTTCCAGGCACTCCACCAGCGCAGGCGCTTGTTCCAGCAATGCCGGTACCATGGAGTTGTATAGCAATCCGACCAGCGGTTTCATTGCTCAGCCTCGATCCCCACTTCGAAGCGCCTCCTCTGCCGCCTTCTCCTTGGCGAGGGTTGGTTGACGCCTGGCCAATAGGTCCGGCCGAGGAGGCTTTCGCTGGCATAGTGCGGAGGACCCGAATTTCGTTACAAGATTGTCAACCCCGAATGCTCAAAACCGCTCCTTGGGGCTGGATTTTTTGAACTGTAGCTGTGGAGGGCTGGTTCTTACGGCCCAGATTCCTACGGCCTCGTTCTTACGGACAGGCTCTTACGGACTGTTCCTTACGGACTGTTCCTTGCGGACTGTTTTCTTGCCCACTGTTTTCTTGCCGTCGTTCTTACGTGGGAGGTGATGTAAACCGGGTTGTGAGCCCATAGGCGACTGAAAATAGCCCACCGCTTTAGCGGTGGGTAGGCTGCACCTAACGACCAAAGTCCCGGAGGGACGGCTGAGTTCTCTTCTGTCACACTCACCAATTGTTTATCCTCGTTTCGTGGAAGATCTCTCCGAGCCCAAGCCAGCACTGCGCCCCGGCTCATTTGCCGCACTGCTCCGGCAGGAACTCATTGCCTGCGCTCGTTCCTATGCGGAAAAGCATGCCCTGACTCCCACAGAGAGCTACGGCCAATCGCCGGTTCTTTGTTTTCGCGCCGAAAATGGCTCCCACGGCAATTTTCACCCGCGATCCTATCGGGCCATCCTCGCCAATCCGAAATGGACACTCCGTTTGCAGAAACCACACACCAGTGCACGCTCAGCGCTTCCTCGTTGCGACTACACCTGGCGTGAACTTGATTCCAGCATGAGTTCCGACGCTCTCCTGATGAACATCTTTTGCTTTCCGAAGCTAATCGCCCGCCGAGAGGTGATCCAACTATTGGGAATCGAACCAGGCTTGGCTCCAGAGTTCGGTGTAAAGGCGCGCGTTCCACTAAAAAGTGGCAGAGTTGACCGCACGGAAATTGACCTTCGTCTCGGAAATCTGCTCGTCGAATCAAAGCTCACGGAGACTGGTTTCCAACAGAAGCCTCTCTCCGTCTTCGAAACGTATCGCGATCTCGATCACGTCTTCGATGTGGAACGGCTGCCAAGGGCAGGGAACTACTGCCTCGGCTACCAACTCGTCCGCAACGTTCTGGCTGCTTTCGCCACCAACAGCTCTTTCTGCGTGATGCTTGACCGCCGCCGGCCTGATTTATTGGAAGAGTGGTATCGCATCATGAGCTGTGTCGTTGAGACGGATTTGCGCACGCGCTGCAAAGTCCTCACCTGGCAGGAACTCGCCGCTGTTGTCCCCGATTCGCTGCGAAAGTTTCTCGCCTTAAAATACGGAATTGTGAGCTGAAGTCCGTGCGCTACAATCTCCGCGATGCCAGACCCAAAGCCGGACAAAGATCGTGATTTCATCACCGCCGCAGCGCGCTATTCGGAAATCGGCTTCATCATCCCGGCCGCAGTCATTCTCGGTTTCATCCTTGGCAAGCTACTCGATTACTGGCTTCACAAAAACTGGATCTACATCGTTGGCCTGATTTTCGGGGCAGTAGTCGGTTTTGTTCAGATGATCCGCATGGCCATGAACTCGTTCAAGGACAAGACGTGAACACCCCGTCCGCTCCCTCCGACGTCGTCGATCCGTTCTACAACGGGGCCGTTCGTCGGATCGCAAGGGCCACGGTTATCTGGGCAGTTATGTTTATCCCAATCGTCGCATGGCGCTATGGCGCACCAGCCACGATCGGTTTTGCCGCGGGCGCGGCTATTTCCTGGCTCAATTTCCACTTCCTCGCTCGAGGAGTTGAGAAACTCGCAGAGCGCATCGTCAAGCAAGATAGTCCCGAGCGCGGCAGTGTTGTCATCGGGCGCTTTCTCCTTCGTTATCTGTTGGTTGGCGTGATCGCCTATGCTATATTCATTGGTTACTCTTTGGGGTTCCGAGGATTTCTGTTCGGTCTCTGCGTGCCTGTCGCTGCCATGCTTACTGAAGCTGTGTACGAAGCCAGGGCCGCCTTTCGTGACCGCGAATGAATCCACGTCGCCCTACTCGAGTCCTATTGCATGGAACAACTCGTCTTTACTGAGTTCTTGAATCACCTTTTGGGGCGTCCCGTCCTCGCCTTGTTGAGCCTGCTTGGCATCAAGCCGGATAACCCCGCTGCCCCGATCACAAACCCATTCGCCATGGAAGTGCTCGTGGTTGGGTTTTTGACGATCACTTTTCTGCTTGTTCGCGCTCGCCTCTCCGTCGATCGGCCTGGCGCCTTGCAGCATGTTTTCGAGGGGATCGAGGGCTTCGTAGGTGGCATTGGCCACGAGATCATTGGCCACGGTTACGAAAAATTCCTTCCCTACCTTGTAGCGTTGGGCCTTTTCATCCTCAGCTGTAACCTGATTGGCTTGATTCCTGGACTCGAGTCCCCGACCGCTGTTCCAGTTGTACCGCTGGGCTGCGCCCTTCTCACGTGGTTCTACTATCACTTTCAGGGTCTTCGGACGAATGGGGCCGGATACGTCAAGCACTTCATGGGACCTGTCTGGTGGTTGGCGCCTTTGATGTTCCCCATAGAAATCTTCAGCCATCTCGCGCGCATTCTTTCGCTCACGATTCGTCTCTTCGCCAACATGTTCGCCGGAGAAATGGTCACGTTGGTTTTCTTTTCGCTTGTGCCGCTGGCTGTCCCGATTCTGTTCCAGGGCCTGCACATCGGTGTGGCATTCATTCAGACTTACATTTTTGTGTTACTCGCCTGCGTGTATTTGGGCGAGGCAGTGGCTCACGAGCACTAGCTTGGACTAAGAGCGGAGCACCGACCACTGATCACCGAGAACCGAGAACTTCAGCTTCCAGCTGACCGGTCCCATACCAGCGACCTGTCATCTGTAACCTGACCTTCAGCGTGAGGGCGTCTGCAAGAGGATGACGTCAACCACCCACTGTCGGTTCATTCATTGAGGAGAAACACAATGCGCAAAGTCGTAATGTTGCTGTTCATGTTGATCGCCTGCACGGTCCTGGCTGTGCCTGCATTTGCACAAGGTGCAGAGGCGGGTCATGCCGGCACGAACTGGGTCGCTCTGACCTCCGGTTTCGCCATGGCGTTTGCCGTCGGACTCGCGGCCCTTGGACAATCCAAAGTCGCCGCTTCCGCTTGCGAAGGCTTCGCCCGCAATCCTGCCGCACGTCCTGCAATCCAGCTGGGATTGATTCTTGGCCTCGCCTTTATCGAGTCCCTGGTGCTGTTCACGCTTGTGATCATTTTCGTCAAGGTCGCCTGATCGCGATCGTCACAAAAAATTGAAAGGCCTCGGTTCGCCGAGGCCTTTTTGCTTCTTAGTTGATTCTTGGTTTCAGATCTTCCGCTTTCCATCCCAATCCGGATGGCGTCCGTCTGGAGACTTGCCCATGCTCTCGACGAGGAGTCGCCGCAATTTGTGACGGCTTTCAAGGTCGGTATTCACGATCTCAAATCCGACTTCGTTTACACGTGCCCGCCGTAGAAGAACCTGCGCGCGAACCTTCCGGACGCCGACGGAGATTTCGAGATTCGCTTCTGAGCCGATGCGGAGATTATCTTCCTTCGTTCCCATACCTCCGCCGAGACTGAGCTCGCGGACCAGGATGCTCGATTTTCCCCACGAACTGCCAATCGTCGCTGAAAACGTCCGCGGTAAAACGATTCGTTCGTAGCGCCGTTGTCGCACCCATGGGCAAGCTGGCGCAGCGTCGAGCGCGGCAATAGCCAACTCACTCGTTTCAAGGCCGCTGTCGGTCATGATCTGGCTGCCATATCGAGGATCAATCTTCGCCAGCGCTTGAGCCGCCGCCACCCGGAGTTCGCGGTGGTGCGACCATTTCCACATTTTTTTCTCTTCCAAAATCTCTCGCAGGATCGGAACCGCATCGGACTCTCTCAACCTGCCCAATGATTCAATCGCCTTCAACTGCACGAATGACGAGCGATGCTCGGCTTCGCCTGCTTTGGCCATTGCCATGAGTGGTGCTGAGGCGGTTCGGTCACCGCTCATCCCAATCTCATCGACGGCTTGTGGCAACACGAGTCCATCCAGAACTTCCAGCAGTTCAACCAGCGTACGTCCACGATCGAGCGCAGCACCGTAAGCAATCTGGCGCACAACAATATCGTGATAAAAGCGGTTCCACTCGGGCAACCGTGAGGGAAGCAGTTCCAGCAGCGTAGCGACGTCCAGCCGGCTGAGGAGTCCGACCGCCGATGAAGCCTGGCGCGCTTGCCCCGTGCGCAGCATTTCTCGTAATTGCGCGAGGGCTGACGGACCCAGTTCCTGTACCACGTCCACCATGCGGTCGCATTCTTCTCGCCGCATGCAGCGGAAAAAACGGTCCGCGAGATGGTCTACAGCGACACCAGACGTGCGTTTCAGGACATCCAGCAAATCCGGATGAATATGATCGGCACGAATCGCTTCCTCGATAAACTCTGGTAGCCGATTCTCCACACCGACTCGCGGTTTGATCTCAGCAGCGAGCACTGGACGGCTGCGCGCAATCAAGTCCATTCCAGCGCAGACTTGATTGACCGCCGGGTAGCTCTTGCTGTTGCTCGCCTCTTGGCTCAAGCGCACGAACGCGGCGCTCAAGAAACTTTGCTGTTCCGGATCGTTTTCCTTTGATAGCTGTTCGCTGACCTTCAACACCGCACTGCCTAGGAGATTGCTGCCTGAAGCGCTGAACAGATCTGCCAATTGCGAAAGTCCCGTCGCAGTTTTCTTTCTCGGCTCTAGGTCTTTCGCATCCAGGCAGCTGTAATAGTTTTTCAAGATCGCGTCAGCCGTTTCGTGGTCTCCGCGCTCTTGTAGCAGTTCCACGAACTGTCTTACGTTTCTCGGTGGCACGCAGGGCGCTTCATTCGAGAGCAATACACTTTTCTTTCCTGCCTCAGGAACTTCCGCCCAGAACATGCGATCCAGGATGTCGGCATGAGACTCGACCAGTAATCCGGCCTTCCCCATCTTGTCTTCCTGGATTTTCAGTATTTGGCGCAAAGTATCCATTTGCCGGCTCATGTGTTCCATCATTTGATGGACAGCATTGACCCGGACTTCACCCTTTTGATAGCGGTCCAGCGCGAACCGGATTGCCATATGCTCCGCCGCTTTCATCAATAAAGGCGATTCGGATTCCGAAGTGGTAGCCTGGCCGGCGAGATTCTCCAGGAGATGTTGCAGGCTGATGCGAGTGTTCTCCGGAGCGGCAGTGAGTTCCTGCTGGAACTCTTCCGGCTTGAAATCCATTGTCTGCGCGGCTTTCCCAAAATGCGTGAGCAGCCGTATCGCGTGAATGACTTCTTCTTCTTGCAAGGGCACAGTGCTCTTGCCGTCCCATATGTAGGCGCCGTCGGGAATTGCCGGACGGCCCGGCGCTTCAAGAGTGCCACCACCCGCGAATCCTCCACTCTTGGGCTTTATCGTTGGAACCATCGTTGCCGGAACGGCGCCCGGCTCAGCTTGCATTCCACCGTTCTTCGAACCCTCCGCAGCCGCGATCAGTTGCAGCAGCTTCTGTGGATCGTTCAGCCATTCCTTGAATTCCGGACCGAGAGTTTGGGCAGCGATCTGCGCTGCGACCGAAATTTCGCCTGTCGCCGGGTCCGCCGCCACGAACTTCACTTCGTTAATCTTGATTGAACCGCGATTGTCGCCGAGTGCGTCTTTGATTTGCTTGGAGACGTCCTGCGCCTTCGAGCCCCCAGTCGTGAACGCTTTCACGAGGCGAGCAAAATCTTCAATGGTCACTCGAGGAGAGAAGTGAATACTTGCCAGGCCGGCTGTGGTCAACAACTGCGCAAAGCTGCGCTCTGCCTGCCCCGTCTCGAGTGGAACTCCGTCTAAAAGAAGATTGTGACCGGATACTCCCAGCAGAAATCCTGAATCGCCTGTCTTTGGAAGAGACGCTTGTAGCTCTGCCCAGGTTGTCTCAAACTGCCCTGCCGTCCGCTTGTGGTCCACGCCGTACAACCGCGTGTATTTCACGAGGATGTTTAGGCTATGAACAAAGGCGCGAGCCGAGGCAGCGCGGCTTTCGTTGCTTGTGCCGGAGGTAGGGATACGCGTCTCCTGAAGTTTCGGCTTCCCCGTAAGGGTATGACGAATCAATAAGAGCGCGCACGTTACGACGGTAATTGGCCCTTGGCTGCGCTCCAGTCACTTTGTCGCAGGTTCATCGCGCAAACGTCAGCACATTTGCGTTAAAGAGCTCTTTGCTTGTCAAACTGACCAGCTCTAGCTTTTCTGGCATCAAAACAGCGAAAATGTACGCCGAGAGCAGCTTGGCCACCGCGACCCTGACCGTACTCCCGAAACCACGTTCTAAACCTAAGGCCGGACTTCGCTTGTGGATGCAGCGAGTTCTCGAAGAATGCGATAGCGCGGCCGTCGACTTTTCTGCCGATCCGGTTCACGACCTTCGTGTCGCCATTCGCCGCTGCCGTTCGCTCGCCGATGGATTGATTCCAATCGATCCAAATCCTGACTGGAAGAAGATGAAACGTGCGGCTCGCAGCCTCTTTTCGGCGCTTGGCGAGCTCCGCGACAAACAGGTATTGGCGGAATGGGTCGAAAAACTCTTTCCTGCAGAGGATCCGCCTGCACGAAAACTCTTGGCGTTTACTGAGTCTGAGCAGGTTCGATTGAAAGTGACTGCTCACCAGGAACTCGAGCGCTTCGATCGCAAAGCTTGGCAGCGCTGGAGCGTGGAGCTTCCGCGCCGGCTCAATTTCCTTCGCCCCGGACACATCGTTTTTCGACATCTTGCGCTGGAACGCTGGACGCAGGCTCTGGCTGCTCATCGTCACGCTATGCGAAGCCGCTCCGCAACCTCTCTTCATCAGGCTCGCATCGCGATCAAGCGTTTTCGCTACACCGTGGAAAATTTTTTGCCTGAGCAGCATCGGTTGTGGAGCGACGACCTGAAGGAATTGCAGGACTTACTCGGAGAAATTCACGATCTTGATGTCCTCTGGCATGTGGCATTGCAGATCCACGCATTCGCTAATGCCGAAGAACGCACCCGATGGCATCGGCGCATTCTCGAAGAGAGGTCCAATCGCCTTGCGCGTTATCGCGAAAAATTGAACGGTAAGGACGGACTCTGGCGCGTGTGGCGTAGCCAATTACCTCCCGAGAACCAGGTCCGCGCCGCAGCACTCGAAAGGCTGAAAGTCTGGGCGGCATTCCTCGATCCGAACGTGGCGCAATCGCGAAGAGTCAGTGCATTGGCTTCCGAACTATTTCATGGGCTCGTCGCGCATCGTCTTATTCCAGCCGTTCATGAGAAAGAGTTGCACTCGATTTTGGAACTCGCCGCCCTTGCCCATCAGGTAAAGCCAGTGCGGGATGCTGAGAGCCGTCCGAAAGTCTCTGCACGCTTGCTGCGCATACTTCCGCCACCGTTGGGATACTCGGCTCATGAGCTCAAGCTCGCCGCAGCTGTCGTTCGTTTTCATCGTGGAGATCTTCCTTCTGCGAGTAAGAAAACAATGCAGCAACTCGAGCGCGCCGACCGCCGCCAAGTCGCTTTGTTGGCCGGCATCCTTCGCTTGGCAAACGTTTTTGCCAGCGCCTCATCCGCCGCTGTCACTCGCCTGATTACGGAAGAAAGAAATCGGCAACTCCGCATCTACGCCGAAGGATACCGTCCGAGCGCGGCTTTCGCGCAGCAACTGGCGACCGAACGTTACCTGCTGGAATCTGTTTTGCGCCGCGCGATCCTTGTGCGCCCATTTCGCAAGCCGGCACCAAAACGTCCTACCTTGGTTCGTCCTCGGTAGCCACCCAGTCACTTCTCTGATCGCTCCAGCGCGACTACAACAGGGAAGTCATGACTCACCCGCAATTGGTTGATCTCGCCGTCAAATGGCTCCGACGTTATCGCTGCGGCGTTGTTCTTTCCGAGCAGGCATGCGTAAGCGGCGAGATGCCCGACGCCATCGGATGGAAACGTGCCTGCCATTCAGTGGTCGTCGAATGCAAAGTTTCTCGCGCTGACTTTCTCGCCGATCGTGACAAACCCTTCCGCAAAGATCCGAAGAAAGCTTTAGGCTGTGAGCGTTTTTATTTGGCGTCTCCAGGTTTGATTCGAAAAGAAGAACTCCCGCGCGGCTGGGGACTTCTCGAAGTTTTTAACCGCTCTGTTCAAGTTGCACACGAATCCGACAAGAACTTGCGCTCCCAGTTCGGCTTTCGTTATGAGATGAACCTGTTGCTGGCAAGCCTCCGCCGGGTCGAAGTCCGCATCGAGCCTCAAACCATTACTGACTTTTTGAAGTGGAAGAACCGCATGGCCGAATACAACCGCGGATCATTGCCGGAGGGCCTCACCACGTCAGAAGAAGAAGCTAATCATTTCCTGGATGCATTAGCGGATGTTTGAAGCAGAGAGCCTGACGCATGGAGCCTAAAAAGGAAAACCGGGCAGATTCGCCCGGTTCCTATAGCGTCGAGTTGGATGCGGTTACATCCGAGCGCGGCGCGGCCAGCGCATCGATGACTCGTGGTCCGTTTTGGCCACGTACAACCGCCACCCTCGCGCCAGCCTGAAAGCACTACGGAGCGAGAGATGAACGCGTGGAATATTGCAAACGCCGTGCCAGCCGCATAGTTGCTATGGCACTTTATGGGTAGACTGTAAGTAGTTGTGAAAGAATTGTTTATCGTCGCTTGTGGACAGGAGGCTTGCTGCTCAATTTCGGCCGCGTCTACCTGTGTTCAAACTCTTGCACATGATGACCCGCCATCAAGCACTTGAAACTCACAGCTCTCGCCGTCCTTCGATCGACTTGAGCATCGTGATCTCATCCGCGTATTCAATGTCGCTTCCTACCGGAATACCCGTCGCGATCCGAGTCACTTTCAACCCCGGACGCCGCAAGTGCTGGGACAAGTAAGTCGCAGTGGCTTCCCCCTCAACCGTGGGATTCGTCGCAATGATGACTTCATCAATCTGATCGCCCTCCACGCGCCGTGCGAGGTTTGCAATCCGAAGCTGCTCCGGGCCGACTCCGTGCAGCGGCGACAACGACCCATGCAGCACGTGATACACGCCATTGAAGTGCTTCGTCTTCTCAATCGCGGCGATGTTGGTGGGCTCCTCCACCACGCACACGATGCGCTGGTTCCGCGTCGGACTGCTGCAATAAACACAAGGATCAATGTCCGTGATGTTGTTGCACACCGAGCAGAGACGCAGGCTCGCCTTTACATCGCGAACGGCAACCGCCAACGCTTCCGCATCATCGTCGCTCGAGCGCAGAATATGAAAAGCCAGCCGCTGTGCAGTCTTCGCGCCGATTCCCGGCAGTTTCTTCAGTTCGTCAATCAGCCGCGTCATCGGCTCAGCAAATTTGGACATAAGAATCTTTATTCCCCAAACGCGTATGAGACGCGTGTCTCACCCATCGCGCATCACTGCGTGGGCAGCGTGTACTCCATATCGTAGTAGTGCTTTCCGTCTTTAATCTCGATATTGAACTTGCCAGACAGACCCGCCAACTGCTCTGTTCCTGAGCCCGGCACGACGATGATGTTCAAGTCGCCCTTACCGTTCTGCATGATTGCATTGTGCTGGAGCGTAAAACTCCCAGTGCGTCCGCCGAGCGTACACGTAACGCGTTCCAGGGCGACGTATCCGCCGGCGCCTTCTTTTGGCCCCCCGGTCGCCAACATCAGCCCTTTACTCGTCGCTTCGAGATCTCCGTGGATCTCTTTATCGATGGACATTCTGCTGAATGTTTTATCGAGTGCCGCGTCCTCCTGTGGTGTGATTTTCACATCGAATGTCCCTTTGGCATGGCTAGCCACGGATTCTCCTTTTTGTGCAGCAGATGGCTGTGCCTGGGCGCACGCGATAACTCCTAGGCAGGCGATCGCGGCCACGCGGAACGCTATAGTTTTCAGTTTTTTCGGAATCATTTCAGAAGAGTCCGCCCAATCCACCCATCATCCCGCCAAGACTCGACTGCATCGCCGTATCAACCTTGCGCGCGGCTTCATTGATTGCGGCCATCACCATGTCCTGCAGCATCTCGACATCTCCAGACTTCACCGCCTCCGGATCGATCTTCACACTCAACAATTGCTTGCGGCCATCCATTTTCACGGTCACCGTGCCACCACCAGCGGAGGCATCCACAACCGTCTCTTGCATTTTCTTCTGCAGGACTTCGTACTGCTTCTTTGCCTGCGACATCAGTTCCTGAATATTGAATCCACCCATGATCTTCCTCGTGGAAATAAATCATTTCTAGCTGATGGCCCCAGGCTCCAGTCTTTGTTCTGTAGCGGCCTCAGCGTGGCCTGCGACCTTAATAACGCAATCTGTGATTCAGATCCGCTGCCCGAAATGCACTGCGAAAAAAGCTGCAGCCTGGCGCCTGAAGCCGAGTCCTAGCCTTTCTTCGTATAGTCGATGATCGTGCGGATTTCCGCGCCGAATGTCTCTTGCATTTTGCGCACAATGGGATCCTGCTCGGCTTTGCTACGCCCCCCACCATTGCCCCGCGAAACTGGAACCGCGGAAGCTGTTCCACCCGGAACCACCCTCAGTTTCACCGGACGCCCCACCGCCCCACTTGCGGCAGCGCCCACTGTGCGCTTAGCCTCCGCGCTCACCGACATATCGATCACAACTTGCGAAGCGGCTACTTTCACCGCCAGATCGCCACCCTCAAGTCGCCATTCTCCGGCTTCGAGCATTGCAATCAGCATCGGCTGTCCCGCCAGCGCGTTGAGAACAACATTTCTCAGTTCCGGCTCGGACAAATTTTTCGGCTCGACCGCGATTTGCGCCTCCACTGCACGCTCTGGCGCCGCCGCGCTTGTCGCAACTTGCGGCGCAGCCGATCCCATTACGACCGCAGCCGCGTTCGGCACAGCTCTTGGTCCCGGAACAGGTTCGGCGGACATCTCCGGCTTGTTCTTTCGCGCAGTATCGGCAGCAAACGGCGAAACCACTCCGCCACGAGTTCCTTCGGTTCGTCGCGGTTCGTTTCCGCCAACCACGCTGGGTCGAGCAACCGGTCTTGCAACCGCGGCAGAAGGCCCGGCTCCGCTGAGCAACTCCTCGATCGGCAGCAATCGCTGCGCGTGTGCCATCTTCAATAATCCCAATTCAAGATGGAACCGTTGTTCTTGCCGATAACCGAGTTCGCCATGCGTCCGCAACATGATCTGGAGATGGCGTGCCAAGTCTTCTTCACTGAATAGTTCCGCAACGCGCGCCACGCGTTCCCGCTCATCGCCAGAAATCTGCAGCAGGGGAGAATCTTTGCCTGCGACCTTGGCCACTGTGGCATTACGCAGGAAGCGAACCAGTTGTCGCGCAAAATGCGTCGGGTTCTGGCCTTCACTGATCAGTTCGTCCACTTGCCGCAGGACGTCTTCGCTGGAACTTTGCGCGACTGCCTTCATCACGTTTTCAAGCACGTGTGAGGGAGCAGATCCGATCAGTTGCCGAACGCCTTCGAGCGTCAGCGCCCCACTGGAAGATGCAATCGCCTGGTCCAGGATCGACAATGCATCGCGCATGGAACCATCACCGGCTTCTGCCAGCAATGCCAGCGCGTCTTCGTCCGCTTTAATCTGTTCTCGGCCGGTCAGGTCGCGCAGTTGTCCGAGAATGTCTTCAAACTTCACTGCCCGAAAGCTGAAATGCTGGCACCGCGAACGAATTGTTTGCGGAATATCTTCCGGCGCTGTCGTCGCCAGCATAAACACGACGTGTCCCGGAGGTTCTTCCAAGGTTTTCAGCAGCGCATTGAAAGCCGCATCGGTGATCTGGTGGGCTTCATCCAGAATGTAGATCTTGAAGCGATCGCGCGCCGGACGGTACCGCGCCGCCTCTCTCAACTCACGGATTTCGTCAATGCCGCGGTTTGTCGCCGCGTCGATCTCGATGACATCGACGGAGTTACCTGCTCGTATCTCGGTGCACGATTCACAGACTCCGCACGGTTCGGCGACTGGCGCATCCTTGGATCGGCAGTTAAGCGCCATGGCAAGGATGCGAGCCACTGTCGTTTTGCCGATCCCGCGATGTCCGCTGAAGATGTATCCGTGCGCGATGCGTCCTTGCTCGAGGGCATTTTTGAGCGTGCGGGTAACATGTTCTTGCCCGATGACGTCGGAGAACTTCTGTGGCCGGTACTTACGGGCGAGGACCTGATAGCTCATCGGAATCTCTGATTATACAGTCCTGGCAAGCTCTGTTTGCGCTGTCCTCAAACAACTTCGATTCGCCTTCTACAAACAAATGGCGTCATCCCAAAGCCGCGCGCTGTCTCCAGCGCGGCGAGGGATCTCGCGCGCATTGCCACCCAACAGAACTGAGCACCGCCCACGCCCACTGACCACTGAGAACTGGCCACTGCCCACTGCTTCTCTCACTCTCCCATCACTTTCACAATCACCCTCTTCTCGCGCTGCCCATCGAACTCGGCATAAAAAATTCGTTGCCACGTTCCGAAGTCCAGTTGGCCTGCCGTGATCGGCACTATGACCTCATGGTGAATCAGCAAAGCTTTTAAGTGCGAATCGCCGTTGTCTTCACCGGTCTGATGATGCTTGTAGTCTTTCTTGAACGGCGCTAAGCCCTCCAGCCACTTGTCGATGTCTTCAATCAATCCGTCTTCGTTATCGTTCACATACACACCCGCCGTGATGTGCATGGCCGATACGAGCACCATGCCTTCCTTGACTCCGCTCCGCTTCACAATTTGTTCCACTTGCGGCGTGATGTGTACGTAGGCACGATGTGTCTTGGTATGAAATTTCAAGTATTCAGTATGTGCAGTCACAAGGTATGTCCTTTCAAACTAGGTCAGTTTCGCAGATAATGCCGGGGAATTCAGCTTGGGGAGCGCTTTGGACTCGCACAACGACGACCTCGATTCCCTGCGTGCGTTGATAGCTGATCTGACCCGCCGCGTGTACAGGCTGGAGCAGGCCCTTGAATTGCGGGCTACAACGCCTGCACGCGAAGAAACCGCACCTGCGATCCCAAGCGTCGCAGCACCACCTCCGGCAAGCCCTCCACGACAAGCAGAAGTTCCTTCGCCTCCTCCTCCGATGCCTGCAATTCCACTGCATATCGAGAAAAGGACAGCATCCGAAGACCGCGATCTCGAATCGCGCATCGGTTCGCAGTGGCTGAACCGCATCGGCATTACCGCAGTATTGGTGGGCACTTCCTATTTTCTGAAGTTCGCATTTGATAACAACTGGATTGGTCCTGCCGGGCGCGTCACGATCGGGATACTTGCGGGCATCGGACTCTTGCTCTGGAGTGAACGGTTTCGCGCTAAAGGCTATCCCGCTTTTTCGTATTCACTAAAAGCGGTCGGCATCGGAACGCTCTACCTTTCGATCTGGGCTGCGTTCCAGGTCTACGCGTTAATTCCGTCAGGCTTTGCATTTCTAGCGATGCTAGTCGTGACCGCCGCCACTGCTGTCATGGCAATCACGCAACACGCCGAAATCCTTGCAGCATTCGCACTCACAGGCGGTTTTGCGACGCCCGTCCTGCTTTCGACCGGACAGAACCGCGAATTCGAATTATTTGCCTACGTTGCTCTGCTCGATCTCGCTACGTTGGTGCTTGTCGTGACTCGCCCATGGCAGCGACTGCTCGTGATCAGCTTCGTGGGCACTCTGTCGCTCTATATGGGGTGGTACGCAAGCTTCTACAGCGTTTCGCAACTGCGCCTCACGCTTGGGTTCGCGACATTGTTCTTTGCGATTTTCGCGGTGGCTCCGCTGGTCGCGCGTCGACGCACGGCCGACATTGATACCACAACTATTCCAGAGCAGCTTCGTCGGGGAAGCGGATCACCGCTTGCGCTCTTCCTCGCCTTCGTCAACGCAGGTGTGTATTTCCTGCAGGTTTATGCGATGTACGAGGCGATCGACAAGACGCTGACTGCCTGGTTCGCGCTCGCGTTAGCAGCTGTTTACATTTTGCTCAGCCGCCGTGCTGGAGTTCGTTACGGAGAAGAGGCCCAGCAATCCTTGCGCTTACTGCACCTCGCGTTGGCAATCGGTTTCGTCACTATTGCGATCCCCATCCGCCTCGATGCTCACTGGATCACGATTGGCTGGTTGATCGAAGCCGGAGTTCTGCTCTGGGTCGCGGATCGAATTAAATCCGAGCTGCTGAATGTTTTCGCGGTCGGCGCGCTCGTTCTGGGCGTCGTTCGCCTGATTGTGTACGACAATTTCCGGACGGACACGATCTTCTTCAACGCGCGCTTTGCGACTTACCTTGTTGCCATTGCGGTGCTGGCTGCTGTCATCTGGTTCGGCGCGCAGCGTAAAGACGAGACGGGCAAGAGCGCTGTCGTATTTGCGTCGATCGCTTTGAACGTTCTTGCATTGCTGGCACTCAGCCATGAGGTGTACGACTACTTCGATCGGCAAATCCAATTCATTATTCGGGGCTACCGTTATCAAACCCCCTATTCCACGGAACTTCGCGCGCTAACCCGCGCGCGAGATTTCACCTTCTCGGCGTTGTGGATGGTATACGGTGCTGTTCTGATGGCGATTGGCTTCTGGCGGCGCTCAGCGTTTATCCGCTGGCAGGCCCTGGTGCTCATCGCCGTCACAATCATCAAAGTTTTCGTCTATGACGTTTCTGAACTCGATCGCGCTTATCGCATCCTGAGCTTCATCGTGCTGGGAGTGATCCTGTTGGCCATTTCATTCGTCTATCAGCGCGATTGGCTGCACTTATCCAAAAAGCACCAGGAGACCACACCGTCGTGACGCGCCTTCTTGCGTGCAGCTTGTGGGTTTGCACCTTTCTTTCTTTAATCCCCTCTGCCATCTCTCAATCTACGGACCTACGATATTTTTCAACGATCCGAGGAGTGCGCATCGAGGACGCTTCGCGACAGAACTATCTCATACTCGATCCGGAAGTCTGGCAAAAAGCAAGACCCGACCTGGCCGACCTGCGCTTGTATGACGGAGACAGACAGGTTGCTTATGTGCAACTGCAAGCGCGGGGAAGTGCGACCACGGAAGAACACGAGGTCAAGATCCTGAATCTCTCACGCGTCGGCGACCACGCCGAATTTGATCTGGACATGCAAGGCGTACCCGAGTACGACCACATTCGATTGAAGCTGGATGCCAGGAACTTCGTTGCGAGCGCTTCCATTGAAGGAAGGGAAGAGCTTAAGGGAGGAAAACGGGCGCCTTGGCCTACGCCATCGACGCTCTACGATTTCTCAACCGAAAAGCTCGGATCGAATTTCACTATTGCTCTTCCCGCCTGGAATTACCGATATGTGCACGTGAAGCTGGGCCGCGAAGTCGAACCGAAGCAGGTATTGGGCGCATTCGTAGCGAACCTGCAGGAACGGAAGGCAGCTTACATCCCCGCAGGTGCGTGCAAGCCTGCGTCCTCATCCGATACGCATCAATCGCGATTCGTCTGCGATCTGTACGCGAACATTCCCGTGGATCGCGTTGTGTTCAGTGTCTCGCCGAACAATGCGAATTTTCGTCGTGCGGTTGTGATGGAGGGTGAAAACAAAATCAACCTTGCGACGGGCGAGATCAGCCGCATTCACGCGCGCCGCGGAGGGCAGACGGTCGCTTCGGAAGATGTGATCGTGCGAGCCAGCATCTGCACCTGCAAGCAATTCACGGTCATCGTCGAGAATGGCGACGATCCTTCGCTCGAGATTCAGTCCATTGAGCCGCAGTCATTTCAGCGGCGTTTGTATTTCGACCCAGCAGGCCGAGCGAACCTCAAGCTGTACTACGGTGACGCGAAGCTTGGTCCACCTAACTACGATTACGCCAAAATTTTCTCTGAAGAACCGAACGCAGCGGAAGCTTCATTGGAAGCACCGGCCGCCAATCCCATCCACAAGCCCCGCCCCGATGACCGGCCGTGGTCGGATCGTCATAAGGCAGTGCTGTGGATTGCGATGGCGCTTGCCGTGGCGGTGCTAGCCTGGCTTGCAGTTCGAGGGTTACGGGAAAAGCCGGTCGCTAGTTCTCGGTGATCAGTTGGCCGGTGGACGTTGGCAGAGAGTCCGAAGTTAGAAATCCATGTTTCGCTAAAAGGAAACACTCCGGGCTTGTTTAAAATCTCCAAATAAAACAAACCAGCGTTTAAATGCGATTTACGACACGCTCACCCCGCAGATGACCTCCAGGCCTACCAAGACTTTATCCGTCGATTCCAGGTGCCTTGGAACGCCAGCAAACGGCATTCTAGACGACGACTCGATAGTGCTTTCGAGTGCTATCGCAATGCTCGGACCGGAGGCAATTGCTAGCGCCCGCCTTAAGTCGTTCAGAATCAAAAAGAATAGTTACAATTCTATTATATATCTATTAGAAAACACAATAAAACGCCAGCGATGTTCTTCAGTTCGAGGTCTTAGGGAAGAGCCTTAGGCCCGGCAGCCCGAAGCGCGCAGATAAAGAAAATTTGCCAGCAGCTCTGAGGAGTACGCCGGATTAGCGCATCGACTCTTCGACTTCGGTGATCCAGTCGGGGCGTTTCAGAACTTCGCGGGGCTTAGGACCATCGGCGGCTCCAACGATGCCATCGCGCTCCATCATGTCGATAAGATGTGCGGCGCGCCCATAACCGATACGCAGCCGTCGTTGGAGCAGAGAAGTAGAGGCCTTACCAAATTCAAGCACGAGACGCACCCCATCTTCGTACATGGGGTCGTTGTCGTTTTCGTCCGCACCGTCGCTGTCTCCACCGGCAGCCTCGCGTTCTTCTTTCGGAGCTTCGAGGAATTGCTGCACGTACTCGGCAGTGGCCTGAGATTTCCAGAACTCCACCACGGCGGCGATTTCCTTTTCCGTGACAAATGGGGCGTGCAGACGATGAACTCGTGCCGATCCCGAAGGCAGGTACAACATATCGCCTTTGCCGAGGAGAGCTTCCGCGCCGTTCGAATCAAGGATCGTGCGCGAATCCACTTTGGTGGCGACGCGGAAGGAAATGCGGGCGGGAAAGTTTGCCTTGATCAATCCGGTGATGACGTCGACCGACGGACGCTGTGTTGCAAGCACGAGGTGGATGCCGACGGCGCGCGCCATTTGCGCAAGGCGTGTTACGGATTCTTCAACGTTGCCAGCATCGAGCATCATCAGATCAGCTAATTCGTCGATGATGATCACGATGTAAGGCAGAGGCCGTTCTTCGCTGTTTTCGCCGAAGAGATTGAGCGTGCCATCGTCCTGGAACAGCTCGTTGTACTGCGCAATATTGCGAACGCCTTTTTCGGCGAGCAGCTTCAGGCGGCGCTCCATCTCGCGTACTGCGTTGCGCAGGGCATTGGCCGCAAGTTTGGGTTCGGTGATGATCGGCGTGAACAGATGCGGCACACCTTCATAGTTCCCTAGTTCGAGGCGCTTCGGGTCGACAAGAATCAAGCGCACTTGATCTGGAGTCGCCTTGTACAGGATCGACATGATGAACGCATTGATGGCGACGGACTTACCGGCGCCGGTCGATCCAGCAATCAGAAGGTGCGGCATGCCAGCGAGATCGGCGACGGCCAAACGTCCATTGATGTCTTTGCCCATGCCCATCGTCAGCTTGGATTTTGAGCTGACGAATTCCTGGGACTCGACGTTCTCGCGCAGCCAGATGATTTCCCGCTGACGATTCGGAACCTGAATACCAACGGTGCTCTTGCCCGGCATACGTTCTACGAGAATGCTTTCCGCTTTAAGTGCGAGGCAAAGATCGTCAGTCAGGTTGATGATGCGGCTGTACTTCACGCCCGCTTCGGGCTTGAATTCGAACGTAGTGACGACGGGGCCAGGGTTGATCTGTGTAATCTGCCCGTGGACATCGAACTCTGCATACTTGTCGACGAGGACTTGCGCGAGCAGCTTGAGTTCGTCCGCATCGACAGTCTGTTGCTCGTCTGGACGGTGCAGCAGGCTCGACGACGGCAGTTTGTAGCTGCCGGCAATCTTCGGCATGACGGTCTTGGTCTTGTGGCCCGTGTCCGCCCGTTCGGTGACAGCGATGTCCGGCATGGGCTCGGCTTCATCACGGCTCTGCTCGGCCGCCGACGGAGTTGCCGACGCAGTTATCCGATCGATACCAGTTGCAGGTCCGGCTGTTTTGGCCGGTTCAGGTGAAACTTCTCGCCGCATGGGCCGCTCTGGCTCTTCTTCGAATCGGCCGCCCTTGGCTTGGACCATCTGCGAACTCACCACTGGCTTTTGAGCACGGCGTTTTTCCAGTTCCTTCTGCAGTTTCTGTTTGCGCCGTTCCTCCTGCCAGTCGCGGAAGCGGTCACGCGCAGCAAACAGGAATGCCAAGCGGGTCGGTACCCAGACTTCCAAAGTGGAAAAAGAAAATGCTGTCGTGAGATAGAGCGCGACCGCCAGGACGGTGGCGCAAACGATATAGGCGCCAGCCAGGTTGAAATAATGAATGAGAGCATCGCCAACGATTCGCCCGAGCAAACCTTCGACTGGGATCGCGTTCATCCATCGCACGTGTCCTGGCAGGATCGCGAGAAGCGCGGGCACGAACATCAGCAACCAGATTGCGCCCAGGGTCTTCGCGATCGGTGATTGCACTTTCCGCGAACGGAACCAACGAACGCCTAGCATCAGCGGGAAGAGTGGAAGCAGAAACGCGCCTAAACCAAAGCCTTGCAGGATCAAATCCGAAAGATAAGCGCCGACAATGCCAACCCAATTGCGCGCAGCACGTGAACCCGTCAAAACCGAGGCGCTGTTCAGCGACGGATCGAGCGGGGAATAGGAGATGAGTGCGAGGAAAAGGAGGAGCGCAGAGACACACAACAGGAATCCGACCAGTTCGTTCAACCGACGGTTCTTGGTCGGTTCGAAAATACGCGAGAAGAATTTCATCAGGGCGTATTCGCAATCGCGCGAGACACCTGCGCGACAAACTGCGAGTTCACCAGAGCCAGACAATTATGACGGAATTTCGCTGAACGCAGAAGGCAGGAATTGGTACATCGTACCGACTTGGTATCCCCCAAGATGTGGGTTGTGCAAAACATGAAGCGCAGGGAACGGTGGTCAGTGGTGCGCGAGCATCTCTAGATCTTTGTTGCCCACATCAGTACGGCGACGCCGACGATGATCCTGTACACAGCGAAAGGAACAAACCCACGGCGGCGGACCCAGTCCATGAACCAAGAGACAGCCGCATAAGCCACGATAAATGAAACAACAAATCCCAAGGCCAAGACTGCCCACTGCTCTCCGGTGAGATGGGAAATACCAATCGGATTCTCCTGTCCTTTGCCCATCACGGATTTCATCAGCGTGTAAAGAGTGGCGACAGCCATGGTTGGCATTGAGAGAAAGAAAGAAAACTCAAGAGCGGCAGCGCGCGACATTCCGGCGACCTGGCCAGCCGCGATTGTGGCCATCGATCGCGACGTTCCAGGGAAAACTGCGGACAAGATCTGGCAGGCGCCAATCCAGATGGACTGGCCGAGGCTCATGTCCTCCATTCTCCAGGTGTGGATCTGGGTGTCTGGAGCATTTGGGCCGGCCTTCTCCCAGCGAGCTTTCATCGCGTCCACGATCCACATCACGACTCCGCCAATTAACAATGACAACCCCATCACATAGAGGCTCTCGAGATTCTTTCCGATGACCTTGGTCAGAAGAAAAGATGGGATCGCAGTCACGACGAAGGCGATGATGGTGAGAGTGAGAGGGTGCGTGATAACCGTTTTGTCGCCACGCTCTCCGTTTGGGAACGTGGACAGCAATTTTGCGATCCTGGCTCGGAAGTAGACCGGCAAACAAAGAATGGCGCCTAACTGGATGACAATCGAATACATTTTCCAGTAGCCATCCTGCAGGTTCAGATGAAGGAGGGCTTCTGAGATCCGAAGGTGGGCAGTGGAACTAACAGGAAGAAACTCTGTAAGGCCTTCAATGATCCCCAGGATGAGCGACAGCAAGTAATCGTTCAAGCAGCCTCCCGCAAGAGTCCATCAGTATCGCAGATCAGAGCACGAACGGCAGATCGATGAATGTGGCCATTGGGTGCGCAGCGTTCGGCGTTCCATGCGCTATTTCGCCATTTGGTCCACCTTGGTTGCAAATCGTTGCTCGGTACGAGAACATATCTGTTTGCCTTCTATCCTACGGAACTCATAAGGACTTACTCGCACTATGGCGACTACGCAGAAGCACGCAAAAAAGACGAAAACAGCGAAAGTGGAATCGGTAAAAGTGGCGGAGACAAATAGCGTGAGATCCGCGCTCGAGCCTGCAAAAGGCAAGTTGGGCGTGATGATCCCGGGAATGGGCGCGGTCGCGACCACGTTCGTTGCCGGAGTTGAAGCAGTTCGTAAAGGGCTCGCAAAACCCATCGGTTCTTTGACACAAATGGGTACGATCCGGCTCGGCAAACGGACCGAGGGGCGCTCACCCAAAGTGAAAGAATTCATGCCCTTGGCTGGATTGAATGACCTGGTATTCACCGGCTGGGACATCTTCGAAGACAACATGTATGAGGCGGCGTCGAAAGCTGGCGTGCTTGATCGTTATCTTTTGGATGAGATCAAGCCCTTCATGTCGTCGATCAAGCCGCGCAAGGCAGTTTTCGATCACAACTACGTAAAAAAGATCGACGGACCCAATGTAAAGAAAGGCAAGAACAAGATGGAGCTCGCGGAACAACTGCGCGATGACATCCGTCAATTCCGCAAGTCTTCCGGCGCGTCGCGTCTGGTCACGATTTGGTGTGCATCGACCGAAACATATATCGAACCGAGTGCAGCTCACCAGTCGGTGAAGGCATTTGAGAAAGCGCTAACCCAGAACGATGAGAACATTGCACCATCGATGATCTATGCCTACGCGTCGCTGATGGAAGGTGTGCCATTTGCGAACGGAGCGCCGAATTTGACCGTCGATGTTCCCGCGATGCTCGAACTCTCGAAAGATCGCGAAGCGCCGATATGCGGCAAAGATTTCAAGACCGGTCAGACATTGATGAAGACCGTGCTGGCGCCAGCATTCAAGGCGCGCCTGCTCGGGCTAAGCGGATGGTACTCCACGAACATTCTCGGAAACCGCGATGGAGAAGTGCTAGACGATCCGGGATCCTTCAAAACGAAAGAAGAATCGAAGCTGGGAGTGCTTGAGCACATTCTGCAGCCGAGCATCTATCCCGAGCTGTACGGCGATATTTTCCATAAGGTGCGGATTAATTATTATCCGCCGCGCGGAGATAACAAAGAGGGTTGGGACAATATCGACATCTTCGGATGGCTGGGCTATCCGATGCAGATCAAGGTCGATTTCCTATGCCGCGACTCGATCCTGGCAGCGCCTATCGTGCTCGACCTCGTGCTGTTCCTCGATTTGGCGCAGCGGAGTTCTGAGCTGCGCGGAATTGGGATCCAGGAGTGGTTGAGCTTCTATTTCAAATCGCCCATGACTGCGCCGGGCCTATATCCAGAGCATGACCTGTTCATTCAGTCGATGAAGCTGAAGAACACGTTGCGCCATCTGAAAGGCGAAGAGCTGATCACGCATCTGGGGCTCGAGTATTACGATTGAGTCTTGGTCAAAACTGATATGCAGACCGGGCGAAAGCCCGGTTTTCTTGCGAATGGATTCATGGTCATGATATTATGACCATGGTCGTGAGAGAGTGGTCATGAAGACTATGGCGGCAGGTGAATTCAAAGCGCGCTGTCTCCGAGTGATGGACGGAGTGCGGGTCACGCGAGAGCCCGTCGTAATTACAAAAAAAGGCAAGCCGGTAGCCAAACTTGTTCCAGTGGATGCTCCCGCGCAGGATATCTTCGGCTGCATGAAAGACGAGATCGAAATACTTGGCGACATTGAATCGCCGATCTTACCCGCAGAAGATTGGGAAATGCTCCGGTGATTTTGCTCGACACACACGTTTTGGTTTGGTCGATCCGTGAGCCCGAGCGACTGTCTCGCCGGGCGGCAGCCGTAATCCGTAAAGCGCAGTATCAAGAAGGTTTGGCGATCGCATCGATCACGCTTGTAGAACTAGCCAACCTTTTCGCGAGAGGACGGCTGCGTGGAGTGGGCACTCTTGAGACATCCATTCGCAATGTAGTCGAGCGTTCCGGCGTGTCGATTCGAGACATTACACCGGAGATTGCGGCGTTAGCAGCACAGTTCCCGGAGTCTTTCAGTAAAGATCCTGCAGATCGGATCATTGCGGCTACCGCGAGAGGAGAGGGCATGACCCTCATATCGAAAGACGAAAAGATTCTGCAAAGTACTCTTCTGAAAACCGTCTGGTAATCCTCCAGTGTCGGTGTTTTCCTATCTATGAATCGCCTTGGAAATGGTTGGCAACGGCCGTCGTCACGAGGTGGTACATACCTTGGTAACGGCGTGATTCCTGTCTTCGTGCTTACAATGAGCCGGGGATTCGCTGTTCATGTCATCCGATTTATCGGCCCAAGCGCAAGATGAGCTTCGTCGCAGCGCTGCAGAAGCCAGCAAGATTGTCATTGCACCGGTCGATGTCGATCGGTATCTGAATCCATCGCCCGACACTCCTTTCCCGCTTGAATATGCGTTTCACCTTCTAGGAGATGTACACGGGAAAACCGTATTAGATCTCGGCTGCGGGTCCGGGGAAACTCTGATTCCGTTAGTGCATCGCGGAGCAACCGTGACTGGGATTGATATTTCACCTGATCTCGTGGCCATTGCAAAACGTCGAATTCATGATGCGCAACTATCCGCGGAAGCACGAGCGTGCTCGGCATACGAGACGGGGCTGCCGGATAGATCGGTGGATGTGATCTTTTGCATGTCGCTCGTGCATCACTTGAATATCGCGATGGTGCGGAATGAAATGCACCGAATACTGAAGCCAGGCGGGTACGTAGTTGTCAAGGAACCCATACGCTTCAGCAAAGGCTACGGCAGGCTGAGATCTTTACTGCCTGCGCACGATGACATCTCAGAATACGAACATCCGCTAACCGAGGAAGAGTTCGATGAATTGCGGAAAGGCTTTGTGGCAGAAGAAAAAAGATTCTTCCGGCTGCCGTTCGTTCCCCTAATCTGGAGAACATTGCATTTCGGCCGACGCGCTGCGTTTGTGGTGAGCAACTGGACTCTGACGCATTTTCCAGCAACTTGCCACTATGCGACGACTGTCGCAGTGCGGCTACGACTACCTGCCGAAGCTTGAAGAAAAAGCGGGTGAGTCCACGGAAGGTCGAGACGGACTCACCCGAACAAAATCAACGAACGTTGGTTGTAAGGGAGTTGAGTGTGGTCATGTCGGCGCCAGGATCGGTGCCGTCGGTGGACTCCGAACGAAATCCACTCGCGCTCGATAAACGATAATCTCCGCCTAATCCAGTACCCAGACTGACATAGCCTATGTCCGACTGTTTCGCAGGGAACTTTGTGGTCGCCGACGGCCAAGTCGGAATCTGATGAATGTTCATACCATTCGAAATTACGTTACCAGCGAAGGTCCAACCACTCCAGCAAGCGGTGAATTTCGCTTTCGGACTCCCCTGGTCATAGGCACAATTCGCGGTGCTTCCGGTGGACCATGGACCGTAATACCCGCCAGCGAAGATATTGTTAGTGATTGACATATTCGGTTGAACTTTATTCTGTGGGCCGCCCAGTCCGAGAAATCCTGCATTCAGCCTGGGCGCATTTTCAACGGCTGTCGAGACGACGAACGTGTTGTGCGCCAGTGAGACGTTGCTCAGGATATTCGACAAGGGCGCGTCGAGACCGGTTGCGATCTGGTTGTACTGGTTTGTGCAGCCATAGCAACCCCGGTAAGCGAGGTTCTCGGCGAGATTGTCATGGACGGAGTAGTAGCCGCCTGCTTTTGCGTAGGCACCGTTCGCATTCTTCCCATTTGCCATCTGAAAAACTTGTGCACCGGTGATGAAGTGGTTATAGCGGAAAGTAATGTTGGTGACCTGGCAGATTGAGCACAGGTTCTTCGAACCGAGAGCCTGATTTTTGGGAGTCAGCAGCACGTGTGCGCCGAACTGGCTGAATCCACCCCAGATGTTTTCAAAGACATTGGCTTCGACCAACGCCCTGGTTGCATTCTTCATTTCCAGGTGGTTTTTGACGACCCACCGCGTGCCCGCATAGGTGGAACTGCCAGGACTCCAACTCATCGGTTTGTAAAAGTAGTTGCGACGGATTTCAAAATCACCACCCGTGTCAACCGATGGACCACCGCCGAAAAGAACGTTTTCACCAGCCGCCTCGAGGAAGTTGTTAACGATCTTGTAGGCGCCAGCGACTCCTGCAATGGAGTTGTTGTTACCCGAGATGGTTTGTGAGTCCGAGCACGCGCCAACTTTGGCGACACACTTGAAGTCGTTGAAGTAAGAGTCGATCACGGCGACGTGATGGGAGTCGCTGAGCATAACTCCGTGGGTGAGTTCGTCGTGTGAAGTGCCGTGCATCCACATGCGGTCGAAGATAACGTTCGATCCGCCGCCAACATTGAAAAAGAAGCTGACAACGCCGCCCCCGCCAGGACGCGTGACCTCAAGTCCGATGAGTCGGTAATGGTCCCCACGAATGAAGATGCTGCCCATTGACGGCGCAATCACGATTTTTGCGAGGCGACTGGTGGAGGGAACTCCTGTCGAAGGGCAGTCGAATTTGGGTCGGTCTGGTAAAGAGGCGACGCCGGCCCAGCATGGCGTCATGCGCGTACCTTCGGGTGGGAGCAGGCTATCCGGAGTGCTGGTCCGTATGGTGATCCAATGGGCATCGTCGCAGTTACGTTTCGGGAAAATGATTTTGCCATCGGTGAATGTCTGGCCGGCAGCTAACTCAATTGTGTCCCCGCAAGTTGCGGCATCAACGGCAGTCTGCAGAGTTTTGTATGCGCAACCGCTCGCGCATACCGAATAAGTTGCTCTTGGAGAGGGCGTTGAAGAGAGGGCCGTGTTGAGGCACTGACGAGGCAATGCCGCGGGACCGTCCGAAGCGCCAAACTGGGCAGTGCGGGGTGCTGCGCAGTAGCGGTTATCTGCGCCGCTTACGATGTCAGCGGCTGTAATGCGCAGGGTATAGGACTTAGTGGAAGACTGGTTCTTGGAGTCCTTTACACGGACCGTGAAGTTGAATGAACCCGTCTGTTTTGGGGTGCCGGAGATCGCTCCACCGGATCCCAAGCTGAGACCCTTCGGCAGCGTTCCCCAAGGCTTGGTCCAGGTGTAGCCGCCCGAACCACCAGTGGCGGAGAGTTGCTTGCGATACCAGACGTTGTCAATTCCAGATGGAAGGGGAGACGTAGTTACAACTTGTGGGGCGAGCGCATTTCCCAATAGTGCTGTCCCCAAGAGAACCACAGCGAGCGCGAGCGCATTTCTGGCCACAACAAAGACTCCTTGGGCGAAATCGACGAGCTAAAGCACGCAACAAGAACGGAACTAAATGCCAATCAAAGGCAACTGATTAAATTGGCCTCGCCGAACCCCAGTAGGAATCCACGATCAGTCGAGGGCACGGAACCTCGCGACCCCAACTTGTATCCCTGTCCGTGCTAAGTAACAAGACACAGAAGTTCCTATTTCGCAGAAAATCATGACGTTTGTACCTTCGACAAATTCGTGACAAATGGCTGGGATCATTTCAGCTACTCTGAGAATCGGTTAAAGGGTGAACTCAAGTCGAGGCACTGAGATGAGAGTTTTACTTCTGAGCGTTAGCCTCTTTCTGGTTGGAGAGCTGGCGCAAACCTGCTTAGCGCAGGAAGTCAGACAGATCGACACAAAAAAGTCGTCGATCACAATTCGTGTTTTCAAATCAGGACTCTTTTCGGCATTTGCGCATGACCACGAGATCGTCGCCCCGATTTCGGAGGGGCACTTCAGTGAAGTGCAGCCGTCGGTTGAATTGAAGGTTCGATCCGGGGAATTGCGAGTCATGGACCGCGAGGTTTCAGACAAAGATCGAAATACGATTCAATCCACCATGCTCGGACCGACGGTGCTGGATGCAGAGAAGTTTCCGGAGATCAAATTCAGATCTACCGAAATTAAACGCTTAACTGGCGACAAGTGGACGATTGAAGGAGAACTAACCCTTCATGGGCAAACACACCCGGTGAAAGTTGAAGTGGAAGGCCAGGAAGGTCATTATCGGGGCAGAGCTGTCATCGCCCAGAAAGAATTTGGAATGGAACCAGTTCGCGTGGCCGGAGGAACGGTTCGAGTGAAGAACGAAGTGCAAGTGGAGTTTGAGGTCGCATCTGGGAAATGAATTTCGGTACTCTCGAATTATCATAGGGTTACAGCCACGGCCCTCCAACGCCTGCTTGCGACTGCTCGATCGCGAACCTACGGGAATTCCAGTTGTTGCAACTTCTAGAAGGCTCGCGAATTAAGGTAACCCGGAACCAAAAGCTTGCGTCCAATAAGAAGAGAGTGAAGTCCCCAAAAAAGCTGGATTGGGCGGGGGTATAATCCGACCGAAGGCCCAGGTTCGGGGCAGGGAGTACGAGTATGAAGTTGAAGAAGTTGATAGCCAGCCTCGCGTTTCTGGCGCTGACGGCCGTGCCTTTCTACGCGCAGGAACCTGGTGGAACGACCGATAGCACCAAAACTGATTCCACCCCGACACCACAGGTGACTGAGCCGGTCAAGCAGCCCGACGACAGCCAGGTCAAACATGATGGCGGCAAGAACGACGTAGACGCCATTGGGAACCGCAAGATCGGGGGTCGCGGCCTGAGCAACTGGTATTCGCTTGAGAGCGAGATTCGCATGGGCAAGGAATATGCCCAGCAAGTCGAAGCCAGCGTCAAGCTCATTCAAGACCCAGTGATCAATGAATATGTGAACCGCATCGGCCAGAACTTGGTACGGAACTCCGATGCCCAGGTGCCGTTTACGATCAAAGTCATTGATTCTGACGAAGTGAACGCAATGGCGTTGCCGGGCGGCTTCTTCTACGTCAACTCCGGTCTGATTCTGGCTGCGGACGAAGAAGCAGAGCTGGCGGGTGTGATGGCGCACGAAATCGCTCACGTGGCGGCGCGGCACATTACGCGGCAAATGACGCGTGGCCAGTTTGCAAATATTGCTACGATTCCACTGATCTTCGTCGGTGGCGGTATCGGTTATGCCGTGCGCTCGGCAGCGGGACTTGGTTTGCCACTGACGTTCCTTTCATTCCAGCGTGGATTTGAAGCTGAGGCGGATTATCTCGGTCTGCAGTATATGTATAAGAGCGGCTACGATCCGCAGGCATTCGTCAGCTTCTTCGAGAAACTGCAGGCGAAAGAGAAGCGGAAGCCGGGGACTTTAGCAAAGGCGTTCTCGACACATCCGCAGACGCCGGATCGGATCGAGAAGTCGCAGGAAGAGATTGGAAAGATCCTTCCGGCGCGTGCGCAGTACGTGGTTTCGACATCCGAGTTCGACGATGTGAAATCGCGGCTGGCAGTGCTCGAAAATCGACGCAAAGTCGTTGACGAGAAAGAAAGCAATCGTCCGTCTCTGCGGCGCACGACCACGAGCGATAAAACGGGAAGCGATAAAGACGGGAAAGACAAGGACGACGACCGACCCACGTTGAAGCGTCGGCCCGACGGCAACTAAGCAAAGTTAAAGATATTCAATTCTGATGGACCCGGCGGCGAAAGCCGCCGTTTTTTATGGATGACGGATTTCTTGTCTTTACCCCTGAAAGAAACTGGAGGAATTGAGTTTTGTTTGGTACCGTGGTACATTGGTACCATGACTGAAGCAAATATGCTGATTGAACGCGTTCAAACCGGCGTTCGGATGGAAAAGCGCCTTCTCAAAGTCTTGAAGGCTTTTGCCGAATACCACGACATGACACTCGGTGACGTGCTCGAAGGTGTCGTTCTGCATGCGTTCGATGGCAAGACTCCGTTCAGTGCGGCATCGCTCGACCGCATTCGCGAACTCAAGAAATTTTACGACCTTGATTTGGACTCGACCGCGAGCCATCGCCTGACGGAAATTCGAACAGGGAGGGCGAAAGCGGACCTGTCTTCATCAAAGAAAGAGCGGGCAGGGAGGAAGAAGCCATGACCGGCGAAGAACTCATCCGGCAGTTCGAGCGAGGGGAAACACCCGCGGAATCATTTCATCACTCGGACCATGTGCGGCTCGCATTCGAGTATCTGCTGCGCTTCCCAATTATTGAAGCGCTGGAGCGTTTCTCAGGCTCAATTAAAAGGTTTGCCACCGCTCACGGGAAAGCCGACAAATATCACGAAACGATCACCTGGGCGTATCTGTTCCTGATTCGCGAACGGATGTTTCGGGCGGACCAGGTGCAGAGCTGGGACGAATTTTCATCGCAGAACCACGACCTTTTCGTTTGGAAGGGTGGCGTTCTCGATCGCATCTACTCGCCAGAAACGCTGCACTCGGAGCTTGCCCGAATTGCATTTGTGCTTCCGGACCGCCACGTGAGCTCTTGAACTCTGAGTTGTCCTTGAAGGTCTTCGGCATTGGAGTTAACATGGCGCGTTCCGCCTACTGTGGGGCGGATCGGAAAGAACCCAATGCCCCAGAATTACGTACCCATTTTCATTTTTATTGCCGTGGTGGGAGCGTTGATTCCTCTCACGCTGCTCGCCACTAAGCTGATTCGTCCTCGAAATCCCAATAAGACGAAATTGATGCCGTACGAATGCGGCATCGACCCATTCGATACTGCACGCGGTCGGTATACGGTCCGTTACTACATCATCGCCATTCTGTTTGTCGTGTTCGACGTGGAAACCATATTTCTTTTTCCGTGGGCGGTACGTTTTCGTTGGCTGGGGCTTTTCGGATTGATCGAGATGCTGATCTTCCTCGGCATTCTGATCGTTGGCTACATCTGGGTGTGGAAGAAGGGTGCTCTCGAGTGGGTCTGAACTCAGCGGTTTGGGTCACAAGTCATTGACACTATTCCACCTAACTGTTAGAAGTTAGGGCTTCTGCGGCAACCCAGGACGTTTGAGTTCGAGACCTTAGCAAGCTATGTCCGAGGAGACCAAAACGCCGCCACCTCCCGAAGGTGGAGCACAGCCGGCAGCACCGAAGCCGGCCGCTCCCGCCCCTGCTGCACCACCAAAACCTGCCGCACCGGCGAAACCGGCGGGCCCGGTACCCCTTCCATGGGATTCTCCCTTGGTTGCGAAGTACAAGCGCCAGTTTGGGTCAGGCCTAGAAGCGCAAAGCTACCTTGGCCAGAATTACTTCACAGTCGATTCTTCGCTGATACCGAATTTCCTGCTGTTGCTGCGCGACGATGAGGGATTCGACTATTGCGTCGATATCACCGCCGTGCACTATCCCAAGCGAGAAAAACAATTTGATCTCGTTTGGATTCTTTACTCGCACGGAAAGAATGAACGGATCCGTGTGAAAACGCAGATCGCTGAAACCGATACGCCGCCAAGTTCTGTTGCCATTTGGCCGACCGCCAACTGGCTGGAGAGGGAAGTCTTCGATATGTTCGGCATCCGTTTCGAAGGACATCCCGACATGAAGCGCATTCTTCTGCCGGATGGCTGGAAGGGTTATCCGTTGCGGAAGGATTACGGAATCATCCAGCAGGACACTGAGTGGGTTCAAATCAACCTGGGGATTGAAAGCGGGCAATGACCGATCCGACGACCACACTCTCCCGCAATCCCTTGGACCTCGATGAAAGCCGTACATTTCTCGACGCTAATGAACTAGTCATCAACATGGGACCGCAGCATCCGGCAACTCATGGTGTGCTGCGAGTCATCCTGAAGCTGGATGGCGAAAAGGTTCTTGGGACCGAGTGCGTGATTGGGTATCTGCACCGCGGCGTCGAGAAGATTGCCGAAAACCGCACGTACACGATGTTCAATCCGTATGTGGACCGTATGGATTATGTTGCGGCGGTCTCGAATGCGCTTGGATACTGTGAAGCAGTCGAGAAGCTGTTGAATGTGGAAGCGCCGCCACGGGCACGTTACATTCGGTCGATTCTTACGGAGTTGAACCGGATTGCCAGCCATCAACTCTGGCTCGGCACGCACGCGCTCGATATCGGCGCCATGACGCCGCTTTTTTATACGTTCCGGGATCGGGAAGAGATCCTAAAGATTTTCGAGAAGTATTGCGGGGCACGTCTAACGACACATGCTTTCCGCATTGGCGGCTGCCAGTACGAGACCTACGACGGATTCGAGAAGGATGTTCTGAACTTCCTGCAATTCGTCGCTCCGAAAATTGATGAATACGAGGAACTGCTCACCACCAACCGCATCTGGGTGGAACGCACGAAAAATATAGGCGTGATTTCCGCAAAGGATTGTATTGCCCTGGGTGTCACGGGCCCGGTTCTTCGCGCGAGCGGCGTCAAGTGGGACCTCCGCAAGGCTCAGCCGTATGCGGCGTATAAAGATTTCGATTTCGAAATCCCGATCGGACAGAACGGCGATACCTACGATCGGTACATCGTTCGCATGGCCGAAATGCGGCAATCTTTGCGCATTATTCGCCAGGCGGTCGACGCCATTCCGGAAGGGCCAATCATGGCTAAGGTGCCGAAGGTGATAAAGCCTGCCGTCGGCGAGATCTATCACTCCATCGAAGCTCCGAAAGGAGAGCTTGGATACTTCATCGTGAGCGATGGATCGACTCAGCCGTATCGTGTGCGAGTGCGCCCACCATCATTCGTCAATTTGCAGGCGCTTGACCTGATGGTTCGCGGTGCGCTTGTTGCTGATGTGATCGCCGTGATTGGCACTCTCGACATCGTTCTCGGCGAGGTGGATCGCTGATGCTTTCCTATCTCCAGTCCTATCTCGGGGGTGATGCGCTGACTCCCGGCCAAGCCGGAAACCAGCTGTGGGCTCTGATTTATATCCTCGTAATTTTCGCTGGCGTGTCGGTCGTTGTGATGGCGATGAACTGGATCGAGCGCAAAGCCCTGGCGCACATGCAGGTTCGCCTTGGGCCCATGCGCGTAGGTCCGCACGGACTGCTGCAACCGATTGCGGATGCGTTGAAGCTCATGCTCAAGGAAGACATCATTCCGGCGAGAGCTGACAGTTTCGTTTTCTGGATTGCACCCCTGATCGGCCTTCTCTCGGCCTTCACGGTCTACATCGTTATCCCATTTGGGCCTACGCAAGCTGTTACGGACATGAACATCGGCATCCTCTTTATGCTCGGTGTCTCGTCACTAAGTGTGCTCGGCGTAGTCATGGCGGGATGGGCTTCAAACTCGAATTACCCGCTGATTGGTGCGCTACGGTCGAGCGCCCAGATGGTCTCCTACGAAGTCGCGATGGGATTGGCGGTTGTGTCAGCTGTGCTGATGACGAGCGTTGGCGGAATCGGCATGTATGACGTGGCGGGCGATGGCATCGGCACGCTCAGCATGATCGGGATTGTCCAAGCGCAGCAAGCGCAGCATGTGTGGTTCCTGTTCAAGTTTTTCCCGCTGGGATTGATTGCATTCTTCATTTTCGCCGTGGCGATGATTGCCGAAACGAATCGCGCCCCGTTCGATCTGCCGGAAGCCGAATCTGAACTCACTGCCGGTTTCCACACGGAGTACAGCGGGCTTCGGTGGTCATTGTTCATGCTCGCCGAGTACGCGGCGATGGTCGCAGTTTCTTCGATCGCGGTAACCCTTTGGCTCGGTGGATGGCTGCGGCCGTTTCCGAATGCGCTTGCAGGTCCTACCTGGGACTTTATTTTTTCGCTTTTTCCAGGCTTGACTTTCCTCGCTCTCGGCGCAATCGGCATGTTCGGGTTTGTTCGCATGCCAGCGCATCCTTTCTTTCGCGTGCAGAAACTCGGATTAGGCGGATTTGCAGCCGTGCTCGCATTGATTGGAGTGCTTCTGCTGGCGATTCCGTTTGCCGCTCGAGGGCACGAGGGAACCATTCTCGCTGGCTTTGCCGCGGGACTCTCTGCCGTGTACTGGTTTATCGCCAAAGTCGCGGTGTTCATGTACCTGTACATCTGGTATCGGGCGACGTTTCCTCGTTATCGTTTTGACCAATTGATGAGCGTGGGTTGGAAAGTTCTATTGCCTATCGCTCTCGCCGTGCTAATTGCGACGGCAGCGGTGGGCGTCCTTATTCCTGTCATCCAGGTATGGTTCAAGGGGCGCGCCGGATGACACCCATTGCCACGCCTTTCTTCTTCTATCTGCTTGCAGGCACGATGATCATCGGTGGTGTCCTGGTGATCACACGAAGGAATGCCGTTCACTCAGCGCTGGCGCTGATCGTGGCGTTGTTGGCGCAAGCGGGCATGTACCTGATGCTCTACGCGCCGTTCGTCGCTGCGGTACAGATCATTCTTTATGCGGGCGGAATTATGGTGCTGTTCCTGTTCGTCATCATGTTGGTGAATTTGGAGCGCGCGCAAAAAGAACGCCAGTTCAATCGGATCTGGCCGGTGGGATTGTTGTCTGCATTCGCGCTGGGATTGCTGTTCGTGGGCGTCTATTCGAAAGGAAAGACGCTGCTGCCTTCAGAAATGATGCAGATTCCGGAATCGTCGAACACGCAGGAAATTGCTCGCTATCTATACGGGAATTACATGTTCGCTTTCGAAATCGCGTCGTTGTTGCTGCTGGTTGCGATCATTGGAGCGGTAGTGATGGCGAAAAAGAGGATTTGAAGATCAGGTTCGTAGTCGAGTTTGCTGGGAAATAGTTTTTTATGGGCGAAATCACAGTCCTTCATTATCTCGTGGTGGCCGCCGCGCTCTTCATTTTGGGAGTGATCGGGGTGCTCACGCGCAGGAATGTTGTGATCATTCTGATGTCGATTGAATTGATCCTGAATGCGGTGAACCTAAACCTGGTGGCGTTTTCTCGACTGTACGGATTGCACGGACAGGTGTTCTCGATTTTTGTCATTACCGATGCGGCTGCCGAAGCGGCAGTCGGGCTTGGGATATTGATCGCGTTCTTCCGAAATAAGGAGACGATCAATGTTGATGAGATTGATTTGTTGAAGTGGTGAGAGCAATTAGTAGTTAGTCATTAGCATTTAGCCGTAAAAGCGTTGAATGCTAATGGCTAAACACTAAGTGCTAAATGCTCTTTCTTGAAAACATCTGGTTGATTCCGCTTCTGCCGGCGTTCGGCGCGGCGCTGATGTTCTTCTTCGGCCGCAAACTGGAGAAGCGCACCGTCTCCGCGGTATGTGTCGGAGCGGTCGCCATCGCCTTCATCATGTCTTGTGGCGCGGTCTGGCAGTACACCGACTACGCGCACGGTACCGGCACACCGTATCAGAAAACGATGTACACCTGGCTCGGCTCGGGCGACGGCCACATGGCATTTCCGCGCAGCTTCGATGGTGCGCCCTCGGAGTTCAAAGCCGAAGCCGGGTTCCTTCTTGATCCGCTTTCTTCGATCTGGTTGCTCTTTGTTACGGGCGTGGGCATGCTCATCCATATTTACTCGACTGGATACATGGCCCATGAGGGCGGCTACTACCGCTTCTTCGGATACCTCAACCTGTTCATGTTTTCCATGCTTACCCTTATTCTTGCGAACAACTACGTCTTACTGTTCGTCGGATGGGAAGGTGTGGGCCTTTGTTCGTACTTGCTGATTGGTTTCTATTTCCATCGGCACTCGGCAACAACGGCAGGGAACAAGGCGTTTATCGTGAACCGGATCGGCGACGCCGGGTTTCTGCTGGGCATGTTCACGATCGTCTGGTATTTCGGCACGCTAAAGTTCACGGAAGTCAATGCGCTCGCTCGAAGCGGACACTTCCAGATCGGCGATCACGTCCTGACGGCCGCCGCTCTGCTCATGTTTGTAGGAGCGTGCGGCAAATCGGCGCAGATCCCTCTTTATGTCTGGCTGCCGGATGCCATGGAAGGGCCGACGCCTGTCTCTGCGTTGATCCACGCTGCGACCATGGTTACGGCCGGCGTTTACATGGTGGCACGCTCGAACGCTATCTTTGTGCTCGCGCCTACGGCAATGAAGACTGTGGCAATCGTTGGCGCGCTGACGGCGATCTTCGCGGCGTCAATCGGCCTGGTGCAGAACGACATCAAGCGTGTCCTTGCTTACTCGACCGTGTCGCAATTGGGATACATGTTCCTCGCGTTGGGTGTTGGGGCCTTCGCAGCCGGAGTGTTCCACGTCTTCACGCACGCGTTCTTCAAGGCGCTGTTGTTCCTTGGCGCGGGCTCGGTGATCCACGCCATGTCAGGTGAGCAGGACATGCGGAACATGGGAGATCTGCGCGCGCGAACTCCGGTTACTTTCTGGACGATGTTCATCGCCACGTTAGCGATTGCGGGCATTCCCGGACTCGCAGGCTTCTTCTCCAAAGATGAGATTCTCTGGCAGACGTGGGCGTCGGAAGGTGGCGCCTATCGCATCCTGTGGTTTGTTGGATACGCCACCGCGATCATGACTGCCTTCTACATGTTCCGGCTGATTTACCTGACGTTCTACGGACAGCCGCGCATGAGCCATGAAGTCGAGCACCATATTCATGAGTCGCCAAAGTCAATGACAATACCGCTCGTGATCCTTGCGGTGTGCTCAGTGTTCGCCGGCTATCTTGGATTTCCGCACAGCTTGAAGGGAAGCGATCGTTTTGGAAAATTCCTTGAACCTGTGTTCGCGAAAGAAGTAAAGGTGCTCGAGGCAGAACGTCCTGGACAACTCGCGGCCGGGGAAAAAGAAGAAGAACATACGAGCGGGACCGAATATCTTCTTATGTTCTTGTCTGTAGCAGCTGCAGCTGCAGGGTGGGGCATGGCGCACAGGTCCTACAGTCGTGCTGCCCGGGACTATCGTGAGCCCATCGCCGCAAGCGCGCCTTCGCTCTACAACGTTCTCTACAACAAGTGGTTTGTTGATGAGGCATACGACTATGCATTCACGGGTCGACGCAAAGTCGGAGACGTGCGTTTCGGTGTGCTCGGGCTAGGTGACGCTTCTGCCTGGACTGACACCAACATTGTCGATGGCACGGTGAATGCCGCCGGATGGCTTACGCGCGCGACCGCGAGCGTTTCCAAGTGGTGGGACAAGTGGATTATTGACGGTTTGCTGGTGAACGGTGCGGCATACATAACGCTGCCGTTCGCCTACATCGCCCGCCTCACTGAGTGGGGCCTGGTGCAGTGGTATGCGCTTTGTATGGTGATTGGTTTGGTTGGGTTCGTGTTTTATTACGTGTATCGATGAATCGGCTGCGAGCCGTGAGCTGCGGGCATGCAAGTCCGGTTGCTCAAAGCTCGTAGCTCTCAGCTTGTAGCTTACAGAGAACTGCTCTTATGCAGAATCACATTCTGTCCATCATTCTCTTTACGCCGCTCGTAGGGACTTTCGTCCTGCTTCTAATCCCTGGCGAGAACAAGAATGCCATCCGATGGATCGCGAATATCTTTGCGCTCCTCGGATTCCTGATCTCGCTGCCGCTAGTTCCGATGTTCTGGGAGAAGCGCTTCGAGGTAGGCTTCAAGTTCATCGAGGGTGCGCCGAGCAATTGGATCCCTTCGATCGGTGCTGGATATTATCTTGGCATCGACGGAATCTCGTTCTTGCTGATTATGCTGACCACCCTTCTTGGATGGATCTCGATTCTTTCTTCCTGGACTGCGATCGAGAATCGGGTGAAGGAATACTACGCGTGGTTCCTGGTGCTACAGACGGGCATGCTTGGCGTCTTTATGGCACTCGACTTCTTCCTGTTCTTCGTATTCTGGGAAGCGATGCTGGTGCCGATGTATCTGCTGATCGGTATCTGGGGTGGTCCGCGGAAGTTGTACGCCGCTATCAAGTTCTTTTTGTACACGCTGCTCGGTTCCGTGCTGATGCTCTTGGGCATCATCTTTCTCTATTACCATCACCATTCCGTCGGAAATCCCTACACGTTCAGCATCCCCGCGCTCTATCAGACGGCGCCCGGAATTGAATTCAAGTACGCTGTCTGGTTGTTCTTCGCATTCTTCCTCGGATTCGCGATCAAGGTGCCGATGTTCCCGTTCCATACCTGGCTGCCTGATGCGCACGTCGAAGCGCCAACCGCAGGCTCAGTCATCCTGGCTGGTGTCCTGCTGAAGATGGGCACTTACGGATTCGTGCGTTTCTCGCTGCCGCTCTTTCCGGCGGTTGTGATGCATCCAAAGGTTCGCGGGTGGATGATTGGCCTGTCGATCGTCGGAATCATTTACGGCGCGCTCGTGTCCCTCATGCAGAAGGACATGAAGAAACTGGTGGCATATTCGTCAGTTAGCCACCTTGGTTTCTGCACGCTCGGCATTTTTGCGCTGAATCCGGCCGGACTAAGCGGTTCTGTTCTGCAGCAGATCAATCATGGTATTTCGACAGGTGCACTCTTCTTGATCGTCGGCGTTCTGTATGAGCGGCGTCACACGCGCGAGATCGCTGAGTACGGCGGGATCTCAAATGTCATGCCTGTCTACGCGACGATCACGATGATCATGTTCCTGTCTTCGATGGGGCTTCCGCTTCTGAATGGATTCGTTGGCGAATTTACGATTCTGCAGGGTACGTTCCTTGAGAACTGGAAATGGGCCGCGTGGGCAGTTCCAGGCGTTGTGTTAGCGGCTGCCTATCTGCTGTGGCTCTATCAGAGAGTGTTTTTTGGGACTGTCACGAATCCGAAAAACGAAAAGCTGCACGACTTGAATCCGCGCGAGTTGCTTTGCTTCGCGCCATTGATCATTGCCGCTTTCTGGATTGGGCTGTTTCCCAAACCGTTCTTCGAGATCCTTGAGCAGCCCGTGAATAAATTGGTGACGCAAATCCGTCCGAATTATCCGACTGCAGCCACTACAGTGAATGCGTCGGCAACGCCGACAGCGGCTGCTCCATCCGCCGACTCCGCAAAGGGGACACACTAGTGCTCGGCCAAGTAGCTCAATTGTTCTCGCCGACGGACTATTTGCTCTCGCTGCCGATCGTGCTGTTGACCATTTTTGCCTTGGGGATCCTGATTATCGATCTTTGGGTTCCCGCGGAGTTGAAGTGGTTCAACGCGGTCACAGCCTTCATCGGAACGCTGTTCTCTTTGTACATCGTCGTCAAAATCCATTTCTTTTACCTGAGTGCTCCCTCAACCGCAAATGGACTGGTCGGTTTTGCGCAGTCCATGCTTCTGGATCGGTTCGCGCTCTACTTCTATTATCTGTTTCTCGTCGCCACGTTGATCGCGATCCTAACTTCCGTTCGTTATCTCGAAATCGAGCGCGAACATCATGGCGAGTATTACGCCCTGATGCTCTTCGCTGTTGTAGGGATGATGTGCATGGCGTCAGCCATCGATGTCGTGCTGCTCTTCATCGGGCTGGAATTGATGGCCATCTCCACCTACGTACTGGTTGGCTTTCTCCGGCGCGACCGGCGTTCGAATGAAGCGGCGCTGAAATATCTGCTGCTGGGAGCTTTTTCCTCGGGAATTTTTGCGTATGGTCTTTCTTTACTTTATGGATTGACAGGCAGCACAAACTTGTTCGCGATCAATCAGCGATTAGGCCAGCTGCTCCAAATTCATCCTAAAGATCCGATCGCTATCATCGCGCTGATTACAACCGCAACCGGCCTGCTGTTTAAGATTGCTGCTTTTCCATTTCACCAATGGGCGCCGGATGCGTATGAGGGAGCGCCCACGACCATCACTGGATTTATGTCCGTGGCGGTGAAAGCTGCAGCCTGGGCGATGTTGATCCGCGTCCTCTTTATCGGATTTGCGCCCCTGCAGAACGTCTGGGTGCCGATGATGATCTTTGTAAGCATCGCAACCATGACGGGCGCGAACCTCGCAGCATTGACGCAGACCAATACCAAGCGCCTGCTTGCCTATTCATCGATTGCGCACGTCGGGTACATCTTGCTTGGAGTTGTAGCGTTTGGCTCCGGGCAAAACCCGGCCGCAGCGGACGGATTGAAGGGAATCCTGATCTACCTGTTGGTTTACACGTTCATGAACCTGGGGGCGTTTGCTGTCATCGCTTCCTTGCGGCGCCGCGACATCATTGGCGACGAAATCGACGACATCGCAGGCCTCTATTCCCGCGCTCCTTTTGAAGCGGTGCTGATGCTAATTTTCCTGCTGTCGCTCGCTGGAATCCCGCCGATGGCAGGCTTTCTGGCGAAGTATTTCATCTTCCTGAGCCTGATCGAGAGTCAGCACTACGTGCTGGCTGCAGTGGCTGTGCTCTATGCGCTCTTTGGCCTCTACTACTACATGAAGATCGCCAGCGCGATGTTCATGAGGCAGCCTCTCGAAAGGGAAGCACTGCCTGTCAGTTGGGGAATGCGCATTGCGCTTGGCATCACCGCATTTGCCACCATCTACATTGGCATCCTGCCAGAACAGTTCATTCGTGCGGTGAATTGGACGCTTGGTCTGAACCAGGTGTCATCTGTCATTTCGCAGCTGAAATAATCTTCAGCGCCGAAACGAATCCTGAAATGCGTCCGCGATGGTGTATTTCATGACAGTTTCGTAATCCGGCCCAAGAAACTTCTTCAGCCGATCGGTGCTCATGATGTATTGCCCGGTCATGTAAGGAACAGCTTCGGGCGGAATTGCCGAGATCCCGAAGTTCCACAGTGCCCCCAGTGCCTGTTTCATCGCCCACTTCCCGGGTACGCGAATTAGCTTGGCGCCCGCCATCTCAATGCAGCGCCCGTATGTTAGCGGTTCCCCTCGCCCCGCCACGTTCAGGACGCTGAGCCGCTGCGCTTCCGGTTCACGCTTCAAAAGCCAGGCAATCAGGCGTGCCATGTCATCGACATGTACAAATTGAATCTGGTTATTCAAATACTCCTGGCCATACGGCAACATGCAGGGCAGGCGTTTGTTCTGCGAGCGCATGCGGGCCGCGCGAGCGCCTTTTCCATTAGGTGTTCCACGAAACGCACCCATCAAATAATTCTCAACACTGGATCCCGCATAGATGTGTGGTCGAAGAATGTACGCACTGCACGAGCGAAGCGCAGGCGCGCGCTGCCGGACAACTTCATCGCTTTCTCGCTTGTGGATGGCATAGGGCAACGTATGTCCTGCAAGCGGATAATCCTCCAATACCGGCCCCGGCAGATCCGATCCGTACGCTGAAACGCTGCTTAAAAACACAAACTGACGGACGCCATCGTCGATGTTGCGGTTTGCCTCGGTGATGGCTTCCATCACCCGTGCCGTTCCCGCCACGTTGATTTGCCACATGCGGTCGCGATCGAGAACGCCCGTGCGCTGCGGATCAATCACGAAAGCCAGGTGGACGACCGCATGAGGCTTTTTGTCGCGGAACAATTCATACAGCTGCCGGCAACAGGATTCTTCGCCCAGGTCCATCTGCTCGAAGCGAATTGGAGTGTCAGTTTTCGGGGGACGTAGATCGACTCCGATGACCGAGAACTGTCCGAGCAGAGGCAAAAGCCGCTGGCCGAGGTTCCCTGATATCCCGGTGACGACGACCGATGGTTTCTCTGGCGGCATTATTTGGGCTGCGGCTTCGGTTTCGGCGCCACTGGTTTTGGAGCGTTCGGCTGCGCCGAAGGCTGACCTCCACCGAAATAGGCATCATTCAACGTTGGCATCGACGCATTCTGAAATTTTGTTTGCTCGTCGCGCATTCGCTGTCCAGTGAGCGTTTGTTTGATTTCGTCTTTCGCGGACGCGAGCGGAACTTCCTGCTTAGATACCATCTTGTAGAAGAAGTAGCCTCCGCTGTCGTCGATGACAGTCGAAACCTCTCCTGGCTTCAGGTCGAACACGGATGCGTGCTCAGGTGGGAGGCCGACGCGACGAACTTTTCCCATATTGGCGGCGGGAGGAGTGGCCTTAAGGCCGCCAGCTTCGAATGCTTCTTTCTGCAACTTGTCGAAATCTTCGCCAGCAGCCGCACGCGTGTGGAGAGCGTCCGCCGTTTTCTTCATTGCCGCTTCATTTGCTTTCTGCTCGGCTTCGGTAGGTGCTTTCCCATCTTTATTGGGCTCCAAAGTCTTTTGTCGTGGAACAAAGACTCTCAGAAGCTCAGCTTCCTGGAATGCTTCGGGATTGTCCTTGTAGAACTTTTCGATGTCGGTATCAGGAATTTTTTGCGCTTCATCGAGCAGGCTCTTACTCAGTTGTTCGACAAGTGCCTGCATCCGGCGAAAACGCATGGACTCTTCAAAGCTAGGTCCTTTATCCAACCCTCGTTTTTCTGCTTCATGGCTTAGGTAGAGTAAGCGCCCATAGCTCTCGGCGAGTTGCCGTTTCCGGGTTTCCGGGATGTCCAGCGTTTGCGCCATCTTTTCGAATTCAGCCTTCGAAACTACTGTTTTGCAATCTGGAGTGTTTGCTTTCGCCGCGTCGCAAACGCCGGGCACAGTGATCACAGGAGCATCCGCGGGAACTGCGGCCGCGGCCTTTGCAGCATTCGCATTCGCTTCCGAGGGTTCCTCGGCGTCGGGTTTTTGTTGAGGAGTAGGTATCGCCTGGCTGAATGCTAGGCCGGCAAGAAGCAAACAGATGGCTAAAGCAGATCGAATCAAAACAAGCTCCTGTTTAAGGAATGACCGCGAACCAGAGCCGATGCCGCCCTTGGCTCTTAGCAGGATTCCAACATCCAAAGTTGTTATTTCTGGGCTATCGAAATCCTAGCACATTGACCCAGCAGAACTCGCCTTGCCACAGCGTGAATTGGGCTTTGGTGGTATGGTGCCCAACAGCGATAATTGATCGATGGCAGACTCCACCCTTCCTTACTCGGCTGAATCCATGCGCGAAGAAAAGCGCAGGGTGGCGGGGAATTCCGTTTTTGCCGCCATCGCGATCACGAGTTTAAAGGTTGTTGTTGGAATCACTACTGGAAGCTTGGGAATTCTGTCTGAGGCGGCCCACTCGGCCTTAGATTTGGTCGCTGCAGTGGTGACGTTCTTTTCCGTCCGCGTTTCCGACAAGCCTGCGGATGCCGACCATCAGTATGGCCACGGAAAAGTCGAGAACTTCTCCGCCTTCATTGAAACCGGTCTTCTTCTCCTGACCTGCATCTGGATCATCTACGAGGCCATTAAGCGTTTGTTCTTTCACTCTGTCGAGATTCAGCCGAGCATCACTGCCGTGCTGGTTATGATTTTCTCGATCGGGGTGGATTACTGGCGCTCCCATCGACTTGCGAAAATCGCAGCGAAGTACGACAGTCAGGCGTTGGAAGCCGATGCGCTTCATTTTTCCACCGATATCTGGTCGAGCTCGGTTGTGATCCTTGGACTTTTGCTGGTCTGGACCGGCGAAAAGTATCAGATTCAGTGGCTGCAGAAAGCAGATCCGATTGCTGCGTTGTTTGTGGCTGGCGTAGTGGTCTGGGTGAGTTGGCGTCTCGCACGGAAAACGATCGATGCTTTGCTGGACGCAGCGCCGTTAGGTATTCGGGGCGAGGTTCTCGATTCGATCTCTACTGTCGATGGGATCGTCAATATCGACCGTGCACGTATTCGTCGAGCAGGGAACCGCTATTTCGCGGACGTATCCGTCGGAATGGCGCGCAACGTCACCTTTCAGCGAGCCGAGCAGATCGCTAACGACGTTACCCAGCGTGTGCACAAGATTCTTCCTGACGCCGACGTCATGGTACGCACGATACCGCGCGCAGGCGGAAGTGAGAACATCTTTGATCGGATCAGGGCGGTTGCTACGCGGCACAATCTCAATGTTCACGACGTGAGTGTGCAGGACTTGAACGGAGCCCTGCACGTCGAACAGCATCTCGAAATGGACGAGCAGCTCAGTATGAAAGCTGCTCATGATCAGGTCACAGCTTTGGAAGATGAGATGCGTCACGACGTGCCAGAAATCGCTTCGATCCTCACCCATATCGAGAGTGAGCCTGCCACGATTGAGCCGGGAGAAAACATTGTCGAAGATGCTGCCCTCGAACGCCGTCTGCGCGCGATTGCTGCCGAATTTCCAGAAGTCATCGATGCACACGAATTCGTTTTCAAGCGAGTGCGCGGGCGCCTTTACCTGTCCTGCCACATCACCGTTCGCGACGACATGCCGCTATCGCGTGTTCACGATGTGCAGACAGCGCTGGAAACTCGCTTCAAACAGGATGCTCCAGAACTATTTCGCGTGCTGATCCATCCCGAGCCTCACACGGACAACAGGCGGTGAGCAAGAGAACAATTGCAAATTGTCAATTGAAAATCGGAAATCCAGGACAGACAAATGACGAACAACATCACCGCCAGCTCCACCTGGCTTTCTCACGACCGTTTCGTTGCGCACGCGACATCTGGCCATGCTCTGGTTATGGATGCCGGCAAAGACAAGCTCGGGTGCAGCCCCGTTGAATTAGTGCTGATCGGGCTATGCGGGTGCACTGCGTCGGACGTGGTCAACATCCTCCGAAAGAAACGAGAGCCCCTTAGTGGGCTCGAGGTACGCGCCGAGGCGGAACGTGCCCCGGAGCCGCCGATGGTTTACACTGCCATCCGCCTTGTATATTGGGTGACCGGAAAAGTAAGTCGTAAGGCGATGGAAGACGCGGTCCGGTTATCGAAAGACAAGTACTGTTCCGTATCCGCCATGCTCCACCAGACGGCAAAGATCACGTTCGAAATCGAGTATGCCGAATCGGCATGACTTTGTGTGGCACAGAAAGGCTATTGCTTCAGAGTTGATAGCGCTCGACAATCAGAAACCGACAACCAACAATCCTGATGCCTCGCGTTCTCTTCTTCACCCAACCCGGTTGACCACCGTGCCAGTTTGTTGAGGCCTACCTCTCGGCGAGAGGTATCGTCTACGAAGAACGCGACGTGAGCCATGACAAGGCGGCCGTGTTCGAAATGGTGCGCACTTACGGCAGCAATACCACTCCCACCGTTGTGATCGGAGAAGAAGTAGTTGTCGGATTCGATCCGTTCCGTATGGACGAACTCCTCGACGATTAACGCCTGACTGCAATTTCGATTTGGCAACCGCCGAGACGTGAGCCGAACCATCGGAATTACCAGCCGCATTCGACAAAGTTGCTATCCACAATCGACAATTGAAACTCGCTTCGGATATGACTTCGTTTTCCCATCGAGTTCGCGGGTACATGTATATCGCTGCCTCGGCGTTGTTCTGGGGTGTGTCCGCGACGCTTGGCCGCGCCGCGTTCACTGGCCGGCTTGCTTTTTTCAGTTCCAACCTTAGGCCGTTGGATCCGCTCATTTTGTCGCAGTGCCGCACTACTCTTTCGCTGCTGGTGCTTGTGCCCATCTTGCTGACTCGTCGCTCGGCTGGATCTCTCATGATGCCGCGCAGCGATCTCTTCCGGTGCCTCACGATTGGGGTGTTGGGAGTCGCGGCTTCGAATTACTTTTATTATCTGGCTATTCAGCGCACGAACGTGGCTGTTGCCATCGTTCTGCAATACACCGCGCCGGTGTGGGTGCTGCTATACATGGTTGCTCGCAAGCTGCAACGGCCGACTCTATTGCGAATCAGTTCAGTTGCACTCGCCGTCGTTGGATGCGGGTTGGTGATTCAGTTGATTGGTCCGGGCCACTGGAACGTCGACATGCTCGGCGTCGGAGCAGCAATTCTTGCGTCTTTCTCATTTGCGTTTTACAACATCGGAGGGCACGGGATCCTCGCAATTCACGACCGCTGGAAAGTCTTGCTTTGGGTCCTCGCGGGAGCAAGTGCAGTCTGGCTGTTGCTCAATCCGCCGTGGAATATCGTTGGCCGCTACTCTGGGGCAGAGTGGATTTTCATGCTTGTGTTTGCCCTAGTGTCAGTGATGGGGCCGTTTTCCTGCTACTTCGCTGGCTTGCAATACCTCGAGCCTACAAGCGCCGTGGTTGTCAGTTGTCTTGAGCCAGTCTTTTCGATTGTTCTGGCCGCCATGTTCTTGCGAGAGACGGTTGGTCCGTTGCAGATTTTAGGTATTGTTGTCGTGCTCGCAGCGACCGTGCTCGTGCAGTTGCCGGAGAAGGGCAGAAGGGAAGAACTGGCAATTCTCGAACCGATTGAATGAATTAATCTCTGATTGCGGAAACTTGAGAGCTGACTAGTGCTTTTCGATCAAGCTCACAACGAATTCTGCGGCTTCTTTCGTTCCCAGTTTCCCGCCAATATCCGTTGTAGTTTTTTTCTGACGAACCGCTTCGAGCACCGCTGCTTCAATTCGTGCGGCTTCATTCGAAAGTCCTAAGTGCTCGAGCATCATCGCTGCGGTGAGAATGGCTCCGAACGGGTTTGCCACGTTTTTCCCGGCTAATGGAGGCGCGGAGCCGTGAACAGGCTCGAACATCGATGTCTTTCCCGGATGCAGATTGCCACTGGCCGCCATACCAAGCCCACCCTGTAGTCCAGCTGCAAGGTCGGTGATGATGTCGCCGAACATGTTGTTTGTCACGATGACATCAAACTGTCGTGGATCGCGCACCATGTGCATACATAGTGCGTCGACATACATGTGGTCTGCCTTTATCTCGGGATATTCCTTTTGTACTTCTTTGAAGACGCGTTGCCACAACCCGCCAGCATGCGTCATCGCGTTTGATTTGTCGCACATGAGCACGCGAGAACGTTTCGCGCCATCGAGCTTGGTATGAGTCCGGCAATACTCGAAGGCATAGCGGATGATCCGCTCAACACCTTTTCTTGTATTGATGTCTTCCTGGATTGCCACCTCGTCGGCCGTGCCTTGCTTGAACACTCCGCCGGCATCGACATAAACGCCCTCCGTATTCTCACGGATGACAACGAAATCCACATCGCGCGGGTCGATTCCTTTCAAGGGACAAAGCGAGGAGTCCATAAGGCGGACCGGGCGCACATTTGCGTACAAGTCCATTTTAAAGCGCAAACCAAGCAGGATTTCCTTGGCATGGATATTAGTGGCGACCCTCGGATCTCCAAATGCGCCGACCAGGATCGCATCAAAATCGCGACCGAGCATGGAAAAGCCGTCAGGTGGAACGGTCACTCCATCCGTGAGGTAGCGGTCCGCGCCCCAATCAAAAGACTTCAGGGTCAGCGGAACTTCAGCAGCCTCCAGGACCCGAACTGCCTGTGCAATTACCTCTCGTCCGATCCCGTCTCCTGGGAGCACCGCAATTCGTTTTTTCGCTGTCACGAGGCAAAAGGTATCACAGGTTCAATAGCATCACGAACTTACGTCGAAAACTTACCTGTTGGCGGAAGTCGGAGCCATCAGAAAGCCGCTCGGTTCTTCGCTATAATCGATTATTGGGTATGCCTTCCGCAGTCCAATCTGTGCCTCTCGCAGGCTCCAATGTTGGTTTTGGGGACCATGTCGCCGAATTTCGCGCACTGATCGGCGCTTCCGGAATCTATGACCTTCGGGGAAGGTGCAAAATCGCTCTCACGGGCGGCGACCGCGTTCGCTGGCTGAACGGGATGGTCACTAATAACGTACGCGATCTGGCAGTTGGCCATGGGGTATACGCGTTCCTTTTGAATCCTCAAGGACAGATCCAGGCTGATCTCTATGCGTTTCAACGGGGCGAGGACATCCTGGTGGATTTCGACTCTGCACTGCGCGAAAAGGTGCTGGGCCTCTTCGATCACTACATCATCGCGGACGATGTCGAAGTTGCTGAAATGAACGCCAGCGTCTCTGCTATTGGCCTCAGCGGGCCGAAGTCAGTGGAGACTCTGAAGAACGCGGGGTTCGTTTGGCCCGACCTAGAGCCGCTGCAATTGGGGGACGTGAGCTGGAATGGTTTGGGTGTGACGATTCTGCGCAGTGGAGAAGAAGCGGCACCGTCCTGGCAGGTATGGATGGGATCGGAACATTATTCTAAAGTCTGGGATGCGCTGATTGCGGCAGGCGGCAAGCCATGCCAGAGCGATGCTCTCGAATTGTTTCGAATCGCAAAAGGCATCCCGAGATACGGCCAGGATATTCGGGAACGAGACTTGCCGCAGGAAACGCGCCAGGAGCGGGCGCTGCATTTTACCAAAGGCTGCTACATCGGGCAGGAGATCGTCGAACGAATTCGCTCGCGTGGGGCCGTGCACAGACTTTTCAGCGGCTTTCGAGTGAGCGGTTCGCTGCCTGCAGTTGGAAGCAAAATCGAGTCCCAGGCAAAAGAAGTGGGTGAGGTTACAACGGCAGCGATCTTGCCGTTTGAGAGCGGGAACCAGCTGGTGGCCCTCGGATACATCCGACGCGAAGCGATGTCAGCGAAAGAGCTGCGCGCCGGAGAATCCATTTTGACCGTCGCCAACATCCCGTTCCCGACGTAAGTTTCCGTCATCAGTTCGACGACAGATAAAATAAAACTTCAGGATTAAACGGATGCCAGAAAAGAAACAAGAAGCTTTTACAGTTACCGATCGACGCCTGTTTACAGCAGATGGGGAAGTGCGTCCTTCGACCGAGGAAGAAAAAGTTGAGATCCCGAGGGCAGAAAGTCCCGTGCCCGTTAAAACGGAAACCCAAAAAAGCGCAGAGCCGGTCATTACGGAGCCGGGACAGAACCCGTCTGATATTCCTCCGGCGCCCACCGCGAAGGAACAGCAGGATCAGCATGATGCCTACCGCAAGTCAGCGAAGGATCTCGATACCCGTGTCGAATTGAGCGGGCACTCCGCAAAAGAATTGGAGATGACGTTTGAGCGCTTTATGGCCTCACTCTATATGACCGCCATGTTGCAGCTCGGCTTGATGCACGAGCAGGGTGGAGCGCCGAGAATTGACCTTATCGGTGCGCGGCAGACCATCGATACGCTCGGTCTGTTACAAGAGAAGACGAAGGGTAATCTCTCGTCGGTTGAGAGTTCCTTCCTGCAGAACTGCCTTTATGAATTGCGCATGGCCTACGTTGAAGTGACGAATGCATTGGCCCGCGCTCCGGAACCAGTTCCCGGCAAGGGCGCTCCCGGGAAATGAAGGCAACACTCACGGTCCTTGGTAGCGGGACGTCGATGGGTGTACCCACAATCGGCTGCGACTGTGCAGTTTGTCATTCGTCCGACCCGCACGACCGACGTACGCGGCCATCGATCATGATCGAATATGCCGGGAAAGTGGTACTCGTCGATACCACTCCAGATTTCCACGCACAAGCGATTCGCGAAGGTATCCGTCAGATCGACGCCGTCCTGTATACGCACACGCATGCCGATCACATTTTGGGGCTGGATGATCTCCGTCCACTGAGTTTCCAGCATAAGCCGAACAAGCTGCCTCTCTATGTGCGTCCGGAGGCCGGAGAAGTTCTGCGCAACATGTTTCGCTACATTTTCGACGCTGACTACAAGTTTGGTGGATTGGCGCAGGTTGAATTGAAGGAAATCGATGGTCCTTTCGAATTGTTCGGCGCTTGTGTTCAACCGATCCCGGTTATCCATGGTGATGCCGAAATTTACGGTTTTCGATTCGGATCAATGGCGTATCTGACCGATTTCAGCGAAGTACCGGATTCTTCGCTCGAGAAGCTGAAGGGGTTAAATATCCTGTTTCTTGATGCATTGCGTCACAAACCGCATCCGACGCATTCGACTGTCGAGAACTCGCTGAAGATTGCGGAACAATCGGGCGCGAAGCGGGTATTCTTCACACACATCTGTCATGACTTGCCGCATGAGGAGACGAATGCAGCGCTGCCGGAACATGTGCGTTTATCGTATGACGGATTGAAGTTGAACTTTGAACTCTAGCAATAGCCATTAGCAATTAGCATTTAGCCGACCTGAATATTCTCGTGCGGCCGTCGTTGCTTCCTACGAATGGTTGGCTAAGTGCTAACTGCCAAGTGCTAACTGCTTAGGATGTTTGTCTTCCACAAACTCGACGAAGTGCCGCGCGATTTTGGCCGCACGTTTGTGAGCGTCGGCAACTTCGATGGGGTCCATCGTGCGCACCGCTATGTACTGCGAGAGATAGTGCAGAGAGCGAAGGCTCATTTTAAGGATGGGAAGCAGTCCAAGTCTGTCGCGGTAACGTTTGAACCACATCCGATCCGCATTCTGCGTCCGGATGCCGGCCTTAAACTTCTAACACCTCTTCCCGAGAAACTACGTTTGCTGAGCGAGACAGGGTTGGATGCAGTACTCGTGCTGCCTTTCACACGCGACCTCTCGCTGATGACGCCCCACCAGTTTGCGCACGACATCCTGCACAAGCGTCTTCGTGTTCTCGAAGCACATGAGGGCTTTAATTTCCATTTCGGACATAAGGCTTCGGGCACAGTGAAAACTCTGGAAGAGTTTGGTCGCGAGATGGATTTCGTCGTGAAAATCTATACCGAAATGACTCTTCGCGGTGAAACAGTGTCGAGCAGTCATATTCGAAAGCTTGTGCGAGAAGGACGGGTGAGCCGGGCTCGTCACCTGTTGGCACGTCCATTCAATATTCTCTCCACTGCTGGGCGAGGTCGTGGCTACGGTTCGAAATACACCGTGCCAACGATCAATCTGAGCCGCTATGAAGAGCTTGTGCCGAAGGATGGCGTCTACATCACGCGCACGCGCATTGGAAAAGAGTGCTTTGATTCAGTGACTAACGTTGGAAACCGACCCACGTTTGGTCCCGATTCATTCGCGATTGAAACTCACCTGTTGAACTTCCATCCGATCGAACTGACAGCGGAGACCGAAGTGGAATTATTCTTCCTTGATCGTCTGCGCGACGAGATCAAGTTCCCGTCGGTAGATGCGCTAAAAGAGCAGATTGGCCGCGACGTGAAAAAAGCCGGAAGGTATTTACGTCTGCTCAAGAGTAGTTGATTTTTGGTTGTCGAGTGAAGTCATCCGTAGCAGGCACGATATGGCCCTGATGATCGCGCCTCAAGGTATTTTCATGCCGATGAGCGGAGCGAGGAGGAATCTGCCTTGTGAATGCAAACCGGATTCCCCCTTCGGTCTGAATGACAAAATTCGGAGATAATTGCGCAGAAACTAAGGCGTCACGGTAAATGTGGCACCGCTAGTTCCCACTCCTCCTGCTGTCGTGACAGTAATCTTTCCAGTTTTACCTCCTGTCGGTACCGCAGCCGTGATCTGAGTCGGAGAAACAATCTTGAAAGCGGTGGCTTTTACACCGCCGAACTTGATCACCGAATCGCTCGAGAAACCCGTTCCATTAATTGTCACAATCGTATTTACCGGGCCGCTGGTCGGTGAAATTGAGGTGATTGTCGGGACCACTTTAAATACTCGGAAACTGGTGAGTGTTCCCCCGGATGTCGTCACTGTCACGAGCCCAGTGGTAGCTGTTGTCGGGACTTTCACGGTGAGGTAGGTGTCGGAGACGATCGTGAATGTCGCAGCCGTACCATTAAACTTCACGCTGGTTGTGCTGTTGAATCCCTGACCGAGAATCTGTGCTACGCTGCCCGACTTGCCCGAGAGCAGAACGATGTTGATGAATGGTTTCAGACCAACGTCGAGACTGAAGAATTCTCCGCCGTTAACCGTTGTTCCTCCTGACTCCGTCGCGCCATAGAACTTTCCATTCGTGTGCTGGACAATGGCAGTTTGTGGGTAGAAACCATCTTTGCAACCTGAAACTGCGCAGAAGCTATACAGCGCTGTGTAGGTACCGGCTGGCGTGATCTTGAAGAGCGATCCCGAATTCTGCTTACCGCCGCCGCCACTCGTGCCGTAAAGATTGCCGTCACTTCCAATGGCCATGCCAGAGAGCGGATTGATGCCATCGTTGATATCCAGCGTACGATCAAAATTGTGAATGACCTTATAGTTGGCACCGGTTGCAGAGATCTTAAAGATGGTGCCCCATTTCCTCGTGCCGCCGAGGTACGTCGTGCCATAGAGAGTGCCGTCATTCCCTTGAGCAAGGGTCCCTATCGGGATCTCGCCATCGTTCGGATAACCCGAAAAGCTATGCAGCACCTTTACCGCGCCCGCCTTCGACATGCGGAAGATCACACCCTTCTGATTGGCTCCGCCGCCGCGGGTCACGCCATAAAAGTTTCCGTCCAACCCGAGAATCAAGGCATAAGGGGTCGCGCCATCCGTAAATTTGAAGGCATGGATCGTGGTCAATACGCCTTTGGGAGTGATCTTGTACGCCGTACCGTATGTTCCGGCGTAGATGCCATCCGTCGTTCCGTAGAAATTTCCGTCTGGACCAAGCACAGGCGCTGAGGTCGGCGCCCCTTCATCGACGCCCGCGGTAAAGTTCCATAAATTGGTCCAAACTGCGGCGGAGGTCACGCTGAACACGGTGCCCGATCACGCCCGGCAATGGTGCCGCCCGTCGAAGTTGTTCCATAAAAGTTGCCATCCAGGCCAAGCGAAAGCCCGCTTAAGGGAGCGCTCGGCAGGGGATAGAGATTGAAGTCGAAAAGCTTTGTTAAGGCGCCCGCTGTGGTGATCTTGTAGGCTGCTCCGCCCTTGTTGGATCCGCCGGCGGTCGCTGTGCTGTAAAGGGCGCCATCGCGACCCTGCGAAAACGAGCCAATGGGTTGGGGATTCATGGGATCGCCAGTTTTCGAGCCCAAGTTATATAGAGGCGTATAGGTTTGGGCGTGTGCCATCAACCCCAGCACTAAAAAAGTCACGACTGACACGAACGCGAAACAGGCAATGCGCTTATTGCTGCTTGAATCTTTCATTGAACTTCTCCTGGGAACTTGGACTTTTTAACGGCGACATATGCCCGCGCGCCCCAACGACCTCGTGGGCCTTTAACAAAACAACTGCTTTGACATCTCATTGCGAAAAACGTGAAAAAAACCCGTCATGCGGGGTGGATTTTCTGGCGATGAAGAATATGATCCGGCAAAGGCGGTTGCGGGGCCGAGTTGTGCTTCCCACGGCACAGCTCGTTCGCGCTTCTTTTCGGTCACGCTCACCCCGCTCAACACGCAATGCGTAAGAAGGAGGCGAAACCCGTCATTGGGATTTCGCGGCAGGGATGCCCGCCGCCGTGCGATTCGTCTAGTACAATCCCCCGCGCATGGCATTGCACCCTATTCAATTAATTCGACAGGCGACTTCGGAACAGAGGCGCACTCTTGTCGCCGCCGCGCTCGGATGGATGCTCGATTCCTTCGACGCCATGCTTTATGCGCTGGTGCTGGCGCATGTCATGCGCGACCTCGGTATGAGCAAAGCAACAGCGGGGCTGTTGAACAGCCTGACGCTGCTCGCCTCCGGTATGGGCGGAGTGCTTTTCGGCTTCTTCGCTGATCACATTGGCAGAAAACGGGCCCTGATGCTCTCGATTCTGACCTATTCGGTTTGTTCTTTTGCCTCGGGACTCGCCACGTCAGTGCTGATGCTGGCATGCTTTCGTTTTGTCCTTGGCTTGGGAATGGGGGGAGAGTGGAACACGGGAGCCACGTTGGTCGCGGAAACATGGCCGACCGAGTTGCGCGCTAAAGCGATTTCGATCGTGCAGAGTTCCTGGGCAATCGGTTACGCCCTGGCAGCATTGGTGTCTGGCATCGTTCTGCAATACGCAAACTGGCGAACGGTGTTTTTCGTTGGGATCGTACCCGCGTTCATAACGCTCTGGATCCAGAGCAAAGTGCCTGAGTCGGCGATGTGGGAGCAGCGGTCGTCGGTAGCGGGGCAGCGCGATCTTAAAGAGGGCAAAACGGGATTTGCCACCCTGTTCCAACATCCATATGCCCGGTACACGTTTGCGCTCCTGTTCGTGAATTTCTTCGGCATGTTCGCATGGTGGGGACTTTTCACTTGGTTGCCACCTTATCTATCGCTGCCAGTCGAGCAGGGCGGACGCGGTTTCGGCGTAGTCGGTACGACGATGTTGCTCGTAATTCTGAATCTGTTCGGCATGTTCCCGGGATATGCGAGTTTCGGATGGGTTGCCGACCATCTTGGAAGGCGGAAATCTTTTCTTCTTTATACGATGGGCGCGGCGCTCCTGGTTCCACTTTATGCTCAGGCGAGATCGCCGATCATGCTCCTGCTTTTCGGAACCGTTGTCGCGTTTTTTGGCACCGGTTTTTTTTCAGGGTCAGGGATTCTTGGCAGTGAGATCTTCCCAACACAGGTGCGGGCCCGCGCTCTCGGCTTCACCTACAACGGTGCGCGCGCAATGAGCTCGGTCGCCCCATGGGTGATCGGTTTCTTTGGGCAAAGCCACGGACTGAGTTCCGCATTTTACTTGTGTGCGGCGTCGTTCGCGGTCGCGTGCGCGGTGGCCACGCAGCTGCCCGAGACAAAAGGGAAAGAGCTCGAATGAAAAAAATGGCGGGAGTTGGCTCCCGCCACATTGAAGATCAGGTTTTCCAAAGCTTACGGAGTTGCTGCGATTGCAAGATCTGCATTCAGCAATCCATGCCCAGTAGCATCGCTGCCCCAGCACACCTTGCCTTCATCGAAAACATTGTTGCAGCCGGCAGGCATCTTGGTGGCAGTGTTCTCGATGATGCTCTCGGCGTCAGAAGCGCTCAACCCCGAATTCTTCTGCAGCATCAGAGCGACGGTGCCGGTTACGTGCGGACTCGCCATTGAAGTGCCACTCAGATAGTAGTAGCTCTGCTGTCCGTTAACCTGATACGGCCCAAGCGTCCAAACACCAGGGGCTGCTACATCGAGATCCTGTCCGGGCTTTTCACGGCTGGAGAAGGTTGCAATGAAGTACGAGCTGGGATCGTTCGGATCCGGAACGTCCAGCGCATACCACCAATTTGAAGTTGAGAATTCTTCAACGAAACCACTCGCAGCAGCGGAGATGACGGGAGCGTACGCACCGGGATACCCCATACCGTTTGTTCCGGAGTTTCCGGCGGAAGCACAGATGATGACTCCATGGGCAATGGCATAGTCAATCGCAGCTTTTTCAAGCGCATCAAGACCGGAACCGCCAAGACTCATGTTGACAACCATCGGACTACCCGCGAGTTGATTGCGATGGAGATCGGTTACGTACACGATGCCCTGAGCAATGGCCGACGACCATCCTCTGCCATTCTGGTTAAGGACCTTTACCGGAATTACAGTCGCTTTCGGAGCAACACCCTGGATGGGAGTTCCGAAAAAACTGTAACCGAGAATCGTGCTGGTAACGTGTGTTCCGTGAGAGTTCTGGTCCTGTTCCCATTTATTCGGCGGCTGCGGAGTTGCGCCTGCATCAGCCGCACCGCCACCAGCGAAAGTGGTTGCGTAGTGTGAAGCGATCCGCTGCGATGGAAAGTACAGAGGCCAGTTCTGAAGAAGACCCGTGTCCAGGATTGCTACGTACACTCCAGTGCCGTCATAAGCGACGCTGCGAGTGCCGCTGCCGGGACCGGGTGTTACGTTGATGGCATCCATGTCCCACGTGCTTCGGCCGTCCGAGAAATCTGTAACAGCGAGAGTCTGAACCGGCCCAGTGTTACGCGGCTGATCCTGATTAGCGGCTGCTACATAAGCAAGGGAACGGATAACGGCAAGTTGGGATGAAGGGGCCAACATGTAAACACCGCGGATTTCATACAGCACGCGATGTATATTCCCGTGCTGCCCGAGGTCCGCCAGTAATGTCTTATTGATGTTCCTGTTGAAGACTACGTTTATGCCAATCGTCTTTTGAGCGGCAACCAGTTGGCTGCAGACCAAAATCGCTATCAGGGTGATGGATACGCAAAAGTATCCTCGAAGACGAGACATGCGAAGCTCCTGGGAGAAATGGGGCCAGTGTTCCGGCCCAGCAAAGCGAGGTTAACACGAAAACCCGCGCTGGACGCTGGTTTCAGCGTGGAATAAATCGATTATGTGAAAAGAGTTTCCTTTTTGATCTCATGGCATCGTGGCAAAAAAAGAGCAAGTAAGTAGCACGATTACCGCAGGCGACAGAAGACAAAAGGGATTGCCGAGGATGTACTTAGGTCGATGTGTTTAATGTTGTATTTTGCTGTACAGCCTGTCCAACGCACAAAGATGAGCATCCTACAACGCGCTTTGGAGGAAGCAACTTATGGACTCCGAGAGCGCATTGAGAAGCACCTACAAAAGATCGCGCGCTCATCAGCGATGCGGCAAAGTAGTGGTTTTTGCGATTGTGTTCTGTTTCTTGTTTGTTGGATGCGCGATGCCGAAACGAGCGCATCTGATCGTTCCAAGTCGCTGTATGAAACTTACCGCCACGAGCTTTACGCGCCCCTGCACTCAACGGCCCGACGGCAAGCTCGTTTGCGATGGTGTGGTTGTGCAGGCCAGCTGCATGAAGGTTGTAGGCCATTAGCGGAACCTTTAAGAGAATTGTGAGACGAAGCCACCGTCTTGCCATGCTGCATCACGCCGACTCCCTGTGCGGAGCTATTGCGGAGTCCGCAAATGCCTTCGGTGCTGCTGCTACGAGTTCGCGACGTCGCAAGTGTAAGAGTTCCGCATTAATTTCTGCGCCTAAGATAAGTGCCAGGGCCGTAATGTAAAACCACATCATCAGTCCTACCACCGCGCCCAGCGTCCCGAACGTGCGATTGTAGTTGGCGATGTGAGCTACATACCAACCGAGTCCCCAGGAAGAAAGCACCCAAACTAAAACAGCGATGGCCGCCCCCGGAACCTGTGCTTTGAAGCGTTGATGCAATTCGGGCCCTAAAAAGTAAATGGCTTCGACTGACAAGACGGTGCACGCGATGATCATCGCCCACCGTAGGTAGGGCCACCATGTAGCCAGTGTTGATCCGATCCCAAGCTGAGATGCGAACCAGTGCGCTATCTCCGGTCCGAGGATTGTTGCCGCCAAAGCAAGAGGAACCATCACTCCGGCAAGAAGCGTCAACCCAAATGCAAGCAGGCGTTTTTTCCAGTAAGGCCGCTTCTCACGAATGTCATAGGCCACATTAAGAGCGCTGATGAGGGAAGAAAAACCGCCGGATGCCGCGAAGATTGCCCCGAAAATTCCAACCGAAAGCAATTTTGGGCCGGCTTGTAAAACATCGCGAAGAACGGCTCTCACAATAGCCATTCCTTCAGGGGGAACTAGCTTCGCCATGATCCGCAAAGTGAGATCTAGTAAGTTCGGAACAGGGATGTACGCGTAGAGGCTGGCGAGAAAAATCAACAGTGGAAACAGCGAAAGAAAGAAGTAAAAAGCCAGAGCTGCGGCCCAGGTCAGATAATTATTCTGATCAAAGTCGTTGTACGTATTGGTCAGCGCTCGCCAAATGCGCTGCGAGCGGGGAAGCGGCGTCATCCTCGGGATGGGAGGCTCTTCCATGGCGCAAAGTGATCTCTCTTAATTGCGGTACTTGGGATGCAAATCGGACAATGTCGTTTGCTGGATTTTTGTGTCCGTCTCAACTACCAGCGCTTGCGAAATTGAGTTTCGAAGGAAAACCCACCATTCTGGTTCCGAACTGCGGAGAATGATGCACGTGGGCTCACCTGGTATTCAACTTTGACTGCCTGTTGTTGAGTCGAAGTGACGTCTGTAGCAAAAGTGACAAAGATCTTGCTAGTAACTCTTTGTTGAATGGCTATGCGTGCGCCCGGGCTTTGTTGGCTACTTCCAAGCTCCGGATCGATTGAAAGCTGAGAAATGCCAGCCAATTTCTCAACCCGACTCGTGACCTGACTACTCAACTGCGATGCAATCAATGACTGGGCTCCTAAAGCGCCCGGAGGTGTTGGGTTCGCGGCTGAAGCCTCAGAGGTCTTCCCGAATGCGACAAGGTTAATCACATCGGAAGGTGGGAGCGCGGGATTGGAAGAATAGTTGGTGTGAAGGTGATCTAAAGGTCCCCAGAAATGCAGTTGGATGTCATATTGCTGGATCGTCGTATTCGCGGAGATATCAACAACCGGTTCCGTCTTCGAGGGGTTTCGGAAGTCGATCGTCCCGCCTTGCACCAGATATCGATTCTTCGCGAAGATCAGCTCTCCATTGCTTAGATTGATTCGACCAAGCATGACGGGTTGAGCCACAGTCCCTTGTAGCTGAAGATTTGCAGAACCGGAGAGGCTAAGAGCGCGGCTGCTAGGACTGATGCCGCCTGGCGTTTTGATTGCGACTTGGAGCCGAACACGATCGCTAAGACCCGGAGTTGGAGGCGGCGCCGCACTGCCCCCGAATTGAGAAGCGAAGTCGGCCAACTCGAAATTCGATGTGAATGAGAGTTGATCGACGTTGACCTGTCCCTGGAGCAGCGCATCATCGGAGCGCCCGGTTAAAGCTAAATCCGCGCCTAGCGTGGTGCGGATACTCTGCTCGTATAGGACGCGCACGCCTACTGCTTTCGCGGCCAAATCGAAGTGCAGATCAGGACGATAGACCAGCCCGCCTCTCGCGCTGACATCGCCTCCGCCCATCTTTGCGGTGAATTGGTTGATGTCCAGCCGCGTTGAGGTAAGTGTCAGTACACCATTTCCGTCTCTGAGCCCCAGCGGAGTTCCCACTTGCGCGAGGCTGGCATTGACGATACGGATTTGCCCGTGCACATTCGGGTTTGACCGTGCACCGAACGAGTTGACGTCAAATTGAATTTGTCCGGAACTGCTGACGTCCGGTTGCAGGACGCTTAACAGTCGCAGATCGACTCCGCCGCGAAGTAAAAGGGAAGCCGGTGAATTCTTGTCCGCGGGAACATGCGCCTGAAAAGTGAGCTCGGTTTCCGTTCCCTTAATGACACCACGCTGAACATCAAGTGTGCCATTCACGTAATCAGCGCGGATAGGCGCAGTGGCAGCCAACTCAATCGCGTTGCCATACTTCACGTTGAACTTCGAAACAACGAGGTGTCCTTGAAGATTGTTTTTTTGCTTGAGTGGTCCGCGGAGCGTCACGTCTAACTGAGTTTGGCCACTAACGTTTGCAGCCTGCGCGGGTGCGTAGATTGCGACGAGCGGTTGTAACGCAATGACACCGGTATTCAAAGAGGCTTCTGTTTGATAGTCGCCGACGAGTTGAATCGTTCCTTGTCCAGTCGCTTGCGTGCCCAGCATTTGTGAGTTGAAGTTCACTTTTGCCACATGGTTTGCCACCGCAGCATCGAGCCTGATGTTGTCTGCTGCTTGATCCCGCATTTGAAGGTGAGGAATTTCGACGCGGGCCTGCAGACCTGGATCATCAAGCGTTCCGCTGCCAGAGGCAGTTATGTTGAGGACGCCCGCTATCTGCATGTTACGTGCTTTGACGGTCTCAAGTTGCTCCAGCTTGATGCCTGTCGCGTTTAGGTTTATTTGGTAGGCCTTCTGTTTGGGTTGATACTGCAGATCAGTTGTGGCATTCCCGGCCGTCAATTGCAGCTTGAGATTGGCACGGACTGTATCTCCAATCGTCTGCAGCGCAAGATTAGCCGAGCGGATTGGTTCCTCCGCGACCCGTGCATTGGCTAGTTGGATATGTCCCGCCACACCGGGGGCGTTACGCGTTCCGTTCGCGCTCAGGTCGGCCGAAAGCTTACCGGCGAACGGTGTTGTCGACCCACTCGCCCTAGCGAGTTCTCCAATGTTGAGATCGGCTGCAGTCAGATGAAATTGGAATCGGCTGTCGTCCAGAGGTTTCCATTCGTGCAATGCTGCGGATCCCTGAAAGGAAAGGCGGCCTCCGCTGGTAGGGACAAGTTGCCCCTGATCGAGTCGCACGTTGGAAGGCGAGGCCATGAACTGTGTTTGCAGCAGATTCCAGGAAGTTCCCCGCAGCCGGATATCGTTGGCGGTCAGTTGGCCGCGGATCTGCGGATTTTGCACGCTTCCGCTGACTGTGCTGGTGAGCGTTGCTCGACCAGAGAGATTAAGCGTCTGCGATGACGGTTGAAAACTTGCTGCGAGCAATTCCAGTTGGTGTAAATCGGATACGTTGGCTCGCACCTGTAAAGATGAGTTCTGGCTGACCGTTCCGTTCAAAAGCACGGTTGCAGCCGGAAGTTGAATCGTACTGGGCGCAAGTGCCAGAGAGCCGTTCTGGCCCCGATAGGTGGCATCGATGAGTGCTTCGAGCGGAATGGGTTGACCATGCGTGGACTGCAACATCGCACGAGTAGTGATATGCGCTTTTGCGAGTAAATCGTCGAATGTTGCGCCCCAGGTTGCGTCGGCATTGGCGTTGAGCGCTCCTTTTACAATTGCCGGCAATGCGGCGCCAACCGACAAAGTGTGCTGGACATCGGCAGTCGAGATATTGATCAAGCGAGCCGTGAGATGGGATTGGGGCTTACCAGTGAGGTCCCGCATCTGCAAATCGGCATTCAAAGCGCCTCCAAGCAAGGAAGCCCGGATCTTCTCAACGGCCACATTGCCATTATTGAGCGCGTAGCGTGCAGAGAAATCACGTATTGGCACGGAAGATTTCTGAAGAGGGACGACAATATTGGTGCTGTTCAACTCACCGGAAGCCTTCACTGCCGACAGGAACGGACGATTAGGATCTGCTCGGTATTCCAGGTTTCCGCGCGCATTCACTACGCCCACTGGTACAGCGGGATTTTTCATGATCTCTCGAACATCGCGAGAATCCAGACGCGCCTGGTATGCAGCATTGATTTCGGGTTGAGCATAGTTCTTCACCGTGCCCGAGATCGATACCTGCGAACCTTTTGCCGTCAATTCAAGTTTCGGAAGCGTGAATACCTCGGGAGTTGCATTGAATCGGACTTCCAGCGCGTGAGTTACCGGCGCGATCCCTTTGGCGCGAACGATTCCATTCTTGTATCCGAGAGTTCCGGAGTATGTGTTTGAGGAAGATTCAAATCCGGCTAGCACATTTAAGTCTTCGACATCGCCGCCGAACTCAGTACGCATGTCGTTGTAATGCGCTTCTCCCTGGTTTACGGCGAAGTGTCGAATTCCGAGCTCGAATAAAGTGGTGATCCCACTTCGATCATTCGATCCTGCGGATGTCTTCTTGGCAGGAAGATTTGTGTTTCCTTGAGCATCGGTAACGACACGAATCACCGGATGATCGATCTGCAAATCATCGATGTACCAGGAGCGATGGAGAAGGGAAGTAATTGTGATGCGTAACCCTAAGGATTGGGCTTGCAGCACGGGCACATTAGCGAACGGTGGCGCACCGTGGACAACAATCCGATCAATTTCGACCGTAGGCCCGATTCGTCGCCAACCAAGCGACAGGTGGCCGAATTCGACAGGAGTTCCAACGGCCGCTGTCGCTTTTTCTTGAGCCACCCGGGACAGGTAGTTTTGGAAGCTTTGACTACGAAATAAAAAAATTATCCCGAGCACCAAAAGAACGAGGAAAACCCCCAACCCTTCCAGAATCCGGAGTAGAAGCCGTCGACGACGAACATGGCGCGGTTCCCACCCTTCTGGTCTCGGAACAGGCTCGGGTTGCGGAAATGGTGGTTGTGGTAATGCACTCAAAACGACTGCCCCAATGTCACAAAGATCTGTGTCGATTTGATTCCGGGAGGCGCGTTGAGGTTGTGACCCAAGTCGAGTCTGACCGGGCCAACAGGAGTTTTGTAGCGAAAACCAATTCCTACTGTGTTCGTGTAATCGGAGAAGAAGCCGCCAAATCCCACGCCGCGGAAGACATTGCCGCCGTCATAAAACCCGACCACGCTCAACCCTTGCTTGATAGGAAGCGGGATTCGCATCTCAGAGTTGATTATGAACAGCTCTCGTCCGCCTTCAGGCACTTGAATGCTGCTGCAAGTCGCAGGATTCGAGGGATCACTGCAAACTGCAACGGACCTTTGCGGACCGGCGCCATTTAACGGGAATCCACGAAGTGTGCTGCCACCGCCAGAGAAGAACAGCTCGCTGATTGGAATGCGACTTCCGGAAAAGGGTACCGCTACACCCGCACGCACACTGTTCGCCCACACGATGTGAAGCGGGAGCGGCACATAGTATGCAGATTGCGCCCGAAGGCGAGCGAAATCGGCGCTGGAGCCCAAACCTTTTAAATTGATGTCGAAGTCGAGCGTCTGGTACTTCCCCTTGGTTGCATCCAGCGGATTGTCACGAGTGTCATAGGAGTAAGCCGCGGCGAGAGTGGAGAGTCGTACGTTTCGATCCTCGGGACGCACCAAGTCTGGAATCAAAAGATTTGTAAGCGATGTTTTGCGAAAACCATAGCGCAGGGAAAGAGTCTTGTTTCCCGCGGCATTCAATTGTCGTTGGACCTGGAACCCAAAATCTCCGATACGCGAAGTGAAAATCGGGTTTTCACTGTTGCGTTCAAAAGAGAGTGTCGAATTCATGCTCCAGAATGCTCCTGCGAAGAACGGATCCGAATAAGAAAATGCAGCGCGTTGAACCAGGCGAGCGGCAAGCAGCCCGACAGTGATGCTCTCCGCCTCTCCGCGAAAGTTTTTCCTTGTGTATTGCAAGGAACCGCGCGGTCCCCAGAATGTTTTTTGGCTCGTGGTGAAACCGGAAGGAAGCCCGGTGGGTGGCAATCCCGGGAGGGCCACTGTTCCTGTAGGAATACTCCCACCGCGATTCACCACTTCGAAACCGAACCCATATTGCAGTTCGTTCTTCCTCGATTCGTGAACTTTAACCAGTACGTCTTCGCGGTCCTGCGTAGTTATTTGCCGTCGCGGATCGATCTGGGCCCAATCAAATACTCCAAGACTGTATAAGCGGTTTTCCGCAGCGAGCATTTCGTCCTCGCGCATCGGAGCTTCCGTCTTGATGCGAACCGTTTGCCGCAACAACGATGGTTTGGTGCTGTTGGCCCCCAGAGTGACCACCTGATCCACCGTGACGCGTGGCCCCTCATTGATCTGATACGTAACTTCGAGCCGATGCGGATTCCCGTCGATGTTTCGCGCCGAAGCCCGGAAGTTGGCATTGAGATAGCCCATCGTCAGGTACTTGGCGAGGATATGACCACGATCGTCATCAATGTTTTTCGCGGAATACGCCTGTCCCTCAGCGGACTTCAAACCATGAGGCGCAAGTTGGGAGATCGATACCGTGTTGTTGCCAAGGAAATGTAAGGCTTCCACAATGTCGCGAGGGCCTTCGTCAATTCGAAACGTCGCACCGATGTTTCCCCCGTTGCGAGTAACGGTAGGCGTAACTTTCGCGCTGCTGAAACCTTCTGATTGGTAGACCTTTTCCAGGTCCTTTGTGCTTTGCTGGACCAAAGCTTGGCTAAACGATCCATGAGAAAGAAATGGGATCCAGCCGGCTTTGCGAATCTTGATATACGGTCGAAGCTTCGCGTCGGAGAAAAAGTGATTGCCAACGATATCGACATCTGTAACTTTTCCTCGTTGACCTTTTGTGACGGAATACACAATTGAAGAGGGTTCGACGAGCGCATCGACCTTGACGTCAAAATAGCCTTTTGACTGGAAGTGCGCGACAAGGTTCTGACGACCTTCCTGGATCAATTCAGGGTCGAGGCCAGATTGCTCATAGATCGGAAGCAGTTTGCGGCGAGTCCAACTCCAGACGTGCGCTCCGTCGATGCGAACCTGCACTTGAGGTCCAGGTGTGACTTTGAAATGAAGGTCCGCGCGATTCGTTCCAGGGTCGTATTCGGCGCTAGCGAGCTGTACGCGGCTTCCGAGATAATTTTTCGAGAGTAATCTCGATTCGAGGTATTGGCTCGCCTTTTCTATCGTCCTTGCATTGTATGTTTTGCCATGTCGAATAGCCGCTCCGCGGAGTCGCGCGCGCAGAGACTTGATGGACGATGCCAACACCGGCTCAACTTCCGTCGGCGCTCCTTCAAAAATCACATTTCCAAATTTGGCTTTTCGGCCCAGCTTAACGTGATAAATCACATTGACAATGTCTGGGTCGCTCTTGACTTGCAGGTCGGAGCTCACTTTGGCCGTGAAGAATCCGTTCTTCTGAAAAAAACGTTCGAGATTCTCACGTGTAGTCCGGACATCTACTGGAGAATAGGCGCCGCGTGGCGGGTAATCTGCTACTTGCAAGATCCGAGAGTACGCAAATCGCTCGGCTCCGGGAAAGGTGTAAATTCCGAAAGCATACGCGGGCTGTAGGACAAACATGACTCGAATGCCATCCGCCTGAGGTCGCACTTCAAGTTGAACATCTTTGACGCGACCCGTTGCCTTGATTGCTTCAATCGATTGCTTCACCTTCTCCTGCGAAAGGGGCTCATTCACTTTTTGAATGAGCACAGTCTCTAATTCTTTCGTGTCAAGATCAGGACGACCGGCCAGTTCGACTTCGGCTACTCGTTGTCCTTCGTAAGAGGGAAGCACTTGCTGCACTTGTGGAGCAGTTTTTTGAGGCTGATCAGATGATTGTTGTTGTGCAAGCAGCGAGGTCCCGCCAAATGCTAGAGCCACGCAAAAAATGCACACCCACCTAAATGACCAAAATGAGAGTCCGATTGCATTTGCCCCGCGATTCAAAGCTACGCAATGGTTTCTCAATATGCTCATGGCAATCCTGCTTCGATGCAGAGTTGTCTCAAGAAAGTTGGGTTGAAGTAGCGCCAGAAGGGCTTACTCAGCAGAAGCCTGTGAAGGGCTCGGGGCGCCGTCTACTGGCGCGGCAACCTAACCGCCGGGTGAGAGTGAAACCCATCCTAGCGGATGGTTGCCGCTCAATGCGAAATCATAGATACAAAAGCAGAGTACCTTCCATAGGGCAAACCCTGCATTTGCCCTTCTTCGATTACCGATTGCTGTCCATGCCGCCTTTGATTAACTTGACAGGTGTGAACGTCCGGAAAACCATAAGTGTTTTTTTTCCTGAGCTTGAGGAGATCGTTGGCGCAGAATTCTGCAACTAAGATTAAGTGGGGGCACGAAGTAGCAGTGGAAGTTAAGCGTCATGTGCAACGGTCGAGGTCGAAGTGAACGCGAAAGCAGCGGCGATGATCAGAATCCTGTTAGTTGACGACCACTCCGTGTTCCGCCGCAGCATCAAGTTCAATCTTGAGTCGAATGCTGACTTGTCAGTCGTAGGAGAGGCGAGTACCGGGGCGGAGGGAGTCGAAAAAGCCCAAGCTCTGAAGCCGGACGTAGTAGTCCTCGACTTAAGCATGCCTGGGATGAACGGCTTGGAAGCTGCGCGACGAATTCGCGATTCCGTGCCGCAAACCGCCATTTTGATCCTCAGTCAGTACGATATCCCGCAGATCATGGAAGAAGCAAAGATAGTTGGTGCGCAAGGATATCTCGTGAAATCTAATGCTTCGCGCGATCTAATCCGCGCGATTGAGACTCTCGCCTCAGGGCGTGCTTTTGGCGCGCCAAATACGCTGCGCGAAACCACTAAATCTCTCTATCACTGACCTCACTTCAGTCACTGACCTCACTTCAGTTCGCAACCGCTTCTTCATACAAAACTTAGCGCGGCAAAAGCATCCAAGTATGCAGGAAACGATGAATCACTAGTGATGTGAGGAGGGCACTATGGCGCGCTACCGTACGCTCGGCGAGTATCGCTTTTCCAGAACTAGTTGCGAAGACGATGTACGAGGCTCCAAGATTTACGGTCTCGGAGACGAATACATCGGGCTGATTGATGATGTGATCTTCGACCAGGATAGCGGTCGCTTACACGCTGTGATTGTTGTCCCTGTAGGTGGCGATGAAGGGCGCTTCATCATCCCGATCGAAGCCATTCACCCGTCATTTCTCCATCGAAACGACTGCCGCATCGAAGTGACCCGAGAACAGGTCAAGCAATTCCCAAGCTACGTCGGTGCGGAAACGCTAAAAGCTATGTCGCGAGCAGAGAATGGATCAGAAGTGTGGAAAGGGCCGGTCACAAAGATAGAGGTTCACGTCAGGGATCAGGTTGAAATCGAGGAGATCGATGCGGACGCTGCTGTCATTGGGGTAGGAAGCAGATGGCTGAATTTCGAACGGCAATTGCGATTACTGCGTACTGACGGCACAGCTATCCCAATTCGCAAACGCACAGGACGTCACGGCAGCGCGGGCGATGTCAGGTCGAAAGTCAGCTGAGGAGAGTGCAATGACGGGCGATGACAGGGTGAAGACGTCGCAGAATAGAAAGCAAGGTCTTGAAAAAGGAGATAACGAAGCACAATTGGATGAGCTAGGGAACGACCCTGCGCAAGTAGGCCCGAGGAGCGCCGGCCAGTCTGCAAGTGGGCAAAGTTTATCCGAAATAGAAGATGCTAATGACGAGAGTGTAGAGGAACTCGCGGACACAGACCAGGCATTGGAAGCCGCTAGAGTAGAGGGACTGGAGGATGCGGCGGACCACCCTGAGCGTCCCACTCACACCCACCTGGAATATGGGCGTCCAGACGATGTTCCCCCGAACCGGCGCTAGAAGCCACACACGATCCATCGACGGCAACCAAACGACATACGTCTTCATCTGTGAAGCAGGTTCAATCGAGAAATAAGGTCCTGCGGTCACCTCGGGTCTTGCCGATGAAAAACACAGAAATCAAAGAGCCTACTCCGATTCCGCGCCCCGATCCGATACCGCCCCGCGACCCGGAGCCCGAGCCTGGATCTGATCCAGACGTCATTCCACCTCTGCGAGATCCCATGCCCGACCGAGATCCGGAGATCCTGCCTGGAATTGATCCCAATCCCGAACCAATGCCTGCACTCCCCCAATTCGCTGGGGCGAGATACTCAATGACGTATCCGCGCCAGTACACACAGGTGATTTCAGTACCTATCAGAGCGCTCCTGTTCACGGCCTTTCTGTTCTACTCCGTGATCGCATCCGCGCAGCAAGCGCAACGGCCTCCTTCACGAAATGAAAACAAAGTTGGAGGCTCAGTCGAGCGCGGAAAATACATCGTCGAATCGGTTGCAATGTGCAGTCAATGTCATACGCCACATACTGATAATGGAGACCCTGACCGAACGCAATGGCTGGCAGGAGGAGCTCTCTGGTTGAAGCCAGGTCCGCCTATTGCAGACTGGCCATTAAAGGTGCCTCGAATTGCGGGCACACCGCCCGGAACTGACGAAGAAATGGTGACACTTTTAACTACCGGTATCTGGAGAGATGGTAGACGGCTAAGACCCCCGATGCCTCAGTTCCGCATGACGAGAGAAGATGCACAGGCTGTGGTCGCGTATTTGAAGAGCTTGAATCCCGCGAAACCTTCTGAATGAAACCTGCGAAACCATCCGGACAGAACAAGGAGACGACATGCCTTGGGAAATGAAAGAGACCCCGAAAGTAGGGGACAGATTTGCAGGATGGATCTGGGTTGCGGTGGCTGTAGTCGCCGTTATTGCCTTGATTGGAATTGCGATGTGGACGCGCCACAACTCACCTCCTCCTAAGCAGCAGCCGACCGGAGGCGCTCCGACTAGCGAGTTGCGTGTCCCGTTGTCGCAAGCATTTCGCTCACCGAAACTTTCGAATCGAGGTTGATGATGCCCCGTGGAATCTCTATTACCGATCAAGACATCGTTCCAATGGAGCAAGTTGCTCCCGGAGTTTCGGGATTGCGAATTGTGATGGTCAATGTTTACGCAATCGCGAGTCAGTCGGAGTGGGTGCTGGTTGATGCTGGACTGTATCTGTCGGCCGGTCGGATACGTCGCTGGGCCCAGAACCAATTCGGCGATCAGCGGCCATCAGCCATCCTTTTAACGCATGGTCACTTCGACCATGTTGGCTCTTTAAAGGAGTTGGCAGACGAATGGGAAGTTCCGATTTATGTGCACGAGCTCGAAGTGCCGTATCTGCAAGGACAGAAATCCTATCCGAAGCCTCGTGCCAGTGCTGGCGGAGGTTTCATGTCGTTGCTGGCGCCCTTCTATCCACGTGGACCCATCGATGTCGGGCGACCACTCCAAACGTATGCAGCAGATGGAAGCCTTCCTGTGCTCAGCGATTGGCGGTGGATTCACACACCCGGACACACCGAAGGACACGTTTCCTTTTTTAGAGAGTCGGATCGAACACTGATCGTCGGAGATGCTTTCTGCACAACAAAAGCGGAATCAGCGCTCGCTGTCGCAACACAAAAAGGTGAGCTGCATGGACCGCCAGCTTATTACACCAGCGATTGGCGTGCTGCGCGATTGTCCGTGGAACGCCTGGCCGCCCTGAAGCCCGCAACAGTTGCAGCGGGCCATGGATTGCCAATGCACGGAAGCGCAGTGACCGGGGCTCTGGATAAGCTGGCGGCAAACTTTGACACCCTTGCGCGACCAGATAACATGAAACGCGCCGCCTGATCCATTCGCAAAATCCAAAGAAGCACTTGCGAACGAATTGAATTACGCGGATTTCAGGAGCAGCTCTCCGTCTTGCGCGAGAAGCGTCTTCACTGCGCTCACAATGTGGCTTGCTGAAATCCCATAATGCTCAATCAATTCTTGCGGTGTTCCACTGTGAGGAATCTCGCGCACCGCCAGTTTGCGCAGGTTGACTCGCAATTCCGAAAGAGCGGACGCAACCGCATCCCCGAGGCCGCCGTGAGCATAGTGATCTTCCACTGTGATTACGCGGCCGTGTGTAGCCTGAGCCGCTTGTGTGAGTGCGGCGCTATCAATGGGCTGAATTGAGAATAGATCGATTACCCTGATCGAAATCTTTTCCTTCGCAAGTTGATCATAAGCCGACAATGCTTCAAAAACAGTGATGCCTGCTGCGACCACTGTGACCTGGTCATTGTCACTTGATCGCAGCATCTTCAGATGACCAACTTCGAATCTTTCGTTTGCTGGATACAACACCTGCGTATCAGGACGCGATGCGCGAAGGTAAGCGGGGCCATTTACTTCCTTCAGCAGGCGCGTAGCCTGCCACGCGCTGACACCATCGCAAGGATAGAGGACTGTGAAGTCTGGTTGGGCGCATGTCATGGCAAGATCCTCAAGGCCCATTTGAGACGGGCCATCTTCACCAATCGAAACACCAGCGTGCGTACCCACGACCTTGATGTTGGTGTGGCCGACAGCGGCCATGCGTAGAAAATCAGCCGCGCGGTTCACAAAGCAAGCAAAAGTGGCGGCATACGGGACCTTGCCTCTCGCAGCGAATCCCATCGCAGCTCCGATCATGTTCTGCTCGGCGATGTACATCTGAAAAAAGCGTCCTGGACACGCTTTCTCGAAGATCTCGGTGTAGGTGGAATTTTTCACGTCACCATCGAGCACTACGACCTCTGGCGAAACCTTTCCTAATGCTGCCAAAGCTTCGCCGAACGCTTTGCGGGTAGACATCTTTTGTTCACCTTTCCGATATGGCGGGTCCGGAAAAACTCCAAGACCGCCGGTATGCTGAGCTTCCCTCGGAGGAACCGGATGCGGTGTCCATGCGTAGGTCGTATCAGTGAGTGTCTTTTCCAATTCAGCGATGGTTGCCTGTGCGTCTTTTTCACTGAGCGGTTTTCCATGAAAACCTTCCCGGCCTGCTTCAGTAGGAATCCCTTTGCCCTTGACTGTTCGTGCTAGCACGATTGTTGGACGGTCGGATTCCGACGCGCTTTGGTAAGCGTCCAGCAGCTGACTCACATCGTGTCCATCGACTGGAATTACATTCCATCCGAATCCTTTCCACTGCGCTTCATAGATGGACATTTTGTGGTCGGACATGGTCGGCTGGCTCTGACCCAGTCCGTTGATGTCGATGGTCGCGCAAAGGGGACGTAGTTCGTAGCGGCGCGCGATTTCCGCAGCCTCCCAAACAGCTCCTTCTGCACTCTCCCCGTCACCCATCAACACGTAAATTCGCTGATCGCTTTTGTCCAGGTACTTGGCATTAATCGCCATGCCGACCCCTGCTGATAATCCTTGTCCTAAGGAGCCGGTCGCAACATCGACGAATGGCAGTCGTGGAGTCGGATGCCCTTCTAGGTCAGAATCGAACTTACGCAATGTCAGCAGCTCTGATCGGGGTATCGCACCCGCCTCTGCCCAAGCAGCATAAAGAATGGGTGCGGCGTGTCCCTTTGACAATATGAAGACATCGCTGCCCGCCTGTTTGGGATTGCGCGGATCATATCGCATCACGGAGAAAAATAAGACTGACATGATTTCCGCTGCCGAGACGCAACTGGTTGGATGTCCGCTTCCTGCGGCAGTAGTGGCGCGAATCGATTCGATTCGCAGCCTCGTAGCTTTCTGATTGAGGAAATTTATGAGGTCGGACCTGGACGGCATGAGCAACTCCGGAAAAGAAGAGGAATTGTCGTTCAGATGTAGCCAATGAGCGAAGTGTTAGTTATGCGGGGTAGAAATCTGGCGAGATCCCGCTGTGCGACCGCCGATTTCAGATTGCAGGTTTGACTACGAAGGGGCAGTTTTCAACATTTGGAACTCGTTCATCTTCAGGCCGACTTGGGAAAACCAGCCAATGGGCTTTGCTCGTAGTTCTTGCGGAGGTCACTCGGATCCTGGTAGATCGCGATGCAGCCAGCTTCTTCAAGAACTTTTTCAGGGAATCCTCCACAAAGAACTCCGACCGTCTCGACATTTGCCTTACGGGCTGCGATAGCGTCATAGGGAGAGTCGCCAACAACAATCAACTCGTTGGGAGGTAGTCCCAGCTTCTTGATCGCAGCTTCAAAAATATCGGGATGGGGCTTCGATTTATCGGCGTCATCGGCGGTTGTCGCGGCACGGACGTAGTCTTCCATCGGGATAAGGCGCTTGTACATTTCGAGTTCCTCATCGGAGGCTGAGGAGGCAAGCGCCATCTGTTGACCGTGGTCGCGAATGACTTTGAAAAGTTGTGGTACCTCCGGGAACGGTTTCACTTTTGGCAAATATTCTCGAAGGTAGAGAGCCTTGCGATACTTTTGTATGTCCTCGCCTTTGCTCTTTAGATCTTCTTTTGGCAGAAACACTGGCATCAATTGATCTCCGCCCTTTCCAATTTGCGATCGGATGGCGGAAAACGGGATCTCATATCCGAAGTGCTTGAACGCCGCTTGCCAGCACTCCGCATGGAGATCCACTGAGTCGATCAGTGTTCCATCGATATCGAAAAGTATTCCCCTGATCACATTCTTTATCCTCATTATCGCCGACGGCTGGACATCAGCAGACACCAGGCACATCCACCTACTTTGATGGAAGACTACTCGGATGTAGCTGCTGCATGGCAGGTTGCCAACTTGTGAGTGATGAATCGGTTCACGCGATAGCCCGTCTACCTTACAAGTGCTGAGAAGCTAAGCAGACCACCTGATTTTCCACGCTTGTGTTTTGCGCTTTACTGAGAGGAGGGGTTTTCTCTTTTGAATTCAAAGTACCCTCATGGGGTCGAATCGTGATGGTGCAGAAATGAAGTATTGGTGGATCAGAGTACTCTGCTGGAGCGAGCAGAAAGTTTGCAGGCACCTGCGTCGTCTTTTCAATTATCACAGAGTGCACTATGCGTTCCTGATTGCTGTCGATCCGCGGTATTTGACGCAATCGGATGCGCTCATACTTCACTCCCTAGGCGTAGCTTGGGGCGCGGGGCGTGAGGATGAAAGTGATCAATTCGTTCATGAGAGTGCCAGGCAAAGCGAGCATAGGCCATCAGAGTTTCAGCAAAATGATGCATCATCCTACAACTCCGCTGTAGGGCACTTCATTGAACCGCAACGGTAACTCATGAAGAGAGCTGCGGCTAATTTCCTCGTATTCCGCGACTCCAAAGAACTGCTGAACCTCCGATCCGAATGGAACAGGATACAAGAACTAGTGCGGCACGCGGATTCGAGTTCTGAATCTGCTCTGGAAGCTTTGTTGCGGGCGGCCGATGTTGAGTGCGGCCTGGCAGATATTTCCGACAATGCTGCATACGAAGCAGAGAAAGTCACTGATAGGCTCGCTGCTTTACATGTTCAACCTGGTTCGCGCAAAGTGCTGGCAGACGCAAACGCAATACTCCGGCATCAAGTGCCAACGGTTTCAGAGATTGCGGTCTCTCGACCGGAAGGGTTTTCGTATTATGGGCTTCATCCAGACTCATTCGCCCAATGCACTTATCCGAGCGCAAAAACTTTTGCGATTGTGGGCATTCGCAGCGTTGGCGTCATTCTGAGCGCCATTACTAGTGCGGTTCTCACAGCGCGTGGACAGAAGGCCGAAAGGATCACTGTCCGTCCAATAGGAGACCCATATGACCGCACAGTGAAACTGAGTGATTCGGAAAGTAAATGGGTGATTTCGCAAACCGGAGCCGAAGCCCACTTTCTCGTGGTGGATGAAGGTCCCGGTCTGAGCGGCTCTTCTTTTCTTTCGGTGGGCGACGCACTAACGGGACTGGGCGCTTCTCCTGATCGAATTACATTCGTGGGCACTAGAGTGGCTGACCCCACGACATTATGCGCACGAGATGCTGCGGTGCGCTGGCACCGTTTCGGATGGCAGAAGGCCCCAGATTTCTTCCAATGTCCGCCCAATGCTGAGTTCATCGGAGAAGGAAAATGGCGCTCTCGTCTACTGCCCGCAAGCACCGAATGGCCGGCCTCGTGGCTGAACATGGAACGTACCAAGTTTCTTTGCCACGATGGTCGGGAATTCCTGAAATTTGACGGCTTGGGCCGCTACGGTCGCGCAGTGCTGCAGCGCAATCGTCTGATTCACGACAATGGCTTCGGAGTGCCGCTACTCGACAATTGCGATGGAGTGTCGACGTACGAAAGGATTGTAGGTTCGCCTCTCTCAGCCGCTGATCTGAATTCGGATTGTCTGCAACAACTCGCGAAATATTGTGCTTTTCGTTCGTGCTCGTTCGCGGCGCCTACACAGAGCGCCACATTGCTCGCCGAAATGACGCGACACAACGTGCGTGAGGAGTTGGGTATCGAGCTCGAGCTGTCAGTGAACGATCTAGATAGTGATCAGCCAGTGATCACCGATGGCAAGATGCAGCCATGGGAATGGTTACGTGATGGCGTTGGCCGCTTCATCAAGACCGATGCTGGTACGCACGGTGACGATCACTTTTATCCTGGGCCAACAGACATCGCATGGGACCTGGCCGGCACAATTGTGGAATGGAATCTCGATGAAAAAAGCGCCGGTATCTTCCTGGAGCAGTTCCGACGAAACGGAGGCCGCACGGACGCGGCGAGACTGCACTCCTTCCTTGTCGCTTATTGTGCATTCAGGGTGGGCTACTGCCGAATGGCAGCTGCGGCTCTTCAGGATCCTGTTGAGCAAATCCGCTTTGCAAAGGCAGCTAACTTCTACAGGAACCGATTAGTCGAAGAAGTGGGTTTCGTCACAAGCCCATCGCGGCGAAAGGTCGATTCTCAAGAGGGCGTCCAACAGCTTCCTCGATGAGCTCTTCTAATTGCCGTGCCCGCTCGGCAGAACTGTGCTCTTCCAGGACCCGGTCACGCGCCTTCGTGCCCATCTTTTGGAGTTGTTGATCATCCAGGTCGCGGAGATAGTGAACGATCTGGGCGGTCTCTTGCGCGATGAGGATCTGATCGCCGATCTCGAAGAACGATTCCAACCCTGGCCAATCATCAGTGATGATGGCAGCTCCGCAGGCGGCGGCTTCAAATAATCGAACAGATGGAGAGTATCCCGCTTCCACCATATCTTGCCGAGTCAAGTTCAACGTAAAACGTGAAGCCGAATAAAATTCGGAGTGCTGGGGCGGTGAAACGTGCATGAGATGCTTAACGTTGCCAGGCAACTTCATGTCCTCTGGATACTGCGCTCCCGCCAGAAGAAAGGTGGCGTCGGGAATCTGCTGAGCCGGGCTGAGAAAAAAATCGTGCACTTTTTTCTGACGATCGCTCGCGTGCGTGCCCATGTAGCTGAGATCGCAACGAAAACGGGGATTTTGAGGACGTCGAAAGTGATCTTTGGGATCAAATGAGCAATACAGCGGGCGCGCGCGTTTGACCCCAAACCTGGTCTCGAGATCCTGCAGAATGGAACCTCCCGTAAAACTCAGATAGAGATCCAGACCGGGGAGCTGCCGTTTTTCCAGGTACGATGGCCCACCATTCTTCAATTTCGCATGGGTGATTGGCGTATCGATATCGTAGAAGGCTTTGACCGTTGCTTTAGAAGCCAGAACCTCGTCGAGAGCGCGAGTACCAAATGGAAAATACGACCCTACAATCGCAACATCACAAGCGTTAAGTTCTGCGCGAATCTTTGATAATTCGTCATCCCAACTCTCAAAGATTCGTAAGTCGCAGAATGTCGGATCGGGGAGATCACGATTCGACTCGTACCACTCTTCGTTTTTCTCGTAAAAAACGATTCGGTGTCCGCGCTGATGCAGCGCTTTCAATAGCGCACGAAACGTAGTCGCGTGGCCATTTCCCCAGGAAGACGACACCGCCAGTCCAAAAACGACAATCCGCACTATCGGACCTCCTTCTTCTTCGTATCTAATCCTTTATCACGCGACGGCTTGCTGCGGCTGCGACGCAGTCTCTGTTGCGTGGGCATTCAGTGCTGCCTGGACCTGTGCCGCCCGCAGTTCGTACGTATGTAACCGGAGCGCGCGCAGGCGCATAGCTTTTCCAATCTCGCTGGCTTTTGCAGAATCGCATCGGCGGAGATATTGCACGATTTCTTCTGCAGATGATGCTGGCAAGATTTCCCGGCCCGGAGCGAAAAACGTTTCGATCCCTTCCCACGAATCGGTGATGAGACATGCACCCGCGCCAGCCGCCTCAAATATTCGGGTTGGCGGAGAAAATCCGACATGTGCCATCGAGTCGCGATTGATGTTCAACACCATTCGCGCCGAACAGTTCACTCGGTTGTGACTGTCGCTTGGAACGTGACCGATCCATCGAACATTACTTGGCAATCGCTTTCCACCCCAACCTTCCCCCCCGAGTACAAAGCTAAATTCGGGCGCCATGTCCGCGGCTTTCAAAAAGAATTGTTCAACGCGACGTTCGCGGTCGGGTAGTCGATTGCCAACGAAGGCCAAATCGCAACGCAATGCGGGATCGATATCAACGACACAGTGCACATCGGGATCGAGGGCGTTATAAATCGGAATGCAAGCCCTTGCGCCTAGCCGTTTGTAATGTTCTACGATGAACGTTCCCCCACCGTACGTGAAAATCAAGTCGTACCGTGGAATTAGAGCTCTAAATGGATCGGCTTCCTGCGCCTCCACGCGGGCAAGAGTTGCAGGTGCATCGACATCCCAGAAAACGACACGGGCTCCCTTGCGCTGGCAGGACAGGACGTTTTCCTCCAGCCACTCATCATCGGCCCCGACGCCGCTGTGCTTAATCACGAGATCGTAATTCGAGGCTTCCTCAATAAGCGAAGGTAGATCTGCAGGCGTTTGATAGACACGCACATTCGCATACGGAACCAGCTGGAGGTCACGATGCTTTTGACGATCGTAGATATCTGGTTCTGCAAACACCACTTCATGCCCGAGTCCATTCAGGTTCTTATAGATCCCGCGGTAGTAAGTGGCCGCTCCATTCCAATACGTTGACGTAAGGCTGGATCCGAACACGAATATCTTCATCGGCCGAGCTCCTCGCAAATCTCTTCAAACTGTTTTGCTCGATGTGCGCATGTGTGCCGTTGACGGATAGTCTCGATTCCATTGCTGGCAAGCTGCGCTCGCGCCACCGAGTCCTGCAACAAGTGGCAGATCTCGGCCAGCATCGCTTTGCCATCGCTCACGGTCAGGTAATCCTCAGTGCGAAACAAGCCTTCGGCATCGGACCAGGGCGAACAGATCAGAGGAGTGCCTGACGCCAGGACCTCGAACATTCGGATGGTGGGAACGCCGCTGAGTCCGTTTGCATAACTTCGGCGCGGAATGTGCAGCGTCAGAGCGCTGCGAGAGTACACGTTCGGCGCTTCAAGGTTCGGGAGGTAACCTCGATACTCGATACCCGCATCCTTCAATTGCTCGCGAGCCGACGAGGGATACCGTACGCCGTATACTGCGCGTGTAGAGGTGAGTTGACTCAAAGGCTGAATCAGGAACTCCTGCAATTCGTGGGTGCGTTCATCATCGCCCCAATTTCCTACCCAGAATAATTCGTGCGGCTGGTCTGTATTCTTCGGACAAAAGCGTCTTGTGTCAGCGGCCTCGTGAAACGTCCAAGCTTGTGTGGCCCCGAACTTGTGCAGGTAGATTTGTCGGAGAACTTCCCCAAATGCCAGCACCCCATCGAATTGTTGAACACGAAAAACGCCAATCGATTTCGGCGCCGTATAAGCCCGATGATGCGTGTCATGTAATAGAAGGCGGTACCCCAGTGTCTGCTTCAGATCCTGAAGCGTGTGGATCACTTCTGGTGCCGTCCACTCGTGAACCACCACAACGTCCGCTCCACGCAATTCACGATGAGCAAGCTCACGAACATCAGTCGAATCGTATGTCACTACTTGCATCTGCGGAAAAGCAGTTTCGAACTGGCGGACGGATTCTCTGCCGTTCGGTTCCTGTAACAGGTTCACGTACGACCACGATGCTTCAGGCTCGTAGCATGTCACCTTGTGTCCGAGTGTGCCGAGTTCAGTCACGAGCCCGCGCAAAAAATGAGCATTGCCGTGGTTCCAGTCGGAACGCCAGGAATGTGCGAAGAATCGAAGATTGAGGGAGCTGTTCACGCGGCAGCTCCTACCAGAAGTTCTCGAAATAGAGAACTGTAGTCCTCGATCATGCGAGCAGTTGTGAAATGTTTCATTGCGTGGTCGTAAGCACGCTTTGCGTAAACATCGCGAAGAACGGGGCTACCGCTAAGCAAGGCAATCGAGCGCGCTAGATCAGCTGCATCGTCGCGTCGAAAGAAAACGGCATGGTTCTGCCATAATTCGCGGAACACGGGAATGTCGTTCATCACGAGCGCGCATCCGGATAAGGCGGCTTCGAGCGGCGCCAATCCGAACGGCTCGTACTTCGATGTCGCCGCGTAGATCGAACTTTTAGACAGCAAAGTCGAGAGCTCTCTCTCGCACAGAGTGCCGAGCGACGTTATCCTGCCGTTGTTCTGTAACTCGTCAGGCTTGTGTGGATCGTCGGCGTTTCTTGCCGTCGCACCTGCGATACAGATGGGAACCATCTGTTCATGGGATGTCAGCAGACTGACATTCTTTCCTTTGTCCCAAATCCGACCGGCCGACACCACCATGTCTTCCTTCTCACCGAAAGGATTAAACAAGGCCGCGGTTCGGCCATTGTGGATCACTCGCGCGTCGCGCACAGGGCCATACTCACCGAGGAGGGTTGTCAACATCCACTTCGAGGGAGCAACCACTACATCAGCTTGTTCCAGTCCGCACTTAACGACCTTGCGATACCAGCGAAACCAACTCGAGTCGGGCGGAGGGGATTCGTGTACGGTCTTCCACCAGCTCACCACATCACTGTGCGCCACAACGACCTTCGGTGTGGTGGTTGACAGTGATCCGTAACAATACTGGCTGAAATGCAAAAGGTCGGGCTTTGTCTGAGCAATCACGCGCCGCAGGAAGATCGTAGACTCAGCGATCCCGTCTTCAGAATCATCCATCCACTCCAGTGGGTAATCCGTGTCAATGAAAGTCAAGGCTGACAGCGTGTCCATCCAAACGCATTGTTCATGTGTCGGTTTGCCGCCGAAGCTGATCAGCGTGACCCTGTCACCTTGTGCTATCAGTCCGGTGACAAGTTCACGCGTGTAGGTCCACACGCCCCCGACAGTGTCGGTCGTCACTAGAACGTGCATTCCAGGTCCTCGAGCTCGGAAGGATTCTGGTCCTGGATGTCGCTGTACCCTTTGTTGTGAAACGTGGTTGTGTAGTAATGATGTGCGCGTTCCCAAGCCAGATCATCGGGAGGTCCAAATCGCTTTAGGTAGTCAGGAGTGCCCGGGAAGGGGAACATTGGGACAGGATCGCTCACCCATACTCCATGCGCCTTAAGACGTTCCTGCCATTGTCGTATGTCGTGGCGATCATCGTGTTCTGTGAGGATTAAGTTTGCTTGCACCCAAGGCACGCGCTTGCGCGCATGGATTAACAGGTCACCGATACGTTCTGTATCCAGCTTGCATCCTTTATTGAGTTCGCTTCGACCCTCTTCAGTGATCGATTCGATACCGACTTCCATCGATACGCAGTGCGCCCTTCCCAGCAGATCCAGTGACTCTTCATTCCAGAGGTCGATCCGTGTCTGTAAGCCGATCGTAATCTTCCGTTCAGCCAACCCCTCAAGCAGGCGATGCACATTTTTTCCCACCCCGAAAATCTCGTCGATGAAGTAAATATAATCAACGCCTCTGGAGATAAGCCGGTCGACTTCTTCAAGAACAGCCGCAACATCACGCTCTCGATATTTATTTCGGAAGAGTGTTTTGTTGCAGAAGGAACAAGCCCATGGGCATCCACGCGCGAACTCTAATTCTGCTCCGCGTCCGTGTCCTTCAAACACGTGGTGACGATGCGTATGCCCTTCCACGTTGTAATTCTGAAAATCCAGGGCTTTAAGATTCGCCATGTTGGTAACGCCCAACGTGGGCGAAACCTGCAGAGTTCCTTCTTTTCTCCAGCAGCACCCTTCCAAGTCTTGCCAGGAAGCGGATGCCAGAAGAGGAATAATCTCATCTGGTTCACCGCGTAATGCGACATCGCATTGCAGTTTTCGAAGGGTGGCCCGCGGCGTCGCGGACGGATGCGGGCCGATTGCGACCTTGATGCCTGCATTCAGTGCAGCGAACCATGTTTGTGGAACCTTCATCTCCGGTGGGGGACAACGCCAGAATAAGTAACTAGGTGCGGTCGGAATGACGAGGAAGTCTGGCGCAAAGGCTGCTACTGTTTGCTTTACTTCGTCTAATTGCAAGTGATCCGAATGAGCGTCGATCAGCAACGGCTCGTGTCCTGCCTCACGTACTTTGTCGAACGCAAATAGCAACTCAAGCGGATAGTGGGATTCCTGGCATCCGAAATATGTTGACCCGTGAAATTCCCAGGCTGGATTCACCAACGCATATTTCACGAGGCCACCTCGGGTAATGCTTCTATGAAATTCACTGCGGGTCTTAGAGAAATAACCTCAGACTCGAACAAGGATTGATTCTGTTTCCAGAAGAAACGAATGTCATCAATGATCTCGGGTACGCTCAACCGCGGTTCCCATTGGACATGGGATTTGAGCTTTGAAGTGTCGGAGACATAGATCGGCTGGTCGCCAGGTCTCGCCGAATGAAAATGATAGCGAACTGGTTTTTGCAAGACTTGCTCAATCGCGTTGATAACCTGCAGTAGCGAGACTGCATTGCGCATGCCACCGCCGACGTTGTAAACATTGCCAGCCGTCACACAACGCGCGCGTCGAACTGAATCGAAAGCGTGTAACAAATCCTGTACAGCAAGTACATCTCGAACCTGGCGGCCATCGCCGTAGATCGAAATCGTCTTGTTCGCAAGCGCGGAATAGAGGAAGTGTGCAACCCAGCCCTGGTCTTCGTTGCCGAACTGACGAGGCCCCGCAATACACGACATCCGGAAAACAACGGTAGGAATCTCGTAGATTCGTGCGTAGTCCCGGACATACTGGTCTGCAGCACCTTTCGAACACCCGTAAGGTGAATAGAAGTCCAGCGGTTGATCTTCGGTGACACCTGAAGCTTTCAGGCTTGCGCCGTTCCCATTTGAAAGGTGTCCATAAACCTTGTTGGTTGAAGTGAATAGTAGAAAAGGGCGATTGCCACTTTCTCGGGCAGCTTCCAAAATATTCAAGGTTCCTCCGGCATTCACTTCGAAATCGCTCCGCGGATCCTCTAAAGAAGTTGTGACCGCGACTTGCGCGCCGAAGTGATAAATCTCATCAGCCTTTTGGACCGCCTGTGTTACCGACTTTCTGTCGCGGACGTCTGCTATCGTAATCATTAATCGGCCCGGCTTAGCTACCTTTCGTAACCACTGCACGTTGCTACTGACGCGGGGACGAGACAGATTGTCGAAAATGTGTACCTTTGCGTTGGTCTCAGTTAAAAGGTAGTTCGCCCAATTGGATCCGATGAAACCAGCGCCACCGAAAATCAAAACTGCACGACTTGTGGTTGATCTCATTGTTCAACGCCCGTATTGATTCCCACTCCACATGACTTATGCAACCAGGCCATGTGCTGACAAATGCCCAAGTGCTTCCTCAGTTCGATCATGTGCCTGCTGTGATTTCAGCCATTCGACCAGTTCGGATGTGCCGTCATGAAAGGAAACAGCCGGCGAGTAGCCCAGTACCTGCGAAGTGTGGCTAATATCCGCGAAACAGTGCCGTATGTCTCCTGCGCGATATCGCCCGGAAACATGAAAAGGAATCTGAACACCGAGCATCTCGGCAATCCCGGTGGCCACCTGCAGTACAGAAACAGGCGACCCGGACCCGACATTCAAGGCCATTCCATTTGCGGCGGACGACTCCAACGCCAGGATGTTGGCTTGAACAATGTCACGAATGTTTACAAAATCGCGCATCTGACGACCATCCTCGAAAATGATCGGTGGATTTCCATTCATCAGTCGCGACGCAAAGATCGCGGCAACGCCGGTGTAGGGATTCGAGAGCGCTTGTCGAGGTCCATAGATGTTGAAGTAGCGGAGCGCAACTGTTGGAACGCCATAGGTAGCTCCGAATACCAATGCCATCTCTTCTTGAGCTTTTTTGGAGAGGGCATAGATAGACGAACATTCAAGCGGCTTGCTTTCATCCGTCGGCAGTGGCAGAAGATTGGAGCCACAATTCGCGCAATTGAGCTCCCACCGACTCTCTTTTAACTGATCAAGATCTCGCACACGAGGTGCTGTTGGACCGCAATTGGGACATGAATACCGTCCCTCCCCGTAAATAGACATGGAAGACGCTACGATCAGTTTTTCTACCTTGCAGCCTTGATCGAGGATAGATTGCAGGAGATTTGCGGTACCCAGGATATTCGTTGCTGTATAGTCAGCAATCTCATACATCGATTGTCCGACTCCCACCATTGCGGCAAGATGGTATACGGCATCGATGCCGTCGAGAGCAGACGAAACTGCGCTCAGATTTCTTATGTCGCCTTGCACGAACTCGACGTCGACTGAAAGGTAGCTGGGACGCCCATGCGGATGCACTTGCGAACTGATGTTATCGAACACGCGCACTTCATGGCCGAGCGCCAGTAAAGCATCAGCAGTGTGGGAGCCAACAAAACCGGCTCCGCCCGTCACGAGGATTCGCCTGTTAGTCATGCAGTTGTTCCGAAGAGGTCACCATCGCGCTTCGAAGACTGCGCCTATGATGCTCGTCTCAATAGGGTGGATGTATGGAAGAGATTCTCCGAGTAGCAGGTAGAAAGTACGATGGGTCTCTTCACGCGATTCGTAAAGACTCAGCTCTTGATGGCTGCTCAGAAGTTTTTGTGTGACGAACACCCGATGGCGCGTAAGTGCGAACTGCCCAATCTACAAAACTGCTGAAGTCAGCAGGCTTTCGTGGCGGGCTCGTGTGATGCTGTGCCTCTCCTAAATGCTCAGGAGTGAAACAAAGCGTCAGTGTCACGTCGAACTCATCGAGCTCTTTCATCTGCCGATCAAACCAATTTTGTGCTCCCGGCCGAAATGAATCGGCCCAACTGAGTCCGGTGCGCAAATGACGCACGCCTAACTTTCGCAGCCACCCCACTCCCGACTCGAGTCGATGATCCTCAAAATGAAACCACTGGCAAATCCCAAGTCCATCGGGAAAATGTTGGAGAGCAGGTTTGGCAGAGCCATCCTCGCGAATGAGGCCCATGTAGTAGTGTCGGTAGTACGAGCTTCCTTCCGCTTCTTTGTGTCGCGTGGTGGCTGTCCAAGTTGCTGGAAGGTCGAACAGACTGTACCAGTGCACCCGATCGACGAGCGGCAGCAGCAGCTTCGCGGTGCGCTGGATTCCGAACACTTGAACTTCGTCGGCGCCAAAAGTCGAAACGCCCGCTTCGGATACCCAGATTGGCTTATCGGTGACTGCTCTAATTTCCTCAATCTTTTTGGGCCAGTCATCAAGTTTCCAGTGATTCCAATCCAGAGGAAACCCATGCACAGCTACAACGTCGATCTTATCGAGCACGCCGTGAACGTCCATCAACTGGATGAACTTGGGATCGATTGGCGAGATGCCGCCCAGTACAATCTTGAGAGATGGGTTGCGAGAGCGAATCGTGCTAGCGGCCGAAATCACCATCTCCGCAAATTTGTCCCATTGCGCGTCTAAATGAAAATCCCAATGCGAAAGATTGTTCGGCTCGTTCCAGAGCATTACGGCTTCAACCATTCGTTCCGACTCCTTCGGACTAAAGAGCGCCTCTCAACTCGAGATCGACGACATACTCGCTACCGCGTTTGACGTCACCTGGTTCGCAGATCCAGGTCTCTTCTTCGGGATGCGATAAAACGCGCAGCCCCCCGCTGCGTAGCATTCCTTCCATTCCGCCACGGTTTGGAATCCACCAGTTCGTCTGGTCTCCCGAATATTTATGTTCGATGAAGTACATGGAAGGGAAATCTTGCTCAAGAAAAACATCTTCATTCCAGAACGAATAGTCCGGCTCCCACTCTCGTGCGACACGAGAGCCGCGGAGCATAGTCTGGAAGATCAGTTTTCCCGCGACTTTCTTTATTACTTGGTCCAGTGCGTACAACGGATAGCGTAGGTGATAAAACACTCCCATCAAAAAGACATAATCAAATTGTCCTTGAATGCTTTCAACGTCGTAAACCGATCGTTTTTCAAACTCGATGTCCAGCTGCAGCGTGTTCGCGGCGAACCGAGCTTGATTGAGGTATCGATCGTCGATATCAATCCCTAAAACGCGACCAGCCCCACGCCGCTTCATTTGTATAGAATAAAAGCCCGCGTTGCAGCCGATATCCAGCACGGTTGCGCCCGCAAGCTCTTGCGGTATCTCTCCGGCAATCTTGTTCCATTTGATATTTGGGAAGTCGCCTAAAAAATGATTCGGAGCGGTTGGTACGCCGTGCAAATTCAAATTGTGGAACCAATCTCCCAGTTCATGTACCCGGCGGGACAATGCTTCAGCGTCGATCTGTGAGGAGGAATGCAGCGACATAGAAACCAACTTGAGATCGTTCGATGAGGCACGCTCCACATCGGATGCCCTCGCGTGGTTTATTGCTCAACCTAAGTAGGTCGGCAACATGTCTTTCGAGTGTTGCATCCCAAGTTTCTCGCCCGGAGGTACCCTTGGCTGTCGGAACACATCCGCTCAATGAAGCCGAGCGACTCGAAACTGGCTTTACTCTTGACCCTCAACTATTCGAAAAGATCCAAAAGAAAGATGTGAAAATCGCCGTGCTCGGAATGGGACACGTTGGATTGCCCACCGCCCTGGGTCTTGCATCCCTGGGGTGGGACGTTCTTGGAACGGATTCATTTGCGCCACTGATCGATAAGCTCCAAGCAGGGACAGTTCCGTTTTATGAGCCCGGCCTTGAGCAGCTGCTTCATGAGCATTTAGGAGCCAACTTCCAACCGGTACACGACTTGGAAGGGGCTATTCGTGAAGCGACGATACTGTTTCTGTGTGTGGGCACACCGCAGAAGAGCTCCGGGGAGGCAGATCTGTCCCAGGTCGAGGCGGCTGCTCGCACGATTGCAAATCAGCTGAACGGTTATAAACTCATCATTGAAAAGAGCACTGTTCCTGCGATCACCGCCCAGTGGATTAAGCGAACCATCCGTCGCTATGCGAGGAATTCAGAACGAGAAGTTCCGGACTTCGATGTTGCGTCCAACCCAGAATTCCTGCAGGAAGGCGTAGCCCTCAAGAACGTGTTCCATCCGGAAAGAATCGTGTGCGGGGTCCAAAATGACAGAGCTCGTCAGATCATTGAGGAGTTATACCGCCCATTCGAGGCGCCCATACTGATCACTGGTCTCTCGACCGCCGAGATTATCAAACATGCTGCGAACTCCTTCCTGTCCATGAAGATCTCTTTCATCAAAATGGTCGCTGATTTATGCGAGTTGGTGGGTGCTGATGTCACGGAGGTTGCGAAGGGAATCGGGATGGACCACAGGATCGGCCCCGATTTTTTGCAAGCGGGAATTGGGTTTGGTGGTTACTGCTTCCCGAAAGACTTGCGCGCCTTCATCTACCTTGCCGAAGAACACGGTGCGGATTTCTCTCTCCTGAAGCAGGTCGAAGCAATCAACATCCACCGAACCGAAGTATTCATGAAGAAGGTTCGAGGAGCTTTGTGGGTTTTGCACGATAAGACCATCGCCGTTCTTGGTTTGGCATTTAAACCCGGAACGGATGACACGAGAGAATCCCCCAGTATGCGAATTGTCGAGGAATTACTGAAAGAAGGAAGTACTCTGCGCGTTTTCGATCCCAAGGCGTTGCCTTTGCTCGAGAATGCGCTCTTGAAGGACAGCGGTAAGTTAATGTTCTGTGAATCTGCCCTCGAAGCTGCAAATACTGCACATGCTCTTCTCGTCCTCACCGAATGGCCAGAATTCCGCGATCTTCCATGGTCGACAATACGTGATCGAATGGAGTTGCCTCTTGTGATCGATGGAAGAAACCTTTTGGATCCGCAAGCCATTCGTGAAGCTGGATTCGAGTATCTTTCGATGGGACGACCGGATCTCTGACTCGTTGCGAGTCAATCAAACTACTTGGTGCCGGGCTAAGTCTTGTCCGGAATTCTTAACCTCTTTCAATCGTCCCCCCTCCAAAACCAGGACGAGATTGCAGTTCCTCAGCGTCTGGAGTCGATGAGCAATCATGAACGTCGTACGTCCTTCCATTAGACGCTCAGTCGCTCTCAAAATGGATTCCTCAGTCTGAAGATCCACCGAGCTCGTGGGTTCATCGAGAATAAGAATTGGGCTATCTCTCAAGAACGCCCGTGCTAGGGAAATACGTTGACGCTCGCCGCCCGACAGGCTCGCGCCGCGTTCTCCTACAACCGTGTGGTATCGCTTCGGAAGTCTCATAATGAAATCGTGAGCTGATGCTGCCTGCGCCGCCGCGACGATTTCTGCATCTGTCGCGTCGCGCTTGCCGTAGGCGATGTTTTCCGCGATGCTCGCATTAAACAGAACGGGTTCTTGAAGGACGACTGCGAATTGCTGCCGTAGGTTGGCGATCCTGTATCGGCGTAAGTTCACGCCATCGAGCAGCACTTCGCCTGCGCTTGGATCATAGAAACGCATCACGAGGTTTAGTAATGTTGTCTTGCCAGCTCCCGTGGTTCCAACGATGCCGACTCTTGATCCCGCTGGTGCCTCAAACGAGATGTTATTAAGGCCTTGTTGAGACTGAGCATAGTTAAATGACACGTTGCGGAATGCGACATGACCTTGCGCTTGCTCCACTCCTAAAGCATCGGTGATCTCAGCGATTTCCGGGCTCTGGTCGAGTAGAAGAAAAGCACGTTCTAAACTGGCGTTCCATCCCTGCAGCTCGGTCAACTTTGTGCTGAGGAGTTGGAGCGGAGCGTACATCTGAGCGATGTAGGCCATCACCACCAGAAGGGAGCCGACCGTCAAAATACCGCTACGCACATGAGTTACTCCGATGTAAAGAGCGGCTGCTGTACCCCCAGCAATCGTCAAACCAATAAATAAGTTGAAGACCGCCTGCCACACCGCCAGTCCGACTTGTCCCGAAAGTCGTTTGCTGGATCGCCTAACAAATCGATCATGCTCTTCGTCTTCTTGACCGAAAGCCTTGATCACGCGAATACACCCCAGCACCTCCTGGATCACGGACATGGCGCTGCTATCTAGTTCCTTAATCACGCGCGATCGCTTACGAACCAGCCGGCCCGAAACCATCGTGAGAACAAATAAAATTGGACTGATCGCCAGCGAAATAATCGCGAGCCCTGGGTCAATTTTGAAGATAACCAGGATCATCCCAACAAGGGTGAATGATGCTGTTACCAGCGGCACCAGACCTTGAATGACGACGTACTGGATGGCCGAAGCATCATGTTGAATGCGATAGACCGCGTCGGCAGCGCCATAGCGGTCGTGAAATGAGAGTGGCAACCGCTGCACGTGGTTTAACAGCTCGGCTCGAAAATCCCAAACCAGCTTTTCCCCTGCATAGGTCTGCAACCACCAGCTACCCAGGCTCTGCAGATTTACAGAGATGGCAATCAACAGCAAAAGAGTGACGACCCAGAAGAGTGCTGTTTCCGTTCTGCCTAAGCTCAAGTCCTTTAAAAACCAGGGGAGCGGCTGACCTCCGAGGACGCAGTCCACTGCGATTTTCAAAGGCCATGGATACGACAAAGTCAGCGGCAAAGACAAAAGGCTCAGTAATTCGATAGCGATCAGAAAATGCCAGCATCCGCGGGAATGCCGCAGGACGCGGGCAATCGTGCCCACCTGGTGTCGGAAAGCGGAGAGCAAACTTTGGCCTCGGAATCGGCAAACATAAATGAGGTACTTAGCTGGAACAACCGAGAAGTAGAAGAGTAGGGAAACCTACGTTCAGGAGAGCTGTCCTAGCAGCTCTGCGCAGCTGTGGCAGCACAAATCCGCCCTCGAAAGCAGCAGCTCGTCATAAGAGTAACCCCCAGTGCTCACGGCAATCACATTGGCTGAGATCGCACGGGCTGCCAACACATCATTAGGAGTGTCTCCGATAAAACAAACCCGCGCCAAATTTCCTAACTTGTCACGAACCTGCTCGCAAGCTTGTTGGAAAATGGCGACGCGGGTATCCAGGATGTCGCCGAAGCTGCCGAATTTGAAATAACCCTGTAGGCCTGCCGCTTTGATCTTCTCCCATCCGACGCTCTCAAGATTTCCGGACGCAACGGTTAGCAATTTGCCTCGTTTTTCCAATTCGTGTAACAAGACGGGAACGCTCGCACATGCTTCTGCCACCAGGCTTGACCCGTTAGTGACTACGTCCGTCTGGATGATTTTAAGGGCGTCCGACAGCCGTTCATTGATTTCTGACAACGATAGGCCAGCGCGTACCAAGGCCGCGCGCAAAATCAGGATGTCGGTCATTCCGTGGTAGGGAATAGCTTCGATTGATGTATCGACCCCATAAACGTCTAGCATCGCGCGGCGAAGCGCATTCCAGTGCACCAGGTCACGGGTTACCAGGAGGGTGCCATCAATATCGAAGACGTATGCGTCCGCTTGCATCACGTAGTTGATTTCGATCGTAACTTGGACGCCTGTGCAGCCCCTCTGGCTGCCATTGTTCGCTTGGTAGCGCGTGCAACAGAGCGAATCGTTAGTTGCAATTCAAAATACACGAACGACCGTATTGGCGCTGACCCAATTTCCGATGTGTACTAGAGCAACTTACCGGATTCGCGATTTGCCCGACGGTACTCCGAAGAGACCCTAACTGGCCAGGCCGTTGCTTTCATCCGTCGGCCTGAAAAAAATTAGTAATTAATGCGAGGCTGTGTCATGAGTGCTGGCGACGTGAGAATAGCTGTCAATTACGAGTGGTTCAACGCCTACGCTGCCGCCATCTTGGAAAATGATGAGGACCATCTTCCGAATCGCGTCCAAGTTGCCGAGCGAGCAATTGAGGGACGCCTTGTTGGGATTCGCAACGGAGCCGCGACGACAGATCGCGAGAAGTTAGAGCTCAACGATGCCCGCCGTTACCTCCAGATTCTAACCACAATGCCTCTTGCAGTCTGATTAAATTGAGCACTGTCGATGACCGCCGCATCACGTACAAGAATGGCGCGAGCTTTATCTCGCCGCATTGTTCGAGGTTGAACGCTCGCAACTTGAATCCAGGATTTCAGATGCCGACGCGCTCTCCTTCAACGGGAGCGCGAACTTTTTTCCGTCCACGGACTCTCGACAGGAGCAGAACGCTCTAGTTGCTGCGCGCAACGCCTTGCGCGCACTCAGAATCTGTTATGGATTGGAGTAAGTTTCGTTTAATACTTCAGCCTCACTTTCCTGATCCGCAAGACGCTCGCGCGTTTTTGACTGGCTCAATGTGAGCCGGTACGTGTGAGTGTCCGTGGCACCCCAGCAGTATTTGTAAGCTTCTTGGCCTCTCAGAAAATCGACTCGTTGCACATTGGCGCAAATGGCGTCCTCAATTACACGCGAGAGAATGATGGTTCCCGGACTGGAGAAGTTGAATTCAGGATCGAAGCCCTGAAGGTAGCAGTACATAACATCTCTTTCAGCAAAGGCGTACAAAGTTGCAATAGTTCGCCCTTCAACGCGCAGTCCGTAAAGGCGCAGCACCCCTGCATTAAGTAACAACGAGGCGGCTTTACGATGGAATGCTCGGGCCTGTTCATCTTTAAGCACGCCATGGCTGTTCGCATGAAGAAGCCATCGTTTTTCATGTAGCTCGAATAGAGCATCAAGCATGCCGGCTAGGGATTCGGAATCTGCAAGGCCCATCTCTGCGCCGCCTGCTCTGGCGATTCGCGCCTTTGCATTTCTTAGATTCCGCATTTGACGTTTAGGAATCAACTCCTGCAGCGTACTAATCCCGTGTCGAACCTCGATGGTCGGGCAAACTGCATGCTCTTGCTCTTCCGTGCGCCACGCTGACCACGGTTGTCTGAGCCACACAGAGTCACGGGGAAGATCGGTGAAGTCGGCTCGATCCCAAAGCTCGGCTGTCTCGTGAATTTGTTGCGCAATGACCGAGGAAATCGCTTCACTTCTGGGCGACTCGATGAGGGCGTCTAGATAATCGGAAATCCCTCCTCCCATGAAGCCAAGTACGCGCTCAGATCGTTCCGGGTAAACCAAGCAGGGAACTAGGCCGACCAGTCGATCACTCTCCCATACCGTGAACATCAATGGATGCTCTGGACGGAACGTTTCTATCCAGGGCATAAGCCATTGGGGCCGTTGGAACGTTGTCGCTTTCGGACATCTTTTCCAGAGTTCATTCCACTGCGGGACGAGAGAGCGAATGTTCTCAACTCGATCCACGATCTCAATGTGCCGCTTAACCACAGGTCGGCGAACTGGCGGACGAACCGCAACGTTCGTCGGTTGAGCAAGCTGTTCGTATAGTTGCAAATACTGGTTGGTCATGGATCGCGCCGCGAAACGGCTTTCAGCAACAGCTCGGCATTCCGTTCGGTCAATTTCGTCGATCTTTTCTATTGCCCGTGACATCTCCTCTACCGATCTCACGAGAAACCCCGTCCTACCGTCTTCGACTACTTCTCGGAGTGCACCGCGGTCGAACGCCACAACTGGAGTTCCCGAGGCGAGCGCCTCCATTGCGACGATACAGCTAGTCTCATCAATGAGGCTGGGAACTAAAATGCATCGAGCACGTGCCAACAATTCTGATTTTTGTCTCGCCGCAACCGGCCCGACAAATTCATTAGGCCCGCCCACACGAGGAACAATTTCCTGTTCGAAGTAGGCCAGATGCGACGGGTAAGGATAAGTGCAGCCAGCCAACAGGCATCGCACTCCCGCTTGGGAAGCAGCATCGAGCGCCAGATGAAAACCTTTCTCGGGGCATATTCTGCCGAGAGCGAGCACGTAATCACCGCGTTCTGTCTGAGGGTGAAATTCATTGAGTCGCACACCATTCCGGATCACGGTACCGATGGGAACAGCAGGGAAGCTTTTTCTCTGTGTATGCGATACACAAACCAAGTGAACGTTATTACGAGGCTCCAAAGAATTCGCAGAGTAGCAAGAGGGAGGTAAGTGAAGGGTTACAACGTTCGGTACGGACGATGGTTCTACGTAATTTGCATAATCGACGCCATGAAAATGCGCAACGTCAATCGGGAACTTCTGGAAGAGCTGTCGCAGCTGCCGCTCGTATTCCCCATGAGCTCTTGTCTGCGCATCGTCATTGAATTGCTCGGCATCGAAATGGAACGGAACGAGCTCTCCCCGACAAGAAGATCCTGCGGGCGCCAATACGATCGACCTCATTCCCGCATCGACGATGGCCTCGTCAAGCAATCGTAAGATCTGTTCAGCTCCTCCGGCCGTCTCCTCAGCCACTCTCGCGAATGGATAGGCCACGCTGAGCACTGTCAACATACTGCACACCCTGCCGCTTGCAGAACAAGTGCCGCAACTGGCGGCAATCTCAGGATCAAATTGTTACAGAAAGAATCGCGTAAGAGGCCGCACGCTAAGTTGGAAGTCACATTCCGACCATTTCAGACGACAACACCCGAACAGCTTCGCGGTAACCGTGTAGCGTGCCGACATCCACGTAAACTTCGCCTCCATAGATTCCCAAGGCTCGACCACCACGCGCGAGGTACGCGTTCACGAGCGTGCCGATGTATTCATCTTGTTTGCGGCGATCGATCCAAAGACGATGCAATTCGTCGAAGATTGTGCCGCTTAGCTTGAATGCGCCCCATACCCACTTCGATCCGTAGTTCTGCTGCTTCACCTGGATCTCTTGCACAGATCCGTACTCGTTCGTAATCACGACATCGAACAATTCAGGACGGGCGACAGGGAATAACAGGAATGACAACTCATCATCCGGGAGCGCACAAAAGCCAGTCGCCGGAAACCAAACCGTATCCGGCAGCCCAATCAGAACCTGGTCAGCGGGATCGATAAAGGGCAATGCACTGAAAAGCGCGTCGCACAGACCTTGCGGCTGCTGTTGCACTGCATAGCAGATGGACGCTGTTCCAATCTCGCCACCAAAATATTGCACGATGTCCGTCTTCCCGGGAGAAATCACAAAGCAAATTCGTTCCACATTAGCAGCAAGAAATCGCTCTACAAGGTACTCGGAAACTGCACGAGGATGCTCTGTGCCGTTGTCGAGACGCGTGCCGACCGGTAGGAGTTCTTTCGAAAAGGCAAGCGGCTGGATTCTAGTACCTCGTCCCGCAGCCGGCACAATCCCCCAGCGGTGACTCATGCACACCCCTCGATCAATTGCACGAGTTCCAGGCTTCGGTGCCATGAAGTATGTTGGTCGAGAACTCGCTCGCGAGCCGCGGCCCCGATTTGTCGAAGGTCGCCTTCGTCTCGCCAGAGCGCATCGATCACATCTGACGTCGAGGAAGCGATCAGAATCTCTGCGCCGGGTTCAAAAAACGAAGCCAGTCCTTCCCAATCATCACTGAGAACCGGAGTCGCGCAGGCTGCTGCTTCAAACAGACGCCCCGACGGACAATAACCAGTGTTTACCATCGCTGCCCGTGTAACGTTGAGGGTCAGTTTCGAAGAACTATAAAAGGCAGGATGTTGCGGGGGCGTCACGTGGCGGACGAAGTACATATTCTCAGTCCAGGGAAAATGATCTGGGTAAAGCGATCCGCCGAGCACGAACTTTTTCCCCGGTGCACGACGTGCAGGTTCAACGAATAACTGCTCCAACACGAGTTGTCGGTCTTGCGCATACGTCCCAAGATAGGACAAGTCCGACTCGTACCGGGTCGACGGTGCTGCTCTCATGTGCGCTCCGGGATCGACGCTTCCGTACAGAGGAGCTACGTTCCTCGCACCAAGCAGTTCCTTTAATTGAGGAAGAGCCTTGCCACCGGCGTAACTAAGTACGAGATCGAAGGGTTCGAGTCCATAGGGCGGTATGTACTCAACATCTCCTTCAGTCTGCCAACGTTCTAATGTGACTGGGCTATCCAGATCGTAGAAAACTTTGGCGGACACAGCAGACTCGAGCACGAGGTCCGAGGCTTCTTTAGCATCGGGACAATACGAGGTCACAATCGCAGCATCGGAATTCTCAAGGCAAGCACGTGCTCGCTCTACGTTCTCACTCCAATCGGAGTAGAGAACGACTTCGAATGGCGAAGCAGGCGGAAGATCCCGGTGGGAAGCATAGTAGCTAACGTCGCGCTCAAAAAAACTCACCGAGTGACCGCCCGCTTCCAATGCCGAACAGAGTCCACGCCATATAGTCGCGTGTCCATTTCCCCAGGACGAAGTGATCGTCAAACCAAAGATTGCAATTCTCATGGTCGTGCCGAAGTATTTGCTTAGGCTGCTCTTCTGGTTGACCTTGAGGACGTTCTGCGGGAATCACTTTTCTTTTGCCCTGAAGTCGTTTTTCGCCCTGAAGTTGTTGCGCGGCTAGAGCTCTTTTTGGCGGATCCGCGGCTGCGCACATTCGATCTCGCATTGTCAGAACGTACCGATGTAGGCTTACGCTTTCTACGGGTCGACGTTGACTGCGAGGTTCGCCCACCGGAAGTCTGCGAAGATCGTCCCGCTCGCGAGGTTCGCTTCTGCGCTCGCCCCGAGGAGCCCGCCCGTTTTCCAGCCGAACTTGAGGCTCTTTTTGATCGTGACACCGAACGTTCACGCTCATCAGCTGAGCGGGAACTATCGTCGCTACGGCTGACCAGTTTGTTGAAATTGCTACGCTCGCCTCCTGCCGTAGCATCCTGGACCAACAAAGCAAGGTTGCTCTCTTCGAACTTTTCGAACCAATCGTTCCAGTCGATTGTTTCCAGTGAATCGCCGCCGCTATACCCTGGCAAATCCAATCGAATAATTCCGACATCATCGCTACCACCGGTGCTCCGTACGGCAACCGGTTTCGCATTACGTTCTTCAGCCCACTGTTTAATTTCTTCGTGATCCGTGAGCGTTTTTGATTTCGATCTCGCCGCCATTCTGACCTCCTCTAACGCTGCGCTTCAAAACACCGCTGGGTTTCATCTCGAACCTTCGGTCCGCTACGCGAACTTCGTTATGGAAAACGGTGTCCTTGAAGTGACGGTGAGATGAGAGGATCAGTACACAGGTTGCAGGCGGATCAAGTTGGTAGTGTCGCTTCTCTCTGAGGTTGCTTGGACCGTGTGAAACTCTTCTTTTGTAAGGCCGCAAAGTTCTCGTCTGCTGCGCCAAGTCTTGATGGATCTGCATTGGCTGTTTGGTGACTGATCTTCTTCTCACCGTGAACGCCTGATTGTTGTCTACGGTGCCTACGACCGGAACTCTTTTTCGACACCTTCCGTGGACTTCTCTACAGAAACTACCGGATAGTGCAATTGCACGTGAAAACGCTAAGCTTAACAAGTGGAGCTCTTAGCAAGATTGTCGTATTTCTACTGGACGGGCTGAGCTTCTCGCCGCTCGCGTCTTCCTGAGTTCAAAAATTTGTCATCAGCAATCTGGGCGGCACTGTCCCCGTGTGTCTAAGCAGTGCAGGGATAAAAATGAGAATTGCACAAGTGGCGCCACTTTTTGAAAGTGTTCCACCAAAAATGTATGGTGGGACAGAACGCGTTGTCTCCATTCTCACCGAGGAACTAGTACGTGCCGGCAATGACGTAACTCTATTTGCAAGTGGGGACTCCATCACCAGCGCGAATTTAGTTTCGGTCTGCCCGGAAGCACTTCGGCTGACTCAGTGCATTGATCCGATTGCCCACCACGTGGTCATGATCGAAAAAGTGTTTGAACAGAGACACGATTTCGATGTTATCCACTTTCATATCGATCATCTGCAGTATTCGATGTGTCGACGAGAACGAGTTCCCAATATCACAACTCTTCACGGTCGCCTTGACATCCCTGACCTGGCAGCCTTGTTCCAAAAATTTGACGATGCTCCAGTTGTTTCCATTTCCGATTCGCAACGCGATCCCTTGCCGTGGCTCAACTGGCAAGCGACGGTCTATCACGGACTGCCGAAGAATCAATACTCGTTGGGCGACGGTCAAGGCGGCTACTTAGCCTTCCTAGGACGTATCTCGCCAGAAAAGGGAATTGATCAAGCCATCGAGATCGCCACTCGAGTGGGCATGCCTTTACGTATTGCTGCGAAAATCGACCGCGCGGATCGCGAATACTTCGAAACTGTTGTGCGCCCTCTCTTGAAAAACCCGCTGGTCGACTACATTGGAGAGATCGGTTATCCGGAGAAGAATGAATTTCTCGGCAACGCTGCCGCGCTTCTTTTTCCTATCAACTGGCCCGAGCCTTTTGGTTTGGTTATGATCGAGTCTCTTGCTTGCGGCACACCTGTCATCGCCTACCCCCGCGGCTCCGTTCCAGAGATTCTCGAACATGGTCGCAGCGGGCTGTTGGTAAAAGATGCAACAGCCGCCGTCACCGCGGTAGACTCGATTCCTAAAATCAGCCGTGCGGAGTGCCGACATCGCTTTGAAGAGCGTTTCAGTGCCACTCGGATGGCCGAGAACTATCTAGCCCTGTACCAAAAGTTGATTCGAATTCCGGAACCGTTTGAACTCACGGATGGAGTCTCTGTTGGCTGAGTCCAAACCCGCTCGCTTCTACATTTCGACCCAAGCTGCTCCGGTCGACGAACGTAGTCGCGTCTTAAAGTACGGCAAGATGTTCTCAGTCTTCGATCGATTCGGTGACATCACGCCAGTCGGGCTCGGAGAGGAAGGCATTTTTTTTGAGGGGACGCGTTTTCTTTCGGAATGGGCGTTGTTTATTGGACAGAAACGACCTCTCTTGCTTAGTTCAACCGTCCGTCGTGACAATGTTCTTTTCACCGCTGACCTCACCAACGTCGACATAACTCTCGGCGACAATATCCTCGTTCCGCGCGGCACAATTCTTGTTACCCGTGCCAAGACACTCTGGAAGGAGCGCTGTTACGAACAGCTGGTCGTCTCCAGCTATGCGTTGTCTCCTGTAGTCATCCCGATCGCCCTGGAATTCGATTCCGATTTCGCCGATCTTTTTGAAGTCCGGGGCACGAAGCGTCCGCGAAAGGGCGAACACCTCGAGCCGGCGCTGGCACCCGATCACGTCGTGTTGTCGTATCGCGGACTCGATAATATCAATCGCTTCATGACCATTGAGAGTACGCCCCCTCCCGGCCGCGTATCGGCGAATGGTTTTCAATTCGATCTCTGGTTGCGCCCTCGTGAAAAAATCACCATTGAGCTCGAACTCTCGTGCTCATTCAAGCCGGAAACCAATGGACGCGTAGCGTTCGCGAGCGCCATCTCATCCACCGCACAGGAGATGCACAGTGCCGGGGACCACGGTTCTTGCTTTGTCCATTCTTCCAGTGATCCGTTTAATAACTGGCTTCGACGTTCAGCCGCCGACGTCCAAATGATGATCGTAGGCAATCCTGAAAAGGATTACCCCTACGCGGGTGTGCCCTGGTTCAGCACGGTCTTCGGCCGCGATGGCATCATCACCGCATTGGAATGCCTTTGGAAAAATCCTCAAATCGCTCGTGGGGTTCTTGAATACCTCGCTGCGACGCAAGCCACCGAAGTCATCCCCGAATATGACGCGGAGCCCGGAAAGATCCTTCACGAAGCGCGCCACGGAGAGATGGCAACCCTCAAGGAGATCCCCTTCGGCCGTTATTACGGTTCGATCGACAGTACGCCGCTCTTCATCATGCTTGCTTATGCGTACTACCAACGCACTGCGGATCTGGATTTGATCCGATCTCTCTGGCCCAACATCGAAGCGGCACTTGGCTGGATTGATAAATTTGGCGATCGTGATGGCGATGGTTTCGTTGAATATGCTCGTCGCACGCCAAAAGGCCTCGTGCAGCAGGGCTGGAAAGATTCGAGCGACTCAGTTTTCCACGCGGACGGTTCGATTGCTGAACCACCCATCGCTCTTTGCGAAGTCCAAGGCTACGTTTACGACGCGAAGTGCTCGGCTGCTCGACTCGCTCGACTATTGGGAAGGCAGGAACAAGCTACTCAACTCGAGCAACAGGCCCGAACTCTGCAACGACGATTCGAAGAATGCTTTTGGTCCGACGAAATCGGCATGTATGCCCTTGCACTGGACGGTCGCAAACAACCATGTCTCGTGCGTACATCCAATCCCGGCCACTGTCTTTTCACGGGCATTGCATCGCCCGATCATGGCATAGCCGTCGCTCGTAAGCTTCTCACTCCAGAATTTTTCAGTGGTTGGGGGATCCGAACGGTAGCTCTTGAGCAGGCTCGCTATAACCCTGTCTCTTACCACAATGGATCTGTTTGGCCGCATGACAATGCCATGTGTGCTCTGGGCATGGCTCGTTACGGAGAGCGTGATCTTGCCTGTCGCGTACTAACAGGCCTCTTTGATCTCAGCGGGTACGTTGATCTTCACCGTTTGCCCGAACTTTTCTGCGGGCTCGACCGACGTCCTGGCGAGGGTCCGACGCTGTATCCCTCGGCGTGCTCGCCTCAAGCTTGGGCGGCAGGAACAGTATTCATGTTTCTTGAAGCGTGTCTGGGTCTGTCAATCGATGCGCCCAGCAATCGTATTTCTGTCAGTGATCCCAGGCTTCCCGAATCGATTTCTCATTTTTGGGTTCGTAGACTCCAGGTAGGGTCCACTACAGTTGATCTCCACTTCGAGCGCACCGAAGATCGCGTTCGTGCCGAAATTCTTGAAAAACGCGGCGGCGAAGTCGACATCCAATTCTCAACCGACTGATTGTTACCTATCCATCGCTGCCTACACGAACGCCGTCTCCTGCCTAGGTATAGGTATGGATTGCTGATGAAACCGCATGCTTCTACAGTGCAAAGAACTTCAACTCGGAGGCTTTTAATGAAGTTACAGAACATTTTTCTTTCGCTAGGTGCGGCTTGCTTGTCATTGAGCCTCTGCGCTGCGCAGACCCCCTCGAGCACGACAGGACAAGCACCAGGATCTTCTCCGTCCACAACAGACCCTCAGTCGACAACCAGCCCTCAGTCTTCAGCAAGCGGCCAATCCACCGAAACACAATCCACTCCGACCAGCCCACAAGCTTCTCCAAGTGGACAGACGCCGCAGACTCAGCCTGCCCCAAGCAGTCCTCAAGCTTCACCGAGTACTCCGACCACTGAGACTCAGCCCTCTCCCAGCAGCCCCCAAGCATCTCCCACTGGTCAAACTACTGAAACCCAGCCTGCCAATGGTCAATCAACCACCGGACAAAACGGCATGTCCAATGCTGCGGGCAGCACAGTAGTTCGCGGATGCCTCAGCGGCAGCAATGGAAACTATATGGTCATGGACAGCCAGACTCACACGATGTACATGCTCTCGGGCTCGACTGGAGATCTCAGCAGCCGCGTCGGTCATGAGGTCCAGATCACGGGCGCTTTGAATGGAGCTTCCAACTCGACAACGAGCAGCAACCCAAACTCGGCTACCACAACGAATCCGAATTCCGGAAACAGTAATGCTCAGAATCCCAGCTCCGCTTCGCCCGGAACCAATCCGTCCGACGCTACGCAGGGAGCAGCTGGCGCAGGCTCGAACACTTTGCAGGTCAACAATGTGACTGAAGTTTCCAGCACATGCGCTGGTAGCACGGGCAGCAGCACAGGTCCGTCCGCCGCAGCATCGGACACAACTGGATCAAGTGCTAGCTCGACAATGTCCGCAACATCCATGAGCAATCAGTCGGCTCCGACGGCCGCTGCTGGTGCCGCTGCGGTCACTGCCACCGATGCAGCAGCCAACTCATCTGCGACCACCTCAGCAACTACGGGTGCGGCGGCAAGCGAGACTTCGGCGGGCGCGAGTAACTACAACTCCTCCCCTGCGGCGGCTGGAACCACGGTCGCTCAGGGCTCCACGCCGGACGCTTCGGGTGCAGCAGCGGGTACGACAGCTTCGCAGGACAACAGCAACGTGAAGACATATAGCGATATGCCTTCCGATCAATCTGCGGCGCAATCGGCAAATGCTGCGCCGGCACAGCGTGAAAATTCCCAATCACTACCGGCCACGTCCACAGTTCTGCCTCTCGGCGGACTGCTTGGCCTTGGCTTCATGGCCGCTGGACTCTACGCGCGTCGATAACGCAAGCGTCACTTCGTCTCTTCATTTTTGTGATTGCAATGGACGCTATGGCTCGATTCTCGCGATGGGCTCATAACTCACTCTTGCCTAAACTTCATGGCACTGAGACCCGTCGTCTACGCCGAATCGTATCGACCTTTCTACTTTCCTTTGGGGTCTCGCTAGTCCTGCTCACCGGAGCTGCGTATGAATGGACCAATCTTGCTCAGAAACGTCTGCTCAAGGATGCCATGAACGTGGATGTCCCGGTGTCGAGCGCCGAACCCGGCATCGTGCTGTCGATACCCAAGGTTCGTCTCAAGGCCGCTATTCTTGAGGGCACGGACAGCAAATCGCTCCTTCTCGCTCCCGGACATCTCGCTAGCAGTGTGCTTCCCGGCGAATCGGGAAATGCCGTCATCGCCGGTCATCGAGACACTTTCTTTCGCCACATTCATGAACTCGAATCTGGCGACGACATCCTTATCACTCGCGGCGGACATCAATTCCATTACATAGTGACTGAGAAGTTCATCGTCGACCCCCAGAATCTTTCAGTTACTCGTCCCACCCCGGACGGCCGCCTCACGCTTGTTACTTGCTATCCGACGTACTACATCGGCCCAGCACCCAAGCGGCTTATTGTGGTTGCCTCCTTGCTCCCCGGATACGATGTTGCCGGGATACCCACTGCGCCTAAGTCAATGGAACATCAGGCGCGTTAACCATTCCGACCAACCGTCTTTCAGTGTCGTTCATCTAACGCGCCCATGGCTTCGCCTAACTCAGGACCGATCGTGAGTTCCTCGCTGCCGCCTGATCTCTCGCCGCAGCAGGAACAGCTGTACCGCGAGATTTTGGTTCTGCTGAATCGTTCCCGCATCCCGTATGCGGTATCGGGCGCTTTTGCTCTGCAGCAGTTCACCGGCATCTGGCGCACCACGAAAGATCTCGACGTCTTTATTACGGCGAAGAATGCATCGGCCGCTCTCGACCTTTTACATGCTGAGGGATTTCGCTGCGAAGTATGTGATCCAATCTGGTTAGCAAAAGCGCACCGTGACGGTTATTTTGTGGACTTCATTACCGGCATGAGCAACGGTGCAATCACAGTTGCCGATTCTTGGATTGAGCGTTCGACTGCAGCCGCCGTGCTTGATGTACCGAGCCGCACTCTGGCTCCTGAGGAATTATTGGTTTCCAAATTGTTCGTGACTCGCCGCGAGCGCTTCGATGGTGCTGACATCGCACATATCATCTTTGCGAGCAAGGGTTCCCTCAATTGGGATCGCGTTATGACCCTCGCGGGGCCTCACTCAGAGGTCCTGCTCTGGGCCTTGCAACTTTATCAATATATTTATCCGGCCCAATCTTCCTACGTTCCGGCCGAGCTCTGGACCAAGCTTATTGACCAACTGCGTTCCAATGTTCTCAACCCGAATCCGCACGCGCGTTTTCGAGGAAGTCTTATCGATGAGAACATGTTCGCGATTGACATTCACGAGTGGGGCCTCGACGATTTGCTTTCCGAGTGCCGGGCCAATCTCCCCGAGAAGATAACTTGGACACCGCCGCCTGGCGACAGATCGCAGCACGGGAGTGATCATGAGAATAGCTGCGACCGCTGACCTTCATTTTTCTGCACAGAATGCCGCCATTCTGAAAGAGCAGTTCAACCCCGTTCGTGACGAGGCCGACGTCCTCGTCATCGCAGGAGATTTAACCAACTATGGCCAGCCCGATGAGATTGAGCCCCTTCTCAACGTCATCGTCCGTCTCCGCATCCCAACCGTCATCGTGCTCGGCAATCATGATTACGAAAGCGGCAAGGAAGTGGAACTCATGCGCATCCTTACCTCTGCGGGCATCAAGGTCCTTGATGGAAGCGCATATGAGCGAGATGGAATCGGTTTCGCTGGGACGAAGGGCTTCGTGGGCGGATTCGGTCGCGGCGTTCTCACTGCGTTCGGGGAGCCCGAAATAAAAACCTTTGTCAATGCTTCGTTAGCGGAAGCCCTCAAACTGGAAAGAGCTCTCTCGCAACTCCGCACGACGAAGAGAGTCGTAATTCTGCACTATGCGCCAATCGCTGCCACAGTCACGGGGGAACCGCAGGAAATCTTTCCTTATCTCGGAAGCTCGCGCCTGGGTGAAGTGATTGATCGTCATGGTGCCGATTTAGTCCTCCATGGCCATGCTCACCATGGAACGAGGAAGGGGAAAACTACCGGCGGTATCCCCGTGCACAATGTAGCGATCACACTTTTGCAAAGTAGTGATCCCTCCAGAGCCTACGAAATTTTCGAACTCTGATTCTCAATCCCGCCTACAGGAAAGACCCGAGCTACGGAAGGCGGCATTTAACTCCTTAGAAGCATCTGATCTGTGGGCATCACGACTGGAACTTTAACCCCTAATTTTTGAGGAGCACTGAAATGAGAAATCTCACGCTTGCCACCACCTTCGGTTTCCTGCTGGCCATGTCGGCTTTTGCCGTCGCCCAGGATCCCGCCCCGACGCGGCCGAACCGGACCGATCCTAATCCGCAAATGCCGACCACCACACAACCCGAGACTTCGCCGTCGCAAACTCCAGACATGGGTGGCAGCAACAATCCCCAAGCCAGCAATCAGTCCCAGGGCGAGAAAAAACTGAAGGGCTGCATTCAATCCCAGGGCGGCTCTTATGTGCTCGAGGAAAAGCATGGGAAGACCGTTGCCCTCACTGGCTCATCGGACCTCTCGTCTCATGTCGGCCACACTGTAGCCGTTCACGGACGTTTCTCGAGCGGTTCTGACAGCGCGGCTAAAAGCTCCGTCAGCACTGGAGCGGGTGCAGCCGGTGCCGAGCAGTTCGTCGTTAGCAAGATCGACATGGTTTCTGAGACCTGCAAGATGGATAAGGATAAAGACAAGAGCAGTCACGACAAAAGCAGCGATCAGAGCAATCCGAGCTCAAAGCCGAGTCCCGATCACAAATAAGCGATAGCACTCCTGACAACTGAATGCGCGCTGGATGGTCTACATCTGGTGCGCATTCGTTTTTTTCTAAATCCTCGCAACATGCCTTCTGGCAGCCCCGCACGCATTTCCTGTAGCATTGCCTCTCACCATTAGGAGGGCTGCTATGGCCTTATTCAAAACTTCCAATCCAGCCTTAAACGCCGACGTCTTTCGGGGTCAGGGAATCGCCTATGGCGAAGGGATGACTATCTCGGGAACTGTTAACAAGGCTGGCATACTTGTCATTTGTTGCGTCGCCACGGCAGCACTGACTTGGAATATGTTCCTGAATTCGCGCTCGCCAGAGACCGTCATGCCTTTAGGTCTGCTCGGCCTCATCGGCGGATTCATCGTGGCGATAGCGACGATTTTCAAAAAGACGTGGGCACCGGTAACTGCGCCTCTCTATTCTCTGTTGGAAGGTTTGGTTCTCGGTACCGCGTCCGCCGCACTCGAAGTTCGATTTCCCGGGATCGCAATTCAAGCCGTCGGCCTGACCTTCGGAACTCTTATTGCGCTGCTCCTTGCCTACCGATCGGGCGTCATTAAAGTGACGGACAATTTCCGCCTTGGAGTCGTTGCCGCAACAGGTGGCATCGCACTCTTCTATGTAGCAACGCTGATTCTGGGATTCTTCGGAGTCCGGTTCCCATCCATCTACGGTGCAGGTCCACTGGGAATTGGCATCAGCGTCTTCATCGTGATCATTGCAGCGCTGAATCTAGTTCTCGATTTCGACTTCATCGAGAGCGGAGCCCGTGCTGGAGCGCCGAAATACATGGAGTGGTACGGTGCCTTCGGCTTGATGGTGACACTGATCTGGCTGTATCTGGAAATTCTTCGCCTGCTCTCGAAGCTGCGAAGCAGAAACTGAACCCGGACTGAAAATATTTGTCGTGTTGCGCTCAATTTAATTTGTCATCCTGAGCGCAGCGAAGGACCTGCTTTTTCTACGTTCTGCTACTGTCCAACTTCCATGACTACCAACCCATTCACCGGAACCGCAATCTGCAGCACACCTTGTTTCAGTGACGTCTGCTCCGGCTCCCGAAACGCAGAAGCGCGATTCAACTCCTCAATCTGCTTCTGCGTCGGATATTTCGGCTTCCCCATTGCCTCATAGGCCGGCAAAACATTGCCATGTGTAGCATCGACCCGGTGAATCACGACGCGATTATTCGACGCGACGCCCTCCAATCGAAAAACAACCGATTGCTCCGCTCCTTTCTTATCTGGATCCACCACATTCCACATTGCGACGACTAGCGTTCCATCTTTACGGCGTGTCACAAGGATGTTGGCGTCATTGGACAATCGTTCATCTCCGAGTTTGTGCAACAACGCATACGCGTAATACGAGGGCTTCTTGATTCCTCCCGCCGCGATCGTTCCGAACCCTCCATAAAAAGGTTCGCGGACCACGCCACCTTCTTCAAAAACATCGTCAAAGGTCCAATAAGAAAGGATGTCGACCAGCCCATCGCACTGCCGGATGTCATCGGCAAGCGCCGCGCCCACATAGTGCGTATCGCGCGCTTTGTACTCGTCGCCGAACGACGGCACATTCCACTCGGTCCACATCAATGGAAGATCCGGCTTACTCGACGCTTTGATTTCGCCACGCACCTTCCCGATCGCCCGACATACCCGCTGCTGTAACGGCACATCCACATCGTTGTGAAATAAGTTCTGCACCGTATCGTCCGCATATCCGTGGGACGACACAAAATCAATCGGCACGCTCTCGTGCGTCACATGCTGGAGAAATGGTGCCACCCAGTCTGCCGCCGCTGTTGATGGGCCACCCACTCTTATCCTCGGATTTACCGCTTTTAGCGTTCTCGCGGTGTGGTCGTACAACTCAAAATATGTCGATTGCTTCGGCTCTCCCGACCAGAAATCGATGTTCGGTTCGTTCCATACTTCGAAATACCATTGCGCAACTTCTTCGATCCCATATCGCGCGACAAGGTGCTCGCCAAATGCCCGAATCAGCCCATCCCACCTCGCATAATTCTTCGGCGGAGCAACGATCTGCTTGTACCAGAAGGGATGCACGTCCTGCCGCAACGCGAGTTTCTTCGGCATGAAGCTGATCTCAACAAACGGACGTACGCCGTTCGCCAGCAGTCCGTCATAGATCTGATCGATATAAGAAAAGTTGTAAACCGGATTCCCGCTCTCATCCTCGTCATAGACGCCCACTTCATCATGGAAGATCGCGTGAAAGCGCACGTAATTAAAATCCACGACCTTCTTCAATTCGCGGACGTCGTTGCGATAACTCTCCCGCAGTGCCAGGATTGCCCGCCCAGATCCAAACACCTTCTCCCAGAAGTGAGGGAACGGCTTGCCCGGAGCTTTCGCGTCGATAATGATTGGTTTCGGAGATTGCGCGTAAGCGAGCGAAGCAAAAGAAAAGACTAAGGAGACCGCCACACTGCAAAACCGATTTAGTTGCATGCACGGGAGGTTACAACAAGAAGAGAGTCAGCCGAAGCAAAGAACTCCAGCCTGAGATTTAAAAGTACATCGGAGAAATCCAGGAATTGGATTCGAACGTGAAACCTGAAACCAGGAAGCTCTGGCGGAGAGGGAGGGATTTGAACCCCCGATACCCGTTAAGGTATGTCCGCTTTCGAGGCGGATCGTTTCAACCACTCACGCACCTCTCCGCGCCAAAAATTGTCGTGCCGCTTAACCGATAAAACCACTCGCAACTGGGAGCCAGCTACTAGCTGCCATTTCGGCGCTCTTTGAAGAACGCCTGCAGCATCTCCGCGCACCGTCCGGCCAGAACACCACCCTGCACATCCATCTTATGGTTCAGTTGAGGATGGTTGACAACCGGAATCACAGACTTTACAGCACCAGCTTTCGGATCGTCTGCGCCGTACACTAGTCGCTTGATCCGCGCGTGCACAAGCGCTCCTGCGCACATCGCACACGGTTCAATTGTAGCAAACAGCTCGCAATGCCCCAGACGGTAGTTACCCAGTACAGCACCCGCTTCCCGTAATGCCACAACCTCAGCATGTGCCGTCGGATCGTTGTTCGCAATTACCCGGTTCCAGCCCCGACCCACAACTTTCAAGTCACATACGACAACTGCGCCCACAGGTACCTCTCCCGCTTCGAGCGCCCGTTGCGCCTCCCGCAACGCCTCCTCCATCCATAGCTCGTCTGTTGACATTAGTCGAATGACCTACCCTCAGTTTTTTCCCACCTACTCCGTTCCGCTCCTGTTCCTGAGCCTGGCGCCTGAAGCCTGGCGCCTGAAGCCTATCACTATGCTATCCTGACCTCGTTATGGGCATGCCAGAGCTCGTCCGCAAGGTCTTCCTGGTCGACCTGATCAAAGGACTCAGCGTCACCTTCCGCAACCAGGATCCTAAAGAAATCTACACCGAACAGTATCCGCTGGAACGGCCGCAAGTTGCTGAGCGCTACCGCGGTGCTCCTCGGCTCAACGTGAATGCAGATACCGACGAGACACTTTGCATCGCTTGCGATCTTTGCGCGCTCGCCTGCCCCGAGCACCTCATTGTCGTTTCCAGTGAGCGCAACGAGAAGACTCGACGCAAAGAACTCACAAACTTCACCTACGATCTTAGCCGCTGCATGTTCTGTGGACTTTGCGAAGATGCGTGCCCAACCGACGCACTTGAGCTCACCCAGGATTTCGAGCTCGCCAACTATTCCCGCGAAGGCATGATCTGGGACCGCAAGACACTCGAGCGTGGACCGGAGCCCACCGTCTATCGAAAGTAGTCCAGGCCCGGGTTCAGCTCAGGGATTTACCACTTGTGTGAGCGTATCTGAACTCCCCGTGAAGCTCGTAGCCCCGCCGTACGTTGCCTTGATATTGTGACTTCCCGCCGCTAACCCCGCTGTCGAAAAGCGCGCTTTCGTTGCGCTTAAGGCGACGGATCCCAGAGTGGTTGTGCCATCCGTGAACGTCACCTGTCCGAAGGGAGCCACTCCGGTGGACGAAGTAACCGTGGCCGTAAACGTGATGTTTCCTCCCACTGACGAAGGATTCAAAGACGAGGTTAAAACCATCGACGTCGATGCGGGAACAACGACCTCGTTTAAAACCGCAGACGTTGATGGCGCAGAATTATTGTCGCCTAGATATTGCGCAGTCACCGCGTAGCTTCCGGCTCTGAGCTTTTCCTTGGTAAAGATCGCTTTCCCATTGACCAGGGCAAGCATGCCGAGATTTGTGACTTTCACGTATCCGGTCGGAGCCTGTGGTCCGGTTGAAGTCACAGTCACGGTGTAGCTAATAGATTGGCCGTAAATCGCAGGATTCAGGCTTGAAACCAACGTTGTGGTCGTGGGATACCTCTTAACGATCTGTTCTATGAGGCCCGAACTGAGTTTAAAGGTTACATCCCCCACGTACGTCGCCTTCATTGTTCGTTTCTTGGCCGCAAGAGTTGAGATACGAAACGTGGCAACGCCGCCGCTCGTCAGGCTTGAGCCGATGAACGTCGTTCCGTCGTAGAACAAGACTCTTTCGTTGTTCGGGATAGCGCCGGCTGTTGAGCTCACAGTTGCCGTAAACGTAACCATTTCGCCGACGAAACTCGGCGACTTCGACGTGGTTAGAACGGTTGTAGAAGGAGTGGTTCCAATCTGGTTCACAGTTTGATTGAGACCTGTGGACTCGCTCGCGGCAAAGCTCGCGGACCCCTCATAACTGGCACTGATCGCGTGTGAGCCCGGCACCAAAGACACGGTGGAAAAAGAAGCAGTGCCGCTTGCCAAAGCCACTTTTCCAAGAAGATTGACGCCGCTGTAGAAGGCGACTGTGCCGGCGGGTACGCCCGAAGACGCACTGACCACTGCTGTGAACGTTACTTTCTCTCCAAAGTTCGACGGATTCAACGACGACGTGATCGTCGTAGTCGTCGAAGGCAATACAGCGGATGTGTTCAGCAGGACGCTAACCTTACCCATTGTTTTGGCATTGCCATCAATCGCGCTGATGGCCACAATGTCGGGTTTGCCATCGAGGTTAAGGTCTGCGCTGCCTATCCATGCGGTCGCGCCGGCCCCTGAATCGAGGGTGAAGGCAGGTTGAAACGTGCCATCACCATTTCCCGATGCCACGCCAATGGCGCCATTCGGACGGCAACCGCTGGTCGTAGTCCTGCATTGGCTTGCCGAAAGCAAATCCAGCCTGCCGTCTCCATTCATATCGCCGGACGCTACCATCATCTGGCCGACGGCAGACGGCAACGAATAACTCACAAGCGGCTGAAAAGTTCCATCTCCTTTGCCGATAAGAACGCTGATTCCAGGATCGCTGGCTACGGCCAAGTCAAGCTTGTGGTCACCGTTCACATCTACCGCGATCAACGAACCGTTGTAGGAACCGGCTGCGTATACCAGTCTTGGCTGGAATGAGCCGTCGCCGTTTCCCAGTAATACATCGATCGCACCTCCATTGAACGACCCTCCGGCGTTGGCAACAACATCAAGTTTTCCATCGCCGTTCAAGTCTGTAACGATCAAGATATTGATACCGGCCCCAGTCGTATAGTTTTGAACGGGACTGAATGTTCCGTCGCCATGACCAAGCAGCACGCCCAGGCTGCCTTGAGACTGGTTGGTAGAGGAAAAGTTGGAAACTAAGATGTCGGGCTTGCCATCCGAGTTCACATCGGCCACCTCGACGTAGTCGGCAAGAAGCCCTTTCGAGTCGTAGGTCTCGACCGGAGCAAACGTGCCATCACCGTTGCCCAAAAGAACACCTACAGAAGACTTGTTGCCATTAGCTAGGTCTACGGTGCTCACGACCAAGTCGATCTTGCCATCATGGTTGACGTCGGATGCGGTCATCCAGGAAAGCAACCCACCTGCAGAATAATTTTTGACAGCGCGAAACGTGCCATCGCCATTGCCCAGCAACACCCCAACCGAACTCTCTTCTGGCCAGAAGGCAGAGACGTTGATAAGAAAACCGTGGGCAACGAGGATATCCAGCTTTCCATCGCCGTTGACGTCGACCAGCTTCAGGACGATTGCGTAAGGGTCGCCAGTCGAATAGACCTTCGCGGCTTTGAGTGTCCCATCACCATTGCCCAGTAGAATGGAAACACTCGATGTGGAAGGGCACTGCAAGTTCGAGATCGCGACCGCGCACCAGTTCGCCACCACTACATCGGGTTTGCCGTCGTTGTTGACATCTTGCAACGCGGCCCATTGCTGGTCACCGAGAAACAGTCCGTCCATGCCACCTGTACTGTAGGGAACAGCCGAAAGAAAGGTCGGTGTCGCCACCGCCGCTTGTGCTTGAGAGGTCTGACCATAGGACTCCTGATTCAGACTTATGCAAGCCGTAAGTATTAGTGCTAGAACAATTGAGTTGGGAAGCGGGCAGGCGAGGCGGCGGCTCATGAAACCTCCGTGGAGCGCGCAAAGGAACCTAAAACGGTGGGTATTATATGTCTAAGTTTCCCGTCTACATCGTTAATAATTTGGTAATTGTTGCGTCATGCAATGCATCGCGCCGAATCCCCAGATCAGATCGCCGGAGTAAATCGGGATAATCTCGCGGGAAGGGAAGAGTTCGGCCAGCATGTTCAGCGCGAGCCTGTCATTCGGATCGTTAAACACCGGAACCAGCACGCATCCGTTCGCGATATAGAAATTGCCATAACTCGCCGGTAAACGTCGTCCTTCAAAATGGACTGGGCCCGGCATTTGCAGCTCGACAATCTTGAATATCCGGCCATTCTGGTCGGTGGCGGCGCGCAGTCTCCGGAGGTTCTCCGCTAGCATAGCGTGGTTCGCGTCATTTGGATTGCGCTCCACCATGGTCACAATCGTGTCCGCCGCGACAAAGCGAGTAATGTCATCCACGTGTCCATGAGTATCGTCGCCTACAATCCCGTTTCCCAGCCAGATCACCTTCTGTACGCCAAGATAGTCGCCGAATACATTTTCATAATCAGCGCGCTGCATCTTCGGATTCCGTTGTTGTGTCGTGGATAAGATGCATTCTTCCGTGGTGATCAAAGTTCCACGCCCGTTCACATCAATCGATCCGCCCTCCAGCACAACGCGTTCGCTGTTGAACATCGCGCGAACCTCTTCTGCTCGGGACGCCTTCGCCATCTTCGATCCAATTTTTTCATCGAGCGAATAATTCGGATACTTCGCCCATGCCGTAAACTTCCACTTCACTCCGATACGATCGTGTGGCGCGGGCGCCCCCGCCCGCGTTCGAGGCGGTCCTGCATTTCTATCCCTAACCACGAACGTGCATCCAGAATCGCGTGTCCACACACGATTTGTCTGCCAGCGATGGAACCGCACATGCTCGTTGAGTGCAGATGCCCGGTCCAAGACCCGTTTCGCGCGCGACTCAGCCGTCGCATCGTTCACGATCAAGTCCACAAATTCATGCCGCGTCAGATTACGAATGATTTCCGCATACACCCATGGGATCGGTTCAAACTTCCCCGGCCAGTCACCGCGAAAATGCGGCCACGCCAGCCAGGTGGACTCATGCGGCTCCCACTCCGCAGGCATGCGATACCCGCGCGTACTCGGCGTGGTACTCATGGCTTCGAAATCGTCCTTCACCTTTTCGGACTCCGATGAGGATTCTGACGTCAGCCGCGCAGACTCGCCATCAGTCCTTGCTGCTTTCGGCTTGGATTTTACGGGTGAATTGGCAGATTTTGGTTTACGCGGAATCACGCCCGAACCATAACAAGAACTTGCCCACCACAACAAGTTCTCGCTTTTTTGAGAACTGAGAACGGCTCTACTTCGTTGCCGACTGCCGTTCCGGCGGAGTCATCTGTTGCCAGATCGACTGAAGGTTCTGAGATGCCGTCGTATTCTCCGGATCCGTCCTCAACACCAATGCAAAATACCGATAAGCTGTCGGAAGGTCGCGTGACACACAATGTCCCGTGGCATACATCGAGCCCAGCGTACTCCGTGCACGCACATTGGATTTATCTGCAGCCGACTTCAGCAGCGATACCGCCTTGTCGCAATCTTTCGCCACTCCACGTCCGTATAGATACGCTTCTGCCTGTTTCACAGGATCCACCGGTGTCGCAGGCTTCGGCTTCGGAGCAGGTTTCGCCACTGGTCTCACCGGCTCCGCGCGAACTGGCTCACGACGTGTCGGCGACGAATCTTCTGCCGATCTATCACTCGACTCGCTCGTCTCTGGAGTTGAGGTCGATTCCGGTGTGCTCTCCGGTGTCGCCGCAGCATTTGCAGATTGCGCTTCGCTACTGGGTACCGCTACCGGCGGAGTGTCTACTTGCGGCGTGGGTGTCGTCACCGGTGTAGCTTGAGGTTGTTGAACGGAAGTTTGGGGAGTGGGTGAGGGCTGATGGTCCGGTGTCGGATTCGTTCCGACCTCGGCCACCTGATTAGTTGCTGCTGGTGCTGGTCTAAATTGCCGCCACGCAAACAAAGCCGCTGCAGCAAGAACGACCACGATCACAATCCGCACCAGAGGAGACTTGCGCGGCGCATCATCCTCAAGTAGGTAGCTGACATCGCGGCGTTCGACATGCACCGGGTTCGGCGGGGCCTGTTGTTGTACCCGCGCTCTCGTCACTTCCGGTGATGCCGCCGTTAGCGCAGCGCCACAGCTCGCGCAATAAATATATTGATCCGGATTTTGTTGCCCACAATGAGAACACCGCACACCATTAGCTTAAACCACCATGACTTGGAATTGTTGATGAACCCGGTTCAATCAGAATCATTCATCGTTGCGGAGGTGACGGGATTACCTTCGTTCCGCCGGGCATGCCTTGCACGACGATGTTTCCAAACGCAGCTTTAGTGTCTGTCGCTGGAGGAGCCGGCTGCCCATTGATCTGGAGTTCCTTTGATCCCCCAGACAGACCCTGAATCGTGATTTTGTTCGAGGGTGGAGTTGAAGCCATCGCCGTCAAACGCTGTCCGGCTGGACTCGCCATGCCTTTGTCGAAAGCCTCGAGCAGTTGTGCTTGCGGAATTGTCACATTCATCCGAACCGACGTGCCATCCAGCTGCGCTGTCACATTCACAGGCGCGTCCGGTTGCTGTGTGGATTTGTTTATCTCGGATAGAAGTCGACGCGCGCCCACGACAGTTGTTGAGTTCAGGCGAACCTGAACTTTGAGTCCCTCGCGAAGCGACAGCCCGAAAGAAAATCCGCTTAGATTCTTCGCGTTCGCGAATTGCATCGTCGACTGCGTACTCAGTAAGGCCGCCGTACCACTCATGCAGATTTCAGTTCCTATGCACTCAGCCTTCATCCGGCGCGACAGCGCTGCGGGTACAGCCGAATGAGCCAAGCGCTCAACCGCAGCCGAAACTGATGCGGGCTTACCAAACACAACTGCAGTTTTCGATATTCGATACGAGGACATCCCGTTCGCGAGCTGAACAAACCCCGGCGGAAAATTCGTTCGCCCCTGTACCAGGCCGACAAAATCGCCTCCATGAATCGACAGCCACGCCTCATCTACATCGCCAATCTGCCTCAGTTGCCTGGTTAGGCTCTGCGCATTCACCTGCACCGACTCAGGAAGTCGCGCGAATAATTGTTGCAACGTCGGAGATTGGCCAAGTGCGGCAACATGGATGGCTATCGCCAGATCGGCGTTTGGATGAGCAAAGCTCCACGCAGCCGGCAATGAAAGAGCCGGCACTGCCTGTACACCGGCAGACTGCACAGGCTGACCGAACGTGTTCCCCTGCGAAGCCTCTTTCGTTCCCGAATATTTATGAATGATCTGTTGAACATCTTTTTGCTGTTTGCGCTGTTGATCGACCATCCTCTGCGCATTCTGTTGACCCTGCCTGTGAAAGCGGTCAATAGCTTCGTTGGTCTCATGCTGCGTAGCTGCTCTTCCATTGACGCAGGTCCAGGCCGCGGAGGCTGGCGCCGATTTTGGGTTAAGGTCCCACTCACGGCATTTCTGCGCCATGATCTGGTCCCATCCGCCATTTTGCGCAATGAGGAGAGTCCGCGGCCGATCCGAAGGCAGCAGGGAAGATGGCTGCTCAGGCCGAAATTGTGAGCTCGATTGCGCGACTGCCATATATGAAAGGACGACGACTACAGTGGAGACGAAACGGGGATGCTTCAAAGCGGCTCCTCGGGGAGGAGTTTAGGGAAAGTCCCGCTCATTCTGCATCAAGTCGTTCTGGATCGCAAGCCACCGTTTCTTGTGAGTAATCGCAGACTCGGAAAGGCCTGAAAAGGGGGTTTCCCGCATCCACCTACTGCGGGACGGCACCTCCATTCATCCGATTGGTATCCGTGTGTTCCAACATTGCTAGCCCTTTCTGCATCCATGTGTGGTTCGTAACGCACTATCGGGGGCCGCACACTCCCCACACATCTCATGCCTAAACCTGACACGTTAGCCAACGCCATCGCGAAAGACCCGAAGAGCCCGGTTTCCTCGATCACCGAAGCGCAAAAAGTGGAAGAGCGAGTCGCGATCGCAGCGAAGGTCGTCTATGAGGCCGTGCGACTCGAGGGAGAGGACGAACTCGAGAGACCCTCAGCGGCCCTTGCTTGGTCCGGATTCGCGGCCGGCCTTTCTATGGGATTTTCGCTGCTCGCCGAAGCTGCGCTCCGATCCTATCTTCCCGAAACTCAATGGCGCGATTTGATTGCGCGCACCGGATATTCGATCGGCTTCCTTGTTGTCATCTTGGGAAGACAACAACTTTTCACCGAGAACACCCTGACCGTAGTCCTTCCGTTCCTCCTTCACAAGAAGATGCTGGTTCTGCTGAACGTACTTCGACTTTGGGTCATCGTGCTCACAACCAACATCATCGGTACATTTCTGTTCGCTCTGACGATCGCCAAGGTGCATTTTTTGGAAGCTTCCATCCAGCAAAGCGTACTGCAGACTGCCCTGGCGCACATTGGTCCGGGTTTCTGGATCACATTCGTGCGGGCTATCTTTGCCGGTTGGTTGATTGCCCTCATGGTCTGGATGCTGCCCGACGCCGCATCGTCCCGCGTCGTCGTCATAATCCTCATCACCTACTTAATTGGAATCTCACATTTAAGTCACATCATTGCGGGCTCCGCGAGTGTCTTCTTTCTTGTCGCCTCCGGCCACCTGTCCATTGCCGATTACGTTCTTCGCTTCTTTGTGCCGACATTGAGCGGCAACATCATTGGCGGCACTTCCTTAGTCGCTGCTCTGGCACACGCGCAAGTAGTCGGCGGAAAAAACTGATTGCTTCTCAAGAAATCGGGTAGCTGTTCCCGACAACTCGCTCAAAAATCTACAGAGATTTTTTACCCGGTGGATATACTTCAGGACCAATGGCTCTAAAAACGTCCTGGTTTTCCACACATTCATGGCCAATTGTGCTGCTTTTCCTCAACTAGGAACGGGTAATCCAATTGCAATGGAGATAGGCGAACCAAATCTTAAGCAAGGAGGTCTCATGCAAACGCGTCTCAACCCAGCCCATCCAGAATTTGGCAAATTGAGCATGCCTGAAATCGAGGAAAGGATCCGCAATCGCGCTTACGATCTCTTCCAGCAGCGTGGATGCGGTAATGACCATGCCCTCGATGATTGGTTAGAAGCGAAGTCGGAAGTGCTCGGCATCTCCTCGAGCCCGCAAGAAGACGTAAGAAGCGCATGAACGCGTCTTCTTCCCTAAAAAGAAGGTTGCGCCGCAACTGCCACAAAGCGAGCTGCGGCGCAAAATTGAACTCAGGCTGCAGGTTTCTTGGATCGTTTTCCAGGGCGTATCGATTCTGAGTCGACGTTCACGTCACCCTCTTTATCCACACGAAGTTCCTCGTGCCGCAGATCTTCAGAGACGTTCTCTGTGCTCTGTGTTGCCCGTTTGCCGACTCGGATTTCGTCGGTGACCATCGGTTGTTTCTCCGCACGAACGCGCTCCTCTGAAAGCGGAACTCGGATTTCGTCAGTTTCCGTACCAACTTCTCCGGTCCGTGACTCTCCCGAAACCGGTACTCGCTCGATCACCAACTCCTCTCTGGTCACCGGTACCTCGACCGTTTGATTCTCGGTAACCACCTCCTTGCGGAGTCGCACTTCTCCACGCTGTACCCGCTCCTTGTAAGTGCGCAGCATTTCACCGCGAAGCTGAATGCGCCGCGTATCATTGCCTGAACTCAGGTCCGGAGTGTTGGTTTCCTCGAAACCGCTTTCACGAAGGTCGCCACCGGCATCCTTCAGAATGCGGCGCGCTTCTTCCACTCTCGTACCCGTCACGCTGACCAACGCTCCTCCAGAACTGATACCACGGTAATAGTAATCAGCCCTGCGTAGGTCCCAATCCATGCCCGAGCTGGTATCTCCGTAATCGACGTCGTCGTGCGATTCACCAGTGAAGAAATTCTTGAGCTTGTCCCAAAAACTCTCATGCTCACTGGCCGCTGGTCTGCTACCCGTCGCTGTTCCGGATTCGTCCCCGGCCATCAATCCTGTTTCAGCCGAGCTGAATCCCGCCTCTCGAAGTTGATTGATTGCACGATAGGCATCATTTTTATCTTTGAAGAACGCGATCACTCTTGTGCCCGAAGCGTAAGCGTCGGTGGATTGAGTCTGGTTCATCGCCATGATTGCTCCTTTCTGGAAATCTGTTGTTTTCTGCCGGGCTTATGTTTGTTACCGAAGAATGGACTTATGATGCGCCCGACCATCCAAGTGCTGTTGGCACTGAATAAAATTCGCGTGCACGACAGCTTCTCTGCTGAGAGCGATGGACGAGCGATGATGAACAGAGTTATAGATTGTGGGTAATGGGCTACGGTTGACGCACTCAGTCGAAAGTAGGATTAAACCATTCCTCGAGTGTGTGGTTGCTGTACGGAGAGAAAAAGCCTAGGCGGTGTGACCGTTAACGCGGTCGCCAATCATCCCACTGAGCAGACGCGGCAGAAACGCTCGCTCCTTTTGCGATGCGTGTCCCGCCTGCGGCTGCAAGTCAACTTCGTTTAGCAGAGTAAAAACCTTGTCGAAGAGGCTGCAGTGCGAGTGACAACACTTGCGAAGGAATTGTGGCTGATGAAAAGAAAGACCTCGTCACCGGCATACCGCCATTGTGGATAAAGTAAGTATCCACCCAAACAGCATTGGTTGGAGCAGCATTGCGTAGCCTGCGCGAGTTCATCCACTCGAAACAGGTGGCCGGAGCTACTTCAAACGACGGTTGCTGATCGCAGGTTGGTTCATGGCCCCAATAATCTGATCGCCAACAGCCTCGTCACTTGAGTTCCATACGCCCCACGTAGTGAACCAAGTAGTGCCCTTTAGAAGTCTTTTGGGTCGGAGCCAATCGTAGCGAGCTGGCGGGCAAAGAATGTTACTCGTTCAAGCTTGAGTGGATGTTCAATGTCAATGCAATTCGCTTCGGAATGCGCGAAGGACAACCCGTCACCATTGAACTGGACGTAGTCCGCACGAAGTCAGGAAAAACTGAACAACTCTCCCTCGACATTGATGACAAGGTGCTGGGGATTTTGTAGAAACAGAAAGGCTTTGTTGGCGAGTTGGTTCTCGTCTCGGACAAAGCGGAGAACCGTGTCGTGGCACTAAGCTTTTGAAACACAAGGGAGGATGCGGAGCAATATGATCGCGCGGAGTACCCGAAAGTGCAGGAAGCTCTTCGACCCATCCTTGACGCCGAACTCACCATCCGCAAGTTCGAAGTCAACACCTCGATCACTCACAAGATCGGCTCCGGCAAAGCCGCGTAACCTTAGAATCGGGCCACGAAGTGGGTACAAAAAGGGCGGGAGGGATATTCCCGCTCTCTTAAATCAAAAGACCTATTCGTTAAAGGGCTTTGCACAAAATTGCGCCCTTTGTTCGCCAACAATCGGAGATGTGATTTTCGCCAATGAAGCTGGCACACCCGCTGCCCTAAGAATTGGATTGACCGTCGTTTTCCACAACTATTTCATTCCAGTCCCCTGCCATCGCTCAGGTTCTAAACCATCTCCGTAGGTAGTACGCATCTAACAGCAAAAATGGGTCTTCTGAGAATCAAGCCAGTTTTACAAGCATGGGCACGTACCTTGCGAGGACGAGTCCCGTCGCTTTCCATTGAAATCACAAAAGAGTGTCCTTTGCGCTGTCCGGGTTGCTATGCCTACGAAGATGCGCATCTAGGAGTCAAGAACTTGCGCAGCTTGTCCGATTTTAGAGGCGCAGTACTGATCGCGCGCGTTCTCGACCTTGTTAATCAGCATGATCCGCTCCACTTATCAATCGTCGGGGGTGATCCGCTGGTCCGTTACCGCGAACTTGAGGTGTTGCTCCCACAGCTAGTGAGGCGTGTGCATACCCAGATTGTGACCAGCGCATTTCGTCCTATCCCTTTGTCCTGGGCTGCGCTGCCAAACTTGCAAATTGTGGTCTCGATCGACGGCCTGCAGCCGGAACACGATGCCCGTCGCAAGCCCGCCACATACGAGCGAATTCTCCGTAATATTGAGGGCCATCACGTTGCTGTCCACTGCACTATCACGAGCGCAATGGTGAAGCGAAGTGGCTACATCCCCGAGTTCGTCGAGTTTTGGTCGGCCAATTCAGCTGTAGCAAAAATCTGGATGAGCATCTTCACGCCTCAGCGTGGCGCGGACAATGTCGAGTGTCTGACGGTTGATGAGCGAAGAAGCGTAGTGGAAACACTTCTGCGGCTGCGTCAGAATCAGCGAAAACTCGACATGTCCGAGGGGACGTTGAAGGAGTTCCTGTCTCCTCCTGAGTCGCCCGAACGGTGCATCTTCGCCCAGACGACGCACACCTTGTCCGCCGATCTTACGACGCGCGTCGAACCCTGCCAGTTTGGAGGAGATCCCGATTGCGCACGGTGCGGTTGCGTCGCGTCAATGGGACTCGCGGCGGTCGGAAATAAGAAGCTCGTTGGTCCAATCATGGCGGGAGACATCTTCTGGGCTTCAGCCGCGATTGGCCGCCAGGTGCGGCGCGTCGAAGAAAAGTTGCGGCGTCGCATAAATCATCATCCAGACGAATTGAGCGGAGAGAGCATCCCACCGGCGAAGCATCTACTGAAGGTCATTGATTGACGAAGGCAGACTCGGTTGCTAGAAAGTTTTCACAATGGCTTATATGTATAAGGATCAGTGGAGTACACAAGATCCGATTCCAGGTAGGAATGCTCGGTTCCACAAACAGGACAGGTAAGGAGCACCGGCCATTTAGCAATCTCAAGTGCAGTTCCCTCAAATTCGTTCATATATTCGCCAACGTAGAGGAACTTCTTGCAGTCCGATCCGACGCACAAGATGCCATAGTGGCAGCTATCCAACTCCGTTCGTACTGGCGGCTTCATCGAATGGCCACCCAATTGACAAACGAAATAATCACCATTCCGATAACTATTGCCATCCAGACAAATGCCCACTTGTAAATCGTGAGGGATTCCATAATTGGGCTTTAACCCAGAACGGGGAGCTTGCGGGTCAAGAAGGCTTCCCCATCCGGGCGTCCTGCTCACCTTCCACTTTGCCACTCTTTATCAGAGGCATATATCGAGGGAACACTGGATATGAAAACGAACAACCCTTCAAGCCACTCCGCACAATGATTGACAAGCGCCATAAATGAGACTACGGTGTCAACAGAGCGGATTCCTCTATCTCTCTTTTCAGGTCTCCTGAGCTAAGTCAGCTTATCTGAAGCAGTCCCTCTTAGATTAATCAAATTGCAAGTGGGGTGCTGGACCGTGCTTGTCCGCAACGTCGTCATACGTCTGAAACCCCGTGCGCTGAACCAGTTCATCCAAATCTTCAATAGTGAAGTAGTGTCCATTTTGCGACGACAGCTGGGCTTCCTAGATGCATTCATTTTTTCTATCGCTCCGAACGGCACGGAAGTGATCGCGATCAGTTTGTGGAGCGCGGGAGAGTACGTCGAGGCATACAACGCGACCGGCTATGGTGATGTGCTGTACAGCTTAAGAGACGTGCTGGACGGAACTCCGAGGGTTCGGGTTGCGCACGTGATTGGTTCTACACTGTACACGCATGTTACAGCAGAGGCATGAGCCTGCGGCGAGCAAGCCCGACAAGCGTGACGAAGTAAAAACAGCAAGGGTGAATTCAATGATGATTAAACTCATAAAATGGAGCGCACTAACAGCACTGATTGCAATCGCATTCACGCGAACGTTTCCCGATCTTGAGCTGCTTTTGAGCTTTGTGATCTCAGCTGCCGCTATTGTCGTGTTGGTGCAGGCAACTAACTTGCGGCGTTTCATTTGGACGGGCTTGTTTCTGGCTATCGCATGCCTGTTCAATCCCATTATCCACGTGCCTTTGCCGGAGTATGTTGGGAGGGTTGTAATCGCTTTTACGATACTTCTTTTCTTCTTCTCTCTGGCGCTGTTGAACCCGGCACCTAAGCTGTCGATAGCTTCCACTACCGACCCGTTGGCGCGAAGACAATCGTTGTGACATTTGAAACTTGGCGGGAGGCACACGCATTGAAATGTGGTGATTGTAAGTACCTTGAGGGAATTTTTGAGTTGAGCCTGGAGCGCTATGTCGCAGCCTGCGCTGCTGCCTTTTATCGAATAAGTACGGAATTTGCCGCGAGGAAAAACGTCGATATGGAACGCGCGAAGAATGACCTCGAAGAGCATCAGCGCTTGTGTGCTTTCGGCAAAGAGGTCAGACCTGCGGAGCCGCCAATGGCCCGATGCTTCGGAAGAAAAGCGATGCGATGGGCGTACAATGGTTCGACCTAACGACAGCCGGTGTTGCCAGCTGAAGCTCTTTGCACGTCCCGCGTCTCTCGCCAAGCTGTATCACCTAATTAGCCACCACGAACGCAAGGTTTCCATGCTCTTATGGTTGTGACCTATAACTATTTCTGCGGCGTGAACTGCAAAACGTGTGGGACCTTCATGTGTCTTAACGAATATGAGTCGAAGGCCGAGTTTGCGCCCGCGAAAGCTGTCCTGAGTGACGCAGTTTTTCTCCATTGCCACAAGTGCGGATCGGTTAACATCTATCTGGGTGATTGCTTGGTTTCGTCCAGTTCGCGACACACAATGGTTGCCTTGCAGCCCTGAAGTTCCCACCTAGCGGCCAGTGCGTCTAAGGCTGAAAATCTCTCGCTGAACTTCGACAACAGCTTCACAAGATTCTGAGCCGGTAACAGCCAATGAGAGATCAACTGCCGTAATCAGGCGTTAGCACTCATCACCCATTTGTGCGGGGTGCTAAAAGACTTATTGTCATCCCACACCAGACCTGAATTCAGCGAATGACCCGATTTGCGGTAGCGCCAATCCTCTCCATAACCCTTGCGACCAGCCGATCGCAGCGCTGCCCCATGAATCCGAATGCTCTGGGCGCATCGGCACCTGCCCGTGCGAATAGATTTTTTCGTACCATGCCCCGCGCTCGATGAAGCCTCACCTTGACGTTCTCTTCCGTGAGCTCGAGAGCGGCGGCGGTCTCTTCGGTGTTTAACTGTTCCACGTCGCGCATCATCAAGACCAACCGGTACTGCTCAGGAATAGACAGGATTGCGTCTTCCAGGGCACTCCTCAATTCGGACGCTAAGAGTTGCTCTTCTGGATTCGGTGCATTCGCGGGCACGGTGTCCTCCCTGTTTTCGGTGTCCTGGTTCCAGCTATTTCCTTCCAACTGCTCGGTCCGCCTGCGGCGTTTGGACCGCGCCAATGCCTCATGAATCGCAATCCGTGTCAGCCATGTCGCGAACTGCGAACGTCCAGCGAACTGGCCTAGATGTTGGTACGCGCGGACATATGCATCCTGCGTGACATCTTCCGCTTCGGCATCGTCGCGCAGAATCGCCCTCGCCATGCGATACAGCCGCTGGTTGTAACGTCGCATGATGAGCTCAAACAACGCCGTTTCCCCTTCCAATACGCGACGGACCACTTCCTCATCCGATAGCGCCTTGGCCGTATTCAGTAAATCGAGAGCAGTAGAACTCATATTGGTCGCCTATTCGATAGAGTGCCGACAAGCCAAAAGGTTACATACATTCGAGAGGTCCACTCCGGCGCGGGGTTGTAACCAGCTTTCCCCGAATCACTCTATTTCAGGCAGGAGGCAAAATGCACAACACAGACAGTCGATTGAATACCACCTGGTGGGCACTTCGCATACTGTTCGGATTCGTCCCCATCGCTGCAGGCCTCGACAAAGTCTTCAATCTCTTGACCAATTGGGAGGCTTATCTGAATCCGCTCGCTACAAAGCTGATTCCAGTAAGTCCGGCAACATTCATGCACATCGTCGGCGTTATCGAGATTATCGCTGGCATCGTCGTTCTTTCACACTTTACGAAGATTGGTGCCTATGTGGTCACAGCATGGCTCGTCCTCATCGCTTTGAACCTGCTCACGATGGGCAAATTTCTTGATGTCGGGGTACGTGATCTCGGACTGGCGGTGGCGGCATTCTCACTCGCCCAGTTGACAGCGATTCGCGAAGAGAGCACCTTGAGTGTCCGCATGCGAGATCCACAGCCATCACTCGCAAGGTCCTGAAAGCGATGCTAAGCCGAGGGGAGGTGAGGTCCGCGTCGCTGAACCTCTCCTGAACACCTGATGACCTCGCAATCGCAATGCCCGTGATTATCGTCGCGCTAGCGAACAAACCCTGAAGTAACGTCAGACCTCATCCGGCGGTCCGGCGGCGCCAGCCAGGTCCTGCGGCCTGATCTTGTCAGTGTTGAACTTGATGGCTCGCTCACGCATGGTCTTGAATACTTCCTCGAGTGGTGGAGGTTCGCCTTTGATCCATCGCAGCGGATTGATCCGCGCCACCACAAATGAGCGCAAATAAGGACTGACCAATCCACGCTCTTTCAGCTTCTTCACAACCGCGCCAACTTTCTCTTCTAGATCGAGCACCATCGTGGCACGTTTCTCATGCACCTTCAGGGCGGCGCGCAGCGGTTCACTGGAAAACTCTTCTAAGCGCCGCAGGATAGAGTGATACGCCCCTCCACCAAAACGTGGAACGCGTTCGTAACACACTCCAAGCGTGACAAGGGCACTCTCCTCGAGGTAAAAAGCAAAATTCGCCTCGACTCGCGAAGCGTCTTCATCCACAAGCCCTCGATAGATGCGAATCACCTCGAGCGCTCGCTCTTTCAAGTTGTGGGCTTTCTCAGTATTCAGAGCCAGGATCTGCCACGCGACCTCGCGATCCACCACGATCAGCGCGGCAATAGATTTTGCACCGAGACGACGCATGGCCGCCAAACGATGACGCCCATTCGGAGTCCAGAATCCTTCCGTAGGCGCTACGACCGCAATCACCGGATCAAGATAACGTCCCGTCTTCGCGATCACGTCAGCCAGGCGCTTGTGATGGGCATCCGAAAGATCTCGCTGAAATGGTGTGGGCTCGATCGCATTGATCGGCAAAATCGCAAGCAACACTGGATGTCCGCCCAGCGGTTCTTTGTAACTGGCAACTACCTTCCCACCAACTTTCTCGACAGCGGCTGCAACATCAGAAGCTACTCCCTGCAAATTCCCCAGGATTGCTTCACTCGGAGACAAACCGGTTGTATTGGGCTTGGCTTTTCTCGGACGGCGCTTGGCGGGAGCTCGTTTGACCATGCAGACACATTCTAAAGCGTGTGGACCCAAGGCGCTTCACAGGTGACGGTCCATATCTCTTTAGGATCTCTGCAAACCGATCAGGGTTTGTTCACACTGCCATAGAATAGGGCAAGCAGAACGTCATGGCTTCCGCAGATCAACAAGTGCAATGGAGTTTTCGTTATTTGTGAGCAGTTTCTTCGGTTCGCGGGGTCATGGAAATCACGATGTATTCTCGCTCCTTGTCATCCAGATCTTCGACCCGAAGCCGCATGTGATCCTTTTCGATCCTGAACTGTGCTTTCTCTCCGACGGGGAGAAGGACTGGATGTTTGTCGTCCTTTGGACGAATGCGATAGAGAATACGATCTGTCTGCAAGAGATATTCCTGACAAAGCAGCGTTTGCATCTTTTGATGGGCCGCATCTGTGCCTAATACTTCACCAGCAAAAGTCTTTCCACTTTTCTGATCGGCTCCGCACTCAACAGAATCCATCTGCAACAGAACACCAGAATGAACAACCGGGCGCTCTTTCGCTTGAGCCAGAGTCATGCAGAGCGTTGCAAACAACAGTAAACGTTTCATGATCGATCCTCACCCAAGAAGATGACCTTATTCAAGCGTAAGAATCGCGATCGAGGAACATAACTGAAGTTCTATGCTTGAGTCCGAAGGCAGGACGGTTCTTCGCCTTTGGTAACTACATGTTTCAAGGTATGCCTTGCCACAAATGAGTGTGGCAGACTTACTCATCCCGCCATGCCCAGCCGCCGCTTAAATGATCGTATCCAGCTGCTTTGCGAGGAAGCCATACGCATTCAGGAAGGACCCGAGCTACACCGGGTATTCCGAGAATTGCAAACCGCACTGAGCGAGCACAATTCGCGGCTGAGAAACAATGCATTGCACCCCATCAACAATCGCCGTCACTCTGTGGAACCTCAGCATGGGACGGACAGGAAAGGCGGGGGTCATCCTCCATGGGTGCTGTGAACAGCACCGATTGATTCTCAATTGAACCAGTTTGAGACTTGTGATTTGTCGAAATCACACGTTATCACTCATTGACCCTGCCCGTATGGGTTTCAAGTGTGTTGGCAAATTAGGGCAGCTTACCATTATGAAGTCGCGGCTTCGCCCTCAGTTCAGGAGCCTCATGCTCGGGAATGGTTTGATTGCTCGCAACTCCTACCCGAAGCTGGGCATCTGAGATCACGCGTTGTTAGGCAGCTGATCGAAACTGCCACTTTCACTCGAAAAACCTTGGCAATTTCAACAAATTCGTTTAAATCAAGATCCTTTTACCCTCGACTATGCTACGGCTGTAAAGGAGGTCTCCGTGAAGAGCCTACCGCAATCGCTGCTCACCCTCTGCTTTTGTATTGGCACATTCGGAACCGGATTCGCGCAAAGCCCCTCACCTTATCCAAACGCAATTACTGATCGATCCATCCGACATGAAACGCCAATGACTCCGCCTGGTGCCCCAGGTTCGCGCCCGTCCGTTGGGCGCTAACCTGGGATGGTCCGATGTTCAGCTATCACTCCCCACCGAGCTGTAAACCGATAAACTCCCATCGGCTGCGCCGATTTCAGCATTCGCGAAAGTCGCACTTTTTCACCTTCAGTTGTAATTGACGTCGAGCTAGTTCGCGACTGCGGACCCTGCGTTCTATTCCTCCAATGTTTGGAAAATATGCATCGCCGCTTCGACATGCGGGTCTATGTATTGCGCGATGTGGGTCTGGTAGAGATCGAATCCGAGTGGACTACACGCGATCGCGAGGGGAGCGTCATCCAGGGAAAACGAAGAGTATTTCTGATCCAAGGTTCGCGCCAAAAAACAGGAGCGGGGACCGGGGCACAAAGCGATCAGTGATGATGTCCTTTTAACCGACGGTCAAGACTCATTGAACAGCTCGCGGCAGTCCCACCTTAGTTACCAGCGCTTGGAACGCCGGTTCGGAGCGAAGCTCGTCAAACTCCGGCAGAGTCAAATCGAGCACGATGGTACAACGATGCTCGTATGCGGATTCCAGCCAGCGGATTGCTTGCCGTTTATCCCCGAGTCGTAGATATATCCGCGCATAATCGGCAGGTGAGACGTAATAGCCGTTTTTACGTCTCTGCTCCACGTCGAGCAACCACTTTTCAGAGTCGAGCTTATAGAATTTCTGTTGGCATTGAAGAAAGCTCAACCGCTGACAAGTCACCCTCGGCGAATTGCCCGTGCCACCCCCGGCCAGAAATTTGTCGAACTCCTCCTTGGCCTTGCCCAGCTTGCCTGTATGTTCATAACCTTCTGCGAGCGACCGATGAATTCCGACGTTTTCGGGATATAACTGGACCACCTCTAACGCCTGCTTGATTTCCCCCTCGTATTTTCTCGCCTGTAAAAGGTCATTTACATAGGTCAGGTTCGTTCGTAACGAGAGCGGATCGTTTCGCAGGGCCAAGCCCATCTCATTGTTCGATTCCTCTGGTCGTCCTGTTCGTAATAACACCCATGCATACCACTGATGCGCCAGTGCGTAACTCGGGTTGAGGTCGATTGCTTTGCGCAGCTCTGCTTCGCCCTGCTCCAAGTTCCACTCGAACAGGTTGCGTGTGCAAGCCATTGCGGTATGAGCTTCGGCGGATCCTGGGTCCAGCCGCAAAGCTCGCTGCGCCGCTTCTAGCGCTTTCGGATACCCTGCTTTCGGCTCATCTGCGTTTAGATTGTTCGCGATGCAGTATGAGGTGGAAAGATAGGCCCATGCTGGGGCAAAACCTGGTTCGCGGTTTATCGAATCGTTGAAATACTTGGTGGCTTGCACCATGGATTCCGCCGTGCGCTGGTCCCAAAAATGAAGCCCCCTCAAGAATAACTCGTGGGCTTCAGGATCGACCGGAGATGCCGTCGTTATCCGCGTTTGCTGCTCGGGTAGCAGGTGCAGCTGTATCTCGCGGGCAATGTCGCCTGCGATCTCTCGCTGAAGAGAAATAATGTCGCGCATTTCGCGCGTATATTCTCCGCTCCACAAATGGGTGTCGGTTCGCGCCTCAATGAGTTGGCCGGTAACTCGTACTTGGGAGTTAGACCGCGTGACCGACCCTTCCAGAACAGCATCTACGCCCAATTCTCCGGCGATTTCCTTGAGCGGCTTGCGTGTACCTTTGTACCTCATGACGGACGTTCTTGAGATCACACGCAAAGGATGCAGATGCGCTACCTCGGTGATTAATTCGTCCGTGATTCCATCCGCGAAATACTCCTGCGCGGGATCTCCAGACAGATTTTCCAGCGGCAGTACCGCTATCGAACTTATGGGCGTCCGATCCACGCTGCGGTGTGTGTACAGGTACCATCCAATCGCAGACAGTAGGAGCACCGACATAGCCGCCACTGCAATCAATATCCATGGGCGAAGGAAAGATGCACGGAAGCTGCGAATGCGCACCAGAACAGGTGGTGCGACGGGCGCGTCGGTGGGTGCTGTCGAATCCTGAGCCGAAATGGTGCTCGGCGGCTCATTGATTGTGACCGGTGGAACAAAGCGATATCCTTTGTTCACTACCGTCTGGATGTACTTGGGTTTCTCTGCGGTATCCCGCAGACAGATTCGAATTTTGCGAATGGCCGTATTGATTCCCTGCTCGGCGTCGAGGTAGACATCCTTACCCCAAAGCCTCTCCACGACCTCTTCGCGAGTTACGAGTTCTCCCTGCCTTGAGGCGAGAAGCACTAATAACTCCATCGGCAGTCGTTCCAGGCGCAATAAGTTGCCGTTGCGCCGGAGCTGATAGCGCCCTAAGTCGAGTTCAGTATCGTTGAAGCGAAGAATCGGGCCCGGCATGCAGGCTCCCCGAGGTAGTGCCCACCATCTTACACCACGTCAAATTACTTCATTTCAATGCTTTGCAAGTCTATCCCATGTTGATGCGAAATTGATGTGGCATTCATTGACCGCTTTCGCCGCCTATCGTAATCATGCCGCCCACCGCAAGCTACTGAAACACTTCGGAGGGGACTAATGAAAAGACTTAATGGCAGAACATCGAAGGGAACACTCGGGTTCTTGAGCTTGTTGATGCTGAGCCTTGTGCTCGCGTCCGCATTCGCTAGTGCTGACGCCGTTACCGACTGGAACACCATCGCGATTAATACATTCGTCGCGAACAAGCAGAATCCATTCGCTCAAGCGCGATACGGGGCTATCGTGCAACTGGCTGTATTCGAAGCCGTCAATGCCATCACAGGTCAGTACCAACCATATCTTGGAACCATAACAGCCCCGAAAGGCGCGTCAGCCGAAGCAGCAGCTATCGAGGCTGCTTATGGCGTGGTTAACGCGTACTTTCCCTCTGCCGCACTCGATGCCGCTCGCGCGAATTCGCTGTCACAGATACCAGACGGTCAAGCCAAAATTGACGGCATCGCAACGGGTGACGTAGCCGCCTCGGCCATGGTCGCTCTTCGCGCCAACGACGGATCTTCGCCTGCGCGAGTCAAAATACCCGGCCCTCTTGTTCCAGGAGAGTGGCAAGCAACACCGAGCTGCCCGATTGTGAATGGAGTCGCAGTTGGAATCCTCTTTCAATGGCAGGACGTGACTCCGTTCGGCATCGCAAGGGCTAGTGATTTTCTTCTCGGTCCGCCACCAGCGCTCACCAGCACCAGATACACAAAAACCTACAACGAAGTAATGACGGTCGGGGACGTCGCCAGTACAGAACGGCCTCCAGATCGCGCAAATGTGGCGCTCTTCTACGCGGCCACCTCATCAACTCAGGTGTTTAATCAGGCCGCGCGGCAAGTAGCTCAAGAGCAAGGCCGTTCTCTTTCCGAAAATGCTCGTGCCCTAGCATTGATCAACATGGCAAACAATGACAGCCTTATTGCGACATTCGTCAACAAGTACCACTACAACTTCTGGCGTCCTGAAACAGCAATTCATGCAGGCGACACGGATGGTAATCCCGAAACCAATCCTGATCTCAGCTACGTTCCATTCATCGTCACTCCCTGTTTCCCGAGCTATCCCTCGGCTCACGGCAGTGCAAGTGGCGCGGCCGCCGAGGTCATGCGACGTCTTTATGGCGAAGCTGGATTCTCCGTCACTTTGAGCAATCCTGCCGTGCCCAGCATCGTGTTGCAATACACTTCGCTACGGCAGATTACCGATGACATCTCCGATGCCCGCGTCTACGGTGGAATACATTTTCGTACCGACCAGGTGGCAGGAGCACAGCTGGGTCGTGCCATCGGTACCGCAGTGTTCAAGAACAACCTGCTTCCTCTGGTCGACGAAGAGTAAGGAATAATTTGTAGGAGGCTTGCCATTCGTTTCGTCCCTTCGGAGTTTGCTGTGGTGAGCGAGTAGTGCGCCAGCATTACAGAAAAGAGGCAGAGAGGTAGTGATCGACAGTCGCAGAGGTCGACAGCCCGCAGAAATCAGAGCCGGTCACGTTTTTGCAATGTGAAGACGTAGAACAAAATGGCTCCGAAGAGAGCCAGAGGGACTGAACTGATTGCGGCATCGTGGAAGGTCTCATGAACTCTGTGGAACTGCGGATTCCAGCTTCGGTACCCGCCAAAGTGAAGGAGAAGAAGAATCACAACATAGAAGACCACTAAATCTCGAAGAAAACGAACCGCGCCGCATGATGACGCAACGGACGTAAGAACGCTTTGGCCAGCGCCAATAAGCCATCCGTGATTCGTCGAATGATGTTGGGACCTGGGGCAATCTCAAACAAAGCGGCTGTCTCCCCGATGACCGAGAATACACCTGGGTGGGTGACCCATCTTCACGTTGTTAGATTGAGGTGGAGGCTGGGCTGGCTCACCCTAGGAATTACTGAACCGAGGGCTGCCGCGCCCTTCGCGGTTTTCGAAGGGTGCGCACCACAAAGTCTGACCGAGGAACGATCCAAACCGACAGTCCACAATTATTCACCGCTTACCCGACCCGACCTTCGTATAGCTATCACACATGCATCTCTGTGACTCTTTGCTTTCTGCGGTGAGTTTCGTTTCATCACTGGCCCACTTTACGGCACCGCCAACCACCACCCAACGTCCGCTCTGCTTTCCCCGAGCGGCATGATCCGTGAAAATCTATGGCCTCCGATTTTTCGCCAGCGACCAACGACCGACGACCAACAACCGTTCTGCTGCCTTTACACTTCTTCCCACAACGTGTTAAATTAAAAGACGTTACAACGACAACGAAAAACACTAGAGACAGGAGTGCACCAGGGAAGTGCTAGCCCGAGAACAAAAACAATCCCTCATTGGCCAATACCGCACGCACGCGAGCGATACCGGTAGCCCTGAAGTTCAAATCGCGCTGCTCAGCGAACGCATCGGCCAGCTGACGGAGCACTTTAAAACGCACCAGAAAGACCACGGCTCGCGCCGCGGACTTCTCATGCTGGTCAGCAAACGGCGTCGTTTGCTCGACTACCTCAAGAAGTACGACTCCGAGCGCTACAAGTCGGTTATTCAGAAACTCGGCATCCGTAAGTAACTTTCGAGACCGCCAGGGCTGTGTCCCTGGCTTTCCTCCATTTCGCCGTCGTGGGGCGGCGGTTTCTGATCCAGAAGCTCGGTAACGTGCGTTTTCCACGCCAACTCGACTACGCGACCTTCGTCGCTCACCGGCGGAGACCATCTCTGTGTCTCCCGCCCTCCTGTCCCAAAAGGAAAATAAAATATGAAGCCTGAACCTACCACCGTCTCCGTTGAACTCTCCGGCGGCAAACAACTCTCATTCGAAACCGGCAAGCTCGCCAAACAGGCCCATGGGTCGGCTGTTGTCCGCATGGGCGACAACGTCATCCTCGCCACCGCCGTCGCCAACGCAGACCCGCGCGAAGGCATCGACTTTTTCCCGCTCACCGTCGACTACCGCGAGTACACCTACGCCGGCGGACGCATCCCCGGCGGTTTCATCAAGCGTGAAGGACGCCCCAGCGAACGCGAAATTCTCACCAGCCGCCAGATCGATCGTCCCATCCGCCCGCTCTTTGCCGAAGGCTTTCGCTGCGAAACCCAGGTCATCGCCTTTGTTCTTTCCGCTGATACCGAAAACGACCCTGACGTCGTCGGCATCAACGCCGCGTCTTGCGCTCTCACCCTCTCTGACATTCCATTCCTCGGCCCCGTCGGCGCAGTTCGAGTGGGTCTGGTGAATGGCGCGTTTGTGGTCAATCCAACATATGCTGAGATGCGCGACAGTCTTCTGAACATCATGGTCGTCGGATCGGCCGATGGCATAGTGATGATCGAATCCGGCGCTAAAGAAGTGAAAGAAGAAACAGTGGTCGACGCTATCGAGTTCGCCCACGCCGAAATCAAAAAGATCTGCGCTGCGATCTCCGACCTTCGAAACAAAGTTGGAAAGAAAAAGCGCGAAGTCGCTCCACCCGACTTCGACGAAAAGTATTACAACGATCTGAAAAAGAAAATTGGCGATCGCCTCTCCGATGCGCTCGACACCAAGAAACATCCGAAGTCGGAAAGCTATGAGCTCGTCAAGAATTTAAAGAAAGAACTGACCGCAGCAATTCCCGAAGACGACGAAGACGCCAAGAGAAAACTAGCTCAGTACTTCGAAGTTCTTCGTGAACGCATTTTCCGCGAACAGGTTCTCGAACAGAAACGCCGTCCCGATGCTCGTGCCTTCAACGAAATCCGCGACATCTGGATCGAAGTCGGCGTTCTGCCCCGCACTCACGGCTCGGCGATTTTCACCCGCGGCGAAACCCAGGCCCTCGTAACTACTACCCTCGGCACCAGCGACGACATGCAGCGCCTCGAAGTCTTCGAAGGCGAAGCCAAAAAACGCTTTTATCTACACTACAATTTCCCGCCGTTTTCGGTGGGGGAGGTTGCTTTTCTACGCGGTGCGGGGCGGAGAGAAATTGGACATGGCGCGCTCGCAGAGCGCGCGGTGTCTGCGGTGCTGCCGGATGAGGAGAAGTGGCCTTACGCGATGCGAGTGGTGTCGGACATCCTCGAGTCGAACGGGTCGTCGTCGATGGCGACAGTTTGCGGTGCGTCGTTGTCCTTGATGGATGCAGGCGTGCCGTTGAAAGCGCCCGTGGCTGGAGTGGCGATGGGATTGGTGAAGGAGGGCGAGAAGTACGCCGTCCTGACCGACATCGCGGGTGCGGAAGATCACTACGGCGACATGGATTTCAAAGTTGCCGGAACGCGCGATGGCATCACTGCGTTGCAGATGGATATCAAGGTCATGGGCATTACGCCGCAAATCATGCGAGAAGCGCTGGCGCAAGCGCAACGCGGTCGAATGTTCATCCTCGACAAAATGCAGGATGTGATTGGCGGTGCACGCGAGAAGGTTTCGGCATATGCGCCGCGTATTTACACATTGCAGATTCCAGTCGACAAGATTCGCGACGTGATTGGGCCTGGCGGCAAGATGATTCGCAGCATTATCGAACAGACAGGCGTAAAGATCGACGTCGAGGACACAGGCAAGGTCAACGTTGCCTCCAACGATGAAGCATCGGCGGCCAAGGCGTTGCAGATCATTGGTGATCTGACGGCGACCGCAGAGGTAGGGAAGACTTATCTCGGAAAGGTTACGCGTCTGGCAGAGTTCGGAGCATTTGTCGAAATCATTCCGGGAACCGATGGGTTGCTCCACATCAGCGAAGTTGCCGAGCACCGCATTAAAGATATCCGCGACGAATTGAAAGAAGGCGATCAGGTACTCGTGAAAGTGCTGGCAGTCGAAGGGAATCGTATCAAGCTGTCCCGCAAAGCAATTCTGAAAGAGCAACGGGCGAAGATGGGCGGCGGAGCACCACCGGCGGAAACGGCGGCGGCACCTGCGCCGGCTCCCACCTCGGCACCGTCAGCAGTGATCGAGGGTGGTGCTGAGTTCGATGAAGAAGATGAGCCAAACTTCAATCGTGTGGATGCGCCGCACTCAGTCGAAGCTGCGCCGGATCGCGGTCCGCGCGGTGATCGGGGCCCTCGTCCAGGAGGTGGCGGTGGCGGACGACGGCGTCGCGGCGGTCGTGGTGGGCACAATGGCCGAGGCGGTCATGGGGGACGCGGTGGCCATGGTGGTCACGGTGGGCAAGGGAGGAATAGATAGTGTGATTGTTGAGTTGTGATTGTTGATTTGTGTTGAGCCGGGCGGAAGCGTCCGGCTTTTGTTTTGGACGCTCAGTCGTTGATCGCTCATCGATCGTCGGCCGAAAATAAGAAAGGGGCACGTTCCGCAACAACGTGATTGGATCGAGCACCGCCGGCATAGCTAAGAACGCAGGGATCCTTCGGCCCGAAAAACCGTGGGCCTCAGGATGACAGGGAATAGAACGACGTGATCTGATTGGGCTGATCACAGTGTCCATTTCTCTTAATAATCGCGACGGATTCTCGATGGCAGGGCTTGCGCAAGGTTGTTCAGTCATCGTTCTGTTCGTGCTTGCCATCTCCTTCGCGCAGACGGGAACGGATGCCGCGCCGGCCGCGGCGAGCGAGCATGGGCGCGCGCTGCCTTTGAATCACTTTCACTATGTAGATGACGAGATTTCGAGTGGCGAACCGTCAGCGAGCTGGCATCGGATGGCGGTCGCAATTGCGGATGATTACTTCGATGGAACCAGCGATCCGTCGCGCGTGCGTCGGCATTTGCAAGTCGCGAAACAATTGGGAGTTCGATATCTGAGGTGCGCATTCAGCTGGAACGGAATTGAGAAGACGCCGGGCAAGTACGAGTGGGCATTCTGGGACAACCTGGTGGCAGAAGCAGATCGCGCAGGTATCGAACTGATTCCGTATGTGGCCTACACGCCGGAATGGGCATCGAAGAAGCATGAGATGTTCTGGGCCGAGCCTCCACGAGATGTGACGCTATATGCAGCGTTCATGTCAAAGATTGTGTCGCGCTACCGCGGAAAGATTTGTGCGTGGGAAATCTGGAATGAACCCGATAATGCGGAGTACTGGAAGGGATCGGTTGAAGAATATGCCGATTTGGTCCGGCGAACTGCGGTTGCGATGCGACGAGCGGATCCAGCGACCGTTCTGGTCTTAGGAGGAATGAGTCGCGGCCCGGGTGAATTTTTTAGAGAGCTGATCTCGAAGCATGGGATCGGCGAGTACGTGGATGTGATCGCGATGCACGCGTATCCGGAAACGTGGGATGAAGAGCGCCTAGAGACGATTTACAAGGATTGGATTGACCAAATGAGCCAGTTGATCAGTCGTGATGCACCGGGGGCGGACTTCTGGATCAATGAAATGGGATATGCGGATTACCGTTATCTTCCAAACCAAGCGACGAAGTGGGGGATCCATGCCTATTACAATTACGAGCACACCTCGGCTTATCAGGCAAACGTTCTGTTCAAGGCCGAAGTGATGTCGCTGGCGTCGCCGCGCGTGTCGCTAACGGCATGGTATCGGATTGATGATTTCTCTCCGTCGCGGACTCACTTCTCACCGGACGAGGCGAATTACCATCTTGGGTTAGTGGATGCGGAAGGGAAGCCGAAGCCGGCATTCCGGGCGCTCGAGTTCTTTCGGAAGATATTGGGACAGCCGGTACAGAGATTGAATTGGCAAGGCAAGGGAGGTTCCTCCGCAGAGGTCGCGTTATTTCGCCGAGCTGATAACAGGATCGTGTTCGCGGCATGGCTGAGAAGTTCGCGAGCTGCCGAAGTGGACGAAGGAAACGGTATGGAGCGCGACCATCGTAAGGAACGAGTATCGATTGAAGTTCCCTGCAACAAAGGATCTGAGCTGCAGATGTTTGATGCGGAAGGTAGACGAGTGCGGTCCTCGGTGAAGCTTCGGAACCGAGAGCTGCGGAGCGTGGTTTTGAATGGGCAGGACGTTGTGGTGGGAGTGATGGGTTGCGAGAAGTAGCTGGTAGTTAGTAGCGGGTTGGTGGTTGAGAGCATCGAGTGCAGTGCATTGTTTGCAGGCGTGCACTGCAGCTTGTAGGGATCCTTCGGCCCACAAAGAACGCGCGACTCAGGATGACAAGATGTAAGGGTGCTTCGATCTATTTTGGAGAAGCGGCTTTGGCAGCTTCTTCTAGCGCTTTGGCGATCTCGGGATTTTCCGAGAGAACCTCTCTCATGGAAGTCATACCAACCTCTTGTCCGAGTTTACTTCCTTTTTCAAAGAGCTCACTTTGAATTGACGGAAGTTCGTGAATGGCTTTCTGTCCAAGTGGCGTCTGATAAAACTCGATTAGGCCACGAATGTCCTCCCGTGTCAGGTGTTTATCGTAAACGGGGATGGCCATATCCAGGATCGTGTCGGGGTTGAACTTGGAGCGGAACCGGTCAAACCAGAGATTGATGAGTTTCTCACGGTAATCTCCGGGTGGCAGACTCTTCGTCATGAGTGGCTTGACGTTTTTGCTCATGGAATCCATCATCTGCGCGCCCAGGTTCGCGGCCCCAGTCAATTCGAACAAGCGGTGGATATCAGCCAACTTAGCGGGATCCACATTCGCCGCACTAAGGGAAGGTTCAGTCAGGGCAGAGTCTGAGGATCCCGAAGTCTTGCTATTTTGCGCCAATAAAGGGGAAGCCAACAGTAACAGCAGGAGGATGGATTTCATACGAACTCCCATGATTTCAGAAGGTACGGGTGAAATGCTTGAACGAGAAGATGATAGCGCTCAGGCGTGCAGAGCAGTAATCACGAAGGCTCCGGTTGCGAATGGTACTTTCGGATCCACCCAACTGGAAAACCGAAGAGGGCATCCAACCTTGGTATGGAGGAGCAATGTTTAATCGGGTCTCGTTGATGCGAGTTGTTGTGGGAACGCTGTCCGCGCTGTTGGCGACGATGGCGTGGGGCGACACGATAACGATGAGAGATGGAACGACGCACACCGGAACGCTCGTGAGCGCGACAAGCCAGGCGATCAATTTCCGTGAGAACGGAGACATTCGGCGCTACCTGGTGTCCGAGATTCAATCTATCGAATTTGACAGCGCCGGGACTTCGAGTTCTGCGCAGTCGGGGTCGACAATCTATCCGCAGGATTCAGGGACGCGACAAAGCGCACCAGTAAACAATCAGGGCGCACCGACTAGCAATGAATCGGACCCGGTACTGTCGCAGCGTGGAAGCGCACCACCTGTTTACGGTGCGGAAGCGACGTTACCAATGGGAAGTGTGATCACGATTATCACGAATCAAGATATTGATTCGAAAGCCGCGAGTCCTGGACAGGTGTTCCCGGCTGATGTCGCGGAAAATATCGTGGATGAATCCGGGCAAACGGTAATTCCGAAGGGTTCGGAAGCTGAGCTCGTGATTCGCGAGCTAGGAAACAAGGGAACGGTGTCGGGCACCTCGGACCTGGTACTCGATCTGCAGTCGGTCCGAGTGGCAGGTCGCCGCTACATGGTGAGCACGGAAGATATCGAGCAAAGAGGAAGAGAAGGTTTGGGAAAGAACAAACGGACGGCGACGATGGTTGGCGGCGGCGCAGTGCTCGGAACAGTAATCGGTGCGATTGCCGGTGGCGGTAAGGGAGCAGCGATCGGCGCAGCGGCGGGAGCTGCGGCCGGGGCTGGCACGCAAGTTTTGACACGCGGAAAGACGGTGAAGGTACCAGCCGAGAGCAGGTTGCAGTTCAAATTGGACCAGCCATTGCATCTCGAGGCAGCATACTGAAGATTTCAAAATTGTAGATTTCAGATTGCAGATTGAGCCGGGCGCAAACAAGCGTCCGGCTTTTTGTTTGCGGTTTCAAAGCGACTCTTCGATGTTCTGCCTGGATGTTCGACATGAGAGAATCTCGTGCTGGCCAGTTCGGAGGGTCCGATGTACGAAGTCATCCTGAAGCGATTTGATAAGCCCGATGCGGTAAGAACATTTGAGAAAGGACGTTTTGAGGTGGTGAAAGTGGGCCGCATGACGATCGGTCGCGCAACGTATGAGCCAGGATGGAAGTGGTCCGAGCATGTGGGGAAGATGACGGGTGAGAAAAGCTGCATGGTAGAGCACGTAGGGTTAGTCGTGGCGGGGCGGGCAACAGCGGCGATGGATGATGGCCGTGTGATTGAGATGAAGCCCGGAGACCTGTTCTATATCGGGCCGGGACACGATAGCTGGGTCGTTGGGAACGATCCGTACATTTCGTTGCACTTCATGGGCGCGGAGAAGTATGCGGAGGCGAAAAAGTAGGTAGTAGCTGGTCCTAGTAGCTAGTCAGATCGTTCGAGAGCGACGATTTGTTTGGCGGGCTGAGTGTTGCAGTTAGAGATCCTTTGGCCCGCAAAGAGCGCGGGCCTCAGGATGACAAACGATAAGAATGTCTGGCTCGTGTGCTCTCAAAGAGAGGTCATTCCAGAAGATGCCAGGCTTCGTAGTAGTCGCCGAAGACTCCGGGCTTGCGATGATTACGTGGATAAATGAGAAGGCTGATACGAGGAAAGACCTTCTCAATAGGAATGATGTACCAGGAATCTTCCGGAATCGCGTGAATGGCAAGGAAGTCGACCTCGCTGGGCAAGTATGGAGTAGGGCCGTGGCTGGCACGGCGTCCGCAGTTCACGTGTAAGAGTCCACGACCGACGACGTTGTTGGTCGATTTGATCTGTATGCGGGAGAGCTTGCTTCCCGATTCAACGAGACAATCGTATCGTTGATTGTCGCCGTAGGGCTTTAGCACCCTCAGGTTGCGGCGAGCCGCGCGAACCATGAATTCGAGTTCGGCGATCTCTCCGGAATGTTTGGTGTTGCGTTTTGGCTTGACGCTGTCTGCAATGGGCAGCGGTCTTGCGATCTTCCCCTTAATCATGATGGCAATAAAAAAGGCGCCAGCCCCTAGGGCGAGCGCCTATTTATCCTTCCTATTTATAGAATATCAAGTTGGAAGGGGTAAACCCGCCAAGTTTGCCCTAACTACATTTCCCTTGAAGTGAATGACTTAGAAGAAAAAGTTCAGGTTCGGGGGCTTGACAAGTATTTGCGCTTGGAATGCTCTCGGGCATTTATATGCCACAGATTAAGCACGGTCTAACTGCTTATTGTTGTTGAAGATGCTGGATATTGATGAAGTATAAACGCAGCAAATAGAAAACCCCACGCAGGAAGAGGTCCGCATGGGGTCGGGTACTTACTTTCAGGGAATTGTTATCTTGACGATCTGCCCCAAGCCGGTAGTCGGGGCCGGGATCGCGCCGAAGTTGGAGACGTAGAGGTTGCCATCGGGTCCGACAGTCATTCCGGTGGGTACAGTGAGACCGGTCGCAACGGTGGTGATTGTAGTGCCGCGCATGCGAACGACTGTGCCGGCATTCGGAGTGGGAAATCCGGGAGCAGCGCTAAGTTCTAGTACGTAGAGATCGTCGCCTTTGAAGACCATCGCGACAACTGTGGTCAATCCCTTTGTAATTGCTGTGACTGCGCCGTTTGCATTGACGGTGTAACGTGCGGAACTGCCGGGATCGATTGGAAACGTGTTGAGATTGCCAATCACAAAGCCTTTCGCTGTACGGGCGATAGAGGTGGGAACAACGTGTCCTTGTGTGGCCGAGAGGTCGATGAAACGGCTGACGATGCCGCTGGTGCTGATGGTATCAACTTCACCGTGATTTGGTTCAACCGCGTAAAGCACGCCAGCATCGGCGATGAAGCCATACCAGGTGCCATCTGGTTCGAAGTCGTCGGGCTCGGTAACCGCGGTGGGATGAAGTTTTATATAGGCGCTCAGGTCAGCGAGGCGCGACCATGTCCCGTCGGAATTGACCTTTAGGACGGAATTGGGAAAGTTGGGATGGCCATGGGAGCATCCTCCACCAGCCATCAACGCATACATCTGGTTGCCGATGAACGCGACATCGGCGACGCCAAGGACATCTCCGATAGCGGCGGCGGCGGAGGGAAGCCCTCCAACGAGAGTGGAGCGAGTTCCGCCGGGAGTGACCTTGGAAATTCGAGCATTCCAACCACCGGACTCAGGACCGACGGGAGCGGGTACCTGCTGACATTGTCCAACGGTAGAAGCGGTGCCGCCGAAGCCGGCTTCAGCGACGTAGAGGTTGCCATCGGGTCCCCATTTGAGGCCGCGAGGGTTGTTGAACCCTGTTGCGAATACAGAAACGTTTGAAGAGGTTTGAGCGCTTGCAAGAACGCTCAATGCAAAGAGCGCAAGAGCAATCCATTTGACGTGTTTCAAGGGAGTTCTCCTTTCAGAGATGGGGCGTGGTTTTCCGGGATGCTTCCAGGAGTCTTGACGGTGGAGGGTGGGGGGAAGATAGGTGAGGCACGCGCCCTAGCGTCGAGCGAATAGTATCTCTGGACGAATGTTTTGGCAACTCGGAGGCCGCGCCCGGCAAGGGTTTTGGGGCTTAACAATAAGACAGGGTTGTGAAGGTTATCTTATGTTCGGGCGGCGGTTCGCTTGGGAAGCATATCTCCCACACGTTTGACCTGGGCACCGACGCTACGAAACTTCTCTTCGATATTTTCGTAGCCGCGGTCAATGTGGTAGACGCGATCGATGATGGTTTCCCCATCGGCGACGAGGGCGGCTAGTACCAGCGAAGCGGAAGCGCGGAGATCGGAGGCGAGAACGGCTGCGGCGCTGAGGGGAGTTTTACCTTGGACGACTGCGCGCCGTCCGTCGATCTTGATGTTGGCGCCCATACGTACGAGTTCGAGGGCGTGCATGAAACGGTTCTCGAAGATATTTTCCGTGATCGTCGAAGTGCCTTCCGCTTGGGTCATCAGGACCATAAATTGGGCCTGCATATCGGTTGGAAAACCGGGGAATTCTTCCGTGCTGATGTCGACAGCTCGTAAAGGATTGTCGCCCATGACGCGAACCGAATCGGCGGAAGTTGAGGTCTTGACGCCTGCTGCCTCGAGCTTGGAAAGCAGGCTGCTGAGGTGGGAAGGGTCGCATCCGGAAACGTTGAGGTCGCCGGACGTCAAAGCACCGGCGATGATAAAACTTCCAGCTTCAATGCGATCAGGGATGATGCGGTGGCGAGCGCCGTGGAGCTTGGTGACTCCCTGCACGTGAATCGTGGAAGTACCCGCGCCTTGGATCTTGGCGCCCATTTTGTTGAGTAGAGCGGCCAGGTCGGCGACTTCGGGTTCGCGCGCGCAATTGTTGAGAGTCGTGTCACCGTCAGCGAGAGTGGCGGCCATCAGTAAATCTTCGGTTCCGGTAACTGTGATTTTTTCGAAGTTAATTACGCCACCTTTGAGGCGCTCGGCAATAGCTTCGACATAACCATGCTGCTGCGTAATTTGGGCGCCGAGGGTTTCAAGCCCCTTGATGTGGAGGTCGATCGGACGCGCACCGATGGCGCATCCGCCGGGCAGGGAGACGTGGGCGCGACCGCATCGGGCGACGAGCGGGCCGAGCACGAGCGTAGAGGCGCGCATCGTCTTGACGAGTTCGTAAGAGGCTTCCGGAGAAATCAGATTGCGGCAGGAAATCGTGGTGCGGTGCTGAGCGCGGCCGTATCCGAGTTCGACCTCAGCGCCCATGGCGGCGAGCAGCTTGCGAGTGGTCTCAATGTCGCGAACGTGTGGGACGTTTTCGAGGACGACAGGCTCGTCGGTGAGCAGGGCAGCGGCGATGCAGGGAAGAGCCGCGTTTTTTGCTCCGCTAATGCGGACAGTGCCGAGGAGCGGCTGACCGCCGCGGATGACGAACTTATCCATGAATGACCCGATCTGTATTGTAGCGTGGTGGCGCTGGCCTTTTAATAATTGCAGGTTCCTCGCTGCGCTCGGAATGACAACAAGCGGAAGATGGTTAATCGGAATGACTGTTTTTGGAAGAGTTTCGTCTGGCGGTTGCGATGGCGGCCCGCACGTTGCCGAATGTCAACTTGAGTGCGCGGGAAGCAGAAACGCGGCTGGCCCCTGTTTCTAGCATGACGAGCGCAACGGGAACACGGTTGCGGGATGCACGAAGTGCTTGTTCGGCCGAGGCACGATCTTTCCCAGTGGCGCTTTGCAGTATCGCGATGCCCCGCTCGATCAGTTTTGAGTTCTTCATTTCCACGTGGACCATAAGATTTCCGTAGACGTAGCCGAGACGGGTCATGGCACCGGTTGAGAGCATGTTCAGGATCATCTTTTGCGCCGTGCCCGCCTTCATGCGGGTGGAACCGGTGAGCACTTCCGGACCGACATCCGCCACGATGGAAATATCTGCGGCGCGGCCGAGTGGCGAGCGCGGATTACACGCGACCGCGATGGCTTTTGCGCCTCGAGAGCGGGCGTATTGAAGAGCGGCAATAGTAAAAGGAGTGCGCCCACTGGCCGCGATGCCCACGACTACATCATTGCGGCTGGGCTTCTTCTTCGCCATTTCAGCGCGGCCAAGGTCCACGGAATCTTCACTGGCTTCGGTTGCGGCACCGAGCGCGCGGCTACCACCTGCGAGGATGTACTGCACGGCGGACGCAGGCATGTCGAATGTCGGGGGAATTTCAGAGGCGTCGAGCGCGCCTAATCGTCCACTTGTTCCAGAGCCGACGTAGATGAGGCGTCCGCCTTTTTTCAAGGCAGCAGCAATGGCTTCGATCGCTTGGGCGATTTGCGGTAAAGCGTGTTTGACGGCGCCCGCCACCTTTGCATCTTCAGCATTGATGATGCGAGCGATTTCGAGAGCAGATTTCTGATCGAGGTTCGACGACGCAGGATTAGTTTTTTCAGTGCGCAGGTTTTGAAGTGTGCGAGTGGCAGCGCGTCGTTTCAAACCGATTTCTCCAGCGCTTCTACGATAGCATCGTGCACCCGCGGGCGTACCTGCTTGATGGCCTGGTTGCGACAATCGGGCCAAGTACGATTCGTGAGAAGCGCGATCGAGAGTTGGCGGTCGGGATCAATCCAGAGAGAACACCCGGTGTAGCCCAGATGTCCGAAGGAGTGTGGGGAGAAATATTGTCCGGATTGCGAGGGTTGGGATGGCGTATCCCAACCGAGAGCCCGCGAGGTTCCGTGAGGTGTGGGCTGCCGGGTGGTAAAGATCCGGAGAGTTTCCGGATGCAAAATTGGCTGGCCTCCACTGAGCATGGCGAGTGAAAAGCGTGCCAGATCCAGCGCTTTCGAAAAGAGACCAGCGTGGCCGGCGACGCCGCCAAGGATACTTGCGTTTTCGTCTTGAACTTCACCTTGGATAATGCGGTGACGAAATTTCTGATCGTCGGCGGTGGGAACGCAATGAGACCGCATTGATGGCGATGGATTAAAAGTGGTTGAGGTCATTGCGAGAGGACCAAAGATTTCGCGCTGGCAAAAATGATCGAGAGGTTCGTCGGCGAGACGAGAGAGCGCGACACCAAGGATGATGAACCCGATGTCGCTGTATTCGGCGCGAGCATCCGGTGCGGCTGTCAAGGAAACAGAAAATGCGGCTTCGAGAAGGTCATCGGCGGAATGCACGCGCAGGAAAAGCTTTTCGTAGGCGGGGAGGCCAGAGCAGTGAGCGAGAAGCATCCGCAAGGTGATTTCGCGACGGACTGGATCCGCGTTCGTTGAAATGAACTCGGGAACAATGGATGCGAGCGGAAGATCGAGGTCGAGCATGCCTCGCTCATAAAGGGTCATGGCCATCGCTGTTGTGGCAACGACCTTGGACACGGAGGCAATGTCGAAGATGCAGTTTTCCTCAACAGCGGGAGATGTTTCGTCTGTGTAGCGGCCAAAGCTAGAGAGCGCAGCGAGTTTTCCCTGAAAAGTGACGGCGAGAGAACAGCCCCGAAATGCGCGAGCGGCAATCGCTTCACGAAGAATTGTGAATGCATCGGAGAAGCGGGTGTCCTGATGAGCGCAGTCAGAGGGCACGCCAGGGTGAGGCGAAAGATTGAGCTTGGGTTCTATGTCCGGGTTATAGCAAAGGTGGGTGCGGGCGGTAAAGAGAGTCGCGAGTGCCGGGGAACCCAGGTTTTTTTGTGTGCTGGAGCGCACCTTTGCGGCAGCGTCCTGAGAGGCTACTCCTGCGGTACCTATGCACTTGAGTACCTTGAGGAACGAAGCGGTGGTTGTGTAGAGTCGAAGTATCTTCACGAGACAATCCAAGCCGGACCGCGGGAGAGACGGCACCCTGCTTCGTGGCGTAGTGCGTTACGCCGCATGGTGGTGCGCCGTGGTGTTGCTGGTCTTCTCTGCGTCGAGCGTTCAGGTTTTAGGCGCGACGGCGCGCGCGAAAAATGATCCTCGATTGGCAGTGATCGACTCGGTCGTAAACGACGCAATCAAAAGAGGGGAGATCCCAGGAGCAGTCGTTGTCATCGGTCACGATGGGTCTGTCATTTACCGAAAGGCGTATGGGTATAGAGCTGTCGAGCCGCGGCGCGAGCCGATGACGGTAGATACGATCTTCGACATCGCATCTCTTACAAAGGTGGTAGCAACGACGACGGCCGTCATGCAGTTGTTCGAGCAGGGCAAGGTAAAGATGAATGATCCGGTAGCGAAGTACCTGCCGGAGTTCGGCCAGAACGGAAAGCAAGACATCACTGTGCGGCAGTTGCTGACGCACTACTCAGGGCTCGCGCCGGATCTCGACCTGACACAATCCTGGTCGGGAAAAGAAACAGCGTATCGAATGGCATACGAGATGGCTCCGCAGCAAACGCCGGGGGCCAGCTTTGTATACAGCGACATCAATTTTGTAGTGCTGGGAGCTCTGATTGAACGAGTGTCGGGCCGACCGCTCAACGACTACGTGCAGGAACGCGTGTTCGGGCCGGCGAAAATGACTCGTACAAGGTATCTTCCGCCAGCGGCTTGGCAAGTCAAGGTTGCACCCACGGAATACGACGAGAACAAACGCATGCTGCGGGGTGTAGTGCATGATCCAACGGCCCGGCGGATGGGAGGCGTGGCCGGCCATGCGGGATTGTTTTCGACGGCCGATGATTTGGCTCATTTTGCGCAACGTTTGCTCGATGGCGGTGGAAGGATTTTGACGAGTCCGAGTATCCAAAAGATGACTACACCCGAACAGCCGCCAACAGCACTGGCAGTTCGCGGATTTGGATGGGACATCGATTCTCCTTTTTCGAGCAATCGAGGCGAGCTATTGCCCGTGGGATCGTACGGCCATACGGGATTCACTGGCACATCGCTTTGGATTGATCCGGCAACGAAGACTTACATCGTCATTCTGTCTAATGCCGTTCATCCGAGGGGGAAGGGGTCTGCTGTCGCTTTACGAAGCAAGATTGCGACGAGTGTGACGGCGGCGCTATCGCTTGCGCCGTCCGAAAAAGATCGCATGCGATCGGACAGCATCACGGGATACAACGAAGCCCAGAGTGCGGCCCGCAAGCTTTCGGTACGGAATGGCGGAGTAAAAACAGGAATCGACGTCTTGCAAGCGCGCGGCTTCGCACCGTTGGCTGGCACGCCTGAGACAAAGAAGAAGATTGGCGTGCTCACAAACCATACCGGCCTCGATGCAGAGGGTAGACGAACTATCGACGTACTCGCCGCAGCACCCGGCATCGAATTGAAGGTTATCTTCAGCCCCGAGCACGGCGTTAGTGGAACGCTGGATACCATCAAGGTTGATGAGACCAAGGACACGGCCACAGGAGTTCCCGTGTATAGCGTCTATGGAGGGACTGATGCAGCACGACGGCCATCTCTCGATGTATTGAAGACACTGGATGCGATTGTCATCGACGTGCAAGACGCTGGGGGCCGGTTCTACACTTACGAAACAACTCTAGGATATTTTCTCGAGGCCGCGGCCAAGGCAGCAATTTCGATTGTTGTGCTCGATAGGCCAAATCCGATAACTGGCGCGTTCGTGCAAGGACCGCTCTCCGATGCAGGAAAAGAGAGTTTTACGAATTACTGGGAGGTTCCGATACGGCACGGAATGACCATGGGAGAGCTTGCGACGATGTTCAATGTTGAACGAGGTATCAACGCAAAGCTGGAAGTGATTCCGATGGAAGGTTGGTGGAGGGGAGACTGGTTCGACTCGACAGGCTTGAACTGGATCAATCCATCTCCGAACTTGCGCAGCCTGGAGGCGGCGACACTCTATACCGGGGTGGCAGTGGTGGAAGGAACCAATGTGTCCGTGGGGCGGGGTACCGACTCACCCTTTCAATTGCTCGGCGCGCCATGGATTAAGGGGCGTGAGTTAGCGCGCTACCTCAATGAGCGTGGCATTTCCGGAGTGAGATTTGTTCCGACTTCCTTCGTGCCGGATTCCAGCGTGTATGCGGGGCAATCTTGTGCAGGGGTGCGGATGGTTGTGCTAGACCGAAACGCACTCGATGCTCCCGAGTTAGGAATCGAGCTTGCCGGTGCCTTACGAAAGATGTATCCGCGAGATTTTAAGTTGGAAAAGATACAAGATTTGCTAGTCAATCAGAGTGTTTACGATGCACTCGTAGAAGGCAGAGATCCAAGGCGGATTGCGCAGGATTGGCAGGACGATCTGCAACGGTTCCGAAGTTTGCGTGAAAAGTATCTGCTGTACAAATAACGGATAGTCATTCATACAATTAAAGTTTCGGGCCGAAGGAGCTGGGACCATGGAAGCGGGGAAATCGACGCCGGGCGTGAAGCCTTTCTACCGGTGTGCGGGACCGAACTGTGGAACGTTGAAAGGGGCGTCGGACCGCTGGTGGTTGATGTGGACATCATTCGATGAGTATCAGACGCCAGTGCTGTATTTATGCGCATGGGACGAAGGAATCGCGGCCCGCGAAGGTACTTTGCATGTTTGCGGGGAACTCTGTGCCCAGAAGTTGCAATCGCAATTCATGGGGAATGTCCGAGAAAGCTTAGTGCGGCGTTAGCTATTCGTTCGAGAGGTTGTACTCATCCAGGGTCTGCGAGTAACCTTTTTCCATTAGTGTTGCATCCCATTCAGACAGGCAAGAGATCAATCTGAATCTGTGTAGGACGGCTTCGCTCAGGGGGCGTGTCCGGAGGTCAGTATGAAAACCGTCATTCTGTTTCTCTTCGTGTGTGTCACCTTCAGCTGGACGCAAACTTCGGAGCCCGCCGCCAGAGTACAGGACGCGGACGCGAAGACGATTTCCATCCCCGCGGGGACGAAGGTGCCGCTAGCGCTGAAACAGGCTATATCGACGAAATCAGCGAAGGAGGGCGATCCGGTGTATGCGGAGACCACTTTTCCATTCGTTGTGAACGATCGGATCATTATTCCGGCAGGGACGTACGTGCAGGGAAAGATCACGCACATCAAGAGGCCCGGGCGCGTCAAGGGACGGGCAGAATTGCTGATGCACTTCACGTCGATGATCTATCCGAGCGGATATACGGTTCTATTACCGGGATCGGTGGAGAACATGCCCGGCGCGGAAAAGACGTCGATGAAGGACGAAGAGGGTACGATCCGCCAGGACGGCGAGAAGGGCAAGGATATTGGGACAGTCGCGCAAACTGCATCGACTGGAGCCATTATTGGCGGAGTGACGAATGGCGGCAAGGGAGCCGGGATTGGTGCGGCGGGTGGCGGCGCAGTCGGATTGGCAATCGCGCTGCTCAGCCGAGGAAGTGATGTTCGGCTGGAACCGGGAACGTCAGTGGAGATGGTGATTCAACGAGAGATCTCTGTGGATGCGAAGAGGATTGATAAGGCGAAGTAGAAATCAAGACGGCGGCCGTTGAGGTAAAGAGCTGTGGGCCCTCGAGACGAATTTCCGTCATGCGTAACGCGTGTTGCGCGGATGAAGTGCAAGTCATGAGATTGAGAGAAAGCAACGAGCCACGCCGTGTGACAGAGGTGAAATAGCTCTGTTACAATCATCAGGTTGCGGACGAGGTGCACAAGGTAGCAGTAAGTGTCCGAATCGTTTGCGACAGCCGAAATTCCAAGTTTTGGTTTCAGTTTGAGGGTTCCGCTCTTCCCTAAACAAAGCGGGGACGTAGTTCAGTTGGTTAGAACGCTGCCCTGTCACGGCGTTTTTGCCCTTCCCGCCTTCCTCCTGCACCACAGCGCATCAGGACGCACAACGCTGCAAAAGCCTCATGAATATTGGCCTTTAGCCATTCTGTGACTTAAGGACTTCACGCACGCAAATGCAGCCAACTGCGTTGCCACGAAAAACCAACTGACACCAGAACTGACACCAGAACTGACACTCGAATTTCTTAGGTGAGGAGAACTGACACTATTCCTTGGCCCGTTCCTTTGCGGCAGAAGGCGGCCTAGGTATGAACGCGGCCAACGCTGCGCAGATGAGGCCGACTGTAACCGACAATATCGTGGTGATCATGATCCCTCCGCCTTGGGCTTTCCTCTTCCCCGGAAGGCGATCTGTGCAAAGATGCATCCGGGTCAATGAGTGTAATCGCCCGATTTCGTCTACTGATCTGGGGTACAACCCATTTCTGCGAATCGAAACAAAGGCCGACTGGGGAGGCCCACTGTGAAGTTGTTCCTAACCCTAGCTTTAATCGCCACAACTGTTCTGGCCTATTCTCAGACCAAAGAGAAGACGTTAGGTGAAATCAAAGGTACCGTCACTGACGCAAACGGAAATCTTGTGCCCAGAGCGACGGTGTACGTCGTTCCGCAGGAGATCAGTTTCGAGAATATCGCGCCTCGGTCAATCACTGCGAATGCTTTAGGAGAGTTCGACTTTCGCGGTGGCTTCGCCTTGGGCACGTACAAGCTATATGCGAAGAAAGAGTCTGACGGTTATCCTGACCCCTCCGATACCTTGTATGCAGACCCAAAACGTGAGCCGTTAACCGTTGAACTAACGAAGGACCATCCATCTTCAACAACTACCGTGGCCGTGCTAGACCGGGCTGCCGTTCTCGCTGGTCGCGTGGTAGATGTTAATTCCGGCGTGCCATTGAAAGCGAAATTGGTTTTCATGGATCAGGATGGAAACAGCCACTCGATCATGGTCACTGGGAAGTATCGGACGTTAGTACCGCCCGGAAGGGACCTGACGCTGATGGTGATGGTGATGTCCCCAGATTACGGTTCGCAGGCCCCCGTTCCTCCCCTTCGCCTAGCATCGGGACAGGAGATGGATATGGACATTCCTTTGTCCAAGAGGTAGGTCGCAGCGTTGCGTCTGACCCGTTAGCCTGAGAGCACGGTTGACGCGAATCGCCATTACACCAATTGACCCGCATTGTGGCTGTTTATTCGCCCGAAATCCTGGTCAATGAGTGTAATGGCGATTTTTCACCAACTGGAGTTCGGATTCTTGAAAACAATGAACGTGACGCTCTATGGCTTCTCCTTAAAGCAGCGTTCCGACTCATCCCAGTAAATTGCAGCTTCTTTCTCACGCCACGTTTTCGACCACCAATCCTGAAGGTACTTCCTGCCGTGCTTCGCAACGAAGATGTCCCAAGCTTGGAAAGAAGCGCTTCCAGACGGGGACTCTGACATGACCGTGTCCCATCCCGGCATCCCCTTGAGAGTGTGATGTTGCCAAGTCGAATCGGTAAATAAGTCCGTCAGAAACACAAATGCAATGTCCCCGACAGTGGTTTCGGGCCAGAACGGGAACACAGAATGCTTGGTTCTACTTTCATCCGTGAGGCACGAAATCAGGGCGGGGATTGCCCTCTTGCCCCTCTTAAGAACCCTTCGTGCGGCTTTTGTATCAGGCATGTCTTGCATTCGGCCTTTCTCAGCCACGCTCGGCTGCATCTCTGCCAGATGGAGGTCGATACACCTCGCGGCCTGAGTTTCGGCTGAGCAAACTGTCGGGTTGAGCAACAGGAGAACAAACGCGGAGGCAAAGACGAATCTCCAATGGCCGTTCAGTATGTCCTTCTTGAACATGCGGAACATTCTCCCACATGGTGGGGAGCAACCCGCCAGCCGCGATTGTTGATGTAATCAGGCGATTACGCTCATTGAGCCTGTAGTTGAGCTACCACCGCTTTTCTGCGTGTCTCGATGATCTTGCAAATATAGCCAACGATGTATTCGTGGTATTCATCCTCGACCAAATCCCGGTTTTGGACGAGATCGCAAACCGCTTTATCAATCACTTTCCAAAGCTGCGTACGTTCCCAACGTGTGTAGGGATGTTTCTGGCCTTTCGGGACTCGCTGGATTGTTGAGCCTCTATTCTTGACAGTTCTTGCCATAAGCACAATGTTCTCACGGTTCTCAACTGACGTTAACAGGCGTTATCACTCATTGACCATTCGCCAGCGTCCGACTCAGCTTGCGGGAGGGCTGCAACTTGCGTTCAGAATGCTCTAAGGCGGTGTGCGCACGCTTGACCGCTTCATCAGCGAGACGCAGAACTTCGATGGCGCGAACCTGTAGCTCGCGAATGAGCGTACGGGGGTAGTGGAAGGTCGGTCTGTAAAGAGGATCTAGAACGCTCTCGCCTCGCGATCTATTTCTGCAGTCCGATGCGGGCAAGAATTGTTGAAAAACGCGGGTCAGACCTGACGCTGTCAAACAGCGGATCGACTGCCAATGATGTGAGTAAAGGATCGCGATCCGCGATCGATTTCTCCAAGGCAGCGAGGGCGCGATCCTTGTCACCGAGCGAAAGCAGGTACCAGGCATCGTCAGTGAGGGAAACCCATTGTCCGCGCTCTCTCGCAAACCGGTTTGCGTCCAATCGCACTCGAATCGCGGACTTGTAGCCGCCACCTAATTGCGCGGCTTTCATTTGCTCGGCTAGCTTATGATCGCCTTTGAGCGACGTGGTCTCGATCAGGTGAGCAAGGCTTTCCGCTTGCATGCTCTTGATCCAATAAATCTGCGAAAGACGCCCCTGTGCGATGACAAAGGTGGGATCGAGGTTCAATGCTTCGTTGCAGTTTTCAATGGCACGGTCGTAGTCACGCATGTACGTCAGATGCTCGGCGGCGTTCGCATAGATAATCGGTTCGAGAGGGCTTAATTGCATGCTAATGGTCCGCTCTTTTTCTGCCTCCGCGAACCTCCCCATCGAGTCTAGGTATTCGGCATACATTCCATGAGCATTTGAGTAATTCGGGTTCAGCTCAATTGAGTGCAAAAAGTCGCGCTCCGCACTGGACCATTGCCAGTCGTAAGTCCATTCCACCCAGCCGAGAGCGCTGTATGCATCGGCCAGCCCGGGATCAAGTTGAAGAGCCCTCTGTGCCGCCGCGCGGGCTTTCGGGAAGATCTCTTTGGGGGGAGCATCTCCGAGTTCGTGGTAGCAGTCCGCAAGCCCCGCATAAGCTACAGCGTATGTGGGATCAATGTCGATCGCTTGCTGAAAGTAGGAAATGGCTTTGCGCAGCTCAGAATCACTGAACTTGCTCCAGTGGTAACGTCCTTTCAGAACTAAATCGAGAGCCTGCGGGTTGACCCTTCGGGCATTGGCAAACCTGTCGCGTTGTTGCGAAGTAATCTGAATACTGATCGCGTCGGCAACCACGCTGGCGACGTTGGCCTGCAGCGCCAAGACCTCACCAATGTCGCGCTCATAACTTTCAGCCCAGACGTGTTTGTCGTTCGAGCCTTGGATCAGCTCTGCGCTAATGCGGACGCGATTGCCAGACCGAAGGACCGAGCCTTCGAGCACGGCATCGACGTTCAATTCGTGGGCAATCTCAGGGATGGATTTCTTTGTCCCCTTGTAGCGCATCATGGAAGTGCGCGAGATCACTCGCAACGCACCGATTTGAGACAAGCGAGTAGTCAGCTCATCGGTCATACCATCGGCGAAGTATTCCTGCTCGGCATCTCCCGAGAGATTGGCAAGCGGCAGAATTGCCAAAGAGTGAATGGCTGGCTCAGGTGAGACATGCGGGCCACGGCGCATCAACAGAAAAGCCGTCACGAGGGCAGCGATGGCGAGAGCGGCGGAAGCGAAGAGCCAGACCGCCCGGAAAGGGCGGCGTGGTTCCATGGTTTCGTTTTGCTCCGCCACCAACTGGGTCACCGGCGCTACCAACCGATAGCCCGCTTTGGAGATGGTCTGGATATAGCCGGATTCGCGCGGATTGTCCTGGAAGATCTTGCGGAGCTCGGAGATAGAGTGGGTGAGAACCTCATCCGAGACAAACGTGCCAGGCCAGACGCGATTCAATATGGATTCTTTTGTGATCACCTCACCGGCGGAGTCAGCGAGTACTAGCAGCACTTGCATCACCTTCGGTTGTAGTCGCAAGCTGCGGCCACCGCGCTCTAGCGTGTTCAAGTCCGGAACGACTGTCCAATCACCCACCTTAAATTTGCCAGCCAAGAACGAACTCCGGAAGAAAGTGCGGACATTATAGTCGGAGCTCTCGCGCGCACTCTGAGCAGCTGAAATCGTCCGCGTGACAAATCCATCTTCCTTAAGTTCTTGAAAATTCAGACCTAACATTTTCCTCAGAGAAGAGTTCGCCGATATTCAGCAGACCTTCAGGACTTCGTAAGTGCCCAATCGCTAGTTCCTTTTCCGGACATTCCGGGAGGAGGAACCATGAAGCGGTGGTTATTGTTATCGGCGTTCGTAACGTTAAGTGTCGTGGCTCAAGCGCAGGACCAAGTGCCTTTACGGCTGATTGATGGGTGGGCCATCGTCGTCGAAGGAAGCGTTGGGTCGATGACACGACAGGCAATGCTGATCGACACGGGTGCCGTGCCGAGCGTCATCGACTCGGCGTTAGCCAAGCGGATGAAACTTGCTGGTCGCCCATCTGAGGTCTCGGTTCTCAACCAGAGCGTTAGTGCAGAGCGGGTTTGTGTTCCCTCGGTCCAGGTGGGAGGGACCCGAGTGAAGAATCTAGACATGGTGGCATTGGATCTGGGCCGAATTTCCCAGGCGCTGGGTACGCGAATCGACGCGATCATCGGTCTCGACCTACTGGCTAGGCGGAACTTCACTTTGGATTACCGCCATCGTCGCCTCGAGTTTGGAGGAAGCATTAATGGAGCGGCCGCAATACCGTTCGAGATCGGACATGAAGCGGGCGGAATTTACGTTTTGGTTCGAGTCGATAGCGAGGGTCAGAGACTGCGAGTGTTGTTGGACACCGGCACCAAAGACCTAATGCTGTTCCCGGACCGCTTACGAGGCAATCTGAATGCGTTAAGAGTTCGTGGCCGGGAGTCCAATTTGAACGTCGGAGGCAATGATCAACTCAGTATAGTAGAGCTCGCCTCCGTGAGCATGGGACCATTCCAGCGGAAACGACAGAAAGCGTTCTTGTGGGCAACTGCTAATGACAGAGCCAGCCTGTTCGACGGTTTGGTCGGGCCGAAAGCATTTGGGGCAAGTGTGGTTCAATTCGATTTCGACCGGAAGGTCATTGCATTTGGGGACTAGGAGTGGTGAATCATCGTCAGCGCAGGTTCCATGAATTGGCACAGTGCCTGATTGAAGGCACCAACTTGCGCCGTTTGTTCGCCAAAATCGGGGTCAATGAGTGTAATGGCGATTTTATCACCAACTAGAGGCCCGTGGCACCCTTAAGAACGCACGCACGCTTGGTTTGTTCCACCAAACCAATAAAAAAAGCCACTGCAATGTCGTGATGTTGTAGCTTACGCATATTATCGGAGTTTAAAGACGCTCAAAGCACCCGCTTGATCCAAGTTCCTCGGGTCTCTTCCGGCGAGATGCCCGAAAACGCGAACCGCCAACTGGGAACGAGTGGTGCAAGGAGCCGATATGAAGTCTAAGTGGTGGTTCAGCCTCTGCTGCGAGGCTGGACTCATTTTCTGCGCGGGTGGACTCATTGTTAGTACCTGGGGAAAAACCGGGACACCAGTCGCAGGCCTCACCCCGCCTAACAGTACTCCAGTAAATGAACACGTCGACTCACAGCTTTGCGCACATTGCCACAGGCAAATCTATGAAGACTATCGGCAGACGGGAATGGCCAAATCCCTGTTTAAGCCCGCTTCTGCGAACACAATCGAAAACTATAAAGAGAACACGCACTTCTACCACTCCTTATCTGACACGCACTACTCGATGATTTTTCGCGACCAGGCCTATTACCAGAGGCGGTGGCAAATCGACTCGGACGGGAATGAGACGAATGTCGAAGAGATGAAAATTGACTACGTGATAGGTGCAGGCGACCACTCGAGGGCCTATCTACACCGTACCGCACGAGGAACGTTGATCGAACTTCCTCTGGGTTGGTATACGGAACGAGGTGGATATTGGGGCATGAGTCCAGGATTCGATTCTAGTCACCCGCAGACCCGGCGGTTGGTTTCGTATGGATGCATGTTTTGTCACGATGCATATCCTCAAGTGCCCATCGGAACCGATGTTCCCGACGCTGATCCGGTCTTTATTGGGGACCTTCCTGAAGGGATTGATTGTCAACGATGCCATGGTCCGGGCGGCCAACATATTCGAGCAGCCCAGGCAGGCGCTGAGTTTTCGGAAATCAGGAGCAGAATTGTGAATCCTGCACGGCTAAGTTCAAAGCTCCAGATGGAACTCTGCATGCAATGCCATCTGGAGCCGACGAGCGGCCGGCTCCCAGCTTTAGTGCGACGATTTAATCGCGGGATATTTTCCCACATCCCAGGGCAGCCCCTTGAGGACTATGTCCTGTACTTCGATCATGCCCCTAACACCGGATACGATGACAAATTTGAATTTGTGAGTGTTGCATATCGACTTCGGAAATCCCGTTGCTTTTTAAAGAGCAAGGGGGCGCTGACCTGTCTATCCTGCCATAATCCACATCGCAAGCTCCCCGCGGGCGAGGAAGCGAAAAGCTACTATTCCGAACAATGCCGTCATTGTCATGAAGCAGTCATCACTACTTTGGTTGCCCAGCGCAAGCACCCGGATGTAGCTGACTGCGTTTCCTGCCACATGCCAAAAAGGAGAACCGAGGATGTAGTTCATGCACTTATTACGGACCATTTTATTCAGCGTAAGGTCCCAATGCGTGATCTTCAGGCAGAGCTTCAAGAACGTCATTTGACTGATGCAGAGGAATACCATGGAGAAGTGGTCCCATATTATCCTTCGCTCCTGCCGACAGCGAGCGAAATCAGCCGATACCTTGCTGTAGCGCAAGTGGCTCGTCAGAATAATCTGGAGAAAGGAGTAACCGAACTGGCCCGAGAAATAAGCCAAGATCCTCCTCGCGAGCAGTAGTTTTACATCACGCTCGGGGATGCCTGGAAAAACAGCGGAAATTCGAAAGCGGCCGTTGCGGCGTATGAACAGGCAGTTCGGATCAAGCCAGAATCTGTGACAGCATTACGGTCCTTGGCCGCCAGTTTGAAAACATCGGGGAATGTCTCACGAAGCGAGGAGATATTGAAGCGGGCGCTAGACTTGGCACCTCTCGACGGTAGCACCTGGAATCAATACGCGATGCTTGAGGCCGACCTTGGGCGAGCCGGTCGCGCAATCGAAAAATTTCAGAAGGCGCTTGCGCTAGATCCAGATTTGCCGGAGGGCGAGCTGAACCTTGCCACACTCTTTGTCCGCGAAGGGCAGATGGAGCCTGCCGAAGCAGCCTTGAAACGGGCACTAAGCATTGATCCGTACGACGCGGCTGCTTACGATCTAATGGGGCGCGTGCTGGCAGCAAAGAATGAAATGTCTAGGGCTCTCTATAGCTTCCAAAAAGCCACGCATCTTCATCCGAACTATGGACCCTATCTTTATAACTATGCTCTGGCGCTGGCAGCCGCACAGCGGTTAGACGAAGCGCGGACACAAGCGCGGGCCGCAGTGAACGCGGATCCTAATCTCGCTGAAGGTCACATATTATTGGCTAAACTTTTCGCTAAAGATCAGCGATTGGCGGAGGCGGTGAGCGAGTATCAGCAGGCGGTGAAACTACAGCCTGATTTTAGTCTGGCACACTTGGACTTGGGGTTGCTTCTGGCCACACGAGGAGATCTGCGGAGCGCGGCTGAGCACCTACGCAAAGCCGCAGCCGGCAAAGACCCGAATGTCGTTCGCCAAGCAGTCCAGGCCCTCCAGCAAATCAGCAATCGTTAGACTGCCGACCTGAGGACATTGCGGAATTCTGGGCGGGTTTTGGGAGCATCAGATCTCTGACCTAAGCTGCCAATGCAGCGAGTGTTTCCAGAACTGCCGCAGAGCTCAAGCCTTCGGGGCACCACACGGCCCGCTCCTTCGACACTGTGACGGGCCACATTGACGAAAACAGGCGATTCCACTCATTGACCGGCCCTGTCCGGGCTCCTGGGTTACGCGTCGGGAATATCACTTGTCTGCTGTAGGCCATCACCTCTCCGCTTTATGGAACTTAAACAAGAACAGAGCCAAGGTGAAACAGCCAAATGCATAGATCAAGGACGAGAAGAGCACCACGGGGGGCTCCGTGCCCTGCAGAACATGGAGGACTTTCACGACGAACGTCCACGTTAAGTAAGCCGTTATCACGACCATGCCGATGAATGCCAGCAATGCCGCACTCTTGAGTGTCATGGTCGGAGTATGAGCGCTTGGGAGCAGCGTGGGCAACTGGACAAGGGTCGGATTACCGGATTTTGGTGGACCAAATTGTCAGTGACTGGCGATTACACTCATTGACATCGCTTGATTTGCCATTAGCGAGTTGCCGTTAAGAGCCAAGCAGCACACGTCGAACCCGTTTGTAATTGAGTGCCAGCGTTGACAAACGCCAACTCATGTCCAATCGGCAGTAATTGAAGCTTTAACCTGAGCCAGTAATTTCTCTTTTAGCAGATGGGGCCTCTTGTTGACGTAATCAGGCGTTAACACTCATTGACCAGAGGCTCCCATTCCCCGGCTTCCTCAATGAAGTGTAATGGCGATGTTACGTCAACCATGCAGTCCCACTTGCTGGAAGAAAGGACGGCATTTCTCATCTACAACCTGGTGAGCGGTCGAAGAAGTGCAGCGTGAGGTTCCGAATCAGATGAGTCGCTGTTGAAACGAGATGTTTTCAACAGATCCTCTCCGCTCTATTGTGGGAAGCGTTCCGGTGTTCAAGAGTGCCGGGACATCTGTGTTCGCCCATCCAATGGTGACGGCTAGGTGAAAACGAACTGTGGACACTGGAACGGTTTGGGGCCGCTTGCAATCCTTGCGCTAGAATTTCCCCTGGTATGACTGCACAAGGATATGACGTCCATTACCGACTCCGTACAAGAAAAGTGCCCAGAATTGTCGCTCTCGTGCGTTTGCCATGTCTGGTGTTCCTGGCAACGCTCGCCTTGTCGTCACAGGTAGCCCCGTCCACCACCGACATCAAGCCTCCCGATCTAACCTTGATCCTGCAACGCTTGGAAGACATCCAGCATCAGGACCCCGCCCAATCCCGGCCATATGAGTTGACGCGAGAATACAAAGTGTTTCACGGTTCTGATAAGAACCCCACTTCTGAGGTCGTGGCGCAGATCAATTTCGTTCCTCCCGACATGAGGACGTACAAGATTACTCGGGTGCGAGGGAACTCAAGGGGAACGAAAATGGTTCGCGAGCTTTTAGAGAGGGAAACCGAGTCGGCGAAGAAAGGAAATCCTAGCGAGGTCAATCGGACGAACTACGACTTCGTTTTCCTCAGGCAAGAGAATTTCGGCGACGTTCCTGAATACGTTTTGGGGACCCTCCCCAAGAGGAAAGACAGAAACCTTTTGCGCGGGCAGATCTGGGTAGATGCGACCACTTTCCGTATCCGCCGAATTGAAGGAGCGCCCGCCAAGAGCCCCTCCTTTTGGCTCAAGAACATTCATATCACTCTGCAATTTGCGCAACTCGGTGGTATGTGGGTGCCGGTCACCTTCGACGCTGTCGCGACAGTCCGCTTATTGGGGCAGTACACACTTGCCGGTCTCACTATCCGATCCTCCGAACCCCTATCCTTGCGCCATAACGCATCTTGACCCGGACGGTGTTCGGTTAATCCTCACCTTGTGAAATGGCCTTCACCGCTGCAGTGCTGATCTTCTATTTTCTTAAGTTCAGCCTTTACGCCGCCTCTTTCCTTTCACCACTCGTTGGTACCTGCATCAGCGCACTTTATGGCATCGAGCCGAGTCTGTGAGAAGAGTGCGGAGGGTGAATCAGAATGAGCCATTCACAATCAGACCTGAGACGGCTAAATGGCGGATTCCGACTATCCGGTAGCGTCAGTAATGCTTGTGTCGGAGGGCTGCGCAGGGCACTAGCATACGTCCGTCAATGCTTCGCAGTCTGTTCAAGCTTAGATAAGACTAGCTGTACTTCCGAAAGTGCAGCGGCATCTCCCTTCGCCAAGTCTGCCGTGACCTGATCGCGGGTTGCCGTGGCCTCACGGAGCAAGTTGCGGAGTGCGGAGTCTTTCGTGCTATTCGCGATTTGCTGAGCCTGATCAAAAACCTGACTGGAATACTCCCCGCCCTTTCCGTAGTTCTTTTGCACCACTTCCAGATACATCATCGTGGCTGTGTCGCGAAGCTGCGATAGTTGCTGGCTGGACTGACAGGACTCTAATTGTCTTATCGAGTTAGACAGTTCCTTCTGTACGCGCAGCAATCTGGAATACTGCAGGATGAAACCAAACAGAAATCCAGCCAACAACAGCAGAAACCAGAGGACGACTTTAGGTCGCATTGATTTTTTCCCTCCCTTATTCTTAGCTGGCGAATTCACGCAATGCTAGCAGTCTCCAGGTCGCTACGCGGTTGACCAAGCGTGCTAAACCTTCTTAACGACGGTTGGCGGAGTCTCGTGCGGCCGTTGTCATCCCACTTGACGACCACGTCCTCTTCGTTAGCTCGCTCAACTGTGCCGAGTTCTCCCGTCGGCTTTCCGAAGGGTGCCCAAACCCTCGACCCGATCTCCGGGAGTCAACTCCTCGCCGGTGGCAGAGGGCTCGGAAAGTGGTGGCCTCTTGGCACGGTCTGAGTCAGGGATCGCCCCAGCGTGTGACAGCGGCGGTTGAGGAGTTTTACGCAGTTTGGGTTTCAGCTTATTGGCGTCATGCGTCATAGTGTTTTCCTTTCCCCCGAGACCAAGACGATCGCGTTTCACCACAAGTCTCCATCGGCTCGATAGATACACAATAGGCCTAGAAGAGTAGCCCCGCAGGTCCGAACTGCACAGTTCTGGGAATTAGTTTGGCGTAAGCCGGGCGAGCGGTGCGACGGCAGGGAGGTCGGCATCTACATAACAAACATCTCCACGCTTGCGGCGAACAATCCCGGTTCAGTGAGCTTCGAGAATCCATAAAGGGATGGCTTATGCGTAGTGCCTTTTCCAAAGCCGCCTAAAACAACCGACTCAATTCGTCGCCGCAACAACGATAATTACGACGGTTTGCGGACCACTATGCAGACCTTCTCAGCATGCTCTGATGATCGGCTACAAATTTCTGAATGCCTTTGGTAGTGAGTCCGTGCAAGATCAAAGGTGTCCGATGGAAGGTTTCGGGTCTATTTCTCTGTATGGGGATCGGTTTCAGCCGTTTGCCCCTCGTATCGACCGCTCTGTAATTCAAATCCGATAAATTGGTGCGAGGTTACGGCCACATTCGCCGACTCTTACAGCAGGCTCTTCTCGGAAAGGTTCTTAAAAAACGTTTACTTGTCGGGAACGGTAGCGCCCAGACCGCCACCTTCATCATCCATTCGGGACAAGGCCTCGTCGTCCAAATGAAGCTGAATGGACGAAACCGATTCTGAGGCGTCACTCTTCTGTCTTCGCCATGAGATGGTCAGCAATAGGGCACTCTCTTCCAGCGCCTCGACGTCGTGTAATACACCGCAGTCCAGCACCAACAAATGGCCAGTCGACAAGGTCAAATTTCGATCGGCCAAGTGGATACAGACCTGCCCCTTCAGTTGCTGGATGGAGATCCTTCCCGCTGCTTTGTGTTGCCGCATGGTGGTGCCGCTCTTCATCAGAATAAGAACGATTCGGAAGTCCGGATATTTCGCTAGGGTTTTGGCGCTTCGCCCAGTCTCCCGCTGCCAGGAGTCTTCTCGCCGCAGTTGCTGCAGCTCTCGGTCCAAGTCAATTTGCACCAGAGGTTCCGCCAATTCGGGTAATCGATTCAATGCTTCTAGGCCATCGCCGGGATGGCAAGTGATGAGATTCGTAGCCATGATGAAAACCTTCTCCCCGTGCGCCTCTAGGGGCAAACCGCCGATCCTGGAAGTGCGAAGCGTGACAGCACCTGTGAAACATCGAGAGGATCGACAAGACGATGATCGACTATATATTGCGGCAGAACTGGTCAACATTGCACAGTCAGGCGTGCTCCCTGCCTCGTGAGCCGGTGCGTCGGAATGCTTGATCGAGCGAGACGCCCTGACCTTCGGTCGAAGTTGATTTCGGAATTTGGCGGATGACAATGATGCTTTGACGCCGCCTGCCGAAACAGTAACTGCGCATTTAGAAGTCGCAGAATATATTTGCGGATGAAATCCTGCCCGATTGCCCGGATGACTTCCGCGGACTCACATCGAAATAAATGATGTGATCCACTTCATAGGAAATCGTTGCCATGCCCGGCTGGTGAACAGTGACGCAATGAGTTCGGGTTTGTAGACTTTCTTGTGAAATCGTATCATGATCACCGTGATATGGCGATCGTTGACTGAGAAATGAACGCGGCAGCAATCATTCGTGGATCCGACCGCTCGCTATCATCTCCGACAATTGAGTCAGACTCGTCCCAAATTCCGAGCCTTAGGGTGGTCGACGTAGGACTGTGTCCCACGGCTCCACTCACGAAAGCCGCATTACACCAAAATCAACACCCAACTCTGTTCAATATTAGACGGAAGGTGCGGTTTGAATTTTGGCCATCTGGAATTGGAAAGCTGATTGTGCCATGCTGAAGGCATGCAAACGCCACACCTTGAGTTCACCCAAAACGACAAATCGGGGCTGCACGGCAAGTGCTCCAGTTGCGACGAACACTTTACGGTTGGCGGACCAGGGTTGGCCAGGAACCCGGCAGTGGCAATCAAAACTCTGCAGCGGCAGTTTGACAAGCATTGCAGGCAGGTCCATCGGGAGGACTTCAGCCAAGCCGCTGCTCAGATTCAGACAGATGGCACAGAGGATTAGTTGTTTTACCGTTCCGTGTAAAAGCCGCCACTCACGAAAGGAGGGAGAAGTAGCACTAGCAGATTTGGGACACACCCTATGCCGTATATGATCCCGTATTATCAATCCGGGCTTTTAGTCAAATTTCGCTGCACCGATTGCGATTGGGCTTACCGTATCCAAAATCCTTGTTCATCTCCTGTCCCTCGCGAAGAAGAGGAAAAAGCCAAGGAACAGTATGTGGCTCACCGCTGCACCGAATTTTCAAAAAAGTCGAAAAATTAGCTGGCTCATTTTCTCTAGATGAATCACGTTGATGGCTAGAATCCAGATCTCTGGCGGGAGGGAGAAGCTCTGGCGACTCTCGTCGTAAACAAGCTGCGCCGGACACTGCTGGTTTCGGCCGTAAAAGCACCCGGGTTCGGCGATCGCCGCAAGGCGATGTTGCAGGACATCGCAACCCTCACGGGCTGACTGGTGAATTTGGAGACCTGGTGAAGGCTGGCGTGCTCGATCCGACGAAGGTCGTACGCACTGCTCTGACCAACGCGGGCTCGATCGCTTCGCTGATGCTCACCACCGAAGCCTTAGTTGCCGATCTACCAGAAGAGGACAACGGGGCTCAGGTACGGGGCGGGCAACGCAGCATGCACTAAGAACTGGCCACCCAAAATATCCTTCATCTGACAGTTCGCGCTTTGGTTACTCGCTTTTCGGAAAGTCCCCGGCCTCAGCAGGTCTACAGTTAAGTGGGCGGCGATAGCGTTGTGCGCTCAGGTTGTGAATCGGGTTTTTCCAGCCACAACTCCGAAACAGTGATCGGCACAGCCCGCTCGGGGTCAGCTTTATGAACCGCTTCAGGAAATTGGGCTTCATTCACTACAATGACGGGCTGCAGGTCCGCAGTTCGCTGCTTAATGTCGCGCTCCAATTGGGAGTGAACACCGACCAGAAAGAGTTCAGGATCCAACGCCGCAGTAGTTGACGTAACCTCGCTATCGCACCAACTACTCCCGACCGGACCTGTGCCCCGAGTAGTTGTGTAATCGCCTGATTTCAACAGTTAACCGTCTGTTGTGCTACCGGACTGAGGTTTTTCCCGGCGTGTACTAAAACGGACAGCCTACTTAATGATCAGGACGATCGCCTTGAAATCTACTTATAACAGTTGAGGAGTTAAATTCTATCTCGCTCAAACGCTTTTTCTTCGCGGCTCAACCTCGTGATTGATTTCAAATCTCACTGGCATGCCACATGACTGGCATATCATTTGATGTAAGCCACCGTTCAGGCTCATCGCTTGTAGTTCATTGGCCCGCAAACATTTGGGGCAAGTAATGATTAGGTACCCTGCACTATCCCTGAGCACGAACAGTGGGGCAACGTCAGCCTTCTTTCCCTCCGCGCGAAGTGGAGAAGCAGCCAAAAGTTTCCCGACTTCGTGGGAAAGCTCTTTAATAGTGTAATTTCCCTTTTGCAGGAAAGCGTCCGCCAACACTCCCGAAGGGATTTCGTCCGGGCCGTACCCTCCGCTCATTGCAATCGTTGCGATATGCGGAAATCGCTGACGAACGACCGCCAGAAATTCAAAACCCGACATGCGAGGCATATTCAAATCGGAAATGATCAAGTCAGGCAGGGATTGGCTGAGCGAGTGCAAGCCTGCTACTCCGTCCGCTGCCGTCAGAACCTCATAGCCCTGACCCTCCAAAATCGACCTTGCAGTTTCACGTATTGTGGGTTCATCGTCCACTACAAGGATGCGAAAGCGGAATTGAGATTCACCATTCGGCCCGGCAAACTTGGTGCTCTCATAGGAAACTCGTGCACTTTCGTCAGCGGCCATACTGTATGGCTGTTGGTGGATGTGCAAGTGCGATGAGCCGGCGCGATTTCCGTGTTCTTGTTGGTAGCGATCCATTGACGGCTCCATTCCAGATGGCACGGCAGAAAAACCAAATAGTATCCCGTGGGATCAAACCAATCTGCTCACTATTGACCGGTCTGGAAGCCGTTTGCTCAGCGTTTGGTGCCCAAGCTATCGAACTCGACGGGGCCCGCCCGAACGCGTCCCACCAGGATGTTCAGCCTGAATTAATGAATGAGTGGAGCTGCGATGTTCGTTGAGCTTGCGGACGACATCTTGCAGATGGAACAGATCTCGCGATCTTCTTTCGTGTGTTGCGGCCATGAGAGACCGGAACAATCTGTTGCGCTGAATTAGGACACGGGAAATGGAGTGTGCGCCCGTTTTCGGAAACCGTTACGCTCCTTAACAACGGGCGCTTCATCGGCCGGGTTAGGCCGGTTCTCCTCAGCGAAGCGGTTCGAAGCCGAGGACTTGCGCCAAGATGACGTCAAGCATCGAGTAGGAACCGTTCGAATATCTGCCGTATTGATAGCGGCTGCTGTAGCCGTCTTCATAGCCGCGACGGAAGCCCTCGCGGAAGTAGTAGTTGTAGTCGTCTCGCTCTACGTAATAACCGTTATAGCCGTAGTTTGCGTCCTGATACCCATACGAATCTTGGTAGTCGGAACCCCAGCGATCCTCGCGGTCCGCCTGTCCAGCCCGGAATCCTTCCTGGTAACCGTAGTTAACGGACTGACGGAGATAATCTGCGGCGTACTGATTAATCTCGTAGTAGCGATCGCCACGATGGTAACGGTAGATCGGAGCCGAGTAAAAGTACGGATCGCGATCGTAATCAGGATGACGGCCATTCTGGAGGTACACCTGCTGTTGACGCTGGTGCTCTAGATACTCTTCCTGATTGCGGTATTGGGCCATACGCTTTTGTTTCTGTAGCTGCGCTGTTTGCTGTTGCAGGACACGCTGCTGCTGATCGAGATGTTGTCGATACTGCGTCAGGCGTTGCTGTTGCTGCTCCACAAGCTGCTGCTCACGCTGTTGTGACAGACGTTCTCCGTTTTCTGTTTGCTGGGCACGCCGCTGGTCTTGCCGATCCTGCTCCTGCCGCTGGGGCTGGGCACGCTGTTGGTCTTGCCCGTTCTGGTCTTGCTCCTGTGCACTTTTCTGGTCGTGCCGGTTTTTGTCCTGCTGCTGAGCGCGTTGCTCCTGCTGCTGGTCTTGCCGGTTTTGTTCCTGCTGCTGCGCCCGCCGTTGTTGGTCTTGGGGATTGCCACGTTGCTTGACCGGCGACTTTTCAGCCGTGGTCTCCTTCTCACGTTTGCCAGGCTTCTTATCTTGATTTTCTTGCTTGTCTTGCTTGTCTTGCTTCTGCTTTTCATCCTGTGGGTCTTGTTGCGCATAGAGAAAAGCGGTGGTCCCGAAAAACAACGTCAGAACTACAATTCCGATTTTTCCAAGTTTTTTCATAATCGTTTGCCTCGATTGCAGCTTAAGGCTGCTGAAGGGTGAGGATCTGTCCTCCATGCTTAACTCGCGCGGATCCGACGAGACGCACCATTGGGCCGGCACAGCTGCTGACTTCGCGATTACCGCATCCGGTCAGACACGGAGCATCTGGGATAATGCAGGCTCCGATTGTGGTGTGGTTCGCTTGAAACTGGGGTCGGCGGAAAGGCACCGAGGCATCGTCTGTGGCGTGAGCACTTGCGTGTGAATCTCATCCCGCGTCAGCAGCGAGCGCCGTGCATGCGGGGACAAGATGCTAGATTAAGGAGATTAAGCCGCTACTCAACATCCTAAGTCGCCCTTGGATGACCAGTAGCGCAGCGAATGGTCTGCAAGCCTTATTGCTGATTTTCCTTGGCTTCCGCCTTCACTTCAGCTTTGCCTTCAACTTCAACTATCGCTTGAGCTTTGGCTCCACGAACCTCTGCGAGAAACTTTTCGGCTACGGACGGTACCGGCACTTTGCCCAGCAGTAAAGCCCGAGTCGTGACCTTGCGTCCATAAACCGCGTGACGGGAATCATTATCTTGGCGGATCGATGCACCTTCCAGCGTCAGTCCAGCAAAAGCGCCTTTAGCGCGGGAGTAGGTCAGAATCTCTGTATCCATCTTCCAGTTCGTGCCTGCTTCTGCATGCCGTCCAACGGGACCGGCTGCGGCGGAAGCGTCGGCCCCAACATGAAAATTACTTTCGAGCAGCTTTTGCATGCCTTTTTCATTCTGGATGATCAGGACCAAGTCCACTGCTTCCACACCGATCTGCAGCCCCCAGTTTCCGCCCGAAATAGTGATAAACGCGGGCGCGCTCCAGCCGTTCGCCGTACGGCAAGTGGCTACACCTTTTCCGCCCTTACCGCCGAAGATAAATCCGCCCTTAACCATGTGCGGCACAACGGCTATGCACTTGGCGTGCTCCAGCACTTCTTCCGGAATCCCCTTGTCAGGCATTCCCATGATCTCGTGCAACACATTCGTCGCATTTTCCAGTCGTTCGGTGGCATCTTCTCGCGCCGATCCGGCCCAGCACAACGTGCCGAGACCTAACATCGCGACCATGAAAATTACTTTTCTCATCGACAGCCTCATTTCCCATTGCCTCTGCCCCAGCGGGTTTTTTGTTGCTTGTTGACTGCATAAAGCCACGGTTACATGCTGGCCCATCGAGTCAATTTAGAAGGTAACAAATCCGGGTGTAGGGGTCTGAGCAATAACGCTCACACGCAGCGATTAAGTTGCGTTCTTTGTTTCAAATGTCGTGGGACCACTTCTTGATGAACCGTTCAGAAAAAGTGGAGATTCTTTACCAGGTCGGCGAGCTTCAACTTCAGAGCTTAATTCTGAACTTTGTTCTGCGCGCCGTGTTCGATTTGGGGCGTCGAAGGAAGTAGCCGCAGCGCACTTCTCAGATTTAGTTTCGAAAAGGAAAGCGGGTGTATATTTGTGTGGTCTGCGAAGGAGGATGTGCCTATGTCTCCTACTCGCAAGCTTAACGGTTCCTCAGACAGAGATATTGTCCGCAAATCCCCAAGTGACCTCATCGGTAAAAAAACGAGTAATACGATTGGTCCAAGTCTGCCAAAAGGAAGCGCGCCTTCGATCCGGGTAAATTTCTCGCCACCCTCGGCGGGGGAAGGAAAGCTGTGTTTTTCAAGAGGTAGCAAGGAATTTTTGCTCAAGGGGACGCCGCCGGTGCGGTGTTTATATTCAGACGGGCAAGGTCAAACTCACCGTGGTCGCGAAGACCGGGAAGGAAGCGACGATCGGGATATTGACTGGCGGTGATTTTTTCGGTGAAGGCTCGCTTGCGGGCCAGACTCTCCGCATGGGTTCTGCCGCAGCCATGACCGATTGCTCTATTCTGCGGATCGGCAAGAAAGTCATGATGAACGCGCTTCATCGGGAACATGGCTTTTCTGACCTGTTCGTCGCCCACTTGTTAGCGCGGAATATTCGGTACGAAGAGAAGATGTGGTGGATCAACTCTTTAATTCGAGCGAGAAACGGCTCGCTCACCTCCTGTTGCTGCTCGCTCGCTTCGGAAAGGAGGGCACACCCGAGAGTGTAATTCCCAAGATCAGCCAGGAGACGCTGGCAGAAATGATCGGTACCACCCGTTCTCGAGTCAGCTTCTTCATGAACCGGTTAAGAAAATTGGGCTTTATTCAATACAACAGTGGCCTGCTAGCGAATAGCTCGCTGCTCAATTTAGTTCTGCACGACTAGCCTTGCCATGCCAGAGTTGTCCAGACAAGAATCGGCCAAAGACTAGAGAGCAATGCGAGTGCATAGAGCGGTTCGGTGCAACGCGTGTTTAGGACCCAGAAGCGACCACTCTCGCACAGAGTTGCTGACCAAGCTGCCATCGTAGAAGTGTCGATCACGCAAGAGTACGAGCGTGGCGGGATTTAGAACTGAGCCGTTCTGCACAGTATTTCGAAAACAAACA
>DATAPD010000049.1:0-39478 GCA_036265385.1 Terriglobales bacterium
GTCAAGAACACGAACGTTTCTGGTGAGCGCAGGAAGCTCTGCCCAGTGGAGAACAATGCCAGCGGCAGATCTTGAATCTGCTTCGTCGTCACCACCGTTCCGATATCCGAGGACTCAGTCTGCAACGTCGGCGCGTCCGCAGATACGGTCACAGTTTCCGTCGTATTGCCCACGTCGAGTGTGATATCAAGCGCGCTGACCGTATTAACCTGAATCAGAACGTTCGTTCGATCTGCCTTCTTGAATCCTGTAGCAGCGACACTCACGTTATAGCGACCTAGCCTCATGTCCGGCACGCGATATGCGCCAGCCGAAGAAGAGATGGCAGTGTAGGTCGTGCCCGTATCCACACCAGTGATCGTGATGGTCGCATTCGCGACCACCGCTCCAGAGTTATCGAGAATCGTTCCCGCGAGCGTGCCACGGTCGGATTGCGCCATTACGATGGTGGCTGCTAAAACAACGAACAGTGCGACCGCCAGAAATCTACGAGCAGAACCCTGCCAAACCATATTCTCCCCCGTCTTCTTGACACCCTTGTTAGCGGACTGGTCTTGCCGAAGGAACAGAACCTGCAATGCGGCGAGTCTCTCCCCGCAAATAATGTGTTTCACTCGCTAATCACTCATGGAACGGATTTGTGCCTGCAAGTCCCCACACCTGCGTTTCGCAGTGTATTCAACGTCAATAGTACAAATCTATTATTCGATTGGGTGGGCTGCCCATACTACTTCCGTATAGGTTAACTAATCAGTAACAATTGCCAAGCAATAGAAAAGAAACCCACTAGAAGCAAGTCGCACGCGAACCTTCATATAGCGCACTTGCAACGAGTGTTATATTCTCCGCCGCCCAAACGGGCCTGAGGTACTTGGCATGGCGAGCGAGAGTACTCGGAGAGACTTTCTAAAGATTTCTGCGGTGGGACTGGCGGCGTCCGCAAGCGCAAAACAGGTCAGTGCATTGCCACAGAACCGAACAGTGAACGTTTGGGTCACTGACGACACGACGAAATGCTCTCCCGCCAAACCCATACAGTGGACGAACGCCGCAGCGGGAACATCCGTTCTGGTCACCCTTAAGCCGGACATACGGCGGCAATCGATCCTCGGTTTCGGCGGCGCATTTACCGATGCCGCATGTTTCATGATGAATCGATTGTCGACCGACGCGCGAGCCAAGTTGCTGCATGAAATGTTCCATCCATCGGAAATGGCGTTGAGCGTGTGCCGCACCTGCATCGGCGCAAGCGATTATTCCACCGAGGTGTTTAGTTACGACGAAGGCGATCCCGATCCTGAGCTGGCACGTTTTTCGATCGACCACGACAAAAAGTATGTACTGCCTATTCTGCGCGAGGCTCGCGTGCTGAATCCCGACTTATTCCTGTTCTCGTCACCGTGGAGTCCTCCTGGCTGGATGAAGGCAGGTGGATCAATGTTGGGCGGATCAATGCGCAGGAGATATCTTCGCGTATACGCGGACTACTTCATCAAATTCCTGCAATCATATGCTGCAGAGGGTGCACCAGTAGGCGCGATTACTACACAAAATGAGGTCGACACAGACCAGGACGGACGCATGCCGGCATGCATCTGGCCTCAGGAATATGAGATTGAGTTCATCAAATTGCTTGGGCCGAAGATCGCAGAACAGAAGCTTCCGACCAAGATCTGGCTTCTGGACCACAATTACAACCTGTGGGGGCGCGCATCGTGCTCACTGGAAGATGTGGGCTTGCGCAAATTCTGCAACGACATCGCGTGGCACGGGTATGTTGGCCAAGCCGAGATGATAAAGAAAGTGAAAGACGAATTTCCCGACGTTGGCATGCACTGGACTGAGGGTGGGCCCGACTACACGAGCCCGGACTACTTGACCGACTGGACCCACTGGACCAAAGTTTTTTCCGAAGCGATGCACAATGGATGCGAATCGATCACGGCCTGGAATCTTGCGCTCGATGAAAAGGGAAGACCAAATATCGGACCATTCCCCTGCGGCGGAATTGTGACCATTCACTCCGAATCCCTCGAAGTGACACGCAGCGGACAGTTCTGGGCCTTGATGCATTTTTCGCGTTTTATTCATCGGGGAGCGACATGCATGGAGTCTCAATGTGCAGACTCCGGTGTTCACCACATATTTCTCCAAAACGCGGATGGTACGAATATCGCGGTCATTGGAAATTCCGGAGAGGCTCGCTCTGTGAGCTTGCAATTGGGGAATCTAATAACCGAAGTTCCTCTTCGGAAGAATGCGATCGCGACTCTCATGTGGCACTGAAAACAAGTGATTTTTGCTGAAGGAAGGGTCAACACTGTTCCGATCAACTGCGTCCTTCCTCAACCTTCCTGCGTCTAAGTTCGTAGGCAGTTTGCACATGCGATAGCTGCTCTAGTAGCTTTCCTCATACACAAATCAAGGTTGGAACAGATCATGAAGATTGCGAATAATGTCACGGAACTCATCGGGAACACGCCATTGGTGCGCTTGAATAAGGTCACGAAGGGTTCTGTTGCACACGTAGTTGCAAAGCTCGAGAGTCAGAATCCTGTTGGCAGCGTGAAGGACCGCATCGGCGTCAGCATGATTCTTGAGGCAGAGAAGGCCGGGAAGATCAGCCCGGACAAAACAGTACTTATCGAGCCGACGAGCGGAAACACGGGTATCGGCTTGGCATTCGTGGCAGCGGTTCGCGGCTACAAGTTGATCCTAGTCATGCCCGATACAATGAGCCTTGAGCGACGTGTTCTTCTGCTTGCCTACGGAGCTCAGATCGTCCTAACGCCGGGTCCCAAGGGAATGAAGGCTGCCATTGCTAAAGCGGAACAGATCCTCGCGAACACTCCGAACGGATACATGCTGCAGCAGTTTGATAATCCGGCAAACCCGAAGATCCATGTCGAGACCACCGGACCCGAGATCTGGAATGACACCGATGGCAAAGTAGATTTTCTTGTATCGGGTGTAGGTACTGGTGGAACGCTGACCGGCGTATGCCAATACATCAAGCCACGGAAGCCATCGTTCAAAGCGATTGCAGTTGAGCCGGCTGACAGCGCGATTCTTTCGGGCGGCTCGCCCTCGCCGCACAAGATTCAAGGTATCGGAGCGGGTTTCGTTCCCGGCATCTTGCGGACGGACTACATCGACGAAGTCATTACCGTAACGAACGATGAAGCTATCTCTATGGCTCGTCGGCTACCGCTCGAGGAAGGATTATTAGTAGGAATATCGTCCGGTGCGGCTGTAGTAGCGGCGCTGAAGGTGGCAATTCGCTCTGAAAATATGGGTAAGCTGATCGTCGTTGTTTTGCCATCATTTGGCGAGCGCTACCTGACGAGTATCCTTTTTGAAAATCTTCGAAACGAGGCGCTGTCGATCCCGACTGTAACGGAATAGCGCATCATGCATTTATTCGAGCGAATGCGGGAAGATGTCACGACCGTACTCGATCGTGACCCGGCGGCACGGTCGCGTCTTGAGGTGTATCTCTGCTATCCGGGATTGCACGCCGTTTGGTTTCATCAGATCAATCATACGCTCTGGAACCGGGGTTGGCTTTTTCTGGCACGCTGGCTCTCGGAAGTGTCGCGTTTGTTTACCGGGATTGAAATTCATCCGGGTGCCCGCATTGGACGTCGTTTATTTATCGATCACGGGTTAGGAGTTGTGATTGGCGAGACAGCGATCGTAGGAGACGACGTCACGCTGTATCAGGGTGTAACGCTGGGTGGCACTGGTAAGGAACACGGACAGAGGCATCCGACAATCGAAAGCAACGTCGTCATCGGCGGCGGTGCCAAAATTCTGGGCAATATCACGGTTGGGGAGAATTGCAGGATTGGAGCGGGTTCCGTGGTGCTAAGAAATGTGCCCCCTGAATCCACCGTTGTCGGAGTGCCCGGACACATTATCTTCCGCGAAGGGAAGCGCGTGGTGATTACCGATCCCAAGCAGATCAACGACCCATTATCGGAAGCTTTGGGTGCGGTAGCCACAGAAGTCAGCAAACTTCAGGAGCGTGTGCGCCAGCTCGAGGGATCAGGAACTACAGAAGCGCGCTCGGCCTCGTTTCAGCGAATTATGGACGACGTCGATTACCAGATCTAAGATTCGTTTGTTCAGCAGCATCGGCCGAAACTCTGGTCTTTCCGAGTGCAAATAAGGCCGCTTTGCGGCTGCCAATCTTTACGCTAACCTTGTGCACGGCAAGCGGGGCAGCCGATCATGCGTTCCAGCCTTCTGGCGATCATTCTCACTCTTTTTCTGACAACTCTCTCGTCGTCACAAACGCGTTCATTCGCCACATTGACCCGCGCCAGCCAGGTTCGTGAACTCAGTCCGGACCAGGCTGCTCTAGGATATCCGGTTCGAATTCGCGGAGTCATAACGGGAGACGTTCCATCCCCCGATTTCTTCATACAAGACGAGAGTGCTGGAATTTACGTTGAGGGCAGTCCGTCGCCACGCTTTCCCCACGTGCTCGGCAAATTAGTCGAATTAGAAGGAATTACAGGGCCGGGAAAGTTTGCGCCTGTCATCAAAGAAACGAAATTGAGCGTGCTTGGAGAGGGCACTCTACCCCAAGCTCGTGTCCACTCATTCAGCGATCTCGCCGATGGCCAACTTGACAGTCAGTGGGTGGCAGTTCGGGGAATTGTGAGAGCGGTATCGATTGATCGGACATCCTGGCGTGAATTGACTTTGGCGATGCACGTGGCGTCTGGCGGTGGAGAGTTTAATGTTCGCATTCCAATCCCGCATGAGCAGGATTTTTCTTCGTGGATTGATAGCGAAGTACTCCTCGAGGGCGTATGCGGAAGTCTCTTCAATCAGTCACGTCAATTGATCGGAGTTCTGTTTTATGTTCCGAGGCTCAGCTTTCTCAAGATTGAAACTCCAGCTCGCGAGGAGGTGCCGTTTTCCGCGCTGCTCAGGTTCACTCCCGGAAAGGGAGGACGCCACCGCGTGCGCGTGCAAGGTACTGTAGCGTATCAACAGCGTGGCAGTGCACTGTTCATCGAAAGTAAGGGAAAAGGTCTACGCGTGCTGACGGAGCAGGATACTCCGCTCGAAGTGGGAGACATAGTGGATGTGTTGGGGTTTCCATCGACTGGAGAGTCCGCACCCATCCTGGTTGATGCCGTGTTTCATCGTGTCGGCAGGGGCATTGCGCCGTCGCCGATACCACTCCAAATTGAAAAGCCGTGGGAACAATTCGACGGTGCTCTTGTGGAAACCGACGCTCGGTTAATTCACAGCGAAGATCAGGCGTCGGGCCGGCGCATGATGCTTCAAAAAGGCAACTTGCTGTTTGAAGCACTGTTGCCGCTTGGTGGCGACGCTTCAGCAGCAGTGGACATTCCGATCAACAGCGAAGTTCGACTCCGAGGAGTGAGTCTCGTGCGGGGCGGCGGACTGTGGTCAGTTCCGCAGTCGATTCGTTTGCTCGTACGCAGACCAGCAGATCTGGTCGTGCTCAGCGCACCTTCATGGTGGACGGTGCGCCACACTCTTTGGCTCCTCGGAATCACTTTTGGGAGTCTTCTAGCTCTGATTGGTCTAGTTGTCGTTCTACGTCGCCGCTTGGGCGATCAGATGGAAGTCATCCGGCAAAAGTCTCGTACTGGTGCCGTGCTGGAAGAGCGGAACCGCATTGCACGCGAATTGCACGACACCTTGGAGCAAGAGTTAGCTGGCATCACGATGCAACTTGATTTAGCCGCGGATTGCTTTCAACAAGCTCCACGAGTCGCCAAGCAGGCCGTGGAAACGGCCCGCAACATGAGTCGGCACAGCATGCTCGAAGCGCGTCGTTCCGTATGGGACTTACGTTGTCATTTGTTGGAAAACGGCGATCTGGTTTCGGCGTTGTCTCAGATTGTTGAGCCTCTCGCAACCCGCGATCAGACAAAAATCAGTATGAGCGTGAGTGGCGTTCCTTCGAGACTTTCCGGACACGTCGAGATGAACCTCCTCCGCATCGGGCAAGAAGCCGTGGCCAATGCAGTCAAACATGGCAAAGCCGGCAATGTGAAGATTGATCTGGTATATGAGGCTGACAAAGTTATCTTGTCCATTCGAGACGACGGACAAGGTTTTACACCTGTGGATGGTGCTGCAAGTGGTCACTTCGGACTTCTCGATATGCGCGAGCGTGCTCAATCTATGGGAACTCACCTGAAGATTGAAAGTGCTCGGGGACAGGGCACCGAACTTGTTGTGGAAGTGCCAATGACAGATAAGTTCGTTTCGAATGATGAGCTCAAAGCCGATCTCTATACTGGTCGTTGACGACCACTTCATGGTTCGGATGGGATTATCCGCGTCCCTGAATGTCGAGCCAGACATGCGAGTAGTGGCTGAGGCAGCGACCGGCGAAGCCGCAATTCAGGAATATCGAAGACACAGGCCAAGCTTGGTTCTGATGGATTTGCGTTTACCTGGAATGAACGGAGCCGAATGTGCTGCCGCGATCCTGCAAGATTTCCCCCAAGCAGCGATCCTCATATTGTCCACACACGGCGGGGAGGAAGAAATCTATCGCGCCTTGCAGGCCGGGGCACGCGGCTATGTTCTGAAAGACGTCTTGCGAGAAGAATTGTTGCGAGCCATCCGCGAGGTACATGCCGGCCGTCGCTATATCGAGCCGAGTGTGGCTGCCATCTTGGCCGAACGTGTTTCTCATCGTTCGCTCACGAGTCGGGAAATGGAAGTGCTCCGCATGGTTGCGCGGGGGCTCGGAAATAAGGAAATCGCAGCTGCGCTCAATATCGCGGAGGTCACCGTCAAACTGCATGTAAGCCATGTGCTAGATAAGTTGAATGTCAAAGACCGCACAGAAGCGGCGACTGCGGCCATCCAACGGGGAATCATCACGCTGTGAGGCTTTACATCCGACGGCTTTCTTCTATTCGCTTTTCTGCTTGAGAATCTCTCCAACCATCTTGCAGGTTTGATGAACAAGCGTGTAAAAGTGGCTTTGAATATGCGTGAGTTCATTGGTTTAGCAGCCACTGACTTTGCAATTTCAATACTGAGGTGACCCATGCCGTGCCGACCGGAAGCGCTCAAACAAGTACCGCTTTTTGCGCTGCTTGATGAAGAAGAAACTGCTGTGCTGGCCAGCCAGGTCGAGCTAAAAAGTTTCACCGCGCGGCAGAGAATCTACAAAATGGGCGAGCCGAGCGACCGAGCATACGTGATGGTCTCGGGACGTGTCCGCGTAACTACCGTGGACGACGATCAACAGGAGGTCGTGGTTGATGAGCCCGGCTACGGTGAATTCTTCGGATTCGCCTCCATGCTCGAACAGACGCCCCATCAAACAACAGCGGTTGCACTGGAAGAAACCACGTGCCTCGAAGTCGACCGCCACGATATCGCCGTCTTGCTGCAGCGTAAGCCGATGGCCGGAATGGATATGCTCACAGTTTTGGGCAAACAATTCCACGCGTCACAACGTCTCGTGCGTGTGCGTGCAGCCCGTAATGCAAATGACATCATCGAGGAAGAAGCAACGTTTGGAGAGCGAGTCGCAGATTCTGTCGCTCGCTTTGGCGGTTCCTGGACATTCATCATCACCTTCGGCGTGGTGCTCATTGTCTACACAAGCTTGAATACGTTCCTGCTTACCCACAGAGCATGGGATCCTTATCCATTCATCTTGCTGAATCTGTTCTTATCGATGCTGGCCGCGATCCAGGCACCCATCATCATGATGAGTCAAAATCGACAGGACACAAAAGATCGTCTGCGTAGTGAGCTTGATTTCGATGTGAACCGCCGTGCCGCTTCGGAAATTCAGGGCTTAGCGCGAAAGCTCAATGTGCTCGGTGAAAAAGTGGTGGACCTGGAAGATGTGCTTCGTGACAACATAAACCGTGTTCCAGTTGCGCGACCACAAACAGAGTAGTCAATTTTTGTTTGGAAAAAGAAAGCCGGCCCCAGTCTCGACAGCTGGAACCGGCCTTTTCCCCGCCCGCATGGACGTTCCTAGAACCTACGCGGCAAGGAACAGTGTGTTGCCACGTCGATTTACCAACAGCAGGGAATCCTTGCCTCCCTTTTTCATCGCCTGCTCAAATTCGGAAACGTTTTTTACAGGCTGATGGTTCACTTCTTGAATGACATCCCCTCGACGCAGACCGGTCTCCGCAACTGGGCTCGAGGGACTAACGTCAGTCACAACTACGCCCTTTGATTCTGACGGCAAGCCGAGTTCCTTTGCCGTCTGGGAATCCAGGTTCTCTACTTGCACACCCTCAAGAGCGCCCCCTGATTTTGCGTCGTGGTTACTCGCCTCTTCCTGCGGAGTCGGCAATTCGCCCAATTTCACGGCCACATCCTTTTGGCTGCCGTCGCGTTGAACCTTCAGATTGACAGTCGTGTCTGGTGACGTCATTGAGATCGTCATCCGAAGCTCGTTACTGCCAGTTATCGGCTTACCATTAAGTTCAAGGATGATGTCTCCACGTTTCAAGCCGGCCTTTGCCGCAGGACTATCTGCGCTGACATCTCCGACCAATGCGCCCTTCGTTTCACTTGCGCCAAACTGTTTGGCAAGTGCTGGAGTGACATCTTGCGGAATGATTCCCATATATGCCCGCGTGACTTTGCCATGTTGGAGGATTTGGTCCATTACATTTCTGGCGAGGTTTACCGGTACGGCGAATCCAATCCCCTCGTTACCGCCCGAACCATGAGAAAGAATCGCGGTGTTGATACCCACCAATTCGCCGCGGTCGTTGACCAGCGCTCCTCCGGAATTGCCAGGATTGATTGGCGCATCCGTCTGGATGAAATCTTCGTAATCCTCAATTCCAAGATTTGTGCGGCCTGTGGCACTGACGATGCCCATCGTGACGGATTGTCCAACGCCGAATGGGTTACCAACCGCAAGCGCGTAATCTCCAACTTGCACTTTTGAAGAATCGCCGATTGTCACTGATGGAAAGTTCGTTCCATCAATCTTCAGGACGGCAACATCAGTTTTCGGATCGGTTCCAACGACATTAGCTTTGAACTCTCGTTTGTCCGCTAACATCACCTTAACGTTAGTTGCTCCGTCGACCACGTGATTATTGGTGAGAATGTAGCCTTCCGGCGCGACGATGACTCCCGACCCTAGGCTCTGTTCCCGCCGCTCTCGCGGAATATTGAATCGCCGCTCACCCTCACCTCCGAAGAACTGCTGAAAGAACGGATCCATCGGCCCCGCATACTGATTTGGTGTGCGAACAACTTTGGACGAAGAAATATTTACGACCGCCGGCGCCACGGATTTCACTACCGGAGCAAATCCATTCCTGCTTGGCCCCAAATTCGGGTCGGCTACTTTGAGTGATGCCGGAACATTTCCGGCAAAAAGCTTTTGATTCGCGCGAGCTACGCTTAGCCCGGTAATTCCCAGCGCGAGTACAAGACCCAGAATCGCAAGCCTGGATCTGTCCCAAATTGATTGATTCATCCAATTCCTCCCTGCGTTTACCGGCATTTGCCGGCTCTCCCCAAATTGGACGCACGCAGACTAGGCACGTGCCTTCCCGGTTGGTTGGTATTTCTTGTCCCGATGATGGGGTAGAGGAGAAAAGGTGAGGCTAGCTGATGATGCCTTTACGAACGGCGTACAAGATCAACTCAGGAACACTGCGCAGATTCAATTTTTGCATCAAGTTTGCGCGATGTGTTTCCACGGTATAAACACTGAGATTCAGAAGATTCGCCACATCCTTATTGGATTTACCCTCAGCGACGAGTTGCAAAATCTCTCGTTCACGAGGGGTGAGCAAATCAAAAGAATCTTCCACTCCGCTGCGCTGCAACTTGCGGACGTAGTCTTCCAGCAAGACCTTGCTCACGGCAGGACTGAAATACGATTTCCCCTCTGAGACCGCCTGAACTGCACGAACGAGATCGGACTCCGCGGAATCTTTCAGTAGATAGGCACGCGCTCCCGCTTTGAGAGCGCGTAACACGTATGCCTCATCAGAATGCATGCTCAGCATAACCACAGATGCTGTAGGTGAAGTCTGTGTGATCTGCGCACACGCCTCAATTCCGTTCAGGTTGGGCATCCCAATATCAAGCACCACGACGTCAGGTTTCAACGAAGACGCTTTCTCTACCGCTTGTCGTCCGTCGTCAGCTTCGCCAACCACCGTGAGAGTAGGTTGTTGCTCGAGCAGGAGACGTAAGCCGCCTCGCATTAGCTTGTGGTCATCCGCGAGCAGTATTCGCAATTTCCGCATGTTCTTGGGTATACGGCACTGATGTCGGTAATTGGACACGGACTTTTGTCCCTTGTCCCAGCTTGGACTCAATCAGGAGGGTGCCCCCTAGGCGCCTCACTCTTTCCTCCATTCCTAATAAACCCATACCACGCACTCGCTCTGCATCGAAACCACTTCCATCATCTGAGATAGACACTTCGATCAGCCGCTGACTTCGTCTCAATTCCACGCGTGCGTGGTGTGCTGAGGCATGGCGGGCCGCGTTGTTCAAGGCTTCCTGCACGACCCGGTAAATACAGATCTTGTAATCATCCGGCAGATCGTCCGGAATGTCACTTGCCTGTACATCCACCTCTAATTGGCTTCTGCGTGAAATTTCTCGTCCTTGCCATTCGACTGCCGGAACTAAGCCAAGGTCATCCAGCATCGACGGACGCAGTAGTAGGGACATGTTCCGAACTGTTGCGACTGTCTTCTCCGCGACACTCCGCATGTGATCCAATTCGTCTTGCAAGTTCTCATTCTGCGAAAGCCGGCTCTTCAGCCTCGAAACATCCATCAGCAGGGCGCCGAGCGATTGTCCGACTTCGTCATGAAGTTCACGAGATAAAGCTCGGCGTTCCGCTTCCTGCGCGTCTACCAAGCGAGCGGAGAGCCGTTCGAGGTCCTGCTGGCTTTTTGCGATTTCTTCGTATCGGCGTCTTGCCTGTCGTTCTAACCGCAAAATGTAAATGCCGCACATAAGTGATAGGAGTAAACCGGCTGCCAAGCCTAATAGGAGCATCCATGTAACACGCATTCGCAAATGCCCAAACTTGGCAAACAGCTGCGAGTCTGTCTGTTCCTGTTTTTGACGATTCAGTGCTGCCACTTGCTGAGTTGCATTGAGAAGCTGCAATCGACCCGGAATAAGATCCCGGTTCACCGCATTTCGACCCTGGCGCTGGCGATCCTGAGGCGGCATGGCGAGCACCGAGCGAAACATCTTTTCCTGATCTCGGAGTTGCGACTTCATCTCCGCTAACAGGCTTAGCTCCATCGGATCCCCACTGTCGGGGTATTGAACGAGCGCAGCATTCGCGTCGCGAAATAGTTGATCAACTTGAGTTTCGAAGGTTGGGGCTGTCGCAACCGGTGGATTATCCAATAAATATTGTTCTACCTGATCGGTATACGAGTGAACCACGAGGTTCACGGTGTTCAGGGCCTGATTTTTTTTCAGGTACTCGCGTCGAGCTTCCTCTTCGGCACGGTGCAATTCCCCCAGTGTACGAAGCGCCGTGAAGCCAGCGATCAGCATGATGGCTAGTAAGCCGCCGAAGCCAGCGATGAGTAGAACTCGGAGCAATCTGGTGGAGTGATCCTTCATCTCACCACCTAAACCGTCTCGAACTTCAGATACCGCATCCATGGCACTGAATAGGATAGAGCACCTCTCTAACTTCTGTTTAGTCTTGGATACAAAAACAAAGGCCGAAGGACTTTGCCTCCGGCCTCGCCGTGCGATCTGCGTACGTCTCTGTTTATGCTGCCTTCTTGGCCTGTTCCTCAGTAAAGCCTACTGCCTTCAGAAAGGGCACAGCTTCCGGTGGCGTCGCCAGCTTGCCTGTCAGTGCTGCACGATAGCTGTCATCTTTCTTCCCGTACACCGCTACCGTGGAATCCTTATCCTGTTCGATCCATGATCCTTCCAAGGAGATGCCTGCGAACAGTCCCTTTGAGCGGGAGTACGTCAGGATTTCCGTATCCAGCTTCCAATCTGTACCTGCTGACGCGTGTCGGCCAACTGGTCCCGCCGATGCTGAAGCCTGTGCACCAATCTGGAACTTGCTGGAGAGTAGGTCCTGCATTCCCTTGTCATTCATGATCATCATCACAAGATCAACGCCTTCTACCCCAATTTGCAGTCCCCAGCTGCCACCCGAAACCGTAAAGAACGCCGGCGCGCTCCAGCCTTTCGCTGTACGGCATGTCGCCACGCCTTTCCCGTGTTTGGCACCAAACACAAACCCACCCTTGATCATCTTAGGAACTACCGCAATGCACTTTGCCCCTTGAATCACTTCCGAGGGAATACCCTTGTCCGGCGTTCCCATAATCTCGTGCAATACGTCGCCTGCCTTCTGCAGTCGCTCCGTCGCATCTTCTTTATCAGATCCAGCCCACAGGTAACATGAGCTGGCCAGAACAAGAACAAGAACTCCTACTTTTTTCACTTGACCTCCTCCGTTGGGTAAGGATGACTATACGACCGGAGATGAGATGTGCAGGAAGGTCGAACGGTTTTACTCTTAGTGAATTTCCTTGCAGTTAAATTCCGGCAGCGCGGCCGCGGTACGAAGTTCGCACAAGGTGTTCGTTTTCACGTACCCAAGCCGCAAGGGTTGTTCGGGCTCCATTTGAAACATTCACAAAGCGCAGGCCGAACTGATTTTTGGCGTCTCTCCACACGACTTCGCCAGTGGCTGTGATGAGACTTGTAGTCTGTGGGAGTTGGCACTCCAGGGTCAGCAAACCGGTCGGCTGCAATGGATGCACACAGCGGATCGCCGCTCCACCTTCACTGATGTCAACGAGCGTGACCTCGATGGTTCCTGTGTTGTTGCCCCGGATGGAAGCTGACACCTCTACTGGCACTCGCACCGAGCTGGATCGACGTTCGCGGGCCATCAGGTTTTTGATCGCGCGCAAACCGTGTGTCACCCGATCGACCGATATGGGCTTGTAGAGCACAATATGTGCTCCGATCGGTGGTGCACCAACCGTCTTGATTTTGCTGATTGCAATTCCCAGAGCTCTTCGTGAAGGGCCTTCATCCTTCAGTTTCTCCAGCAAGGCGAGACCTGATGGACCGTCGTCAGCGTCGACAATGAGTGCATCAATCGACCGTTTTTCCAACACTTTCGCGGCCACGGTGGCATCAGTGTGGTGTTCCGCATCGATTGCCAGATCGCGCAGCACTCGGCTTAATACCTGCACGGCATTGTTGTCGCTGCTGATCAAGATGGCTTTGTAACGCACGTTACTTCGGATGGTAACGCGCTCCCCCACCTTTGCAAGTTACCGCTGGGTGACTACGGTATACACACTGGTCATCTATCTACCACTAAGGTATTCCCCACGAAGGGGCCATTGTCTCGCAGCGCTTCTGGCCTGAAACTATCCTGTCATCGATCTGGCCACCGTTTCTTCGACATCTCCTCCCCTCGAGTGTCCTGGCCGTTTCGACGCCTCCCCGAAACGAAGTTTTGTACGGAGACTGCAATGATTCAGTGGCTTGGGCAATTCTGGGCTGATCAAGAGGGCCAAGATGTGGCGGAATATGGGGTTATGCTTGCGGTAGTCCTGGTTATCGTGATGGGGACGATCCGCCTTATTGGTCAGAATGCGGGCAATATCTTTTCCCAAGTTGGCAGTTCCATTCATTAGGACGTAGCCCGCGAGGCCGCAGCGAAGGCACTCGCAAAAGTCGCAAGCCTCTCGTTACTTGTTCCGGGTTCCATGGCGAAGGACAATCTCTGGCAACTGGGGAATGGTGTTTTCTTCAGGCATTCGGGGTTTGCCAATGAGAACGACTGCTTTTATTTCGCTGTGCTTCGCTCTAACTATCCTCTGCGCGCTTCCCTCTATTAGCGGCACCAAACCAACAAACGATTCGGATGAAAAGATGATTCTTGCGCTGGAAAGCGCGTGGAACCAGGCCGAACTGCATCACGACGCAAAAGCTGCAGGCGCCCTGATGTCAGACAACTTTGTGAGCGTGGATCACACAGGCGCCGTTTCCAATCGCGCACAGTACCTTTCAGGGATCAAAGACAAATCTTTCAACCCCGAGCAGATTTCAAACTATGACACGCGCGTCTTCGTTTACGGGTCGACTGCGATAGTCACCAGCGGTTACAAAACGCGCGGTAAAGATGGTGGCAAGGCATTCATCCACAATGGCCGGTTTACTGACACCTGGGTCAATTTGGGTGATCGCTGGGTGTGCGTTGCAAGCCACGAAACCTGGATCAGCAAATAGCTTCAGTTTCTGTTTTCGAACACTCCGTCGGTCGTGTCTCGTTTGACACATCGTCTTACCCCGGACACGAACCGTCTTCTTAGCATTCCTTGTAAATAACTGAAACTACGTATCGTTGCATTTGGTGTGCTCTGTGCCACTCAACTGGCGAATGCCAATGAGGTGGCAACAGTGAAACCGATCTCAACCAGCCAGAAGAGCACAAAGACAGCAGTATTGCTTGTCCTCGTAATTGTGGCTTTAACGCTTGAGTCGGCCGCCCAGAACAGCCATCGCCAAGTTATCGTTTCCATTCCTCATCACAAGCTGGCCGTTTTACAGAATGGCTCGATTCTCCGCAAATTTGATATCGCGGTCGGCTCCTCCGTCAGCCCTTCCCCTACTGGACAATTCGTCATCGTCAATCGGCTGAGCAATCCGACCTACTACCACCCGGGTGTGGTGATCCCGCCGGGGCCGGATAACCCAATCGGCACCCGTTGGATTGGTCTCAATCGCAAAGGTTTCGGCATCCATGGAACCAACGCGCCGTCTTCGGTCGGGAAGTCGGCCTCACACGGATGCATTCGTCTCCGCAATCGTGATGTCGAGAAACTTTTCGCGCTCTTGAGCGTTGGCGACACGGTTCAAATCCGCGCCGAACGTGATGCCCAGACAGCACAGATTTTTGGTTCCGAATCGAGCAATACGGTGCTCGCACAGGCGACTCAATCGATGTCCGCCGCCGGCGCGCAATAGCAGGTCAACGAAAAGGAGTACGTCCATGCAACTCGTCATTACAGTCATTGCAGCGGCTGCAGGTCTGGTTTTCTCCGTGGCCGTCGCACTCTTCGTGGAAGAACTGATTTTCGGGAAAGTCTTCCGCTTGTTCTTTACACCTCAACCCCAAGTGGTGAAGTCGGAATTCAGACGATAAAGCGCCCGACGAAAAGGAGTTTTTTTATGCTGCTACTCAAGTATTTGCTGACTTACGGTGGAATCACGATGCTGGTAGTTGCCGCCGGCATTCTGGCCCACGATCTTTATCTAGAATTTCTGTACCGCCGCGCAGTTGCGATGCCTGGTGCTGCGACGCTACCGGTGCCCCCCAAGCCAGTTCGATGGCGAACAGCAGCCGCTTTTGCCCTACTTGCCTGGGGGCCAATTTTGATTGCCCTTGGGATCGTCGTTGTTCCGAGTGGCATGGCTGGAGTACGTGTTAGCCAAGCCGCAGGTACGAAGCCTGGGACTCTTTATCCGGGGACCCATTTTGTTGTGCCGGTGTCTGAAAGAGTAGCGCTCTTCGATACGCGCGATCAGCTGTTCACAACTGGATCTCTTGAAGATGGCGAAAAGAAGGTTGTGCCCGCTTTCAAAACGGAGTCGCCATCTGGGCAGGATGTTCTGCGGGTTCAAGCAAAAGAAGGACTCAACCTCGGGCTCGCAATTACAGTCCGGTATCGGCTGGATCCCTCTCGTCTCGACTACATTCAGAGCAATCTGCCTCAGCCAGTGGAAAAAGAAATCGTGCCGCCCGTCGTTGCGAGCACGTGGCGCGAACTTGTGCCCAACTACACAGTACGCGAAGTGTTCGCCTCAAAGCGAGAGGAAGTTCGCAAACGCGCTGCCGATGCGATCGCGCGACGGCTTGGAGCCGACGGAATCATCGTCAAAGAAGTCATGCTGCGCGATATTCAGCTTCCTGCTGAGTATGCCAAGGGTCTCGAAACATTGCTGTTGAAGGAACAGCAGAACGATCAGATGGGGGTGCAGACCGAGATTCAACAAAAGCAGGTTCGCATCTCGGAGCTCGAAGCTGAAGCGCAGAAGGCTCAGGAGGTGAAGCAAGCGGAAGGGCAAGCTGCCGTTCGCGTGCTCCAGGCCAAAGGAGAAGCCGACGCCATGCAGTACCTCCTTCCTTTGAAGCAGAAGCAGATCGAGCAATCACGTCTTGAAGCGGAGGCGCGCAAAGAAGCGACCGTTAAGAATGCGGAAGCTGCCGCTGCCGCGAAGGTCATCGACAGCAAAGCCGAGATGGAGCGCCGCAAGCTTCTCGCTGAAGCGGAGGCGGACCGTATTCGCGTGACCGCCGTTGCTGACGCTGAACGCATGCAGAAAGAGGCGACCATCCTCAAACAGAATCCGCTCTTGATTAACAAGATCGTGGCCGAGCGGCTCTCGGACAAGTTGCAGATCATGATGGTTCCGGCTGATGGGAAGTTTTTCTTCGCGAATGACGTTCTTCGCAGTATGAATACCGTGAATCATGTCTCGCAGTCTGAGGATGATTCTCAGAAATAGTTTGGGCGCCATGCTGCCGTGCGGCTCGTTTTGTCTCAGCTACCTCAAAACACCCGACAAGACGAGTCGTCGGCAGCAGGATTCGAAAATGTGACCAAGCAGGCCATCCATGTCGATCATCTGGCAAGCACCGACGATCAGTACCCATGTCGCAGGAACGGCTGGTTTCTCGATCCCAGGTATCGCAAACGCAAACCGACATCGTCCAACGTTCGACAATGGTTCGTCTTTTGCAATTTATAATTCTCCCTTCTCCTTCATGTCACGAGCGCTCAGTTTGTCGCGGACTGCTCTCTGCAAACTGCTTGTGATTTTTTTCCTCTTACTGGGTTCGGCCGTCGCTGGCGTGGATTGGACCCAGATCGAACGGGATCTTAGCGCGAAGATTGCAGGTGCTAATGGCCCAGGTGCGATTTCACTCGATTTAGTGAACCGCGCGTCCTTCGGCAAGGGTGAGCTCGATTCCATTCGCCGGAGCTTGATCACTCAACTTTCCACCCTTGGGATTCAGGTTGTGAAACCGGATCAGGCCGCAGCCGTCGTCCAAGTCTCTCTTTCAGAAAACTTGCAGGATTATGTCTGGGTTGCTGAAATTAGACAGGGGACGAGTCCCGCTACGATCTTGATGTCAACGGCTCGCCGCGCCACGGCGCCCGTGCTGCCGTCTGCCCACGCGCCGGCCATTACCATTTCAAGAACACTGTTATGGTCGCAGGAGACGCGCATCCTTGACACCGCAGTGGTTGAAGTGTCGGGTGCTCCCGGCTACCTGCTCGTGCTGGATGGCACAGGCGTCCGCGTTTCTCGTTTCGAAAGCGGACGCTGGCGCGAAGAGCAGTTCCTTCCCGTCAACCATGTGAAATCATGGCCTCGCGATCTTCGCGGACGGCTCGTCCTTCGCAAAGACCATCTTTTCGACGCTTACCTGCCCGGAGTGATCTGTTCTTCCACGGGCGGCGCATCGCTTGGACTGTCCTGTCGTGATGGAGACGATCCTTGGCCCTTATCGCCAGACTTGAGCGCCTTTTTTACCCCCAATCGCAACTACTTTACTGGCGGACTTTCGCCCGGGATCCGCCAGGAAAATTCTGTGGCGCCTTTTTATTCTGCAGTACCCGTTCCGAAGGCTAACTACACCCTGTGGGTCTTCGCTTCGCTGGATGGAACACTGCAACTTGTGGACGGCGTGAGCAAACAGAGTCTTTCTGGTCTTGGTTTCGGGAGTGATCTTGCAGTAGTCCGTTCTACCTGCGGGTCCGGTCTGCAGGTGCTGGCTTCGTCTAATACCGACAACGCGACGGATGCAGTCCGCGCGTTCGAAATACCCGATCGCGAACCGGTGCCTATCAGTCCACTACTCGAATTCGCCGGACCGGTCATTTCAATGTGGACGGAAAACAACGCAACGAATGCAGTAGCCATAATTCGAAATCTGGATGCAGGACGATATGAAGCGTATCGCCTTTCTATTTCTTGCGGTCAGTAGCTTGTGCCTTAACGCGGACGCCGCGACGCGCCCTCACTACGGGCGGACGCTTCGCGTTTCCCTGCTTGCCAGGCCAACATCACTGGAACCCATCCAATCGCTCGCCCCCACAGCGCCACAACTCGCTGAATTGATTTTCGACACGCTCGTTTCTCTGGATCAGCAGGCGCGTCCGCAACCTCAACTGGCCATCAGTTGGAGCGCAGAAGGAGGTAATCGTCGCTGGCAAATCAATTTGCGCCCCGGAGTGATGTTTCATGATGGTTCTCCGCTTACTCCGGAAGTTGTCGCCTCCTCCTTGCGCGCCGCCAACCCCAGCTGGCAGGTTAGCGCCAATGGAGATTCAGTCCAGATCGTCACTGATGCGCCCAACGATACGCTTCCCGCAGAACTTTCTTTAGTGCGCAACGCAATCGTTCGTCGCGATTCTTCAGGCAAGATTCTCGGTACGGGACCTTTCCGCGTAAACGATTTTCTGCCCGGAAGAAAGCTCACTCTTGCAGCGAACGACGACTACTGGAACGCTCGACCTTTCCTAGATTCTATTGAGATTGAGTTTGGGATTTCGCCTCGCGATCAACTCATCGCTCTGGAACTGGGCAAGGCCGATCTCATCGAGATTGCACCGGAACAGATTCGCCGCTCAACAGCGGACGGCCGTCGCGTAGTAGTGTCTCGGCCAATCGATCTGTTTGCTCTGGTTTTCACGCGTGACCGTCAATCTGCCGAGGAGGGTCGGCTTCGCGACGCGCTTTCTTACAGTCTCGATCGCGCTTCCATGCGTAGCGCATTACTGCAGGGTGAAGGTGACGTCGCGGCCGCCATTCTGCCTCTATGGATCAGCGGGTACGAATTTCTGTTTCCTGCTAAACAAGACCTTGCCCGAGCGCAGCAGATCAAGTCCGGTCTCAAGCAATCATCTCCATGGAGTCTCGGCTACAACGCGAATGATCCCGTCGCTCGCCTGATGGCCGACCGCATCGTTCTTAACGCCCACGATGCTGGCCTTGCCGTTCAAGTCACGCCGAACCAACAGACGGATCTGCGCCTTGTGCGCATACCTCTCGTTTCGCTCGATGTCCGGCTCGCATTGCGCGGGGTGGCACTGGCTGCTGATATTCCTGCACCTGCTCCGGGCGGCACCACTTTGGATCAAAATTATCAGGTGGAGCGCAGTCTCATGGACTCACAGCGCATCACGCCGCTTCTACATCTCCCGCGTGCGCAGGGCATCGGTGTTACTGTGCGAAATTGGCAGCGGACTCCTGACGATTCATGGGACCTCGAAAGTATCTGGCTAGCTACGGAGAAACCTTGAGCTTCCGCAGGAAACTTCTCCTGGTCTTCGCATTGACAGTTTTCTTCACGGTAGCCGCAGTGTCGCTTATTGTCTCAGCCCTTGCGCGGCGTGCATTTCAGAAAGCGGATGAAGAGCGTGCTGCTGCGCTCGTGTCCCAATTCCGAAATGAGTTCAATCGCCGTGGCGCTGACGTCACGAAACGAATCGATGCCATCGCAACCAGCGATTCCGTTGCGCGTATGGCTCTTTCCGTCAGCAACGGCGCGCCGGACTACGGTGCTTACTTGAACGAAGCAAAGACTATCGCCGATGCGCAGCAACTTGATTTTCTCGAATTCACTGATTCTGAAGGAAGCATCATTTCCTCGGCGCAGTCGCCAGCCCGCTTCGGTTACAAAGAACCAGCAATTGCCGGACTATCGCCCGCTACCGGTCTTTTCCTGAAAAAGGAAGAGCTAGCCGACGGAATCGCGATCGGAATGTTTGCCACCAAAGCGGTTCGCATCGGAGACAAGCCTCTTTACGTTATCGGCGGCCGCAGGCTAGATCCAAGTTTCGTTGCATCCCTTGAGCTACCCGCCGGAATGCGCGTGCTCCTTTACCAGAACGTGGAATCCGCGTTTTCCGCCAAAGCCCTTTCTGCTTCTTCCGGCGCGCTCCTCGAGCCGGAGAAACTCGCGCCTCTGATTGAACGAGCCCAGCGCACTGGACAGGAGACTAGCGAAATCCTCCACTGGACTATTGATTCAGCCGATGACGAGAAACTACTGGCCATCCCACTCAAGGGACTCGCCAACGAGCCACTCGGAGTATTACTCGTCGGTAGTTCACGCAGAACTTACGTAGACCTGGCTCGCCGCATTCGCTCTGCTGCGCTTCTCGTCGGTGGTGCGGGCATCATCGTTTCAATCCTACTCAGCGGATGGATTGCTTCCCGCGTTACGCGGCCCGTCGAGCAACTTGCGGCCGCTGCTCGGCAGGTAACCGAGGGAAAGTGGAATGCGCAGGTCGACTCAAAATCGAGCGATGAACTCGGCGAACTCGCGAGCGCATTCAATCGCATGACCCGCGAACTTGTCGAGCAGAAAGAGCAACTTGTCCAGACCGAACGCGTTGCTGCCTGGCGCGAACTCGCCCGCCGGTTGGCGCACGAATTGAAAAACCCACTTTTTCCGCTGCAGATCACGGTCGAAAACCTCCTCCGCGCACGCCAGCAGAGCCCCGAGTTGTTCGAAGAAATTTTTCGCGAGAGTTCCGCCACGCTACTTGCTGAGATTTCGAACCTGAAGTCAATCATTTCCCGCTTTAGTGAGTTTTCAAAGATGCCGCAACCCCAATTTCAACCAGTGCAATTAAACGACAGCGTAAGAGCCGTGACACGTTTGTTTCAGGCACAGTTCGACAATCGCGAGAAGGGAACGATTGAATGCTGCATCCAGCTCGATGACCATCTCCCAACTGTTCCCGCCGATCCCGATCTGATTCATCGCGCCATTTCGAACTTAGTTCTCAATGCGATGGATGCGATGCCGAATGGTGGAGATCTCACGCTTCGCACCAGTCATGATGCCAATGCTGCATGCGTGGAGGTCGTCGACACTGGAACCGGCCTTACACCTGAAGAATGTGCGCGCCTCTTTACGCCCTACTACACGAGCAAGCAACATGGCACAGGGCTCGGCCTTGCGATTGTGCAGTCCGTTATTAACGATCATGGCGGGAAGATCACGGCCGAGAGCGAGCCTGGACGTGGCACCACGTTCCGCATCCGGTTGCCGCTAAAACACGAGGCGCCACCCGCGCCGATCCAGACATCCGGTATGTTTAAGCAGATTTCTTAAGGAGACATCCGTGCCGCTCAAGGCCCACCTTCTCATTGTCGACGACGAAGCCAATACGCTGGCATCGCTCTCCCGTGCGTTTCGACTTGCCGGACACGAAGCGACTGTCTGCGACGACGCTGCGAAAGCTCTGGACCTTGCGAAGTCGAAAAACTTCGACTTGATTCTGTCCGATGTGGTTATGCCGAACAAAGACGGCCTCTCACTGCTCGAAGATCTCAAAACGCAAGGTGTCACCACTCCCGTGGTCATGATGTCGGGTCAAGCTCACATTGATATGGCAGTGCGCGCTACTCGCCTCGGCGCACTGGATTTCTTGGAGAAGCCGATCTCAACTGACAAGCTTCTTCTGACCGTTGAAAACGTTCTAAAACTCCAGCATCTCGAGGCAGAAAACCGTCAACTCCGCCAGCGACTCGGTAAGCATGAGATGGTTTGGTCGGGAGAAGCCATGAAGAAGATTACGGCGCAGATTGATCGCGTGGCGTCGAGCGAGACTCGTGTTTGCATCCTCGGAGAAACCGGCACCGGCAAGGAACTCGTGGCTCGCACATTGCACGAGAAAAGTGCCCGTGCTGCCGCTCCCTTTATTACGCTGAATTGCGCGGCTGTCCCCGCCGAACTCATCGAGTCCGAACTTTTCGGGCACGAAAAAGGTTCCTTCACGGGAGCGGCGGCGCGTCACTTAGGCAAGTTCGAACAAGCCCAGGGAGGGACAATTTTCCTGGATGAGATTGGTGACATGCCACTTCCGATGCAGGCCAAGCTTCTCCGTGTGCTGGAAGAAGGAGAGGTGGAACGCATCGGTGGCGACAAACCCGTATCCGTGGATGTCCGGGTTATCGTCGCCACGCACCGGAATCTGGAAGCCCTTGTTCGGGACGGTAAGTTTCGTCAGGACCTTTTTCATCGTATTTACGTTTATCCACTTACGTTGCCACCGTTGCGCGAACGCCGCGAAGATATTCCCCCTCTTGTCGATTATTTTGCAAGGCAAGTGTCTGCTCAGAATAGCTGGAAGTCCATCCCGTTTACGCCGGATGCCCTTGAGCTTTTGCAATCGCACCCTTGGCCGGGTAACGTTCGCGAGTTGCGGAATGTTGTGGAACGTTTGCTGCTGCTGGCCACAGAAGGCAACGTGAATGCCGCTACGGTTCGTCTCGCTCTGCCCGCAACCTCAAGCGGGTCTTCGGTTCCATCATCAACCTCGACGGGAACACTGGCTGAACGTGTTGACTCGTTCGAGCGGGAAACGATTCTGGCCGAATTGAAGCGACAAGGAGGACACGTCACTAATACAGCAAAGTCTCTCGGACTCGAGCGCAGCCACCTTTATAAGAAAGCTCACCACCTAAAAGTCGATCTCGCTGGCCTCAAGGGCAGCGATTCGTAAATCCAATTTGCTTTAGATTTGCAGGAGAGGAACCGCCGAACTGGTTCCTGACATCCAATCAACATGCCAACCATGCCCTCCATCTTCTTCGGACACGGCAATCCAATGAACGCGGTCTCACAGAACAGTTACACAGATAAATGGGCAATTGTCGGCGAAACTGTTCCGCGCCCAAAAGCGATTCTTGCAATTTCCGCTCATTGGTATTTGCCAGGTGCTGCCGTCACCATCTCAACCAATCCTCGTACGATTCACGACTTCGGCGGATTTCCGCATGAACTCTATCAAGTCCAATACCCTGCGCCAGGAGAACCAGATCTCGCACGTCGAGTTCAATCTCTGCTTGCGCCCATCGACGTTCAACTTGATGACGCCTGGGGACTGGATCACGGCACTTGGTCGGTTCTTACTCACGTTTATCCCAACGCCGACGTGCCCGTTGTGCAATTGAGTATCGATGAAACAAAAAAACCCGAATTCCACTACGAAATCGGACAGCGTCTCGCATCTTTACGCCATGAGGGAGTTCTCATCGTGGGTAGCGGAAATCTTGTTCACAATCTTCACGCGTACGCTTGGGGAAGGCATACGATCGACCCTTATCCATGGGCCGTAGAATTCGAAAAACGGGCTCGCGATTTACTTCTTGCCGGAGATCAGCACGACCTCGTCGATTACGAAGCGCTCGGGCGTGAGGCAATGCTCTCCATTCCAACGCCGGATCACTACCTCCCACTGCTGTATGTGATAGGTGCACGCAATAGCCAAGACCGCATCACTTTCCCGGTGGAAGGAGTCGACGGCGGATCGATCTCCATGCTCGCGGTGCAGGTTGGCTGATTTGCGAGTGCAAGGAGCACTCCTCAAAAAAAGCGGCGGACTTAGTCGTCCGCCGTCTTACACAAAGCCAATCGAAGCTTAGCGGGTAAATGTGAAATTCAGTCCTGTCGTCAGCACAATATCGTTTTTCTTGATGTCTCTTCCCGGGATTGGCGCTGGATTGGAAACGTAAATGTCACCGAATGAGTTCTGCCATCCTAGCCACTTGCTGATTTTTGTCACGGTCCCAAATGTGAACGTCATACGATACTCTCCCGTTTCCTTCAAATCTGGGAAGAAGTAAAGGTTCTGTTTCACCACCGTTCCTATGCCGATAGCATGCATGAACTCATCGCCAAATTGCAGAGCGGCGAAGTCGCGAGTTTCCGTGGTATAGCTCTCATGGGTGTAGTTCGCGCCGCCGAGCAGATCAAGAGTTGTCTTTTCGCGCTTAATCGCATGAAAGCCCAGACCGCCACCGACCACTGAGCGCAAGTCCAAACCCTGCAGATCATCTGCGTAGAAGTCCGTATTCCCAAACCCGAAGATTCGCGACGTGATATCGCGGTCGTAGCGAGCGCCGCCGCCAATGTTGTTCGCCGTTGTGTGCGGTGAGGCAGCCTCAGCATCATTCGTGGCATAAATCGAATTTGCATAAAGGGTCAGCTTGTCACGATGACCGGTCCGGACTGCATTGAAAGCAAGATTGAGGTTCTTAGCCTCACTATTCCCGCGTGTCAAAGCAAACCCAAAATTCAGGCCACCCTTCCAACCTTCCATCATGCCGGGATACATACTCTTGTGATATGCGGCTTGCTCGGCAGGGTTCCGCATAGCAACGACTGTGGATTTCGGTACTTCGACCGGTTGTCCTGATTTCGGAGTAATGACCACATTCTCCCCAGTCGTATTCACGGTACCTGAAACCGTTTTTCCCTCTTTAAGTCCCACTGTCATGTCCTGCGAGGACTCGACGTTCGTGACTGCGCTCCAATCGATTTTGACCTCACCGGCGAACTCGGTTTTCAGCGTGAGGGATTTTTCGTCGGATTTGAGGATCTCGCCACTCAAGCGATCGCCGTTCTTCAGAGTGACTTGGTCAGCGAATGCATGACTGCAAGTAAGCATGAATACCAAGAGAAACGAAAAGATGCGCACACGGTCCTCCATGGAAGTGGCTAGTTAAGGGAATCGTTAAGAAGCCGGCCAGTTTTGCGGCGAGCACGTGCTAAGCCGACACTCGACAAGCGGCTGAGCGCACGCATTTACTTTTTGTCCTTTGTTGAAAACAAGAGCACGACGATGATCGCGTGATTACGCGCTTGGAGTTCCTGAAACATTCCTACTCAGATTGCAACTCAGGCCTTCGGGTCGTTTTTCGTTTCAGGATCCTGACTCATCCCATTCTTCAACGCTCGGATGCCCTCACCGATGCCCTTGCCAAGTTCAGGCAACTTCTTAGGGCCGAAAACGAGCAGAGCAATGAAGAAAATAACCAGCAGGTGGGTGGGCTGCAGCAAACCTTCAAACATACGACTCCTTCATCTTTGAGAACGTGATTTCAGTAACTTATAGGAAACAAACCCGGCGCGTCAACGCGTCGGTTCAAGGGTGGCTTTGAGCTTTCTCCAATGAATGCCATTACTTCCGTGACCTACCAGTCGTTACTTCTTGCAGCTATCGTCCCCAAAGAGCCCGTTCTCCCGGGAAGGAGTGTCGTGAAGCAAGCGTTCGCTGTCATCCTCTTTTGTTTTGCTCAATGCTGGGGTCAAGACCGAAGCAACCTGCCTTTGCGAGGAAATGAAGTTTTATCCTTGCTCGCTGCGAGTGCTTCTGAAACACGCTTGGCACGCATCGTTCATGAGCGCGGCATCGATTTTCAATTGGGAACATGTTCAAAAGCGCTTCATAGTGCTGGTGCAACAACGGCCATGCTCACGCTCCTCCGTAACGAAAAGACACCGAATCCCTCCGGCGTAGGATGCACCACGGAACTGGGCCAAGCAATCAGCCTAATGCGACAGGGAAAGTATCGTCCTGCAGAAATGAAACTCCGCCTCGCTTTGGGCAGCGCGCCACAAGATGGTGCATTGCACATGGCATTGGGAATTTCCCTGAGCCAGCAAGAACGCTGGGACGAAGCAATCGATTCCTTCACCGACGCATCTCGCAACATGCCCGGGATTGCTGAGGTGCATACGGAATTGGCATACGTATTTTTCCGTCAGGACGACGGCGACAATGCCGTAGCCGAAGCTCGAACAGCGCTTAGCATGGACCCGCAGAACGCATCCGCCTATCGATACATGGGTCTAGGGTTCTACTCCAACGGAAAGTATCTAGCCGCAATCAATTCCTTTGAGCAATCTCTCATTCGCGAGCCCGAAGACGCCGATGTCTACTTTGAAATTGGAGTGACTTATCGCGACCAGGGAGACCTCCGAAAAGCTGCCATCGCCTACAAGCACGCGCTGAAACTTCGCCCCGACTTCTGGCAGGCGCATAGCAATTTAGGAAGCGTCTATCACGATCAGGGCAGAATGGATGATGCCCTAGCCGAATATCGTGCTGCGAAATCGCTGGCCCCGTCCGAACCGAGCGTACGCAACAACCTCGGCACGACATTCTGCGATAAGGGAGATTTTGATAACGCCATCGCAGAATTTCGCGAACTTCGGAAAACCGACCCCTCCTGGGATGGCGGACATAATTGCTTGGCCCGCGCTTACATGTCCCGGAAAGACTACGACGCTGCCATTGTTGAATTACGGGCCGCATTGCTCGCGAACCCGACGGGGGCCGCTGAGCACCGGATTCTAGGCCAGGCTCTTCTTGTCGTTGGAAAAGACGATGAGGCGATTTCGGAGTTTCGACGCGCCGTGGAACTGAATCCTGAATCGGCCGCTGGTCACCACTATCTCGGGGCAGCCCTGATCAACGTACAAGCCTTCGAACAAGCGGAAAAAGAACTGCGCGAGGCCGTTCGGCTGGAACCAACTGCGCGGAACCATTATTACCTGGCAGCCTGCCTTATCAGCCAGAACCGCTACGAAGAAGCCCTCACGGAGATGCAGGTTGCTTCGCGCATGGAGCCGACTCAGAACTTGTATCGCGCACGCTTGGAAGAACTGGTTCGCTTGATGAAGACATCATCCAGCGACCATTAATCTGGTTTTTTAGAGAGATGGCCCGGTGGCCATCAGGACGATGTACCACCGTGCATCGCCGTACGTGCCAAAGCGCTCCTAAAATTTAACTACGTGGGCTTAGGCTCAGGAGTAGTCATGAACATTCAATCCGTCGGTAGAAGCGGGGCTGCTGCAGCCCCAGCGCCCATCAAGGGAAGCGATAACCTCGAAGCGGCCGTTCGTAGTGTCGGTTATGGCTTACCTTGCGCCAAATGCCGCGCCTACTATCCTGCCGATTTGTCAGTCTGCCCGATTTGCAAGACCACGCAGCGCGTTTCCCCGAATGCGGTTGTATCTGTGAACGTCACGGCAGAACCGCCCGTGCCCGAGAATTCCGACCTCGAGGAAGAAAGGGAGCGATTCTTGCACGAATTCCGCCTCCAAATGTCAACGGTGCATGCGGAAGCCGAATCGATGGGAAGTTTTAAATGCACCATGAATCAGAATCACGAGTCTGAGTACGAACCCGCTTCGGTTTGTCAGGGTTGCTATGACAAGATCCAGGAGCGCGTCGACGTCGTTGAAGCCGCGCTGCACATGGACGTGAAGGAAGCCGCTCAGATTGTTTATGACGCGGTTTGGGCAGACACGTCAGATACAACTAAGACTTACCAGAACGCCGCGCAGGCATTACTAGCTGAACTCCGGCGCCGCGCCGGTGTAGGCCTGCTTCTCGGCCCGCTGCAGCCGCTGCCCCACTGATCGCATCGGCTGCAGGGAAGTATCGAGTCTACTCGCTGAGGCGGACCCACTTCTTTCCGGCATAGAGTCGGAATCCAGTCCCATCCACTGCCATCTTTAAGGGAACCGCGTGCGTGATCGAATCGTCCGTCTGTGATGCCACGCTGAGAACGTCTCCTCCGCCCACGTCGGTCACCATGAATTTGCCGTCTTTGAAGCCGAACCCGTATGCACCGGGAGCCAATGTGCTTTCCCCGACTTTCAACTTCACCTCAGTGATGAATAGTCCTTGATACTTTTCCTGGATGTCTGTCGAATACCCAGAGGTGTCAACCAACGCCGCCAACACGAACCGATCACCCTTAGCACGAAAACCGACAGCGTTTCGCATCTGAACGGACGCCGATTGACCGCGATAGAAGAATGACGCGGGCATCACCTTCTTTAACTCATCCGCCCCAAGCACGCCTCCCTTCGATTGTGAGAGAGCTGGTGCAACCAGAGACGCCGCCAACAATGCACAGAAACCAATCTTGTACAAAGGATTCATGAGAGTCCTTCCTGATTTTTGACTAGCACGCGAATCTACAACGATGAGGGCTGATGCCGCAAGGACAGGCTATCGAAATTGCAAGCGGCCAAAAGCTTGGGGAACGTGGAAGTTTGGTTTAAGAGTATGGGTTGGCTGCCACGCAGAATAGAAACGGGGCTCTTTGGGACCCTCGACGCGAAAGAAATTTACTCGCCAATCAAACTTTGGATCAAACTGCGTCGTAATTGCCTTCATCGGAATGGCCAGCTCGGCGACCCACAAACGCGACGTCCTATCAAGCCAAACGGAGCTCTGAAGTCCGCTTTTCAAGTCAGCTAATCCACCGGGGAAAATGTCCAGATCAATCCACATTCCATTCGGGCTTACCTCGAATTCCTTGTAGTAGGGCCCAGCTGCATCGTGTGGCTGAAGGAATGCCTCAGCTACATCACGTTCCCAAAGGCGATCGCGCCGTCCGTTTGGCTCCGAATCTTCGAATGAGCAAAGCTCTCGATATCGGCACTCAAATCGCAAATAAATCGTTTCGGCCGCCCACAGTACTCGTACCTGCGTTTCGCGTTCCAGGTCTGCATTCTTGCCTTGCCAATCTGAGCAAAAAATAACAGGAGTTGCGGCCCCCCAAGCTTGATCAGGCTCTTGCGCATTCAATGCGACTGCCCGCTTCGTATGCACGGCCACAATTGTGTCCGATGCGACTTTATCTGATCTGTTGTGGGTCATAAGTGGCCTACGAAATTCGTGTCCAAATCTGCTCTGACGTATTCTAAAAGGAATAGGGAAAAACCTCGAAAACACATGGACCAAGCTTTGTTAGTTTGACCGCAAGATCTGGATAGCCCACTATTTCCGACTGTCCTATTCTCTGCCCATGACAAACAGTATGATCTTCGATGAAACGATGGTCCTGAATTCCATGGCACTGACGAATGAACAACGCTGGCAGGCGGTTGTCGGACGCGATTCTAGCCAAGACGGCGAGTTTGTTTTTGCGGTCTCGAGCACAGGCGTTTATTGCAGGCCATCTTGCGCAGCTCGGCGCCCTCTGAGGAAAAACGTCGAGTTTTTCAGCGTTCCTGAACACGCGGAGCGTGCCGGGTATCGCGCCTGCCTGCGCTGTAAACCGAAATCGGCCGGCAGCAATCCTCAAGCCGCAATGGTTCGCTCGGTTTGCCGTTTCATCGAACAGCACCTCGACGAGCCGTTAACGCTCGAACAGATCGCGGAAGAATTCCGCCGCAGCCCGTTTCACCTGCAGCGCACCTTCAAGTCCGTTCTTGGAATCACGCCCAAGGAATATGCCGATCAATGCCGGCTCAAATCGCTGAAGCAAAATCTCCAAGCCGGACACTCTGTGACACGCGCCATGTACGACGCTGGCTACAGTTCCAGCAGCCGGCTTTACGAGCGCACCGCTTCGCAACTCGGAATGACTCCAGACAAGTATCGTCGCGGCGCCGTTGCCGCCAACATCCGCTACACCCTCAGTGATTCGCCATTGGGGCGCATGCTGATTGCCGCTACTGACAAGGGAGTCTGCTCGATTCAATTCGCCAAAACAGACGACGAACTTGTCCAAGGCTTGATGAGAGAATTTCCGTTCGCCCAACGCCGTCGCGATGAGGAGCACATGAAAGCGTGGCGGGTTTCGCTGCTGCATCAGATGCGCACCGGTAAATCCACAGAAGAGTTACCTCTGGATATTCAGGCGACCGCTTTCCAGCGTCGAGTTTGGGCGGCCCTTCAGCGCATTCCTTTTGGCCAGACGCGGTCCTATAGCGAAGTTGCGAAATCGATTGGCAAACCGACTGCGGCTCGAGCGGTCGCGCGGGCGTGCGCGACGAATCCAGTCGCCGTGGCCATACCGTGCCATCGCGTGGTGCGCGAAACAGGTGAACTGGGTGGCTACCGCTGGGGGATCGAGCGCAAAGAATCGTTGCTCGAAATGGAACGCGCATAACGCTCTCTATGCCGAGGAGCGCCTTCTTCGCGCCGAAGAAGCCCTGTATTGAGAGTTACAAGTCGCCGCGGCTTCTCAAACGGGCCCTACTTCAACCTTTCGTACACACTCCGAGCCTGTTTCAGGGTCTCGAGCACGCTCGATTTCTCTTCGGGAGTATTCCAACTTTCGTTCTTCTCTGCTGCCGCGCTCATGCGGTCGATCCACGCCATGAAGTATGCTGCTTCTTCCTTTGCACTCGGCGCGGCCATCCCCGCGATAGAGATGTAGATCGGACTCGTTGTCGCGTACGGATAAAGATCCAGAACCGGGTAAGTCGCCTTTTCATTCCAGGCTCGAAGGATGCACCATCCTGTTTTAACCGGAATCGTGCCTTTCGCGTCAGCGCGCTTCTTGTCGGCCCTTAAAGCCAGTTCCTTCACTAAATGCCCATTACAAATAATCTGGAGATGATCCATCGGTACGATCGAGCGCAGCGAAGCTGAAAAGCTTACCTCCTTAGCTCCATCTGCCAATTTCAGTTCATCCCCAATTGACGCGCCTTTCAGCGTGAATCCAAGCAGGGGCCCGTTCGTTGCGAATGTCTGCCCTTTCTTGATCCCTTCCAGCCACGGTTTAATCGCGAGAGGCCCTTTAGGAACTGAGACGTAAACGCGATTCGTTCCCAATGGTCCGCGAAGCGAGGCGTAATTCTCCATTGCATCCGTACCGGCAGCGGTTGGAAGCCGAAAACCACAGTTCAGCAGCCGATACCATACTTCGGCAGTGGATTTGTGGTCGGCAAACCCGACGACTTCTATGTAATCCACTTTGCCCAGCGCCACATCGACGGGGAGCTCGTAATTGAGCGCGGCATTTTTTGCTGGGTCGGGCACCGTCTCGATCGGATGAACGTAGCCAACAAGCCCCCTTTGCGCGTGGGCCAAGTCTGCGACATTCGCGTTCATCGGATAGAGACTTCCTGCTGCCGTGTTGGGATAGCCAACGTAATCCGGCAACAAGAAGTTGTTCTTCAGATTCAGCAAACCGAGATGTCCCCAATAGCTGGTGTGGAATTCCTGTCCATGCAACAGCAGGTTCTGCGACGTTGAAGCTGGGTCCGCCTCGATCGAGAAATACGCAATGTCCGGAATCCGTTGTTCCTTGTTGACAATCAGATTCTCGACAATCGACAGATTCTCGCTCGCAGCCTGTTCCACCAGATGCTTCGGAATATTGCGATACGTGCCCGCATAATTCATGTGCACGTGCACATCGCCACTCGTCCATTGTGTTTTCGGATCCCATGGAGGGCTGGAAGGTTTCAGCGTGATGGTAACTTCGGACGATTTACCAGCAGAAGCAGTCACACTCCTCTGCTCGAAACCGTGCTCGAACCCCTTCATCACGCCGATTTGTACCTGTCCAACAGGGACATCGACCGATGCTGTTCCACTTGTCTCGAAATAATGAGGTTCGAATCCCCCAAGCGACCGATCAAAGCTGTCATCGGCTTGCATCCATGCATTTGTCGGCGCGTAGGCGCGGCCATCTTGCGCGGTTAAGAAGATTCGGGCCGCTGTCGCTTTTCCATCTCCGCCTAGCACTTTGATCTGCAACTGGCCCATCGGCTTGAGATATCTGCGTCGTTCAATCTTCACTTCACTTTGCGCACCGCCGGGAATGGTTTGAACCCAAAGAGAAGTGTTACCTTCACGGTTCGAAACAAACGCGATCTGCTTTCCATCCGGAGACCAGCGTGGGTTGATGTTGTCGTACTGCCCATATGAAATTGGAAACACATCTCCGCCATTCGCAGGCACGAGCCAAAGCTGATGCCACGATTGGCCAATATAAGATGCATACACAATGCGCTTGCCGTCGGGCGAAATATCGGGGCGCGCTTTCCAGTTCGTTTCTTCGTAATGGATCTGCTGGGGCTCGGATCTAGGCTCGACTTGCATACGCCAGAAGCCACCTGTGCCATGAATTCGCCCGCGATTCGAAACGAAGAGAATTTCTCGCCCATCGCGCGACCATACCGGACTTATCTCGTGATCCACTTTGCTGTAGTAGTAACGGGGAAGGGAACTCACATTTTCAGGAGTCAGCTGGCGCGTGTTGGTAAGTGAGCCATTCGAGAAATCAGCAATTAAAATGTGGAAGTGACCAGTGCCGGAGGTCGAAACAAACGCGATGCGCTTGCCATCCGGTGAAAAACGTGGCTCCAAATTTACACCCTTGTTGTTTGTAAGCTGGTGCGAGCTTCCATCTCTCAGATTGAGTGCCCAGAGTTCTACTGCATCGTTGTCATAGCAGTCGTAGATGACCCAATCGCCATCCGGAGAAATATCGGGTTGATAGTCGTATCCTGTTCCGCTCGTCAGTTGCTCAGCCGAAGTGCTTCCCACTTGCTGTCTCCAGAGCGAACCCGCCATCGAATAGATCAGCGTGCGCGAATCCGGCATCCATGCTGCTGCACTCGGCCCGGTCGTGAGCTGAGGAAGATACATCTCTCGGTAGTAGTAAGAGTGCGGTAAATCGATTTGTTTTAGGACAGGCTCACGCTGGGCAAAACCGGAGATTCCAACCAACAGCAGTGCTAGTGCAAACCAGCGGGAAGTAGGCAAGGGTGCCTCCGTGACTAACGCAAAAGAAAAGAGAACGGCGAATTATAGCGAAACCGCACCAGTCGAAGACTTCGCGAGGATTATTTTTTCGGCACCAACGGCAGCACCACTTGAGATGGATGCCGCGAATCCGAGTAGATTTCGATTGTCGCCTTTCTCATTTCGGCCGAGCTTGCTTCGGATTTCCCGCTCTGCAAATTCCGCGAAAAATTCGGGAAAAAGCTGGCCGAAATCTGGACCCGAATTCGGTGATCCTTGAGAAATGAATTACTCGTAACGAGATTGTCCAGGTTGATTTCGTAAATCTTTTTAGGCGTCAGCCACTGACGACCACGCTTCAGATCGCGATAACTTGCGCGTTGGACATCCAGTCCGGGACTCATGAGGTTGAACGCGATGCCATCGGGAGCAACGTCCAACAAACGCACCCAAAGATCGAAATCCTGGCAGTCGCAGGACACATAGATGCGGGCGTGAATCGGTCCCGTCACCTCTGTGTCGCGGTCAACCGGAGCTGAATCAAAGGTTAAGACGTCCGCTCGCTCGGCGAGTTTGCGATAGTCGTGGGCGCCGGAAGAATCGTAATCATTTGTCACCGGATTGGCCGGATCCGAAACAAAGGCGCTGAACCGCTCGCCAATCTTCGGCTTGGTCGTGCTCAAAGTTCCCGCTTTTCGGTCCGCAGTCGGCGTCAGGTAATAGGGCGTTGCCGCTGCGGCCGGAGGCCACGTTGCTCCGTCTTTCCATTCGTTAGTGCCCATCACGTAGTAGCGAACCGGTTTTTCCCGATCTACTCCGTTATCCACTCCGCGCACGTAATGATCCAGCCAACGAAAGATTACTTCGTCATAGTCGATGGCAGCATTCGTACCGAATTCACGTTCGCCCGACTTATTTTTCTCAGTATTGTCAGAACCGTGTACCCAAGGTCCGATCAGAAGATGAGTATTTGAACTTACCTGACCGCTGCGGGCTTTAAGAAGTCCGAAAAAATTTGTGGTCGCGCCTTCTGGACCATAATTGTCGTCGTACCATCCCGACAGGTTCAGCACCGCGGCGTGATTTCGATCATACTTGTTGCGAAGCTCCGCCCAATCCCACCACTTGTCTTCTGCCGGATGCGACAGCCAGTCGTAGTAATAAGGAGACGTCTCTTTCAGTTGTGGCATCTGGGAGAGCGGCAGAAATCGCTGCATCTGCGGCCCCTCTTCCGCCCAGGCTCCCTTCGCTTCTTCATAAGTTTTGGGTCCTGGAAGATTCCTCTTTGCCCGTGCGTCAGGTGCAATGTTGAACCAGATCCAGTCAATCCATGACATGTCCCATGTTCCGCCCGTGAAAAAGAAGTTTTGCGGGGTGGAGAAAGTCATCGCCGGAACCATAGCCTTCAGGTGGGGTGGCGATTGGACGGCCGCCAGCCACTGTACAGCGCCGGGATATGAGAGTCCGAAGGTCCCAATGTTGCCATCGGACCAGGGCTGGCGCGCTGCCCACTCGATCGTGTCGTACCCGTCTCGGCCTTCATTTTCGTAAGGACGGAATTCGCCGTCCGACTTGTAGCGCCCTCGTACATCCTCAATCACCACCGCGTAGCCACGCTCGACTGCATGTGCGAACGACTTATATTCGGCGCGCGCAAAGTGTTTTCCATAGGGTGTGCGATAAACAAGAACTGGGAATTTTTCGTCCTTCTTCGGACGTAACACATCCGCCCGCAGCATGACTCCATCACGCATGGGAACTGCCACGTCGGATTCCACAATGTAGCTTGGTTCTTGAGGAGTTTGGGCTATTAGAAGTACTGGCCAAACCAATAACACCAGGGTCAGGGATCGCAGAGTCACGGATGGAGCCTATCACTCTCGAGATTTTTCACACAAGGCGCAACACCGCAGATCTGACGCAAGCGTCCACTTGCTTACTGGTTGAGAATCTGAAATCTTGCGATCTTGCATTGAAGATGATGCACCCGACGTAATGACTAGCCCGCTACATCACGTGTTCATAACTGGCGGAACTGGCTATCTGGGCCGTGAACTCATCCCGCAGTTGCTCGTCCGTAACCATCCGGTGCGTGCACTTGTACGTCCTGCTTCTGAAGGTAAGCTGCCGAAGGGCTGCGAGCCGATTCTTGGAGATGCCCTGCGGCAAGAAACCTTTGTCAACCAGATTGCTCCGGCCGACACGTTCATTCAGTTGGTGGGCGTTCAGCATCCCAGCCCAGCTAAAGCCGCCCAGTTCCAGGCTGTCGATCTGCCCGCTGGAATGGCGGGACTCCGGGCCGCGGTCGAAGCAGGCATCCGGCACTTTATTTACCTGAGTGTCGCTCAACCGGCACCCATCATGAAGGCTTACATCGAAGTACGTTCGAACTGCGAAGCTGCAATCAGAGCAGCGGGCCTGAATGCCACGATCCTTCGGCCATGGTACGTTCTCGGCCCTGGCCATCGCTGGCCCTACGTCCTGCTCCCGCTCTACAAGGTCATGGAGGCTCTGCCTCCAACGCGCGACGGGGCGCGCCGGTTGGGATTGGTTACGCTGCGCCAGATGGTCGATTCTTTGATTGGGGCGGTAGAGAATCCAGTCGAAGGTATTAGAACGATGGAGGTTCCCCAGATTCGGACCGCATCCCAGCGTCTTTAAGCACATTCGGTTCTAGCGAAGCCGTGAAAACTGGCCTCCAGCGCGGCCTTCAAACCAACGTAATGGCGAGGATTACCGAAGCTCATGCACGCGGGACATCTTTCCACTTCTGGCAGCCGAATGAGATTGTGAGGTGTCTTTTGCGAGAGCTCATGGACCCAACGCAGCGGGAAGAATACCTGGAAGACGTTCACCTCCGCATTTTGCGGGTGACGGAAGACCTGCGCGCGATACAGCGGGAACTGAATTGCGCCGCAATGGAAGCGCCCAATGATCCCGAACTGATGGAAGCGCTGTCAGAACTGCCCGAATTGGAAGCACTCGAAGTTCTAAAGTCCGCTCTCGACCAAATGAGACACTTCCTCTGGTTCTATGTCCAGGTGATGACCAACGACTCTGACGTGGGTGAGAAACTCCGCGAAACGCTCGCGCAACGCGCAAAACAGGATGCCGTACAGCGTGGCCGCGAAAAATATGATATTGCCGCGGAAGCTATGATGCTCCGCTACCTCGCCGACCACAAGAATCGCAAGCCAAACTAATCATCGAGCGAAATCACGCTCTGGATAAGCAGCCGTTCTACTCCAGCGTTACTGACTTCACCAGATTCCTCGGGTGATCGACATCTAATCCGCGCTTTGTGGCCATGTAGTACGCAAAAAGCTGAAGTGGCACCATTTCGAGAATTGGAAGCAGAAGCTCTGGCGCTGCCGGGATCGCAATGGTGTGATCGGCCAGCGTCGGCAACTGGTCGTCATCGGTTGATATCAGGGCGATGACGCGACCCTTCTGTTTCTTGAATCCCTCGATGTTGCCGACATTCTTCTCGTATCGAACGACCGATCCTGGATCGCTTCGATCGCAAGTCGCAATGATCACCACGGGGAGATTTTCATCAATCAGAGCTATCGGTCCATGTTTCGTTTCACCGGACGGATACCCCTCAGCATGAACATAGGAGACCTCCTTCAGCTTCAGCGCTCCATCCATCGCAATCGGGTAGTGGATTGCGCGTCCCAGGTACAGAAAATCTTCGAAGTTGCAGTATTCGTCAGCCAGCTTTTCACATATAGGAGCACTTTCCAGCACCTTCTCAACTTTGCGTGGCAGGTCCAGCAGTTCGCGAAGATAGTGCTGCACCATGTGACGCGGAAGCTTACCCCGAACCTGGCCTAAATAAAGAGCTAACAGAAACAGGCACGACATCTGCGCAGTGAAAGCTTTCGTGGAAGCAATGCTGATTTCCGGACCAGCGTTGGTATAGATGTTGCCGTCTGCTTCGCGCGCAATGGTCGATCCGATTACGTTTGAGATTGCGATCGTCTTCGCGCCTTTGAATTTCGCTTCCCGTTGCGCACCGGTTGTGTCTGCGGTTTCACCGGACTGCGTAATAAAAATCGCCAGCTCACCGGGCCCAATCAGCGGATTGCGGTATTCGAACTCACTCGCATAATCCACATCAACGAGGACACCAGCAAGTTCCTGGATCATGTATTGTCCAGCCATCCCCGCGTGACGACTTGTTCCGGACGCGACGATGTTGATCCGCCGAAGAGCGCGTAATTCCTCCACACTGATCGGCACATCCTTCAAACGCACCGTCGATTCTTCCAACACGACTCGAGGCTGGATAGTGTCGCGCAGCGCCTGTGGCTGCTCGAAGATTTCTTTAATCATGTGGTGCGGAAACTCGCGCCGCTCGACCATTCCAGTCCTCGTATCTTTCAGTTAGTTCACTTTGCCGCCCAGAATCGTCTGACGCACGTTGCCCTTCGTGTCCAGTACAACGATGTCTGCATCAGATCCCGTCTCGAGCAAACCTTTATTCCGAAGTCCAACGACCGCTGCTGGATTTGAACTTGCCAGCCGAACCGCAGGCGCCAGTTCCCAATCGGCATACTTCATCACATTGCGCACTGCTTTATCCAGAGTAAGCACGCTACCGGCGAGCGTTCCTTGGCCCGCGGTGCACTTGCCATCTTTAACCTCAACCTCCAATGAACCGATATGGTAGTGACCATCTGCCATTCCAGTCGCCGCCATCGCGTCCGTGATAAGCACCGCCTTTTCCGCGCCTTTCGCGGCCAGAAACAATTTAACAATCGATGGATCCAGGTGAATGCCATCCGCAATGATGTCGGCCGAAACTTTGCCATCCGTTAGAACTTCCCCTAAAACTCCTGGATCGCGATGACCAAGCGGTCGCATCGCATTGAACGTGTGCGTGGCATGTCGCGCTCCAAAATCAAGCGCGCGACGCGTTGTGGCAAAATCGGCATCCGTGTGTCCGATGCTGACGCAAACTCCACGTCGAGTAGCTTCTGAGATCAACTCCAACGCACCGTCCAACTCGGGAGCGATCGTCAAAATCTTGATATGTCCTCGTGCTGCTTGCCAGAATTTGTCAAAACTCTTCAGATCTGGCTTGAGTAATTCGGCTTCTGGATGAACTCCACGTCGTTTGTGACTGATGAACGGTCCTTCAAGATGGATTCCAAGAGGTCGAGCTCGAGCACCAGTGTCGGTCGCGCTTGATTCGATCGCTTTCGCAAGCCGTTCGAGGGCGCCCAACGTGTAATCAACTGAAGCCGTGACCGTAGTTGGAAAGTAACTTCCAACGCCATGCTTCGCCAGAAGGCTTTCGATTGCGGTCAGAGCGCGCGGATCATCGTCCATGCAATCAAAAGATGCTCCGCCATGAATGTGGAGATCGATATACGCTGGCGCGAGAACGGCATCGCCGAGGTCCAGATAAGAACCTGTTACTCGAGTTTCGCGTTCGCTTCGCGAGGCAACTTCCAGGATCCGACGACCTTCGATCTGCACAATTGGCAGTTCGATTTCTGCGGTCGGGGTAAACAGCCGCTGTGCCGTGATCGTTAGCATGGAAACGATTTAATTCGACATCTTAGCAGGTGGTTGGAGTGTGTTCGAGTTAAGGAAATGTTGTGGAACGTCGAGGTTGGTAGTCCATGGGGCGCTCTTTCACGATGTATAATCGACAAGCCTCGAAAATTTCCCGAGTATTCACAAAATCGAGGTTCCCACCACGTCGGGGAGTGGCTCAGCCTGGTAGAGCACCTGGTTCGGGACCAGGGGGTCGGAGGTTCAAATCCTCTCTCCCCGACCATCTTTTAGAGATTCAAAAAACGCGGTTGCTACCCGGTTGCTACTTTGAAACTAGGTAGAAAATAATCGTGCGGGCGGAGTAAACTTCAGCGCACCGCGCCAATGCTCGAACACTGACGCGATGCTAACCTGCGTCGCCTATTGGAGGCTGCCGTTGGCTGCTCACAGCGTACCAGCATCGCTTATTTGCTCGCACGCCAAAGCGCAGTGATTCCAGACCTGAAAATCAGGTTCAGTTCCCCGTTCCCGCTCGAACAGCTCCTCGCGCCCGGCCCATTGCGAATACTCGCGATTGCGAATCTTCAACCATGTTGCGTGCTCTGACAGATACGGACCGGCTTTCCGTTTGCCACAATTCCTTTTTCAGCTCTTTGCTTTTTGACCCTTGACACAGTTTGCGGAGGTCCCACGAGAGTTTCTCAACCCAACTTTGTGGCTCAGCTCATTAAAATGTTGCATTAGCACACACGCTTGCAGTACCAGCCTTCTGGTTCGTTGCTTAGTGTCTTTTGCGACGTGGCGCGCACTTTGCGCCTGTTCTCGGGTCTTGCGGACTTGCCTGATGAGTTCGACATTCATAGCGCACTAAAGATGCTAAAGATCTGTTCTGGTTGCCGTCGGACTGGAATTTTCCAATCGACTATACATCGCTATCTCTTGTGCTTGCACTTAAAATTGGAACATGTGCCCTGAATACCAAAAACTAAGCTCAAGAGTATTGGAAATATTGCGGCAGATCGATGAAACGACGGCCCGGCAAGTCGAGCTTTTCAAGACCGGCGCTATGGGTGAATTTATGCGCTTCGACAAGGAACTGGAACTGCTGCTGGGAGAGAAAGAGAGGAGGGTTGGGGCTATGCAGCAGCACGCTGCAGAGCATCGGTGTCATCTGCACTAAACCGATAACCGTCTTCTGCACTGCCCCTCTCTTTTAGAGTTGAAAGCCAACCGACGCAGAATTGAAAACCTAACGAGCAGCCGACCGAAGATCGACCACAGCCTTTAGGCCTCGGCCACGTTTGAATGCTTTCTTTGCGAACGTGTCCGCGTGCTGGCGCATTCTCTTATTTCGGATGATTTCTCCTTTGTACTCGAGAAAATCATCAACCATGATCATCTGGCGTGCTCTTTCGCTGAGCGCCTTCCCTATTAATTGCCATTCTGGGAGATCATGACGGCTGATTTTCTACTGCCATCACGAGAGCGCAATCAGATGAGCACTGAGGACACGAATACGTGGCGGACTCCTTGAGCATGGCCCCCCGCGCCTAGTCCCTCAAGATTTGCAGACAATTTCGACGTGCAGAATGCGGTTGTAGCCTAAGGCCAGCAGGCCGAGC
>DATAPD010000050.1:0-2230 GCA_036265385.1 Terriglobales bacterium
GCCTTCGCCGAAGCTATCGTTTTTTACGCGCTCTTTCTGGTGAAGTAGGAGAAGGCAGCGTCCCTGGGTGCGTTCATGACTCGCGAGGAATGCCAATGAATGTTCTGGTATTGCCAGCGGCAGCGGACACCGGAGGGCAGATCGCACAGATTGCCCAGACTTTCGGTGTCGACTGGCCTCACCTGATCGCTCAGATTATCAGTTTCAGTATTGTCTGTGTTGTCCTCCACCGCTTCGCTTACAAGCCAGTTTTGAAAATGTTGGAAGAGAGGCGTTCACAAATCGAACAGGGACTCGCGGACAGAGAAAAGATAAGAACCGAGCTAGCCCGCACTGATGCGCAGCGTCACGAGGTCATGATGCAGGCCAATGCTCGAGCCACAAAACTGATCGAGGAAGCGCATGTTGCCGCCGCGCGTGTTCAGGAGCAGGAAACGCAAAAGGCCATTGCTGCAGCGGAACAGATCATAGCCAAAGCGCACGAAGCAGCGCAGCAAGACTACGCCCGCATGCTAACGGAACTTAAGCGCGAGGTGGGCCGATTGGTGGTTCAGGCCACCGCCGGGGTGACCGGCAAGGTGCTTACGGCTGATGATCAGCGCCGGATGGCGGAAGAAACGGTCAAACGAATGGCCGCGTAGTCGAGATGAGAACTCTGAATATGATTAGAACAACCAAACAGGCGAAGCGCGAAGCCAAGCAACTCTTGGGCTTGTGTCTAATCGACGGACAGTTGGATCACGCCCGGGCCCGAAAGGTCGTGCAAGCCACAATCCAATGTGGGCATCGTGGCTACCTGATGGTGCTGCGCTATTTCCATCGTTTGCTGAAACTCGAAATGGCGCGGCACACCGCAGAAGTCGAAAGCGTGGTTCCCCTGCCGGCTGATTTGCAGGCGGATGTCCAAAACCATCTCGAGGGTCTATACGGGTCAGGAATTACCACCTTCTTCGGTCTCAACCCGGAATTAATCGGCGGAATGCGCATCAAGATCGGAAACGATGTCTACGACGGAAGCGTTCGATTCCGGTTGGCGAGTTTGGCACGGGGTTTTGGAATCACGGGCGAAAACGGAAGGAAAGCAAACATCTAGGGAGCTTTCCAAGTCCGAGCATAAGTCAAGGTCAAAGCGATGGCTGATCTCCTCAAAGAAATCGAAGCTCAAATTGCAGGCGCCAAGGCGACAACAGCACTCAGGCAGAATGTCGGCGTGATCCGTGAGATCGGCGACGGCGTCGCCAGAGTGGAAGGCTTATCGGATGCGATGCTCAACGAAATGCTCGACTTGGGTCACGGCATCACCGGCTTAGCGTTGAATCTTGAAGAAACCGAAGTTGGCGTCATCATCCTGGGCGATTACACAAGGCTCCAAGAGGGCGACGAGGTTCGCACAACTGGAAAGTTGCTACAGGTACCGGTCGGAAAAGGCCTACTTGGTCGCGTAGTAAACACGCTGGGAGAGCCGCTGGATGGAAAAGGTCCGGTTGCAAGCGACCAAGCTTACCCCGTCGAGAAGATTGCTCCGGGCATCATTCGTCGTAAATCGGTAAGCCAACCTGTGCAGACGGGGATCATGGCGATCGATGCCATGATCCCGATCGGGCGTGGCCAGCGTGAACTCATCATTGGTGATCGCTCGACTGGCAAGACGACGATTTGTATCGACACGATCATCAGTCAAGCTCGGTTGAACAAAGCGGCTGAGGCTGCCGGTGACAAAACATACCGCTCGCTCTATTGCATCTATGTCGCAATTGGTCAAAAACAATCGAGTATCGCACGGATCATCAACATTCTTGAACAGGCTGGGGCCATGCCGTACAGCATTATCGTCGCGTCCCCGGCTTCTGACTCGGCAACCAATCAGTATCTCGCTCCGTTTGCAGGAGCAGCTATGGGCGAGTGGTTCATGGATCACGGAATGGACGCACTCATCATTTATGACGACTTGTCCAAGCACGCGGTTGCGTATCGACAGGTATCGCTGGTTTTGAAGCGACCATCCGGTCGCGAGGCATATCCCGGAGATGTGTTTTATCTTCACAGCCGGTTGCTCGAAAGGGCAGCGCGCTTGGGGGAGAGTTACGGGAACGGATCGCTCACGGCGTTGCCCATTATAGAAACACAGGCCGGGGATGTATCTGCCTACATCCCAACCAATGTGATCTCAATCACCGACGGACAGATTTATCTCGAGACGGATCTTTTCTATCAGGGTATGCGGCCTGCG
>DATAPD010000051.1:0-24013 GCA_036265385.1 Terriglobales bacterium
ATACAAGGGCCAAGACCTTAGCGGGAAGTATCGCTTCACCGACACATGGGTCAAGCGAAATGGGAAGTGGCAAGTGGTGGCTTCGCAGGCAACCAAGGTGCAACAGTAATATTCAACCTTATCAACTGTTGACGCGTCGCCCTCAGCTCATTTACTGCATTGACTACTTCGGCCATCTTCTCGGCGCATCCGTTGAGATCGTCATCATGGAGGTGCACATCGGCGGTCAACTTCTCCAATCGTTCTGTATGACTGGCAATCGTCAGCGAGGCGCTTTTTAGGTACTGAACCAACAGCGGGCGCATCTGTAAATCCAAGTCCATCATTCTGTCGGGCATTATTGAATCTCCTCCCTCTCGTCAGTGGTTGGCACCTGTACTCGTGGCTTTCTCGGCTGTGACAAGATCCGCATCAGCTCCTCACGGGCGTCATCGGCATCATGTTCGATCGACAAGTGTTCCCGTGCGGCTGGAGACAGTCCAAGCTTGTCAGCCGTTTTCAGGAACAGGGCTAGCTTGCGGTCCTCACGCTTGTCGGCACGTTGAATGGCGGCCCTCGTTTGCGCATCCTGTGGCCCTTGCCGTAGGCATTCGGCTTCCTCGCGGGCTTCCTCAGCGCCAACGTAGGACACGGCCATCGTGACCAGCATCATCTCGTCGGCTTTGCCAATGAGTCCCATGGCGTCAAGCTCACGGACCGCATGTTCGAATACTTCCCGGGCACGTGGGCTTAGAGTTTCAGGTGCTTCGGGCAATCCCGACGCCACTGGGCGACTCGCCGCCTCGGCTTCTAGTTTGTGACGCCCGACTCTCCGAGGATCACCCGCCGCGATTTGTCTTTTTGCAGGGATTTTAGGATTTCCCACTTGCTACCCCTTTCTGTGCGATCCGCCCCATTTTTTTGATGCCCCTAAGATACTGATGAGTCACCACTTGTAACGTCGATGGCTGTGGGCTTAGGCGGCTATTGATCCAAACAAGTTCCGCAGAATCAATATGTTAAAAATCGTAATCAACTGCGGATTTGCGTAGTCGAGGCCGCCGGCTTCGCGAGCACGTTTCCTGCCAACATTTCGACCACCCTATCCCTCTTTCATTGATGTCTCTTGACCAGAAATTCATCTAAAGCGTCCTTACCATGGTTCGGACCAACGCAGACTCTCGACCGATCCGAGGGTGTGAGCCCAAATCTGCCGAGCAGACTAGAAAGCAACGACAGTTCTCCAGACTTCATTCCTTCACGATTGTGTCGAAATTGAGAAATAAGGCAGGCCAGTAACTCAAAAGCAAGCCGATCCTGGTTGGTGACCACCCCGGAGGCGAAGAGGGATGCGATCTCTGCCCAAACTGCTTGCTCGTCTTCATTTAGATGTGCTGGTGCATCTCCCAGCGAACCTTGAGGCTGCGGTTCCAAAGCGCGGGCGGCTCTCCGTTCCGGGTGTCTGATAAAGCTTCCTGCTGCTTCCAATGTGGCTGTTGGCGTTCTCGGTCTAGGCATGGGTGTCTTTCCAGTGCTGGAACTAACGTTTGAGTTTTGGAGCAGTGTGCGCGTTCCTAGCCAACGGTTTTAAATGGCAAGGCTGTGAACATTCAAAGTCCCCCGCGTGATTTCCCACTTTTTGTTGAGCGCGTTGACAATTCCACGGATTTTTAAAGTCGAGGCCCTGCGCCTCGCGGCTCCGTCCCCTGCGAAGATTGTGACCACCCTGCCCACTTTCCCACTTTGGCCCCATTAGGAATGCTTTCGCCCATCCTGTAAGTGATTGATTTTGCATTCGCTTTCCCTTCGCTCTGGATCCGATATGCTGTTCATCTTCGAGAAACCTTCACCATCCCATCTTTTTCATCTATTCGCCGCCTGCTGAATGTCGATCAATTCATCCAATGCAATGATCAGTCCTTCGATCTCGTCTTCTGTAAGGGAACGGTCCAGCTTTGAGCGCAAGTTTTGATGGAGCTTCGATAAGCAGCGAATGTCTGGCGCTCCATAGGAACGCTCCCCCGCCTGTTTGCGGCGAACATCCTCAGCAGTTGGCCCTGCGTATGTCGAGAGTGGCGCTGGCGCGATGTGTTTAACAATCTCGGCAATCACAGGGAAGAATGTTGTCGTTTGGCAGGCTCTTTGAACGGCGGCCAAAAACCTTTCGGTTCCAACTTCCCGCAAAAGATCAATCCAATCGGCCTTGAATGCTGCGATGGTTTCTGCGCCCAGATCAGCATAGGGACAACGCGCGAGAGTGCATTGCATGATGATTCGCACCTGCTCCCCGTATGAAAAATGTTCAATCGCCCCAGATTTCGGCCAACTGCCTTTCGTGGCGCTGCTCTGCCCTGCTTTGTTGTCCATTCGTGTAAACTCCATTCCCTTCCCAGTACCGAACAGCTGCTTTCCAATTCGTGATTCGATTTTTGCCTCGCATCCATCCGACGGATTCGTAATGACTGATGAATGTGAGTGCACTGATTCCGTTGTGACGCTCTTCGCAATACGCACTCACTTCCTCGAGAGTCGGAGGAACGAACTTGCGTGCATTCTTAATTGGCGATTCTTTTGAGGATTCTTGGTGATTCTTCCTTATTGCGTTGTCGAATATTTCAGGGTTTTCGGAATTGCTTTGCAGGGTTTCTGTTGCGGATTTCATTGAAAGTAAATTCAGAGAAGCCTGTTTCAATGAACCGGAATTCAGGGTTTCAAGATGAAGTTTGTATCGGTTGAATCTGCCGCGTCCGCCCCCCGCCTCGACTGAAAAGACACCATCGGCTTTTAATTCCGCGAGGATATTGTGGGCATGTCGGATTCCCAAGCGCGTGTCTCTCGCAAGTGATTCGACGCTCGGCCAGCAAATACCTTCGTCGTCGGCACGGTCAGCGAGCCTCAGCAAAAGGAGCAGTGTTGCGCCTTTGTACGGCGCACGCTCCCAAACCAGTCTCATCATCGGGATACTCATTCCCAATAACTCCGGTCTGGCGCGATGTTGCCGAAAAGTGAATCGGACATTCCGCGCCGAAGCCGATACCAGGAGCGCTTCTCACCGCCGATGCTTTCGATCTTGTTTTCTATGTCGAATTTGAGCCTATGCCGAAGTTCCCAAAGGCGAGCGTTCAATTGCAAACCCCCGATCTTTGCTAAATCCGGCGCGGGAATCCACTCGTCAGGTTCGGTCTCGAGCAGACGGCTCAAAAGTCGGTAGGTTCGACTCTTTGGAAGGCCTCTTTTGCTCAAGCCTTCGACGGGCCGTTTCATTAGCGTGCCTCGCAAAATTTATCGAGATAGCTGCGGCTAAAGAAGACGCGGTTGCCCAAGCGAAGAGCATTGAGTTCTTTTCTCCTCAACATAGTCCAAATCAAGCTTTCGGAGACCCGCAGATATGCAGCAGTTTCAGGAACAGTCAAAATCGAAGCATGGCCCTTGCTCTCGGACTTGTTAAAAGCCCCTTCGATCTCACCGAACCTTTTTCTGTTGCTTTTAAAGGTTTTCAAGAGTACCTTCCTTTCAGATTCGTGCTGAACTTGTTTTTCTCATGCAGCCAGCAGAACCAACAAGAGAAAAAAGGAGGCGGGGTGAGCACTAGCAGAAAAGGGGGGCGAAAAATTCTAGCAATAGTGGAACGCGCTGATGCAGAGCAGTTTCTTCTCGAGCTTGCGAACTTCAGAGGGAATATTGAGGCCGCGAAAAGACTTTACCGACACAATGCCAGAATCCTGAGCGGCATTCAGGGTGAATTTGAAAACGTCGAGGGACTGCCGGCGATAGGCTGGTTCAAGATTGGGGTAATATCGCGGCAACTTCAAAGAGCTTGGGATGCGCCGGATGCCCGCGCCCGCGATTGGTACTCGCACCAGCTCCGGCTCCGATTAGTCGAATGGGAGCAAGAAGCTAAAGGATTCAAAAACCCAAATGCGGGTCTTCCGGATGTGCAGACGCACGTTCATTGGAACGTACCAGCTGAGACTCCGCTCGAAGCAACTATGTGGTATTTCCAAAACTCAATCGCGGATCGGGCCAAGCACTGCCTGAACCCGGATTGTCCCGCTCCCTACTTCATCGCCGAGAAACGCTCTAGGAAATATTGTTCCCCGGCGTGCTCAGGCCCAGCAAAGCTCGAATCCAAGCGCAACTGGTGGCGCGAGATAGGAGACGAACGAAGAAGAAAGGCGGCATCACGATGAGTGTATTTCTAAGAAATGGCGTCTATCACTACCGATTCATGCACAAGGGCATTGTGGTTCGGCGTTCGACGAAACAATCCAATCACAGAATCGCGGAGCAAATGGAATCCGTCCACAAAACCGCTCGTGCAAAGGGCGAAGCCGGACTCGGCGAGAAACCGATTTGCCCCACGCTTCGGGAATTCCTGACGGAGCGGATCCGTCCATGGTCTGCAAAGAGAAAAACAACGACGTCGCGATGGTTTCGGGATGGGGTGAATCCCCTACTCTCATACAAGCCTTTTTGTAATTTGCACCTTGATGAGATCACTTCCGAATCAATCTCGGACTATGCCGCGCACCGTCAAAGCCTCGATCTTGCCATCGGCTCAATCAATCGTGAGTTGCGCGTTCTTCGCCGTTGTCTGCGTCTAGCTGTGGAATGGGGAGTGATCACCCTCTCGCCGAAAGTTCGAATGGCGGGATCGGAAGTCCGGCGCGAGCGAGTAGTTCACGAGGACGAGTTCGCTCGTTATTTGGCTTGCGCATCGCCATTGCTCGCCGACGTCGCCATGATCTTGAATGAAACCGGATTGCGCCCCGACGAATGCCATCGATTGGAGTGGCCGGATATTGACTTGAGGAACAATCGCCTTTTGGTACGCTTCGGCAAAACAGCTGCAGCGCGTCGGCGACTTCCATTGACCCGGAATGTCAGATCCGTGCTGGAAACCCGTTGGCAGGTAGCCGGAGAGCCAGAAACGGGGTTTGTGTTTCCTTCAGCCACAAAGACTGGCCATATTGATCACAGTACGACCAAGAAGCAGCATCGGGCTGCACTGAAATCCTCCAGAGTGCGCCCCTTTGTGTTGTATTCCCTTCGGCATTCCTTCGCCACGAGGATCGCTCCGCATGTGGATGCGTGGACTCTATGCAAAATCATGGGATGGGCAAGCCTCAGCGTCGCGATGACCTATGTCCATCCGGACGAAAAACGAGTACTAGATGTTTTCAGTGGTCACGAATTTGGTCATACGGAAACAGGAGAAGAATTGTCTGTCTCCGGTGGGTCATTGCAAATTGTTGAACGGAGGAAAGTTTCGATGGTGAGCGCGGCAGGATTCGAACCTGCGACCCACGCCTTAAAAGGGCGTTGCTCTACCAACTGAGCTACGCGCCCACACATTTTAATGTAACACATTGATCATCCTGATGCTGCGGATATGATTGCAATCACACGAGTTCAGACATTCTATAAACTGATTGCTGTTTGTAAACTTTTTTAAAATTCTGGATTTCTCAACAGCCGAGAAACGATCTGGGGCATCCAATCACTACTATGCGAGACCCGATGGCAATCTTTGATGAAAACTACCGGGTAGTCGCGGTGGATGGACAGCATCTTGTCATCCAGGGCGTCGACTCCGGTGAACTCCTCACAATCGTGAATGATGATCCTGACACACCGATTTCGCAAGAAAACTATCCGCCCGGGCAGCTTATAGCTTTGACCGATCCAACATCGCGTCCGAACTAGTTGCGGCGGAAACATCGTTTCAAAGGGTCGCTGTACCGTCTATGATTCTGCATGTGAAGCAGAGTCAAAGTTTTTTTATTGTCTGCCTTCTACTGTGTCTGGGCGTTAGCGCGTCCGAGAAGACCACTTCGCCGAAAACTGTGAGGTGGGCGCAAGGACTTCAAGGCTGCTCTTTTTCCGCTAGTCGAGATGGCAAGTACCACTATCACCTGAATTCAGATGACCTGGATGTGACGCTTAGCGTTGACGCTCAAGAACTGCAACTCACCGGACGTAGGCTTGGCCATTTTCTCGGCGTGTTTGTAGAAGCTCGGTATAAGGGTGTGGGAAACATGGTGTTTGGTCCAGATACGGCAACCATCGAATATGTGAACCACTACCGCGTTACGAAACAAGCATTCGATCCGGAAACGTTCTCTCAATCGTTGGAATCTGGCGCCGAAGATGTTTCGGATGAGATGGGCCGCCAAATCGAGAGACACCCCGATCGCGCAGAAAAGCGAGAGCCCATTGCTCGCGCCTACCAGAAAGATGTCGCGGAACTGCTCGAGTTCGTAAATACTCAAACCATGAAATCGGCCACCCTAAGCCCGGCTGCCCCGAGCAATTCGGGTTGGATGCTATTCGGCACAAAAAACCGCTGGATTGGGAAATGGAAGAAGCGCGAGGAACTCGTTTTTCGGATCCAACTTGCAGATCGCGTCCTTGAGTTCCCTTTTACTCTGCCACCTAAAGAGGCGGCTGTCACGTTAAAAGAACGAGATTAGATTCGCGTGCGGCTAAGTTCCGAAGCGGCGGGTGTCCGCTTCCCTTTCTGCCAACTCCCGTAACAGGATGTCGCGCGAGGAGACCAAGCCTTTCAGGTTTTTTCCGTCGCAAATTGGCAGGTGACGGAAACCGAATTCGCGCATCAAGAACAGGCAGTTTTCGACCGTTTCGTCGCTCGGAACAGTGCGTGGGCGAGGAGTCATAACTTCAGACACACGAGTGGTGCCAGGCTGACGACCCACAGCCACGACCCGGTTCATGATGTCACGCTCAGAGATAATGCCGATCAACTCGTCCCCACTCAACACCGGCAGAGCACCGATCCTGTGCTCCATCATGAAACGTGCGGCCTCTAACACGGTGCGATCCGACTCTATTGAGTAGACTTTTCGATCCCTTACAAGTTCGTATACGTGGGGCATGGACACCTCTTGCTGCGCTCAGAATGTTTAAAGGATGCGATGAGAAGCCCGGACAACAGTGCGGTTACTCTAACATCTAGCTGGTCAGTCTGGGAAGGCGCTGCAAGAAGGGGCTGAAGAAAGGTTATGCGACGGGCGGTCAAGCCCGCCGCATGCAGTACTGGCTCAAAAGCGGAACGTTGGGCCGAAGGTGACTCGCAGGTTATTACGGGCACCGTCATCGAAGTAAATCTCGTCTCCGACTTCGAGCCGTAAGCCGACTGGCCCTATAAATCCTTCCACACCACCGCCCGGGTATACAGCGAATTTGGCATCGCCGTTCCCAACGGCACCCAGAGCGCTCCGGAAACCTGCGGTCGTGCCTTGATTGTTTGTGGTGAAGCTGATCAAACCAACTTTACCAGTGGCGAAGAGTCTAACCGGACCCGAACTTGTCTGGAATTTAGGCCCAAACAAACCGTGAAGGATGTGGGTTTTGGAGCGGTCGAACGTTTGAGTTACTCCGTTGTCGAAGATGTTTGTATAGCTTCGTTCGAAGTCGTAGGCCATTTCTCCTTCCAGCGCGACATTCGGATGAACATTGAAAGCCAGGCGTCCTCCAACACCTACAAAATTTAACGATGGGTCTGTACGGTCCAATCTGAAATAGTCAGCAAATACCCCAACCTGAACGTGGTCGCTGTCGTGTGACTGCGCGAAAACGGTCCCCGGAAGAACGAAGAAAACACCCACCAACAACAACCCTATGGACAACTTCATGCAGAACATCTCTCCTGTGTCTTTGTAAGACGCTTACTGTTTGCGAGCTGACGAAACAACACAGAAAATTGGATGCCATGCTAAACAGCAAAGGTTGGGTTGCGGAGAACGTCGGGAATAAACCAAAGTGGGGTCGATACTGGTTTTTCAGTACTTAGTTACATTAGCAAGAAGTTCGAAAAAGGCTGGAAACGAAACAGCACTGGCAGATGCGCCTGCAATCTGTGTCTCGCCACTGGCTCGCAGAGCTGCGATCGCAAACGCCATGGCTATACGGTGATCTCCGAATGAGTTGACCTCGGCTCCGTGCAGATTCTGCCTGCCTGGAATTGTCAGACCATCGTCATGCTCCTCGAATCTGGCGCCCATAGCGTGCAAACCAGCGGCGATGGAAGAAATTCGATCGGATTCCTTCACGCGGAGTTCTTTCGCGTTACGAAAAACCAGTCCATTTTCACTGTACGGGGCAATCGCCGCAAGGACAGGAATCTCGTCGATCAGAGCGGCGATATCGGAGTCATGGATCACTCCCCCTTTGAAATTTCCTCCATGCACTTCTAAAGTCCCGATAAGTTCGCCATGATGTTCCTCGATCTGAATCACGGAAATGCGAAGACCGGCCGCAGCGAGCCAGTCTAATAATCGCGCTCTCGTAGGGTTCATCAAGACCTGGTCCAGAATCAGGTGTGAATCAGGAAAAATCGCTGCAGCGCAGAGGAAAAAAGCTGCACTCGATAGATCACCAGGGATCTGAACCGCGATTGCATTCAGTGACTGTCCACCTTGAATACGGACAGACAAACCGTGCTGATGAATGTCTACACCAAATGCTCGTAAAGCCAACTCCGTGTGGTCGCGAGTGCGGACCGGTTCAGTAATCTTGGTCTCACCTTCCGCTTGCAGGCCAGCGAAAAGAATCGCAGTTTTCACCTGGGCACTAGCAATAGGAAGGTTGTAGTCGATTGCGTGTAGACGAGTCCCCGTGATGCGGAGCGGCGGCCGTCCTCCTTCAAGGGCAAAAATACGTGCGCCCATTTTAGTGAGAGGTGAAATGACACGCTCCATAGGGCGTCGAGAGAGCGACTCATCTCCGAAGAGTTCGCTCGAAAATTGCTGGCCAGCCAAAATACCACTCAGCATTCGTATGGTTGACCCCGAATTACCACAGTCAAGGCAATTTACAGGAGCTCGCAAAGCTGAGTTGCATCCACGAATTTCAATATCACCTGCGGAAGTTCGCTCCCATGACGCGCCCAAATCTCGCATGCAGTTCAGCGTGCTTATGCAGTCAGCTGCGGTCGAGTAATTTGAGAGCTGGGTGGAACCTTTGGCCAGTGCTGCCAACATCGCATACCGATGCGAGATCGACTTGTCACCCGGAACACGAACACTGCCTTGAACGCTACGAGCCGGTTTAACGATTACAGAATCGTTTTTATCCATTGGTCTTCTTACTATAACGGAGGCATACGCCCGCGAAACTCAAGTCTTGTGACTGACAGTTCGTGAGAACCGTCACATTTTGGTGTACGTAGCTTCACTGACATTGCTGTTGTCGAGCCACCAACCTTGAATCTATGCCGGAACGAAGGGGTCACACACGTGCGTCGATCGAGGTGACTGTCGAACTCTGGGGACGCAACGACTCAGGAGCTGCTTTCACACAGTCTGTAAAAGCTCGAAATATCAGTGTCGCAGGTGCATTGTTGGTGGGCGTTCAACACAAACTACGTTGTGGGGATGTGATTTCCATCGTAAAAGATCGATTTCATGCACGATTCAGGGTCGTGTGGACTCGCGATTCGGGAACTGGAAGTGGAAGCCTAGTAGCCATCCACAAAGTGAACGGACAGCAGTGCCCATGGATTGAAGAGCTGCAGTTGACAGCTCAACAATAATCATTTGCGGAGTTCTATCGGAACTGGCTGATCGTAGGGGTAAATCACCACCTTGAAAGATTGTCTCGCATCGAAACCAGTTCGATTGACTGGGAAACTCACGATCACAGTACCTTTCTTTTGCTCGCCTGGCAGAAGCTTGGTTTCCGGCAGCAGCGCCTCAATCGCGTGTTCCTTAAGACTAGGCAGGGCCCGGAAGTACCGCTCGAAATCCACAATGGATGCAGGCGTATCTTCCAACTTTTTCCCGTCTGAGGTAGTCAGTTCGCCCTTAATCTCATGAATCCAAAGTGCCTTCTTTCCTGAATTCCTTACAGTGAGAGTAGCTGCCACCATCACCGATTTCTGCCCTGGCATCTCAGCCACATCAACGTAGTCCAGAGAACCGGTCCCCTGTGGTTTCGCTCGTTGTACGAATGAAAAAATTCCCGCGACTACAGCTATGGCCGCGAGCACGATCACGACCACACGCGCGGGCGGCAGATTGCGCTTCGCAGTGCCATATTCATCTGCGATATTGATCGTGGGGCCAACACCTAAATCAGAAGTGTTCTGAGATTCTGCTGGTGATTGCGGACTGTTTTCATCGGGCATACGAGGCGATTGTAACGCGACGGCTTCGCGAAAAGTGAGTTACCCCGAATGCTTCATTGCCTTAGCGAACTGTTCCGCGGGCAAAGTATTCAGTACATCCTCACGCCTCAGCCAAGCTCGACGAGCCTGCAGGACTCCGTATCGGATCTTGCGCATATGGGACGTGTGATGAGTGTCGGTGTTGATCACGATCTTCACTCCATGTTGCTTGGCCATGCGCAAATGAACGTCATTCAGATCGAGACGGTCTGGATAGGCGTTCAACTCCATCGCCACTTTACGCTTGGCAGCCGCGCGAAGCACCGCATCCATATCGAACTGGTAGGCGTCACGCCGCAACAGTAGGCGCCCAGTGGGGTGGCCGATCACGGATGTATTTGGGTTCTCGATTGCTTTAAGTATCCGTTCCGTCATCTTGGAACGGTCCTGATTGAACTGCGAATGAACGCTGGCGATCACGATATCCATCTGTGCGAGAACGGCATCAGACAAGTCCAGTTCACCATCCGAAAGGATGTCCACTTCGATGCCAGCGAAAATCCGTAAACCGCCGATTTGTTTTTCGGCACTGCGAATCTTCTCGATGTGACGGAGAGCGCGCTCGTCATCTAGCCCATAGGCGAATGCGAGATTCTTGGAGTGATCCGTAATCGCAATATATTTGTAGCCACGTTTTAGAGCAGCTTGGGCAAGCTCCTCGATGGTGTTTCGACCATCCGTTTCCACCGTGTGCATGTGCACATCGCCTTGGATGTCTTGTTCGGAGACCAGCTTCGGCAGCGTGTGAGCACCAGCAGCTTCGATTTCGCCAAGGTTTTCCCGTAGTTCGGGAGGAATGAAATCCAACTGAAGCTTGGCATAAATCTCTTCTTCAGATTTACCGGCGACCGGCTGATTTCCATCAAGTGTCGCTAAGCTGTACTCACTCAGGGTGTAGCCCATCTTCAAAGCGCGTTGGCGAAGCGCAACATTATGGGCTTTCGACCCCGTGAAATATTGCATGGCTGCACCGAACGATTCCGGGGGAAGCATGCGCACATCGACCTGCATCCCACTTCGCATCCGGAAACTGATCTTGTTCTCGCCTTGTGCGATGATTTCTGTAAGTCCCGGAAAACGAATCAAGAGCTCGACAATCTTCGCGCGTTCCTCCGCATTGCAACATGCAGGTCCAGTCACGAGCACATCCAGATCACCGATGGTTTCGCGCCCCCTACGCAAGGAACCAGCAGGAGTAATCGCATCGATGCCCGGAACTTGCTTTAAATGCTCCTGAAGTTTGTTCGCCACATCTTCAGCAACATCAATCAAAAAACGGCCTCCAATACGTCGATAGTCTTCCAGCGCTTTCAGCAGCTTGGTTTCGTGCTTCTCCCCCATACGGGGCAGAGTTCGAATCTTGCCTTCACGGGCGAGCCTCGCCACTCCTTCTATGTCACAAACCTGGTAAGAGCTCCATATAAGGGCTATTGTTTTCGGCCCAAGACCTTGCACCTTCAAAAGCTCCAGCATCGACGGATGATATTTCTTAAGTAGTTCGGCTTGGATTGCGAGGCGGCCCTCTTTCAGAATCTCTTGGATATTTGTAAGCATACCCTTGCCGATGCCAGGGATTTCCAGAACTTTCTTCGGTTCATGGATGATGTCAGCTATCCGTTGTGGAAGTGCTTCGATGGCTTGGGCAGCATTGCGATAGGAACGTATCCGGAAGGAATCCTGCCCGTCGATCTCAAGCAGGTCAGCGGTGTCATAGAGGATATTTGCGATCGCCTTGTTATCCATGAGCGCGATCCAAATTGTATCGCTTGTGGCGGAGGGAGGCAGCCCTACCAGGAGGAGTAGTTTGTTCCGTCGCTAGCGGTCAGGTTGGCACCGCTGTGAACATCTGTAATTCCCGGCTGCTGCTGATCCACAGCTAACAGAACATCTTCCTGTTCGAGTTGCCAAGTGTCGTTCTTGTTCGTAAACGGGTCGGTTGGAATCTGCTTAATGTATCCAGCTTGCACAAGGTCGTCGAGCGACTGAGGGGCACGCTGTTTGTCGAGTGTGAACTGCGAAATCACGGAACGAAGAGTGAAGAGATCCTGACGCAACACAGATTCCCGCGCGCGCAGGATGGATTGGGTGTAGAGCGGCACGGCCACCGAGACAAGGATCAGGATCATGCTGATAACGATCATCATTTCGATGAGCGTGAAACCGCGCGATCCTTTTCGTCTTGTTCGGCTGCGTTGCATTACCAATCCTTATACTTAGTGCCATCCAAGGCTGAACCTTCAGATTTGCTAAACACGTCAAACACGTTCTGACCGCCAAAGGATTCCGAGTTTGGGTCATCCTGTACTGAGCGCATGCCCCACTCTTGCCGACCAGTCATCGGATCGGTAGGTATCTTCCGAAGGAACCGCATCTTCTTGCCGCCTACATCGACTCCTTTGACCAGAGTTTCAAGGTCAGGGGGATACCCTTCGGAGCCAACCTTGACTTGGAAAGCGCCTCGAAGGGAAGCGTCTTTGTAACGATCAATTGCGTCGCGCATGCTCCACAAATCGTAGCGAAGCTCCCGCTCCTTTTCTCGCTTGATCGTGATCTGCACATACGGCACCGCCATACTTGTCAGAACCATCAAGATCACAATCGCAACAATCAGCTCGACCAAGCTGAATCCGCGCACGGATCGCGTTTTGCGAGTCGATTCGGTCTTATTGTGCAAACAAACTTTCACGTAAGTTTCACTGGATCGTCACGCCAGCCTGCGCTCCACTGACCGGAATCGCTTGCATGGCAGGATCCCTAGCGCCGCCGCGTGTAACTGAAATTGCCGACTGCCCGCTCCCTTTCGCCATGAAGGTCAGGGTGACAATCCCACCTTGACCGGATACACCACCAGCGCCAGGCGGACGCGTAGCAGTTATCTGCACGGAGCCGGTGGTGGGATCGTCGCGATGAACGAGTGCCACTGGCTGTCCATCCTGCGACAAGAAACCGCCGTTTGAAACATTTACCATCTCAAGCTGATTAGGATCGTAGTTTACCTGCACGGGCACGGAATACACATTTTGCGCGCCTGACATCAAGAGATTGACCGTGAAAGTTGATCCTTTTGCTTGAGTAATGGTTGGAGGATCAAACAAAAAACTCGCACTGCCTTGCTGCGTATTTGGCGGATTAGCAGCGGGCGGAGTCGTTGCCGGCATGCTGGTGGGCGTTTGGCCAGGTGACGCTTGAGGAGCATTCGCCGGGACAGATTGCTGAGGTGCGGGTGCGGGCGCAGCCGCGCTGGCCGGAGGCTGCGCGGCCACTGGTGTCGTTACGGTCTTGTTGATGTGACGCAGCTCAAGAGCGTTCGCCGTACCGACATCGATTGCGTCCTGGTTGGATCGGCTGAGTTCTTGCCCTCGAATGATGTGTGGGACAAGAACGAAAACAATTTCGTTTTCCCGATGCTCGGTATTTGTCTGCGAGAAGAGATACTTCAGCAAAGGAATCTGAGCGAGTCCAGGGATTCCGCTCAGCGCTCGGGTCTGCTGATCTTCGAGAATGCCGCCTAAAAGATTCACCTCACCATCACGTAAACGGATTTCGTGCTCCACCTTGCGCTGACCGATGACTGGCTGATCGATACCCCCAATATTCACACGCGAGGTCACAGCAGAAATATCAAGCGCAATCTTCAATGTCACTTCCCTTGTCGCATGTACGCGTGGGGTGATGTCGATATTGACGCCCACATCGAGATATTGGAATTGTGTGTTGACAAGAGGGTTGATCCCCACCCCGCCGATGCCTGGCTGAAATGAGCCGGTGGCCACCGGAACGCGATCGCCGATTTTCAACGATGCTTTTTGACCGTCAAGAGCGCGAATCTGCGGATTCTGGATGATTTTTGTGGTGCTGTCACTTAAGAGTGCGGTGGCCGATGCAGGCGGGATTGTCACTTGAAAGTCAGTGGCATTGAGGTCGCCCAGGCGATTCAGGTTGATTGTATTAGCGGTACTCCCCGATGTTGTAGAGGTGGTGTTATTCGTTCCGGTCGTGCTGGTCGTGACGTTAGGTTGAAGTGCCACCGAGGCGGTGGTTGGCGGACTAATTCCAAGATTCCGCATTTTGTCGCGGCTGACCTGCATGACCGCGACTTCAACGATCACTTCGGCCTTCGCTTTATCCAGATCATCAACCAACTTCTGGGCAAGTGCGAGTTGGTCTGGAGTTCCACGTACGACGATAGCTCCCTGAGATGGAAGTTGCTGAATCCGACTCACTTCTAGAATCGTGCGCATCGCATTCACGATATCTTGCAGTTCTGTTGGTTGAGACAGGTTCGCCAAGTAGAAAGTCTTGATGACGCTCTGTTCCAATTCTTTGCGTTTTCCCGGATTGTCAGCAGCGACGAAAATCGTGTTCGGTGTGACGGGACGCCAGAACGTTTTCGATTCCAGCGAAACAATCTCCAACGCTTCTTCAAGCGTAACTCCGTTCAATTCGATCTTGATCCGACGGGGAGTGTAATCCGGGTCGAACAGAACATTGATTCCAGCTAGCTTCCCGATGGTTTCGTAAGCGACCTTCGAATCATCGGTCATCTTAAGGGTAATTGGGATGTTCGAAATGGGAGCTAGTTCGACAGGTCCGGCAGCTTCGGAGAGGCGTCTGCGCAAGGCATTCGGAGGTGATGTCGAGGCTTGGGGACCGCTTCCCTGTCCTTCCTGGATCATCTGTTGAGTGCGTCGAATCTCCTGCTGCGCAATAAAACTCGAAGGGTCGATCTCCAGGGCCTTTTGAAATTCCGCGAGAGCTTCGTTCAGTTTGCCGCCATCGCGGGTCACCTGGCCACGGTGAACGTGAGAAGCGGCCGCAAGGAATTTGGTCCGTTCATAAGAGGCACGGTACCGCAACTCTTTTGGCTTTTGCTCATAAGCCTGCCGATAGAACTCATAGGCCTGCTCGTAGTTCTGTCGCGCTTCCGCATCTTGGCCCTTCTGCCACAGTGACTTGGCGCTTTCGGCAACTACCAGAAGCGCGGCCGTCAACATAATGAAAACCACTGACAGGGGGATCAGGCGTCTCATGAAATCATCCTTGTATGGCAGAACATCGAATGTCGCCCGCGTGCGGAGCGCAGGGATCAGCACATTTTTTGCGCTTTAAATGCATGAAGAGTGGCTTAGGGGCCGATTATAGCATCGCAAGGATTGACCTCCGAAGTGACTGCTCTGGTTGCAGTTAGAATCATAAGTAGTAGAACCGTAGACGTAATTTCGGCCCCTCTGACAGCTTGCAGCGCACGAAGCTATATCGGCGATTGTGATACGTTCCAGAAACCATCTATGCCCAGGCAGCGAACCCATTCGACGGTGTTCAATCCCGAAAAAAATCCCCGACGCGACCCGACTGCATCTGGGCAGAGAGATGCCGCTGTCAACAGGAATGCTTCGCACAACTACTTCTTGCAGGAAAAATTCGAAGCGGGAATCGTATTAACCGGGACTGAGGTCAAGGCAATCCGCGCGGGCAAAGCGAACCTGAAAGACTCGTATGGCCTGGTTAAGGACGGCGAACTTTGGCTGCTGAATTGTCATATCAGTCCATACGAACACGGAAGCTATTCAAACCACGCAGCGCTTAGAACTCGAAAGCTCCTTGTACATAAAGATGAACTGCGGAAGCTGATGATCAGAACGCAGCAAAAGGGGCTGACGCTAATCCCGACGCGTTTGTATTTCAAGAACGGGAGGGTGAAGATTGAGTTGGCTATCGCCCGCGGCAAGCAACTTTGGGATAAACGAGAAACCGAGCGACGCCGTACCGCAGACCGTGAAGCGCGCGATGCTATCGCACGCGGACGAAAGTAGAGCGAGGGAAACGGACTGTTGTTCACCGAACTCTGATTGAGAGATTGGAACGCGGTTGCTATAATTCTCGCTCACGCTCCCCGCGTTTCTGGTTGCAGACTCGAGGCATTCCCCAAGAGTCAGATATTGGATTCCATCAGAAACCGAAGTGGCCAGGTAGCTCAGGTGGTAGAGCGCAGCCCTGAAAAGGCTGGCGTCGGCGGTTCAACTCCGTCCCTGGCCACCATTCTTTACTCGTTGACAGCCCGAAACTTGTGGTAAACCAAAGCACGATGGTGCTGAGGTGGTTTTCCTTCGTCTAAAAGCGGCAGGGTAAAATGGTTTTTGTCAATTGCTCGCTCGTGCTGAAGGATTTACCGGAGTGCAGTAACAGAATGCCTTCTCCATAATGTGAGTACTGTTTTACCGCGATGGATACTAACAGGCGCATTTTATTGATCGACGACAGCCCAGCCGTCTTGAAGGCATTCAGGACCGTGCTGTCGTTACATCCGTCGTGGGAGATCGTTGGCGAAGCCTTGAATGGAATGGATGGGGTAGCGCTCTTCCGCAAACTGGCTCCAAATGTTGTGATACTCGATTACCAGATGCCCGGGATGACTGGAGTTGATGTAGGTCGAGAGCTTCGAAAGATCGGATTTCAAGGTCTGTTGATATTGTTTAGTCTTCATGCAGGCCCTGAGTTGAATGCACTCGCGAAAGAAGTAGGATTTGATGCGGTGCTTCCGAAAAATGCACCATTCCCAATCGTGACCATAATTGAGAAGATGAGCGGCGAAATGACTCGAACGAAAGCCGCCATTGCAGCGTCGTCACGTGCGGAGTTGTCTTAAGCCTTCTCTCCTAACCTTTTTTTAAACGTTGTAAGCCGAGGTGCCAGTTGTGAAAGGCGAGACACGAGAAAGATGGCAGCACCTTTGTGAGCTAGCAGCAGACGAGCAAGACCCTGAAAAACTGCTCGAGCTCGTCAAAGAAATCAATCGACTACTTGAAGCCAAAGAAGCTCGATTACAAATGCTGCGTAAGGTTCCTTCGGAGAAAAGCTTCAAGATTTGATCAAAACAGCCCTGAATTTTCAATTGGGCGCATTCTTCCCTGGCAAGTTCGTGCCTATCTTTTCTCGCCTATTGCTTCTCTCAATTTCAAACCTGCTCTGAGGCAAATAGAAAATTGACAACCTGCGCCCACTTCATTAACCTCGCTCGCACCTCTGGCATATCACTTCTGAACGGGATTCAACGATGTGTAAGCCGAGGTTCATTCATTTAGCAGCATCTCTCCTGTTGAGCATAGTGCTGTTAGCGTGCGGGGATAACAGCAATTCCCATCCTGTAACGAGTATTGACATTAGCCCAATCAGTCCCACAATCGCAGTCGGGGCGATGCAACAATTCACGGCAACTGGCCATTTTTCGGACGGGTCGACTGCTGATCTGACGCATCAAGCGAATTGGAGCTCAAGCGTAACGTCTGTTGGCACTATACAGAGCGTAGGCACGCAACCCGGCCTTGCCAGTGGCATAAGTGCGGGGGCGACTCAAATCACCGTGAGCTTCGCCCAAGGCTCGAGCAGTGTGACGGCTTCTACGGACTTGACCGTCACAAATTGAGCCAAATCCGGACAGAGCATCTCTAGCCTGACGTTGTTCTTTCGACTCAAAGGCAATTGCCTGCTTTGTTTTGGGTCCGTGGCTGATGGGCTTCCATCCTCCGTATGACCTCTCTCGGATTTCCGCGTCTAAGCAAAGCCCGTAATCAAAGTGAGAGCGTTCTATGAAGATGCTTGGGATTGGCAGTCTTCGAGCCCTGTCCATTGTTATGTTTTGGCTTTTTGCCGCAAGTATAGCCATCAGCCAGATCAATGGTCTGGTTCCGATCGAGTCCTCTCATTGGCATCTGGAGGGCGACGCGAAACTCTCTGAATACCTGGATCGAAAAACAATTCGAGTGGATGGAGGATCGGCGGAACTGGACAACGTAGTGATGCAAGATGGCGTCATTGACGTGGACGTCGCGACCCGGCAGGTCGTGGGTTCTTCGGTATCCAATTCCGGATCGAGGAAGATAGCAATGGAGAATGGGTGTATCTGCGCCAGCACAAATCGGGACTTCCTGACGCCATTCAATACACGCCTGTCCTACGAACTGGGTTGAACTGGCAGCTCTACAATGGAGCAGGGTTCACTGCTGCTGTCGCAATACCTAGAAATAAGTGGTTTCACATCAAGCTCGTTGTAACTGGTGCCCAAGCAAAGTTCTACGTTTCGGATATGGAGAAACCGGCGCTTGTCATAGATGACCTCAAGAGTGGCATTCGCAAAGGAAAGGTGGCCCTCGCTGTTCTGACCGGAGAAACTTATTTCAGTAACTTTCGAATCCAATTGACTCCGAGCTCAGTTTGGCAACGTCATTGGCCGGCGGTCCGACGGGGAGCATTGACGAAGTGGAGTCTCTCACCCTCGTATGACGCTCTCACTCGTGATCTAGAGATGCCGTTGTCAAAAGCTGAAACCAACACAATCGAATGGCAACCTATTGAGGCCGAAGCTCCCGGTCTAGTGCCCATCTATCGATATCGAGACGCACCTCACCCGAGAGTGAGTTTCGCGAACGATTTCTCAAAGAGATTGGAGCCACAACCAGGAATGAAAGTGGTGTATGCACGAACCAGCATAGAAGCCGACAGCGATCAAACTAGAAGGCTGAACATCGGGTACAGCGACGAGGTGAGTGTATTTCTAAACGGCCAAATTCTTTACCGCGGACGCAGCGCCCAGAATTTTAGAGATCCAGGTTTTCTTGGCATCGTCAATCCGGAAAACGATAGTGTCTACCTGCCCTTGAAGAAGGGCAACAACGAGCTTGTGCTAGCAATTAGCGAGCTGGGCGGAGGTTGGGGTTTCATCTGTCAATTAGAAGACATGAAATAGCGCCTTAGACCTTCGGCTCTTTACCTGTTTCGGACACACACCACCTTCGGTTTGTTAAGAGTTGTCTTCGGCAGAACGTATACTTCATCTCAGATTCACAACCACATACACAAAATCGAATGATCAAGCCACGCGCATCCATCGGAATGCTTCCTCCGTATCGCTCCCCCATCACGACCAGAACAAATCTCAACCTCGATCTGAACGAAAACACATCCGGATGCTCACCAGCAGTTCTACAAAGGCTTCGTTCTCTAAGCGTGGAGCACTTATCCCAATATCCAGACCGCCGACCGGGAGAAGGGTTGGTTGCAAATTGGCTCGGTCTGGATGCGGCACAAGTGCTGCTCACCAACGGCATCGACGAAGCTCTTCAATTGATTTTTTGGACATACCTTGACCAAGATTCGGAGCTATTGATCGCTGAGCCCACTTTTCCTTTGTATGCACACTACGCTTTAGGATCCGGACGCAGACTACGGACAGTTCGTTATGAGAAATCATTCGAATCCCCGGTTAACGAGCTTCGGGCTGCTCTGGATGATTCAACTCGCGTAATCGTCATTGCCAATCCGAACAATCCGACCGGAACAGTGATCTCTGAGGAGGAGCTGCTCTCACTTGTACGAGACGCTGCGGACAAGCTTGTCGTCATCGATGAAGCATATTTTGAGTTCTATGGTCAGACGTTGATCGATCAAATCTCAGCGCACCCGAACTTGGTTGTTACTCGCACGTTTTCGAAGGCATACGGTTTGGCCGGTCTGCGACTCGGCGTTGTCGCCGGCAACATCGAGATTATTGAATCACTACGGCGATTCTGTTCACCCTTCAACGTGAACGCCATCGCACTCGAGTGTTTATCCCCTGCCGTTGGAGATATGCACTTTGTGGAAAGCTATGTAGCCCAAGTTGTGGAAGGCCGTAATAAGATCGCGGAGTTATGCGCCAGATTGGGTCTCACAATCTGGACAAGTCACGCAAATTTTATATTGGTCAGGGTAGGTTCGAAGTGCAAAGAATTTGTACAACGTATGCAAGAAAATGGAATTATGGTTTCCGATCGTAGTAACGATGTGAATTGTGAGGGTTGCGTCCGTGTCACCATCTGTGCAAAACAGCAGCTATCGAAGTTGTTGCTAGCGTTCGAAGATTGTTTTAAGGCTGTGAGCCGCTGAAAACCCGTGTCATGTGATTCGGTTCTGTAGCGTGCCCCTCTTGAAAAAATCGTGCCAACATGCCAGATTTGAAATAATCAGCTCTGGTAGTTCACTCTGGCAACCCGGAGCAGTAATCGCAAATCTGTACGCGACGGGGGGCGTATGCCAAGGGGAAGTACTCTCCACTTTTTTCACTCCAAGACTTCGTTCGTTCGACATCTCACAATTGGGTTATCACTCGCGTTGTGGCTCTCTTTGCAGGCCGGCGGACAAAACGTTATTACAAACCGGCATGACAATGGACGCACGGGATTAAATCCGAGCGAAAGCCTACTGACGCCTCAAAATGTCAACAAGAACCAGTTCGGGAAATTATTCAATCGAAGTGTGGACGGGTACATCGTCGGTCAGCCGCTCTACCTTCAGAACTTGAACATAGACGGAAAATTACGCAATGTTGTTTTCGTGGCGACACTGCATGACAGCGTGTATGCATTTGATGCCGATCACAATAGCGGGACGGATGCCGCTCCCCTCTGGCAAGTAAACTTCACCAACCCGGGCGCTGGGATAACGACAGCTACTGGAGCTTTTCTGCCCTGCGCCGGCGTGCATCGTTTTCCCGAGTCAGGAATCGTTTCAACTCCTGTTATTGACCCTGCATCGGGCACCTTGTACGTAGTCGCTAAGACAAACGAAAACGGAACGGTGTTTCATCGGCTTCACGCTCTTGATGTAACGACGGGCGCCGAGCGTGCAAATAGCCCCGTTCCTATCAACGCCACATTCCGATCGAATAGTGGCGCTCTCCTGCAAGTGAATAACTTGCACCAGATGAACCGACCCGCTCTGTTGCTTTCGAATGGCGTTGTGTACGTCGCGATGGGCTCCAACGGATGCAACGATTCGAATAACAGCTGGGTGATCGGATATGACGCTACGACCCTTGCTCAAACCGGCGCTTTTGTAGCAGCTCCAGAGCACGGCTTAGGCTCGATCTGGCAAAGTGGCGCAGGTCCTGCTGCCGATTCAGATGGGAATGTTTATGTGTCGACCGCCGAAGCTGAGTTTGACGCAAACACTGGCGGGCAAGATTACGGATCAAGTGTCTTGCGGCTTTCACCCTCCGGAAATAATCTGCCGCTTACGGATTACTTCACTCCTTTCGATGAATCCTCACTCAGCACGAATGACCTGGACCTTAGCGCTGGAGGCGTTGTCGCACTACCCGATCAATCGTCCGGAGCGCATCCACATCTACTCATCTCGGCTGGCAAGCAGGGTCGGGTGTACTTGATTGATCGCGACAACATGGGTCAATTTAATCCACTTAACAACAGTCAGATCGTGCAAGAGCTGCCGGTGAATGTCGGTGCTATGTTCAGCACTCCGGCATACTGGAACGGAAAAGTGTATTTCAACGGCAAGGGCAAACCCATTATGGCGTTCGTTCTGACGAATGGCTTGTTGTCGAGTACAGCCAGTTTCAAGTCCGTGCAATCTCAGGCCGGATCCCATGCCCCTACGATTTCAGCAAATGGCAACTCTAGCGGATTACTCTGGACGATGCCTGGTGGTCAGCTGAATGCGTTCGACGCCAGCAACCTCAAGCTGCTTTACACCTCAAAACAGGCAGGGACACGCGATGTTCTACCGCTCCTAGCGCACTTCGCGTCGCAGACAGTGGTGAATGGGCACGTGTATATCGGTACTCAGAACAGCCTGGAAGTGTTCGGTCTCCTGTCATCGATCTCGGCGACCGGAGGTAACAACCAGACTGTAACAGTGGCGAAAACTCTGCCAGTTGCACTCTCTGTTAAAGCTACGGATGCTTATTCCGGAGATGGAATAGCAGGGATCACCGTTACCTTTAGTGACGGTGGAAAAGGCGGCACATTCAGCAATGCGACTCCTGTAACGAACTCTTCCGGAATAGCGACTACTAACTACACATTCGGCACGCGAGCACGCACCATCACAATCACTGCAACGAATCCGAACCTAAGCGGCACCAGTTTTACGGAAACAGGGGTGGCCGATTCGCCAAAGTGGATTGTTGTGAAAAGCGGTAATAATCAGACTGCGTCTACAAACACACAGTTGGCCGCTCCATTAGTAGCAAAAGTAGTCGATCAGTACAGCAATCCAGTGAGCGGAGTACCAGTAACGTTCAGCGACGGTACTGCAGGCGGAACTTTGTCTGCAACAGTCGTGAACACGGATGCCGCGGGAACAGCGTCGGTGACATATACAACCGGACCGACGGCAGGTACGGCTTATGTCACGGCCACGATCTCCGGGAAGACACCATTGAAGTTCGTGGTTACGGTGACGTCACCATAGGATAGATTCAAAGCTGTCTTGGGTAGTAGTCGCGAGGGTTCGAATTGGCTGCCCAACACGGTGCACACTTCGAACTCACCTGAGAAATTACTCGCTCAGGCAAGAGCTTTACAGGAGTTAATCGGCACAATTCAAAGGGACTTGAAACACAGAGGCTTGCGGGCTGTCCCTGCACGGCCCCAGCCGACCCCCAGCGTTCCGAATCACTCGGGACCCGCAAAAACACTCGAATACATATCCCTACAGAGATTAGAACTGGATGAACCATGCCCGCTTAACATCGTCCTAGACCCACATGAGCACAGATGGGTGTGAAGCCTCAACTGCACAGTGTGCAGCCATGGTTAGTCAATGAGTGTAATGGCGATGTATCGCCAGTTGGCGTTGCGAGCCTCCTTGTCCTAGACTCCCGAGATGCGGGGAGCGATGCTCTACTCAATGTGGCCCTTCTGGCTCAAAGTAGTGTTTGGGATATTGAATGTGACCTTGTCCGGGTTGCGGTGTTTGCCTGGAGGAAAGCAGAGGACGGTCGTCAGTGGATTCTCGGAGCAATCGCAGTATATTTCTTAGTCTTTTGGGTGTTTATGCACACCTAGCCGTCAAACGATCCCCTTCTGAAGCCGGTCAATGAGTGTAATGGCGATTTTTCAACAGACAACGCTCAACAGGATCCTGCGACGGTGTAAAGAGAAAAGCAGGAGAGCGTACTCTCCTGCTGCAGTGAGTTCTGCCCAAGCTGTTTAGGCTGGCGGTGCGGTGGGGCTAGGGCTGGGACTGGGCGACGGCGTTGGTGTCGGTGTAGGTGTCGACGCTGAGCAGACTAAGTTTGACAGGACGATTTTCCCTGGCGCACTGTTGGTTGCCGATACAAGCGTGCAGTCACCTACAGTCGCTATATTTGTGTAATTGGTTGTGTTGTTGAGACAGGAGAAGCTGGTTTGGGTGGTCTGGACGGTGGTCCCGCCGCAATTGAAAGTTACTGTCAGTGGCTCACAGTCGCCGCCGTTTTGGGGATTGACGAAGTGCCACGTGGCCGATCCGTTGCACCTATCGCCCACAAATGCGCTGCCCAAGGTCGCAGCACGCACTTCAGGCTCAATGCCAGAGGTCCCCGACATTTGTGTCCATTCGTGATGCAGAATCCCGGCTAGGGCGAGCAGCACGAGACAAAGCAAGAAATTCCTGACTCTTGTCATCTACCTACCTCCTGAAATTTTCCCTGGGAATTTTTTGGATTCGGCGGCTGGGAGGGGGCTTTTAAACGTCGAAGCCGACGAAGTGCAACGAATTCTGAAGGCAGCCCCGAACAATGTCAAGTGTTTTATCGCGGAAATCCGCGCCAGTGGCCGGGTTTGGCCCCTTCAGGATGCAATTTAATGCACACTCGCTTGCATGTCGAGTCGTGCTACAATCTCGCGCCACAAAGCGGAACGTTTTTGGCTACCATCCTCAAACGTCCCGGAGCTGTTTATAAGGGCCCGTCAGCGGAGAAACTGGCGGGCCCATTAATTTTGCGAGGATAAGGTGCGACGTAAGCGTATGACGGCAACGGAACGAGTGAGCCATCGAGTGCCGTCCGATTCGGGTAACTGTTGTTAACAG
>DATAPD010000052.1:0-5817 GCA_036265385.1 Terriglobales bacterium
ATACTTCGACCACTGGGTGACTCCCGAGATCTATTCGATGCGTTTCGATACACGCTTCTATATCGCGGTGCTTCCGAGTCATCAAACGGCGCTCACTCGATCGGAAGAGGTGAGCCACAGTTTGTGGATTACAGCCTGCGACGCGCTCACACGCATGGACCACCGGCATTTCCCAATTTTGCCGCCGACGACCACTGTTTTACATCGCCTCGCCGGTTTATCGAGCTGGAAGCGGCTACAAGCAGAATTCGAACTCTGTTAGACACATTCCATCACAAAAGCCGTCGTTGACGTCACGATTGGCCACGTGTGTAAATCGCTTCCATCTCTACATCGCGATCCAGATTCGCCTTTCACGCAGTCATCGTCGGGCTGATGTGGTACGTAGTGGTACGAAAATAAACGGTATCGAGTGGTTTTTTGTCACATATTACACCTTTGAGCGTGCTTAGGTTCCCAGGCTTCGCGATGGGGAATTTCGGGCATGGTCGTTGCGGCAATTCCTTGTTCTATGAGGAACCGCCGTTCGTACAAAGCCGCAGCAATTTCGCCGTGCTATCTGCGATTTTTCCAATCGGGGGTAACGGTTTGGACTTTTGCTGCGACAATCTTAATGCTAGCTCAAACCTTCAGCGCCGTTTCAGAGGCAGCCGACGAACAAACATCAGCCATCCTCAGCGAGAACCCAGCTGTTGAGGAGAGACAATTAGATATCCCTTCAGTTGAGAGCTCGATTCCGGAGAATGTTTATGAAACGCCAGAAGAGAAAGATTTTGAAATACCGGCTATCATGGCTACGCCTCTGCCACCCGTGATGCAGACTGGCCTCGCGTCGTGGTACGGAGCGAGACACCATGGAAAGCGAACCGCGAATGGAGAACGTTTCGATCAGAAGAAACTCACGGCTGCGCATCCGACTCTGCCATGGGGCAGCATTGTAAAGGTGACCAGTCTCGCTAATGGAAAATCGGTTAACGTGCGGATAAATGACCGAGGACCATTTATAAAAGATCGGATCATTGATCTCTCGCGAGCGGCTGCAAGAACGCTAGGAATGGCGGGGTTGATGCAGGTACAACTCGAATTGCTCACGCCAATTGAAACGCCCGAGTATCGGGAAGTCATCCAAGACGAGCAGCGCCAAGCGACGGCACCAGCATCAAACCAGAATTAACGCACGAAAAAATTACACGAGACGCGATGGCCGCTGTACATTCGGGCGCGTGGTTCTTCGGATGAATTGAAAGCCTGAATTCTTGCGATATCCGCTGCTCTGGCGGAAGTGACAAGGAGGAGCAAGAGTTCCGATGCCAGTGATTGCGCGAGTCGCGTGCGCCCATTTCTCTGTCGTAGCTCACACAAGCAACCCTTCCTTACAGGCCGGAGTCGCTCGAAGCTGGTCAGTCAGTTCCAGCGGGAGCGAATCCAGAAACTTGCTAAGAGCACTGTAGCCATCAGCCCAGCAAGCAGCCACTGAATTCCGTAACGCGGAAGATAATAAGCTTCAACGAGGCCAATCGCGTAGAGTGTTGAGATAATCGAGATACGTCTGACTCGGTCACGCAGCTTTACTGTCTGCTTCATTAATTTTTGGCTCCATTCTGTTACCCTCAGAACCGAAACTTTTCGGTTCTGCAAGGCTAATGTTGTAGTCTCGTTTGAGCATGGGATATGCCAGGGAGTGATTTGGTCAAATCGAACCGATAATGCTGATGTGTTACAGCGCAATCCTGTTTTCGCCGCATGTGTGTGTCCCACTGGCAAACCGTGTTGTCGGTGACGTCACTGCGGAACATGGTTCTTTGCCGTGTCCGAATGTCGCAGCCACCGGATGTTTTGCTTGGACGCATTTGGTCCAGGGCGTATACCAGTGATTCGCTAGCCTCGGACTAACTCAGGCTCCGAGTCGCGCAGCCCCGAACCGGCCCTCGGCCGGGCGACGGCTCTAGCGTAGATGCTCATTGCCAAGTCAACTCAGCTCAGGCTGCCGGCAATTAGAGGGCGGTATGTTATCCCCTTGCGACGGATACTTTTGATAGGATATGTTTTCGTCGGCTTTATAGTTCAACAGGCGTTCCAAGGGGAGTTTTATGCTGTATCTTCCCAACTACGCCGGCGCGCTTCGGTGCATTGGTCAGGCTTTAGAAACCCGGAATATCGCTGTTTTTGAATTGGTCGTCGACGCTGATCAGTTTGTCGTTCGATGCGGCGATCCAAATCCGCCGTACACGGGCATTCTCACACTGCATTATTCACCCGAGAGGATCACAATTCTCGACCGTGAAGGTCAGGCACGGCGTCGACAGACGAAGCCGTACTTTAGATTCGACAGTTTGCCTGAAGTTCTGCGAGCCACAGGCAGGTACGTTGACAGCAAACGCGGGGAGATCCGCATGGTGACAAACTGTTCTGCATCGGAAGCCGGCATCCAAGTTGAATATCAAACCAGAGGGGGAATAGAGGCGGAGACGCTATCTATGGCTACGATCCGCGAAATCGCCGTTCACATGTTCAAACGGCGAACTCGAATCTCAAACCCCATTGATATGCTAACCCGCCGAAATGAGAGGCCGACTTCTTGATTTGCTGCTGACAAGGCCGTCAAATGCGCAATTTCATCCGCGTACCTGGTTGACAAAATCCTTGACGCCACGCTCAATAGCTCGTCGTCTCCGTCGCGACTTGAACAGGTTAACCATGCCGATCACTGCTAAGCCAATGCCGACCGTGCAAAAGGGAAGACCTAGGGTAAGCGCGATTTCGTCGAGCATTGTCTCTCCTGAACCGATCGCAAACGATCAACAATAAAGTGTCTTCTTAGATCAGCTCTGTGCTTGCGGCAAATCTATTTAGCAGTGTGACGCGTGAACGAGATACATGCACTGACGAGACTCAGCTCAAGCGAATTTTGGTAAACAGATAACTCATTTTCACCGGCGCATGACCATCCCCGCCGAAGGTGCATAAGTCCCTCGAAATGCTGCACAAATGCACGCGAGTCCCAGATGGTTTTATACTCATTACCGCGACGAAGCATAAACGAACATTGATATATCCAGCAAACCCGCAGCGCATCTGCAAACGACACAATGAGGCGCTCGTCATCGGCGTCCCAGTCTTCTGGTTTTACTTCATTCACCAAGGGGTCCAGCCCCTCGTCGGAGCCGGCGAGGCCAAAAAAAGCGGCTAAGCCGTTATCGGTCATCCAGCAAGCAACTTCGATGAGAGAAGCCTCGGGAACAGAACTCCCGTAGGTATATAGCTCCACCGTGGCGAGCGAACCAACGATGCGGTCAAACGAAGGAACAACTTTCGTCAGATCCATATCGAAGTCGTGCGGGTGTCGCAGAGACTGGTACATATCAGAAGCTCAGCACATTCATCCGTTGGATGAAAGTGGGGTGCATTGCGAATGCTGCACTACTTTCATTTCTTCGTCGAGGGCGCGCGTCCATCCGACGCTGCCAATCGTAGCGAATCGAAACCGCCTGCCATCACGTTCTCCCGCCCATTTTTCTGCCTCTTGCTGAGTTTGAAATACTCGCAGTTGAAGTATGCGCGTTTGTCCAATCTGCTCGCCAATCAGCTGGCGTCTGGCGCCACCTTTGGTGTGAGAGGGTCGTCTATCGAATTTGCGCCGTGTGCTTGGCGGTTTTTTCATTGTTTTCACATCTTTTGAAGCGGTTGCAATGCGTTGCGCTTTTGATCGGGTCTCCAACGGCTCGACGGCACGCGCCTCCTTACGAATCTGCAGCACGAGGGGCAACGATCTTAAGTGATGTCGCTCATACCCGAGTATCCACTCGAATAACCAATTCATCTCCGCTTGGTCCTCCGTGAATACGATTGGCTCGCCGTGTTTATTAACCACAAAAGCCGTGGATAAGTTTTTTACATAGACGAATCCCGGTACCTCGGTTAACGGTTTGTCCATATTCCACCCCGCCATAAATGGTCAGCCAGCTGAAGCAATTGGGGTGCCTGTGTGCATTTGAGCGGTAAATCACGATTTTCCGTAGAGTTGAGGAAATACAGATGCGTTATTCGGCCAATTCTGGCAGGCCAATGACATTTTGACATGTCACGGTTGGATGAGTGATAAAAAATTATGGCTCATCGCGTAATCGAGTGGGTAAAATTTGATGGTTTCACAGCTCCGGCAACATCGAAGTAAGGATTTTCAGTCGCAGATATTCTTCGTCTCGAAGACCATAAGCGCGTCTCTGAATGACACGAATCTTGTTGTTTAGTCCCTCGACGAATCCCAGCGACACTTTGTTTTCCGGTCGGCTGTAAGCCGCAACTCCCTCCCAATGACGCTCGATCATCTCAGCAAATTTTTCAAAGGGTCTAAGCCTCTGCCATCTGAGTGCAGCCTTCCAGTTCTCAAAGAAGCGTCGCGCCCACCCTTCGCGCTCATAGCTCCACAGCTGGCCAAAGGACTCTTTGAGCAGGTAAGCGGTGTTGAGCCGCTTGTTGGCGCCGAGCAAAGTCTTCAAAGCTTGGCGGCCTTCCAGAGTCAGATTGTCCCAACGCGACAACAACGTGTACTTCTGCCCCTTGATAAAGCGGCGGTCTTTGCCACAAAGCCGGCCATATTCGCTCTTTCGCACTTGATCGAGCGCCTCACCCAAATGGCGCAGCACATGAAACTTGTCGTAAAGAATAGCCGCATGGGGAGCGCATCCTCGGGTAGCGTTGCGGAATGGTTTCCACATGTCCATTACGGCCAAGCGAATCCTTGCGCTCTTGGGTTTGCCCAGCTCATCAAAAAATTGCTTCAGGCTTTCTTCGGAGCGGTCCTGTCCGCCAAACCAGATCGGCCGCGTTTTCTCCAAGTCGCTCACCACGATGCGGTAGGTGTGTCCTTTGCGAATCGATATCTCGTCGATGCCGATCACTTTCGGCCTGGGTTTGCCCGCCTTGGTCAGCTGCACTTTCATGTACTGCTTGTCGAGTTCTTTAACCGTGTGCCAGTCCAGCTTGAGTTCCTTGGCAATATCCTGGACCGTGGCCGTGCGACACCGCCGCCCCACATAGTAGCCAAAGCGCTTGGTGTAAAACGGATTGTCCGCCAAAAACTCCACTCGCTCGCGCTTCACTTTGCCACAGCTTCGACAAAGGACCCGGCGCACCTCGAACTCCAGGTACACTCGCGTATCGCCGCATGGCAAATCTCGAATCTGGCGGACTCGACGGTCGTACCAGCCTTGTTGTACTTTCCCGCAGCTGCCACATACAGTTTTTTTGACCGCCGAACCAATGCGATAACACGCGCTTTCGGATCACCGAATACGCCACGCACGCTCGACGACGGTCGAAACCCCTCGAAGGCGTATGTATCCCATAGCCGTCGGGTTCGCTTGATTGATTTCGCCATGAACCTACCATGCCGGTTTTCTGAAGATTCTCAAACGATTCGTAGCGGGTCTCACGGGAAGTCGGAGCTGTTTGTCACTAAAGTCGACCCACTCGATTACGCGATGAGCCAAAATTATTTAGCTACAGCCGCGAGAGGTTCGATGTCAAAGCAAACATAATCCACAGCTCGCGCCGGCCGCGCTACACGGGGTATTCTCTACCGCGGAGTTCTAGCCATCAGCACCGAGTCTATGGGCGCAGCCGCATGATCTGGTTTTGCTCGGGGCTTTTACACTGGCGAGCATAGTTTGCATCGTTATTTTTCGTAACGCATTACGGCGGGGAAAGTGACTATGCCGAGGCGAAACAATGCGACAACGCACCCGAACAGTTCTAATACTGCGGCGCCGCCGAAGAAAGATGCGGTCGGTGGACGCGCGATCTTCAGATAGGCCG
>DATAPD010000053.1:0-51600 GCA_036265385.1 Terriglobales bacterium
GCACACGAAAGTAACCTATCCAACTCCACAAACTCAGACGATGATGGAAGCGTCCGGACAGTCCGGTCGCGAAGCACAACATGCCTCAAAAACTCCTGGATGTTCTCATGTTAGGACGCTGTTCGCACGAGTTTTCCTGGCCTCGCCGGGCCGCCGACGGCCATTATTACCAGGTCTGTCTTCTGTGCGCCGCGCAGTACCAATATGACTGGAAGACCATGCGCCGCACGGCCCGCGTCCATGAGACCGAGGCGGAGCCGACTACGACGATCAAGCGGCGGACTAGCTCCAAGAAGCCGACTTGGGTTCCGCGCGCTCGCCGTTTAAAACTGACGGTGCCGATTCGCTTTCGCGTAAAAAACATGAGCACGTGGTATCAGGGAACCACTGAAAATATCAGCCAGTCTGGAGTTCTCTTCCACGGGCCCCAGCCACTTCCCGCAAATGCTTTGATCGAGATGGTCTTCGAAATGCCCGAGGATATTTCTGGGCAGAAGAACAGCAATGTGCTGTGTCAGGGCCGCGTCATCCGCTCAAAAGACGCACGCGACACGGAAGACGGCGTCGGACTGGCAGCGTCGATTCTGGATTACAAATTTCTCCACCAAAACTAGCAACATTTTCCCCGCTAAGGTGTTCTTTCTACTGGGGCATCCTTATGTCTCGGGAAAGGTTCGGCACGCAGTTTTTTGTTGAACCGGGGCAGCCGTTTGCATCTAAACTTAAATAGCTAAAGTTTCCTTACATCAGGAGTTTAATCATGAAAACGAGAGCGTCTAAATTTCTCTCGCTTGTCGTTTTGACTTCATTCCTTGTGGTTGGTCTTGCATGCAGCAAGGCGCCGAGCGATGCGGAACTGGCAGGAGCAGTGCAATCGCGGTTCAGCCAGGATTCTGGTCTCGCTTCAAAAACCCTTAATGTCCAAGCAGCGAATGGCCGGATCACCCTGAGCGGCTCCGTTGAAAATGAAATGCAACGCGATGCTGCTGCACGTCAGGCGGCTGCGGTACCGGGCGTTAAGGATGTTGTGAACAATTTGCAGGTGATGCCGTCGAGTACAGAAGCAGCAAACCAAGCCCCCGCACCTGTCGAGGAAAAGCCGACGCCAGCTGCGGCCCCGGTCGCGAGACCTCGGCCAAGCAAAGCTAAGCCGCGTCCAGCGGAAACACCAACACACGTGGCACAAAACACCGAACCGGCGACGCCAGCCGTGGTGCCAGCGCCAGTACAGGCCGCGCCCGCAGCTCAGCCAGAGCCGCCAAAACCTCAGAAAGTTACTATTCCATCGGGAACGACCCTAGCAGTGCGCTTAGTCGATGCAGTCGATTCCGAAACAGCCCAAAACGGTCAGAGTTTTCATGCAACGCTGGATTCCCCGCTTTCGCTTGAGGGCGACGCAGTTATCCCTTCTGGGTATGACGTGACCGGACATGTGGTGGAAGTGCAGAGCGCCGGCAAATTTGCGGGCAAATCACTGCTGGTTCTACAGCTGGATCGGATCGGAGTTGGAAGCAAGAGCTATAGCATCCAGACCGATCAATATCGACGCGAAGGAAGTTCTCGCACGAAGAACACGGCAGCCAAAGTCGGAACAGGCGCAGCCATCGGGGCCATCATCGGCGGAATCGCGGGAGGCGGTAAGGGTGCTGCGATCGGAGCAGCCGCCGGTGGCGGTTTAGGAGGCGGCGTGCAAGCAGCCACTAAGGGGCAGCAGATCCAACTGCCTTCTGAAACCGTGCTGAACTTCACACTGCAGGCGCCCGTGACTGTACTACCTGCGGAGCCGAGACACTCCAATCGTCAGAAGCTGCCACAACCTGACAGCGACTCGGATCAGAATAAGAACGATAATCCACAGAATTAGTATCGTTAGAAGCGTTGTTAACAAGCACGCCCGCGCTGGGCGTGCTTTCTTTTGCGATTACGCCAGCAAGTGTGTCACACCGATACTGGCGGGCTTATCACCTGCAGGAGTGACACGGATCACCGAGGCTCGTGTGCAGACATCCATAGACTAGTCCTCAGTAGCGAGTTGATACAGCAGTGTGTAAGGAGGAATCATGGAAAGCCGCAAACTACTCGGATGTGCCATCGTCCTAGCAGCGGCCCTGGTCGCCGGCGCTCAAGAGCAGTCTCAAAAAGTTGTGAAGCACGTGCCCATCAAGCCGACTTCGGCGGCTTCGGGCGAGGAAATGTACAACACTTATTGCGCCGTTTGTCACGCTAAAGACGGTAAAGGCAATGGTCCGGCCGCAGAAGCTTTGAAAGTTCCACCGCCAGATCTGACACAGTTGAGCAAGAAGAACGGTGGCAACTACCCGAGCCTAAAGGTTTCTGCCATCATCCGAGGCGAGCAATCTCTTCCCGCCCATGGCACGAAAGATATGCCGGTTTGGGGCGCATTGTTCTGGAAGATGAGCCAGGGGCATGAGAGCGAAGTCCAACAGCGCATTGCCAACCTGAACAAACACATCGAAGGCATGCAGCAGAAATAAGTATCAGTACCCGGGTCGCGAGTCAGAATCGCGGCCCGGACCAGTGTCGCTCGATAAAAAGCAACTAGTTTACGGGGGCAAACGCCGCCTGTTACATTCTTCCTGACAGCCGAAATTCAAGACTGCATCGGCTTAGCCACCCCATTAGTTAGACGTTCTTCCGCGACCTAACTGGTTCATGCCCAACTCCAGCCAGCACGACTCGTTTCACAAAAGATGGGAATTGTTCAGTGGAGCGCCGGCCTATCTTTTTGCCCTACTAATCACCTGGTTAACGTTAAGCGTTTGGGCACTCTGGCCGATCATGCGGGAAGCACCCGCATCCCTGTTCGTGGCGGCTGTTGCGGCCGTGGCGCGCTTTGCGGGTTTCGGCCCGGCGTTGCTGTGCTCTTTTGCATCCGCCTTTTGCCTGGACTATTTCATTTTCAGCCCGCAGTTCACGTTCGCCACACGACCAGTCGATTTGGAGCGCCTCACGGTTTTCGTCGGGATTTGCATCATTGTCGCAAGCATGGCGCGACAGCGTTCTAAGGCAGAGCGGCGTGCCGCGGAGACGCGGCAACAAATGGCAGCAATCGTGGAGTCCTCGGATGACGCAATCTTTAGCACGCGTCCAGACGGGACAATTACGAGCTGGAACCGCGGCGCCGAGATGCTTTACCAGTACGCCGTGGAAGAAGCCATGGGAAGGCACGTAAGCCTGATCTGCCCCTCCGATCGGCTGGCAGAGGTACAACAGAACACCGACCGCATCAATCGCGGAGAATCGGTCGCCAGCTATCAAACCGAGCGCCAACGCAAGGATGGAAGCAAGGTGAGTGTCATGATTTCGATTTCGCCCTTGCGTACACCAACTGGCGAAATTGTAGGGGCGTCGGCAATCGCGCGAGACATTTCAGCACAAAAACGTTCGGAAGAAGCGCTCAGGCGAAATGAAAAGCTCGCTACTGCCGGACGTCTCGCGGCCTCGATCGCCCATGAAATCAATAATCCATTGGAAGCGGTCACGAACCTGATCTACCTTGCGCGTCACGATTCCCTGAATGCGAATGACTATTTGCAGATGGCGGAAAGCGAAGTGGCGCGAGTCGGACGCATTGCGCAGCAGGCGTTAGGCTTCGTTCGCGACCCTGCTGTCGCCGCTCACCTCGACGTGGGGGCCGTGCTCGAGGAGGTGCTACAGCTCTATGCAAGTAAGCTCAAAAAGAAACAGGTTCGCGTGGAAAAGCGTTTCCATAAGGTTGAGATACAGGCATACAGCGGCGAACTTCGACAGCTGTTTTCCAACCTGATCGTCAATGCGCTCGATGCGCTGCAACCGGGCGGCTGTTTGTACTTGCGGGTAGGCCGCGGGACAGATCGATCAACTCCGGGCCGCAGTGGTGTTCGAGTCGTGGTTGCCGACAATGGAACGGGTATCGCGCCCGAGCACTTTGAGCATCTTTTCGAGCCGTTTTACACGACCAAAAAAGACAGCGGGACAGGGCTTGGGCTTTGGCTATCGCTCGGGATTGTTCGCAAACATGGGGGTAGCATTCGGGTTCGGAGCCGCACGCAAGGCGCCGCCGCAGGAACGGTTTTCTCTATTTTCCTTCCCGAGCTGGTCCAAAACTCGAAAGCCGCCTAAACAGTGGCTTGAACCAAACTGGTCACCCCTCCTAACTGTGTTTTAGACAGCACTTTAAGGACACTGTTCTGAAGGTCAGTGACTTCGGTACCTTAGTTTTGCCCTGCCATTGCGACTTATAATTTTCAGCAAGACTGCCCGCAAATTTTGTTCAGTCAAAGGGAACAGTGGATCCTTTTGTCGCATTTTCGGTTTTCACGTTCGGACTCTGCTTCGGCAGCTTCCTGAACGTCTGCATTTATCGGATGCCTCGCGGTTTATCCGTCTCGCGTCCGAGGTCCGCCTGCCCGAATTGCAAATCCATGATTCCCTTCTACGACAACATCCCTGTTGTTAGCTGGCTGCTTCTAAGAGGGCGTTGCCGCAAATGCAAGACACGCATTTCCGCAAGGTACGTGCTAGTGGAATTGTTAACGGCAGCCATGTTTCTTATCTGCTACCGCTACTTTGGACTAAGTGCAGCATTCATCAAATACGCAACGCTCAGCTTCCTGCTGATTGGGCTAATTTTCACGGATGCCGAGACGAAGCTTCTACCTGACAAGCTGACACTTACTGGTCTGGGGCTGGGATTGTTCTTCAGTGTACTTGTCCCGGTTAATGATCTTGCGTCCCAAGTCTTGCCGGGTCTCGTCAATCTCCCCGTCAGTTCTGATGTGGGCTGGAGATTGATGTCATTCGTGGACGCCTCGTTGGGAGCGATGGCCGGCGCATCGTTCATCTACGGAGCGGGCGCGATCTACCTGCGCGCAAGAGGGATCGAAGGCATGGGGTTTGGCGATGTGAAGTTGATGGGAATGATCGGCGCATTCCTTGGCCTCAAGCTGACGGTCCTGACCATCTTTGCGGCTTCCATTGCGGGTTCGATTTTCGGAGTATCGACTGTTCTCGCGGTTTGGGTCCGCCGCACTCGCCGTTTGATGCAACGCTCGCACCTGAGTGCGATGCAGGCTCGTAAGCGAGCATGGCAATCCGCCCAACTTGTCTATCGGAATTATGAAATGCCGTTTGGAGTGTTCTTGGGCAGCATGGCGCTGCTTGCACTCTTTTTTGGCGAGCCATTCCTGAAGTGGTATTGGGGGCTGCTGTGAGAATACTTACGAACCCAGTCCTCATGCGCGCCGGTGTCGTTTTGGTTGGTGCGACCTTAGCTTTTGTGGTCGCAGTCCTGATCTTCAGGCGCATCAGGCGCAGAGTAACAGACATTTCCTCGGGAATCGGCGAGATGCCAACCTCCGTCGATCAACTTCCATTACATACCTACCACGCTGTCATCCAGCAACTGAAACAGCAGAAGTACGAACTGACGGCCCAACAGCAGACGGATCGCCGAAGAGCGAAGTTCAGCGAAAGTATCAGCGCATCTGTTTTGTCACATCTCTCTTCGGGTGTGCTTTTCTTCAACACTTCAGGTTTGGTCCGGCAGGCCAACAAGGCTGCGAAAGAAATCCTGGGCTACGCGTCGCCAACTGGCATGAGCGCGATAGATATCTTTCGCACCGCACCGGTGGCTGTAAATGGAAAAACCATTCCTCTATCGCAAGCCGTTCAGGACACGATCGCGAGCGGCGTTGAAATCAGCCGGGCAAAAGTCGACTACCGCTGTCCCTCGAATGAGGAACGCGTTCTCGAGGTCACGATTTCACCCGTGTGCGCGGAAGACGGTTCAGCACTGGGAGTGGCTTGTCTGTTTACGGACAAGACAGAACTGGCGGACATAGAACGGGATCTGCAGCTGCGCGGCGAGCTTTCCGCCGAGATGGCGCTAGCGCTTCGAGCATCGTTAGCCACTATCTCAGGATTGGCTCAACAGCTTCGCAAGAATAACGATTTGGAATGTGCGAAACATTTGGCGGCCGATATCGCGCAGGAAGCAGGACATCTGGAACATCAGATTAGCGGCTTTTTAGCAGGAGGCGAAAAGGCTCTTGCAGTCACAAGTTCAAAGTAGATTCAGCTCCGGGTGGCTTTCCGGCGCAACACGAGGGTAACGACAATGAGGCGAACTGTAATTTTTTTGATGGGCTGTATCGTTTTTAGCGGTGCAATTGCCAGCGCTCAATCACTCGGAGACTACGCTAAAAGTGTCCGCAAGGAAAAAGCACAACCGAGCGGGGCCGCGAAACACTTCGACAACGACAACCTGCCGAAGACCGACCATCTAACGGTCATGGGGCAGCCTGCCGCTGCGGAAGTTTCGAAAGAAGAAACCAAGCATGACGGCGATGCCGACCAGCCGAAAACGGACGCAAAGGAAGCCGACACAAAGGAAGCCGACAAAAAAGAGTCAGAGGCGACAACCTCGAGTGACAAGCAGGCACCAAGCGTAAAGGAAAAAGACAAAGACGAAAATGTCGAGAAACAAAAAGCCTGGGACGAGTGGAAAAAGCGTCTCCAAGCGCAGAAGACTGAGATTGCCACGCTGGAAAAAGATCTCGACCTGACGAATCGCGAATACAGACTGCGGGCTGCGGCCATGTACGCCGATGCTGGAAATCGCTTGCGGAATTCTGCGGAGTGGGACAAGGAGGATCGCGATTACAAGGCGCAGATAGCTCAGAAAGAGAAATCAGTCGAGGATGCGAAGTCTAAGCTCGAGTCACTGAAAGAAGATGCCCGTAAGGACGGGGTGCCAAACTCAATCCGCGAATAAAAAGAGTTTTTCTATAACGGGCACGGCTGAGGCCGTGCCTTTTTCATTTCTGTGTTTTAAGCCGATCCAGGATCTGTCGGCAGTGGTGACGGCCGTGGGTTGCGTGAAACTTCCGCCACTGCATAATGTTCAGACCACCGAAAATCGGATGATCGAGTACGCGTACTTTCCCAAACTTCTTTTCGCATTCGGTGGCAAGTCGGTCCATTTCAGCGAGCTGCGTCCGAATCTGATTCACGACGTCGTCCGCTGACATCCCACTGGGCAATGCCTGTGGCGGAGATTTACGGCCTTCGGGAAAATATCCCACGGTGATCACGAGAAACGACGCCAGACGCTGATATATCGAGGGCGATGAAGCCCGTGTCTGTCCCATGGTCAGTGCCCTCTGGAAGCCTTTGCCAGTAGCCGTGTAGGTGAGAAGAAGGTGTTCCAGAATTTGCACGATCGTCCACTTACCGTTCCAGGATTGGACGAGTTGATGGGGAGCGACTTTTTCTATGGCAGAAGCGATTTCGCGATCAAGATGCTCCAAGTGAGGGTTCATAACAGTCCCATCATTTACAATATCCGCCGTCAAACGAAACTCAAAATCATTGGAAGGTCGTGGCAATGAACAAGCTGCTTGTAGCTGTTGCTGCAATGCTGATCTTACTTGGTTGCTCCTCCGAACCGCCGAAGCCAGCCGAAAAGCCCCAGCCAAAAACCACAGAACTGGCTACAGGACGCACAGCCTTCCAGAAGCTCTACGTAGCCGCTCACGGCTGGGGCCGTGATGCGCAGCCATATCGAGTGCAATCGCAAACGTCCGCCGATTCAAATGGTCACGATGGTAAATCGGCAGTATGGCGGGGTTCATTCGCGTCAGTTGCAATGCGCGGTACTAAGCCATACGTCTGGTCCGGAAGCACCGACAAAGATGCGCCTTCGCGTGGCGTATCACCCGGCAATGAAGATTCCTACAACCCTTCGAATTCGTCCACGCAGGTATTCGATATGCAGTTCTTGAAAACCGATTCGGACAAAGCATTCGAAGTTGCCCAGCAGCACGGAGGCGACAAACTCCTGGCTAAAACCGCAGATATGCCGGTCTACTATTCTCTGGACTGGAACCGCTCCGAAAACAAACTGGAGTGGCACGTGATGTACGGAGGCGGGCGAGACGATGCGAAGCTGCGTGTGGCAGTGGACGCCACTACAGGAAACTTTCTTCGAGTTGAAAAGTAGCTGTCGCCAACAGCCTGAGAGCTTGCGCCCGTGCTCGTGTTCCGAAACACGGCGGCGCGCCAAGTAGTAGGAGAACCAACAAGTCTGTTCGGAAATTTTCGCACTCTTTTTTGCGAGTTGACCGACTTTGCCCTAGAATAGGAAAGCTTTTAAGGCTGCTTCCCAGGCCAGCCGAAGTGACCAGTCCCCTCGAGTGCACTTCCACCTCGTGGTCTACCGATCGAGCAGACGTGTCTTCGGGTCCGGGTGCAGTGAATTACCAAGGTCACTTGGCCAGAGGTACCGTCAGCTTCTACCATGAAACCGTCCAGCAGTGAGAACCCAGCCATGCACGGTATTGCGGTAGCGATCCTCAGTGAGGACCGAGAGCAGACGGTTGTGCTCCAGAGCAGACTGGAGAGCACAAACCTCGTGCGGGTGGTTTACAGTCATGCCGGTTTTCCGGTCGGGCCGACCGACCCAGTGTTGCGCCAGCTACAGGATCAACGCGCAGAAGTGGTCGTGGTCGATATTGACTCTCATGCCCCACAGCGGGCGATCAGTACGATTGAGTTGATCCACTCCACGACAAACGACATAACAATTTTCGCTATCGGCGAGATGTCACAGCCATCCATGATCGTGGCTGCGATGAGAGCCGGAGCTGGAGAATACGTCGATCGCCAAGCTGGACGCGACGCGCTCATGGAAAGCCTGACGCGGTTCACAACCTCGCGTAACCGCAACCGCAATGTCTCAGGCCGAGCAAGGATTTTCACAATCCTGAATGCGAAGGGCGGGTCCGGCGCGACTACTACCGCCGTTAACACTGCGATAGCGTTGCAGGAAATGCATGGAAAAGTGGTGCTGGTCGACTTCGCCCCGATTGGACATGCGGCTCTTCATCTGAATCTGCGTCCCAATTTTGGGGTAATGGACGCTCTCCAAAATCTTCATAGAATGGATTCGACGCTCCTCGAAGGTTTATCGACGCCATTCAAAAATGGGCTTCACTTACTTGCGGGCGCTCAGCAACCATTTCCAGCGGCGCCCACGGCTGGTGAACTCGCACGGCTTTTCGATCTGCTGGTCACGCACTATAGCTACGTGGTCGTCGATTGTGGCGGACGCTTCGATCAGACCACTCGTCTGATTTGCGATCTTGCCAATGCCGCTTTGCTAGTTGCGCAAACAGATGTGGTTTCGTTATGGAGCACGGGAAAGATTCAGACTTTCCTCCAGGAAGGTGGAAGCCGTGAGCGGCTGCGGCTTGTTTTGAACCGTTACAAGAAGATCCCAGGTTTCAGCGATGAAGATGTAGAAAAGGCCACGAACTGCAAAGTTCTCTGGAAGATCCCCAACAATTTCCAAATGATCGGGCCTGCCATCGACAAGGGCGTTCCAGTCGCGTTGCAAGAGTCTCCGGACGTAAGCCGCTCTTATCGGGGCCTAGCTGCGATCCTGGCAGAAGCCTCCGCTGGTGAAGGAACTATCGATTTCACGTACGGCAAAGCGGATGCGAAATCGAAAAATCCCGGGCGCCTTGTGATTTCTCCGCTGCGAGCGGGTCAGTAGCAGCACCCCACTCAATTTCTTGGTTCGATCATCACAGTCCCAATAGATCGCCGCTCCTCACATTTTGGAGAAGCGTAAAATGGGATTGCATTACGATGCATTCGACGTGTTGGTGACGTCCCCCTTCAAGGAGTGCAGCCATGCAATCCGCCGCCAACTCAGATCGCTTGCCGTTCCAGCGCATTCTGGTAGCTACTGATTTCTCGGCGCCTTCCCTATCGGCAGTCCAACGTGCAACGACCTTTGCCCGGTTATACGGAGCGACACTCTACATCACTCACATTTTGCCGTCGGATGCTACCCAAAACGATCACGCGAGCGCTTGGCGAGACGGGCAACGGCTTGAGACGGAACTCCTGGTGCAGGGCGCATTACGTGGCGTTCAGCACGAACTGCTGGTTGGCTCCGGAGAGATTTGGGCTGGGATTTCTCAGCTGGTGTCCGAGAAAAATGTGGATGCAATTGTGGTTGGGACTCGGGGGCGCACGGGCTTGGCGCGTGTGCTGTTAGGTTCGGTTGCGGAGCGTATATTCCGCCAAGCGTTGTGTCCGGTTCTCACGGTTGGACCGAGAGCCGCAGGTGAGGTGAGTAGTCCTTCATTACGCCGCATTCTCTATGCGACTGACTTCACGCCGTCTTCACTGCACGCATTCCGCTATGCGTTTTCGCTCACTCAGCACGCAGGAGCACACTTGACGCTACTTAACATCATCCCGGAGCTACCCGCTACGGAAGCGGCATCAAGAGAGTCGATATTAGAAGCCGCTCGTAGCCGGCTTCGGGCGATCATGACGAATGATTTAATTCTGCCCAGAGAGCCGGAGTTTGTCGTTGGCTTCGGGACACCGGCGACGCGCATCCTCGCATTGGCTGGCGACCAATCGGCAGATTTGATTGTGCTCGGCTTGAGACAGCCTGGCGACTCGCTCGCCGGAAGGCGCTGGACAACGGCATCCGAAGTGACAGGAAAAGCTATGTGTCCAGTCCTCACGGTTCGAGCGCCAGCTTAGAGTGGATATCCAGCCGCTCACACAACAGCAGGAACTTCCACCACAATCGTTGGCTCGAGCACCATAGTGCATTCGAGAGATCGCGAGATTAGACAGGCGCGTTCGGCTTTTTCGAGAACGCGCCCCATCCGCTCGCGATCCTCGTCACGACTGATCTTCACAACCGGCCGAAGGATTATCTTCGTGAACCGGTATCCACCTTCGAGGCGCTCAATCATTCCTTCCACAGCCACCCGCAGGTCATCGAATTCAAGTTTGGAAGCGTCCGCTACCGCTCGCAACGTTGCGGCATAGCAGGTGGAAACGGAAGCAACCAAGAGGTGTTCGGGCGTCCACAAACCTGGTTCACCACCAAATTCGGGCGGGGCGGCATAGTTGATTGTGCGTGGAATGGATTCCGCTTCCACAATCCCTCGACGATGCATCGTCCAATGTGCCTCGGCGCGATACGTATATCGTTTCGGCATCAGTGCTCTCCTGTCCGGAAAGCTATCGCGCGCGAACTTTGTAGGCAGTGATTCGCGTCACGGGAGTCTTCACCAAAGTGTATCGGGCGCACGTGTGAGAAATGTCACAAGGTTTCGTGGCACATATCACGGAAGGGCGTTGCAATCGGCTTAAGAATGGTTTTAGGAGTTTGGATGGGACCTTCGTCCAGACCGACGGCCCCCTGGAGGGACACGTGGCACGCGATAACCACACTTTGCTGGAAGTCCTTAGAAAAGAACTGCAGTTCCTCGAAGGCGGTGGATACGACAGAGTTGCCGCTCATTATTGGAAACCCGTCTCTGTATTCCAAAACTCCGTCTCTTGCCCAAATGTAGACGACCCGGGCAAATCCGTCCCGTGTCACCAGTGCACATATTACGAACTGGTCCCACCTCATGCACGGGATGAAAGCGTTCCTTGCCACTTCATTCCTCTAAACAACGAGGGCGAGACGATTCACAGCATGGAGCGGCAATACAGCCAGGAAGAACTGCTGGAAGCCGTGGGAATTTGGCTTCGCACTACGATCAAGAAACTTGAGAACGAGTCAGCCAACTGATCGAACCACATGCGAGCTAACCAATCACCGAACTAATCTTTTTGTGCGTGTGTAGGAGCCAGGTCTTGCGGGAATGATTTGAAGGTCACCTCTCGCGATCGGGAACTTACTTTCTGGTGGTCATCCGTGGAATTCTCCGTGAGCGTCCCACGCAGGATGTAGTACGCCTCATCACTCGGGCTCTTCCCTTCGCCTCGTTCGACAGTGCCTTTGAAATCGAACCACACTCCATGTACAGTCTGCGTACTGAATGTCACTCGACGATCGTCCAACTTCCCTTCTTTGAAAAATTGATCCAGGAAGGCGTCCTTGTCGCTCTCGAGATTTCCATATCGCGAGATAAATCCAGTAACCCGACTGCCTTCTTCCACGGTGAGTTGCACGAATTCTCCCTCACGCAAAAACGTGTACATCCCTGAATAATCCGGGATCTTCGGCGAGGACGGCGGTGGGGCTTGTTGTTTGTTTACGGAGGTTTGGGCCTGCCCAGGCACGTTGAGCAGCAGGGCACACGCCAGCACCAACATGGAGCTTGCCTTGCGTTTCATATGAGTCGTCCTCATCCTACTACAGCTAACAACTCGAAAGTCCGCGAGAACCGCCTGATCGGAGCCCTGCTCGGATATAATCGGAACACCTCGAGTTGTGATGTGGCTCGCATGACCTCCAGCCTTGGGCTTCTAGAACCAGTTGTTGATTCCCAAGCGGAACAACATTCCACACCCATCTTTCTGATGCGCCTTGAGCCTCGGGCCTCTGGTTTTTTCGAGAACGTCGCGGCGGTATTCCGTGCATCGCCGGCCCAAGCCAATCTCCCGTCCGATTCAACATTTTGGAAAGACGTGTTCGTCAACCGGCGTCTTCCTTGGCAGCCTTTTGGAGAATCGGTTCTGCTGCACGGTTTGGCAATCGGGATGGTCTGGCTACTCTCAGTTGCCTGGGTACGACAACACCCGCTCACGCCACGCACGACGAATCTCACTAACGTTACTGTCTATTCGCCCGAGGAGTACTTGAAGCCTCTCGATACCGGCAAAGGTTCGTTGCAATCATCAGCTGGAGACCCGGTTTATTCGCGGCAAGAGGTTATCTCTGTTCCGCCCGAAGCCGATAACCACACACAGACAGTAGTGGTCCCACCCGATCTAAAGCTGGCGGAAGAAGTCCCCTTGCCGAACGTGGTTTCCTGGCCGCAGGCAAACGTGCCTGTTCCTATTGATGCCACGATGCTCGCCAGCAAGTTGCCTGGATTGCCTTCCTCGGTCGTAGCGCCGGTTCCTGAACTGGCCGCTGAATCAAATCGAAGAACAGTCGACCTGGCGCAAAATGTAGTCGCTCCAACTCCGGACATCGGCGCTGTCATGAGTACGCAAGCGATTCACGCGCCCCAAACCTCCGTGGTGGCGCCTCCTCCGAGCGTGGACGCCTCTCGCACTCGCCGAGTCGGAGATCTGAACATTGCCCAGAGTGAGGTCGTTGCGCCTGCACCCTCGTTGCCGGTTGAAGCACAACGCGCCAGCACACGCAGCCTGTCTGGAACCGTTGGTGCTGGAGAGGCAGGAGTTGTTCCTCCGCCGCCATCGGCAATGGGTTCAGAGGGCGCGGCAACTGCCGGATCTCGCATGATTGCCCTCGGGATTCATCCGGCAGCCCTAACGGGACCCATCACGCCACCTGCGGGGAATCGGCGCGGCAGTTTCGCTGCGACGCCCTCCGGGCGAGCGGATGCAACAGGCAAACCAGCAATCGCCGGTCAAACTGCAAACACAAGCGCAGGTTTGGGATCCGGGAGTGCACCCGGCAATGGCGGCAGCGATGGACATAATGCACTCCAAGGTGTTCCGCCCGGACTGCATGTAGGAGATGGTCCTCCACAAAAAGGCACTTCGACGATTGCGGGAGATGGAAACGGCAATGCAGCCGGCGGGGAATCTGGCATGAGCGCCAGCGCAGCACCGCCGCATACGACCGCTACGCATCCGACGAAAGTAGCCTCTCCTCTTCCTGACGACAAAGTAACTGAGACTGAACGGCAGGTGTTTGGTGGTCGGCGCGTCTACTCTATGACTTTGAACATGCCGAATCTCAATTCAGCGGGCGGAAGCTGGATTATCCGTTTCTCGGAAATGTCCGATCAGTCCGGCCCAGGTCCGCTTACCGCTCCCGAGGCAACCCACAAGGTTGACCCCGGATATCCGATTGAGCTGATGCGCCAGAACGTACAGGGAACACTCACTCTGCGGGCGGTGATCCACAGCGACGGACATGTAAGCAACGTGGAAATTCTGAATAGCCCGGATGATCGACTCGACCAATTTGCGCGGTCCGCGTTTGAACGCTGGACGTTCCGCCCAGGGACGAAAAATGGAAATGCTGTGGCTCTTCAGGCGGTAGTCAACATCCCGTTTAAAACTCGCAATTCGTTCTAGATCACGCTTTACCGCTGGCGGCACTCTTTCCGGCTGATCCCTTTAAGCGATCTAATGCCGAATAAACCTTCGGATCGGCACACACTTCGTAGTATCGCCTATCGGACCAGCGTTGAAGAGAAAAGGTTCTAAGATCAATTTGCGCGACACGGCTTTCGCGCACAGCGATTCTGCGGAAAATGTCGCTGCCGACTGGGACTAGCCCAGTGAATACGCGCGAACCATCCTCTTTCCAGGGCAGCGGCAGATTCAGAGAACAAGCTGTGATTGCTACTTCTTGCTGCAACTTCGCGAAGGCTGCCTCGTTCAGACAGATACCGCCGACGTTGAAACGTAACGTGAAGTCTTCACTGTTCTCGCCAACGTCCGAGTCGCTCACGGTTTGAAACGCAAACACGCGGAACGGACTATCGAATTGCTCCATCGCTTTTCGAACACGCTTGTGGCAGGAGGAGAGGCGATCGCTTTCGTTGATTGCGTCGGAAATCATGATCCGGCGATTGCCGTCCATCAAATATAGGGGCGCAGCCTCCTGATATGAGATGCCGATTCCAAGTTCGAGATTTGGCAGACCTGATCGCGCAAGAATTTCGTTATAGCCGCAGACAATGTCGATGATTTCTCTTGCCAGCACGCAGGCGCGGCTCACCGCCATCGCGGGTTCACCTTCTCGCTCCAGCAAGGCGAGGATGATCGCATCCCCTTCCAGAAAGACTTTAACGGCCCCGTACTTCGGAAGCAGCTTGGTGATGGGCTCGTAGAAGTTCAGGCTGAAGTATGACGCCGGATTCAGGTCACGCTCCATGAGGGAGCGCGTTAATCGAGAACTGTCGCGGATGTCGGCTTTCAAGACCACATGATGAACAATGCGTTCCTCTGTTGGGCGCTGTTCTTCCGGTAGTAGGAATTCATAAAGCGTCCCGTTTACCGCGCTGAGTTCCCGCATCTTGTCGTTAACGATCAAGTGCACGCTGTCGAGCCCCGCATTCAGAGTTTCCAATCGCCGCCAATCCCGATGGAAACAACTGAAGTCACGGAAAAATCGGATGGCCACTTTCGCGCGCTCAACGCCACGGCATGAAGAGACGCGTTCCTCTGCCGTATACAACCGCTCGGCAGAGAGTTTTCCGTGTTCTTCGATCATTTTGACGACGCGGTTGAACTCCGCTCGTGACACCAGAGCATTTTTCAATTGCTGCGGGTTGATACGCGGCGCGTACTCGGACAGCAGCGGAACAGTTTCATAGGATGCAACCACGGTCTCCAGGATCCCCTGATCTTCGAGCAGGTCTATCCAGGCTTTCAACCGCAACTGTCGCGCTTTGGCATCCGGGGAGGAGTCATCATACGCATCACCCAACAGCTCAAACGCATTTTCGGGTGCATTGAGATATCCATCGATGGCGGCGTCATCCCTCTCCGGTAGCTCGAGAGACTGCAGGAAGTTACTTGCGATTCTTCGCGCTTCCGAAAAGCGGTCTGGATCGCGATCGAAATTCCCGAACATTACGTAGTGCTGCGCGCAAAGATAATCGTCTTTCCCGTCTTCACTGAAAATAAGTGGATTCAAGAACAGCTGATACGCGGGCGGATCCCCATCTCCAAAAAGCGATCGCCGCATGCGGGCCATAGTTTCTTTCTCGATTTCCCGCAGCATTTGGAAGATATCCTGACCAGTTTTGCGGATGATGATCTTCTTGCGCACCTGGTAGGCGGCTACCTGCTCGCGTTGCGACATCGCAGCCTGTTGGCGAAGGCCGTCTGCGTTCTTGATGCGGATCCTGCACTGCTCCAGCAATTGCGAAAACTGCTCATGTAATTCCTGACGCAGGAACTTCATAACTGCCAGGCGGCCGAGAATATCCACGGCCAAACTGTTTTTCATTTTCGCTTTTGTAAGACAGGCGGCCAGAATGTCGGACAGAAGCGGCTTAAGGTCGGCCGGATCTATCCGAGGCGCAGTTCGAACAGGAACTGGACGAGCCAGAAAGTAACTGGGCGAAGCAGCAACGGTCGTTTCCGCGGAGAGAAGTGTCTCAACTTCACCGTGACGTGCAAGACGCAACGCAATCTGTGCCCGTGCGGACTCCACGAATTTCGGACTCAGATACACGTCGTGACGCAAGTTATCGACGCCGATCTGCAATGACTCTAAAGACAACGATGGCGTGTAGGAAACGAGCCGAGGAGCGCCCGCATCAACGGTCGTTTGACTTAAGCGAAGAATGGGTAGGCGTGGGATACGCACGTTTCGAAACGGACCGCTGAGACCTTCTCCTTTCCGGCTGATGTGACGCGCAAAAACAGGGCTATGCGCCACCCGTAGATCGTGAAATCTCGGAAGCTACTGATTTTGAAGACACTTCTTCGTTCGAAACTAGCATGAGCCAGGGGGTGGGCCAACGTTACCCAAGTTACCCCGTAAGCTGCTGATTCGAGGAACCTTCTGCGTTGCGATCAAGGCGTCTGGAGCGCGATTTGGCCCGCGCCCAGAGATCGCGATATCTTCGAACGTGAGGACTTAAGCTCTCGTGCCAATACCCATCACTTCCCCGACGCGCATCCAGGCTGCTGGAAATAAACCAAAGCTAATCGACGAGTTTGTTGGACGGGTCAATAGCAAAGACTCACAGGTCAGCATCGCGCACATGCGTAGCCCCGAAGGTTGGGAAGAACCAGGACAGACTCCCGAGTTCGACGAGTACACGATCGTGCTCAAAGGAACGCTGCGCGTAACGTATGACGGCGGATCTCTGGATGTTTCTGCCGGACAAGCTGTCATCGCTCAAAAGGGTCAGTGGGTTCGTTATTCGACACCGGCCACCGGCGGAGCGGAATACATCGCAGTATGTGTACCGGCGTTCTCAATGGAACTGGTACACCGCGATTCAGAAAGTGGAGCGCACCAGTGAAACACGCGATCATCGGAGCTGGCGGGGTTGGAGGTCTGATTGGAGCAGTTCTGGCGCACGAGAGAGAGCAGGTCAGCATGGTCGTCCGACCGGGAACGTTGGGCGACTATTCGGGCCCTCTGCATCTGGAAAGCCCGTTCGGCGAGTGCGATGAGAGCGTTTCCTGGACTGAACAACTATCGCAAGCGGATGTTGTGTGGCTCACCGTAAAAGCGCCACAGCTGGACGCAGCAATGGAAGTCCTTGCAGCCGGTCCTCTGCCGCGAGCCATCGTTCCCCTTCTGAACGGAGTTGAGCACGTTGCCATCTTGCGCAACAAGTTCGGTCATGAGCGAGTTATCCCGGCCACGATCGCTGTTGAGACCGAGCGCATAGCGCCCGGACGAATCGTTCATCGTTCTCCATTCGCACGCCTCCACATGGCTTCTTCTGGGAAGGCACTCCTCGCAGGAACGATGGAGCGGCTTCAGCGAGTCGGATTCACCTGCGTATTTGTCGACGAGGAGGCAACGCTGCTCTGGCAAAAGATAATTTTTCTGGGGCCCATTGCGCTCTCGACAACTGCCGCCAATAAGCCGATCTGTGACTTGGTCGCCGACCCAGCGCTGTGGCAACGGTTGAAGGCTGGTGTTCATGAGGCCTGTGAGGCGGGCCGCGCCGAAGGCGCGAAACTTAATGAGGAAGTGGTCATTAACTCGATCAAGACTCTTCCTCCTGGCATGCGTAGCTCCATGCAGAAAGACGTCGAACAGGGCAAACAACCGGAACTCGATGCGATCGGCGGGGCAATCGTGCGGGCTGCGGCTAGACATGGCATCAGCACTCCCGTTTTGATCGATCTGATCGACGCAGTGGAGAATAAAACGAAGGCTAGGCTAAGCAGTAGCGGCTGAGCGCCAATTGCTAAGTACTAATGGCTGTCTCACTCCCACTCGATCGTTCCCGGCGGCTTAGAGGTAACGTCATACACCACCCGGTTCACGCCACGAACTTCATTTACAATTCGATTCGAGATTGTTTTTAGAACGTCATAAGGCAGCGGCACCCAATCCGCGGTCATCCCATCTTCAGAGTGAACGGCACGGATTGCGCAGGTATAGGCGTACGTGCGCTGATCTCCCATAACACCCACAGACATCACGGGAAGCAGCACGGCAAATGACTGCCAGATTCTCTGATATAAGCCGGCTTTCTTGATTTCTGTGACCACGATGTCGTCAGTCTCCTGCAGAATTGCAATTCGCTCAGGAGTTACTTCACCCAGAATTCGAACTGCCAGTCCTGGACCCGGGAAAGGTTGACGCTGAAGGAGATCCTCGGGCATACCCAAGTCGCGCCCAATGCGGCGAACTTCATCTTTGAATAGGTCTTTCAACGGTTCAATCAGCTTCAACTTCATTTTCTCGGGCAGACCGCCAACGTTGTGATGAGTCTTGATCGTCTGCGATGGGCCTCGGACGGAGCGCGACTCGATCACATCGGGATACAGCGTGCCCTGCACGAGCCAATCCACCCTGCCCTCTTCCTTTTCGATCCGGTGTGCTTCCTCATCGAACACCCCTATGAATTCGTTGCCGATAATCTTTCGCTTCTTCTCCGGATCAGTTACACCTTTGAGCTTTGAGAGAAAACGATCGCTGGCATCAACTGCAATGAGGTGCAACCCCAACTTATGGCGCAGATTTTGCTGAACCTTCTGAAACTCGTTCTTGCGTAGAACTCCATTGTTGACGAACACGCATGTAAGCCGCGAATTTCCTTTCGCGTCGCGCATGGCGCGATCCACCAGAACAGCCGCTACGGAAGAGTCCACTCCTCCGGAGAGCGCGCAAATCGCACGGCCAGAGCCGACTTGTTGTCGGATTGAAGAGACCGTCGCATCGATGAAATGTTGTGCCGTCCAGTCGGGGTTTGCACCGCAGATGTTGAAGACAAAGTTGCGGAGAATGTCCGTGCCCAGCTTGGTGTGATGAACCTCGGGGTGAAATTGGACAGCCCACATTCTTTTCGATGGATTCTGAATGCCGGCCAGAGCATTCGGCGTCGAAGCCATCAATGTGAAACCTTCCGGCAATCTCTCGGCCTCGTCCCCATGCGACATCCACACGGCAAGAAGCTTCGGAAGGCCTTCGAAGAGCTGCGACTCGGCGGTGCGCTCGACAGTCGCATGACCATATTCGCGTTTCGCGCCTGAACGTACCTTTCCGCCCAACGTGTGAACCATGTAGTGGAGGCCGTAACAGATGCCGAGCACCGGTAAACCCTGCTCGAGAACGCGCGCATCTGCTACCGGCGCATCCGTGTCATAGACAGACGACGGTCCGCCGGACAGGATGATGCCCACAGGCGAGTAGCTTCGTACTTCATCGAGCTTCGCCGTGCAAGGCAGCACGACCGAAAAAACATTTTGTTCGCGGATACGGCGCGCAATCAGCTGGGTATATTGCGAGCCAAAGTCGAGGATGACGATGGATTGGGTTTCCACTGACGAGTCTCTCAGATTCGGCTGGCCAGTGTAAAGCGGCAAAGCTGGATATGCCAGCCCTCTCGTGTCTTCTTATCTACGTTTCTTCTGGATTGTCACAGGAACGAGAACGAGATTCGATGTCGCTCAGGATGTCATCTTCAGGAGGGAATTCGATTGATTGTGTTGTCATCGGGTCGTTCGGCAAAGCGATCGCTGGAACGATCGGCTCGGCGAGAAAAGGCGTTGGCACGGGTGCCACCACCTCTGGCGTTAGTGGCATCTCGGCCAGGCAAAACCACGCCGCCATGCGACCGACGTGAATGGCATCGGCTAGGACGAAATAGAGGAGAGCAACCAGAAGCAGTGTCGCCAAAATTAGTTTGCCCGGAAGGATCTGCGCCATGCTCACAACGGAGGACGCGATCGTCATTCCGATCGCGAACATTGTTATGTGCATTAACCCGAACCAGAAGTTGATCGCCCACAACCCGCCTGAACGTTCTCGCGAGAAGCGCGCTGCAGCGGCCATTGCGCCAAAAGCATCTCGACCATCCCGTACGACAAAGACGCCGGCGAGCGATAACGTCCAGTTCAGCGTAGCCCAAGTTAACGAGACGAGGCCAAGTAGCAGAAGAGTCCACAGGAACAGCCATCCGGGTCTTGGATGATAATTTGCGAACACCCGTGCAGGAAGAATGAATGTGCCGATGACGCCTACCGATGTCATTAGCGCCAATACGAGACGCAGAACATTGATTCCCACTAAGGATCGCACTGAGCCTGTCGAGCGCACCTCCCTTTCAGAACTCAAGTGCTCTACGACGTAGTCCCGAATCGCCTGCAACGAGGCCGAGCGTCCGACAGCGCCTATGATGGTCCATGCGAGCCCTGCACCAGAAACGACAATCGTCAGCCCCAGTGCCAGCCGTAGCCCACTTCCTTGAAAGATGTGGGCCAACGCTTTGCCGATCAGAGTGGGCTGTCCTGAATCCAAGAACAGCAGATCGCGCGGAGCAACAGGCAAACTGTCGAGATACTCGGTTAGGAGCACACCAGTGAGAAACGCGACCGCCCCCCAGAAACTCCAACGCCAGGCAATCTCCGCCAAGGTCAAAGACGGACGCCGAAAGATAACGCGAAAACCTTCAAGAGTTGGTGAGCGGTGTGCCATACGTTATCGGAGCACGAGATTGACCAGCTTGCCGGGAACATAGATCTTTTTGACAATCGTCTTCCCGACCATCGCGGCCTTCACCTTTTCATCAGCAAACACATGTTCCCATACCTGGTCCTCGCTCGCATCCACCGCAACGACAACGCGACTCCTAAGCTTTCCATTGATCTGAACGGGGATCTCGATTTCTTCTTCTTTCGCGAGCGCGGCATCGTACTTGGGCCATGTCGAGCGCAGCAGGCTTCCCTTCTCTCCGATCATTTCCCAGAGTTCATGAGACAGATAAGGCGCAAATGGCGCCAACAATAACGTGAGTGTGCGCTCAACGTCTCGGACCAACCATGCGGGAATCGCTCCCTGTGCAATTTTCTCCTCGACAGCGTAAAGCGCATTCAACATTTCCATGATCGCCGCGATGCAGGTATTGAAATGCCACCTGCCCTGGAAATCATCGGTGACTCGCTTAATCGTTTGATGCAACTTGCGCTGAATGGCGCGAGCCTCGGGCGACAAAGTTTCTGACCGAGAACCTTCGCCAGCCGCTTCCCCGGCATGCGCATACTTCACGAAAAACCGGTACACACGGCCGAGGAACCGCTGAATGCCCTCGATGCCTGAATCTTGCCAATCGAGATCCCGGTCGGGCGGCGCCGCAAATAAGCTGTAGAGCCGCGCCGCATCAGCTCCATAGCGCGCCACCATCTCGTCGGGCGTGACCACGTTGCCCAGATTCTTCGACATCTTGGCGCCATCTTTAATCACCATCCCCTGCGTGAACAAGCGTTCGACCGGCTCCGAATTCTTCACCAGGCCCATGTCGCGCATGAACTTGGTCCAGAAGCGCGAATAGATCAAGTGCAGGATGGCGTGCTCGACGCCGCCAATGTACTGGTCAATCGGGAACCAGTAGTCCACAATTTTTCCGTCGAACGGCGCGCGATCGTTGCGTGCATCGGTGTAGCGATAGAAATACCAAGACGAGTCGACGAAGGTGTCCATCGTGTCGGCTTCGCGCCGAGCAGGCCCGCCACATTTTGGACACTTCGTATTCGCAAACTCGGGCACCCGCAACAGTGGCGATCCACCGGTTAGCGTGATGTCCACGTTTTCGGGCAACAGCACCGGTAAATCATTTTCGGGAACTGGAACAATCCCATCCTTCTCGCAATAAATCATCGGGATTGGCGTGCCCCAATAGCGTTGCCGCGAGATGCCCCAGTCTTTCAAGCGATAAGTGACCGTGGCTTTGCCGAAACCATTCTGCTCGGCGAATTCGGACATCTTTTTGCTCGCCTGTTCACAGGTCAGCCCACTGAAAGGCCCGGAATTCACGAGAACGCCATTCATTGTCGAAAATGGAATCGCGGGTTCGACCAGAGTTTCTTCGGGATCTCCGTCGGAGGGCACAATCACCAGGCGGATTTCGATGTTGTATTTCTTTGCGAAGTCATAATCGCGATCATCGTGCGCTGGAACCGACATGATCGCGCCTGTGCCATAGTCCATGAGGATGTAGTTAGCCACCCATATTGGCACCGCTTCTTTATTAAACGGATTACGAGCGTAGCGCCCAGTAAATACGCCGTGTTTTTCGATTGAACCGATATCGCCCGATTCTTTTGCTTTCCGTTGTTCGGCGATCAACTCATCGACTTTGCTCTTCAGCGCCGCATCCTTTGCGGTGAAACCCGCAACCATCGGATGCTCAGGCGCCAACTGAACCGACGTTGCTCCGTAGATCGTGTCGATGCGCGTCGTGAAGACTGAAATTTTCGATCCTGCAGCGCCGACAGTTCCACCCAATTCGAAGTCGACGAGCGCGCCTTCGCTGCGGCCGATCCAGTTGCGCTGCATGGTGCGCACCTTTTCGGGCCAGCCCTCAAGCCTTTCGATGTCGCGCAGCAACTCGTCTGCGTACTCGGTAATCCGTAAAAACCACTGCTCGAGATCGCGCTGCTCCACCACGACATCTTCGTGGCGCCAGCAGCGTCCTCCAACCACTTGCTCGTTTGCCAGCACCGTCGCGCACGCGGGACACCAATTCACTCGGCTCTTCTTCCTGTAAGCGAGCCCCTTCTCATAGAGTTTCAGGAAGAACCATTGATTCCAGCGGTAGTACTCGGGCAGACACGTGGTAACCTCGCGCGACCAGTCATACGCAAAGCCCAAGCGTTTCATCTGCGCTTTCATGTTCGCGATGTTCGAAAGTGTCCACGCGCGTGGTGGAGTATTGTTCTTGATCGCCGCGTTTTCTGCCGGTAGGCCGAACGAGTCCCATCCCATCGGATGCAACACGTTGTAACCATTCATCCACATGTAGCGGGCTAGGGCGTCGCCGATCGAATAATTTCGAACGTGGCCCATGTGAAGCGCCCCGGACGGATAGGGCAACATCTCCAACACGTAATATTTAGGCTTGGTTGAGTTTGAGTCCGCAGCATACAGGGCAGGGTCCTGCTGCCAGCGGTCAGACCACTTCATCTCAATACGTTGAGCATCATAGCGCTCATCACGAGTAGGTTTTTCGTCCTGTTGGATTGTTGGTGACATAGTAATTTGGGAAAGAAACTCCATTTTACAACGCTTTGCCGCTAACACTCGGAGGGCACGAAGTTCGTCATCGCCCCGTAGCCCGCTGTTTCGACCCGCGATACACTGGTACGTTCGAGGTGAGTCCATGTTAGTTGTCATGCAGGCGCATGCTACCGAAGAACAGGTGCGCGCCGTTTGCGAAAAGATCGAGAGCCTGGGATATCGCGCTCATGCAATGCCTGGAGCGCAGCGTACCGCCATCGGTGTTACAGGCAATCGCGGTGAAGTCGAGCCTGGCACGCTGGAAGAAATGCCGGGCGTACAGGAACTCATTCGCGTCTCGAAACCCTACAAGCTCGTGAGTCGCGACGTGAAAGAAGAGAACACGGTTGTCGGCTTCCCGGGTTCCGACGCGACCGTAGGTGGAAAACAACTCGCAATCATGGCTGGGCCCTGCGCGATCGAGAGTCGAGAGCAAGCGTTCAGCGTGGCAGAACGCGTCCACCGCGCCGGCGCTCAATTCTTCCGAGGCGGCGCTTATAAACCGCGCACCTCACCGTACTCGTTCCAGGGACTCGAAGAAGAAGGTCTGCGGATCATGGCAGAGATCCGCGACCGATTCGGATTGCGGATCGTGACTGAGGCAATCGACCATGAATCGCTGGAATTAGTCGAGCGCTATGCCGATGTCATCCAGATTGGCGCCCGCAACATGCAGAACTTCTCTTTGCTAAAACGTGCCGGACGAGCGAAAAAACCGGTTCTTCTGAAGCGCGGAATGTCCGCGACACTCGAAGAATTTCTTATGGCCGCGGAATACATCATGAGCGAAGGCAACTATAAGGTTGTCCTCTGCGAACGAGGAGTTCGGACCTTCGCCGATCACACTCGCAATACTCTCGATCTGAGCCTTGTGCCAGCAGTACAGCGACTCAGTCATTTGCCTATCGTGGTTGATCCCAGCCATGGAACTGGAAAACGAAACAAGGTGACCCCGCTTTCGAGAGCGGCCATCGCTGTGGGCGCCGACGGGTTGATCGTGGAAGTTCACTGCGATCCGGATAGGGCGCTGTCAGATGGAATCCAGTCGCTCTACCCAGATCAATTCGATGAATTGATGAACCAGGTGCGACAAATTGCTCCGGTCGTGGGTAGATCAGTGGCATCAGAGCAGCCACAATCAGCGTTACAAACCTCGGCTTGATAGCGTCGCGATAACGGTCGACGGATGCAGCGCTAATTGCGCCCCTGACTCCCTGATCCGCTTGAGAAAACTACTCGTCACTATCGTCGCGTTGCCAATCCTCGTGGGCTTGGGTTGGTGGTACTTCCACGAACGTCAGCTGCCCCCATATGGGCCGTCCTATCGCGAATACGCGTACATCACGAACGGAAAAAGTAACACCGTAACCGTGATCGACTTGCTCACATTTCAAACAGCGAGAACGATCCAGGTTGGGTCAGAACCTACCGGAGTGACCGCCAACAGCAAGAAGAATGAGATTTATGTCGTAAATTCCAACTCGAACAACGTCACTATCATTGACGCCGAGCAGAATCGGGTGGTCGCTAGTATCGGGGTTCACGCCAAACCCTATTTCATCGATGTTTCTCAAGACGGAAAGCGTGCCTACACAGCCAACTCAGGGTCCAATAATGTGTCGATTATCGACCTCGAGCGCCGCGCGGTAATCGGAAATGTGCGCGTCGGTTCGGCTCCCGGACTGGCCCGAGTCTCTCCGGATGGGCGTACAGTCGTCATTTCCAATCGCGAGTCTGACAATGTATCGATTCTCGATGCGAACCGATTGCAGGTACGCGCGACGCTACAAACGTGCCGCGAACCTGGAGACATCGCGATCCTGCCCGATTCGAGCAAAGCCTTCGTTGCATGCTCCGCGTCAAATCAAGTGGCTTCGATCGACCTGAAGTCCGACAAGGTACTCGCACTGCTCGACGTCGGACAAATGCCTGTGAGCCTGGCCTTGAAGCCGGACGGCGGTGAGTTGATCGTTTCGAACTTTGGATCGGGAAGCATCTCGATCATCGAAACTGGGACCAACGAAGTCAGCGGCAGCTACTTGATTGGCAACCAGCCATCGCGAGGACTAGTCACCGCCGATAATTCGCGGGTTTACATCAGCAACTTCGGATCGAATAGCGTTGCCGTTTACGACATCGACATTGGAAAGATGATTGCCGTGTTGCCAGTGGGAAGCCATCCGGATGCCTTGGCACTCTCGCAAAATCAGAACTATTTGCTGGTGCTCGATTCGCAATCTGGGGATGTGACGGTCATCCAGAAACGAAAGCCACGCAAGCTTGAACCGACTGAGTATTCCCTGTTAACGATGATCCCGGTTGGTTCTGAGCCCAATAATGTGGTCGTCAAATCGTTCGTTGTTCAGGTGCCGCGAAACTAAGGGACTGGGCCTGAATTCGTATGAACACATCGTAACTGAATCCTAATCCTAAAGAACTAACATCGACGATTGTCATACGTCTAAACAGCCAGCGCGTGTTGGGTGTGCAAGAGGGAACGTTTGTTACAGATCTCGAAACTGGCGGCCTTGGCAGGGGGAGTGTTGTTTTTGCTGGCGAACCTGCCGGCAATCGCAGGCCCGCGTGAATTTGGTAGGGTTTCCATCCCTCGCCTGACCAGCGCACCGACGATCGAAGATTTTCTCCAGATGAAGCCGACCCGCGAGTGGGACGGAAAGATGGCGCTCATCTCGGGATTTACCCAGCGTATTCCGACTGATGGCGCGCCCTCAACCCAACGCACGGACACGTATCTGGGATATGACGATAAAAATCTTTATGCGATTTTCGTTTGTTTTGATTCCGAGCCGCAAAAATTGCGGGCGCGACTGTCACGGCGCGAAGACATCATCGAAGATGACTCAGTCGAGCTCATGCTCGATACATTCCATGACCGGCGTCGGGCCTACGCGTTTTTAGCGAACCCATTGGGAGTGCAGGCCGATGCCCTTTGGACCGAGGGTCAGGAATTCGATTTCTCGTTCGACACCGTCTGGAACTCACAAGGCCGCGTTACGAATCAAGGCTACGTGGTCTGGATGGCGATTCCCTTTCGAAGTCTGCGGTTCTCTTCGAATGATCCGCAAACATGGGGAATCCTCCTCAATCGTGGTTTGCCGCGCAAAAACGAAGATACCTTTTGGCCGCCCTATTCGAGCAGGATCGCCGGTCGCCTCAATCAGGCAGGTACCGCGACGGGCCTCGAGCACATCTCACCGGGACGCAATTTTCAGTTAATTCCTTACGGCATTTTTCGTTCGTATCAGGAGCCGGATTTGCGCGATCCTGACCACCCCGTTTTCAGTCAGCGCAGCGCCTATGGTCAGCTTGGTCTCGATGCGAAGATTGTTCTGAAAGATAAGTTCGTCCTGGACCTCACCGCCAACCCGGATTTCAGCCAGGTGGAATCCGACGAGCCGCAGGTCACAGTAAATCAGCGGTTTGAGGTTTTCTTCCCAGAGAAGCGACCCTTTTTTCTGGAAAATTCCAACTACTTTCTCACTCCGTACAACTTGGTTTTTACCCGTCGTATTCAACAACCGAAGTGGGGCATTCGTTTAACAGGTAAAGACGGACCTTGGACGGTCGGACTGCTGGCGGCCGATGATGCTGCTCCGGGCTTGGATGTTCCGAAGACTGATCCCAGCGCCGGTAAGCATGCTTACTATTCAATTGCGAGAATCAGTCACGATATTGGATCGCAATCAAGTATCGGCCTTCTCTACACCGACCGGGAATTCGACGGCTCGTTCAACCGAATCGGCGGACTGGATGGCCGCTTTCGTTTAGGAAATAACTGGATTGCAGACTTCCAGGGTGTTGCCAGTTCCACTCGGCTCGAAGATGGGACGTATCAGGCGGGGCCATTATTTAACGCAGATCTCTTTCGACAGGGACGAAAACTCAATTACGAATTGCATTTCAATGATCGGGCAAACGGATTTCTGACGGAAACAGGATTCGATCAGCAACCAGGCATTCGGCTTATCGATCAGATCGTGAAATACAGCTTTCGGCCAGAAGGAAAACACCTGATTTCCTGGGGGCCGATCTTCGAACACCTCGGGATTTGGGACCATGACGGAAATCACCTCAATAGTGGGATCTTCCCGGAATTGAAATGGGAGTTTGTAGGTCAGACTTTTCTGGCTGTGACCTATGCTCTCGAAAGTGAACTTCTCCGGCCGGTCGATTTCTCGGTCTTGCAGGACAATATCTATTTTCGGCGTCACACCACTGTCGTAGCGTTTGACACTGGCCTGCTACGACAGGTCACATTTCATGTGGATTATCGCTGGGGATCGCGTGTTCTCTACGATGCTCCGGAAGGTCAGGCGCCTTATCTCGCGGGAAGAACCAGCGCGACAGCGACTGTTACGGTTCGCCCAAGCCGTTCCTTGCGAATCGACAATACTTACCTTCTATTCCGCTTGCACCACCGCAACAGTTCCGCAGGAATCTTTAACGATCACATCATCCGCAGCAAATGGAATTATCAGTACAACAAAGAATTGTCATTCCGCTTTATCGGGGAATACGATGCTGTGCTCGCAAATCCTGTGATGACGTCCTTGAAAACGTCGAAGAGGTTCAACGCCGATTTCCTGATCACGTACCTCGTGCATCCCAACACTGCTTTGTACGTTGGATACAACAGCAACCTTGAGAATGTCGCAATTCCTCTCGCGGCAGATCCCGACGCTCCGCAAGGCCTCGCGCGCGGACCCCGTTTCCGTAATGACGGGAAGAACTTCTTCATCAAAGCGTCGTATCTCTTCAGGTTTTAAGGCGCCGCGAGTCACGAGCTTCGCGCTGAGAGATCCCAATAACTTTGCTTGGACTGCGCAAGTAGCGTTATTTTCCTAGCAGCTCCAGCACCGCCACAGTCTCGGCAGTGATGCCCGTCTTTAAGCTTGGCTCAATGTCGGGTGCAAAGTAAGAGGAGTGTAATCCCCCAACTTCGTGGCCGGATTTCTGCGCGGCCTCCAGCTTCTGCGGATTTATGGCGCCCACCCAAAAATCGAAGCACGGGACACCATCTGTGCGGTATTCGGCAAAATCATCGGCGGCCATCGCTGGCGCGCTAAGTACGACATTGGAATCTCCCAATGCCTTCTTCAGTGCGGAAACAGTGCGCTCAGTTAATTGTGGATCGTTATAAACAGCCTTGACGGTCTCAACGACTTCAACGAGAGGTGGCTTTTCTGCGCCGGCCGCAGCTGCTTCTGCTTTTGCAATACGTCCAATGCCATCGATCAAGTGTTGGCGTACTTCGTCCTTGTAAGAGCGAACGGTGATCTGCAGGTGTACTTCGTCTGGAATGATGTTGCTTCGCGTTCCTGCATGAATTGATCCAACTGTCACGACAGCGGGATCAAACGGACTGTTTTCGCGCGACACGAGGGTTTGCCACGCAAGAATTGTTCGAGCGGCAATCACAATCGGATCGACTGCAATCTGAGGAGCCGAGCCGTGCCCGCCGCGACCGAAGATCGTCACTTCAACAGCATCCGAGTTGGCGAGAGCGAACCCCGAAACATAGCTAACCTTCCCCGCAGGCAAGTTAGCCGCATCATGTACGGCTAGAGCGTAATCAGGTTTGGGAAATTGCGTGTAAAGACCCGCCTTCAGCATAGCCACTGCGCCTTTCACCGTTTCTTCGGCGGGCTGTCCGACATAGATAAACGTTCCATGCCAGCGGTCTTTATGCTGCGCCAATAACGCTGCGGTCCCCATGCCAATGGCCATGTGCAGATCGTGGCCACAGGCATGCATAACCCCGACCTCAACACCTTTCTCATTCTTAGTCTTCACTTGGCTGGCGTACTCGAGCCCCGTTTTTTCTTCGACAGGAAGAGCATCGAGTTCGGCCCGAATCATCACCGTGGGCCCATTACCATTTTTCAGGACACCGACGACACCGTTTCCCCCGAATCCAGTCGTAACTTCGTATCCGAGCTGACGAAGATGGTCCGCAATCTTGACTGCTGTTTTTTCTTCGTGGCCCGAAAGTTCCGGATTGCGATGCAGGTCCAAGTAGAGTGCCTGCATTTTCGGATACACGGCGTCGACGTCTGCCTTCGAGGGACCAACGGAGCTGTCCGCCGCATACAAGCCAGCGCCGAGAAAACACGTTAAACATAGGATTTTTGCAGCAAAATGTAGGGTTTTCACGGGTCGTATTAGACCACATTCGCCGGTCATCCGTCTGTGTGAGGCTTTAGATCAATCAATCTTTTCAGCCACTTACCGCGATTACTACGGTGGTTCTATGGCCTTTGGATAGATTGCCCCTCCCCTTCCCACCTCCTATAATTTCCTCACTCTGGTTTGGAATTCTCCGTCAGGTTCCGGGTAGCAATCCGCGGGGGAATTGTGTCTCCGCTAGGAGCTTGGTGACCCGGTGATGCGAAAGCGCGTGAAATTCGTCCTGATGGTTACACCTGTAATCGCGGCCTTCCTTCCTTCGCAAGCCCCTGCTCAATCCGCCGCTATCGTCACGTCCGACGAAAGCGGACGCAAAATTTACGTAAATGACACGCAAGCACCGGCAGTCCGCCGGACTCCGACTTTTGTCCAACGACGATCGTCCCTTGTTTACTGGAGTTCCACGGAGCGTAGATGGAAAGCCGTTGCAGCAGCCAGCGGGTCGAGCATGAAGGCAGCCCGCTCTGCGGCCGCTGAAGTAGATCAGTACTTTCAGAGCTCGAATACCAGCGTTTCCGCGTTTCGCGACCGCTATTTCACTTCCGAGCAAATCGACGCAGCGATTGAACAGGCCGCCGCACGACATAACGTGGATCCGAATCTGGTGCGATCCGTCGTGAAGGTCGAGTCGAATTTCAATCCAAACGCGGTATCGCGCAAAGGTGCCATGGGGCTGATGCAGTTGATGCCCGGCACAGCGCGGTCGCTGAATGTTACGAATCCATTTGACCCGGAACAAAATGTCGACGCTGGGGTTAGGCACCTAAAGAGGCTCTTGGAAAGCTACGGAGGAGACATCAAACTTAGTTTGGCGGCCTACAACGCGGGTGCTGGAGCCGTTGCTCGAAGTTCTGGCATTCCGCGGTTTGCGGAGACCCAGAACTACGTTCGCCGTATCACGACCCTTTATTACGGAGGCTCCGACCCGGGCTCTCACATTTTAGGAAACCCTGTACTAAGTCCCGTTCGGGTTCAACGGGATTCGCGGGGCGTTTTATACATCAGCAACACGGATTGACCCAGGTGCATCTGTCCAAGAAGTAGTTGAACCAGGTTGAGAGGGTAGGTAACGTTGACACAAAAAATTGCTTTCCAGCGCTTATGGCGTTGGAGCACGGTTGTAACCTTCCTGACCCTTGCATTCGTCTCAGCAGAGGCTCGCGTCCACCACAGCGATGCCTGGGCGCGAGACCGGTTCGCTTCTGCTGAGAGGATGCGGGAGGGCATTAACGGTCGTCCTGCGAAAGAACGCACCCGTCGCGAATACCAGCGCGTGATTGATGCCTACCGAGGCGTATATTTCGGCGCGCCTGCGTCAGGCAAAGCTGATCCCAGTGTTGTGGCGGCGGCCGAGTTGATGGTCGAAATGGGCAGGACGTTTAACGACGAAGACGTCCTGCGTTCAGCCATCGAACAGTATCGATTTCTGCGTAAGGAATATCCAGGAAGCAAGTTCCGTTTCGACGCTCTCTTTACCGTCGGCGAAGTCTATAAAGACGATCTTGACGATCCAGCCCAAGCCAAGGTTGCATTTGAAGAATTTATTCAACGCTACCCGCGTCATCGGCTCGCCGATGATGCCAGACAGGCGTTAGCAGAGATCTCCGAGGAAACCGCAAAACAGCACGAAAAGTCGAAGTCTTCTAAATCCGATAGCGTCGCCAAACGCTCGGATACCACGCCTGATCCGAAACATCGAGAAAAAACCACACGGGTAACAGGCATTCGTCATTGGTCGACACCAGACTACACTCGCGTCGCGATTGACCTTGAGCAGGACATCAAATTCGATTCGCAGCGGATCGACAACCCCGACCGCATATTTTTCGATCTTCGTGATGCGAAGTTAGCTTCAACATTGGTTGGCAAGTCATTCGAAGTCGATGATGGATTGTTGAAGAAAATCCGCGTCGCCCAGTTTCAGCCAGGACGGGCGCGCGTAGTTCTTGAGGTCGATGGCCTCTCAGATTACACGGCGTTTTTACTTCCGAATCCGTCGCGGCTCATCATCGATATTCATGGAAAAGTTGGCCGGCAGTCCGCTCGGAAGCTCGACAATTCCGGGGAGAAGGTAAGGGCCGATGCACAGTCACCCTCGGCGGGTGCGCAGATTGACGACGATTCCGACCTCAAAGAAGTTAAGGCAGCGGCGAAGGCTGATGGAACTCCGTCCACGGCATCCGCAAACGATGCTACCCAAGCGGTCTCCCCTCCGAGCGGCCCAAAGGCCGTTGGAAAAATCGCTTCCAAGAAGAAGATTGTGGCTGCTGACGCGGATGAGGATGACGACGATACCGATGTGACGGTCGTGACCCCCAGGAAGCGCGTTGAAGTGGTAAAGCCCTCTGGGGAATCGAGTCAGCCCGCAATCACCCATACCGATCTGCCCGAAAGCCCGGCAAGCCGAATTGCAAAGGGAAAAAGCACGAAAAATTCCACGCGCAAGACTGGAGCGCGCAAGAAAGAAAAAGATGAGGTTGCTGCGCTCGACGCTCGCGAGGCGCGTCCTACGTCAAGCGGCGATCGTTCGTTAATACGCGCGCTGGGGTTGAAGATCGGTAAGATTGTGATTGATGCTGGCCATGGCGGCCACGACACCGGCACGATCGGACCTAATGGACTTGAAGAAAAGGATCTTGTATTGGAAGTCGCTCGCCGCCTCGGTCGTTTGCTTGATCAGCGCCTCGGTGCCGAAGTCGTTTACACCCGCCAGGACGATACCTTCATTCCGCTCGAGACCCGAACAGCGATCGCCAACCGAGAGCGGGCCGATTTGTTCATTTCTATTCATGCCAATTCGAGTCGGGATCCGGCTGCCCGAGGAGTCGAGACTTATTACCTGAATTTCACTTCCTCTGCAGAGGCTTTGGAAGTAGCCGCGCGTGAAAACGCCGTGTCAGAAAAATCCATTTACGAACTGCAAGACCTCGTGAAGAAAATTGCGCTGAAGGAAAAAATCGAGGAATCCCGAGAGTTCGCCTCAAACGTGCAGCAAGCACTACATACCGGCCTTTCCACCCGCACCACGGGCATGCGTGACCGGGGTGTCAAAAAAGCGCCATTCGTTGTCTTGATCGGTGCAAACATGCCATCGATCTTGGCCGAGATCTCTTTCGTCAGCAATCCTTCCGATGAGCGCAAGCTGGAGACCTCGGAATATCGGCAGCGTATTGCTGAGTCTCTCTATCGTGGCATCGCGAAATATGCGAACGGCCTTAGCGGTGTCAAGGTGGCCAGCCGGCTCACTCGGGACGAAGCCCAATAAAGCTGCTTCCGATTCGTCCCCTTACTTCCCTGCTCGCAACTCGTGCGATGGAAACTTTTCACTATGCTCTGTAGTCTAATAAGCACGGGCTCCCGCGTTCCTGCCCTCCCTTTTTCGTCATGATGAAGCTGCGTTTCTTATTGTTTTGGCTCGCCCTCACGGTCTGTGCTGCATTTGCCGCTGAGCAAGCCTCGCCCCGTGTTCTTCCTCAACAGTTCGCTGGATGGCAACTGAAAGGAGCGCCTCACGTGAGCTCTGACGCCTCCAATGCGGACGAGGCCAACAGCAACGTCTTAAAGGAATATTCATTTTCGAAGTTCGAGTCCGCTACTTACGTTCGCGACGATGGACGGAAGCTCACGATTCGGTTGGCCCAGTTCGACGATGCTACCGGAGCCTTCGGCGCGTTCACCTTTTATCGGCAGCCCGAGATGCTGAACGAAACGATCGGTGATCTTGGAGCATCCTTCAACAATCGCGTATTGTTTTATCGCGGAAACAATCTCGTCGACGCAGTCTTCGACAAGTTGACGGTCATGTCGGCTGCCGAACTTCGGGAACTTGCGGGAGCACTTCCTCTTCCCCCCGGAAACACAGGCCGATTGCCGCTCCTCCCGGGATATCTACCCAAGCAACGTCTCATTAAGAATTCAGAGAAGTTTGTGGCCGGGCCGGCAGCGTTGGCTCATGCATCTGCGCCCATCGCTCCCGACATGGTGGACTTTAAGTCAGGAGCTGAAGTTGTGCTGGGCCGATACGATACGAGTGCAGGCCAAAGCACGTTGATGCTGATCGAGTATCCGACGCCGCAGATTGCGGCCGAACGTCTCAGACAGATCGATGTGGCTCATCAATCGAGTGCGCAACAGCCTGGCGTTGCGACCATCGTGGATGCTGGATCCTTTTTCGATAAACGCACCGGCCCGATTATCGCGATTGCAGCCGGACCACTGTCACAGAGTGAGGCCAAGTCTCTGCTCGCCTCGGTGAGCTACGACGCAGACGTAACGTGGAATGAGAACACCAGCTTCACGAAGAAAGACAATCTTGCCAACCTTCTGGTGAATATCATTGTCCTTTGTGGCATTTTGATTGGCTTCGGGCTAGTCGCAGGCGTCGCGTTCGGTGGATTGAGAGTACTTCTACGGCGGGTGCTTCCCGAAAGGGTACTCGGCAGACCGGAAGAGGTGGAATTCATCTCTTTGCACCTGGAAGATGCGGGGTCCCCGCCCTCCGAGGCAAAGGTAAGTTCATCAATTTAATCGCCTTAGGACATGCGCAATGAGTATTTTTCCTCAAAATTGCGAATATCGGCGGTTGTTCACCAGTTTCCTAAGTGATTGAAAATAAAGATATTTAAATCACAGAAATCGCTTGACACTCTAGATTTAAGGCTCATAAGATTTCGCCAGAAAGTTTTAACGGAACAAACACCCTCCGTTGGAACTATTCTCCCTTGAAAGAGAAGGTCGCCCACGTTGCCGGGCGGCCTTTTCGTTTGCGCAACTTTCTCGAACTCTTATCCGCGAGTTTCCTCACCCCTATTTTTCGCTCCGAAATATTTCATGGTGTTCACGCTATCTGGCCTCCGCGGCTGCGCTAGAATGCCTGCCAATTCAGCACGTGGGCTTCCCCTCGCAGCATCATGTCGATAATCCGAAAGAGAGGTGGAATATGAGGAGTTGGAAACAAGTGGCGCTTCTCCTCTTGTGTGCCGTCATTCTGATGGCATCAACGCCAGGAAAGCCGGCTTGGCAGATGAAGGCAGACTACGTCGAAGCTTGTAGTTGTCATCTGTTTTGTCCATGTTATTTCAACAAACACGCCGAGCATCCGCATTGCGAATTCAACATGGCCGTTAAAGTTCGCGAGGGCCGCTCGGGCGATACCGACCTGACCGGAGCAAAGTACTGGCTTACTGGTGATCTCGGCGATGAATGGGGAACAAACAAGAAAGGAGCATGGGTTGTGGTTTCCTTCGATCCGGCCACAAGCAAAGCACAGCGTGATGCGCTGGCACCCATGATCCTTAAGACCTACGGTGTCGAGTGGGGCGACCTGAAAGTTCAGGAGGCACCCATCGACATCAACCGGTCGGGTGATGTCGTAAATGCAACGCTGGGCGGCGGCCAGATGGCTACTATGAAACTGCAGCGTGAGGCGGGTGCAGACGGGAACGGCGTCGTACTCAAGAACGTGAAGTACTTCGGGGCACAAAACAATACGGGCTTCGAAATGTATCGTTCACTTGAGCACAGTGCCAACGTCCAGGGACACAGCTTCAAGTACTCGGACCGCAACGCATTCCTGATCTCGATCGAAACGCACGAAGGCGAGGGTAGCGGGATGTCGTCAGGCAATCACTGAGAAAACCCCGTACACTGGCCAATCGGATCGAAATCGGCCCTCGCTTCGGCGAGGGCTTTTTCGTGCGCGCGTGTTGTAAACTAAATGAGCTCGCACACGCAAAGCCGACGTAGCTCAGTTGGTAGAGCAGCCGATTCGTAATCGGCAGGTCACCAGTTCAAGTCTGGTCGTCGGCTCCAGTCTCAACCAACCTCGATACTTGGAATTCAATTCCCTCCGTACATCTGGGCTAAATTTGTATTCAGCGAAGGCTGTTGCTTCTTGGGGAATCGCTCATCCAATTCAAGGTTCAACTCGAGGACATTGACGCGGGGTTCGCCAAGAAAGCCGAGCTGACGCCCTTCGGTGTGCGCCTGAACCAGCGCACGCAGTTGATCCGTGGTGGTCCCGCGTTCTTTTGCAACACGAGCCAGCTGGAACTCTGCCGCCGCAGGTGTGATGTGCGGGTCGAGTCCCGATGCCGAAGCTGAGACCAAATCGATCGGTACAAGTGCTCTGCGATCATCGTTTTGAGCCTTCGTAACATCATCCTTCACTCGATCGATTAATTTCTGGTTTGTCGGGCCAAGCTGTGAGCCATTGCTATTCATCGGATCGTATCCCGCTCCAGCAAACGAAGGCCTCGGATGGAAATACCCAGGGCTAGTGAAACCCTGGGCGATGATGCTCGAACCGATAATTTTTCCATCTTTTTGGATGAGTTGACCATTCGCTTGCTTCGGAAAAATCGATTGCGCGAGGCCGGTGACGAGCAGAGGATAAATAATTCCTAACAGGATGGTCGTCGCAACCGTCATCAGAATCGCTGTGATCAGGTTCTTCTTCATGGCAATTTCCTTTACGCAAGCCCGATATGCGTAATCAGGATGTCAATCATCTTGATTCCGAGGAAGGGCACAATGATGCCGCCCACGCCGTAAATCCAGAGATTGTTACGCAGCAGCGCTGCAGCCGACATCGGACGATACTTCACGCCACGCAGGGCAAGCGGAATCAGCGCGATGATGATCAACGCGTTGAAGATAACAGCCGACAAGATTGCGGACTGTGGTGTCCGCAGGTGCATGATGTTCAGTACATTCAGCACGGGGAAGGTTGCCGCGAACATTGCCGGAATGATCGCGAAGTACTTGGCGACATCATTGGCGATCGAGAATGTTGTCAACGCGCCACGCGTCATCAACAACTGCTTGCCGATTTCGACGATCTCGATCAGTTTCGTCGGATTGGAGTCGAGGTCGACCATGTTTCCGGCTTCTTTCGCGGCCTGGGTGCCGGTGTTCATCGCAACACCCACATCGGCCTGAGCAAGCGCGGGAGCGTCGTTCGTGCCGTCTCCGGTCATAGCGACTAATTTGCCCTCTGCCTGCTCCTTTTTAATCAGATCCATTTTGTCTTTTGGCGTCGCTTGGGCCAGGAAGTCGTCCACTCCTGCTTCTCGAGCAATGGCTGCGGCAGTGAGTGGGTTATCCCCCGTGATCATCACCGTGCGAATACCGATTGCCCGTAATTGATTGAAGCGCTCTCTCATTCCACCCTTTACGATATCTTTCAACTCAATCACGCCCAATGCGCCACGGCTTCGTTCTGCGACGACGAGAGGAGTCGCCCCCGACCTGGCAATTTGGTCCACTAGCGTCCGGATTTCGTCTGGCAGTCGATGACCGTTTTGAGCCACGTAATTTGCGATTGCATCTGTGGCACCCTTGCGAATCTCAAAGCCATTCAAGTCCACGCCGGACATTCGGGTCTGAGCACTGAAAGGCACAAACTTCAGCTCATGCGACCCAAACGCCCTTCCGCGCAATCCGTATTGCTGTTTCGCGAGAACCACAATGGAACGCCCTTCTGGAGTTTCATCAGGAAGGGACGACAACTGTGCCGCATCCGCGAGCTCTTGTTCAGTTACGCCCGAAGCAGGAATGAAGCGAGACGCCTGACGGTTGCCTAGCGTGATCGTGCCGGTCTTATCGAGCAGGAGCGTATTGACGTCACCGGAAGCTTCCACAGCTCGGCCCGACATCGCGAGAACGTTGTGCTGCACTAAACGGTCCATCCCAGCAATCCCAATCGCGGAGAGCAGTCCGCCGATGGTGGTTGGGATCAAACAAACCAGTAGGGATACCAAAACGAATACGGTTTGCGGGCTGCCAGAGTAGATTGCGAAAGGCTGCAGAGTAACGACCGCTAATAGAAAGATGATGGTCAGCCCGGAGAGCAGAATGTTGAGAGCAATCTCATTCGGCGTTTTCTGCCGCTCAGCTCCCTCCACGAGAGCAATCATTCGATCAAGAAAAGTCTCTCCCGGATTTGAGGTGATCTTCACCTTTATGCAATCTGACAAGACACGCGTACCGCCTGTAACTGCTGAACGATCACCGCCAGCTTCGCGAATCACAGGCGCCGACTCCCCTGTAATTGCCGATTCGTCCACTGAAGCGACACCTTCGACAATTTCGCCATCCGAAGGAATGAATTCGCCAGCCGAAACGAATACCAGGTCTCCGGCCTTCAGCTTGGAACTGGGAACCCGCTCGAGCGTCGCGTCGTCGCCGAGAATACGGTTCGCCATTGTTTCTGAGCGAGCGCGCCGAAGTGTATCAGCCTGGGCTTTGCCGCGGCCTTCCGCCATGGCTTCTGCAAAATTCGCGAATATAACTGTGAACCACAGCCACAACGTGATCTGCAGATTGAACTTGAAAGCCGCGTCGCCTTTGAAGAGCAACGCGGTCGTGATGACGCTTCCGATCTCCACGACGAACATGACCGGATTGCCCATCATCTTTCGCGGATTCAGTTTCAGGAACGCGTCGACGATCGCGGCCTGAACAATCTTCCACTGCCAGACAGCTTTCTTTGGCGGCTTGTTCGGCGATTGCCCTAGGCGCACGGTTGCTATGGTCGGCATGGTTGGTGTTTGAGCGGTCGTTGCCATAAGACTCCTCTAGAACGTCTTGCCCGCGGCCATGAGCAGATGCTCGAGAATCGGACCCAAGCTCAATGCGGGGAAGAATGTGAGCGCGCCAACGATCAAGATCACGCCGATCAGAAGCACCGTGAACAATGGAGTGGTCACTGGGAATGTTCCCAGAGAGGGCGGAACGTATTTCTTACCGGCGAGATTGCCGGCGATCGCGAGCATGGGAATGATCATCAAGAAACGTCCGGCGAGCATCGTGAGCGCGATCATGGTGTCGTACCAGGGGGTATTCACGGTCAACCCGCCAAAAGCCGAACCATTGTTTCCGGCCCCCGAAGTGAATGCGTACAGCATTTCGCCCAACCCGTGCGGACCCGGATTGGAAATGCTTGAAGTTCCAAAGCCGTGGACACTCGAAACGGCAGTAAACGCCAGAATGACGAGCGGAAAGACGAGCACTACTAGCATCGCCATCTTCACGTCGTATGCCTCGATTTTTTTTCCGAGATATTCCGGCGTGCGTCCGACCATCAGTCCCGCGATAAAGACGGCTAATACGACGTAAATCAGCATTCCGTACATGCCTGCGCCAACTCCGCCAAAGATAACTTCACTCAGCATGATGTTTACGAGCGGAACCATGCCGCCGAGTGGAGTAAACGAATCGTGCCAGCCGTTGATCGCACCACAACTGGCATCTGTGGTCACGGTTGCCCATAGCGCTGTGTTCGCGATACCGAAGCGGACTTCTTTCCCCTCCATATTCCCGCCGGCTTGCAGGGCCGTGGCTTGCTGGTTTGTGCCAGCCAAGAGTGGATTGCCGCGTGCTTCCGCCCAGTACGCAACCATCGCGCCCGCAAGAAACAGGATTGCCATCGCCGACCACACTGCCCAGCCGTGCGCTTGCGATCCAGTCATGCGTCCAAGGGTGTATGTAAGTCCCGCCCCTGTTGAGAAAATCGCAACCAGCTCAATAAGGTTCGACAAAGGTGTGGGATTTTCGAATGGGTGAGCGCTGTTGGCGTTGAAAAAGCCACCGCCGTTGGTTCCGAATTCTTTGATAATTTCCTGCGAGGCGACCGGACCTTGAGCGATGGTCTGGTCGGTGACAATATCCATGACAGGTTTTCCCTGCCCATCAACAACAGTTTTTCCGCCCGCAACTTTCTGAATCTGCATAGGCTCGACAAGCTTCACGGTGTCGTAAGGCCGCAGATTCTGAACAACGCCCTGAGAAACCAGAATGAGCCCACCAACGATGCAGAACGGCAACAGAACCCAGAGGCTCGCTCGCACAAGATCCACCCAGAAATTTCCGATAGTCTGCATCTGGCGCCGAGCGATTCCGCGGATAAAGGCAATCGCGAGCGCTATGCCAACGGCCGCGGACACAAAGTTGTGATAAGCGAGTCCCGCCATTTGGGTGAAGTAGCTCATGGTGTTTTCACCCGAATAGGCCTGCCAATTCGTGTTGGTCGTGAATGATGCCGCCGTGTTGAAAGCAACGTGCGCCGGGTTTACAGCGCCGAACCTCTGTGGATTTAATGGAAGATATCCCTGCAGTCGCTGCATCAGGTACAGCACAATCATCGAGACCACGCTGAATAGCAGCATCGCGATTGCATACTCTGTCCAACGCATCTCGTGATCTTCATCGACACCTGTTACCCGATAGAGCAGGCGCTCAATCGGCCTGAGCAGCGGATCCATAAAGGTCTTCTCGCGATTGAACACGCGTGTGATGAAGATGCCCATCGGCTTGGTCACGAGAAACACGAGCGAGAGAAAAAAGAGGATTTGCAGCCATCCGTTGACAGTCATCTCAGAACTTCTCCGGGCGGAGCAGTGCGTAAAAGAGATAAACAGCCGTAAGCGCGCTAACGGCGAGCATGATCATTGATTCCACGCTCATATTTGGTTCTCCTACTTCACTCGCTCACAGAAATGCACGTACGCGATCGAGAGCGCGAAGAATGCGATCGTTACGGCGATCCAAAGAATGTCCTGCATGGCTAACTCCCGATGACCTCGATCCAAAGTCAGAACTTCACTAGGATCGCCATCGTGGCGCGATCCTCGGTATGTCTCAAATCTGGAAACCATCCCACAACAGGCGATCCCGGTATTCCCTGGTTCCCGCCTGGAGGTGTCACTCCGCCTGGACCCGAGAAGTAAGGAACATTTGCGTGGCGGTGATTGAATTCCCAGCGGAACGTAATGTATTGGCTAGGCATGTAATCGTAGGTTCCGGACATGTCCCACGCCTTGAACGGGTCTCCGGGGTTTTCGGTGAAATAGCCCGTGCCACTGGTTGCGGTAGCTCCATTAATCGGCGGGAGCAGCACAAGATAGCGGCCCGGGTTGTTGATCTTGCCGCCGCCTAACGTGAATGCGTGCCGGTCCTTATAGAACCACCAACGGTTGTAGAGCATGAACCCGAGGAAGCTCTGCTTGTAAGCGATGATGTTCCCCGCAACATCCTTCGTATTTGTGGTACAGGCCACACCGCCGCCGGATTCGCAGCCCGCATCTCCAGTGAGGCTGAAAGCGATCTTGGTCAGAACTCTTTCGGGATGATCGTAGTACTTGATCTGCACGCTATCGTCGGTGTGATAACGCGTGCGGTTCGGAATCCCAACCGCATCAGCACCAACGCCATAATTGTTCGTGATAATTGAGAGCCACGGAGTTGGTCGCCACAGAATCTGACCGCCTAGTCCCAGGCGTCCATTGGGCCGCGCATAAGTTTGCCATCCGTTAATAATCCACGGCTCGATCTTCAGCTTCTCAGTCGGAAAGATTTGAATTCGCATCCCGGTGAAAAACCATGGCGTGTTCGAGGAGACATAAGAGGGTTGATACGCCCAGTTATCGAACTGATAGAAGCTGAACAGACCTACATAAGAAAGAAACATTCCCGCATCAACATTGATTCCGTGCAGTTTGTCGAAGTGATAGCCGCCATAGGCCTCGTTCAGATAGCGATAAGCATTGTCCAATTGCCACTGACCGCGGGAATAGCTGGCATCGTTACGCGGCGTTGCAGTGGAATAGAGACCTAGCTGGCTGAAAACTCGCGCACGCACGTGATCGTAGTGAAAGTCTCCACCCACGCCGAGGTGCGTGAGGCTGATTTCGTTCGAACGAAACACCTCGCTCGAGCCTCCGATCGTGTCGTCTTTCGGATGATTAAAGTCGTAGTGATACGCGACATCCGCTCTGATTTCAGGCGTGAAGAACTTGCTATCAAAAGCCGGTGTTTGAGTGCGTGGATTACCGTTTAACCACGTCCAATCCGCGAATGCGAACGGCTCGGCTTTAGCGGGCTTGGTTTGGGCCGCGCGGGATTCGGCCTGCATTAAAGGTCTGGTCGATGGTACCGAACCCTCAACAAACTGGTGCGCTTGGGCAGAGTTCCCGACAACGCCAGTCGCAGAGCTGCCAGCATTTCGCTGCTTCAACTCAAACTCGAGTTGTTGAATGCGCTCGCGCATCCTCTCGAGTTCCTGAATGATTTGCGCGTCCGTGTCAGCAGCTGAAGTCACGCTCGTGGACGGCTGTTGTACTGTGCTTTCACACCGAAGATCGTGGCCCGTACTTTCCGTCACCACTGTTTGTGGAAAAGCGAAAGGGGCCGCAAGCAGGGTCATGTAGGCGCCGATTAAGCAATGTCTCTTTACTAGTGAGATTTGCTTCGTTTCGTTCATGCGCGCCATACCTTTAGACAAACCCTTGACCAACACTGATTGAAAATCGCGCGGCGTAAAAGTTGTCTAAAGAATGCGTAAAAGGTTTATAAAGAGACCGGCGTAGGGATTCGAATAAGACTCGTTTTCAAATCGAACAAATTCGGCGCTGAACCTACAACTCCAACGACCTGCGATCATGTCTAAACGCAAACTGTCCTTACGCCTTTCCTGGAGGAACCATGCAAAAACGTAAACTCGGCAATCATTTGGAAGTCTCCGCCCTCGGACTCGGCTGCATGGGATTGAGCTCTGGTTATGGTCCGCCTGCTGATAAGCAAGAGGGAATCCAGCTTATTCGAGCGGCTGTCGAACGCGGTGTGACGTTCTTCGATACCGCTGAAGCGTATGGCCCATTCGTTAACGAAGAACTCGTAGGCGAGGCGCTTGCGCCGTTCCGCGCTAAAGTGGCTATCGCTACCAAGTTCGGATTTAAGATCGACGCAACCGGCAAGCAAGCCGGCCTGGATAGTCGTCCCGAACACATCAAGCAAGTTGCCGAGGCCTCGCTCAAGCGCCTGCGGACCGATGTGATTGACCTTTTCTATCAACATCGAGTTGACCCGGATGTGCCGATCGAAGAAGTAGCTGGAGCGGTGAAAGAACTTATCCAGCAAGGTAAAGTGAAGCACTTCGGATTATCCGAGGCAGGAGTCAAAACAATCCGTCGTGCACACGCAGTTCAACCCGTCACTGCACTCCAAAACGAATATTCGCTCTGGTGGAGGGAACCTGAAAATGAGGTATTTCCCACACTCGAGGAGCTCGGGATCGGTTTTGTACCCTTTAGTCCACTTGGCCGCGGTTTCCTGACTGGAAAAATCAACGAGGAGACAAAATTCGAGAAAAACGATTTTCGCAACAAGGTTCCTCGGTTCACGGCGGAGAACCGGAAGGCAAATCAGACTCTGGTGGACCTTCTGAGTAAATTCGCCCAGCAAAAGAAAGCGACGCCCGCTCAGATCGCGCTGGCTTGGCTCCTTGCCCGCAAGCCCTGGATCGTACCAATCCCCGGCACCACCAAAGTACATCGTTTGGAAGAAAACCTCGGAGCACTCAACGTGGAACTCTCGCCGGACGATCTTCGCGACTTGGAAGGCGCAACCTCAAAGATTCCAGTTCAAGGTGCACGATATACGGAGGAATTACAAAAACTCGTAGGTCGGTGAACCGTTTTGCAAGACAGTCACGTGCAATCGTGACGGCAATCACTGAAAAGTTTTTCGCGCGGCCCAAAGTTGAACGTGTCGTTCTACCCTCCGCATACGATTGGAGGTCGCCATGATAAGCCGATGCGCTAATCCAGAGTGCAATGCTGAGTTCAAAAATATACTTGAAGGTGAGTTGTTCGTAATTCAGTTACCGAATCACGTCCCAAGCTATTATTGGTTATGCCCTCGCTGCGCATCTATTCGGCGCGTAGTGCATGAGCCCACACTCGGAGTGCAAGTTGTTGCGCGGACAGAACCTCATCCGCACGAACCATGGGGGCTCACGCAATCCGTCGTGAACTACTGAAACAGCCTCAGTGAATTCAGATCAGAACGTGTATCCAAAGATCAACCGCATCACAGGCGCGGGCTTTGAATACAAGCTTGTCTTCACCTCGAAGAATGTGCCTTTGCGAAACTGTAGGCCGCTCAAAATGTTCAGTCCTGTTTCGTAATCGAAGTTGCCGAAGTCGATATCTCGGCCGCCCTGAAAATTCTGATGGATAAAGTTGAGCGAAGGCCCTCCACCGACATAGGCGGACCATCGGCCATGTCGCGCCGTAACCGGCAGGCGATAAATTGCCTCCAGGTTGAGCGAAATCATGTCCGTGACTTCTCCCCAGGCAAACTCCGCATTGGGACGAAAAGAAATGTTCGATTTGAAAATCGGTCCGATCTGCGAGTGCACTCCCAACAGGATAAGTTCCGGGTCGAGACCCACTCCTCCTCTCACCCCGAGGCGCCATTTCCGGACCTGACGGCGAATGTCACGTTCCAGGTCTCTAACTTCAGGTGGTGGCGGTGCTTGTTTTCCTGCCGGACCCGTCTGCGAAGACGGGGTTGAGGCCGATGCCGTCGTGCTTGCGCCCTCTCCGAGCACCGTCACGGTTGTTGCCATACGAACTCCGGTCTCGTCGGTCGGAGTGGAGGACACGCTGACCCGCGTACCGGCGGCGAGATTGCGTGGCCTTGTTGTGTATTGATCAAATACAAAAAGCTGATGCCGGTTATCATCGGTTCGCACAACGAGAGTATCTCGACTCGAAGACACAACCGTTCCTTCAACGGTATCTTGATTGTTTCCGCTCTGCTGGCAAAAGCCAAACGTCGCGCACATGACGAACAGAGTCAACACTACTGCGTGCTTCAATTCACAAAGAGTTCGCATTGATTATTCCCAGTGAGTAATTGCTGCGGTTGAGTTCAGCAGAGACAACAGCCAGATAGAGGATGAGTTCTAAACCGGTCCCAACAGCAACCGTTTAGTGCGATGTTTGATGAACGAGGTTGTATGCGAATGAATAGTTTTCACATCTCCAAACTTCACCGCGATCGCGTCGGAAAGGTCACGCGATTGAGCGCCACCAGCTGAGATGAGGGCGGATCAGGGTTTTCCGAAATCCGTAGCGATCAGAAGCGGAATAGCGGCAAGTGCAGCGACAACAATCAGAGCGAAAAAGAAACCGGCAACATAACTGATAAACCGATTATTCGCATGTTTCCCCATCACCTTTTGGTCTGCCGCGACTCGTAGAATCGGATAGTAAGTGAAAGGCATGATTACCATGCCAAAAATTACCGAAATGTTAATCAACAACAAAGGGCGGATACCCGTGATCGCGATTAGCAAGGCCATGACGAGCATGGTCATCCACGAGACCGTATACACGCGTGTTTTCTTCATCGCCATGTTTTTGCCCCAAGGAAGGTTGAAGAACTGGCAGATGTTATATCCGCCTGACAGCGCCGTTTCCACGACAGCGCCGCCGACGGCGGCAAGAGTTCCACAAAGGAGTACCTTCAGCAGGAAAGGTCCGAAAGGCAAGGCGCTCGCCAGGATCGTAGAGCTAAGGGTCTCCGGGAAGATTCGCCGTGGAAGAAAGATTTCAGCCCCGATCACAAGCAGAGCCACTGTTAGAAGTGAACCCAACAAGGATCCAAGGGCGGCCACCATGAAGTTTTCACCCAGATCTTTCGTCGTCCAGTCTTCCTCAATTGCCCCGGAAGAGTAGAAGTGAACTTCGTACTCCATCAACAATGCACTGAACATTCCCACTACGAAGTAGCCATATAGCAATAGCTGCTTCCCGCCGGAAACCGGCGGAAGTGGAACCATTCCCTTTGCCAGAAGCGACCAGTCGGGATGAGTTTTCACTGCTGAAATTGCGAAAGCGATCATCAATAGGCCAGAAAGGCCGAAGATGCGCTCAATCGGTTCGAACTTGAGCGCCGCGATGATGACGGCAAATGCAACCGCGGCGAATACCATCAATGCTCGCTCCGGCCAGCCCGTCAGCAGGTGGAGCAGAATCGCCACGCCCGCCAATTCAGCGGCGCAGGTCAGAAGGTTCAGCAAGTTCGAAGCGATGAGAGTCATTAGACCGAGACGAAATCCTAGGCGGTTGCGAACAGTAGAAAAGACCGGCTCTCTTGCGACAACGGCCACCCTGCCGCACATCTCCATATAAACGATGATCGCGATCGTACCGAGCACGATTACCCATAAAAGGCTGTAACTGAACAGCGCACCGGCTTGCATCGTGAAGACAATTTGGCCCAAGTCAACGAATCCACCCAACGCCGTCATAATCCCGAGGGTGATGCCGAGCAGTTTCTTCACAGGCCCGACCTCAGGTGTTCGAAAGCACCTTGAATTGTCTGAAGGCTGGAGTTGATATCGGACAATGTATCTGGTTTTGCTGATGAATTCTGCAGGATTGTCAGTTGTCGACTCAGCTCTTCGAGTTGGTCGCGGTATACCTGAAACTGCGATTGAAATTGGTTGGGTACGACCACTTTGTTTGCTTCTCGCAAATCATCCGACGCGAGCTCTTGCAAGTAGTGAACGTGTCCGGAAGCAAACGACTGAGTGCTTTTATTTTGGCGCAAATTGCCGACAAAAAGACGTGTCTCCGCGCATAAAGAGACAGCGGCTCTTAGTTGCGAATCGAATTCGTCCCGGTTAAGAGTTTTCTGACGAGAACAACTCAGCAGGACGCCTGTGAGAAGGAGCACTGCAGCTAATTGCCGCTTAAACGACATTCACAAGAGATGCGGAAGATGTTCTCAGGTTTGCACCAGAGGAAAGTCTAGGACACCAACATCCATAGTCGGCCAGAATCGACCCACCCTTACAACTTCCGTGCTATATCCAACCGGGTTCTCCACAGGCTTCCACTTCAATTCAAGGTTGCGTCAAATCAACGCCTTCCCGATAATGTGAATGTCACATCCATTACAACCGTGTACCGTTACAGTCGAGCAGATTTGCTTCGGATCCTGCGCGTGACGCAACGCCAGTTGACCGCTTGGGAAAAAGCAGAATTGATTGCGGTCTCGGAGCACTATTCCTTTTTCGACCTTCTCCAGATTAAAAAGGTTCGCGATCTTTGTGCTCGAAAGGTTCGGCCTGCAGTCATTCGCCAGTCGCTTCAAGCAATGCAAAAACAAGTGGCCGGGATGGAGAATCCCTTGCTCGAGGCGGGCGCATTAACGACCGGCCATCGCATCGCTTTCCGTCATGACGGCAAACTGCTAGAGCCGATCGCAGGACAGTTCTTGATGGATTTTGCCGCAAACGAAAAAGTGGTGAGTCGTTCCGTACCCCAGGTGCCCGCTTCGCCGGGCCCAGAGTTAGTCGAAAACGACGCGACCGACCTTTTTACTCGTGGCATCGCGCTGGAAGAAAATCCGTCAACCCAGACCCAGGCCATCGCCGTTTACCAGAAAGTGCTGGAGATGGATCCGAACCACGCCGCTGCGCATATCAATCTGGGAACTCTTTTCTACAATCGGCAAGATTACTTGCTCGCGGAACGCCACTACCGGGCTGCCCTGGAAATTGATCACCGGTATGCGTTGGCATACTTCGATCTCGGGAATGTGCTCGATGAAACCGGTCGCGTTCAGGAAGCGATAGAGACGTACAAAACGGCTCTACAGCTAGCGCCCACCTATGCTGACGCACATTACAACCTGGCACTTGCCTATGAAAAACTACGCGAGCCGCGGAAAGCACTCCGGCACTGGCGCGCGTACATAAAGCTGGATAGCTCAAGTCCTTGGGCAGTCCACGCGCGCAACCAAATTCAGCGCACATTGCAAAACGAACAGCTAAAGCTTGTCCATTCCCGTTAATCCTCTACGAGAGTTCCCTCCTGCAATTGATTGTCTCTGCAATGCTAAAATTTCAAGTTTGATCATGGCTGTAACGAGGTCCTTATGCCCGAGACTCTTCAGATGACAGCACCCCCTCTGACTACGCTTTCAGATGACGAAATACTTTTTCGCGATAACGTCCGCCAGTTCGCCGACGAGAAGATCCGGCCCCTCGTCAAAGAAATGGACGAACACGGTGTCTTTAACAAGGACCTGCTGCACGAATTCTTTTCGCTTGGGCTGATGGGTATCGAAATTCCGGAACAGTATGGAGGCGGAGCAGGCAGTTTCTTCGAAGCCATTCTGGCTGTTGAAGAGTTTTCTCGTGTGGACGCATCCGCGGGTGTTGTCGTCGATGTCCAGAACACACTGGTCAACAATGCCCTTCTCCGTTGGGGCAATGAAGAACAGAAAAAACGTTACCTCCCTCGAATGGCTGCCGACACCGCAGGCGCCTACGCGCTGAGCGAAGCTGGTTCCGGTTCGGACGCGTTCGCATTGCAGACTCGGGCTGAACTCAAAGGCACAGACTATGTCCTGGACGGCCGAAAGCTCTGGATCACCAATGGCAAGGAAGCCGGCCTCTTCATTCTGTTTGCCACGGTTGATGCCTCGGCCGGATACAAAGGCATCACCGCTTTTATTATCGAGAAAGAGTTTCCCGGATTCACAGTCGGAAAAAAGGAAGACAAACTCGGCATCCGCGCGTCATCTACGTGCGAACTCATTCTTGAGGACTGCAAAGTCCCAAAAACGAATGTGCTCGGCGAGGTCGGCAAGGGTTACAAGATCGCTATTGAAACCTTAAACGAGGGCCGCATCGGGATCGGCGCGCAGATGCTCGGCGTTGCGCGTGGTGCTTGGGAATATGCCGCCAAGTATGCCCAGGAACGTAAACAGTTCGGAAAACCGATCAGCGATTTCCAGGGCATCCAATTCCAGATCGCCCAGATGGCCACTGAAATCGAAGCAGCCCGTCTGATGGTTTATAACGCAGCCCGGATGAAGGATGCCGGCCTGAATTTCGTCCGCGAGGCCGCCATGACCAAGCTGTTCTGCTCACAGGTGGCTGAGCGAGTCACGTCCCTTGCGATAGAAATTTACGGCGGCTACGGATTCACTCGCGACTACCCAGTGGAGAAATACTGGCGCGATTCCAAGATTGGCAAGATATATGAGGGCACGTCCAACATGCAGCTGGCCACCATCGCTAAGCTAGTGATGGGAGGCAAATAATCGGTAATTATCCCGCTTCAAAAACGTCATTTTTGTTATGGATGAGTAACTCATAGTGGTTACTCATAATGTGCAGCGACTTGCAGACAGGCTCCCTCGCCCCGCCCCGATCTCATCCTACAACTTGCCTAATTTCATTGAGTTACTAACAATACTTCTATTGGCTCCCAAGCTGCACTTCCATCGATCGTAGCTTTTGCGCGAAACGGGGTGCAGCTTGACCGTCATATTTCAGGAGTCTGCTCCAATTCCGAAGGAACGGCCGATCAGCCTTTTTCCTTTGCTGGTGTTCCTGTTCATCATCTCGTATGCGATGCTGACCTATCTAGTCGTCCAGCAAAACGCGACGATCGCATCCCAGCGCACGCTAATTCATCAGCTTCTTGGCGACAGCATTGAACTGTCGTCCATGAAGGGCAAAGCCCTTCAGCCGAAAGTGGCGGAAGAGAACACCGCAGTCAGTCCGAAGGTGCCGTCCGCAACAGTACCAGCGAAACCGAAATCAGACGCGTCGCCCAAAGCTCGCCCGAACACGAAATCAGAGATGCAAAGCGGATTGAAAAAGCACGCCATGCCCGAGAGACCGTCGAAGAACTCTAACGTTGTTCTCGACACACGTCGGGTTACGTTCACTTTGTAGCGTAGGAATCCGTAGCTGGTAGCTGCGGATTAGAAGGACCCTAACATGAAGGCTTTGACCCTAGCCTTGTTGTTATCGCTTCCCGTCCCCAGGCTGGCTCCCCCTGCAACAACTCCAGTCCACACCGCGCCGCAGGCGCGCAAAGGCGGTCGTTGGTACTTCGCCGCGAACGGACATGCGGTTTACTGCTATGGCCCGGTTCGCTATCTTCCAGAAGCTGAAGGTGGGCTAAAACGTGTGGCTACCTTCTGCCGCGGCGACCAGCCGATCGTGCAACTCAAAGACTAATCTCTTTCCTGCACGTTCGAGTCGGACTGTTTCCTTTAAACTACCGTGACATGCCGAAGTTTGAGCGTCACATTTTTATCTGCGGAAACCGCCGCGATCCGAGCCATCCCCGCGGAAGCTGCGATCCAGCTGGGCAAGCTGAGCTGCAGAAATTATTCAAGCAGAAGCTGGCCGCTCTCGGCCTGAAGGGACGAGTGCGCGCTAACCAGTCCGGCTGTCTTGATCAATGTGAGCACGGGCCGAATATCGTTATTTATCCCGATGAAGTCTGGTACGGCGGAGTTTCAGCCGAACATGTCGATGAAATCGTCAGCGAACACATTTTGCAAGGCAGGCACGTCGAACGATTGAAGATCGCTGAATCGTGCCTGAATTCCGATTGCGAGCACCGTAAGAAACCTCCGCTCTCGAAAGAGTAGTCGTTTATTTCTTCGTGACGGGCGAGTAGTGCAAGGCAACAATTTTCCATCCCGATGCAAGCTTGAACCACACATCTGTTTCCTGGAACTGCTCATCTGTGACCGTACCGCTCGCCAGTTTCGTTCGCACATGAAGAATGTAGGCGGCAGACGCGGCATCTCCTCCTGGGCTAACCTTCACCTGAAGTTCCAAGAGATCCGCTGCTTCGACTCGGTTGCCGGCAGAGATATACGCCGTCCAGTCCCTCTTATACGTTGCTAAATCCGTTCGGCCTTCCGGCAGCCACTGGATTGCGTCGGGAGCATAGAAAGAGAAGTACGGCTCCAGGTCGTTCTTGGCGTATGCGCCATTGAACTGTTGTTCCAGCTTCGCAATCTCCTGTTCGGTAGCGTTTTGACCAACTGCTGTCCCTACCAAGAGCGTAATCAAAGCGAACAATGTACATATCGAGGTTCTGTTCATAAGAAGGCCCTCCGAGAAGATAAATTTTACGCCCGAGTAATGCCCCTTTGCCGATGACGCGTTCCTTCTGCAGTCAGCGCAGCTCTGGACTAAAGCTGCGCGAACAAATTGATATGCGATACTGAACAGGTAAACACTCGCAGTGTGGGCCCGTAGCTCAATCGGATAGAGCATCGGATTTCTAATCTTTTCCTGCCCGTTGATAACAGAGCGTTTGCTTGTTTTATCAGTTATTTAGGCCCTGTGTGCGTTGGGTGAGATGAGGGCATATTTGATATGGTCGGTGAAAGTTTGATGAAAGCTTAGCCCTTCAAGTGCGAGTCGTAATGCCCTTCACACAGGGTTCGCCAATTTTCAACATCATCCCACTTCGTCACGAGGGAAACCATTGATACCACTGTGTAGCCAGGCTTGCCGCACAAGATCACCTTTCCACTCGCCTCATCCCACGCACCCATCATGCACCAAGGATGCTCCTTCATAAATTCCGATTCTTCTCTCGACAGATGGTCTATTGCCATTTTGCCTCCGTATTAACGGCATTGTAGCCTTGGCGAAAATAAAGCGAAAGTGTTAAATTGGCGAAATGGACGAAGGCCGCAAACGGGTCATTGCAATCATGGCTTCTATACTGGCTGCTCGCAGGTTAGCGGAGTTCGACTCCATTGGCCCCAGGGTGCCTGCCACAATCACAGCTATTCATAATGCTGTTGGTTGGGCTGAGCGCATCCTGGCTGAAATTGACAAGAGATGGCCTGGTCACGAAACCCCGTTACCAAAGTAATTACGCCCTCAATTCGGCTCAGCGCTACACTTCCGCGCCAAGAGGTGCCTGATGACCCCACGTAAAACTGCTACGCTTTCCGTCATTGCCTTCACAATTGCCTGGATCGTTTACTACTGGGGCTTTCCAGTGATTATGTGGCTACAGAGCTTTTTGCTGTTCTCCGCGCTATTGTTTCTGATTGTGTATCGAGCGAAGCAGATGACATTCCCAAGAGGATTCTGGATCCTTGCTGCAGTCTCGATTGTGTGGGTAGGAATGGTCGCTCGAACCTTTTTCCCGATTTGGCTGCCCCGTTAGCCACAATAAAAGACCCCAGAGCAGGCTGGTTGGCCTCACCCTGGGGCTTGCCCTCCCCCAACTTTCGGAGGCGCTATGACGATTCAAGAATGTACCGATAAAATCCGGCAGATGGCGCTAGAGCGAGGCCTGAGCGCGGATTTAGTTTCAATGCTCCATCTCTGGAAAGGGCCTACAGGATGGCGAGTTCGGTTGATGCCCGACCCTGGCATGCCCCGAGGTATTCCTTTGTATAACTTTCTGATTTGGTTTAATGAGAAACACGCGAATATGCTCAAGGAATTACCTTTTTAGACCCTTGGCCTCTCTTTCCTTAACGGCCATTAGCTCACGCCATGCGCTAATCCACGGGAGGCTAGACTCGTTCTCCTGAGGGAACTCAGCCCAGAGAGCCTTGCAGCGTGGGTCAGCACAGAAATACTCGCT